>NZ_CP084742.1:5257500-6457500 GCF_020520285.1 Pseudomonas sp. L5B5
AGTCGAGTCGGCCTGCGCGGAAGATGTAACGGGGCTCAAACCATACACCGAAGCTACGGGTATCACGTAAGTGATGCGGTAGAGGAGCGTTCTGTAAGCCTGTGAAGGTGAGTTGAGAAGCTTGCTGGAGGTATCAGAAGTGCGAATGCTGACATGAGTAACGACAATGGGAGTGAAAAACTCCCACGCCGAAAGACCAAGGTTTCCTGCGCAACGTTAATCGACGCAGGGTTAGTCGGTCCCTAAGGCGAGGCTGAAAAGCGTAGTCGATGGAAAACAGGTTAATATTCCTGTACTTCTAGTTATTGCGATGGAGGGACGGAGAAGGCTAGGCCAGCTTGGCGTTGGTTGTCCAAGTTTAAGGTGGTAGGCTGAGATCTTAGGTAAATCCGGGATCTTAAGGCCGAGAGCTGATGACGAGTTGCCTTTAGGCGACGAAGTGGTTGATGCCATGCTTCCAAGAAAAGCTTCTAAGCTTCAGATAACTAGGAACCGTACCCCAAACCGACACAGGTGGTTGGGTAGAGAATACCAAGGCGCTTGAGAGAACTCGGGTGAAGGAACTAGGCAAAATGGCACCGTAACTTCGGGAGAAGGTGCGCCGGTGAGGGTGAAGGACTTGCTCCGTAAGCCCATGCCGGTCGAAGATACCAGGCCGCTGCGACTGTTTATTAAAAACACAGCACTCTGCAAACACGAAAGTGGACGTATAGGGTGTGACGCCTGCCCGGTGCCGGAAGGTTAATTGATGGGGTTAGCGCAAGCGAAGCTCTTGATCGAAGCCCCGGTAAACGGCGGCCGTAACTATAACGGTCCTAAGGTAGCGAAATTCCTTGTCGGGTAAGTTCCGACCTGCACGAATGGCGTAACGATGGCGGCGCTGTCTCCACCCGAGACTCAGTGAAATTGAAATCGCTGTGAAGATGCAGTGTATCCGCGGCTAGACGGAAAGACCCCGTGAACCTTTACTATAGCTTTGCACTGGACTTTGAGCTTGCTTGTGTAGGATAGGTGGGAGGCTTTGAAGTGGGGACGCCAGTTCTCATGGAGCCATCCTTGAAATACCACCCTGGCAATCTTGAGGTTCTAACTCAGGTCCGTTATCCGGATCGAGGACAGTGTATGGTGGGTAGTTTGACTGGGGCGGTCTCCTCCTAAAGAGTAACGGAGGAGTACGAAGGTGCGCTCAGACCGGTCGGAAATCGGTCGTAGAGTATAAAGGCAAAAGCGCGCTTGACTGCGAGACAAACACGTCGAGCAGGTACGAAAGTAGGTCTTAGTGATCCGGTGGTTCTGTATGGAAGGGCCATCGCTCAACGGATAAAAGGTACTCCGGGGATAACAGGCTGATACCGCCCAAGAGTTCATATCGACGGCGGTGTTTGGCACCTCGATGTCGGCTCATCACATCCTGGGGCTGAAGCCGGTCCCAAGGGTATGGCTGTTCGCCATTTAAAGTGGTACGCGAGCTGGGTTTAGAACGTCGTGAGACAGTTCGGTCCCTATCTGCCGTGGACGTTTGAGATTTGAGAGGGGCTGCTCCTAGTACGAGAGGACCGGAGTGGACGAACCTCTGGTGTTCCGGTTGTCACGCCAGTGGCATTGCCGGGTAGCTATGTTCGGAAAAGATAACCGCTGAAAGCATCTAAGCGGGAAACTTGCCTCAAGATGAGATCTCACTGGGATCTTGAATCCCCTAAAGGGCCGTCGAAGACTACGACGTTGATAGGTTGGGTGTGTAAGCGCTGTGAGGCGTTGAGCTAACCAATACTAATTGCCCGTGAGGCTTGACCATATAACACCCAAGCAATTTGCGAACTCGAAAGAGGCCAGATTGCGGTGTGTGAAGATGACAGACCGAAAGTTTGAAGCACAAACCAAACCTATTACATACCCATTTGCTGGCTCGTTGCATAAGCAACGGATCGGCTCCAGAATTTCTTGACGACCATAGAGCGTTGGAACCACCTGATCCCATCCCGAACTCAGTAGTGAAACGATGCATCGCCGATGGTAGTGTGGGGTTTCCCCATGTGAGAGTAGGTCATCGTCAAGATTAAATTCCGAAACCCCAATTGCGAAAGCAGTTGGGGTTTTGTCTTTGTGCGCGAAAAACCATTTTGATCCTGGCACAAATTTGCACAGTTATTTTCAAACTGGAATATTAGAATAGCGGTCATTTCCCTCATTTCCCGAGCCCTCTATGCTGGATCCGGTTGATACCTCCGGGGTATCGGAATTGCCGCTGGATGAGCTGGTCGCCTGTCATGAGTGCGACTTGCTGATGCGCAAGCCCAAGCTTGCCCATGGCGAGAAGGCCCAATGCCCGCGCTGTGGCTACGAGCTCTACGCCCATCGGCACAATGTCGTCCAGCGTAGCCTGGCCTTGGTGCTTGCCGCCTTGTTGCTCTACGTGCCGGCCAACTTCCTGCCCATCATGCAGCTCGATCTGATGGGACAGACTTCCGACGATACGGTCTGGAGTGGAGTAGTGGGCCTGTTCGATACCGGCATGCAAGGCGTCGCGGTGGTGGTGTTCCTCTGCAGCATGGGCATCCCTTTGCTGAAGCTGGTCTGCCAGCTGCTGGTCCTGCTGAGCATTCGCTGGAATATCGGTCGCAGCTACGGTTTGCTGCTCTACCGTGTCTATCACCACCTGCGTGACTGGGGCATGCTCGAGGTCTACCTCATGGGCGTACTGGTGGCGATCGTCAAGCTGGCTGACATGGCGTCCATTGCCGTGGGGTTGGGCCTGGTGTGTTTCATCGCACTGTTATTGATACAGGTCTGGCTGGAGGTGGTGATGTCGCCACACCAGATCTGGCAAGCGTTATCCGGAGAAGACGTGCATGCGGGCGATTGATGCAGGCATTCTGATTTGCACCGAATGCCACGAGTTGAATCCTCAACAGACCGACAGTGACGGGCAGGCCTGCAGCCGTTGTGGCGCCAGGGTCCATGCCCGTCGCCCCAACAGCATCCTGCGCACCTGGGCTCTGCTGATCACGGCCGCCATCCTTTATATCCCAGCCAACGTACTGCCGATCATGACCGTCAGTGCCCTGGGACAGGGCAGCCCCAGCACTATCATGTCGGGTGTCATTCAGCTGGTGCAGCACGGCATGATTCCCATTGCCACGGTGGTCTTTGTCGCCAGCATCCTGGTGCCGACTTTCAAGTTGGTGGGGATTGCCCTGTTACTGTTCTCGGTACAGCGCCACCAGCCCCTGTCGGCCCGGCAACGCATCGTCATGTATCGGTTTATCGAGTTCATCGGCCGCTGGTCGATGCTGGATATCTTCGTCATCGCCATCCTGGTGGCGGTGGTCAACTTTGGCCGGCTGGCCAGCATCGAGGCCAACCTCGGTGCGGTCGCCTTTGCCAGCGTGGTAATCCTCACCATGCTGGCTGCGATAACCTTCGATCCCCGACTGATCTGGGACAACACGGAGTCGGACGACGACCATGAGTGATTTGCCAACTGCCAAAACCCGCCCGGCCTCCAATTGGTCGGCTATCTGGGTTCTGCCCCTGATTGCCCTGATCATCGGCGGCTGGCTGGGCTGGCGGGCCTACAGCGAAACCGGGATCGAGATCCAGCTGCGCTTCGAAAGCGGCGAAGGCGTCCAGGTCAAAAAGACCGAAGTGTTCTACAAGGGCATGCCCGTGGGCAAGGTCAAGTCCCTCGACCTGGATGACCAGGGCAGCAACAAGGGTGTAGTCGCCACCGTCGAGATGAACAAGGACGTCGAGCAGTACCTGCGGACCAACACGCGCTTCTGGCTGGTCAAGCCAAGCGTCAGCCTGGCAGGTATTACCGGTTTGGAGACCCTGGTGTCCGGCAACTACATCGCTGTCAGCCCAGGAGAAGGTGGAGAGCCGACACGCAAGTTCACGGCCCTGGTCGAAGAGCCTCCGCTGTCCGATGCCAAGCCAGGCCTGCACCTGGTCATCAAGGCTGACCGCCTGGGTTCCCTGACTCGTGGCAGCCCGGTGTTCTACAAGCAGATCCAGGTCGGTCAGATCAAGAGCTACCTGCTCTCCGAAGATCAGAGCACCGTCGAACTCAAGGTCTACATCGAGCCGACCTACGCCAGCCTGGTGCGCAAGCACACGCGTTTCTGGAACGCCAGCGGCATCAGCGTCGACGCCAATCTGAGCGGGCTCAAGATCCGCAGCGAATCCCTGGCCAGCATCGTCGCCGGCGGCATTGCCTTCGCTACCCCGGAGAACCGCAAGGACAGTCCACCCACCGATCCGAGCCTGCCATTTCGCCTCTATGAGGATTTCGACGCCGCCCAGGCTGGCATCCGGGTCAAGGTCAAGCTCAGCGACTTCGAGGGCTTGCAGGCCGGGCACACGCCAGTGATGTACAAGGGCATCCAGGTCGGTAGCCTGAAGGCCCTCAAGGTCGATGCCGACCTGACCAGCGCCACGGCCGAGCTGACCCTCGACCCACTGGCCGAAGATTATCTGGTCCAGGGGACCCAGTTCTGGACCGTCAAGCCCTCTATCACCCTGGCAGGCATTACCGGCCTGGAAGCGCTGCTCAAGGGCAACTACATCGCCGTTCGCCCGGGGGACAAGGGCGCGGCGCCGCAGCGTGAGTTCGAGGCTCGGGCCAAGGCGCCGCCGCTGGACTTGCGTACACCGGGCCTGCACATGGTGTTGTTCACCGACAATCTCGGCTCCCTGGATGTTGGCAGCCCGATCCTCTACAAGCAGGTCAAGGTCGGGGCCGTGCAGAGTTATCAGTTCTCCCATACCCGCAAGCAACTGGTGATCGGCGTCCACATCGAGAAAGAGTACGAAGGGCTGATCAACGGTTCGACACGTTTCTGGAACGTCAGCGGCATCACCCTCACCGGTGGCCTGACCGGGGGCATCCAGATCAAGAGCGAATCACTGCAAAGCCTCATGGCCGGCGGTATTGCCTTCGAGACTCCGGTGGCCAATGTGCCGCTGAAAAAACGCATCCCCCGGTTCCGCCTGTTCGCCAACCAGGAAGAGGCGACGCAGCACGGCACGGTGGTCCAGATCCGCGTCGAGCGTGCCGACGGTCTGCGCGCTGGCACCCCGGTACGCTTCAAGGGGCTGGACGTGGGCAAGTTGGAAGAAGTGACCCTGAGCCCTGACATGCAGTCGGTGATGCTCAAGGCGCGGATTACCGAAGTGCCCGAACGTATCGCCCGGGTCGGCAGCCAATTCTGGGTAGTCAAGCCTGAGCTGGGCCTGATGAAAACCTCGAATCTGGAGACCCTGGTGACAGGCCAGTACATCGAGGTCCAGCCTGCACTGAAGAACCAGGGGGTGCAGACCAGCTTCGTGGCCTTGCCACAACCGCCGCAGGACAGTGTCCAGGAGCCTGGCCTGAGCCTGGTGCTGAGCGCCGCTCGCCGTGGCTCGCTGAAGATCGGCGTGCCGGTCACCTATCGTGAGGTGACCGTGGGCAAGGTCACCGGCTACGAGCTGGGGCAGACCGCTGACCGGGTACTGATCCACGTCCTCATCGAGCCTAAATATGCTCCTTTGGTGCGTGGCGGCACGCGCTTCTGGAACAGCAGTGGCTTTGGCATGGACTTCGGTTTGTTCAAGGGCGCGACGGTGCGTACCGAGTCCCTGGAGACGCTGATCCAGGGAGGTATCGCTTTCGCCACGCCGGATGGCGAGCGCATGGGCAACCCGGCGCGCCCCGAGCAGACATTCCCGCTGTTCGACAAGTTCGAGGATGAATGGCTGACCTGGGCGCCGAAGATCCCCCTTGGCACCAAGCCCGCGGCCTCCCAGGTGAAATAGCCGGGTTGGCAGGCGCAATGAAAAAGGCCGCCCTCTTGCGAGGGCGGCCTTTTTGCTTTGCAGCCGGTGAAATCAGGCCTCGTCCAGTTCCTTCTGCACTTCGGCCTGCTCGTTCAGCACCGCCTCGACCCGGTCATGACGACGGATGAATTTCCAGTCCGCTTCATCGATGTAGATGCCGTTCGGGCCGCTGCCACCTTCCAGGTCGATGGCCACCTGGGCCGAGACCTGGGGCTTCACACTGGCCAGGATCGGCACGAAGCCCAGTTGCAGGCTGGTTTCCAGCAGCGCCGCCTGGTTGCGCTCGTCGATGTCCGCCGCCTCGTCGAGGTAGTAGGGCAGGCGGATGCGCCCGGCCTGGTCGCGGTCCATCAAGTGCAGCAACAAGTACATGTTGGTCAGCGCCTTGATGGTCATGGTGGTGCCGTTGGACGCCGCGCCATCGATGTCGGTATGGATCACCGGCTGGCCGTTGACCTTGGTGATCTCGAACGCCAGCTCGAACAGGTCCTTGAGCCCCAGCTGGTTATGGTTGGCCGCTACCAGCCGTGCCAGGTACTCCTTGGCCTCCTCGTTCTTGTTGTCCTGCTCGGCGCTCTGGCTCAAGTCGAACACCGACAGGGTCTCGCCTTCTTCGTACTGGCCGGCGCTGTGGATGATCTGGTCGATATGCTTGAGCGCTTCCTTGTTCGGTGCCAGGACGATACGGAAGCTCTGCAGGTTGGAGACCTGGCGCTTGTTGATCTCGCGGTTGAACAGCGCCAGCTGGTGTTCCAGGCTGTCGTAGTCGCTGCGGATATTGCGCAGGGTCCGGGCGATATCGGTCACCGCGGCGCGGCGGGCCTTGCCCAGAGTCAGGGCTTCTTCAGTACGGTGCGAATAGGCGTTGATCAACAGTTGCAGGCGACGCTCGACATCGTCCTCGCTGTCGAACTTGGCCACGCCCTTGAGGCGCACCTGGGCATACAGTGCCTCGATCTGGCCGTCGACCCGCTGCAGGCCCTGCCAGCTGTCCTGGTAGTCGTTGAGCAGGGGCAGCAGGTTGTCCATGGAATCGTCCACCGGGTCCATGAATGGTGTGCCGAATGGCAGGTCTGCCGGCAGCAACTGGCGACGGCGCAGGGCATCGTCGAGGGTGCGCTGCTTGGCCTCCATGTCGCTGATCTGGCGACCCACCAATTGCAGTTTGGCCGACAGCTGCTGGACGCGTTCGGTGAAGGCGTCGCTGGAGCGCTTGAGTTCGTCCTGGGCGGCTTCCATCTGTGCCAGCTGTTCCAGCTTCTCGCCTTCCTCGGCGTTCAGGGTCTGGGTACGACGGAAGTCTTCCAGGGCCTTCTGCGCATCCAGTACCTGCTGGTACAGGGCTTCGGTCTGGGTCTTGCTCGCGGCGCGGTCGGCAGCCACGGCGGCCTGGGTCTTGAGCTGCTTGAGCTCTTTTTCCAGGCGCTCTTTCTGGTCGCGCAGGGCCGCACGGTCAGCCAGGGCCTGCAACGCCGGTGGCTCGATGTGCGAGATGTCGATGGTCAGCCCGGGAACTTCGAAACGCTCGCCCTTGAAGCCGTCGAGGATCAGCTCCACCGACTTCACCCACTCGCCATCGTCGTCCAGGGCGATGCCATGTTCACCCAGGGGCAAGCTGAACAGCGCGCTGTTGAACAGGCGCATCAGGCGCTCTACATCCTGCTGGGAGAACTCCTCGCGCAGGCGTGCATAGCTGTTGTTGTCGGCGTTATCGAGCTGCTGCTTGACCGATTTCAGGCGTTTTTCCAGGTCCCGCAGGCGCTCTTCCAGGTCTTCGGCGGAGAACTGACGGGACTGGGCCAGGGCGCCGGCCAGCTCGTCGTGGGCATCCTTGGCGGCCAGCAGTTGCTGTTCCAGGACCTTGACGTCGTCCACCAGGGCGAAGCGGTGCTTGAGTACCGAGAGCTCGCCCAGCCAGCGCTGGGTGCCGGTGATTTCCCGCTCCAGGCGCATCATTTCCTGGGTGCTGCTGCGCTGGTCGTTCTGCAGCGCGTCCTGCTCGTTGCGGTAGTGCTCGGCCTGGATGGTCAGCTCTTCCTTGCGGGCGCCGGCATAGTCCGACCAGGTGCCCAGCAGCGAGTCCAGCAGCGGTGACAGGCGATGCAGCTTGCCACGCAGGATGTCCCGCTGCTTCACGCCGTTGGCCAGGGCCTCCACCAGGGGGCCGGCAGCCACCAGGGAGTTGTAGTCCTGCTCCATGCGTCGCACGTCGCGGAAGGCTTCGTCGCACGCAGCGATGTAGTCGACGCTGCCCGAACGCAGGCTGTGCTCGAAGGCGTCGAGGAACAGCTGCTTGAGCTTGGCCGCGGTGATCTCGCGCATGTGCAGCAGGTTGATGAACAGGGCACGGAAGGTCTTGAGGCTCTGCTCGCTGGTGGAGCGCAGCGGGATCAGGGTCAGGTCCAGGGGAATCGAGGTATGGCCGCCGACCAGCAGGCGCCGCAGCTCATCGGGCTTGAGCTCGTAGGCCTTCAGGCCATTGCGTTCCAGGTTGGTGAACAGCTCCTTCTGGCGCAGGCAGGTGTCGTCCTTCTGGTAGTGCGCCAGGTCCAGTTGCCCGGCGTAGGCGAAGAACTGGTGGCCGAAGCCGCCGCCCGGACCGCGTCCGGAGACCCCGATCACGTGAGGGCCGTGGGGCAGCGAGACTTCCACCAGGATGTAGCTGGTGTCGGAGGCGAAGTAGAAGCGTCGGGACTGTTCCAGGCTGTACTTGCCGAAACTCATGTCCGACATGCGCGCCAGGATCGGGAATTGCAGGGCGTTGATCGACGCCGACTTGCCCAGGTTGTTGGCGCCGTAGACCGACAGCGGTTCTTCCAGCGGGAACAGGCCCAGGCTGTAACCGGCGGTGTTCAAAAGGGCAAAGCGGCGGATGCCGTAGCGTTCCTTGCTCATGCGTCGAGCTCCTGTTCTTCGGCGATGGCCCGGGCCAGCGCGTCTTCTTCACTTTCCTCGGACTCGTCGAATTCGCTCAGGTCCAGCGGGTCATCGGTTTGCAGCAGTTTCTCGTCGCTGTCGTGGTCCACCAGCACCGGGGTCGGTAGTGGCAGCACGCTGTGCAGGCTGGCGGCCAGGTCGCGGTCCTGCTGAACGGAAAGACAGACATCGAGGAAGCGGTGCATCGGCGGCAGGAAGCGGTAGATCCCCGGTTCCTCCAGGGCGAAGCCCAGCTGGGTCATGCGGCGCATGATCTTTTCTTCCAGCTCTTCCTGGGTCTGTACCTCGGCCTGGATGAACAGGTCACGGTACTTGTCCAGCAGCGAGGGCAGTTCGTCGCGGCCCAGGCTGCCGCCGTCGAGCACGGCGATCGGATCGCGGCCCTGGTCGGCCAGGTGTTCCACCAGGATGAAGGTGAACAGCGCCAGGCGCTGGGCGGTCTTGTTCACCTGTGCGGCGGCGTTGTCCGGTACGAAGTAATAGAAGCCGCGGGTATCGCACACCAGCTCGAATCCCAGGGCCTTGAACAGGGTGCGGTACTGGTCCTGGAAGTTCGACAGCTGGGCATACAGCTCCGGATCGCGGCGGCTGACGTGGTAGCCCTTGAACAGCTCGCGAAAGATCGGCGCCAGCTGGGACAGTTCGGAAAGATCAAGATGCATTGGCATTACTCGCAGTTTGCTCGGGCTGGTCGTCGCGAGCCAAGAGCAGGGCGAAGGAGCGCAGGCTGACCTGGTGCTCCTGGGTGTGGTATTCGCGGCGTTCGAGGCGCTCGCGCTTGAAGCGTTTTTCCCGGGACAGGCGGGAGAACCAGTACAGCAGCTCGTCCGTGGCGCCGTCCGGTTCCTGGTCCAGCAGCCAGCTCATCAGGTCCGGCATCGGCAGCGCGTTCTCGCAGCGTTCGAGCATTTCCCGGACCGTGCGTGGCGCCTTGGGAGCCAGGCCCTTGTGGGTCTTGTGGGCCTTGGGGAAGCGCGCCGGCTTGGGCTCGAAGCGGGCCAGGGCGTAGACATAAGCCTCCACCTGGCCGGAGCTGCCGAGGAAGGTGCTTTGCGGGCGGGTGAACATCGGCATCGCCGCCTGGGGCACCGCGTCGATGCCCTTGCGCCGGATGACCGACAGGGCCAGGGCGGCGCCACGGGTCACGGCGTTGTGCCGGCGGGCCTCCTCGCGCAGCGGCAGCAGCAGTTCCCGGGCATGGCGCAGGGTCAGCTGGGCGCTGGTCTGCATCTCCAGGATCCGCGCGTGGGTGCGCAGCAGCATGTCGTCGTCCACCAGGTGGCCCAGGCGCTGCTGTTCGGTGAGCATGCGCAACAGCACGTTCTCGACCTTGCGCACGCCCTGTTCGAAAGCGCCATCGGCGTTCACCAGCTGGATCATCGGCTCGACGTATTCGTCCCAGGTGGCCAGCACCTCGGCGTAGCGCTGGCGCAGGGGGATCTGCCGGTCGCTGGTCTTGGCCCGTTCGGCCACCGCCACCAGGGCCTGTTCGTCGTTGGCGAGTTTCTTCAGGACATCGCGCACCCGCATGTCCAGCAAGCGCAGCTGGCGGGCCAGGTCGTGGCCGTCGCGGATGTCGAAGGCATCCTGGATGTAACCCGCCAGGCGCTCCAGGTGGCGCAGGTAGGCTTCGATCTCCAGGCACAGGCCCAGGCGGTGTTCACGCCGCAGGTAGGCAAGGAAGTCGTGGATCTGCGCGTTGAGCTCGAAGCGGTTCGGGCTTTTCGCCACCGGGACCAGGATGTCCAGGCGTATCCATACGTCCAGCAGGTGGGTGATGTCCTGGGGCGTACTGTCCAGTTGCTGGGTGGCCAGTTGTGAACGCAGTTCGGCAAGACTCAGGGTGCCTTGGTCGAAGTGCTCGCACAGTGGCTCCAGAAGTGCCCAGTGTTCGGCGAGGGCGCGCAAGACGCGCTTGGGTTCGATCATCGGAATGGCCGGCTGGTTGGCAATGAAAAGCGGCGATTGTACTGCATCAGGGGGGCGACGATTCACCCCCTGACCCAGCTAAGAGACGGACTGTCGCTTTTGCGCTGCATCAACTGCGGGCGATCTTCGGCGAAGGACGGTAGAATCCCCCACCTCAGTTATCCACAAGTGGCCGACCCTTGCTTATCGAGTCCCGTCGTCGCGCTTATCTGTCCGCCATGCAGGTGGTCAGTTGGTTGCCGCGCAGCGAATTGCCCTTTGCCGCCCCCTCGCGTCCCGAGTTGCTGGCCCTGCCGGAGCCGGTAGTGGAGGCGCCGCCTGCGCCTGTCGCCGAGGCCAGGGCTGCGGCAACCCCCGCGGCACGGACCGTCGAGCGCCCGAAAATCGAAGTGCCGCGTCCTGCTGCGGCATCTGCTCGTCCGGCCACCAAACCGGTTGTCGAGGACGAGGACGCTGCTCCGGTGGTCAAGGCCCCGGTGGTACCGCCACCGCGCTTCGCCCTGCAGCTCCTGCGGGCCGGGCGTTGCCTGCTGCTGGTGGAGTTGCCCACTGGCGAGGCCTTCCAGAGCCGTGACCCGGCCTACCTGCTGCTCAAGGACATGCTGCGCGCCGCCGGCCTGCCGGACAGCCCGCAAATCCTCGCCGAACCGGTGCGCTGGCCGCGGCTGACCCGGGGCAGCCTGGACCAGGGCCCCGAGGCCGCCCGGGATTTCGTCCAGGCCTTCGTTGGTGTGCGAATAGAAGAACAACCCTGTGCCTGCCTGTGGCTGATCGGCCTGCCGGCAGTGCGTTTTGCCGGTGAGGCCAACGCCGAAGCCTACAACCGCGAACTTCAGGTCGAAGGCCTGGGCTCGGCCTGGGCCTTGCCCGGGCTGGAACTGTTGATGGAAGAGCCGCAGCGCAAGGCGGATGTCTGGCAAGCGATGCGTCGGTTGATGGCTCGCTGGAAAAGCACTGATGAGTAAAAGTATCGATGAGTGACGCGTTGACCTTTCGCCTGGCTACCGAGGCGGATCTGGATACCATCCTGAAAATCGAATATGCCGCGTTCAGCCACCCCTGGACTCGCGGCATTTTCATGGATGCCTTCAAATCCTATGAAGTCTGGCTGATGTTCGAGGGCAGCCAGCAAGTCGGGCACGGGGTGATCCAGGTGATCATCGACGAAGCCCACCTGCTGAACATCACCGTCAAGCCGGAAAACCAGGGCCGTGGCCTTGGCTTGCACCTGCTCGAGGCCCTGATGAAGCGCGCTTACGAGAAGGACGCACGCGAATGCTTCCTGGAGGTGCGCTCCAGCAATCAGACCGCCTATCGGCTTTACGAGCGCTATGGCTTCAATGAAGTCGGGCGCCGCCGCGACTACTACCCGGCGGTAGGCGGGCGCGAAGACGCTCTGGTCATGGCCTGTACCCTGGTCGACTGAGCCTTCTTCAGGGCTTGCCGTCCAGCGGTCGGCGGCGAGCCAGTTCAGCCTCATCCAGACCGCTGCCTGCACCGATCTGCGAATCATCGACGATACTCAGGTCCCAGTCGGCGGGCCGGCTAGCCCCTTTCTCCCGGACAGAGCGAGCGCCGTCTTGCGGGGTCAGAATTTCCGGGCTCAGGTCGTCATTGCCGGAGCCGTCCTCGGTGCGGGTGTCGTCGTTCCCGGGACCGGACACTTCGTCATCGAAATGCAGCTCCTGCATGGAGCCCATGCGATCCTGGTCATCGTCGATGGGCTCGGGCTGCGGCGCGGTGTAGGGACGTCGTGATTCAGTCATGGTCAATCCTCATGCTTCAGGACTCGTAAGGGGTGGACCGAGCCCCACCCTGAAGATTCCCCGGCATGGGATGACCGGTATCTGCGACATCACGCGTGACCCCGACCGGAGGTCGTCTGTCAAACCTGCGCATCATTCCTGAGGCTTCACAGCATGAACGAACTACAAGACCTGATTGATAACAACGAGCGTTGGGCCGAGGCGATCAAGCAGCAGGATCCGGAGTTCTTCTCCAAATTGGCTCGCCAGCAGACGCCGGAATACCTGTGGATCGGCTGTTCGGATGCACGAGTGCCTGCCAACGAGATCGTCGGCATGCTGCCGGGCGATCTGTTCGTGCACCGCAATGTGGCCAACGTGGTGCTGCACACCGACCTCAATTGCCTGTCGGTGATCCAGTACGCCGTGGACGTACTCAAGGTCAAGCACATCCTGGTCACCGGCCACTATGGCTGTGGCGGTGTGCGCGCCTCGATGCAGGATCGCCAGCTGGGCCTGATCGATGGCTGGCTGCGTTCGATCCGCGACCTGTACTACGAGCACCGCGAGGCATTGGGCGAGCTGACCTCCGAAGAGGAGCGAGTCGACCGCCTGTGCGAGCTGAACGTGATCCAGCAAGTGGCTAACGTCGGCCATACCAGCATCGTGCAGAACGCCTGGCATCGCGGGCAGAGCCTGTCGATCCATGGCTGCATCTACGGGATCAAGGACGGCCGCTGGAAAAGCCTGAACACCACCATCAGCGGCCCTGAGCAATTGCCGCCGCAGTATCGCCTGCGCCCGGTGGGCACGCCCTGATGTACCCGGCCCTGTAGCGCCGACACAGGCTGGGCCGGTGTCAGCGCTGCAGGCGTCCTACAGGTGCGGCACCTCGGTGCTGGGCGCAGGAGCTGGGGATTTGAGCTGCTGCAACTGGCTCTTGACCGGCGCGCTGGTGCACTTGGCCGCGGCCTGTTGTTCATCCAGCTTGCGGATCGAGGTGTAGAACATCTCGCAGGTCTCGACCTTCTGCGTGACCTGCCAGGTCTGGGTGCAGCTATCGAGCTGCGTCTTCGGATCGCTGCCCGGCTTGCTACCCATGCCGGCCTGCCAGCAAGCGGCACTCAGGTCCTGGCCCATCACCTTCAGCCCCGCCGCGTCGGCCTTGGCCTCATCGTCGTCGTAGTTGGCCGGGTCCGACGCATACCAAATGTAGCTGGGGTGGTTGGAGCCCAGCACCGGCACCTTGAGCCCCTCGCTGGGACTGATCTGCGCCAGGCCCAGCACACTCACCGTCACCCCGTACTGCTGCTTGAGCCAGCTGCGCACCGGTGCGCCGAAGGCCACCATCGGCAGGGCCGCGCCACTGGCGTTCTGGCTGACCTGCTTGACCATGGTGGTCTGGTAGGTGTTGAAGTAGCTGTACACACCCTCCAGGTCCTTGCCGGCATTGGACGGTGCGGCGATCGGGGCGATGTCGACGATGGTCTGGTAGGCCGGGGTTTGCGCGGCGGCGATGCCGTTGGCGGTGAGCAGGGTGGCCCAGCGGTCGGTGGTAGCCGATTCCAGGTAATCCTGGGCCTGGGTCAGGGAATAGTCCGGCGGGAAGTGCAGGAGTTCGACGCTCTTGCGATTGTCCAGGGCCATGCCCAACGGCAGGAACAGGTACCAGCTGTAGGCCCACTTGCCCTCGCTGTTGAGCTGGCTGGCGCCCTTGTAGGCCAGGTCGCCGGCGTCCAGCAAGGCGCTCAGCGGCTTGTCGTAGCCGGCCGGGACCCCGCTAAGCGAGGCCAGGACCCTGTCGCCTGCCGTCTTGACGCTGACCTTGGCGTCGGCATACCCGTCGCGCTGCACGCTCTGGGTCAGGTAGTGCGCCACGGTCTGCTCCAGGCTCCAGTCGCGATAGCAGATGACGTTGCAATTGTTGGGGTAGGCGAAGAGCCGGGTCACCCGCTGCGGGCTGCCCAGATCGACCTCGACGTCGGCCATGACGGTGGAACTCAGTGCAGCGGCGGTCAGCGCGAGGGTCAGTCCTGCGATTTTCAACATGCTCAGATCCTTTTCAGCGTGAACCCCATCGGAGGGGGTCAAGACATACTGGAACAGCACCGGGCACAGCGACAGCCAGCCCTGAAAAAATATCCTTCGCCTGGTCAGACGATGGCCCTAGCCCGGGATCAGGCTGGTCAGGGGAAACCCCAGGCCGTGGATCTGGCAGACGCGGACGATCATCACCATGAGCACCAGGTACACCGGCTGCCATGGGCTGAAGTGATTCCAGTGCAAGGCTCCGAGCCAAGGGTGCCTGGCACAGTACTGCGGGTTCGCCTGGCCGATGCGCCGCGAGTGCAGCAGGCCTATCAGGACGAAGCCCAGATAGCCCAGCACACCCAGCCCGCCCAGCCAGAAACCGAACAGTGCCAGCATCACCAGATGTGGCACCCCGTGGCGCAGTACCAGCCAGTAATACCGCGGGTTCAGGCGCCTGGGCACCAGGCGCTCGGTCAGCCACAGGTCCGGCAACAGCAAGTGGACGATCGCCTGCTGCCAGGTGCTGAGCAGGATCATGCCGAGAATCCCCAGCATGGCGCAGCAGACCAGCCCGACCACCAGTGCCAGTTCCGGGCCGTAGCCTGGCTTGGGCATGAAGTACAGGCCCAGGGCCAGGCCGCTGCCGACACTGCAGCGAATCCAGTTGTCCACCCCGATCAACCTTGGGACCAGCGCTCTCCAGAACAGCAGGTCTTGCCGGGGCAAGCGTTCCACCAGCGTCGGGAAGCGCGACGCGAGGGTCTGTGACAGCTGCAGGCAGGCCTGCCAGTGCGTGTCTTCGAAGTGCCGGACCTGGGCGACCAGGCGGCGCCAGGACTGTGGCGTCAGGAACAAGCGCGCGGCGGCCGCCTCGGGTGAGGTGTCCGTGGTCTTGGCTGCCTTGGCCAGCAGGCCCTGGTAAAAGGCTTCCTGCGTATGGCGTTCAACCAGCGCCTGCCACATCCACTGGGGGGCGGGGATCATGCCGCGGCTGTCGTCCCAGCCGAACAGTTGGCATACACCTTCGAACAAGGGCGCCTGCCAGGGCTGCTGGTGCAACACCTCGAGCACCTCGCCCTGCCAATGCTGGCGATGATCGAAGACCTGCAACCAGGGGCGCGCGCAATGATCGGCCAGGCGCTCCAGGAATGCCTGCTCCTGGCCCGCTTCCAGCAGTCCCTCGAGTTCCCGGCGGTACTTCTGGAGCATGCCTGGCACCAGCACGGCCTCCTGCTGGGCCGTCATGGGCGGACGTTGCCAGGGCGTCAGCCAGTCCAGGTTCGCCACTGCCCAGTCGATCATCGCCAGGTGCTGTCCGGGTGATTCGCAGCAGATCGCCAGCAGGCGTGTGAGGAACGGTTCGGTGCAGGCCTGCTGCTGGGCCAGTTGCCAGCGGTGTGGCAGGTTGTCGGCGCCCAGGTTGTCCAGCAACGACCAGAGCACCGGTACCGGAGCGGGCACGGGCACAGGCACAGGCACAGGAGGCGGTGCGAGGGGCTGGACGCTTGCTGGGGACAGTTCGACCAGGCTTGACCATTGCTGCAGGTTGCCAGTGGGCCGGATGTCCGCCGAGGCAGGCGCCGGCGCCGTTTCCTCTTGCCGCCAGCGGGCCAGCTGCAGGGCGCGCTCGTAGGCCTCGCGCAAGCGCTGGAAGCCCTCGGCATCCGCATCGGGGCGGGTGTTTTTCAACTGCCGAGCGTAGCTGCGCTTGATCTCGCGTTCATCGGCATCCGATGACAGTTCCAGCACCGACCAGCAATCCATGTCGCGGCTCCCTTAGTGCCAGTGGCCGTTTTCCAGGCGCTGAAGGTGCTCGTTGAGCTGGTTGCGCACTTCGCGGATCTGCCGCTCGTCCTGGGTCTCCAGCACTTGCTGGAACTGACCGGCCCAGTAGCCCGCCTGTTCGCGCAATTCCCCCAGGCTTTCCTGGTAGAGGCGTTCCAGGCGAGCGCTGAGCAAGGTGTTGACCTGCTGGTCCCGCGGGTGAACCTTGAATTGGGCCAGGGCCTGCAGGCGCTCGCGGATTTCTTCGGGGGCCAGCACGCCCGGGTTGTTCTCGATCACCAGCGAGTGGCTGTCCCCTGTCAGGGGAATGGTCACCTGGGCTTCCAGCAGGCCGTTGATGTCATAGGTGAAGCGCACGTCCAGCGAGACCTCGCCGGCCGGGCGCTTGGGCACCTTGATCTCCAGCTGGCCCAGGGCGACGTTGTCGCGCACCAGGCGGCTCTCGCCCTGGAAAATCTTCAGCATGACGTGGTCCTGGTTGTCGTGCAGGGTCTGCACGGTCTTGACCCGGCTCACCGGCACCACGCTGTTACGCTCGATGATCGGCAAGTAGTGCCCGCTCTCGAACTGGTTGCCGTGCTGTTGGGTGGTCTCGATGCCCAGGGTGTAGGAGCAGACGTCGGTCAGCACCACTTCTTCCAGGGCCGCACAGCGCGCCTTGAGCGCGGCCTGCACCGCGGCGCCCTGGGCCACCACCTGATCCGGGTCGAGGGTGATCGAGGGAAACCGTCCGAACAGGCCGGCCGCCAGCTTGCGCACCAGGGGCATGCGACTGGCTCCGCCCACCAGGAGGATCTCATCCAGGTCGCTGACACGAATCCGTGCATCGCGCAGGGCCCGTTCGATGGGCAGGCGCAGGCGCTCCAGCAGCGGAGCGCAGAGGGTCGCCAACTGCGCCTGGGTGATGGTCTGGGTCCACTGCCGGCCGTCCACCCGCAAGCAGAATTCGGCGCTGCTGTCCTGGCCCAGGGCGCGCCGCACGCGCTCGGCCTCGCGGCGCAGGGCCTGGAGCACGCTCTGGCGCTCGGGGAAATCCGCAGCCTGGACCTGCTGTGCGAGAAAATGCTCCAGCAGCAGGCTGTCGAAGTCTTCGCCGCCCAGGAAGTTGTCGCCCGCGCTGGCGCGGACCTCCATGACCCCGTCGAACAACTCCAGGATCGACACGTCGAAGGTGCCGCCGCCCAGGTCGAAGACCAGGAACGAAGTCTCCTTGTCGCGCTGGTGCAGGCCGTAGGCCAGGGCGGCGGCGGTGGGTTCGTTGACCAGTTTCTCGACCTTGAGCCCGGCCAGCTCGCCGGCGATCCGCGTGGCCTTGCGCTGGGCATCGCTGAAGTAGGCCGGCACGCTGATCACGGCTTCTACCACCGGTTCGCCATAGGCGCGCTCGACATCGTCCTTGAGGCTCTTGAGCACCAGCGCCGAAAGCTCTTCCGGACGCCAGGAGCGCTCGCCCAGGCGTACTTCGGTGGCACTGCCCATGTAGCGCTTGAACAGCGCGGTGGTCAGGTGCGGATGGGTATGCAGGCGTTCCTTGGCGGCCTGGCCCACCAGGACCCGGCCTTCGTCGTCCAGGCCCACCACGCTGGGAGTCAGCAACTGGCCCAGGGCATTGGGCACCAGTTCGCTGGCGGTTTCGCGCCAGACCGCGACCAGGCTGTTGGTGGTTCCCAGGTCGATGCCTACGATCATGACGACGAACTCCTTGGCGAGCGTAAACGGCTGAAACGAAAAGAGGCGCGCAGGATATTACCCGGCGGGGGAATGGGTAAAGAGAATGATGTCACATGGCTAGCATGATGGTGATCAGCAGCCAGGCCGCCATCTGGACGACCCGTGCCTGCCCGGGAACGGTGCAACCCGGCGCTGGCGCTCCCCGGCGCAGCGCCAGCGAGCGTGCTCAGGCCTTGAAGTGCAGGGCGTTGGTCAGGTCGCCCATGGGTTTCTGGCCACGGGCGATCATCGCCTGGTCACGTTCCTTGATGCCGTCCAGGGTTTCCAGCTGGAACACCCGGGTGATCAACCGCAGGATCGAGGCCGTGTCGTAGACCGTGTGGTCCACCGTGCCCTTGCGCGCGAATGGCGAAACCACCAGCGCCGGAATCCGCGTACCCGGTCCCCAGCGATCGCCCTGGGGCGGTGCCACGTGGTCCCACCAGCCGCCGTTTTCGTCGACGGTGACGATCACCACCATGTTTTTCCACTGCGGGCTTTCCTGCAGCACTTTCAATGCTCGGTCGATATGCCGGTCGCCGGCGGCCACGTCGGCATAACCGGCGTGCAGGTTGAGGTTGCCCTGGGGCTTGTAGAAGGTCACCGCCGGCAGTTTGCCGGCCTCGGCGTCGGCGAAGAACTTGTTGGTGCTCGACTCATCCCCCAGGCCACCGTCACGCAGGCGCTTGGCACGCTCGGCGGGGTTTTCCGGGCCCTGGCGCACGAAGTAGTTGAAGGGCTGGTGGTGGTACTGGAAGTTGGGGATCTTGGGAATCCCGCCGGAATCCTTGAACTGCTCCAGGGTCGCCTGCCAGGCGCCGCCGTACCAGGCCCAGTCGACGTTCTTCTTCGAAAGCTTGTCGCCGATGTGTTCGTGGGTCTGGGGCACCAGTACGCTGGGCAGGTCGGGCTTGGCGTAGTCCGGGCGCTCCGGATCGCGGATCCAGGTCGGCCAGTAGGGCGGGGCCATGGTATTGACGGCGTAACCGTCCGGGGTCAGGGCGCTGGGACCGAACTGCGGCGCACCGTCCATGGCACTGGCCGGGGACTTGTCCAGGGGCTTGAGGCGGGTGCCCTTGGGATCGTCGCCCTGCAAGGTGGCGATCTGCGGCTTGGCCACCGAGTTGGCGGCATCCGGGTAGAACGGCACCTTGGCGCTGATCAGGTACTGGTGGTTGAGGAACGAGCCACCGAATGCCCCCTGGAAGAAGTTGTCGCAGAGCACGAACTCCCGAGCCACATCCCAGAGACGCAGGGAGTAGCGGGTCTGGGCGTAGTGGCCCATGGTCAGGGCGCCGGAGTCGGCCCAGGCGACGAAGCTGTCGTTCTTGCCGCCGTTGATCTGCATCTGGTTCTGGTAGAACACGTGCCACAGGTCGCGGGTCACCAAGCCCAGCGGCAGGTCCTCGCCACTGGGGCCCTTGAGGGCGAAGGGCGCATTGGGCAGGTTTTCCTGGAACTGGGTTTCCACCGGGTAGGTGATGCCGTCCAGGGTCTGCGGGCCCACCTGGAGAATGCCGCCCCAGATCGGTGGCAGTTTCTGCAACAGGTTGCCGTCGCGATCGCGCTGCTGGAAGTCTTCGGGCTTGAGGGCCGAGAGCGGTTTTTCCACCCCGGGAAAGTTGGCGAACAGGTTGTTGAAGCTGCGGTTCTCGGCGAACAGTACCACTACGTTCTTCACCTGCTCCTGCAGCGCCTTGTCCAGTTCGGTCGGGGACAAGGGGCGCTCCACCGGTGGCTTGCCTCCTGGTTCGCCGGGCTGGCCGCAGGCGCTCAGGGTGGCACCTACCCCCAGAACCGCAACGCCGCCGAGGAAGCGGCGGCGGCTGGTATCGGTAGGCTGGTCAGTGGCGGATTCGGGGGTGTCGCGCAGGTCGGTGTCGTCGCTCATCTGGGGTCCTTGCTCGGCTCTCTGAGGATTCGTTACAAAGTATTTCGGTCGCACGGTAACAACCGAATATGACGCAAAGGCTACAGGAATGCGGCATGGCCTGGCTGTCTTGGTCCTGGATAAATCTGCGATTAAGGAAATGGTAGGAGCGAGGCTTGCCCGCGATGGTCTTCAGGGCGCCGCGTTTATCCAGTAAACACGCGCTACCGTTAACGACCATCGCGAGCAATCGAGCGTCGATCGGCTGCTCCTACAGGGGATCCCCTCGCTTAACTGAACAGCATTACGCTATGCAGCGGATGTGGCTATGTCAGGGAATCATCGGCGGTAGGTAGGCCAGGGTCGTTCCCAGGGCCCAGAGCAGCACCAGCACCAGGGGCGCGTGCACCAGCAACTGGACGAAGGAGAAACCGATCAGGTCCCGTGCCTTCAGCCCCAGCACGCCCAGCAGCGGCAGCATATAGAAGGGGTTGATCAGGTTCGGCAGGGCTTCGGCCGCGTTGTAGATCTGCACCGCCCAGCCCAGGTGGTACTGCAGGTCGTTGGCCACCTGCATCACATAGGGCGCCTCGATGATCCACTTGCCCCCGCCCGAAGGGATGAAGAAGCCGAGCACCGCCGAGTACAGCCCCATCAACAGGGCATAGGTGTCGTGGGAAGCGATCTGCACGAAGAAGGTCGAGATGTGGTGGGCCAGGGTTTGGCCATCCACACCCTTGACCACGGTCATCAGTGCGGCGATCGAACCATACAGCGGGAACTGGATCAGCACCCCGGTGGTGGTCGGCACTGCCCGGGCCACGGCGTCGAGGAAGCTGCGCGGGCGCCAGTGCAGCAGGGCACCGGTCATCAGGAACAGGAAGTTGTAGGTGTTGAGTCCGGAAATCGCGGTGATCGCCGGTTTGGTGGCGAATTCGTGGTACAGCCAGCCGGCGGCCAGCAAGGCCAGGAGAATGGTCAGCAGCGGGCTGTGTTCCAGCCATTCACCGGGCCGGGTGCGCGGCTGCGGCTTGGGCAGGCTGAAGCTGGGATCGACGCCACAGGCCTGGGCATCCCGAGCGCTGTTGGGGCCGGGTGCGGTGGCGTAGGCGACGATCAGCGAAACCACCACCAGGGCCAGCAGCAAGATGCCCGACTGCCAGAGGAAGATGGTCTGGGTGAAGGGAATCACCCCGGTGATGGCCAGGATCGACGGTGGCAGGCTGCCCGGGTTGGCTTGCAACTGCGCAGCGGAAGACGACAGGCCCAGGGCCCAGACGGCCCCCAGGCCCAGGTAGGCCGCGGCGCCGGCGGCGCGGTAATCCATGCGCAGCTCGGTACGTCGGGCCAGGGCCCGTACCAGCAGGCCGCCGAACACCAGGGACAGGCCCCAGTTGAGCAGCGAGGCGACCATGGAAATCAGCGCCACCCAGGCCACCGCCGAGCGGCCGTTCCTGGGAATGCGCGCCAGCTTGTCGATCAGCTTCACCGCCGGTGGTGAGCTGGCCACTACATAACCGCCAATGACCACGAAGGCCATCTGCATGGTGAAGGGAATCAGGCTCCAGAACCCGTCACCAAACGCCATGGCGGCGTCGGTGGGCTTGGCACCCATGGCCAGGGTGGCCAGTGCGACGATGATCACCGCCAGTGCGGCGAATACCCAGGAATCGGGAAACCAGCGCTCGGCCCAGTTCGAACAGCGCAGGGCGAAGCGGGCGGAGCGGCTATCTTGAATATCAGCGGCCACGTGAGTACCTCGGATTTCTTATGTTTATAAGGAGGTCGGCTGCCCCAGGCTGAGGCGGCCGAGAACTGTGCAAGAATGCGGCAATTGCCACGGACTGCAAAGGATTGAACGCACATGTCATTTTCCTCCGAAGAACGCGCCGCATTGCTCAAGGTCAAGGGTGTTGGCCCCACGGTGGTGGGTCGCCTGGAGCAGATGGGCATCGTTTCCCTGGCCCAGCTGGCCGACGCCAATGCACTGGATATCGTCACCCGGGCCTCGTCCCTGGTGGGCTCCAGCTGCTGGAAGAACAGCCCCCAGGCCCGCGCGGCGATCCAGGCCGCCATCGCCATGGCCAGGGGCAACTGAGTCCGCCCCCACGTCGCAACGGGTTGTTCCCCTGGGCTTTTGCGTAGACCATGGCGCCCTTGCCTTGTGCCACCCGAGTTGCCTTCATGACCCTTGCCAGCGAATCGACGGCGCGCTTTTCCCGCGCCGACTACAAGACCCTGGGCCTGGCCGCCCTGGGCGGGGCCCTGGAAATCTACGACTTCATCATCTTCGTATTTTTCGCCCTGACCCTGAGCCAGCTGTTCTTCCCGCCGGAAATGCCCGAGTGGCTGCGGCTCCTGCAGAGTTTCGGGATTTTTGTCACCGGTTACCTGGCCAGGCCCCTGGGCGGCATCCTCATGGCCCACTTCGCCGACCGGCTGGGACGCAAGAAGGTGTTCAGCCTGAGCATCCTGATGATGGCGCTGCCGTGCCTGCTGATCGGCAGCATGCCGACCTATGCCCAGATCGGTTACTTCGCGCCCTTGCTGCTGCTGGTCCTGCGGGTACTGCAAGGCGCCGCGGTGGGCGGCGAGGTGCCCAGCGCCTGGGTATTCGTCGCCGAGCATGCGCCGCGCGCCCATCGGGGTTATGCCCTGGGCTTTCTCCAGGCCGGGCTGACCTTCGGCTACCTGCTGGGGGCGTTGACCGCGACTCTGCTGGCCCAGGTCTTCAGCCCTGAAGAAATCCTCGACCACGCCTGGCGCTACCCCTTCCTGCTGGGCGGGGTGTTCGGCGTGATCGGCGTCTGGTTGCGCCGTTGGCTGGCCGAGACCCCGGTGTTCATGGCCCTGCAACAGCAGCGCGAGGATGCCAGCGAACTGCCCCTGCGCACGGTGCTGCGAGAACACCGGCTGGCGATCCTGCCGGCGCTGATCCTGACCTGCGTGCTGACGTCGGCGGTGGTGGTGTTCGTGGTCATCACCCCGACCCTGATGCAGAAGAGCTTCGGCATGAGCGCCAGCCATACCTTCGCCCTGAGCAGCTTGGGCATCGTCTTCCTCAATATCGGCTGCATCCTGGCGGGCCTGATCGTCGACCGCCTGGGCGCTTGGCGCACGGTGATGCTCTACAGCCTGCTGCTGCCCCTGGGCATCGCGGTGCTCTATGGCTGCCTGATCAGTGGCGGTGCCTGGATCGGCCTGGCCTACGCCATCGCCGGCCTGGGCTGCGGCGTGGTCGGCGCGGTGCCTTCGGTGATGGTCGGGCTGTTCCCGGCGCGCATCCGGGTGTCGGGGATTTCCTTCACCTACAACATCGCCTATGCCCTCTGGGCCAGCACCACGCCGCTATTGCTGATCGCGCTGATGCCCTGGAGTCCTTGGGTCTGCGTGATCTACTGCGCGGTGATGGGGGCGGTCGGGGTGGCCAGTGCCGGTTATTTCGGTACACGGGTCGGGGAAGCCCGGCAGCCGCGCGTCCAGGAAGCCGGCTGCTGCTGAGCCTGCCCGTATGCCGGGTGGCCGTCACTCGGCCAGCAACTGGTCCAGGTAGTGGCTGCGTTCGTTGCTCAAGCGCGTCACGCAACGATTGATCAAGGTGGCGTGGGCCGGTTTGCCCGGCTCCACATCGACCGCCTCCAGCACACAGGTGCTGTCTCGGTATTTGATCCAGGCGCGCTGGGCGTTCCTGAGCTTGCCCAGGTATTCCTGCTCCTGTGCCAGGTTGCCGGGATAGTGCTGGTGAGCCCTGTCCAGCAGTGCCTGGTAGCGCTGGTTGAGGCCGCTATCGGCCTGTTCCTTGTCCTGCTGGGCGCAGCGATCGACCTGCTGGCTGGATTCGATGTGCGTGCAGTCCAGCGCTGCGGCCTGCGCTGGCATCCAGCCACCGGCTGCGAGCAGCACGGCGATGACAGAAGCGAAGATCCGGGGCTGGCGAGGCATGGCGATCCCTTGGGCTGAGAATGAAACGCGCATTCTACAGTTCCCCGGCTTGCACAGAAGTGACAGGGCCGCACGGACCAGTGGCTACGCGCAGGTCGCTGGATAACCGGCAGATAACAGTCCGATGACAATTTGTCCGGCCTGATCTGCCCGGCCTGCATCCGGACTATCATCAGGCCGAGGTTTTCCACCACATTGCAGGAGGCTCCATGGGCGCAGGGCACAGTCACGGACAGGTACGGGCCGGGCACGAACGCAAGTTGTGGATGGCCCTGGGACTGACCGGCAGCTTCATGATCGCCGAGGTCATCGGAGCCTTCGTCACCGGCAGCCTGGCGCTGCTGTCGGATGCCGCGCACATGCTCACCGACACCCTGGCGCTGGCGATTTCCCTGGTGGCGATCCAGGTCGCCAAGCGCCCGGCGGACCGCAAGCGCACGTTCGGCTACGCCCGTTTCGAGATCCTCGCCGCGGCGTTCAATGCCCTGCTGTTGTTCGTGGTGGCCTTCTACATCCTGTTCGAAGCCTGGCAACGCCTGCAGGCGCCGGCCGAGATCCAGTCCACCGGAATGCTGGTGATTGCCGTGCTGGGGTTGATCGTCAACCTGATCTCCATGGCTCTGTTGGCCTCCGGCAGCAGCGAGAGCCTCAACGTCAAGGGCGCCTACCTGGAAGTCTGGAGCGACATGCTCGGTTCACTGGGAGTGATCATCGCCGCCCTGGTGCTCATGTACACCGGCTGGGGCTGGGTCGATTCGCTGGTGGCCGCGGCCATCGGCTTGTGGGTGCTGCCCAGGACCTGGACCCTGCTCAGGGAAAGCACCAATGTGCTGCTGCAAGGCGTTCCCGAAGGCATCGACATCGACCAGGTGGAGCAGGGCATTCGCTCGGTGCCCGGGGTTGGCGACGTGCACGACCTGCATGTATGGGCCCTGACCAGCGGCAAGAACGTGCTCAGCGCACACCTGGTGGTGCAACTGCAGGGGCGTGACGAACAGGCGATCCTGGCCGAGGTCACGGAGCTGGTGCAGGAGCGATTCGAGATCGCCCATGTGACCTTGCAGGTGGAGCAGGCGGGGTTCCATGAGCAGGCGCACGACCATTGAGTGCCGGCTGGCGCCGACGTCAGTCGCGCTCTTCGAGGACGTAGCCGACACCGCGCAAGGTATGGATCAGCTTGCGCTCGAAAGGGTCGTCGATCTTGGCCCGCAAGCGGCGGATCGAGACTTCCACCACATTCGTGTCGCAGTCGAAATTCATGTCCCAGACAAAGGAGATGATCTGGGTCCGTGACAGCACCACGCCGCTCTGGCGCATCAGCAGATGCAGCAGGGCGAACTCCTTGGTGGTCAGGTCGATGCGCTGCTTGCCGCGAAATGCCCGGTGCCGTCCCTGATCCAGCTCCAGGTCGGCCACCCGCAGCACGTCGGGCACTGGCGACTGTTCGCTGCGACGCATCAAGGTGCGAACCCGGGCCAGCAACTCGGGAAAGGCGAACGGTTTGACCAGGTAATCGTCGGCCCCCAGGTCCAGGCCACGGATCTTGTCCGCCAGCCGGGCCTGGGCGCTGAGCATCATGACCCGGGTATTGCTGTATTGGCGGATCTGGTTCAGCACGCCCCAGCCGTCGATCTGCGGCAGGTTGACGTCCAGAATCACTAGGTCGTAAGCGTGCTGGCGAGTCAGGTACAGGCCATCGGCGCCGCTGTTGGCGCAATCCACCACATAACCACTTTCGGTCAGTCCCTGTTGCAGGTAGTCGGCAGTCTTGAGTTCGTCTTCGATAACCAGGATACGCATGTTCAGGGAGCTCTCTGCTGGTAGGGGAGGTGTCGACAAACGCTGGGAAGTTGTTGTTCTAGTTATGGGGAAGTTGTCGTTTATATATAACGTGTGGTCTTTGAAGTTGTTGGCATTTAACTATGGATGCAGCGTCAGGTATGGCCTTGAAGGACGTGATGTTAATACAGAAGCCCGGGCCAGGGCTCTTGATTACAGATTTGTAATTCTTGCGCCACCCTGCTGATAAGCGCTGAAAGTTACAGTTGGCCGATATTGAATGTTTCCCTGTCGATAAGCGCAGTACTGCAATTCATATCGGTTGATTAACCCCCGCCTATGTACCGGTATATATCGCCGTGCCCGCGCAAAGACTTCGTTTCTGTATAGGTCGGAACCTGTCATGCCGAATCTCCCGAGAATCTGCGCCCGGGCTGCAAGGGTCTGCTGCACGGCCGTGTTGCTGACCCTGGCCGGTCAAGCCGCGAGCGCCGCCGAACAACCGCTGCTGAGCCTGGACAGTGCCCTGGCCAGGGCCTTCGCCAACAACCCCGAGCTGGCTGCCGCCCGCTGGGAGATCGATATCGCCCAGGGCGCCCGCCAGCAGGCCGGGCTGATTCCCAATCCAGTGCTGTCGACGGATGTCGAGAACACCAAGCGGGGACAGAGCACCACTTCGGTCAAGCTCAGCCAGACCCTGGAGTTGGGTGGCAAGCGGGGTGCGCGGGTAGAACTGGCCAGCCAGGGCCAGAAACTGGCGGACCTGGAACTGGAACGGCGACGCAACCAGCTGCGGGCTGACGTACTGGAGGCCTACTACGCAGCGCTGCGGGCCCAGGAACGTACGCAACTGGCTGGGCGCTCCCTGGCGCTGGCCGAGCGCGGCCTTGCCGTGGCCCAGGGGCGGGTCGGCGCCGGCAAGGCGTCGCCGGTGGAAGCCACCCGTGCCCAGGTGCAATTGGCAGAGATCCGCCTGGAGTTCAATCGCGGCCAGTTGGAGCAGGACAACGCCTATCGGCAACTGGCCAGGGTCACGGGTAGCTCCGGCTCGGACTTTTCCGCCGTGCAGGAACCGGCCGGGGCCATGATGGCGCTGCCGGCGTCGACCCAGCTGCTAAACCGGCTGCCCCAGACTGCCGAGCTGCGCCTGGCGGAACAGGAGATCGTCCAGCGTGAGGCGTCCCTGGGCCTGGAAAAGGCCCAGCGCATTCCCGACCTGGACATCAGCATCGGCAGCCAGTACGACGCCACCAATAACGAAGACGGCAGCAAGAAAGAACGGATCAACCTGGTCGGGCTGTCGATGCCCTTGCCGTTGTTCAACCGCAACCAGGGCAATGTGCTGTCCGCCGCGCGCCGTGCCGACCAGGCCCGGGACCTGCGCAACGCCGCCGAACTGCGCCTGCGTACCGAGACCCGTCAGGCCCGGGAGCAATGGGAGACCGCCCGGCGTGAAGTGCAGTCGTTCAACCAGACCATCCTGCCGGCCGCCCAGAGTGCGGTGGACAGTGCCACCCGCGGCTTCGAGATGGGCAAGTTCAGCTTCCTCGAGGTCCTGGATGCTCAGCGCACGCTGATCGGTGCCCGCAACCAGTACCTGGTCGCAGTGGCGCAGACCACCGAGGCCTGGGTCCGGATCGAGCGTATCTATGGCGACCTCAGTCGTTGGTGAAAGCCTGGCTGAGGGGCCTTGCCTGTTTCGCCCTGTTGCTGCTGTTCAGCGACTGCGGCCGGGTGTCGCCAGCTGGCAGCGACGAGCCGCCACGGCACTGGTGCGTGCACGAACTGCACCGGGCCCTGGGTGAATTTTTCTTTCCGTCTACTTCGTGAGGCCGCGCCTGCGCCGCCGAGCCTCGACATTTTCAGGAGCATTCATGGACAAAAAACGCAGCCTTGTTGTGGCCACCGTGGTGGTGGTCGGCCTGGGGCTGGCGGCCTCGTTGCTACCTGGCCTGTCTGTCACCCCGCCGCCGGCCGCGGACAAGGTTCCGGCGAAGGCGGGAGAAGAGCCCGGTCATGGTGAGCAAGGGCATGGCGAGGAGGGGCACGAGGGCCTGGTGGAACTCGATGCCAAGCAGATCGAGGCAGCCGGGATCGAGCTGGCCGAGGCTGGCCCGCGGCGCCTCGATCGCCTGCTCAGCCTGCCGGGAGAAATCCGCTTCGACGAAGACCGCACCTCGCACATCGTGCCGCGTGCCGCAGGCGTAGTGGAGTCGGTAAAGGCCAACCTCGGCCAGTCGGTCAAGCGTGGCGACCTGCTGGCGGTGATCGCCAGCCAGCAGGTCTCCGAGCAGCGCAGCGAACTGGCGGCCGCCGGACGACGGGTGGAACTGGCCCGCACCACCTTTGAACGTGAGCGCCAATTGTGGGTCGGCCAGATCTCCGCCGAGCAGGATTACCTGCTGGCGCGCCAGGCCTTGCAGGAAGCCGAGATTGCCCTGGGCAATGCCCGGCAGAAGATGGCCGCCCTGAGTGGCAGCGCCCAGCTGGCAGGTGGCAATCGTTATGAAATGCGCGCGCCATTCGACGGCGTGGTGGTGGAAAAACACCTCAGTGTCGGCGAGGTGGTGGGCGAGACCACGGCCGCCTTCACCCTGTCCGATCTGTCCCGGGTGTGGGCCACGTTCGGCGTATTCCCCAAGGACCTGGACAAGGTCAGGGTCGGCCAGTCTGTGAACGTCAGCTCCAGCGAGCTGGGCACCCAGGTCCGCGGGCAGGTGGCCTATGTCGGCAACCTGCTGGGAGAGCAGAGCCGCACCGCCACGGTCCGGGTGACCCTGGCCAATCCCAAGGACGCCTGGCGCCCGGGACTGTTCGTGGCGGTCGAGGTGGCCACCGAAGCTGTCGAGGTGCCGGTCAGCGTGCCTGAGGAGGCGATCCAGACCGTGGAGGATCGGCCTTCGGTGTTCGTCCGCGTGGGCGAGGGCTTCCAGGCCACGCCGGTGGTGCCGGGCACCCGCCAGAACGGTTTCATCGAGATCCGCGAAGGCCTGGCCGCAGGTGCCCAGGTCGCGACTCGCGGCAGCTTCACCCTCAAGTCCGAACTGGGCAAGGGCTCGGCCGAGCATGCTCATTGACAGGCCACAGCGGAGAGTGACTTTCCATGTTTGAACGCATCATTCAATTCGCCATCGAGCAGCGCATCATCGTCCTGCTGGCGGTCCTGCTGATGGCCGGCGTCGGCATTGCCAGCTACCAGAAACTGCCGATCGATGCCGTACCCGACATCACCAACGTCCAGGTGCAGATCAACTCCGCGGCGCCAGGATTCTCGCCACTCGAGACCGAACAGCGCATCACCTTTCCCATCGAGACCGCCATGGCCGGGTTGCCCGGCTTGCAGCAGACCCGCTCGCTGTCGCGTTCGGGCTTGTCCCAGGTGACGGTGATCTTCAAGGACGGCACCGATGTGTTCTTTGCCCGGCAGCTGGTCAACGAGCGCCTGCAAGTGGCTCGCGAACAACTGCCCGAAGGCGTGGAGGCGCAGATGGGGCCGATCTCCACCGGGCTGGGGGAAATCTTCCTCTGGACCGTGGAGGCGGAGGAAGGCGCACGCAAGGAAGATGGCAGCCCCTATACGCCGACCGACCTGCGGGTGATCCAGGACTGGATCATCAAGCCGCAGTTGCGCAACGTTCCCGGCGTGGCCGAGATCAACACCATCGGCGGCTTCGCCAAGGAGTACCAGATCGCCCCGGACCCCAAGCGCCTGGCGGCCTACCGCTTGACCCTGACCGACCTGGTGACGGCCCTGGAACGCAACAATGCCAACGTCGGTGCCGGTTACATCGAGCGCAGCGGCGAGCAACTGCTGATCCGCGCCCCGGGGCAGTTGGCCTCGATCGAGGACATCGCCAACATTGTCATCAGCAGCAGCGACGGCACGCCGATCCGCGTGCGCAACGTGGCCCAGGTGGACATCGGTCGTGAACTGCGCACCGGCGCGGCCACCGAGAACGGCCGGGAAGTGGTGCTGGGCACGGTGTTCATGCTGATCGGCGAGAACAGCCGTACGGTCTCCCAGGCGGTGGCCAAGCGGCTTGAGGAGATCAATCGCACGTTGCCTGAAGGGGTGGTGGCGGTCACGGTGTACGACCGCACCAACCTGGTGGAGAAAGCCATCGCCACGGTGAAGAAGAACCTCTTCGAGGGCGCGCTGCTGGTGATCGTGATTCTGTTCCTGTTCCTGGGCAATATCCGCGCGGCGCTGATCACCGCCCTGGTGATCCCGCTGTCGATGCTGTTCACCTTCACCGGCATGTCCAGCAACAAGGTCAGTGCCAACCTCATGAGCCTCGGGGCCCTGGACTTCGGGATCATCGTCGACGGCGCAGTGGTGATCGTCGAGAACGCCATCCGCCGGCTGGCCCATGCGCAGCAGCACCACGGGCGCATGCTGACCCGCTCCGAGCGCCTGCACGAAGTCTTTGCCGCAGCCAAGGAAGCCCGGCGCGCGCTGATCTTCGGCCAGTTGATCATCATGGTGGTGTACCTGCCGATCTTCGCCCTCACCGGGGTGGCCGGGAAGATGTTCCACCCCATGGCATTCACCGTGGTCATGGCCCTGCTGGGGGCGATGATTCTCTCGGTGACCTTCGTCCCGGCCGCCATCGCGCTGTTCGTCACCGGCAAGGTCAAGGAAGAGGAAAACCTGCTGATGCGCAACGCCAAGCGCGGCTACGCGCCGGTGCTGGACTGGGTGATGCAGCGTCGCGGGCTGACGTTTGCCCTGGCCGGGGCGATCCTGCTGGGCAGCGGCCTGGTGGCCAGCCGCATGGGCAGTGAATTCATCCCCAGCCTCAGCGAGGGCGACTTCGCCCTGCAGGCCCTGCGAGTGCCGGGCACCAGCCTGACCCAATCGGTGGACATGCAGCAGCGCCTGGAAAAGACCCTGTTGGCCCAGGTGCCGGAAGTGGAGCGGGTGTTCGCCCGGACCGGCACCGCGGAGATCGCCTCGGACCCGATGCCGCCGAACATTTCCGACAGCTACGTGATGCTCAAGCCCAAGGCGCAGTGGCCTGATCCGGGCAAGTCGCGGGAGGCGCTGATCGCCGATATCCAGCGTGCCAGTGCCCAGGTGCCCGGCAGTGCCTACGAGCTCTCGCAGCCGATCCAGCTGCGCTTCAACGAACTGATTTCCGGGGTGCGCAGCGATGTGGCGGTCAAGGTCTTCGGTGACGACATGACGGTGCTGAACAAGACCGCCAACGAGATCGCCAGCGCCTTGCAGGGCCTGTCCGGTGCTTCGGAGGTCAAGGTCGAGCAGACCTCCGGCCTGCCGGTGCTGACCATCAACATCGACCGCGACAAGGCCGCACGCTTCGGCCTGAACGTCGGGGATGTGCAGGACACCATTGCCGTGGCCGTGGGCGGGCGCCAGGCGGGCACCCTGTACGAGGGCGACCGGCGCTTCGACATGGTGGTGCGCCTGTCCGACCAATTGCGTACCGACATCGAGGGACTGTCGCGGCTGCTGATCCCGATCCCGCCGACGGCGGGCAGCGTCAACGGGCAGATCGGCTTCATCGCCCTGTCGGAGGTGGCCAGCCTCGACCTGGTCCTGGGGCCCAACCAGATCAGCCGGGAAAACGGCAAGCGCCTGGTGATCGTCAGTGCCAACGTGCGTGGCCGCGATATTGGCTCCTTTGTCGAAGAGGCCGCGACCCTGATCACCGACAAGGTGAAGGTCCCGGCGGGGTACTGGACCACCTGGGGTGGCCAGTTCGAACAGTTGCAGGAAGCGTCCCGACGCCTGCAGGTGGTCGTGCCGGTGGCGTTGCTGCTGGTGTTCGGCCTGTTGTTCATGATGTTCAACAACCTCAAGGACGGGCTGCTGGTGTTCACCGGCATTCCCTTCGCATTGACCGGCGGGATCATGGCCCTGTGGTTGCGGGACATTCCGCTGTCGATCTCCGCGGGGGTCGGTTTCATCGCCTTGTCGGGGGTGGCGGTGCTCAACGGCCTGGTGATGATCGCGTTCATCCGCAACCTGCGAGAGGAAGGGCGGTCGCTGCCCGTGGCCATTCGCGAGGGCGCCCTGACGCGCCTGCGCCCGGTGCTGATGACGGCGCTGGTGGCATCCCTGGGTTTCGTGCCCATGGCCCTGGCCACTGGCACCGGCGCCGAAGTGCAGCGGCCCCTGGCCACGGTGGTGATCGGCGGCATCCTGTCGTCCACCGTCCTCACCCTGCTGGTGTTGCCTGCGCTGTACCAATGGGCCTACCGCCGGGAGGACTGATACCTGTTGCCGCTGGGCCGTGAGGCTTGGTGTAGCCGCTGCCGCTGGCCGCGCACGGGCGCGCAGCGGCCGCGACAGGGGGCTCGGTCGATCGCTGAAGGCCCTGCGGGCCTTGTCGCAGCCTCGCAGGCTCGGCAGCGGCTACAGGTCAGAGCCAGGCCGCATCCCAAAGTGGGTAGTCGCCGACCCGCTGGACCAGACCGGCACGGACCGGGTTGAGAATGATGTAGCGAGCAATCGCTTTAAGGTTCTCTTCCCGCCGCACGGCTTGCTTGAAGTAGCCCTTCTGCCAGAGGCGGCCACGGTTGCTCAGGTGCAGATTGATGTTGCGCCCGCTTCTGGACTTGAGCCGACACAACGCTTCGTCCAACGAGCACTTTCGCAGTTGGAACAACCAATGCAGGTGGTCGGGCATCACAACCCAGGCCAGGGTTCGGGTCAGGCCTGCATCGTGCTGGGCTCTGAGTTGCTCGACCACCAGGCGGCCGAGATGGAAATCATCGAATACCCTGCGTCGGTGCTCAGTAACAACCGTCACCGAGTAGATCCTGCCAATCTCCGAACGTCGCCCCTTGAACAGGCGATAACCATCAGGTCGGCCCCACATTCCCTTGTGCTCCCTCAGGTTGAACGATTCGTTTCAACCTAGCCTTGTCCGGGGCTGTTAACAGATGTATCCGGTTAGCGTCTGTGTCCGCCAGCTTCGTGTAGCCGCTGCCGCAGGCTCGCAATGGCAGTAGATGAAGGTCCTGCGGACCTTGGCGCAGCCTCGCCGTGGCTCGACAGCGGCTACAGGTCATATTCAGGTTTTGCGAACAACGCGATCGGCGGGGGCGCCGGCAAGGCAAAAAAAAGCGCCCCGATGGGGCGCTGAAAATTCATCTCTTTCCAAAGGAGCATCATGAAAAACGCTTCAAGAGATGAATGTGCTCTGTGGCCAGTGGCGTCAAATATCTTCGCCGGCCTGGCTGGGTGTTGCAGGCGCATCGGTGGCGACGGTCCGGGTCGGCTGGTCGGGCTCGCCGTGTATCTGTTCCTGGCTGGCCAGGAAGGCGTCGCGGGCTTGTTGCGGGCGTTCACTGCCATCAGCCGCCCACGCGGCGGAGCAGGCAGTGGCCAGAAGGCCGATCAACAACAGTTGGCTTGGGTGCATGAGGTCTCTCCTGACAGGCCGGCCGCAGGGAAGAACACCGCGGATCCGAGTATGTTCGGGAGTATAAGGAGCTCAACCTAACGAGAAGGTGAGGCCGATATTACAGTTCTGAAAGACAAGAGTCTGTGAAGAAGTTTTAACACCGGGCAGGCCGCAACCTGCCCGGCCAGGGCCCTCAGAGCAGGGCGAGGGGGTACTCGACGATCAGCCGGAATTCCTCCAGGTCCGACTCGAACCGGCTGGAGCGCACAGTGGCCTGGCGGATGCGCAACGACAGGTCCTTGAGCTGCCCGCTCTGGAACACGTACTTGGCCTCGATGTCCCGTTCCCAGCGGCGCTGGCCGGTCAACGGGTCGCCCGCGGCGTCGCGCTGCATGTACATCGCGTTGGCGCCGCTGTAGTCGGCGCCCCGACCGCGCCCGTAGCGGGCCATGAACGTCAGTCCAGGGACCCCCAGGGTCTGCATGTCCAGGTCGTAGCGCAGCATCCAGGAGCGCTCCTTGGGCGCGTTGAAGTCGCTGTACTGGACCGAGTTGTCGAGGAAGATCGAGTCCGATTGCCGCAGGTAGTCGAAGGGGTTGCTGCCATTGTTGCGTTGATGGGACAGGGCCAGGGTGTGGGCGCCAAAGGTGGCGCCGACCTTGGCGCTCCAGATATTGTTGTTCAAGTCACCCAGCTGTTTCCTGCCCTCGTCCACCACGTTGTAGTAGTTGAAGGCGCTGAACAGGGTGAACTCGCTGGACAGCGGGTACTTGCCGGAGACACCGAAGTAGCGCTGGTCCCAAGCGTCCTTGAGGCGGCTGCCATAGAGGCTGAAGCTGAGGTTGGGGTTGAGTTGGTAGTCGCCACCGAAGTAGCCGACCCAGGGCGAGTCCACTTTGCCCTTGTAGAAGGTGACAAAACCGTCGCGCAAGCTGCTCTGGTTCGGCTGGCTCATGGCATGCAGGCGCCCGCCCTGCAGCTTCAGGTCGCTGATGCTGGTGTTCTCCAGGGTGAAGCCGCGAAAGCTCTGCGGCATCAGGCGCGAATCGCCGTAGTGGACCACGGGCGTCATGGGGAACACGTCGCCGACTTTGACCACGGTATCCATGACCCGCAGTTTTGCCGCTCCACCGACCTTGCCATAGCTGTCGAGCGGTTCGTTGGCGCCGTTCACCGGCATCATGCCGAATGAGCCTTTGCCGCCACTGCGTCCGGTGCCGGCATCAAGCTTGAAGGCCTGCATGACGAAGGCATCGAGGCCAAAACCCACGGTGCCCTGGGTGAAGCCGGATTCGAACTTGCCGATCACGGCCTGGGCCCAGGTTTCGGAGTAGCCGTTGCCGGTGGGGCTGGACTGGCCCTTGCGATCGTCGCGATTGAAGTAGTAGTTGCGCAGCAGCACGTTGAGGCTGCTGCCTTCGATAAAGCCTTCGGGACGTTCCTCGGCGGCTGTCGCCACCATGGGACCGAGCCCCAGTGCCGTGACGAGCACGGACAGGGACAGAGGAGGGTTGATACGCATGGGTGGGCGCTCCTGAGTGTGCAGCTATCGATTTTTATGTCGCCTGAGGCGTTCTTATGGGGTTGGCCGCCAGGGCGTGGGGTGCCCTGGAAACCGTTGTCGATAGTTGCAAACCGCAGATAACGACGGGGTGACCCGGCGATTACAATTGCGCAAGAAAGTGCCTGACAGGTAGTCGTCCAGGCGGGCTGTAGCCCTTGTGGGACGGGGGTCGCCCGCTGCAGCCCGGGCGTGCGAAGAGCGCCTTACAGATAAGTAATGCGCTAGCGATCATTCTGACAGGGTCGGTTTTTTATCCTCGTAGGCATCAACCGAACGAGGAGACGATCATGAAACCGCTCAAACTGACCATCGCCGCGCTGCTGCTGGCCATGTCCACCCTGGCCCTGGCCGAAGGCGGCGGTGACCGCACCTTTGCCCGGGCCATGCTGGAAAATGAAAAGGCCATGCAGCGCTATGCCATGAAGCAGGGCAAGGAGGCGCCAGTGGTGCAGAACTACAGCTACGGCATGAAGCTGGACATCGTCCGGGTGGTCAGCGTCACCCCGCCGATCAAGTCTTGCCAGGTGGTGCCTTCACGCATGACCTACGAAGACTCCACTGGCCAGCTCAGGACCATCGAGTACCAGGTCATGGGCCAGTGCCGTACCAATGGCAGTTGAGCCATGGCGGGTCGATATCCTGTCCTGTCCGCCGCTGCTGGCCGGGCCCACGCGCAGGCCCGGTCGGCAGCGTGTCGCTCAGTCCGGCGCTGATCCGGGGTGCAGGGCCACGATCATGTCGACCTCCACCGAAGCGTTCTTGGGCAACTGATAAACCCCGATCGAGGTTCGGGTATGCACGCCGGCTTCGGCAAACACCGAATACAGGATCTCCGAGGCACCGTCCGCCACTTCGCTCTGCTGGGTGAAGTCCGCCGCGCTCTGGACGTAGACATTGATCCGCAGGATGCGCTTGATTCGCTCAAGATCGCCCAGCGTCTGCTCGAGAATCGCCAGGGCCCTCAAAGTGCAGATCTGCGCCGCGTGCCGGCCCTGTTCCAGTGAGGTTTCGGCGCCGACCCGGCCCACCACCATTACGGTGTTGTCCACCCGCGGGATTTGCCCGCTGACGTAGACCTCGTCACCGTTCCGTACTGCCGTCACGTAGTTGCCGCCAATGCGCATCTCGCCTTCGAAACTGTGGCCGACCTGTGCTGCGGCTTGAAGGAAAAGTGCCTTGCGTGATGCATCCATGGTCCAACTCCGTCGATCGCCAGTGAATTTCGCGAAATCGCACTATACCCGTTGCCGGCGGACGCACAATCCCCGGCCAAAGCCCCGTTTTATGGGGCCCTGGCGTCCATTGAATTATTTTCGTCGGACAACTCCAGGCGGCTATTAAGAAATGAATTTCAGGGCCGATGTTAGGCCCAAAGCAGCCTATTTTTTCAGTCCCCCGGTGCATCCCCATGTTCAATAAACGCTTGAAGCAAGAGTTGGCGACTCTTCGAGAAGAACTGTCGAGCCTTCAGCAAGTGAAGGAAAGCCTTGAAAGCGAGATGCTCGTGATCAACCTGGGCGCCGATGGACGGATTCAATCGGTCAACCACAACTTCGCCCAGGAAATGCTCTACAGGAGCGGCGACCTGGTGGGGCGGCCTCTGGAAGACCTCGTCCCGGCCCACGTCAAGCAGGATGAGTTCCACCGGCGGTTCAAGAACACCCTGACCCGGGGCGAGCACTTTGCCGGGGCCGTGCGCCTGCTGCGTGGCAATGGCCAGGAAGCCTGGCTGCGTTCGATCTCCCAGCCAGTGCGCGATTCCGAGGGACGGATCAAGTACTTCGCGATTTTCTCCAGCGACCTGACTCGCACCATCGAGGCGTCCCGCGAGCACGAGAACCTGATCGGCGCCCTGGTGCGTTCCACCGCCGTGATCGAGTTCGACCTCAATGGCAACGTCCTGAACGCCAACGAGCGTTTCCTCGCCGGCATGGGCTACAGCCTGGCGCAGATCAAGGGCAAGCATCACCGCATGTTCTGCGAGCCGGAGGAGTACAACAGCGCGGCCTACCAGGAGTTCTGGCGGCGCCTGAACGCCGGCGAGTTCATCGCCGAGCGCTTCAAGCGCATCGATGCCCATGGTCGGGTGGTGTGGCTGGAGGCTTCGTACAACCCGGTGCTCGATGCCAACAACAAGCTCTACAAGGTGGTGAAGTTCGCCACCGTGATCACCGACCAGGTGAACCAGGAGCTGGCGGTGGCCGAGGCCGCAAGCATTGCCTACAACACCTCGCTGCAGACCGACACCTGCGCCCAGCGTGGCACCACGGTGGTGACCGAGGCGGTGACGGTGATGCAGGACCTGGCCAGGCACATGCAGGACGCGGGCAATGGCATCGAGGCCCTGAGCGAGCAGTCCCTGGTGATCGCGAGCATCGTCAAGACCATCAGCGGAATTGCCGAGCAGACCAACCTGCTGGCGCTCAACGCCGCCATCGAAGCGGCCCGAGCCGGTGAGCAGGGCCGTGGCTTCGCGGTGGTGGCCGACGAGGTCCGGCAACTGGCTTCGCGCACCAGCAATGCCACCGATGAGATCGTCGGCGTGGTGCGCCAGAACCAGGACATGGCCCGGACGGCGGTGGAGCTGATGGCCGAGGGCAAGCAGCGGGCCGAACAGGGTCTGGCCCTGGCGGCGGAGGCCGGCACGGTGATCGTTGAAATCCAGGACGGTGCGCAGAAGGTGGTCAGCGCAGTGGGGCAGTTCGCCAACCAGTTGTCGACCTGAGCCTTGCCTTGCCAAGGGCGCCCGTCGATGCGATGGGTGCCCCCCAGGTCAGGGCTGCAACGGCACGTGGCACTCGTAGTGCAGGCGATCGAACCACTGGCCGTGGAGCAGGAAGCTGCGGCGTGAGTGGCCATAGCGGGAAAACCCGGAGGTCTCGAGCACGCGGATCGAGCCGAGGTTCTCCGGTCGGGCATTGGCTTCGATACGGCTCAGGCGCAGCTCGCCGAAGGCCCGCTGCAACACCTGGGACACCGCCGCCCTGGCGATGCCCCGGCCGGTGAAGCGGGCACCGACCCGGTAGCCCAGTTCGGCGCAATTGAAGTAGGGGCGCTGGACCCGGTGCAGGTTGATGCGTCCCACCAGCAGTCCTTCTTCGCGAATCAAGAACTGATAGCCCCGATCCGCCTCGGCGTCCTGTTGCGCCTGGACGATCGCCTCGGCGACGCCTTCGCTGGAGTAGTAGCCAGGAAGACGGGCGTTGATCGAGGCCTCGAAGAATGCGCGGTTTTCCTCCTCGAAGCTCAGCAGGTCATTCAGGTCGTCGAGCTGGGGAGCGGCGATCAGCAGGTGCGCCATGGTCCGGGTACCTCAATCCGTTGGGGGCGCTTTCATCTCATGATTCACCGCAGTTGGGCAAGCCTGCCGGTCATGACTGCAAGTGCGGCCGGATCAGTTCGGCGAACCATTCGATGAACACATTGAGGCGACGCGAGCGGTGGCGCCGATCGGGGTAGAGCGCGCAGATATCCATGGGTGCCACGGGCAACTGGTGCAGCACTTGCACCAGCTCGCCACGGTCCAGCAAGTGCTGCACATCGAAACGCGGGACCTGAATCAGGCCCAGTCCCTGGCGACAGCAAGCGATGTAGTTTTCCACGTTGTTGACGATCACTCGGCTAGGCAGCCCCACCAGGTGCTCGCGACCTTCGAGCAGGTATTCCCAGGGTTGTTCGCGGCCGGTATCCGGGGAGGCGTAGCCGATCATCCACTGGCCGTTCTGCAGGTCCTGGGGGCCATGGGGCTCGCCGTGGCTGGCAAGGTAGGCGGGGCTGGCGCAGTTGATCAGCGCCAGTTGCCCGAGGGGGCGGGCGATCAGGCTGCTGTCGGCCAGGCTGCCGACGCGGATCGCGCAATCGACGCCTTCCTGGACCAGGTCGATGCTGCGGTCGCAGGCGCCCAGGGCCAGTTGCAGGCCGGGGTACTGCGCCAGCCACTGGGGCAGCGCGGGGACGATGAGGCGGCGGGCGATCCGGCTGGGCACGTCGATGTTCAGGCGGCCGCTGACATCCACCTGGCGATGATGAAACAGCTGGTTGAGTTCCGCTGCATCAGCCAGCAGGCGCCGCGCCCGTTCCAGCAGAATGGCGCCATCGGCGGTCAGTTGTACCTGGCGCGTGGTGCGGTGCAGCAGGCGAGTGCCGAGGCCGGTTTCCAGCTGTTGCACCGCCGACGACACCGTGGCCCTGGGCAACTCCAGGACATGGGCGGCCTTGATGAAGCTGCCCATGTCGGCCACCTGGATGAACACCCGGTACTGCTCAAGTTTATCCATGGTCACCACTGTCCTGGTTCGGCAATGCCTGGGGGCGGACCGTCGCGGCGGTCCGGCAGGCCAATGTACCCCTTGGACGAGCGGATTACTTGGTGGTATAGCCGCCGTTGATCAGCAAGGTCTGGCCGGTGATCCACCAGCCCTCGGTCACCAGGTGGCGGATGAAGGGCACCACGTCCTCGATGTCGGTGAGGCCGGTCTTGCTCGATGGCGACAGCGCCGCGGCGCTCCGGTGATAGGCCACGGCGTCGGCACCTTCGGCCGGGTAGAAGAATGGTGTGTCCATCGGCCCCGGCCCCACGGCGGTCACCGAGATGCCCCGGGTGCCGAACTCCTTGGCAGCCGCCCGGGTGAAATGTTCCACCGGGGCCTTGGACCCGCCATAGGCGGCATAGAACGGCGTGAAGGCGCCCAGCAGCGACGTCACCAGGGTCACCAGCTTGCCGTTGTCTTCCAGGTGCTTGCCGGCCTCCTTGATGAAAAAGAAGGCGCTCTTGGCGTTGACCGCGAACATCTGGTCGTACTCCTCCTCGCTGATCTCGACGATGGGTTTCTTCAGGACCTTGCCCACCGTGTTGATGGCGATGTCGATCTTGCCGAAGCGCGCCCTGACCTCGTTGAACAGACGCTCTACGGCGTCGGCGCTGGTCAGGTCGGCTTGCCAGGCGTGGGCCTGGACCCCCAGTTCCTCGAGCGCTGCAAGGGTCGCCTGGGCATCGGTGTGGCTGGCGTCGCTGTTGTAGTGCACGGCTACGGCCCGGGCGCCGTGGCGGGCGAGGTCGCGGGCAATCAGGCCGCCGAGGTTCTTCACCCCACCGGCGATCAGCACGACTTTGTCATTCAGGGAATGGTCGACCATGGTGTGCATCCTTCAACGCTTGAAATGAACCCTGAGTCTAGTGTCTGGCGCGCTGCGGATAAGCCGCCGGGGGCTGGACGGATCATCCAGGAAATTCGCCCAATCGGCGTGCCTGCCACCATCGACGATGGCGCTACAATCGCTTTTTTTCAGGAGCCTGCCATGCCCGCATTTCGCCGTTCGGTCCCCCTGGTCAAGGCCTATCGTCTACTCAACCACGGTCCCACCGTATTGGTCAGCGCCGCCCATGACGGGCAGCGCAATGTCATGGCGGCGGCCTGGGCCATGCCGCTGGATTTCCAGCCACCGAAAGTCGCGGTGGTGCTCGACAAGACCACCTGGACCCGGCAACTGCTGGAAGCTTCCGGCAGCTTCGTGCTCAACGTGCCCTGTGTCGCCCAGGTCGATATCACCCAGAGCCTGGGCAACAGCTCCGGCCTGGAACTGAACCAGGCTGGTCGCGACAAGTTCACCGCCTATGGCCTGGCGACGTTCTCCGGCCAGAGCCTGGCGGCGCCGCTGCTGGAGGGCTGCGTGGCCTGGCTGGAATGCCGGCTGCTGCCCGAACCGCATAATCACCAGCAATACGACCTGTTCCTCGGCGAAGTGATTGCCGCCCAGGCCGACTCGCGGGTGTTCAGCGAGGGCCGCTGGCATTTCGACGGCCATGATCGACTGCGCACTCTGCACCATGTGGCGGGTGGGCATTTCCTGGCCATCGGCGACAGTGTCGACGGTCGCCAGCTGCCTTTGGCCGACGCTCTGTGAGTCAGGGGATCAGCCGGTAGTCGCGCAGGCGCTGCAGTTGCTCGAGGACACTCTGGTGACTGTCGATGCAGCCCTGGAACCCCGCCTGGCGGATCTTGATGGTGCTTTGCACCATGTCGTACCCGGCGTTGAGCCAACCATCGACAAAAGGCCATGCGGCCATCTGCTCCCAGGGCGTCTGGCGCAGTCCGTGATCCCTGACGAGGCTTTGCCACAGGGCGGCCTTGTCGGCCATCTGCAACTCCAGGTTCATCGGCTGCGGCACTGCGCTGTCCAGGCCGAAGAATCCGGCGATCTCGGGCCAGAGTTGCTGCCAGCGAAAATGATCGCCGTTGGTGACGTTGAACACTTGCTGTCGGGCGTTGGGCGATTGCAGGGCCCACAGCACCGCCTGGGCCAGTACCCGGGAGTCGGTGGCCTGGTGCAGGGCCGTCCAGGCGCCCAGGCTACCGGGAAAGCGCAGCGGCAGGTGCAGCGCCTGGCTGATGGCGGCGAAGCTGGCCAGGCCGGTCAGCAGGTTCATCGGCGAATTGAGGCTGGGACCGATGACCCCGTCCGGACGCAGCACGGTCCAGGTGAACCCTTGGCGCTCGGCCATGTGCCACAGCAGGTCTTCCTGGTCGTTGTAGAAGATCGGGCCCATGAACCGCGGGTCGCTTTCCTTGGCCGGGGTCTTGTAAGGGCCCAGGTGTTCGCCATAGGACTTGCCACCACCGATCAGCACCACCTGGCCCAGCCGTGCCCCGGCCTGGCGCAGGGCCTCGAGACTGTGTTCGAGCAGCGCCAGGTTCGGGGCGACAGTGGCGGCCATGGTCTGGCGTTCGCTGTAGGCGCAGAACACCAGGTCGGTGACGCTCCCCAGATCGGCGAAGGCATGCCGACTGGCCTCGGCGTCCATCAGATCGACGCTGATGTGGGCAGGCGCCGGGCTACCGTTGAGCAGGGTCGTCGGCGGGCTGCGGCGAGCGGCGGTGGTTAGCCGCCAACCCGGCGTTGCCGCCAACAGCTCGACCACCGCAGTACCGACGACACCGTAACCACCGATGACCAGCAGGTGCCGCACAGGAGAAGGGGAAATGCTCATGGCCAGTGCCTCGAAAAGAAGGAACCCCAGCATAGAGTTGTGCCTTGGCGTGAAATAGACTGTCTTGTGGAACAGTATCTATGAGTTGAATTCATATGTCGGGCAGCGAGATCAACCGATTTGCCGAGATGGAAACCTTCGTCGCCGTGGTGGAATGCGCAGGCTTGTCGGCGGCCGCCAGGCTGCGCCGGGTGACACCCTCTTCGGTGAGCAAGCTGCTGGCCCGGCTCGAGGCGCGGCTGGGAGTGCGCCTGCTCAACCGTTCCACTCGGCAACTGCAACTGACTCCCGAAGGGCTGGGGTTCTACAACAACAGCCTGCGCCTGTTGGCAGACCTGCGCGAAGCCGAGGGCGAGGCCAGCAGCGGTCGAGCACCGACTGGGCGGGTGCGGGTCAACACCAGCGCCTCCTTTGGTCTGCATGTACTGGCGCCGTTGGTGGCCGAGTTCGTCCAACGGTATCCGGCGGTCTCCCTGGACCTGATCCACAGCGATGCACTAGTGGACCTGCTGGGCGAGCACACCGATGTAGCGATCCGGACCGGGCCCCTGGCGGATTCGCAGTTGGTGGCGCGCAAGCTAGGGCAGACCCGCAGCCTTATCGTCGGCTCCCCGGCCTACCTGGCTCGTTGCGGCACTCCGCAGACCCTGGAGCAACTTTCCAGGCATTGCCTGCTGGGCTTCGACTATGCCCGGGCGCTGCCGGGCTGGCACTCGGGGCATGTGCAACCCCAGGCCCGAGTACAGGCCAGCGATGGAGAAGCCCTGCGGCATCTGGCGCTGCATGGGGTCGGGTTGGCGCAACTGGCGGCGTTCACCATTGCCGATGACTTGGCGGCGGGCCGTTTAGTCCCGGTGCTGGAGTCGTTCAACCAGGCGCCGGTGGAAAGCTTCTACGCGGTTTACATAGGGCGGGGCGGACATCTGCCGGCGCGGGTCCGGGTGTTCATCGATTTCCTGCTGGAGCGGGTGCGCCTGTAGTGGTCGAGGACTAACAGTGGCTTACCAGCTCACCTGGCCCAGGGCCTCGGCGAACGCCGTGAGCTTGGCCGAGCACTGGCGCGACGGTGGATAGACCAGCGACAGCTCGCGGCTGCGTCCGCCATGGGCCTGGAGAATCGGCACCAGGCGGCCATCGTCCAGGGCCTCGCGCACCGCGAACTCCATCAGCTGGGCCACGCCGAACCCCCCGAGCACCGCGTCCACCAGGGCATCGCCGATATCGAAGATCAGGCGGCCCTGGACCGCCAGGTCCAGAGGCTTGCCCTGGTCCATGAACTGCCAGTCCACCAGTCGGCCGCTGCGCAGGTTGCGCACGGCCAGGCAGTTGTGTCGCTGCAGGTCCGCCAGCTCCCCGGGCGTGCCGTGACGCTCGAGATAGGCCGGTGCGGCCACGGTGACCCAGCGCAGGGGCGGCAGTGCTCGGGCGATCAGGCGCTGGTCCTGGATGATGCCGGTGCGCAGCACGGCGTCGAAGCCTTCGTCGACGATGTCCACTATCCGGTCCGTCATCACGGCCTCGATGCTCAGGGCCGGGTGCTGCTCGGTCAGCCCGCCGATCACCGGCATCACCACCTTGCGTCCGAACAGCGAGGGGGTGCTGATCTTCAGCACCCCGGTGGGCGAGTTGCGGCGTTCCAGCAGCAGGTTCTCGGCCTGGGCCAGTTCTGCCAGCAAGGGGCCGGCGCGTTCCACCAGTACCTGGCCATCGGGGGTCAGGCTGACGCTGCGGGTGTTGCGTTGCAGTAGACGCACGCCCAACTGCTGCTCCAGGCGCGAGATAGCCCGGGACAGGCCGGATTGGGTGAGCCCCAGGTCTGCGGCGGCGCGAGTGAAACTGCGGGTTTCGGCGACCCGGACCAAGAGGCGCAGAGCATTCAGATCCATGATTAAAGTCATTACTGAAAGAGGAATAAGCTTGTTTATCATTTAAATCGCATCGATGAAACTGGCCGCCGATCATTTCACTCGAGGATTCCCGCGATGTCCGCCACCCCGTTAGTCAAGCCGTCGGGCTGGATGCTGCTCTTGCTGGCCACTGCCCAGTTGATCATTGCCCTGGACGCCACCATCGTGTTCGTTGCCCTGCCGGAGATCGGCCAGCACCTGGGCTTTTCCGCGCAGCAACTGCAATGGGTGGTCAGTGCCTACAGCGTGGCCTTCGGCGGTTTCCTGCTGCTGGGCGGCCGGGCGGCAGACCTGTTGGGCAAGCGGCGTTTCTACATCATCGGCCAGGGGCTCTATGCCCTGGCGTCCCTGGCGGGGGGCCTGGGGGGCAGTGCCCTGCTGCTGGTGCTGGCCCGCGCAGTGCAGGGCGTGGGTGGTGCGATGCTGTTCCCCGCAACCCTGGCCCTGATCAATACCTACTACGCCGAAGGTCCGGCGCGTAACCGGGCCTTTGCCGTCTGGAGCGCGGCGTCGGCGGCCGGGCTGGCCCTGGGGGCGCTGCTGGGGGGCGTGCTGACCCAGTACTGGGGTTGGGCGGCGGTGTTCCTGGTCAACGTGCCCCTGGCCGGCGCGTGCGCACTGCTGGCCCGGCGCTGGATTCCCGCCGATCCGCCACGCCAGCATGGCCGCCCGTTCGACCTGCCTGGCGCGCTGGCCGTGACCTTGGGCGGCACGTTGCTGGTGTTCGCCATCGTCCAGGGGCCGGAATGGGGCTGGAGCGCGCCGGCAACCCTGGCCTGCCTGTTGCTGGCACTGGCCTTGCTCGGGCTGTTCCTGCGCATCGAGCAGCGAGGACACGATCCGTTGATGCCGTTGCGCCTGCTGGGTTATCCACAGCTGCGCATGGCGATGCTGATCACGGCGTTGTTCATGAGCAGTTTCGGCGTGCAGTACTACTTTCTCAGCCTGTATTTCCAGCAGGTCTACCAGTTCAGCGTGTTGCAGAGCGGCCTGGCCTTCCTGCCCTCGACGGTGCTCTGCACCTTTGGTATCTGGCTGGGAGAGCGGGCGCTGCGGCGTTTCAGCCTGCGGGCGGTCCTGGTCGGTGGCCTGCTGGCCGGGGCCCTGGGGATCGGCATGATCTGCCTGGCATTGCCCGGCAGCGACGGTTTTGTCGGCCTGCTGCCGGGGATCGTGATCATGAGCATTGGCCAGGGCATGACCTGGAACACCATGTGGATCTCGGCGGGGCAGGGCATTGCGGCATCCGAGCAGGGGGTGGCGGCAGGTGTGGCGTCTACCAGCCAGCAGATTGGCGGTGCCCTGGGCCTGGCCTTGCTGGTGTCCCTGGCCAACACCCTGGACCCTGGGGGCAACCAGGCTCATGGCATCCAGATGGCCACCGCCGCCAGTGCCCTGCTGGCGCTGCTGGGCGGCTTGCTGGCGCTGCGCCTGCCCCGTTCACCGGGCTTTTTGGCGGCCTGTTCCGTGTCCTCGGGCTGAGGCTCGTCAGTGGGCCTGGGGCAGGTGGCGGCGCACCGCCCACAGCACGCCGGCCAGCAACAGCAGCGCGGCGCTGGCTTGCAGCAGGTTGGGCAGGTGCTGCAGGCAGATGAAGCCGTAGAGCAGGGCGAACAGGGTCTCGAACACGATCAACTGGCCGCTCAGGGTCAGCGGCAGGCGCCGGGTCGAGGCATTCCACATGCGATTGCCGAACCACGAACCGAGCACCGCGCTGGCCAGGCTCAGGCCCCAGAACAGCATCCAGCGCTGTTCGCTGGCCTCGACCCGGGTGCCGGGCAGGTCCAGGCCCTGGGCCAGCAGCCAGACCAGGGCGCTCATCAGGCCGGTGGTGATGCCCCACAGGGTCGACCACTGGCCGCTGTCGAAACGGCTGCTCTTGAGGTAGCGCGCGTTGTCCCTGGCGAACCAGGTCCAGCACAGCAGGGCACCGAAGGCACAGAGCAGGCCCAGGGCACGCTGGCCCAGTTCCGGCGAATCGCCCTGGGCGGTGAGCAGGGTGTCGAGGTTGATGCAGCAGATTGCGCCGAACACCAGCAGCAGCGGCCAGCGCAGGTGGCGCAACGGTATCGCGTCGGCATCGCCGCGCCCGGCCAGGGTAATGGTCAGTGGCAGCAGGCCGACGATCAGCGCCGTGCTGGCCACGCCAGCCCACTGGATGGCGCTGGCCAGCAGCATGAAGTAGATCAGGTTGCCGGTCAGGGCCAGTTTCACCAGCAGCAGGGCGTCGCTCCAGGTCAGGCGTTGCAGCAACTCGCGAGCCTGGGGCGCAGCCAGGAACAGGGAGAATGCGCCGTACAGCGTGAAGCGGGCGCAGCTGAGCATCAGCGGGCTGAACTCCGGCAACAGGCTGGGCACTACAATGGCCAGGCCCCAGACCGCACCGGCCAGGACTGCATAAGCAACTCCGCGTTTCATGTACACACTCGCAGGGATTCAGCAAAGTGCGCAGGCTAGTCATTGCTGACCGGATGGACAAAGGATATATAGGCACCTACCTATTCTCCTGGGGAATACCTGATGAGTCGATTCGCCCGGCATTTGCCACCCCTGGAAACCTTGGTGACGTTTGAAGCGGTGGGCCGCAATGCCAGCTTCACCCGGGCCGCCACCGAGCTGTGCCTGACCCAGAGCGCGGTGAGCAAGCAAATCCGCGCCCTGGAACTGTCACTCAAGACCGAGCTGTTCGAGCGCCAGGCTCGCGGGGTGAAACTCACGGCCAGCGGCGCCTCGCTGTTCGCCGAGGTCAGCACTCAGCTCGAAGCCCTGCTGCGCAGCGTCACGCGTTTGCGGGCCGGGCGCGACGCCAACACCATCACCGTGCAATGCACCCATGCGGTGGCGCAGTTCTGGCTGTTTCCGCGCTTGCTGGCGTTCAACAAGCAGCATCCTGAGATCACCGTGAGCATCCATGCCAACAACGACATGGACGAGTCCAGCGTGGCCGAGCACGACTTCGGCATCCTGTATGGCCCGGGGCACTGGTCGTCGCTGATGGCCACCTCACTGTTCGCCGAGATCGTCTATCCCATCGCCAGCCGGCGCCTGGAGTTGCCGGAGGTCAGCGAGCTTGCGCAACTGGCCGACTTGCCACTGATCCAGCTGGATGCCTCGGCCTGGAACTGCATCGACTGGCGGGACTGGTTCCGGCATTTCGGCCTGGACTACAACGCACCGCCGGGCGCCCTGGGCTTCAATCAGCTGACCCTGATGTTCAGTGCCGTGCAGCAGGGGCTTGGGGTGGGCCTGGGGTGGGATTTCATGGCCCGCGAAGGGGTAGCCCAGGGCGAGTTGCGGCGGGTGGGCGACTGGGCCTTGCGCACCGGCCAGGCGGATTTCCTGGTGCACTTGCGCCATCGACGGCTGTCGGCCAGCGGCCAGTTGTTCCATGACTGGCTGGTGGCCGAAGGCGCCGAATGAGCCTCAGGCCCGGGGCACGCTGAAGCGGAACTCGCTGCCCTTGCCCACTTCGCTGTGGGCCTGGATCGTGCCGCCGTGGGCCTGGACGATCCCCTGGGTGATGTACAAGCCCAGGCCGGTACCGTTGGGGTTGCCTTCCTTCATGGTCCAGTAGCGGTCGAAGATGAACGGCAGCTGTTCGGCCGGGATGCCTTCCCCGGAGTCGCGCACGCTGAACACGATCTGCTCGCCGTCGGACATCGCCACTACCCCGACCTTGCCCTGCTTGGGGGTGAACTTGATGGCGTTGCCCACCAGGTTCGACAGCACCTGGAACAGCCGCTCGGGGTCGGCGCTGATCTTCAGGTCCGGTTCGGCGTGGAAGCTGATGTCGATGGCCTTGTCCAACGCCAGGGGCGCCAGCAGCGAATAGGCTTCTTCGAAGATCTGGCTGACATCCAGCGGCTGCGGGGCGATGTGGTAGCGCCCGGCTTCGATTTTCGAGGTGTCGAGCAGGTCCTCCAGCAGGTTGTTCATGCGGCTGGCGGCCTGCTGCATGGTGTCGATGGCCGAGGAAATCCGCCGTGAAGTGTGCGGGCCATCGGAGCTGAAGGCTTTCTGCATCATGCCGCAGAGCATGGATATCACGGTCATGGGGTTGCGCAGGTCGTGGGAGACCACCGCCACCAGCTCATCCCGGGCGCGCACGGCTTGTTGTTCGCGCACGACCTGGCGCGCCAGGTCGTGTTCCACTGCCGAGCGGCGCAGATCGTTGGCGGCGAAGCGGTCGCCATGGCTCCATTTGCTGGAGATGCCGGCCATTTCCACCTTCCAGATCTCGAACGAGGTGCGCGGCCGCAGGCGCAGGCCGGTAGCGGACTTTTCCAGGTCCAGGGGCTTTTGCGGGTTGCCGCTCCAGTTGATGTTTTCCTTCACCTCGGGGCGGAACCACAGCACGCCGTTATCCACAGGCTTGGGCAAACTCATGGCCAGGACGCCGCTGGCCACCTGTTGATAACTCGCGGCCGGCGGGTAGACGCTGGCCAGGTGATGACTGGCGAACACCGGTTGCCCGGACGCTTGCAACCAGTGGTGCAGCGCGCGGATTTCAGCCTCCGGCGGGCAGTTGCCGAAGCAGTGCAGGGCGCGGTCCTCGATGATGGCCACGCCACCGGCCCCGGTCAGTTCCAGCAGTTGTCCGGGAACCTGGGCCAGGCCCTCGAACACGCTGCCGGACGCCGTGGCCATGACCTGGTTGAGGCTGGCCAGGGTGGCGAGTTTTTCCTCGCGCTGGCGGCTGACGTCCAGGGCTTCCATGGCGCTGATCTGCAGCGACAGCACCTGGCCGATGGTCTGGCAGGCAATGCGCAGCTCGTGGGGTACATGCAGGGGCTGGCGATTACCGCAGCTGATCAGGCCCCAGAGTTGATCGTCCTTGAGCAGCGAGATGCTCATGGATGACAGCACGCCCATGTTCTTCATGTACTGGCAGTGGATCGGCGACACGCTGCGCAGGGTGGCGAAGCTCAGGTCCAGGGCCTGGCCGTTGTCCGGGCGCAGGCTCGGCACCAGTGGCACCGGCTGGTAGTCGGCATCGGGGATGATCCGCAGCCAGTTGCTGCGGTACAGCTCGCGGGCCTGCTGGGGAATGTCCGAGGCGGGAAAGAACAGGCCGTTGAACACTTCCATGCTCGGCCGGGTGGCCTCGGCGATCACCTGGCCGTGGCCTTCTTCCTCGAAGCGATAGATCAGCACCCGGTCGTAGCCGGTCATGGCCTGGATCTCGCTGACGCTGATGGCGTACAGCTCTTGCAGCGACTTGGCGGTTTGCAGGCGGCGCAGCAGGCGTCCGAGGTTTTCGGTGCGTTGCTTGAGTTCAGGTGAGCTGTGTTGTTCGAGCTGGCGCTCCAGTTCCAGGATCAGGACGTCCTGGTGCCGATGCAGCAGGACTTCGAACCGCGCGCCATTGAGCTCCAGGTACAGCGGTGGGGCATCGATCAGGCGTTCCAGTTGCAGCAGTTGGCCAATGCGCTGGGCGTGTTCGGCCCCCAGGAGGCTTTCCAGGGGCTGGTCGATGACCCGTTCGGCAGCCAGGCCCAGCAGGGGCTCGACGTTGGCGCTGATCTGGCGAATGTGCAGGTGCGGCTCGGACAGGGTCAGCAGCACGCCGTGGGGCTGGATCGCGCCCGGGGAACGAATGGGTTCATTGGCGCAGTTGGCCAGCAGTTGTTCGAAGGCCTGGGAGTCTTGTGGAGTCATAGCAGCACCTCGCGGCTGTCGAGCCAGTGCTCGAAGCAGGCAAATGTGGATTGCGCAGCGCTGATCACCGGCTGGCGGGCGCTGGCGTGGCTGGGCAGGCGCCCCAGGTACTCGAGAAAATCCTTCCAGCGCCGGCCGGTGGCCGCACCGTAGACATCGAGAAAGGCCCCGCCATTGCCTGCGTCCAGCCCCAGGCGGCGGGTCATTTCACGGCGCAGGATCTGTCCGCCCAGGGTCGCGCCTTCCAGCACGTAGAGCGTCCCCAGGCAGGCGCCGGGGCTGTCCAGGCGTGGCAGTTGCCCGCAGCGTGGCAGGCTGTCGATCTCGGCCTGGCCCAGGCCCAGGGCAAGCAGGTCGCCGTTCAGGGCTGGGGTCTTGCGCCGCAGCTGCAGCTCGTAGCCTGTCGGGACCAGCCCGCCGGCATGCAGGGCTGCCTCCAAGGGCTGGTAGAAACCGTAGTAGGCCTGGACCAGGCGCCGGTACCAGGCGGCGTCCAGATGCTCGGAGAAGAACGGCAGGCGCTGCTCCAGGGCCACATGCAGGGTTGCGGTCGCGGCGCGCAGGTCTTGGAGCAGGGGGGAAATGACGATGTCTTGGTGCGGTTTGGGCATTCAGGAGTCAAGGGTCGCAACAGGTAATGGACGCGCCATGGGCGTCATCGAAAGCCGGGACTAGGCTGTAGTCCCTGCACTAGAGCCATCGCACAGAAAAATGAGAGCGTCACTCTACCTGTGCTTTTTGCACCGACGTACAGTTTTTGACGCGCCACTGGTCGGCAAGAGTAGTTGATCGATGACGTGTTGCTGGTTCTGACTTCGTTGAGGAGGCAGAAATTCCTTTTTCCGTCTCCCAGGTTCAGCGTCGAGGGTCAGATCCAGACGTCGTTCTGGGCGGTGCGTTCGCCACCCTGGTCGCCGGTGTTGAGCACGCCCTTGGGTTCGATCAGCAGCAGCTTGACCTCCTGTTCGGCCCAGGGCCTGTGCTCGACGCCCTTGGGCACCACGAACATCTCGCCGCTGCCGATGGCCACCCGGCCGTCGCGAAAATCGATGTACAGCTGGCCGTCGAGGACGATGAAGGTTTCATCGGTATCGGCGTGGGAGTGCCAGACGAACTCGCCCTGCAACTTGGAGATCTTGAACTGGTAGTCGTTCATCTCGGCGATCACCTTGGGGGTCCAGTGTTCGCTGAACAGGCCGAGTTTCTGTACGAAGTTGATGCTCTGGTAGCTGGCTTGCGCGGTGGATGATGCGGAGCTGTGCATGGTCGGTGCCTTGGAAGTGATGAGTGAGCACCGAGGGTAAACAGCGACGGGCCGGGATTCTTGAACGATCGTGCGCGGCTCAGCGACCGAGCATCTTCAGCCAGCGTGCCGGTGGCAGGCCGTAGGCCTGGCGGAACTGGCGAGTCATGTGGCTCTGGTCGGCAAAGCCGGCGATCAGTGCAGCTTCGCAAAGGGGCTGGCCCTGCACCAGCAGGGCGCGGACCAGGTCCAGGCGGCGCATGCTCAGGTAGCGGTAGGGGCTGGTGCCGAACAGCAGGCGAAAGTCCCGCGACAGGCTCCAGCGATCGCGCTGGCTATGAGTGGCCAGTTCTTCCAGGGTCACCGTCCGATCGAGGGCGCTGTGCAGGTATTCGCGAGCCCGTTCGGCCGCCACATAGTCCATGGGCCGCCGGGGCGTGATGACCCCACAAACATCGTTCAGGGCGTGGGCCAGTTCGAACAGCGCGTCTTCCTGCTCCAGTGGGTCCAGGGGCTGATCGACACCGCGCAGCAGGGCATCGGTGGCGGCGCCCAGCCTGGGGTCGTTGCACAGCCCGCCATGGACGAAGGGCAGTGGCCGGCCGCCGAGAATCTGCTGGATCAGCGCCGGCTCGACATACAGCATGCGGTAGTGAAAGCCGTCGTGGGTGCCGGCCTCGCCATCGTGGGCCTCGTCGGGATGCAGCACCATGGTTGCGCCCGGCAAGCTGTGGCGCCAGCCGCCGCGGTACTGGAAACTCTGCACCCCGCGCAGGGTGCGGCCGATGGCGTAGGTGTCGTGACGGTGCATGTCGTAGCCATGGCCGGCGAAGTACGCCTCGATGCGCTCCAGTCCCTGGACGGGCGGGGCGCGGTGTACCCAGTCGGAGGGGGTGGCAGGTCCGGCCATGGGGCAATCCTGGAGAAGGTAACCGAAGAGCGCACGTTAACCCGGGGCCGTGCCGGCTGTCTCGCCCGATGCATCAGACATTTGCGGTGGTGCTTGCCGCCCCAGGTGGCCGAACTCGATGGGCGTCCTGGTGTAGAACAGCGAGAAGTCTTCCTGCGCCAGGCGCTCGAACAGCCGAGTTGATTCGGTTTCGCTGATGGCCAGGCGGATTTCCAGGGGCTGGTCGGCGAGGTCGAAGAAGTGCACCGGATGCAGGTGCCGGGAGTGACCGAAGCCCTCGAGCGCGCCGGACAGGGTGGCGCCGCTCAAGCCCATGTCGCGTGCCAGGTCGATGATCCAGTCGCCGAGCATCCGACCCTGGTAGCGGCGATTCTGCTGGGTGAAGAAGGTCACCAGGTAGCCGTGCATGATTGCCCTCCGACGACGTGGCAGCCGGTTTCTTGAGCATAGCTTGCGGCCCGGTCGGCGGTTGCCTGGGCGCAGCGAGTGGAGTAGCGTCCCCTGCGCGCCACGGGTGCGGGTGGCCAGTGCCTGGACCCGGCCCGATGCAAACGTTGACAAGGACGCCAAGTCCCCAGCAGGAGACCGAACATGGCCGTGACTTTCCGCCCTGTGGCAGACGCCGACATCCCGCGTATCTGCGGTTTCGTACGGGATGCCCAGGAGCTGTTTTTCTTCTTTCCCGCGGCCACCTGGCCCTTGACCCGTGAACAGTTGCGCGACTCCATCGCCCAGCGTTGCGATTCCACGGTGATCGAACATGATGGGCAGGTGGCCGGTTTTGCCAATTTCTATCGCTGGGAGCAGGGCGGCACCTGCACCATCGGTAACGTGATCGTCGACCCGCAGGTGCGTGGTGTCGGGCTGGGCGCGCAGTTGATCGGGCAGATGATCCACATCGCCCGCAGCCGGCACCAGGCCAGCGATGTGACCCTGTCGTGCTTCAGTAGCAACGTGGCGGGGCTGTTGCTCTATCCGAAGCTGGGGTTCGTGCCCTTTGCCATCGAGGAGCGCAAGGACAAGCAACAGGAGCGGGTGGCGCTGATCCACCTGCGCTACAGCCCAGGCTGAGGCCGGGAATCTTCTTTCAATACGGAAACCATTCATGAGTAAAGTGCGGGTCGGAATTATCTTTGGTGGCCGTTCGGCCGAGCATGAGGTGTCGCTGCAATCGGCGCGCAATGTCGTCGATGCCCTGGATCGCTCGCGTTTCGAACCGGTGCTGATCGGTATCGACAAACAGGGCCACTGGCACCTCAACGACACCTCGAACTTTTTGATCAACCAGGAAAACCCGGCCCTGATCGCCCTCAACCAGTCCAACCGCGAATTGGCCGTGGTGCCGGGCAAGGCCAGCGGGCAACTCGTGGAAACCTCCAGCCAGGAACTGCTGGGGCATGTCGATGTGATCTTCCCCATCGTCCACGGCACCCTGGGCGAAGACGGTTGCCTGCAGGGTCTGCTGCGCATGGCAGACCTGCCCTTCGTCGGTTCCGACGTGCTGGGCTCGGCGGTGTGCATGGACAAGGACATCAGCAAGCGCCTGCTGCGGGATGCCGGGCTGGAGGTGACGCCATTTCTCACCTTGACCCGGGCCACCCGCGAGCGCCATGGCTTTGCCCAGGCCCAGGCGGCGCTTGGCTTGCCGTTGTTCGTCAAACCGGCGAACCAGGGCTCGTCCGTGGGGGTGAGCAAGGTGGAGGACGAGGCCCAGTACCTGGCGGCGGTGGAACTGGCCCTGAGCTACGACCACAAGGTGCTGGTGGAGTCGGCCGTGCGTGGCCGGGAGATCGAATGCGCAGTGCTGGGCAACGACCAGCCGATTGCCAGCGGTTGTGGCGAGATCGTGGTCGGCAACGGCTTCTATTCCTATGACAGCAAGTACATCGACGAGCAGGCCGCCCAGGTGATGGTGCCGGCGGCTATCAGCCTTGACGCCAGCGAGCGGATTCGTGCCCTGGCCATCGAGGCCTTCCAGGTGCTGGGTTGCTCCGGACTGGCCCGCGTCGATGTGTTTCTCACCGACAGTGGCCAGGTGTTGATCAACGAGGTCAACTCCTTGCCGGGGTTCACGCGCATCAGCATGTACCCCAAGCTGTGGCAGGCCGCGGGCATGACCTACAGCGAGCTGGTCAGCCGGCTGATCGAGCTGGCGCAGGAACGGCACGCGCAGCGCCAGGCGTTGAAAGTCAACCGCTGAAGCGGATCACAACCTTGGTCGGGACATTACGGATGAGTGCGGCAACAGCAGCATCGGTCTTTCTTTTTTCCTACGGCACCTTGCAGGACAAGGCGGTGCAACTGGCCAACTTCGGGCGCGAGCTGGAGGGCAGCCCTGACGCCATGCTCGGCTACGAACAGCACTGGGTGGAGATCACCGACCCGCAGGTGTTGGCCAGCAGTGGCAAGACCCACCACCCGATCTTGCGTCCAGGGTCGGCGGACAGTGCACCGATCCCCGGCAGGGTGTTTCGCATCACGGCCGAAGAGCTGGCGGCCGCCGATCGCTACGAGGTGTCGGACTACAAGCGGGTCAGCGTGACCTTGTCTTCCGGCATCCAGGCCTGGGTCTACGTCAGCGCCTGAGTCTTCGCCTCACTCCGGCGGCAGCATCACCCCGATGCACGCCAGGGCCAGCAGCAGCGCCCCGAGCACGATGAACACATAGTTCAGCGGCGTGAAACGGGCGTTGCTGCGGCCTTCGGGATCTCCCGCGGCGGCGTTCAGGCCGCGCTGGCCGAGCCAGGTGATCCAGGCCAGGGCAGGTATCAACAGCAGGTTGGCGATATCCACCAGCGGATAACCGATGTTCTTGCGTGCCAGGCTGTCCAGGATATTGCTGGCCACCGATACGACCACGAACATGGTCGCCAGGCCATCGTGCTCCCATTTGAAGTCCTGGCCATCGCGCTTGAGCCGGGCATCGGCCTCGCGGTACAGCGCATGGGTGAAGAAGATCGCAAAAATCGCCCGGGCCACCGGCCACATCTCACCACCGCTGTCCTGCTTGAACTGCTTCCAATTCTTGTAGGCCCAGTACACCCGGTAGAGACCGAAAGTGAGGATGAACAGGGTGAGGAACTTGCCCCGGGATACCACGTAGAACGGCGGCTGCTTGGCTTGTGGTAGGGGGGCGGCCAGGTCCGCCTGGGGCGGGGCATAGAGGTTTTCAGACACGGGCACTCCTTGGGTTGGGTCTGAAGAGGGGACGCAACGTTAGCTCAGGTTGCCGGCCAAGAACCAGCGTGGTCTGGGTGGCCGATCGGAACCGGGTTCAGGCCCGGGGTGGATCCGCCGGCCGAACGTAGTGAATATCCCATTCACTTTCACCCACCTGAACAAAACCCAGGCGTCGATAAAAACGATTCGAGTCACTGCCGCGCAACGCATCCAGGTGGATGGGTAGTTGCTCGTTGGCGGAGCGTTCCAAAAGCTGCTCCAGGGCCTTGGCACCGATGCCCCGCCCCTGGAATGACGGCATGACATACAGGTGTTGCAGACGCAGATGATCGCCGTGTGATTCGCTCTGGATGAAGCCCGCGGGCTGTCCATCACTGAGGATGAAGTGGCAGCGCTCGGCCGCGAAGCTTGCGACAAAACGCTCCCGGGCGCGCTGCGGATCGAAGCGCCCTATGCGCTCAAGACTTTCGCGCATGGCCGCAATACGCATCTGCACCAGGGTTTCCAGGTCATGGGTGGTGGTCGCAAGCAGAGCAATCTTGAGGCTCATGTCCGGCCGATCCACGAGTATTGGAAGGCCTTGGCTTCACCCCGGTGCACGCGTCGCCGATAGCTGGCCAGGGTCGGGGTCGAGCAGTAGGTGCACAGTTCGCTGATTTCGATCTGTTCATCACTGACTCCGGCGGCGTGCAGCAAGTGCACGGCATAGCGGCTGAGGTCGAACCACAGGGAATCGGCCTGGGTCGGTTGCGGTGGCGGAATCTGCGGCGGCAGCAGCGGGGCCGGTTGCTCACGGCTCCAGGGTGCCTGTGCGGCCGGCCACAGCGGATCCTGAGTGGCGGACAGGGTGTCGATGAAGTCGGCGCTGACTTCATAGCAGCAGGGCTTGATCGACGGGCCGATGGCCACCCGCAATTGCTGTGGGGTGATGCCCTTGCTGGCGAAGTGTTGCAGCACATTGGCGATGATCCCGCCGTGCAGGCCTTTCCAGCCGCCATGGACAGCCGCGACCCAGGAACCGTCGTCGCTGCTGATCAGGATCGGCAGGCAATCGGCGGTGGCCACGGCAATGGGCCGGCTGGAACGGGTCAGTACCGCATCGCCGCGGATGATTCCGCTGGGCAGCGTGGTGCTGGCTTCCACCACCTCGCCGCTGTGGATCTGCGAGCAGAAGAACAGGTTGGCCGGCAGGGCGGCGCCGAGGGTCGAAAACGCATGACGGATGCCGGATATCTGGTTCAACACACCTGCCTGGAAACTCATCGGACCTTCGCTCGGTAACCTGGGAATGGCTGCAGAGCATAGCGGTATCCGAGGCACTTTTGCTGACAGGCAAGACAGGGCGCATCGAGGGTGACCAGCGGTCGCCCCGATGCCAGAGCCTCAGGCGTCGAGCGGGATGTACAGTTCCACCACGCTGTCGGGGTGCATCGGGCCCAGGAAGCGTTCACCGGTGTACTCGAATTCCACCGCATCGACGGGCACCAGGCCAGCGGCGGGCAGCCATTCGCTGTAGGCCGCGCGGAAGGTTTCCGGCAGGGTTTGCACGGTGCCATGGTGCTCGACCCGGGCGTAGTGGCGGGCGGGGATTTCCAGCTCCACCATGCCGGCTACCAGGGGCGCATCGGCGGCCACTGGCAGGCCGGCCACATAACGCCATTGGCCATCATCCAGGGGCTGGCAGATGCCATAGGTGCCCACCGGCTCGGCCAGGCGCCGGATCTCCTGCTCGCGGGGTTCGAAGCCCTGCCACAGCTCGGCGATGGACCCCGGATCGCCGTGCTGCCAGGCCATGCCGATGATCCGCTGTGCGCCCAGCAATACCCGCTCTGGCACCTGGGCTGTGGGCAACTGGCGCGGCGGCTGCGCCAGGTAGCGTTGCAGGTGGCCGAGCACCTTCTGACTGCGGGCGATCTCGCCTTCCAGGTGTTTGGCATGCGCCTGCAGCGCCTGCTCCATGTCCAGGGGGCTGTCCAGGCCACCCTGGCCGGCAAGGACGCGGATGTCCTCCAGGGACATGCCCAACTGGCGCAGCCAGACGATCCGACCCAGGGTCACGATCTGCTGTGGTGTGTAGTAGCGGTAACCATTGTCACGCCCGGTAAGCGCCGGCGCGAACAGGCCGATGCTGTCGTAGTGGCGCAGGGTCTTGGTGGTGAGGCCGTGGCAGCGGGCCATTTGTCCGATGGTGAGCATGGAGCGTCCTTGGTGTTGCTGGGCTTGCCGGCATGGTGAGCCTTTACCCAGGGGCAAGCTCAAGCCCGGCAGGGGGCTCAGGACGACTTGGTGGGCTTGATCAGGCTCTCGGCGGGAATGCCGAACAGCTGGTGCAGTTTCCAGATCATCGGCAGGGTCAGCGCGCGCTTGCCATTGAGCACTTCGTAGACGCGGTTGGTGCGGCCGATGGCGGGCACCAGGTCGGCGGCGGACAAGCCGGACTGCTCCATGCGGAACTTGATCGCCTCGATCGGATTGGGCAGGTCCAGGGGGAACCGCTTGGCTTCGTAGGCTTCGATCAGGGTGATCATCACGTCGAAGTAATCGCCTTCAGGGGTTCCCGGTTGTGGTTCGTTGTCGAACAGCGGCGAGACGCTCTTCAGCGCCGTGCGGTAGTCCTGGTCGGTGTGGATGGGGCGGATGTTCATGTGAGTTACTCCATGTCTACGCTGTCAGCGTCAATCGCGTCGTACTCTTGGTGGGTGCCGACGAACTTGATGTAGAGCGCGCCGAAACGATAGGCCACGGCAACGATCAATCGATACTCGTTGCCCTTGATGTTGAAGACCACCCTGCGGCTTTTAAGAATGCTCGCGTTGCGATATTGGTCCTTGATCTGCGCAGGGGTGGACCACCCTGCATTCCGTGCTTCATCGATCCAGGCCAGCAGAGGCTGTTCCGCATCCGGGTGCTTTGCCCAGAAGGCCTTCAACTGACTGACTGCAATAATTCTCATGGCGTGATCCTAGTCCCGTCCTGGGACATAAACAAGTCACTGAGTGCGTCAGGCGATGTACGGGCAAATCGTTGGATTTACCCGTACAGGCCGCCGACTTGAGTGACGATCAGGTCATGCAGAGAGTGTGGCGTGCACGTCATCCATCAGTGCCTTGCCCATCTCTGCCAGGTAGTGTGCCGCCCAAGCATAGCGGTCACACCGGGGCTCCATCGCCGCCTCCAGGGTGAATTGCTTTGCCAGATGCAACAGCGCCGAGGCGTGTTCCAGGGCGTCGCTGATCAGCACATCGCTATTCACGCGAAACATCGGATGCAGGTGTTCGCCGCACTGGGAAAAGCGGATTTCGCCGAGGGTGGTCAGGGGCGATTGAGTGGTCATCGGGCACCTCCGGTTTTGTGTGAGGGGAGGTGGGGGGAGGACGGATTTCGAGTGGGATGCATGGTGACGACTCCTTTCGTATTGGGAACCACCACCGTCTGCCGCCAAGCAGATTAGGGTGGCGGATTGCACAAGGTTGGCGGACCGGCACGAAAGGAACCGGCACCCCCGAAGGGGTCCCTGCGCAATCCGCCATGACACAGAAATGCGGGCACAAAAAAAGCGCCTGCATTGGTGTTTTGGCGCTTATTGCGCCTTTCGTGGTTCGGGCCGCCAAGCCCGTTCGCTGATACTGCAGCGACGAGCGAAGGATAGCCGGGAGGGGAGGGTGTAGCAACGGCGTTACTGCGACATTCTGTGAGCCGATCCTGTAGCCGCTGCCGCAGGCTGCGAACGACCGGAACGGTCGCAGCGGTCTCACAGACGCCGAAGGCCCTTCGGTCCTTGTCGCAGCCTGCGGCAGCGGCTACACGAAGCTCTGTTCGCGATCCGCGGCTACAGAGGTTGTGCCAGTACCTCGCGAAATACATCGGGCCTGAGCATTGCGATATGCAGCAAGGAACGGGCAGCACCGGAAGGCGTGCGCCTGCCTTGCTCCCATTCCTGAAGGGTCCTTACCGACACGCCAAGCAATTGCGCAAACCTGGGTTGCGACAATCCGGTTTTACCGCGCGCTTGAGCGGCCTTGGTGATCGGAATGCTATGGGTATGGCCATGCCGGCCGGCTTTGACATCGATGACCGCTTCCAGAAGCTCTTGGCCGATATTGCGCTTGGCATCGCGCTCCAATAGTTCTTTTTCAGCGAGGGGCATGATTCATCTCCTTTGCAATTCTGCGCAGAACAGAGGCTGGAATGTTTTCGGTCGCGCCTTTGCCATATATCACCAGAGCAACCAGAGCTCCGCATGCGAGATGAGTGGTATAGATGACCCGCACCGAGCCACTTTTTCCACGTCCATCAACGCTCCATCTGATTTTCCTGCAACCGCCAGAACCCGGGATGACAACGCCGGACGCTGGGTCGTTGGCAAGAAACATCATGAACTCACCATGCTCTTCTTCGGACCAGTAATCGGGCCAGAGTCTGGAAAACAGCGGAGATTCTATGATCGTCAGCATGCGGGAGAATTCTACGTCTTTGACGTACCTTGAGGCAATGTGAGGGGCTGGAAGATGACGCCTGAGAGATTAGGAGCGTGGACTTGCAACGCCAATGACCGGAGTCCTGATATCCAGTCAGCCCATTCGTATTCTTGTTTGTGACCCATGCACCCAATGTCACCTCTTGCATGACCTGAAACTCGGGGCGACCCTGCTGAGGATGGGACACAGCCCACAAAAAAGGGCCAGCCTCACGGCCAGCCCTTGGGTGCATTACTAAGCCCTCAATCTCCCAGCGCTTCGCCTTCGCGCCGTGGGTCGGCGCCGCCGGCCCAGGATGCCTTGCCCTGGGCATCGCGCACGCGAACGATGGCCTGGGTGCCGCTGGTCATGTCGATCTCGTTCACTTCATGGCCCTGGGCTTGCAGCGCCTGTTTCAACGCCGGGCTGAACTGGCCCTGTTCCAGTTCGGTGGGGCCGTTGCGGCTGCCGAAGTTGGGCAGGCCGACGGCGGCTTGCGGGTCGAGGTTCCAATCGAGCATGCCGATCACCGACTTGGCCACGTACTCGATGATCTGCGAGCCGCCGGGGGAGCCGACGCTGGCCAGCAGTTCACCGCTGGCGCGGTCGAAGACCAGGGTCGGGGCCATGGAGGAGCGCGGGCGCTTGCCCGGCTGGACGCGGTTGGCCACCGGTTGGCCGTTTTCCTCGGGGATAAAGGAGAAGTCGGTCATCTGGTTGTTGAGCATGAAGCCCTGGACCATCAGGTGCGAGCCGAAGGCCGCTTCCACCGTGGTGGTCATGGACACGGCGCCGCCCTGGTCATCCACCGCGACCACTTGCGAGGTGGAAATGCGCATCGGCGAACGGTCCGGTGCGTAGGCCACCTGGATGCCCTGGGGCTTGCCCGGTTCGGCCTTGACGATGCTGCGCTCACCAATCAGCGCGGCGCGCTTGGCCAGGTAGTCCGGGGCGATCAGGCCGGCCACCGGCACCGGCACAAAGTCGCTATCGGCCACGTACAGGCCACGGTCGGCATAGGCCAGGCGCTCGGCTTCGGCGATCAGATGCACTGCTTGTGGCGCCGGCTCAAGGCCTGCGGGCAGGTTGGTTTTCTGCGGCTTGAGGTTGGCCAGGGTGTAGCGCGGGTCGCGTTGTTCCAGGGCTTGCAGGGTACCGAGGATCTGCGCCACCGCCACGCCGCCGGAAGAGGGCGGTGGCATGCCGCACACCTGCCAGCGCTTGTAGTCGCTGCACAGCGGCGCGCGTTCCTTGGCGCGGTAGCCTTGCAGGTCATTGAGCGACAGGCTGCCGGGGTTGGCATGGCCCTGGACCTTGGCGACGATTTCCGCCGCTACCGGGCCTTTGTACAGGGCGTCCGGGCCTTCCTGGGCGATGCGCTTGAGCACTGCGGCCAGTTGCGGGTTCTTCAGCAGGGTACCGACGGCCTTGGGGGTGCCATCGGCGTTGAGGAAGTAGGCGGCCATGTCCGGCGAGCGGGGCAAGGCGCTGTCGGAACTGATCATGGTGTGCAGCCGTGGCGAGATGGCGAAACCTTGTTCGGCCAGGCGGATCGCGGGTTCGAACAGTTGTGCCCAGGGCAGGCGTCCGTGTTTCTGGTGGGCCATTTCCAGGGCCCGCAACACGCCCGGGGTGCCGACCGAGCGTCCACCGATCTGCGCCTGGGGGAAGGGCATGGGCTTGCCGTCGGCCTGCAGGAACAGCTTCTCGGTGGCGCCTGCCGGAGCGGTTTCGCGGCCGTCATAGGTGCGCACGGCCTTGCCGTCCCACAGCACGATCATCGCGCCGCCGCCGATTCCCGAGGATTGTGGCTCCACCAGGGTCAGCACGGCCTGCATGGCGATCGCCGCATCGATGGCCGAGCCCCCCTTGCGCAGCATTTCGCGCCCGGCTTCGGCGGCCAGCGGGTTGGCGGCGGCGGCCATGTGCTGGGCGGCGTGCCGGGTCTGCATGTCGGTACGGTAGCCGGAAGCGACTTCCGGAGCGGGCGGCAGGGCGGTGGAGGCCGGTGGGTTGTGGCAGGCGGCAAGGCCCAGGGCGGCGGCGATCAGGCCGACGCTGGCCAGTTGGCGGTAACGGGAGGGCAGGGTCAAGAACACGCGTTGAGCTCCGTTCGCAGGGGAATTGAGGTGTCGTCCGTGGGGGCAATGTACAGCAGTGAAGCGTGTCGTTGGGCTTCGCTGGCCCGGGGATGCCGTTCCGAACCGACCGGCTGCGCGGCTTCAGCCGGCACCGATTGACCTGTATCAGGGTAACCGGCTCCCGTTGGGCACATGGTGGCGCAAACCATAAAGCCTGATGAGAGGACGCCATGTACACGAGTAAGTGGTTGCTTGTTTTCGGATTGCTGTGGGGGAGCCAGGCGTGGGGAGCGACGCCCAGCGAACCGATCCAGCCGGTGCAGCCGGCGAAGATCACGGATGTCGACAAGGTGGAGCTGGGCAAGCAATTGTTCTTCGACCCGCGCCTGTCCAAGTCCGGTTTCATTTCCTGCAACTCCTGTCACAACCTGAGCATGGGCGGCAGCGACAACCTGCCGACTTCCATCGGCCACAACTGGCACCAGGGTCCGATCAACTCGCCCACGGTGCTCAACTCAGGGCTGAGTTTTGCGCAGTATTGGGACGGTCGCGCCGCCACGCTCCAGGAGCAAGCGGGTGGCCCCATCGCCAACCCGGGGGAGATGGGTTTCACCCATGACCTGGCGGTGGACGTGCTGCGCTCCATCCCTCAGTACCGTGCTTCCTTCAAGCAGGTCTATGGCGACGATGGCATCAAGTTCGACGATGTCACCAACGCCATCGCCGCTTTCGAAGACACCCTGGTGACCCCCAACGCACCATTCGACCGCTGGCTCAAGGGCGACCAGGCGGCGATCAGCCCGACTGCACTGAAGGGCTACCAGTTGTTCAAGTCCATCGGCTGCGTGGCCTGCCACAACGGTGAGGCGGTGGGTGGCACCTCGTTCCAGAAGATGGGCATGCTCGAGCCGTACGTGACCAAGAATCCTGCCCAGGGCGTCGCCGGGCTGACCGGCAAGGACGCCGATCGGATGCGCTTCAAGGTGCCGACCTTGCGCAACGTGGCACTGACCTATCCCTACTTCCATGACGGTGCCTGCTGGAAGCTGGAAGAGGCGGTGGACGTGATGGCCCGCCTGCAACTGGGCCGCAAGCTGGGCACTGAGGAGGTCAGCCAGATCGTTGCCTTCCTCGAAACCCTGACGGGCGATCAGCCGGACTTCAAGTTGCCGATGCTGCCGCCATCCTCGGCGCAGACACCACGTCCGCAGCCGTTCAACTGATCATGAAAAACCGCAGCTCGCTGCGGTTTTTTTATCCCGAGGTCCTGGCCCCTGGCGCTGTCAGCCTTGCCTGTCACCGGTCGCGCAATTGAACCGGTCATCGATAGGGGCTTGGTGCGGGGGCGCGAAGTAGCCTGGTGTCAGGCGGTTGTCGGTGCGTTGCCAGCGTTGTGGATAAGACAGCATCGAGTAGGGTGAATTGTCCTTGAGCGTCTCGTAGTTCAAGGACAGGTCGATCTGCGCGGCGCCTTGCAGGAAGGGGCCTTCGATCGAAAGGAGGGAACCGGTCAGCCAGGTTCGCTCCGGGCTTTCCAGGTACATGGGAGCGGCGATGCGCAGCCAGGTGCGCCCGGCATCCTGGGAAAAGTACAGGCGCGGCAAACCCCCTCCGCCTTTACTGAAACCCGGTCCCCGGGCAATCGGAATCACCAGGTAGTTGGAGTTGGCGGCATCGATCATCAATGGCGTACCACTGCCACGCACGGTGATGCCATTGAACGAGCCAAAGGGCGCAACCGGGGTATGGATGCCGAGCCGGGTGTCGGTGTAGTGCACCATGTCCCCACTGCTGGCGATGAGCGGTGAGGTGCCGTTGCAGAGCCTGAAGGTGGTTCGGTCGACCTCGAAGAAACGCGATGCGTCGATGCGGTAGATGACTCGGCCGGGCAGGTATCGAATCGGCTCGGGCGCGCTGCAGGCCCCAAGTACCCCGCACGAGATCAGCAACAGCAACGTCATCCTTGCCCACATGAAAAACCGACTCCTTGTTCCTGCCTGAATGCAGGGGCGGGCGTTTATGACATTCCTGGGAGAGCGGCGCAACACTGGCTATTACGGGCCAGCGCTGCGCCGATGCGGCGGTACTCTGTCAGGGCTTCATCTGCCAGGCATTCGCTCCGGCGGCCGCCTTGAACTTGGCGCGGTTCTCCGGGGTGGCCGGCGGTTCGGAATCACCGAAGATCGCCTTCAGCCAATGGCCGTCGGTGGGGTTGGGGAAGAGGATGAACTTGCGGCCGAACTGCTCCTTGTCTTCGCTCATCAGGTTGCTGCGCTGCTTGACGTCTGCCACGTAGTACTTGCGTTTGAAGTCGTTGAGGTTGTCGCCCAGCATCACCACCACGTTGTGACCCTTGGCGATTTCCTGTTGGCGTGGCTCCTTGTTGGAGCTGTCGCGATATACCGTCAGGTGCTGCTCGTCGGCGAACGGCAGCTGGTTGTGGCGCAGGTTGGCCAGGGCGTATTCGTAGGTCTTTTCGCCCTGGTCGCGACTGGTGACGTAGAACACCTCCACGCCCTTGGACTGGGCGTACTTGAGGAACTCCACCGCGCCCGGGGTGGCGACCGGGCCGTTGTCGGCCACCCACTGATCCCAGGCCGCGTCGTCGAAGAATTCCTTGTCCGAATTGATCAGGTAGCCCCAGTAGCTGTTGCTGCTGAGCACGGTGTCGTCGATGTCGCTGATGATTGCCAGCGGGCGGTCGCCGTCCTTGCGTTCCTGCAGGGCGCGGTCCAATTGCATCCTGGCCACATTGAAGCCCTGGTAGTACAGGGCCTGGAACTCGGCGGCGGTCTGGCGCCAGGCCACGGCGGCGGTCAACAGGTTGGAAGGCGGGGTGCTGGCCTGGTCGGCGAAGGCCGGGGCACAGGTCAGGGTCAGAAGCGAGAAGAGCCAGGGGGAGAGGGAAGTCCCGGTGGTTTTTATTGTCATGGTCGAGCCCTAGAAGTGAGGATTGCGCAGCTCTCACGAACACTGCCCGGGTGTTCTATCTCACACCAGGCGGGGGCTCAATGCAGGTGTCGCGATTCTGGATCAATGAGGCGTAATCCCGAGTACTTTTGCGCGGGCATAAAAAAACGGCTTACCTTGCGGTAAGCCGTTTTTAGTACTTGGTGGCTACACAGGGACTTGAACCCCGGACCCCAGCATTATGAATGCTATGCTCTAACCAACTGAGCTATGTAGCCAAGTGGCGCGCATTATTCGCTTGGAACGGCAATGCGTCAAGCGTTTTTTTCAAAAAAATATCTACGCTATCAACCGCTTATCCAAACCCCTCGTGCCGGCAAGGTTGCCGGGCTCCCGTTCTGGCCCCGGAGACCGTGATATGTCATGGGCGAATCGGGTCGTTAGCAAGCTAAGGGGATGGCGCCAGTGCCCGCAAAAGTGGCACATTGACGCACCTGCCCCTGTGCATCCACCCGTTGTACGGAAAAACTCCTATGGCTATCAGCAATGCCCAGCCTGTCGCAACGACGGCTTCTCCTGCTTCCCAAGGCAGCCCGCTGGTCCTGCGCATCATCGGCGCGGTGGCCCTGGCACACCTGATCAACGACCTGATCCAGGCGGTGATGCCGGCGATCTACCCGATGCTCAAGACCAACTACGGCCTGACCTTCACCCAGGTGGGGCTGATCACCCTGACCTTCCAGCTCACGGCATCGCTGTTGCAACCCTGGGTGGGCTACTACACCGACCGTCGGCCCCAGCCGTTCCTGCTGCCAGCGGGCATGATCTGCACCCTGGTGGGCATTTTGATGATGTCCCAGGTGGGCAGTTTCGCCATGATCCTCCTGGCTTCCGGGTTGATCGGCATCGGCTCCTCGACCTTTCACCCGGAAGCTTCACGCGTGGCGCGCCTGGCCTCCGGGGGGCGCTACGGGCTGGCGCAGTCGAGCTTTCAGGTTGGCGGCAATGCCGGCACCGCGTTCGGCCCGCTGCTGGCGGCGGCGATCATCATTCCCTATGGCCAGGGCAACGTGGCCTGGTTCGGCCTGTTCGCGCTGTTCGCCCTGGTGGTGCTCTACGCGATCAGTCGCTGGTACGCCAACCACTTGCGCCTTTACAAGATCAAGCAGGGCCAGGCGGCCACCCACGGGCTGTCGAAGCAGCGGGTGATCAGTGCCCTGGTGGTCCTGGGGCTGCTGGTGTTTTCCAAGTACTTCTACATGGCCAGCTTCACCAGCTATTTCACCTTCTACCTGATCGAGAAGTTCGACCTGTCGGTGGCCAGCTCGCAGCTGCATCTGTTCCTGTTCCTGGGGGCGGTGGCGGCGGGGACCTTCTTCGGCGGGCCCATTGGCGACAGGATCGGGCGCAAGGCAGTGATCTGGTTCTCGATCCTCGGCGTGGCGCCGTTCACCCTGTTGCTGCCCCATGTGGACCTGTTCTGGACCAGCGTGCTGAGCGTGGTGATCGGTTTCATCCTGGCTTCGGCGTTCTCGGCCATCGTGGTCTACGCCCAGGAACTGGTGCCGGGCAACGTGGGCATGATCGCCGGGATATTCTTCGGCCTGATGTTCGGTTTTGGCGGCATCGGTGCGGCGCTGCTGGGGCACCTGGCGGATCTCCATGGCATCGAGCATGTGTATTTCCTGTGCTCGTTCCTGCCGCTGTTCGGCGTGTTGGCGATCTTCCTGCCCAGGACCCGCAAGGCCTGAGGCCAAGCGCTGTCGAACACGCCCGGGCCATGCCCGGGCGTTTCGTTTGTGGGCCAGTCAGCGGTCCTGGAGCGCGCGCGCGGCATCTTGCCTGAAGGTGTTGGGCGACTGGCCAGCCAGGCGCTTGAAGAATCGCGAGAAGTAGGTCGGATCGCTGAAGCCCAGGTGGTCCGAGAGCTGGCTGATGCCGATATTGGTGTACACCAGGTTGCGCCTGGCCTCCAGCATCAGGCGCTGATGGATGATCTGCAGGGCGGTCTGTCCGGCCAGTTCACGGCACAGGGTATTGAGGTACACGCTGGACAGGCCGATGCGGTGGGCCAGGGATTCCACTGTGGGGTGTTCCCGGTAGTGCTGCTCCACCAGCCTGATGAAATGCCCCAGCAACTGTTGGTGGCGCTCGTTGCGGTTGCCGGGCATGGCGTTCTGCTGACCGCGGCGGGCGATCCAGATCATCAGCACGTTGACCAGTGACTGCAGCAGCAGATCCCGGGCCGAGGCGCTGCCTTCGTACTCATGCAGCAGCGTCTTGAACAGGGTGTCGAGACTGCGCCGGTCGGGACCCACCGAGTAGCAGCCAGAAGACGCCAGCACTGCCAGGGGAACCCCCAACTGCGTTTCCAGCTGGACGACCAGAGGGGCCGCCAGGGTCAGCACGTAGCCCTGGATATCGGCGCTGAACTGGAAGCCATGGACCATCAGCGGCGGTATGACCTGGACCGCCGCCTCCTGCACTTCCCGGCGCTGGCCTTCGACCTCTACCAGGGCCTGGCCGCGTTGCACGTACAGCAACTGGTAGAGGTCGGCATGGCGGTGCGCCTTGATCTCCCAATGATGCAGGCTGCTGCGCTTGGGGATGGATTCGCAGTGCAGCAGGTCGGGGGTCGGCCAGGCCTGGCTCTCGCCGTAGAGCTTGAACACCGGGATGCTGGAGAGGCTGGCTTTCATGGGCTCTGGACCTTTGGCGAGGAGAGGGAACGGGCTGCTCGATAATCGAACGCTGTTTGTAAAAGTGCATTTTTGTACCGGTTTATCATCATTTTTTGCGATTTTTGTCAGCAAAAATGCAGGGGTAGAACAATAACCATAAATTCCGATCGACGCCTGTGGCCCGCATCGGAACACCCTGTGAGACGACGACAATGAAGACTCAGGTTGCGATTATCGGTGCCGGCCCATCCGGACTGCTGTTGGGCCAATTGCTGCACCAGGCTGGTATCGACACGGTGATTCTCGAGCGCCAGGCCCCGGACTACGTCCTGGGTCGCATCCGGGCCGGGGTGCTGGAGCAAGGCACGGTGGAGTTGCTGCGCGAGGCGGGTGTGGCCCGGCGCATGGACGCCGAGGGCCTGGTCCATGAAGGGGTGGAGCTGCTGCTGGGCGGGCGGCGGGTACGTATCGATCTCAAGGCCCTCACTGGTGGCAAGACCGTGATGGTCTACGGCCAGACCGAAGTCACCCGCGACCTGATGCAGGCCCGCGCAGCCTGCGGCGCGCCGACCTTCTATTCGGTCAATGATGTGCAACTCCATGACCTGCAGGGTGCATCCCCCTACGTCACCTATGAACAGGACGGCCGGCAGCAGCGCATCGACTGCGACTACATTGCCGGTTGCGACGGCTTTCATGGCGTGGCGCGCCAGAGCATTCCCCAGGACGTGCTCAGGCACTATGAACGCGAATACCCCTTCGGCTGGCTGGGCCTGCTGGCCGATACCCCGCCGGTGAGTCATGAGCTGATCTATGCCCAGCACGACCACGGTTTTGTCCTGTGCAGCCAGCGCTCGCTGACTCGCAGTCGCTACTACCTGCAAGTGCCGCTGCAAGACCAGGTCGAGGACTGGTCCGACCAGCGTTTCTGGCAGGAGCTCAAGATGCGCCTGCCGCAGGAGCTGGCGCAGCGACTGGTGACCGGGCCCTCGCTGGAAAAGAGCATCGCACCCCTGCGCAGCTATGTGGTGGAGCCCATGCAGCACGGCAAGCTGTTCCTGGTGGGGGACGCGGCTCACATCGTCCCGCCCACCGGGGCCAAGGGCCTGAATCTGGCGGCGTCCGATGTGCACTACCTGTATCGCATCCTGGTCAAGGTCTATCGGGAAGGGCGCCTCGATCTGCTGCCAAGGTATTCCGAACTGGCACTGCGCCGGGTCTGGAAAGGCGAGCGGTTCAGCTGGTTCATGACCAACCTGCTGCATGATTTCGGCGAGCATCAGGATGCCTGGGCACACAAGATGCAGCAGGCCGACCGCGAGTATTTCCTCAACTCCCACGCGGGTCTGGTGAGCATTGCCGAGAACTATGTGGGCCTGCCTTATGAGGAAGTGGGCTGAATCATCGACGCTGCAGCCATCACGTTTTGCTTGCAGGGATGGCCGCTTGGACGACGATGTTTGAGACACGCCCGAATATGTCGGTTCTGTAATTTTCTCGTATCTAAATGATAATCGTTAGTATTACACTCCGGTCCCCCTCTCCCTTAGCGCACCGTTAAGGTGCATTGGATCGACAAGGATCGCGTGTAATGAAAGTCAGTTCCTGCCTGTTCAACTCCCTTCTGTTCAGTGCTGGCGTCGGTCTGCTCGGCCCGCTGGCACAGGCCGGCGAGGTCGGTGAAGACCCCAAGCCGGCGCCGCTCGAGCTCGATACCGCCTTTGTCACGGCCACTGGCGGCGCCACCGACCTGAAGGATGCGCCGGCCAGCGTCAGCGTCATCACCCGTGAGGAAATCGAACGCCAGCCGGTCTATGACCTCAACACCCTGCTGCGCCGGGTACCGGGCGTGACCGGTGGTTTCGGCCCGGTGGGCGAGCAGTCGAAGATCAAGCTGCGGGGGCTGGACGACAAGTACACGCTGATCCTGGTGGATGGCAAGCGCGTCGGCAGTTCCGGCGATATCAGCTACCGTCGGGACCTGGCGCGCCAGGACCTGAACTGGATCTCGCCGAACATGATCGAGCGCATCGAGATCGTTCGCGGGCCGATGTCCTCGCTCTATGGCTCGGATGCCATGGGCGGGGTGATCAACATCATCACCCGCAAGGTCTCGCGAGCCTGGAGCGGTTCGGCCAGCACCAACATCACGGTGCCCAAGGATTCCGACCGTGGCCAGAGCACCCAATACAGCGCCAACCTGTCCGGTCCGTTGACCGAATCCCTGGGGCTGCGCCTGGGGGCCAACGTGACCCGTCGGGCGGCGGATGAAGTGGATGCCCGCCTCGATGCCCAAGGTGAATACATGTACGGCGATGGGGCCGGGGGTTCCAAGGACCAGAGTCTGAATGCCTTGCTGGATTGGCAGATCAACGATGAACAGAGCCTGTCGTTCGAGGCTGTGCACGGGGTAGAACGCTCCTGGTCCTCAAAGAAAACCTTTGGCGATTGGGATGAAACCATTGGCGGGGCTTTCGGCCCCAGCCGGCTGACCCGTGACAGCTACATCCTGTCCCATGTGGGGGAGTGGGGTTTCGGCACCTCGAAACTCGATGCCTACCTGAACAAGTACCGCAACGATATCGACTGGGGCAAGGCCAGCTCCGAGGAGAAGATCGTCGAGGGCAGCCTGAACATACCGTTCGAGTTGCTGGTGGACCAGCGCCTGACCGTCGGTGGGCAATGGAAGCGCGAGGAGCTCACCAACACCGACACCCTGGGCACGGTGCCGGTGGACTACAAGGGCGCGCCAGTCAGTGGTTCGACCCTGAAGGGCGACTACTCGGCGGCTTTCATCGAGGATGAGCTGTTCCTCCTGGACAACCTGTCCCTGACCCTGGGCAACCGCTTCGACCACAGCGACAAATATGGCAATCACAACAGCCCGCGGGCCTACGTGGTCTATCACCCGCATTCGGACTGGACGGTGCGGGGCGGGATATCCAAGGGCTTTCGTGCGCCAAGCCTGAAGGAAGGCAGCGCCGGTGCAGCCACTGAATCCGGTGGTCGTGGTTGCGGTTCGCTCAAACCCCTGGGATATGAACGGGGGAGCTGCTGGATGGCTGGTAATCCGGACCTGACGCCGGAGACCAGTACCAACAAAGAGATTGGGGTGTCCTTCAACCATGACGATTGGGAGCTGGGCCTGACCTACTTCCATACCGACTTCACCGACAAGATCGAGTACGGCCCGTTGGGCAAGTTCCAGGGTCGCTGGTGGACCATGCTGGAAAACGTCGACAAGGCCCGGACCCGTGGCTGGGAAGGCACGACCCGGATCCCCTTGGGCGACTCGGTAAACTGGCGCACCAACGCCACCTACATGCTGGAAAGCCGCAACCTGTCCACCGGCGAGGACCTGATCAGTACGCCCAAGCTGTCGCTGTTCAGCGCACTGGACTGGCAGGTCAACGATCGGCTGAGCACCGAGCTGTCGGCGCAACATGTCGGCAAGCAGCGGGGGCTGGGCAATGATTTCGTCCAGTCCTACACCACCTACGATCTGACGGCGAACCTGGCGTTGACCAAATGGCTGACCTTGAATGGCGGGGTACAGAACCTGCTGGACAAGGATCTGCGCGATGGCTCGACCACGTTCTATGTGCCCGGCAGGGCATTCTTCGCGGGGGCGACCACCTACTTCTGAGGTCGTGGCCAGCCGAGTCTCGTTGCCTGGCAATGAGCCTCCGCTGGCCGGGTTGCCTGGCTAGAACACGTATTGCAGGCGCATGACCAGGCCCTGGCCGGTGTCGTCACCCACGGTGTTGCTGGTGTTGTTGGTACTGGCCTTGATGTAGTTGGCGCTGAGTTTCACGGCTTCGCTGGCATACCAGTTGACCCCGAGGGTGTGGGTCTTGCCCTGGGCATCACCCACCTGGCGCACTGCGCTGCTGGCAACCAGGTTGTCATCCTCGACCTTCATTGCGTCGTAACGATAGAACAGCTCCCAGGCGCCGAAGGCTTTGTCCTGTGGTTTGATGGTGTCGAACTTGGCGCCATCGAGCTTGTAGATCCTCGGCTCGCCAGTGAGGGTGTAGGCCAGTTGTGTGTAGTAACCCGAGGTCTTGATGTCATTGGCCGCTGTATCGGCCTTGAGCGTACGCCGCAGATATTCGGCCTGGATGGAAAAGGCCTGCAGCGCCCACGCTCCTTCGAGTCCCCACACCGAATCGCCCTTCCACAATCCTGATTGGGCAGTGCTACCGCCGAACACCACGCGGTTGCCATTGCTGCCAGCACTGTTGCCGCCATTGGTGTCCACCCCGCGTACGCCCATGCGGGAACGAATGCGGGTGTCGACGGCGCTGTCCTTGAGATCCCGGTAGGCGTATTGCAACCCCAGGTGCAGTACGTTGCCCGGTTCATGCCAGGGCGCGAACACGCCACGCAGGTTGTAGCGTTTGACGCTGTCGCCATCGGTATCGTTGTTGTTCTCGCTGAACACACTGGCGGACAGATAGGCGAGCTTGCCCACCACGCTGTTGGCCTGGATACCCATGCCGCTGTTGTCATTCACCCACTCGGCGGCGTCATAGGAGAGGTTGCGTTCCAGTGCGGTCACCCATTTGGAGCTGGTGGCTTTCTCCAGGCCGAAATCGGTGTAGAAGCGCCCGATCTTCAGGTTCACCGGGTCGAAGCCCACGTAGGTGACGGCTGCCTCATCGAAGTAACCGGTGCTGTCATTGCCGACGTTGCGCGAGAGGTCGTAGTTGACCTGGTATTTCCAGTCCCGGTAGGCCGTGCCACCGAACTCCAGGTAGGCGCGGCGAAAGTACGCGGCGTCCGCGCCATTGCCGTTGCGGGTGTAGTAACCGTCGAAGCGACCATAGTCCGCCTGCAGGCGCCCGCCCAGCTTGAAGCTGAACGCCTTGTCGGTCGTGGCCACTTCAAGGCCGCCCTTGGTTTTCACCACGATATCGGCGCCGTCGGTGGTGACTGTGCCTGCATGCGTGGTGAGGGTGGTTGCCATGCCCAGCAGGCCGAAAAGTACTCCATAGCCGGGTGTGTTTCCGATGGTTCTGACCGACATGCTGCTCTCCCGTCCGTTCTCTTTGTGCGTTGGTTGGCCATGCCTGAACCGGCTGGCTGGGCGGATAGTTGTCAGCGGACATGAAGGTTTTTGTTCATTTGCGTGACGTTTTCATGCCGTTCAAGCCTGGCTCATCTGGCTGGCTGTTTCGATCCAGGTTTTTCAAGGGATGCGGCCTGTCGGGAGCAGGACGTGAACAATCCTTGAATATGTCAGAAGCATTAAAGATAAGAGTCACAGGCTCCAGTGTCCGGACCACCCTTAAGGGCTAGCCGATCAGGTCGATGCCAATGCAGCTCGCGTGAAGGGCGCCGTTGATGTGGACGAGCGGGTTTTGCTCAAGGACTTTTTGAGGTGAACCACTCGCGACGGTTGGCGAAGGTTCGTTGAATCAGTTCCACCAGCGCCCTGACCTCGGTGCGTGAGGCCGCTTGCGCGTGGGTAGTGAGCCAGGCGTATTGCACCAGCGGGATATCGAACAGGTGTGGCAGCCGAACCAGCGTCCTGTCCACCTGAGTGATGTAGTCAGGTAACAGGCCAATACAGGCGCTGTTCTTGATCAGCTCCAATGCCAGGTGAGGATCGCTGGTTTGTGCGATGCCGTTGGCGCGGCGGCGTATCAGGCGGTTCCAGGGCTCGAGGGCGGGCAGGCCATTGTGGCTGCTGAGCTGGACCAGCATGTAGTCGTCCAGCTGTTCCAGGCATCTGGGCAGTGCGGCCTTGGGCGCATAACGCTTGGCCAGATGAGGCGAATACTGGACTTGCGCCAGTCGAAGAGGCTGGGTGGTGGCGAAGCCAGGGTCCGGGCGCGGGCTGCCCGGATCGGCCAGCCACAGCATGATATCGGCCTTGCTCGAAGGCGCACCGTGCAGGGGAATCAGTTCCAGGCGTGAGGCGGCATTACGGCGCAGGAAGGCAATCAGGTCCCGCGCGAGAATGTCTCGCAGCAGAACATCCACCACGGCGATCACCACTGTGGCCTGGCGGGGGCTATCGACCTTGGCCGGCAGCCCTTCACCCTGTCGATTGACGAGGCTTTTTTGCAGGCGTTTGCCCACCAGGGTCAGGCTCAGCCTGTTGTCCTGATAAAGGAACAACGGTGTGCCGATGAGACGTTCCAGCACCAGCAGCTTCTTGCGCAACACCGCGGCACTGATGTTCAAGCTGCGGGCCGCCTGTTTGAACGAAGCACAACGCGCACTGACCAGAAAGTATTGAGCAGAGTGTGTATCGATCGACTGCGTATCGATGCGCTGGTCTTCAGCTGTCATCCATGGACCCTAACCGGCATTGCGCGGGTAAACGGGCATGGCCATTCGCTGCCCCATGTCCGGCTCCCGAGTGGAGATTGAGGCACAAGGATACGTAACGCCGCCTTTCACCAGCATCGCGGGGGCATTACTTATCTGTAATGTCGGGCCGTGAATGGCTGTCGGTTTTCGGCAAGAGGCAGCGAGAAGGCGGGGGAGGGCGGGGCACAAAGACAAACCCCCGTACACCTGGGGGATGTACGGGGGCTTGAGTCGTCCGGATGGATCTGGCGCGGGATCAGACGTTGAAGCGGAAGTGCATCACGTCGCCGTCCTTGACGATGTATTCCTTGCCTTCCAGGCGCCATTTACCTGCTTCCTTGGCGCCGGCTTCACCCTTGAACTGGATGAAGTCGTTGTAGGCCACTACTTCGGCGCGGATGAAACCTTTTTCGAAGTCAGTGTGGATCACACCCGCTGCCTGTGGTGCGGTGGCACCGACGCGGACGGTCCAGGCACGTACTTCCTGCACGCCGGCGGTGAAGTAGGTCTGCAGGTTGAGCAGTTCGTAACCGGCGCGGATCACGCGATTCAGGCCAGGCTCTTCCAGGCCCAGGGCCTCGAGGAACATGTCCTTTTCTTCGCCTTCATCCAGCTCGGCGATCTCGGCCTCGATCTTGTTGCACACCGGCACCACGACGGCACCCTCTTCTTCGGCGATGACGCGTACCACATCCAGGTGCGGGTTGTTCTCGAAGCCGTCCTCGGCCACGTTGGCGATGTACATCACCGGCTTGCTGGTCAGCAAGTGGAAACCACGGATCACGGTCTTTTCGTCGTCAGCCATGTTCTTCATCAGGCTGCGAGCCGGCTTGCCTTCGGTGAAGTGCGGGATCAGCTTCTCGAGAATGGCTTTCTGCGCCAGGGCTTCCTTGTCGCCACCCTTGGCGTTGCGCGCGACCTTCTGCAGTTGTTTCTCGCAGCTGTCGAGGTCGGCGAAGATCAGTTCCAGGTCGATGATCTCGATGTCGCGCTTGGGGTCGACGCTGTTGGAGACGTGGATCACGTTCTCGTCTTCGAAGCAGCGCACCACGTGGGCGATGGCATCGGTCTCGCGGATGTTGGCGAGGAACTTGTTGCCCAGGCCTTCACCCTTGGATGCACCGGCTACCAGGCCTGCGATGTCGACGAACTCCATGGTGGTCGGCAGCACGCGGTTCGGCTTGACGATCTCGGCCAGGGCGTCGAGGCGCTGGTCGGGCATTGGCACGATGCCGCTATTGGGCTCGATGGTGCAGAAGGGGAAGTTCTCTGCCGCGATACCAGACTTGGTCAGGGCGTTGAACAGGGTGGACTTGCCGACGTTGGGCAGGCCGACGATGCCGCAATTGAATCCCATGGTGTTTCCCCTCGGATAAGAGTCAGGCCTTCTGGCTGTGCAGGTTTTTCATCGCACGGTTCCATTCACCGGCGAAGATATCCGGCAGCACGCCGAGGGCAAAATCGATGCTGGCGTCGAGTTTCTCCTGTTCGGCGCGCGGCGCACGACCCAGGACAAAGTTTGAAACCATGCTGGCGACGCCCGGGTGGCCGATGCCGAGCCGCAGGCGGTGAAAGGTATTCTGATTGCCGAGCTGCGCGATGATGTCGCGCAGTCCGTTGTGCCCGCCGTGTCCGCCGCCGGTCTTGAGCTTGGCGACGCCGGGAGGCAAGTCTAGTTCGTCGTGGGCCACCAGGATTTCTTCGGGCTTGATGCGGAAGAAACCGGCAAGCGCCGCCACGGCCTGGCCGCTGCGGTTCATGTACGTGGTGGGAATCAACAGACGAATATCCTGACCCTGGTGACTGAAACGCCCGGTCAGGCCGAAATACTTGCGATCGGCCACAAGGTTGACACCTTGTTTTTCGGCGATGCGCTCAACAAAAAGGGCCCCTGCGTTATGCCGGGTCTGTTCGTATTCGGTGCCTGGATTACCCAGGCCAACGATCAGTTTGATGGCAGTCACGATAGGGGCCCTTCTCTGGAGTGGTGGACAACATCGCCGCGCAGGTTGGCAGCGGCGAAAGTGGACGACAAATGCTCATTTACCATGATGCGTAAACTTCGCGTTCTCGCCCGCTTTCTCGCTACGTCACTGTCCGCGATGTTTCCGCTACTCCGGCGTCAGAGTGAAATTACTCTGCAGCGCCTTCAGCAGCTTCTGGAGCAACACGTGGAGCGTGGACGTTGGCTACTGCCAGGTCGTTGCCGTGTGCCAGGGCCACGAACTCAACGCCTTTAGGGGCCTTGAGGTTGGACAGGTGAACGATGGTGCCGATTTCAGCGTCAGCCAGGTCGACTTCGATGAACTCAGGCAGATCTTTTGGCAGGCAGGAAACTTCGATTTCCGACACTACGTGGGAGATCTCGCCGCCTTTCTTCACAGGTGCAGCTTCGTTGATGAAGTGCACTGGAACGATGGCGGTCAGTTTCTGACCAGCAACCACGCGAACAAAGTCAGCGTGCAGCACGTGGCCTTTGGCCGGGTGACGTTGCAGGGCCTTGATCACGACGTTCTGCTTGGTGCCACCGACGTTCAGTTCGATGATGTGGCTGTAGGCAGCTTCGTTTTCCAGCAGCTTGGCAACTTCTTTGGCCAGCATGCTGATGGATTCAGGGGCTTTGTCGCCACCGTAAACTACAGCTGGAACCAGGCTAGCGAGACGACGCAGGCGGCGGCTCGCACCTTTCCCCAGGTCGGAACGCACTTCAGCATTCAGAGTAAAATCGTTCATGTTGTATCTCCAAAATAACCACACTCGCCCTAGCGTTTGCGACCAGCGCTAAAGGCGATATGGGCAAAAAAGCCCCGTCCCAACACAGGTTGGGACGGGGCGCTTTTCGTCATCGAGGTGTTCTGCCTGGGGTGAACCCCTAGCGGAACATCGCGCTGATCGATTCTTCGTTGCTGATACGGCGAACCGCTTCGGCAACTACCGGTGCGATATCCAGTTGGCGGATACGTGCACAGGCTTGTGCTGCTGCGGACAGCGGGATGGTGTTGGTCACCACCAGTTCGTCCAGCACGGAATTTTCAATGTTCTCGATGGCCCGACCCGACAGCACAGGGTGTGTGCAGTAGGCGAAGACCTTGGCGGCGCCGTGTTCTTTCAGGGCCTTGGCCGCATGGCACAGGGTGCCGGCGGTATCGACCATGTCGTCGACCAGAATGCAGGTGCGTCCTTCGACGTCGCCGATGATATGCATCACTTCGGAGTGATTGGCTTTCTCACGACGCTTGTCGATGATCCCGAGATCCACACCCAGGGACTTGGCCACTGCACGTGCACGCACGACGCCGCCGATGTCCGGAGAGACGATCATCAGGTTTTCGAAACGCTGGTCTTCGATATCGTCCACCAGAACTGGGGAACCGTAGATGTTATCTACCGGAATATCGAAGAAACCCTGAATCTGGTCTGCGTGCAGGTCAACCGTGAGAACACGGTCGATGCCGACTACGGTGAGCATGTCAGCCACGACTTTCGCGCTGATGGCCACACGTGCGGAGCGCGGACGGCGATCCTGACGGGCATAACCAAAATAAGGAATAACAGCAGTGATACGAGTGGCTGAGGAGCGGCGGAAGGCATCAGCCATCACGACGAGTTCCATCAGGTTATCGTTGGTCGGAGCGCAGGTCGGCTGAATAATGAAGACGTCTTTACCGCGGACATTTTCATTGATCTCGGCAGTAATTTCGCCGTCGGAAAATTTTCCAACAGAAATGTCACCGAGAGGGATATGCAGCTGACGTACGACACGCCGAGCCAGATCGGGGTTAGCGTTCCCCGTAAAGACCATCATCTTGGACACGCGCAGTACCTGAAGGCTGAGGGTATACCTGGATGAGTATAAGGAAAATGGCAGGGGCGGCTGGATTCGAACCAACGCATGGCAGGATCAAAACCTGCTGCCTTACCGCTTGGCGACGCCCCTGTATCTGTTGCTTCGAATGCCTGGCATTCGGTTCCTTTAGAGCAGACTTTGCAGCTTGCGATGCAACATCGAAACGTTGCTTCCTTTTGCTACAAACCCTGTAAGGGTCTCTGTAAGAAGGGCCGAGACTTTATCAGCTTCAGCTTTGCTTGGGAAGCCCCCAAACACACAACTTCCAGTTCCAGTCAGTTTTGCTTCGGTAAATTTACCTAGCAAATTCAATGCGTTACGTACTTCTGGATAATGCCTTGCAACTACCTGAAGGCAGTCATTTCTGCTGTTTCCCTTGGGAACGGGGCGCACTTTAATGGGCGCGGTGTCACGTGTCAACAGCGGATCGGAAAAAATTTCTGCTGTACTTACAGAGACTTGCGGGACCAGCACCAGGTACCAGGGTTCCTCTGGGTATTCAGGGCTGAGTTTTTCCCCCACGCCCTCGGCGAATGCCGCATGCCCGCGCACGAACACCGGTACATCGGCACCCAGGGTCAGGCCCAGTGCTGCCAGGCGGTCTTCGTCCCAGCCCAGTTGCCAGAGGTGGTTGAGGCCGAGCAGGGTCGTGGCGGCATTGGAGCTGCCGCCACCGATACCGCCGCCCATGGGCAGGATCTTGTCGATCCAGATGTCGATGCCCAGCCTGCAGCCGGATTGTTCCTGGAGTTTTTTCGCGGCCTTGACGATCAGGTTGCTGTCGTGGGGCACGCCTTCGAGCGCGGTATGCAGGCGGATCAGCCCGTCATCACGTACCGCGAAGGTGATTTCGTCACCGTAGTCGAGGAACTGGAACAGGGTCTGCAGTTCGTGATAACCGTCTTCGCGACGTCCCAGGATATGCAGCATCAGGTTGAGCTTGGCCGGGGAGGGCAGTGTCAGTTTTTCCGCGCTCATGTCATTGGCCCAGCTTGCGTGGTTGCCATTCCTTGATCACCAGGGTGACGTCAAGGTCGCTGCCGTGCAGCTTGATGCGCTCGGGCAACCAGTAGCCGTTCTGTTGCGTGTAACTGCCGTATTCCACTTGCCAGCCGTCCTGTTCCAGGGTCGCCAGGTGGCTGTCGCCATCCAGGGTCAGGCGGCTCTTGCTATTGGGCGCGGGCAAACCGCGCACCCACCAGGCCAGGTGAGACACCGGCAGTTTCCAGCCCAGTTGTTCTTCCAGCAGCAGCTCCGGGCTGCTGGCTTCGTAGCGACCCTGGTTGGCCACTTCCAGGCTGACCTGGCCCGGGCGGCCGGTCAGGCGTGCGGCCCCACGGCCCAGCGGGCCGGACAGGCGGATGTCGTAGTAGTCCTGGCGTTGCAGCCAGAACAGCGTGCCGCTGCCTGAGTCCTTGGGGGCGCGAATGCCGATCTTGCCGTTGATCTGCCAGCCGTCGAGGCCGCTCAACTGGTCCTTGTGCTGGCGCCATTGCGCCGGGTTGCCCTGGCCCTGGACGGACTCGCGGGCGCCGAAGCCGGCGCAACCGGCCAGCAGGGCGATGAAGCTGAAAACGATGAAATGGCGCAAAAGCATGGTCTTAAAGAGTCTCTGATCCGGTCAGGCGTTTGATGGTATCGCGCAGCACGCGGCTGTCAGGCTGGTCCTTGATGAACTTGCTCCAGGTCTGCCGGGCTTCGCGCTGCTTGCCGTTGTGCCACAGGACTTCGCCCAGGTGCGCGGCGACTTCCGGATCGGGGAAACGCTCCAGGGCCTGGCGCAGCAGGCGCTCGGCTTCGTCCAGGTTGCCCAGGCGGAAATTCACCCAGCCCAGGCTGTCGAGCACTGCCGGATCGTCCGGTGTCAGCTGGTGGGCTTGTTCGATCAGGGCCTTGGCTTCGGCATAACGGGTCGTACGATCGGACAAGGTGTAACCCAGGGCGTTCAATGCCATGGCGTTGTCCGGTTCGCGCTGGATGATCAGGCGCAGGTCCTTTTCCAGTTGGGGCAGGTCATTGCGCTTCTCGGCCTGCATGGCGCGGGTATAAAGCAGGTTCACATCGTCGGGGTATTGCTTGAGCGCCTGCTGGACCACTTTCCAGGCACGTTCGCCCTGGTTGTTGGCCGACAGGGTCTCGACCTCGACCAGGTACAGCTGGATGGCGTAGTCGGGCTGGGCGTCGCGGGCCGCCAACAGGCGCTTTTGCGCCTCGTCGGTACGACCGTTGTTCATAAGGATATCGGCCTGGCGCAGCTGTGCCGGCAGGTAGTCGTTGCCGGGGCCGACCTGGGCGTACTCAATCAGCGCGCCTTGCGGATCGTTGAGTTCTTCGGCGATGCGTCCCAGGTTCAGGTGGGCAGAGTCCTCATGACTTTCCCGGGCAATGAGGTCTTCCAGGTACCCCTTGGCTTCATCCCAGGCATTGGCTTCCAGGCACACAAGGGCCAGTGAGTAACGCAGTTCATCGTCTTCGGGGTATTGCTGCACCAGGCTCGAGAACTGGGCCTTGGCATCTTCCATGCGGTCCTGCTCCACCAGCATGCGGGCATAGGTCAGGCGCAGGCGCTTGTCATCCGGATACTTGCGGATGCTTTTTTCCAGCAGGGGCAGGGCCTCCTTGCTGCGGTTCAGGCTTTGCAGCAGGCGGGCGCGCAACAGCAGCGGCGCTACTTCGCCGTCCTCCGGCGGATTCTGTTCCAGCAGGGCCAGTGCGTCCTTGGCATCGCCATCCTGCTGCATCAGCAAGGCCTTGCCAAAAATCAGCTGGCTGTTGTGCGGGTGTTTCTGCAGGAGCCGGTCGAAACCTTTCATCAGGCCATCACGGGTTTCCTGATCAGTATCGGCGGCGGACAGGGCCAGGAAGTCGAAATGGGTATCGCCCTTGCCCTGCAGGACTTTCTCCATGTAAAGCATGGAGTCGTCATAACGTCCGGCGCGGGCCAGCTGGATGGCGGCGGCGCGCTGGGCTTCGAGATCGTCAGGGGCGTTCTTGGCCCAGATCAACGAGGTGTCCAGGGCCGCCTGGTCGGCGCCCAGGTACTCGGCGATACGAAAGGCTCGTTCGGAAATGCCCGGGTCCTGGGTGTTGATCGCCTGGGTCACGTAGTTGTCCAGGGCAATGTCGAAGCGATTGCGCTGGCCCGCCAGCTCCGCGCTCAGCAGGCTGAAGACGGTGTCTTCGCTGAACGAGGAATAGACCTTGGGTCTTTCAGGGGCCGGAGCACTGTCCTCCACCGGCGACGTGGCGTCCGATGAGCCAGGGGCAAGGGACTGGCACCCGCTGAGGAGGGCGAGGGCGAGGAACAACGCGGAAGATCTATTCATATAGGAAGAGGGCGACTAACCTGCGGTCGGATCATCATGACACAAGCCTTCGACCAAACATAACCGAGACTCAATGGGACGCCAGAACATAGGCAGTCTAGTGGTTTGTGCGCGAAAATGGCCTGCGCTTCGACCTTGCTGCGCGCTGGGCGTTCTTCACATGATGCAGAAACAGGCTTGGAATGCTCATTTGAGGCCCAGGCCTCGCTTGTTCGCCCATTTTTGCCTTGCCTGATCTTGGCTCGGCGAGTTTTGGCCCAAAACCAGGACAATAGTCGGCAGGAGTTGTTCTGAATCTGACGAAGTAGGACAATTGCCGGCTTCTCGACATCATCAGCGATCTTGAATGGCCTTCCTTGCACTTGGTATTAACCACAAGACTGCTTCTGTAGACGTCCGCGAGCGCGTGGCCTTTACCCCTGAGCAGTTGGTTGAGGCCTTGCAGCAGCTCTGCCGACTCACCGACAGCCGCGAAGCTGCGATCCTCTCCACCTGCAACCGCAGTGAGCTCTATATAGAACAGGATCATCTGTCGGCGGATGTGGTGCTGCGCTGGCTGGCGGAATATCACCAACTGAGCCTGGATGAACTGCGTGCCAGCGCCTACGTGCATGAAGACGATGCGGCAGTTCGTCACATGATGCGGGTGGCCTCCGGCCTGGACTCGCTGGTGCTGGGCGAACCGCAGATTCTCGGACAGATGAAGTCCGCTTATGCCGTGGCCCGTGAGGCCGGCACCGTCGGGCCCTTGCTGGGCCGGTTGTTCCAGGCGACCTTCAATGCGGCCAAGCAGGTGCGCACCGATACCGCCATCGGTGAAAACCCGGTGTCCGTGGCGTTTGCGGCGGTAAGCCTGGCCAAGCAGATCTTCAGTGACCTGCAGCGCAGCCAGGCGCTGCTGATCGGTGCGGGCGAGACCATTACCCTGGTCGCCAGGCACCTGCACGAACTGGGCGTCAAGCGCATCGTGGTGGCCAACCGTACCCTGGAGCGCGCCAGCCAGTTGGCCGAGCAGTTCGGAGCCCACGCGGTGCTGCTCTCGGAGATTCCCCAGGAACTGGTGCACAGCGATATCGTCATCAGTTCCACCGCCAGCCAGTTGCCGATCCTGGGCAAGGGGGCGGTGGAGAGCGCCCTGAAGCTGCGCAAGCACAAGCCGATCTTCATGGTGGACATCGCCGTTCCCCGGGATATCGAGCCGGAAGTCGGTGAATTGGACGACGTTTACCTCTATACCGTCGACGATCTTCACGAAGTGGTCGCGGAAAACCTCAAGAGTCGCCAGGGTGCGGCCCAGGCTGCCGAGGAACTGGTGAGCATCGGCGCCGAGGATTTCATGGTGCGCCTGCGCGAGTTGGCGGCGGTGGATGTGCTCAAGGCCTATCGTCAACAGAGCGAGCGCCTGCGTGACGAAGAACTGCAAAAGGCGCTGCGCATGCTGACCAACGGCAGCAGTGCCGAAGATGTGCTGGCCCAACTGGCCCGTGGCCTGACCAACAAGTTGCTGCACGCACCGAGCGTGCAGTTGAAAAAGCTGTCTGCCGAAGGCCGCCTCGATGCGCTGGCCATGGCCCAAGAACTCTTTGCCCTCGGTGAGGGCCCTTCGGATAAAACCCCGTAATGAAAGCGTCACTGCTCAATAAACTGGAAATTCTCCAGGACCGTTTCGAGGAACTCACCGCCTTGCTCGGCGATGCCGAGGTCATTTCCGACCAGGCCAAGTTCCGTGCCTATTCCAAGGAATATGCGGAAGTCGAGCCGATCGTTGCCTCCTATAAACAAGTGCTCAAGGTCCAGGCCGACCTGGAAGGCGCCCAGGCGCTGCTCAAGGACAGCGACCCGGACCTGCGGGAAATGGCCGTGGAGGAAGTGCGCGAGGCCAAGGAGCAACTGGTCGAGCTGGAAAGCGCCCTGCAACGCATGCTGCTGCCCAAGGACCCCAACGACGGGCGCAACGTGTTCCTGGAAATCCGTGCCGGTACCGGCGGCGACGAGGCGGCGATCTTCTCCGGCGACCTGTTTCGCATGTATTCGCGCTATGCCGAGCGGCGTGGCTGGAGGTTGGAGATCCTCTCGGAAAACGAGGGTGAGCACGGTGGCTACAAGGAAGTCATTGCCCGGGTCGAAGGCGAGAACGTCTACGGCAAATTGAAGTTCGAGTCCGGTGCACACCGTGTGCAACGGGTGCCTGCCACCGAGTCCCAGGGACGTATCCATACCTCCGCCTGCACCGTGGCGGTGCTGCCCGAGCCGGATGAGCAGGAAGCCATTGAAATCAACCCGGCGGACCTGCGAGTCGATACCTATCGCTCTTCCGGCGCTGGTGGCCAGCACGTGAACAAGACCGACTCGGCCATTCGTATCACCCACCTTCCCACGGGGATCGTGGTGGAGTGCCAGGAAGAGCGCTCCCAGCACAAGAACCGGGCTCGGGCCATGTCCTGGCTGTCGGCCAAGCTCAACGACCAGCAGACCAGCGCCGCGGCCAATGCCATCGCCAGCGAGCGCAAGCTGCTGGTGGGCTCGGGCGATCGTTCCGAGCGTATTCGTACCTACAACTTCCCCCAGGGCCGGGTGACCGATCACCGCGTCAACCTGACCCTGTATTCCCTGGACGAAATCCTCGCTGGGGGGGTGGAAGCGGTGATCGAGCCACTGCTGGCTGAATATCAGGCCGATCAACTCGCGGCATTGGGTGAATAAATGACCATCATCGCCAGCCTGCTGCGTGCCGCCCAACTGCCCGACTCGCCCACTGCGCGACTGGATGCCGAACTGCTCCTGGCCGCCGCCCTGGGCAAGCCTCGCAGTTTTCTCCATACCTGGCCGGAGCGTATCGTGCCCAGCGAGGCGGCCTTGCTGTTCAGCGAGTACCTGCAACGGCGCCGCGCCGGCGAGCCGGTGGCCTATATCCTCGGCCAGCAGGGTTTCTGGAAGCTTGACCTGGAAGTGGCTCCGCATACCCTCATCCCCCGGCCCGATACCGAGCTGCTGGTGGAGGCCGCCTTGCAACTGCTGCCGGTCGGTCCGGCGCGGGTCCTCGACCTGGGCACCGGCAGCGGCGCCATCGCCCTGGCCCTGGCCAGCGAGCGTCCGGCCTGGCACGTCACTGCGGTGGACCGGGTGCTGGAGGCCGTGGCCCTGGCCGAGCGCAACCGCCAGCGCTTGCAATTGGGCAACGTCACGGTACTCAGCAGCCACTGGTTCGCGTCCGTTGACGGTCAGCGCTTCGGGCTGATTGTCAGCAACCCGCCCTACATTGCCGAGGCCGACCCGCACCTGGCAGCTGGCGACGTGCGTTTCGAACCGGAAAGCGCCCTGGTGGCCGGCAAGGACGGCCTCGACGACCTGCGCCTGATCGTTGCCCAAGCCCCTCGACACCTGGAGGCAGGCGGTTGGCTAATGCTGGAGCATGGCTACGATCAGGGCGCGGCCGTTCGCGAGTTGCTGGCTGCCCAGGGCTTCATCGAAGTCCACAGTCGGGTCGACCTGGGTGGGCATGAGCGCATCAGCCTCGGGTGCCTGCCGTGCTGACCGATCAGGAGCTGTTGCGCTATAGCCGACAGATTCTGTTGCAGCATGTCGATATCGACGGCCAGTTGCGCCTCAAGGAAAGCCGCGTGCTGATCGTCGGCCTCGGCGGCCTCGGCGCTCCCGCGGCCTTGTACCTGGCGGCAGCCGGGGTCGGTGAACTGCACCTGGCAGACTTCGACACCGTCGACATGACCAACCTGCAGCGCCAGATCATCCACGACAGCCACAGCGTGGGGGCCAGCAAGGTGGACTCGGCCATCAGCCGCCTGTCCGCCCTCAACCCAGAAGTCCGCCTGGTGCCCCATCGCCAGGCGCTGGATGTCGATACCCTGGTTGCTGCCGTGGCGGGAGTGGACCTGGTGCTCGATTGCTCCGACAACTTCAGTACCCGCGAGGCGGTGAACGCCGCCTGTGTCGCCGCCGGCAAGCCCCTGGTCAGTGGTGCGGCGATTCGCCTGGAAGGGCAGTTGTCGGTATTCGATCCTCGCCGCCCCGAAAGCCCTTGTTACCACTGCCTATACGGGCATGGCAGCGAAGCCGAGCTGACTTGCAGCGAAGCCGGGGTACTCGGCCCGCTGGTGGGCACCGTGGGCAGCCTGCAGGCACTGGAAGCGCTGAAGCTGCTGGCCGGGTTTGGCGAGCCCCTGGTGGGTCGGCTGTTATTAATCGATGCCTTGGGCACGCGCTTTCGTGAACTGCGAGTCAAGCGTGATCCGGGTTGCACTGTCTGCGGAGTTCATCATGAGTGACGCACCCATCGCGGTGTTCGATTCTGGCGTCGGCGGCCTGTCGGTGCTGGCGGAGATCCAGCGATTGCTGCCCAACGAGTCGCTGCTGTACCTGGGTGATTGCGGTTTCATTCCCTACGGTGAAAAAACGCCGGAATTCATCCGCCAGCGTTGCGGCCTGATGGCTCGTTTCTTCCGGGAACAAGGGGCCAAGGCCCTGGTCCTGGCTTGCAACACCGCCACCGTGGCCGGGGTCGCCGAGCTGCGTCGAGACTTTCCCGACTGGCCCATCGTCGGCATGGAGCCTGCGGTCAAGCCGGCTGCCGCGGCCACCCGCAGCGGCGTGGTCGGAGTCCTGGCGACCACCGGCACTTTGCAGAGCGCCAAGTTCGCCGCCTTGCTCGATCGCTTTGCCGCCGATGTGCAGGTGGTCACCCAGCCCTGCCCGGGGCTGGTGGAGATGATCGAGAACGGCGACTTGCATAGCCCGGCCCTGTGCCAGTTGTTGCGCGGTTATGTCGAACCGCTGCTGGCAGCCGGTTGCGACACCATCATCCTGGGTTGCACCCACTATCCGTTCCTCAAGCCCGTCCTGTTGCAGATGCTGCCGGCCCACATCAGCCTGATCGACACCGGTGGTGCAGTTGCCCGCCAGTTGCAGCGGCTGCTGGACGAGCGGGGCCTGCGTGCCCGTGGGCCTGCCCTGCAAACCCGGTTCTGGACCAGCGGCAACGTTGCGCATTTTGCGCAGGTACTGCCCCTGCTGTGGCAAACATCCGGTAGTGTTCAGTCGTTCGATTTGTGAAAAAAGCGTGAATTAAGCGCTCTCCTGCTGAACTTCTGGATCAGCGCGGATTTCTATAGCCTAGCCATGGGGTTGTACAAAAACGTTCAAAATCATTCAAAAAAAGGATGTTCCTGATGAAGCGACTGTTGGGTCTGGCCGCGCTTGCGGCCGCGTTGTTGGGGCAAAGTCTTTCCGCGCAGGCGGCCGGTGTGGAGTTTTCGGTGGGGCAAACCGGGGAATCGACGCAAACCTACCGGCTGGGCATGCAATTCGATTGGGACAAGAGCTGGCTGCAAAGCGACGTCGGTCGCCTGACCGGCTACTGGAGCGGTGCCTATACCTACTGGGACGGTGACAAGGCGTCGAGCAACCACAGCCTGTCGTTCTCCCCGGTACTGGTCTACGAGTTCTCCGCAGGCAACATCAAGCCTTATGTCGAGGCCGGGATCGGCGTCGCGGCCTTTGCCCATACCCAGGTGGAAGGCAACAAGCTGGGCTCGTCCTTCCAGTTCGAGGACCGCATCGGTTTCGGCCTGCGCTTCAATGGTGGACATGAAGTGGGCATCCGCGCCACGCATTACTCCAACGCCGGCCTCAAGACCCCCAACGACGGTATCGAAAGCTACGCGCTGCACTACACGATGCCGCTCTGAGGCTGCTATCAGCGATACGCCGTGGCGATTCCCCGGCGTTCGCTCAAGCAGTCCGCCTCGCCCAGTTCGAACTCGCGACAGATCAACGGCCGCAGCTCATAGATGCTGCAACGCATGGTGTCGCGATCCAGGGCTGCACACCAGCCGTCATCCAGGCGGCGCATGACTTCCCCATTCCAGTCGTCGACATCGATGAAACGCTCGGGCACCCCGGTGTCGGTGATCAGCATGACTTCCAGCTGGCAGCAGCAGGCGGCGCAGGTCGAGCAACTGATGGCAGGTTCGGCGATGGGGGTAGCGGGGATGATGGTAACGGGGATGGTAGTCATAGACGCGAAGTGTAAGGCACTGAGCCCGGGCTGTGTGAAAGCCCTGACAGACGCTCAGTCTTCAGTGGCCAGTGGCGCATCCTCGGGCGCCGCTCGCACCAGCACATGCAGCAGCGGCCAGAGTAGGGCCCAGAGCACGCCCAGCCCCACCAGGGTTGGCCCTGTTCCGTAGGGAAATGTCACCCCGGCCAAGCGGCCTCCGGCGTAGTAGGACAGTGGTCCGCCCAGCGCCCCCAGCACGCATGCCAGCCACCAGGGGTGGGTACTCCACGCCAGGCAATGGCGCAAGGTGGTGCCCAGCAAGGCCCAGAGCAGCATCAGCCAGAAGGGGACCAGCAGGCTGACTTGCTGGAACTGGAACACCCCGAGCCAACTCAGGAAACTGTCCAGGGCGATGCCGATCAAGGCGACGCCGAGCGTCATCGGGCCTTCGTCGGCCCAGCGGCCGACCCAGCGAAAATGCGCCAGCAGGATCGCCACCCCCAGCAGCAGCCAGAGGCTGTCGCCGCTGAGCACACACGTGAACCAGCCCAGCTGGAACAGCAGGGCATTGGCCAGTTGCCTAGGCATCCAGGCGTCCCAGCAGCGGTTGTGGCGCCGCCGCAGGTTTGGCCAGCAGCAGTTGCGCGGTGCCAATGGTGCGTTCCAGGAAGCCGCCTTCGCAGTAGCACAGGTAGAACTCCCAGAGCCTCAGGAAGTACTCGTCGTAGCCCAGTTCGCCGAGGCGGCCATGGGCACGGCGCAAATTCTCGTGCCACAGGCGCAGGGTACGGGCGTAGTGCAGGCCGAAATCCTCCATGTGCAGCAGGTTCATGTCGGTCTCGCGGCTGACCACTTCGAGCATCTTCTGCACGCAGGGCAGGGCGCCGCCGGGGAAGATGTAGCGCTGGATGAAGTCCACGCTGTTCTTCGCCTGCTCATAGCGCTGGTCGCGAATGGTGATGGCCTGCAGCAGCATCAGGCCGTTGCTCTTGAGCAAGTGCGCACATTGCTTGAAGTAGGTGGGCAGGAAGCGGTGGCCCACGGCTTCGATCATCTCGATCGACACCAGTTTGTCGTACTGGCCGCGCAGGTCGCGGTAATCCTCCAGCAGCAGGGTCACGCGGTCTTGCAGGCCGGCGGCCTCGATCCGCTGGCGGGCATAGGCGAACTGTTCCCTGGACAGGGTCGTGGTGGTGACCCGACAGCCATAGTGCTGCGCGGCATACAGGGCCATGCTGCCCCAGCCGGTGCCGATCTCCAGCAGGTGGTCGTCGGGGGTGAGCGCAAGCTTCTGGCAGATGCGATGCAGCTTGTTCAACTGGGCCTGCTCCAGGCTGTCTGCGTCACTGCGAAACTGCGCGGCGGAATACATCATGGTGGGATCGAGGAACTGCTCGAACAGCTCGTTGCCCAGGTCGTAATGGGCGGCGATGTTTTTCTGCGAGCCCTTGCGGGTATTGCGGTTGAGCCAGTGCAGGCCGCGGATCAGCGGCCGGCCGAGTTTCGCCAGGCCGCCTTCCATGGCGTCCAGCACCTCCAGGTTGCTGACGAACACGCGGATGACCGCCGTCAGGTCCGGAGTGCTCCAATAGCCATGGATGTAGGCCTCGCCGGCACCGATAGAGCCGCTGCTGGCCACAAAACCCCAGACGCTGCTGTCGTGGATGTGGATCTCCCCCAGCAGGGTAGCGCCACTGCTGCCGAACACCAGGCGTTCGCCGTCTTCGTGGACCACCAGTTGGCCGTGCCGCAGTTGCGCCAGTTGCCGCAGCACGCCACGGCGCAGCAGGTTGGCGGTGAGGCTGTGGGTGCTGAACAAGGGGGCTCTGGCCGAGACGCTAGAGGATTTCATGGCGGCGATCCTTGGGTTGTACAGCGGCTGTGCGAAAGGCGCCATCGGCGGCCTGATGGGGGAAAAAACGCAGGCCCTTGGCGAACAGGCACAGGGCCTGCCAGTAGATCGCCAGGCAGGTCTTGGCGGTCATCCATGGAAAACGTCGCAGGTACTGGTGCAGGCTGCGACGATCCAGGGCCTGGCGTTTCAGGTTGAGGGTGGCGTCGAACACCTTGAGCTCGCCTTGCCAGTCGGCCATGTGCACGCCCAGGCGTTCGGCCGGCGGGCTGAAGCTCATGCGGTATTCCAGCTCCAGGGGCAGGAACGGCGACACGTGGAAGGCCTTGGCCACGGCGAAGTGCTGGTGCTCGGGCGTTGTGGCAGTGCCCGGGCGAGCGGGCAATACATAGTGATAGCGCTCGCGCCAGGGGGTATTGCTGACTTCGCAGAGAATCGCCGCCAGTTGCCCGTCGGCCTCGAAGCAGTAGAAGAAACTCACCGGATTGAAGGCCAGGCCCCAGCTGCGCACCTGGGTCAGCAGGCATATTTTGCCGCTCGGTGCATGGCCGAGAGCCATGGCCACTTGCTGGCGCACCACGTCGATCAGGCGCATGCCCTGACCGGTGAAGGCCGGCAGGTAATCGCCTTGACGAAAGGCGAAGGGGGCAAAGCGGCCTGATCCGGCCAGGGGCGACAGGCCCAGTACTGCGTCCTGTTCGTCCAGGTCCAGGTACAGCAGACCGATCCGGTAGCGGAACGCGTGGCCCTTGGGGGCAAAGCGCCGGTGGCTGATCCAGCCGCTGTACAGGGCGCTGTTCACAGCTGTTCACCAAAGGCCTGGGCCACGCGCAGGGCGCTGACCACGCCGTCTTCATGGAAGCCGTTGGCCCAGTAGGCACCGCAATAGAAGCTGTGGCGGGGGCCTTGCAGTTCGCTCCAGCGTGCTTGCGCGGCCACCGCGCCGAGACTGTATTGCGGGTGGGCGTAGGTGTAGCGGGCGAGAATTTTCGATGGATCGATGGCCGCGCTCTGGTTGAGGCTGACGCAGAAGGTGCTGTTGCTCTGCAGGCCCTGGAGAATGTTCATGTCGTAGGTCACGGCAGCGGCCTTCTCGGCGCTGGCATCGAGGCGGTAGTTCCAGCTGGCCCAGGCCAGGCGCCGGCGCGGTAGCAGTCGGGTATCGGTGTGCAGCACCACGTCGTTGTCGGCGTAGGGCAGGGCCTGCAGAATCTCCTGTTCGGCGCGGCTCGGGCTGGCCAGCAGTTGCAGGGCCTGGTCGCTGTGACAGGCGAATACCACCTTGTCGAACCGCTCGCTGCCGGCGGCGCTGTGGATAAGTACCCCTTGCTCGTCGCGCTCGACCCGCCGCACCGGGCAGTCGAGGCGGATGTGCTGGCGAAAGCTGGCGGTCAGCGGCTCGATGTACCGGCTGGAGCCGCCTTCGATCACGCACCACTGGGGGCGATTGCTCACCGACAGCAAACCGTGGTTCTTGAAGAAGCGCACGAAGAACTGCAAGGGGAAACCGAGCATCTGCCCCGGCGCCATCGACCAGATCGCCGCGCCCATGGGCACGATGTAATGGCGGATGAAACGCTCGCCATAGCCCTGGCTGTCGAGGTACTGGCCCAGGGTGGTGTCGGCGGCGATGCGCTGTTGCTGCAGGTCGCGCTGGGAGGCCCGGTTGAATCGCAGGATATCCCGCAGCATGCCCCAGAACCCCGGCGACAGCAGATTGCGCCGCTGGGCGAACAGACTGTTGAGGTTGTTGCCGTTGTACTCCAAACCCGTGCCCGGATCGCACACCGAGAAGCTCATTTCGGTGGCTTTGAACTTGACGCCGATCTGTCCCAGCAGGCGGATGAAATGGGGGTAGGTCCAGTCGTTGAAGACGATGAAACCGGTGTCCACGGCCTGGGTTTCGCCGTTCAGGCTGACGTCCACGGTATGGGTGTGACCGCCGATCCAGCTACCGGCCTCGTAGACCTGGATGTCATGGCGACGGTTCAGGAGGTAGGCGCAGGTCAGGCCGGCGATGCCGCTGCCGATGATGGCGATTTTCATGAGGCATTCCCCGTGCGCGCCAGCCGTTTGGCGAGGGCCAGTTGCAGGCGCCCGGGCAGCCAGGAAAGCAGCTTGAGGCCGAAGATGAACGGGGCGGGGAAAGCGATCTCCAGGTCCCGGCGGGGCAGGCGCTTGTGGATATGCCGGGCGGCCTTCTGGGCGGTCCAGCGCATGGGCATGGCGAAGTCGTTGCGCGCGGTCAGCGGGGTATCGACGAAGCCCGGGCTGATCAGGGTCACGTCGATGCCCTCGGCGGCCAGGTCGATGCGCAGCGATTGCAGCAGGTAGCGCAGCGCCGCCTTGGAAGCGCCATAGGCGCCGGCCCGGGGCAGTGCCAGGTAGGTCACGGAGCTGGCCACGCCCACCAGGTGCGGGCGAGTACCGGCGCGCAACAGCGGTAGTGCGGCCTCGATGCAGTAGCCGGCGGCCAGCAGGTTGGTGCTCATCACCCGCTCGATCAGCTCGGCGTCGAACTCCTGCACCTCGATGTACTCGCAGGTCCCGGCATTGAGGATCACCGTGTCCAGGGCGCCCCAGGCCTGGGCGATGCGCTTGCCGATCTCGCGCACTTGCAGCGCATCGGTGAGGTCGCCGGATACCACCAGCACTCGGCCCGGATAGCGCTGGGCCAGGGCTTCCAGGGGCTCGCGGGAACGGGCGCTCAGCGCCACCTGGGCGCCGGCCTGGAGCAGCTCTTCGGCCAAGGCCGCGCCGATGCCGCTGCTGGCGCCGGTGAGCCAGATCCGTCTTGGCATGGCAGTGTTCATCCCAGCCTCCGTTTCAACCAGGCGATCACGGCCCCGATCACGGGCAGGTGTTCGTAGAGCAGGGCGCCGGCGTCGAAATAGTCGTGGTGGCGGTAGACCCTGGCGTCGCGCCATTGCAGGTGTGAACAGCCGGCCACCTGGATCAGGCCGCCGCCGTTGAGGCGCGGGTGGCGGTAGCTCATGGTCCATCGCAGGTAACCCTGGCCCTCGCCGCACTGGTCGCTGCCGTGGAAGTCGAAGTGCAGCTCGCGGACGTTGGCGTACAGCTCGGCAAAGTAGCTGCGCAGGTGAGCCAGGCCCTGGACTTGGTGCAGAGGGTCGGTGAACTGGATGTCGTCGCTGTAGAGCTGGCCCAGGCGATCGAGATTGTGCGAGTCGAGGGCGGCGAATTCCCGGGCGAAGTGGTCGAGGAAGTCATTCATCGCCGGCTCCTGCATCCAGTCGCGAGGGCAGTGCCTTGAAAGCTGCCAGGGCCCGTTCGCGGGACCGTGAAAGATCCACCATCGGCGCCGGGTAGTCGGCGACGCCGAACAGGCCGCCCATGGCCGCCGGGTTGTGGATATCTTTCTTGTTCAGTCCGGCCAGTTGCGGCAGCCAGTGCTTGATGAAGCGCCCTTCGCTGTCGAACTTCTGCGACTGGCTCACGGGGTTGAAGATGCGGAAATAGGGCGCTGCATCGGTGCCGGTGGACGCGCTCCACTGCCAGCCGCCATTGTTGGCGGCCAGGTCGCCATCGATCAGGTGGCGCATGAAGAAACGTTCGCCTTCGCGCCAGTCGATCAACAGGTTCTTGGTCAGGAACATCGCCACCACCATGCGCAGGCGGTTGTGCATCCAGCCGGTCTCCAGCAACTGGCGCATGGCGGCATCGATGATCGGCAGGCCGGTGCGGGCCTCTTGCCAGGCCGCCAGTTCCTCGGGTGCGTCGCGCCATTTCACGGCTTCGGTTTCCGGGCGGAAGGCGCGGTGCCGAGACACCCGTGGGTAGCCCGCCAGAATGTGCTTGTAGAAGTCGCGCCAGAGCAGCTCGTTGATCCAGGTGACGGCCCCGGGGTTGCCGCTTTCGAACTCCCCCTGGTTGCCGCGCAAGGCGGCGTGCAGGCATTGGCGGGGCGAGATCACGCCGGCGGCGAGATAGGGTGACAGCTGGCTGGTGCCGGGCTTGGCCGGAAAGTCGCGCTCGCTCTGGTAGTAGTGGATCTGCTCATCGCTGAACCGTTCCAGGCGTTCTTGGGCCTCGTCCTCGCCGGCTGGCCACAGTTCGCGCAAGGCCGGGCCCGGGGTGGGGAAACCCTCGACCTGATGCGGCAGCGGATCGGCCTTGATCGACAGCGGCGTCTGCGCCTTGGGCGCGCCCACCAGGGTGGGCAGCGCGGTATGCAGGCGGCTGTAGCAGACCTTGCGGAACTGGCTGAACACCTGGAAGTAGCTGCCGCTCTTGGTCAGCACGCTGCCGGGCTTGAACAGCAGTTGATCGAAGTGGCTCTGGACGTTGATATCGGCCTCTTCCAGGACACGGGTCACTGCTGTATCGCGACGGCTCTCGTGGATGCCGTATTCCTGGTTGAAGTGCACCCTGCGTACCTGCAGTTGCCGGCACAGTTCCAGCAAAACCCGGGGCGCCTGGTCCCAGGTGGCGGCGTTGCGGACCAGCAACGGAATATTCAGGCGACCCAGGGCGGCGCTCAGCGATTGCAGGTTGCGCATCCAGAAATCGACCTTGCAGGGGGCGTCATCATGGGCTCGCCACTGGTCCGGGCTCAGCAGGTAGACCGCCACTGTCGGGCCCTGCTGGGCGGCGGCGCTCAGGGCGGTGTTGTCGTGTAGGCGCAGGTCGCTGCGCAGCCAGATCAATTGCATGAGGGTTCCCGGATCAGAAGAGTCCTTGCTCGAGCAGTGCCTGGCAGGCCGCAAGCGGGTCCTGAGCCAGGTGCAGATCGGCGATTTCAGTGAGACATACGGACCACTCGGTGGGGTGGATGCACACCGCGGGTCCGGCGATGAATTTCTTGCAGGCAATACCGCTGAGCAGCCTGGCCAGTTGGGCGGGGTTGAGCGCCTTGCTGGAATACAGCAACAGGCCTCGGGCCTGCAGGCGCTCGGTGGCCAGGGCCAGCTCACCCCCGGGCAGGGGCCAGTCGAAGACTTCCACCGGGCAGTCGGCGCTGCTGGCCAGCCAGGCGGTGAGCCATAGGTGGGGTTCCAGGGGCAGATCCGACTGGTTGACCAGCAACAGCGGCGCACCCTGGACCTGGCGGTTGTTGTGATAGATCCGTGCGCCCAGCTTGCTGCGCAACCAGGAGTAGAAGAACACCTGCTCCATCTGGCTGCCGAACTGGCCCTGCCAGCGCTGCTCCAGTTCTGCCAACAGCGGCATCAGCAGGTGCTCGCACAGGGTCCGTGGGGGGTACAGCGCCATGGCCTGGTTGAAGGTGTCGTCGACCTTGCGCTCCTCCAGCTGGCCGATGGCCTGGGCCAGTGTCTGGCGCAGGCGCTGCCAGTCATTCTCCACCGGGGGGCTGGAGCGGGCGGTGCTGGCCAGCAGGTGCTTGACCTGGCTTACCGCAACGCCGCGATTGAGCCAGGTCAGGATGGTCAGGATCTGTTGCACCTGCTCCCGGGAGTACAGCCGGTGGCCCTTGGGCGTGCGCCGGGGCACGATCAGGCCATAGCGCCGCTCCCAGGCTCGCAGGGTGACCGCGTTGACGCCGGTCTGGCGCGCCACTTCGCGGATCGGCAGCCAGCCTTCCTCCAGGGCGTCCTGGTACGGAGCGCGGTTTTCGTCAGCCGCTTGGGTGAGGTGTTTCATGGCTCAGATCGCATTGCGCAGGCTGAGGACTTCGGGGTGCGGCTGCAGGTAGAGCTGCCGGGCAATGTAGGGATCGGGGTTCTGGCGCAAGTGGTGCTTGAGCAGGGTCATGGGCACCACCAGCGGTACGATGCCCTGGCGATACTGGCCGATGACGTGCTGCATTTCCTGTTTGTCCCCGGCACTGATGGCGCGCTTGAGGTAGCCGCTGATGTGCTGCAGCACATTGCTGTGGGTGCCACGGGTGGCGCAGCGGCTCAGCGCGGCCATCAGTTCGCTGAAATAGCGCGGGCCGATCAGCATCGGATCGCCCTTGCCCATGCTGCCCAGCAGGTTGCCCAGGGTCTTGTACTGGACGGGGTGGTGGGCCATCAGCAGGTATTTGCAGCGTGCGTGGAAGTCGGTGAGGGCGCGCCGGCTCAGGCCTTGCCGGAGCAGTGCTTGCCAGTCGCGATAGACGTAGACCCGGGTCAGGAAATTCTCCCGCAGCACCGGATCGTTGAGGCGCCCGGCTTCTTCCACCGGCAGGTCCGGGTACCGGGTGCAAATAGCCTGAGCGTAGATGCCGCGACCGCCATGGCGATGGGGAATGCCGTTGGCCTGGTACACCTTGACCCGTTCCAGTCCGCAGGACGGTGAGCTCTGCATGAAGATGTAGCCGCAGATATCGTCCAACTGCGCGGCCATGTGTTCAGCGTATTGCGCCAGGGGCCGGGTGACATCCAGGCCGCTGTCCCGCGTGCCCACGGCGCGAGGCTGTTCTGGGTCGCCCACCAGGCGGATCGGCTCCCGGGGGGTACCCAGGCCAATGGCGACTTCCGGGCATAGGGGCAGGAAATCTAAATGGGCGCTGAGTACCTGACTGCACAGGCGAGATTCCTTGTGGCCACCGTTGTAGCGGACCTCGGCACCCATCAGGCAGGCGCTGATGGCGATTTTCGGCTGGGCGGACATGGTTCAACCTCCGGGAAACATTCCTGTACAAAGCTCTAGGTCTTGTACAACTTTAATCCATCATAGGATTAAAGTTGTACAAGTCAAATTGTTTGTATAGGTATTACCCCGGGACGAAGGCGCCAGGCTATTGCCAGCCCATTCGCCATTCTCGATCGTTCTGCAGGGTCTGCCAGCTCAGGCGCTGGTTGCGTCGGGTGAGCACTGCCTGCAATTGGATGTCCAGCAGGGTGCCTTTTTCATCGCAGAACAGTTCGGTGACGAGAAAGTGCTTCTCGCGATGTTGCGGGTGAGCTGCTGTCCATTTCGACAGCAGCAATTTGCGTGGGTCGAGCCGGTTCACTGCAAGCTCGCGTGCAGCCGGCGAGCTGCCTCCTGCCCACTGAGCCAGGCACCTTCGACGCGCCCGGACAGGCACCAGTCGCCGCAGGCGTACAGGCCCAGGTCGGCATCGGCCAGTGCACCCCATTCGTGGCTGGTGGCGGGGCGGGCGTAGAGCCAGCGGTGTGCCAGGCTGAAGGCGGGCGCGGGCATGACGCTGTGCAGCAGCTCGGCGAAGGCGCCATGCAACTGCTCGATGACGGCCTCCTTGGGGAGGTCGATGTGCTGTCGGCTCCAGGTGCTGGTGGCGTGCAGGATCCAGGTGTCGAGGTGGCTGTCGCGGCCTGGCTTGCTGCGATTGCGTGCCAGCCAATCCAGTGGGCTGTCCTGGACGAAACAGCCCTGCATCGGGGTCTCCAGGGGTGTTTCGAAGGCCAGCGCGATGGCCCAGGTCGGATCCATCTTCACCCCGGCGGCAACGGCCGCCAGCTTCGGTGCGGCGGCCAGCAGCGCGGTGGCCTGGGGGGCGGGAGTGGCGATGACCACGTGGCTGAACGGGCCGTGGTTGGCCCCTTCGGCATCTTGCAGGTGCCAGTGTCGCTCGCCGCGAAAGACCTCGGTAATGCGGCAGGCGAAATGAACTTGCAGGTCGCCGATCAGCGCACGGGTGATGGCGCTCATGCGCGGCGTGCCGACCCAGCGGGTCTGTTCGTCCGGTGAGGGACTGAGCTGGCCGCCATGGGAGTTGTAGAGCTGTGGCGTCCATTCGGCGACCCAGCCCCTGGATTGCCATCGCTGGACTTCGGTGACGAAGCGACGATCGCGGGCGGTGAAATACTGGGCCCCCAGGTCCAGGCTGCCGGCGTCGCTGCGCTTGCTTGCCATGCGCCCACCGCTGCCGTGGCTTTTGTCGAAGAGTTGGACGCAGTGCCCGAGGTCTCGAAGCGCCTGGGCTGCGGAGAGTCCGGCGATGCCGATACCGATGATTGCAATGGGTACTGTCATAGGGGCCTCGTTTACCTTTCTGTACAGACTACGCCGCCGTCAAAACCTGTACAATGTTGTTCTTTGGTATAGCTTTCGGCGTCATCGGTTGTGCAGGTTGTCTATCGTTGAAATACAGCCTGCCCGATTGAAAAGATCCCTGCTTATAAAAATAGACTAGTGATTCGGGTAAAACGCCACGCGAGGAAGACGTCATGCATATATTGCTGACCGGCGGTACTGGTTTGATCGGGCGGGCGCTGTGTCGTCATTGGCTGGCCCAGGGTCATCAGTTGAGTGTATGGACTCGCCAACCCGATAAAGTTGCCGCCTTGTGCGGTCCCCAGGTGCGCGCAGTCAAGTCTTTGCAGGAACTGGACCAAGCTCCGCTGGACGCGGTAATCAACCTGGCCGGTGCTCCCATAGCCGATCGTCCCTGGACCCACAAGCGCAAGGCGCTGTTGTGGGCCAGTCGCATCACGCTCACCGAAACCCTGCTGGCCTGGCTCGAGAGCCGTGAGCAAAAGCCCCGGGTCCTGGTGTCGGGGTCGGCGGTGGGCTGGTATGGCGATGGTGGCGAGCGGGAACTGGCGGAGGATTCGCCTCCGGTCAGCGAGGACTTTGCCAGCCAGTTGTGCATCGCCTGGGAAGAAACTGCGCTGCGCGCCGAGGCCATGGGAGTGCGTGTGGTCCTGGTGCGCACCGGCCTGGTGCTGTCTGCTGAAGGCGGCTTTTTGTCGCGTCTGTTGCTGCCATTCAAGCTGGGCCTGGGTGGCCCGATTGGTAGTGGCCGACAGTGGATGCCATGGATTCACATCGATGATCAGATCGCCCTGATTGATTTTCTTGTGCATCAGGAGCAAGCGCGGGGTCCCTATAATGCCTGCGCGCCGAAGCCGGTGCGCAACGGCGAATTTGCCAAGGCCCTGGGGCAAGTCCTGCATCGGCCAGCATTCTTGCCGTTGCCGGCCTTTGTCTTGCGCCTGATGCTGGGCGATTTGTCACTGTTGCTGCTGGGAGGCCAACGCGCCGTGCCCGCGCGCTTGCTGGAAGCGGGTTTCACTTTCCAGTTCACCGATTTGCCTGCGGCCCTGGGCGATGTGTCCGGCCGCCATTGAAATAGGACGTTGCATGACCGATCACGCGTTGCTCCTGGTCAATCTCGGTTCGCCAGCCTCCACTTCCGTGGCGGATGTGCGCAGCTACCTCAATCAGTTCCTCATGGACCCCTATGTCATCGACCTGCCCTGGCCGGTGCGACGCCTGCTGGTGTCGCTGATCCTGATCAAGCGCCCGGCCCAGTCGGCCCATGCCTATCAGTCGATCTGGTGGGAGGAGGGCTCGCCACTGGTGGTGCTCAGCCAACGTTTGCAGCGGGTGATGAGCGAGCAGTGGAAGCAGGGGCCGGTAGAGTTGGCGATGCGTTATGGCGAACCGTCGATCGAGTCGGTGTTGCTCAAGCTGGTGGCCCAGGGGCAGCGCAAGATCACCTTGGCGCCGCTGTACCCCCAATTTGCCGATAGCACCGTGACCACCGTGGTCGAGGAAGCTCGACGGGTGATCCGCGAGCGCCAGCTGGATGTGCAGCTCAGCGTGCTGCAGCCCTTCTACGACGAGCCCGAGTACATCGATGCCCTGGTCGCCAGCGTCAAGCCGCACCTGCAACAGCCCTTCGACCACCTGCTGCTGAGTTTCCACGGATTGCCCGAGCGCCATTTGCACAAGCTCAACCCGGGGCATCGCCTGGATGGTGCCGGCGATTGCTGCCAGGACGCTTCGCCGCAGGTGCTCGCCAACTGTTATCGCGGCCAGTGTTTCCGCACCGCCAAGGCCTTTGCTCGACAAATGGGCCTGGCTGACGAGCAATGGTCGGTGTCGTTCCAGTCGCGCCTGGGGCGGGCCAAGTGGATCGAGCCGTACACCGAGGCGCGTCTCGATGAGCTGGCCAGGCAAGGGGTGAAGAAGCTGCTGGTGATGTGCCCGGCCTTCGTTGCCGATTGCATCGAGACACTGGAGGAGATCGGTGACCGCGGGCTTGAGCAGTTCCGTGCAGCGGGAGGAGAAGAACTGGTGCTGGTTCCCTGCCTGAACGACGACCCGCAATGGGCCCAGGCCTTGGGCACCTTGTGTTCGCGGGCGCCGCTGGCGCTATAGTCCGCTTCGCGGGGCCGGCGCTGCGTTGTTGCAGGGCCGGGCCCGCAAGGGCGTTTTCAGATCAGCGGATCGTCGGACTGCTTGTTCTTCCAGCCATCATTGCCCGGCAGGACCAGGTTCAAGGCAATGGCGACGATGGCGCACAGGGCGATGCCCTTGAGGCCGAAGTCATCCTGGCCGGTACCGCTGCCTACCAGCATGCCGCCGATGCCGAATACCAGCGTCACCGACACGATCACCAGGTTGCGAGCCTCGCCCAGGTCGATCCGGTGCCGGATCAGGGTATTCATGCCCACGGCGGCAATCGAACCGAACAGCAGGCAGAGAATCCCGCCCATCACCGGTACCGGGATACTTTGCAGCAGCGCGCCGAACTTGCCGATAAAGGCCAGGGTGATGGCGAAGACTGCCGCCCAGGTCATGATTTTCGGATTGTAGTTCTTGGTCAGCATCACCGCGCCGGTCACTTCGGCGTAGGTGGTGTTGGGCGGGCCGCCGAACAGGCCGGCAGCGGTGGTGGCGATGCCGTCACCGAGCAGGGTGCGGTGCAGGCCGGGCTTCTTCAGGTAGTCGCGGCCGGTCACGCTGCCTACCGCGATCACCCCTCCGATGTGTTCGATAGCCGGGGCCAGGGCCACCGGGACGATGAACAGGATCGCCTGCCAGTTGAACTCCGGTGCGGTGAAGTGCGGCAGTGCCAGCCACGGGGCGGCGGCGATCTTCGCGGTGTCCACCACGCCAAAGTAGAACGACAGGGCAAACCCCACCAGCACGCCGGAAATGATCGGCACCAGGCGAAAGATGCCTTTGCCGAACACCGCGACGATCAGCGTGGTGAGCAGCGCCGGCATCGAGATCATCATTGCCGTCTGGTAATGAATCAGCTCGCTGCCGTCACCGGCCTTGCCCATGGCCATGTTGGCGGCGATGGGGGCCATGGCCAGGCCGATGGAAATGATCACCGGGCCTATGACTACCGGCGGCAGCAGGCGGTCGATGAAACCGGTGCCTTTGATCTTCACCGCGAGGCCAAGGAAGGTGTAGACAAAACCTGCCGCCATCACTCCGCCCATGGTCGCGGCCAGGCCGAACTGGCCCTTGGCGAGGATGATCGGGGTGATGAAGGCAAAGCTCGACGCCAGGAACACCGGCACCTGGCGCCCGGTCACTACCTGGAACAACAGAGTCCCGAGACCCGCCGTGAACAGCGCCACGTTGGGGTCAAGACCGGTAATCAACGGCATCAACACCAAGGCGCCAAAGGCTACGAAAAGCATCTGTGCGCCAGACAGTACCTGGCGCCAGAGCGGATCGTTGAACTCATCCTGCATGATCAGGAGTCCTTCTGCTTGGTACCGAAGATCTTGTCTCCGGCATCGCCCAGGCCAGGAATGATGTAGCCATGCTCGTTGAGTCTTTCGTCGATGGACGCGGTGTAGATGGTCACGTCCGGGTGGGCCTGCTGGACGCTGGCGATGCCTTCGGGGGCAGCTACCAGGACCATGGCGCGGATGTCCCGGCAGCCGGCTTTCTTCAGCAGGTCGATGGTGGCGACCATGGAACTGCCGGTGGCCAGCATCGGATCGATGATCATCGCCAGGCGCTCGTCGATCTCCGGTACCAGTTTTTCCAGGTAGGTGTGGGCCTGCAGGGTTTCCTCATTGCGGGCAACACCCACGGCGCTGACCTTGGCACCCGGGATCAGGCTCAACACGCCTTCAAGCATGCCGATGCCGGCGCGCAGGATAGGCACCACGGTAATTTTCTTGCCGGCGATCTTTTCCACCTGGACGGGGCCGCACCAGCCTGGAATCTCATAGCTTTCCAGGGGCAGGTCCTTGGTGGCTTCGTACGTCAGCAGGGCGCCGACTTCCTGAGCGAGCTCGCGAAAGTTCTTCGTGCTAATGTCTGCGCGGCGCATAAGGCCAAGTTTATGACGGATCAGCGGATGGCGGATCTCATGGATGGGCATAGGGAAAGGCTCCGGCGGCGGGCAAAAAAAACGGCCTAGATTAATCTATCCGGGGTTGTTGTCCTATAGACATGAAGTACGTTAGTCCAGAAACGCTTGATCTGACCGGGCCGGATGCGTACCTTTGCCCGCTTTTCCGAAACTGCCACCCCTTGGAGAGCGCCATGTCCGCTGATCTCGAGCATATCCGTCAAATCATGCGCGAGGCTGACTGCCTGTACACCGAAGCTGAAGTCGAGGCGGCCATCGCCCGGATCGGTGCACAAATCACTGAAGAACTGGCTGAGCGCAATCCGGTGGTGTTCTGTGTCATGAACGGCGGTCTGATCTTCGCCGGCAAGCTGTTGACGCACCTGCGCTTCCCTCTGGAAGCCTCCTACCTGCACGCAACCCGTTATCGCAATGAAACCAGCGGTGGCGAGCTGTTCTGGAAGTCCAAGCCGGAAATCTCCTTTATTGACCGCGATGTGCTGATCATCGATGACATCCTCGACGAAGGGCATACCCTGACCGCCATCATCGATTTCTGCCGCCACGCCGGCGCTCGTGCAGTGCACACCGCCGTGCTGATCGACAAGGACCATGACCGCAAGGCACGTTCGGACCTGAAGGCCGATTACATGGGCCTGCCGTGCGTCGACCGTTATGTGTTCGGCTACGGCATGGACTACAAGGGTTACTGGCGCAACGCCGCCGGCATCTATGCCGTGAAGGGCATGTAAAACATGACCGGGCCGAGCTTTCTCGATCAAGCGTTGTTCAGCGACCTGGCAGAGAAGGCCGCGGCCAATCCCCGGGGGCGCCAGCACCATAACTTCCACGCCATGGAAGAGCCCTGCCACCGCCTGGCGGTGGGGCTGCAGCCTGCGACCTACATCCCGCCACATCGCCACATGAGTGCCGACAAGGCCGAGACCCTGCTGGTGCTCAAGGGGCGCCTGGGCCTGCTGATCTTCGATGAGGCTGGCCAGGTTCAGGACAGGAAGATCCTGCAGGCAGGTGGCGACTGTGTCGGGGTGGACCTGCCATCTGGGGTATTCCACGGCCTGGTGGTGCTGGAGCCCGATAGCCTGATGTTCGAATGCAAGGCCGGGCCCTATCGAGCGCTGAACGAGAGTGAGCAGGCCAGTTGGGCGCCTCGTGAAGGCGAGCCCGGTGTGGCCGAATACCAGGCCTGGATGCGCGCCCAGTTCGACTGAGCGAGCCCAGCCTCGACTGTCACCGCAGGCTGCGTTTTCTTGAGCAAGTACCGCCCTTGGCGTCCAGGGTCGCTCGGCACCCGCCGTATCCCGGGAAACCCATGCTAGAGTGCTCGGCCCTTGTCTGGAGCCTGTCATGAGCCTGTTGATTCGCAGTAGCGCGGCCTTTCTTCTGTGCTTGAGCCTGCCCCTGGCAGCCGCTCCGGCTCCCTTGCATGGGCAGTTTCTGCCTCCCGACGATCTGACCCTGCGCGACAGCGTCCCGGAACAGCAACAGTTGCTGCAGGTCACCGAGTATTCGGTGGTGATCGGTAGCCAGCGTCAATCCAACCAGCAGCCGATTCCCGTGACCTCGCCGGTGTGGGTGCGACTCAAGGGCAAGCCCTTGAACAAGGGCGCGACCATCAGCCAGGTGCTGGTGAACTTCGACGGCGAGAGCAAAAGCCTGAAAAAACCGCAGTACGACGCCAAGAGCCGGACGCTGACCCTCTATTACCCTATGGCGCAGTATCGGGCGGTGATCGACCTGCTGCGCAACGACACCGTGTATTGCCAGTTTCTCAGCTACGCCAATGGCCACGTCTGGGCCGACCTTCATACTGGCAGCGTGCGTCCGCGTTGAGGCCGGAGGTGGGCTGGGGGTAAACTGCCCGCCCCGTGAAATGTCTGCGAGCTGGAGTCGGCAATGCGTAAAGATAAGAAACAGGTAATTGGTGACGAAATCGGTGATGAGCAGGTCAAGTTGTTCCTCGATTTCGAGCCGGTCGACGCCACTTCTCCGTCCCTGCACAAGCTGATCAAGGCCTACCGCGGTCTGCGCATCGACGATTTCGAACGGTTCCTGGGGTTTTTCGTCGAGGCCGGCCACGACCTCGATGGCAAGGACGAACAGGGCAGGACCTTCGTCGAGCTGATTCGTGACCAGCGCAATGCCGCCGACTACATCGAACTGATGGACAAGGCCCGCGGCTGATTCCTCATCGCGCGCGATGCCGGGCCGTGCTGGCCAGGCATAAAAAAAACGCCCCGTCCTGCAAAGGACGGGGCGTTTTTCATGGCGCCGGATCAGGCGTAGCTTTCGGTTTCCTTGCTGGGCTCGACCAGCTCCAGGCTCAGGTTGTTCTCGCTGTTGATCGTGCGGTACAGAGCGGCGTCGCTTTCCAGGACCTTTTCCCGCGCGGGGAAGATTTCCTTGAGCTTGGCAGCCCATTCGCCGCTGGCCTTGGCCGGGAAGCAGCGCTCGATCAGCTCCAGCATGATCGACACGGTCACCGAGGCACCCGGAGAGGCGCCGAGCAGGGCGGCCAGGGAGCCGTCCTTGGCCGCTACCAGTTCAGTGCCGAACTGCAGGACGCCGCCTTTCTTCGGGTCTTTCTTGATGATCTGCACCCGCTGGCCGGCTACCTCCAGGCGCCAGTCCTCGGCCTTGGCCTCGGGGTAGAAGCGACGCAGGGACTCGAGACGCTGCTCCATGGACTGCATGACTTCGCTGACCAGGTACTTGGTCAGGTCCATGTTGTCGCGAGCCACGGCCAGCATCGGGCCGATGTTGCCGGCCCGAACCGACATCGGCAGGTCCAGGAACGAGCCGTGCTTGAGGAACTTGGTGGTGAAGCCGGCATAAGGTCCGAACAACAGGGACTTCTTGCCATCGACCACGCGGGTGTCCAGGTGCGGCACGGACATCGGTGGCGAACCTACGGCGGCCTGGCTGTAGACCTTGGCCTGGTGCTGCTTGACCACTTCCGGATTGTCGCAGCGCAACCACTGGCCGCTGACCGGGAAGCCGCCGAAACCCTTGCTTTCCTCGATACCCGAGGCCTGCAGCAACGGCAGGGCTGCGCCACCGGCGCCGAGGAACACGAACTTGGCGTCGACTTCGCGGGTGTTACCGCTGTTGACGTCCTTGATGCTCACGGTCCAGCCGTTGGCCTTGTTGCGCTTGAGGCCGGTTACGCGCTTGCAGTACTTGACCTGGGCGTCGGGCGCGCTGGTCAGGTGCTTGAGCAACTGGTTGGTCAAGGCGCCGAAATTGACGTCGGTACCATTGAGCACACGGGTGGCGGCGATGGTTTCATCTGCCGGGCGTCCCGGCATCATCAGCGGCATCCACTCGGCCATCTTGGCCTTGTCCTCGGTGTACTCCATATCCGCGAAGGCATGGTGCTGGCTCAGCACTTCAAAACGCTTCTTGAGGAAGGAAACACCCTTGTCGCCCTGGACGAAGCTCAGGTGCGGCACCGGGCTGATGAACGATCTGGACGAGCCGAACGTGCCTTGTTTGGTCAGGTAGGACCAGAACTGCTTCGACACCTCGAACTGAGTGTTGATGTGCACGGCTTTCTTGATGTCGATGCTGCCATCGGCGGCCTGTGGCGTGTAGTTCAGCTCACAGAGGCCGGCGTGGCCGGTACCGGCGTTGTTCCACGGGTTGGAACTTTCCGCGGCACCCGAATCCATCAGCTCGACGACTTCCAGCTTGATTGCGGGGTCGAGCTCTTTGAGCAGTACGGCCAGGGTGGCACTCATGATGCCGGCCCCGACCAATACGACGTCTACTGCTTCGTTATGCGCCATTAACGCGTCTCCAAAATCTGCAGCACCAAATTGACGGCATGGCTGCCAGGAGTGACAGGGCGATTCACGTGGTGCCCCAGGTTACCCATGGCCAGGATTGCCATGTCCGAGTCTTCGCAATTTTTTGCAACTTCTACGGACGCTACCAACCGGGCCTCAAGGTGCATATGAACGCATCCTGGGGAGCCTCGGGGCAATTCGACTTATGGTCGATACATCCGTTAGTGCAACCAAATCCGTCAGCGGACAGGCATCAAGCGCAACTATCTGAGGAGGGCTCGGTCCTGTGTAATCGGGCTGTTGTAGAGGCTGATGGTGCCAGTTCAGACGCAAAACTATTCATTTGCTCGCCACACTCTTGTGAAGTTGTGAAAACCCGTTTTTTCACGCTCTTTTGAAGACGTGAACCTCAAAAAGGGCTGCCTTGGCCTGGCACCTGGCCCGAGCGGTGATACCGGCATGATGGCATGCGGGCACGACGGGCAAACAGCTTCAGTGTCCGAGCAATGGCAGCTCTGCAGATTCGTGAAAAGTGGAGGATTGCACGGTGGGACAGCAAGCACGCCAGCTTCACTCGAACTGTGTGGGCGGCTCTCTGTGGGCGGTGCGGGGTGCCAAGGCAGTGGCATTGGCGATACTGCGAGGCCCGATCAGGAGACGTCCTTATAATCGGGGGGAGATTGTAACGAAGAAATGCGCAGAAATGATCCTGTTTCGCGACTTTTATTAGGCTTTTGGTCAGGTGGCCAGTATCGGCTGTACCCCGCTGGTCAGGCTGCGCGGGCTGATACGGGCACTGGCAGGCAGTGTCTGGTGCAACCAGTTGAGGCGGATTTCCTGTATTTCCACCCAGCCGTCGCCCACCGGTGGTGCAAGACTGTGGCGCAATGCCTGGCACCGCCCCTGGCAGTCCAGCAAGGCGAAACTACGGAACTCTTGGCGTGGAGCGAACAGGGAGCGAAGGAATTTCATGACCAGGCACCTGATGTGTCATTGACGATAAGCATGCCGCCGAGCCGTTACATCATCATGTATTGCGAGTGAACAGCAGGTTACAGGAACCCAGTTGTACGGGACCTGTCTGACTGGTGATTTAAGTCCCGCCCGATGCTGGTTCGTCGTTGTTGTGCCCCGCTATACTGCGGGCCTGTTTGTGCCTGATTCCTGGAGAAATGAGCATGTTGCAACGCCTGTTGTTCGGTTTGATCACTGTAGCCAGCCTGTCGCTGGCAGGCTGCGCCCACAGCCCGCAACAACTCAGCCCGGAGCCCAAGCTCACCTCCCAGCTGGCGGCGGTGGGTCGCGGCCAGCCGGTGGTGGTGAAAGTGGTCGATGGTCGTCCATCGCCAACCCTGGGAACCCGCGGTGGCCTGTACCCGGAAACCAGCGCCATCACGGTGCAAAGCGCGCAGATCCTGCCCAAGCTGCAGGCCCAGGCCGAAGCTGCGGTACGTCTGCTGGGCTTCACCCCGACCGCCGGTGGTGCCAATGCTCCCCAGCTGACCGTGACCCTGGCCGAGCTCAAGTACCAGTCCCCCAAGGAAGGCATGTATGTGACCGAGGCCACCATCGGCGCGACGTTCCGCTCCGATGTACAGAACGCCAACCGCCGCTACAGTGGCCGTTATGGCGCGTCCCTGGACCAGCGCTTCGGCATGGCGCCAAACCAGGACACCAACACCAAGCTGGTGGGCGATGTTCTGAGCGATGCACTGACTCGTCTGTTCAAGGATCCGACCATCGGTCAGATCCTCGGCGAATGACGCTGCTTCTGTAAGCGCTGCCTCAGGCTGCGACAAGGCCGCAAGGACCGTGCCCGAGGGCATCGGCGACCGATACAAGAAAGCCCGGGTCTGTTGGACTCCGGGCTTTTTTATTGCCGCTCATTCGACGGGCTCACGCCGCCTCGACATAGAAGTCCAGCACGCTGACGCCGGTCAGCAGGTCGGTCTCGGGCAGGTCCGCATGCGGGTGCCCACCCAGGGCGCAATACACCAGCCAGTGGCGATCCTGGACGTTGAATGCCAGGGCATCTACCAGCGCCTGCTGTTCCTCGCTGGGGGCGATCAGGTAAAGGCGGTCCTGGTTTTCTGCGTGCAACATGACAAGCTCCGTGGGGCATCGAGGGGCGATAGAGTGGCTTGTTCTGATGACGAAAAGATGACGGTCTAAATTAATGGCCCGCCGCCTCGTTACTGGTCGGAAAGGCACGCGGGGCCGCCCGGCGATTGAGTAGAATCCGCGCCGCGGGCGCACTCGACGTCCCGAACACAGGTTTTCTTCGAGGTTCATGATGTCGTTGCAATTGATCTGGTCGATGTTCAATGCCCATCCCGGCAAGCTGATCAACCTGTTCGCCCTGCTGCTGGCCTGTCCGGGCAGTTGGCTGCTGCATGCTACCCGTCGCCGCGAACTGCGGGCCCTGGCCAGCCTGGCGACTCGGAGCGAAGAGCGGGCGATGGATCAGCCCATGCTGCTGCCTGATCCTGCCACCTTGCGCATCAATCGCTTCTTCTATCGCTTCGGTTTCGCTTGCCTGGCGGTGGCGCTGCTGATGTCCTGGGCCAGCACGCGTTTCTGATCGCGTTCCAGGCAACGCATGCAACAACGGCGCCCGAAGGCGCCGTTGTGCTGTGTGCAGCGGTCTTTACAGCGCCAGGCCGGCCTTGACCCGGTACTGGTTGCGAACCGGCGTCGCATATTGCAGCACCAGGTAGGGACGATGCTCCGGCGGGCAGTCTTGCAGGCGGCGTTGCCACTCCTGCTCGGCCTTGGCCAGCTCCTGGGCCGGGAACACCTCGGCAGCGCGAGGCACCTGCAGTTGCGGGTCGGCATCGTCCCACTGGGCATAGGCCAGGTAGTGCACCGGGAACAGGCGGTAGCCGCCGAGAATCTGCCGGTCCATCTCCAGGGCCAGTTGCTTGGTGTCCTCGAACCGTTCGCTGATGGGCGCGGCAAAGTTCACATGGACCCGGCCCTTGTAGCCGGTGATGCCCTTGGCAATGCTCACGTCGTCCTCTCCCGGCGCCTTGGTGTAGCTGCCAGTGGTGGCGCGGATGTACAGCTCCCGGGCCTTGGCCTGGTCGCAAGGATCGTATTCGTAGCTGATGGATACCGGCGTCAGGTTCAGTGACTGGATGACCTCGCCGAATGGCTCGTCCTTGCGGCTCATGTGGAACATCTTGAGGATCGCCGACTCGGTGCGATCGTCGCCATCCTTGGCCCGGCCTTCGGCCTGGGCGATCCAGATCGACTGGCCGTCATTGCGGATCGAATGGTTGATGTAGGCCGACAACAATTGGTAGGCCGCGAGCTTTTCCCTGCGCCCGCTGAGGGAGCGATGCACGATGAAGCTCTTGTTCAGCCGCATCAGATCGCTGACGAACGGTTTCTGCAGCAGGTTGTCACCGATGGCGATGCGCGGAGTCGGCAGGCCGGCGTGATAGACCGCATAGTTGACGAAAGCCGGGTCCATGACGATATCGCGGTGGTTGGCCAGGAACAGGTAGGCGGTTCCCGACTTGAATTGCTCGACACCGGTATAGGTCACGCCATCGGTGGCGCGTTCAATGGTGTGGTCGACGTAGAACTCGACCTTGTCCTGCAAGGTGGCCACCGAGGTGATGCCGGCGAACTCCCGGCGCAGGCGGTGGGCGATCAGGGGTTTGAGCAGCCAGCCGAATGTGTTGGCAAAACGCGGGAAGCGAAAGTGGGTGAGGATATCTAGGAATGCCTTGTCGCTGAGCAGCCGGGCCAGCACCGCTGGTACTTCGCTGTCGTGGTAAGGTCGGATGGCATCGAATTCGCCCATCATGCTCTCTTGTTGGAAACGGCTAGGGTAAGAAGAAGGTTCGGATCAAAAAAGCCGGGCGCGGTCTGAAGATTCAGCTCAAGCATTAAAAGCCCTGCAAATAGACCGGCGATTATACGCATAAGTCACTCGGGAGACCGCGATGCTGGAAACTGACCATTACCAATGTCCTTATTGTGGCGAGCAGGCGGAGGCGGTACTTGACCTGTCCGCCGGCGACCAGACCTATATCGAGGACTGCCCGGTTTGCTGCCGCCCCATCGTGTTCATGCTGCAGACCGATGGCCGGGAATGGATGCTCGAGGTGCACACGGAAAACGATTGAGCCGGGGGGAGTGGTCTTCATGCTGCGTATCTACGAGCCGGAAAATCTGATGGAAGGCGAACTGCTCCAGTGCATGCTGGCCAGCGAGGGCATCGACGCCCACCTGCAGGGGCGCGACCTGCTGGGTGGAGCCGGGGAGTTGCCGGTGTTCGGCTTGCTGGCGCTGTCGGTGGAAAACCACCAGGCGCAGCGGGCACAGGAGCTGATCGCCGCGTACAATGCGGCCCTGCCGTTGCCCTTCGAAGAACCGGATAGTTTTGCCGGGGTGCTGGTCTGTTAGGCTGAGCGCCGATTTGCCGAGAGTTGTATTGCCCCATGTGTGGACGTTATGCCCTGTTTCGTTGGAACCCCGCGTTCGCGGCCCTGCCGGGATTTCCCGGGGACCAGCGGGCCCAATGGAACATCTCGCCGAATGATTCGGTGCTGATCCAGCGCCTGGAACACGGCCAGCGCACCCTGGCACGGGCCCGCTGGGGCCTGACCCCGGCCTGGTTGACCGACCTGTCGCGCACGCCGGCCCATGCCCGGGCGGAAACCCTGGCCGAGCAGCCGATGTTTCGTCAGGCGTTTCGTGAACGGCGCTGCCTGCTCCCCGCCAACGGCTTCTACGAATGGCGCGGAGGCAGCCGCAAGCGTCCTTACTGGCTGACCCCGGGAGAAGGCTCGTCGATTTTCTTTGCCGCCATCTGGGAGGCGTACCCGGTGCAGGAACAGGTCTGGCTGAGCACTGCGGTGGTGACTCAGGCGGCCTCGACCTTGCGTCGCCCGCTGATCCTCGACGCCGCCGGCCAGGACGCCTGGCTCGATCCCCAAACGCCGCTGCATGTCCTGCACGCGCTGTTGGCCCACCCGCCTGTAGCCTTGCGTGAGCGGGTCCTGGCCAATCTGGTCAACGACCCCAAGCTCAACGGCCCGGAGTGCCTGACTCCCGCCTGACCCTGGGGGCGGACGGGCAGCCGGTCAGACCCTGAACTGGTTGATCAGTCGGCGCTGCTGCTCGGCGAGCTTGGTCAGGCCGGCGCTGGCGGCGCTGGACTCATCGGCCCCGCCGGCCACTTCATTGGCCACCTGGCCGATGTTGATCACATTGCGGTTGATGTCTTCGGCCACCGCGCTCTGTTCCTCGGCGGCGCTGGCGATCTGGGTATTCATGTCGTTGATCACCGAAACCGCCTGGGTGATGGTTTCCAGGGCCTGGGCGGCCTTGGCTGCATGCTCCACGCTCTGGTCGGTCTTGTGCTGGCTGTCTTCCATGACCCGTACCACTTCCCGGGTGCCTTGTTGCAGCTGCTGGATCATCGACTGGATTTCCTCGGTGGCCTGCTGGGTTTTCTGTGCCAGGTTGCGCACTTCATCGGCGACCACCGCAAAGCCGCGGCCCTGCTCGCCGGCTCGGGCGGCCTCGATCGCTGCGTTGAGGGCCAGCAGGTTGGTTTGTTCGGCGATCCCGCGGATGGCGATCAGGATGGCGTTGATGTTCTCGCTGTCCTTGGCCAGGGTCTGCACCACGGTCACCGCACGGCCGATCTCTTCGGCCAGGGCGCCAATGGCGCTGGAGGTGTCCCGCACGATCTGCATGCCCTGACTGGCGGCCTGATCGGCATGGCTGGCGGCTTGTGCGGCCTGGGTGGCGTTGCGTGCCACGTCCTGGGCGGTGGCGGTCATCTCGTGTACGGCGGTGGCCACCTGGTCGATTTCCACCATCTGCTTGTGCACGCCCTGGTTGGTGCGAATGGCGATGTCGGCGGTGTGCTCCGAGGAGTCGCTGACGCTCTGTACCGAGGTCACCACCTGGCTGATCATGGCCTGCAGCTTGGCCAGGAAGGTGTTGAAACCCTTGGCGATGGAGCCCAGTTCGTCGGCCCGGTCGCTGCTCAGGCGGCGCGTCAGGTCGCCTTCGCCCTGGGCGATATCGTCGAGCATCGCCACCATCTGCCGCAGCGGCCGGGCAATGCCGTGGCCCACCAGCCAGATCACCAGCAGCCCGATACCGGCGATGACGAGGCCGACCATGGCCATGCCGAAGGTATCGGCCTTGCGCTGCTGGGCCAGATCGCCCTGCAGTGCGTTCAGGTCGGCCATCACGGCCCCGAGGGGCAGTTGCAGCATCAGGGTCCACTGGGCGTTGGTCTGGCCGATGCCGAAGGGCAGGTACAGGGCGATCTTGTCGTTGGCCTGGTCGATGCTGTAGGTCACCTCGTCGCGCTTGAGGCTGGACAGCTTGGAGACGGTCTCGCTGTTGAGTACGTCGCTGGCTTTCTCGCCGAACTTGCCCGGGTCCCGGGTATAGGCCACCAGGCGTGCGTTACCGCCGATCAGGGCCATTTCCCCTGCACCGGCATAGAGTTTCTGGTTGGCCCCCAGCAGCATGTCCTGGATGAAGTTCACCGACAGGTCGGCGCCGACGATGCCCTGGAACTTGCCGTCGAGCAGGATGGGCTGGATGAAGGAGGCGAGCATCACCACCTTGTCGCCGACCTTGTAAGGCGCAGGGTCGATCACGCAGGGCTTGAGGTTTTCCTTGGCGCACAGGTAGTACTCGCTGGCCCTTACGCCGGTGGATAGCACGGTTCGATCATTGACGTCGGCCAGTTTGTCCAGGCCCAGGCTGGCGTCCTGGTTGCGGAACCACCAGGGCAGGAAGCGGCCGGTGGCGGCGTCGATACCCACCACCGTGGTGCCGACGTAGGCGCCATCATTGTGGTCGATGGCGTTGGCTTCCCAGCCAATGTAGGCACCGAGGATCTTCGGGTTCTGGGTGACGTTTTCCTTGATCAGGGCAATCAGCTGCTCACGGCTAAGGTTCAATTGCGCCTGGCCCTGCTCGTTGCGGCTGCCCATCAAGGCGTTGACCCGGACCAGGCCATCGGCGATCAGCAACGGTGCTTCCAGTTCACGCTGGATCTGGCTGACCTGGGTTTGCGCCAGGCCGCTCAGGCGCTGTTCGATGACCTGCTCGAACTGGGCCTGGGTTCTCTCCTGCACCATCTGCTGGGTCCGGGCCCCCGAGAACAGGGCGTACAGCACCAGGGCTGCAACCACGCTGAGGACGATGGCTCCGGCCAGGGCGGCCACGGAAAACTGGATCGACTTGAACTTCATAGAGGCTCCGGGCGCAGGAATTGAGGTCTGCCGTGCTGTATCGGCCGCCGCCCTGCCGGCCATTAGCCTGGATTGTGCAAATGACGTTTTGGGAGAGGCTGGCGTCGTTAATGGCAAGATGCCATGTCTCTTGATTGATGGCCTGGCCATGAGATGAATTTTTTCCTACAGGGCTGGTTGCATCTCAATTGCGATCAAAAGCTCATTTTGCATCTGGCGCAGAGAGAGCCGCGCCCTTAGGATACGCGCCATGTTTTCAGGGAGCGGTTTCATGAAGAAGAAGTCATTGGTTGTATGTGCGCTGAGCGCAGCGGTATTGCTCAGCGGTTGCGAGACGGTCAACACCACCAACGCCGGCGTCGTGGGCGTGGATCGCAAGCAGTCCATGTTCAGCATGGTATCGAGTGCCGAGGTCAATCAGTCCTACGCGCAGTCCTATCAGGAGACCCTGAGCGAGGTCGGCAGCCAGGGCGCGCTGGACAAGAGCAGCGCCAACGCCAAGCGCCTGCAGGTCATCGCCAACCGCCTGATCGCCCAGGCCCCGAACTTCCGTCCGGATTGCGCGCAGTGGAAGTGGGAAGTCAACCTGATCAAGAGCGACGAGCTCAACGCCAACTGCGGTCCTGGCGGCAAGATCATTTTTTATTCCGGCCTGATCGAAAAGCTGAAGCTTACCGACGATGAAATCGCTGCGGTGATGGGGCATGAAATCGCCCACGCCCTGCGCGAGCATGGTCGCGAGGCGATGTCCAAGCAGTACGCGCTGGGTGCCGGCAAGCAGATCGCTACCCTGTTCGGGGTGTCCCAGCAGACGGTTGCCCTGGGCGACAACGGCGTCAACCTGCTGATGACGCTGCCCAACAGCCGCGAGAATGAAAACGAGGCCGACCTGATCGGTCTGGAACTCGCCGCCCGCGCCGGTTACAACCCGAACGCGGCCATTACCCTGTGGAACAAGATGGGCCAGGCTGCCGGTGGCTCCGCGCCGCCCGAGTTCATGAGCACCCACCCGGCTTCCACCAGTCGTATTGCCTCGTTGCAGGCCGCGATTCCCAAGGTGATGCCGTTGTACCAGGCTGCCAAGAAGTCTTGATCCCTACGCGTCATCGTCGATGACGCCTTCGCCGGCAAGTGGCTCCTGCGACGCATAGCGCAGGGGCCGCTTGCCGGCGATTTCGTTTATACCCAGCCGCTGATCTGCATGGCCTTGTACACCGCCACTACGGCGAGGATGAAGAAGGCCGATGCCGCCAGGCGGCGGATCAGGGTCAGCGGCAGCTTGTCCGCAGCGAAGTTGCCTGCCAGGACCACCGGCACGTTGGCGATCAGCATGCCCAGCGTGGTGCCGATGATCACTAGCCACAGATCCGGGTACTGCGCGGCCAGCATGACGGTGGCGACCTGGGTCTTATCGCCGATTTCCGCCAGGAAGAAGGCGATCAGGGTAGTCAGGAAGGGGCCGAACTTGCGTGCGGTATTGGCCTCGTCGTCGTCCATCTTGTCCGGGACCAGGGTCCATAGCGCGGTGGCTGCGAAGCTCGCGGCGAGGATCCAGTGCAGGGTCGCGTCCGAGAAGAAGCTGCCGAACCAGGCACCTACCGCACCGGCCGCCGCGTGGTTGGCCAGGGTCGCGGCAACGATGCCGGCGATGATCGGCCAGGGTTTGCGAAAGCGCGCAGCGAGGATCAGGGCGAGCAATTGCGTCTTGTCGCCGATTTCGGCCAAGGCAACGATTGCGGTGGGAACGAGCAGAGAGTCCAGCATCAGGATTTTCCTAAGGGGCGGGTCGACACGGCTATGACACGTACAGCCTTCCCGCCCCGGGTAAGGTGTGCGTGTCATAGGTCTTGTCAAACCCTGCGGTCCGTCTGTGCGGACTCCTGGGTCGCATGCGCCATGGTCTGAGGACCAAGTATGTTGACGCATGCCGGACGAGCGTGGCGCTCGTGGGAGACTACTCCCCTAGGACGGAGCGGATTCTGCCTAGGCAAAATCCTTTCGGCAAGCCTTGTTTGCGAAAACTTCGCTCAGCTGCGTTTGGCCCGGTAGATGCGGAAACCATCCCCTTCGGCCTTGATGGCGCAGGGCCCAAGATGCTCTTCGATCAGTGGTTGGTAGCGCAGGAAGCTGTTGGCAACTACCCGTAGCTCTCCGCCTTTTCGAAGATGTTCCCTTGATTTTCGCAGCAGGTTCTCGGTGGCCTGGTAATCGGTGTGGACCCCGGTATGGAACGGTGGATTGGTCAGGATGCAATCCAGCTCCCGGGGCGCGGCGTCGATGCCGTCGCCGGTCAGGACCTCGCCCTCCAGGCCGTTGGCGGCCAGGGTCAGGCGACTGCTGGCGGCTGCGAAGGCGTCCACGTCCAGCAAGGTCACACGGCTTTCCGGATAGCGGCGTTTCACCGTGGCGCCCAGTACCCCGGCACCACAACCGAAGTCCAGCAGGTGACCGGCGGGCAGATGGTCCAGGTGCTCGAGCAACAGGGCGGTGCCGCGGTCCAGGCGTCCATGGCTGAACACGCCGGGCAGGCTGATGACCTTCAACGGGCCTTCGGCCAGCGGCAACTGGTACTCCTGGGCCAGGCTCTCCAGGGCCACGGGTTCAGGTGCGTTGTCCACCGTGACCTGCCACAGCTGGCAGTGCCGTGCGCTGTCGAGCTTGCGCGGCTTGCCGAAGGCGGTGAGCTGCTTGGCGGTACTTTCCACGCCGCTGCGCTTTTCGCCCACCAGGTACAGCTGGCGTCCGGCCAGGCGCGAGGCCAGGGCGTTGAGCAGGTAGTGAGCCAGGTCCTTGGACTTGGGCAGGAACAGCACCGCGCTGTCGAAGGTGCTGTCCGGGGCGTTCACCCCGAAGTGACTGCGCCCCGGGAAGCGTGTCTGCAGGGCGGCCTGATCTCCGGCATGCCAGGACCAGCCCTGGGCGGCCGGCAGGCGGCCGAGCAGGTCATCGGCACTCAGGCCAGCCAGTAGCAGTGAGCCCTGAAACAGTTCAGCCTGGCGTAAGAGTATTTCACTGCGTATGTCCATCGTCCGCACCCGGAAAAAGTGGCGCAGTTTATCAACTCACGACCCGCAACGGGTCACCGCTGAAGAAGCCCCGGGTATTTTCAACCAGTTGGCCGACGATGCGCTGGCGTGCCTCGCGACTGCCCCAGGCATTGTGCGGAGTCACGATCAGGCGCGGGATGCCGGGCTCCAGCAGGGGATTGCCATGCACGGGCGGCTCGACGCTCAGGACATCGGTGGCAGCACCACCCAGGTGGCCGTTGCGCAGCGCGTCGGCCAGGGCCTGTTCGTCGATCAGGCCGCCACGGGCGGTATTGACCACCAGGGCGCCTGGCTTGAGCAGAGCCAGCTCCCGGGCACCAATGAAGTGGCGGGTATGTTCGTTGAGCGGGCAGTGCAGGGTCAGGGCATCCACCTGGGGCAGCAGTTCCTCCAGTGGCAGGCGGTCGGCGCGGGGCGGGCGCCCGGGAATCTGTCCCAGGATCACGCGCATGCCGAAGGCTTCGGCCAGGCGCGCCACGGCGCCACCCAGTTCGCCGTGGCCCAGCAGGCCCAGGGTCTTGCCCGCCAGTTCGATGATGGGGAAGTCCAGCAGGCAGAACTGGCTGGCCTGCTGCCAGCGTCCGGCAGCCACCGCCTGTTGGTAGTCGGCGACCCGCGTTGCCAGGTTGAGCAGCAGCATCAGGGTGTGCTGGGCTACCGATGGCGTGCCGTAGCCCTGGCAATTGCTGACGGTGATGCCCTGGCGCCGGGCGGCTTCCAGGTCGACGTTGTTGGTGCCGGTGGCCGTTACCAGGATCAGTCGCAAGTCGGGGCAGGCGGCCATGGCCTGGGCGTTGATGGCTACCTTGTTGCTGATGGCCACCTCGGCCCCCTGCAGGCGTTCCGCTACCTGCTCCGGGGATGTGTGGGCATGCAGGCGCAAGGGACTGAAACTGTCGTGCAGCGCCCCAAGATCCAGGTCGCCCAAGTCCAGCGAGCTGTGATCGAGGAAGACGGCGCGGCGATTGTTGCTCATGAACTGTACCTTTCGTGGGAGGGGACCAAGGCGTAATCTGCCGAGCCTAACAGATGAAATAATTAGACATATACAGGAGCCTGCATGTACCTCACCGAGTTCTTGACCGTTGCTCTCATCCACCTGCTGGCCGTGGCCAGCCCCGGCCCGGACTTTGCCGTGGTGGTTCGCGAAAGCGTGACCCATGGCCGTCGTGCCGGCACCTGGACGGCCCTGGGCGTGGGATCCGCGATCTTCCTGCACGTGGGTTATTCGTTGCTGGGGATCGGCCTGATCGTGTCCCAGTCCATCGTGCTGTTCAACGCCTTGAAGTGGCTGGCGGCCGCTTACCTGCTGTACATCGGCTACAAGGCGCTGCGTGCCCAGCCCGCCAAGCCCGCGACGGACGATCTGCACAAGGAGGCCGGGGTGCGCACTGCCCGTGGCGCCTTCACGTCAGGGTTCGTCACCAATGGGCTGAATCCCAAGGCGACCCTGTTCTTCCTTTCTCTGTTCACCGTGGTGATCAACCCGCACACGCCGCTGGCGATCCAGGCCGGTTACGGGGTGTACCTGGCAGCAGCCACAGCCGTGTGGTTCTGCTTGGTGGCCATGCTGTTCAGCCAGCAGCGGGTGCGCGCCGGTTTTGCCCGCATGGGCCACTGGTTCGACCGCACCATGGGGGCGGTGCTGATCGCCATCGGCGTCAAGCTGGCCTTCACCGAGATGCATTGAGGGCGCTGAGCTGGTTCAGGGTCGCCACGTAATGCCGCAGCGTGCCGCCATGAACCAAGCCCGAAATGTCATTCGTTACGTCAATGCAGCCCATGTCATCGATCACATGTTCATGCTGATCTTCCCGGCGGCGGTACTGGGCATGACCCAGGTTTTTGCCATGGACTATGCCGCGCTGATCGGCCTGTCCCTGGGCGGCTTCATCGCCTTCGGTGCCTGTTCGCTGCCCGCGGGCTGGCTGGGGGACCATTGGAGTTGGCGGCGGATGCTGCTGGTTTTGCCTTGCAGGTGCGTGAGGGGCCGATTCCTTCACGACCCCATGTGCCCCTCAAAGGGCAGGGCGGGCAGCAGATCTCGATGTTCCAGGAGCGCTTGCAGGATGTTTTCACCTCGCCGCAAACCCTGGGCCTGGTGGTCAGCCTGGCCTATGCCTTTGGTGCGGTGGCGCAGTTGACCATGGGCCGGCTGTTGCACCGCTTCAGCCCGAAATGGCCATTTATCGTCATGACCCTGTTCCAGGCGCCGCTGTTGCTGGCGTTGGCTCACGCCCAGGGCGGGAACGTGATCGCCCTGGTGGAAGCGCGCCAGGGCCTCGCCGGGCTGTACCTGATTCTGGGGGCCATCGCGGCGTTGACCTTCGTTGCGGCCCTGGCCTTTCCTCGCACACCGGCAGAGGCGACGCTGGGCCAGCAGGCATGAAGTCACGTGGGGCCGTGCCAGTGCTGGCCTGGAGCTAGTATGGAGCGGCCCTGCAAATCATCCCTTTGGCTGATTTGGCTGGCGCTCGGGCACTCTAGAGTGCGTATTCTCCAGTTACGACCGAGCCGTCAGAAAAGGGATTCTTATGTTGCAGACTCGCGTTATCCCCCCCGCCGAAGGCGCCTATCAATACCCGCTGTTGATCAAGCGGTTGCTGATGTCCGGCACTCGTTACGAGAAGACCCGCGAGATCATCTATCGCGACCAGCTGCGCTACACCTACCCGACCTTGATCGAGCGGGTAGCGCGCCTGGCCAACGTGTTGACCGCAGCGGGGGTCAAGGCCGGGGACACCGTGGCGGTGATGGACTGGGACAGCCATCGCTACCTGGAGTGCATGTTCGCCATCCCGATGATCGGTGCGGTGATCCACACCATCAACGTGCGCCTGTCGCCGGAGCAGATCCTCTACACCATGAACCACGCCGAGGACCGCTTCGTGCTGGTCAACAGCGAGTTCGTCGGCCTGTACCAGGCCATTGCCGGACACCTGACCACGGTGGACAAGACCCTGCTGCTCACCGACGGCGAGCAGAAGACTGCCGACCTGCCGAACCTGGTGGGCGAATACGAGAGCCTGCTGGCCGCAGCGAGCCCGCACTACTCGTTCGAGGATTTCGACGAGAATTCGGTGGCCACCACCTTCTACACCACGGGGACCACCGGCAATCCCAAGGGTGTGTATTTCACCCACCGCCAGCTGGTGCTGCACACCATGGGCGTGTCCACCATCATGGGGGCCATCGACAGCGTGCGCCTGCTGGGCACCAACGACGTCTACATGCCCATCACCCCGATGTTCCACGTGCACGCCTGGGGCCTGCCCTACGTGGCCACCATGCTGGGCCTCAAGCAGGTCTACCCGGGGCGCTATGACCCGGAATACCTGGTGGAGCTGTGGCGCCGGGAGAAGGTCACGTTCTCCCACTGCGTGCCGACCATCCTGCAGATGGTGCTCAACGCCAAGGCGGCCCAGGACACAGATTTTGGCGGTTGGAAGATCGTCATCGGCGGCAGCGCCCTGAATCGCGCGCTGTACGAGGCGGCCAAGGCCAAGGGGGTCCAGCTGACCGCTGCCTATGGCATGTCGGAGACCGGGCCGCTGGTGTCCTGCGCCCACCTCAACGACGAGCTGATGGCCGGCAGCGAAGACGAACGCACCACCTACCGGATCAAGGCGGGGGTGCCGGGGCCTCTGGTGGAGGCGGCAATCATCGACGCCGAGGGCAACTTCCTGCCGGCGGATGGCGAGTCCCAGGGGGAACTGGTACTCCGGGCACCCTGGTTGTCCGAGGGCTATTTCAACGAGCCGGACAAGGGCGCCGAGCTGTGGGATGGCGGCTGGTTGCACACCGGCGATGTAGCGACCCTGGATGGCATGGGAGTGATCGACATCCGCGACCGGATCAAGGACGTGATCAAGACCGGCGGGGAGTGGATCTCGTCCCTGGACCTGGAAGACCTCATCAGTCGGCACGCGGCGGTACGCGAAGTAGCAGTGGTGGGGATTGCCGACCCGCAGTGGGGCGAGCGCCCGTTCGCCTTGCTGGTGATCCGCGAAGGGCACGAGATCGGCGCCCGGGAGCTCAAGGAACACCTCAAGCCGTTCGTGGAGTTGGGGCACCTGAGCAAGTGGGCCATTCCCACCCAGATCGCCCTTGTTACTGAAATTCCCAAGACCAGCGTCGGCAAGCTCGACAAGAAGCGCATCCGCGTCAACATCAGCGAGTGGCAGGCCAGCAACAGCGCCTTTCTGTCCACCCTCTGACCGCCTGTTGCCGTGCCCGTCCGGGCACGGCATGCCCGACCCACAAGCCTTTGCCTTGTGCTCGCGAATTTTTCCGTCATTCTTGCCGGCCGATTTTCAATGGTTATGGCAACGGGCCGTCCCAGTGCGGCCGGATGGCTGCAAATCACACTTTAGAGGGATCAAGCAGTAATCCTTGCTGGCTATAGTCCGTTCACAGTCTTTTTCGAGGGACGGGGCATTGCGCGGTGTTGGCGCCACGCAACCCCGGGGTGGGTACCAGCGTCCTGGTGCCGGCATCCGGGGCGGTCTCGGAAGAACTTACTGCCATAACAATAATGCACATGGAGTAGCGTCGATGACATCAGCAAACCAGTTCTGGCGCCGGGCGAAACTGCCCCTGGCCGTCGGTCTCGCCTCCACGCTCGCCGGGCCTGCATTCGGCGTCACATTCAATATCGGTGAAATCGAAGGCAGCTTCGATTCGTCCCTTTCCCTGGGCGCCAGCTGGTCGACCGCCGGGCGCAACAAGGACCTGATCGGGGTCAACAACGGCGGCAAGGGCCTGTCCCAGACCACCGACGATGGCCACTTGAACTTCAACAAGGGGCAGACCTTCTCGAAGATCTTCAAGGGCATCCATGACCTGGAGCTCAAGTACGGCGATACCGGTGTGTTCGTGCGTGGCAAGTACTGGTATGACTTCAAGCTCAAAGACGAAGACATGGACTTCAAGAACATCAGCGACAGCAACCGCAAGGAAGGCGCCAAGTCCTCCGGCGGGCAGATCCTCGATGCCTTCGTCTATCACAACTACTCCATCGGCGATGAGCCGGGTTCGGTGCGCCTGGGCAAGCAGGTGGTGAGCTGGGGCGAAAGCACCTTCATCGGCGGCGGCATCAACTCGATCAACCCGATCGACGTCTCGGCGTTCCGCCGTCCTGGTGCCGAAGTCAAGGAAGGCCTGATTCCGGTCAACATGTTCTACATCTCCCAGAACCTGACCGAGAACCTGTCGGCCGAAGCCTTCTACCAGCTGGAATGGGACCAGACCGTCACCGACAACTGCGGGACCTTCTTCTCGCAGCCGGACAACATTTCCGATGGTTGCGATGACAACCTGCGGCTGCTGGCCAAGCGCTCGACCATTGCCGCCACGGCTCCGGGCCGGGCCGCCCTGGCAGGGATGCAGGCCTTTGGCGTCGACACCAACGAAGAAGGCACCCTGGTACGCCGCAGCGGCGATCGCGATGCCCGTGACGGCGGCCAGTTCGGCGTGGCTTTCCGCTACAACTTCGAGCCGCTGGACACCGAGTTCGGCGCCTACTTCATGAACTACCACAGCCGTGCGCCGATCTTCAGCGCCACTGCAGCTCCGCAGTCGGCCTATACCATGGCCCCGGCCTTCGGCACGCTGGCTCCGGTATGGATCGCCGGCAACTCGAAGTACTTCGTCGAGTACCCCGAGGATATCCGCCTGTATGGCCTGAGCTTCTCCACCACCCTGCCTACGGGGACCGCATGGAGCGGCGAGATCAGCTACCGGCCGAACGCGCCTGTCCAGCTCAACTCCACCGATATCCTGTATTCCGCCGTGCGTCCGTTGAAAGGCGCCTTCACCAATGCTTCGTTGCTGGAGGGTATCCCGGGGCAGGATCTCAATGGCTATCGTCGCAAGGAAATCACCCAGTTCCAGACCACGCTCACCCATTTCTTCGATCAAGTCATGGGCGCCAGTCGCTTGACCCTGGTGGGTGAACTGGGCATCACCCGCGTGGGCGGCCTGGAAAGCAAATCGAAAGTACGTTACGGCCGTGATCCAGTGTTCGGACCAGGCGAGTTGCCAGCCACGTTCGGGCAGAACACCTGCGCCGGGCTCAACAACACCACCATCGTCGGTGCGGGTCCGGGCGCGGATGCCAGCAACGTCACCAGCAACTGCAACAACGATGGCTTCACCACGACCACTTCCTGGGGTTACCGCGGCCGGGCCATCTGGGAATACCCGGATGTATTCGCCGGTGTGAACCTCAAGCCCAACGTGGCCTGGTCCCATGACGTCAAGGGTTACTCCCCAGGTCCTGGCGGCAACTTCGAGGAAGGTCGCAAGGCCATCAGCCTGGGGCTGGACGCCGAGTACCAGAACACCTACACCGCGAGCCTGGCCTACACCAACTTCTTCGGTGGCGACTACAGCACCGTGGATGACCGGGACTTCCTCGCCTTGAGCGTTGGCGTGAACTTCTAAGCACACTGTATTTTCAGGAAGAACAACAATATGAAAGTCACCAAGAGTCTGTTGCACATCGGTGTGCTGGGCCTGTCGCTCCTGGCCTCGGGGGTCATGGCCGCAGTATCGGCCGATGAGGCCGCCAAGCTGGGGACCAGCCTGACGCCGATGGGCGCCGAGACGGCTGGCAACGCCGCCGGCACCATCCCGGCCTGGAAGCCGCTGGCCACCAATGCCGGCAGCGTGGACAGCAAGGGTTTCCTGTCCAACCCCTATGGCAATGAACAACCGCTGTTCATCATCACCGCGCAGAACGTCGAGCAGTACAAGGACAAGCTGGCGCCGGGGCAATACGCGATGCTCAAGCGCTACCCGGACAGCTACAAGATGCCGGTGTACCCCTCCCACCGCGGTGCCACCGTGCCGGCCGATGTGTTTGCGGCCATCAAGCGCAACGCCACCAAGACCAACCTGGTGTCCGGCGGCAACGGCCTGGAGAACTTCGAAAGCGCGATTCCGTTCCCGATTCCCAAGAGCGGCGTGGAAGTGATCTGGAACCACATCACCCGCTATCGCGGGGGCAGCGTGACTCGCCTGGTGACCCAGGCCACGCCACAGGCCAATGGCTCCTATAGCCTGGTGTACTTCCAGGACCAGTTCGTGTTCCGCGACAAGATGAAGGACTATGACCCGAAAAACCCGGGCAACATCCTGTTCTACTTCAAGCAGAAGGTAACCGCTCCGGCGCGTCTGGCCGGTGGTGTGCTGCTGGTGCATGAAACCCTGGATCAGGTGAAGGAACCACGCTCGGCCTGGGTCTACAACGCCGGCCAGCGCCGCGTGCGTCGAGCCCCGCAAGTCTCCTATGACGGCCCGGGCACCGCTGCCGACGGTCTGCGGACCTCCGACAACCTGGACATGTACAACGGCGCCCCGGATCGCTACGACTGGAAGCTGGAAGGCAAAAAGGAAATTTACATCGCCTCCAACAGCTACAAGATCGATTCGCCGACCCTCAAGTACGCCGACATCATCAAGGCCGGGCACATCAACCAGGACCTGGCTCGCTACGAGCTGCGCCGGGTCTGGCATGTGGTCGCGACCCTGAAGGAAGGCCAGCGCCACATCTACGCCAAGCGTGACTTCTACATCGACGAAGACACCTGGCAGGCCGCGGTGATCGACCATTACGACGGTCGTGGCCAGCTGTGGCGCGTGGCCGAGGCCCATGGCGAGGACTACTACGACAAGCAAGTGCCCTGGTACGCCCTGGAAACCCTCTACGACCTGCAGTCCGGCCGCTACCTGGCGTTGGGCATGAAGAACGAAGAGAAGCAGGCGTATGACTTCGGCTTCACCGCGACCACGAGCGATTTCACTCCGGCCGCGCTGCGCCAGGACGGCGTTCGCTGATTCGCGTTACCCCTTAGAGGCCGCATCCTCAAAATTGCCCCGACTGGTTCGGGGCTTTTTTTTGCCCGTAGGACCGGTACTGGCTCGCTGGCGTAGAAATCGGTGGCAACGCGACTATCTTTCTCGGGGACACCAAAGAGCCGATCTAAATAGATAAAGGAAATATCACCCGATAATTCGGAGATATCTGACCGATTTGGTCATAGTCTTTTTTTCGTGAATGGTCGCAAAAATCTTCAACAGGTGGCCTTTTACCGCTAGTCTGCGGACATCTACTACGCCGACAACCGTACACCAATAAGAGTTGGCCATGACTGATCTGTTTTCCCTCAAACGGTCTGACAACGCAGTGCTTCCTGCGCTGGAGGGGCGTTTCTACCGGCCACCATTGCCTGATGGTTATGTGTCGCGGCCGCGCCTTTGCGAGCGTTTGAAGGGAGGGCTGAAAGGGCGGTTGCTGCTGGTCTCGGCACCGGCCGGGTTTGGCAAGAGCTCGCTGGCGGTGGAGTTCTGCCAGAACCTGCCGGGGAACTGGCAGAGCCTGTGGCTGGGGTTGAGTCGTCGGGACAGCGACCCCGGGCGTTTCCTCGAGCGGCTGCTGGCCGGGCTGCAACAGTATTTTCCGCAACTGGGTCGACAATCCCTGGGCCTGCTGAAAATGCGCCAGCGTCACCAGCCGTTTGCCTTCGAGGAGTGGCTGGATGGCTTGCTGGACGAGTTGGCGGAGCAACTGTCGAGTGCCAATCCCTTATTGCTGGTCCTGGACGACTATCACCTGGCCCAGGGGCCGGTCCTGGATCGCTGCCTGCAGTTTTTCCTCAATCACTTGCCCGACGGCCTGCTGGTGATGGTCACCAGCAGGCAGCGCCCGGATTGGCATCTGGCGCGCCTGCGGTTGTCGCGGCAACTGCTGGAGCTGCATGAACAGGACCTGCGCCTGACCCATGACGAATCCCTGAGCCTGCTGGATCGGCACAGCAGTGCCTTGCGTGGCGAAGCCCTGGAAAACCTGATCGAGCGCAGCGAGGGCTGGGTCGCGGGCTTGCGTTTCTGGCTGCTGGCGGCTTCCGAGGCCGGTGCCGTGGGTACCCTGCCCCAGGGCTTGCATGGCGGGGAGGGGTTGATTCGCGACTACCTGCTCGAAGAGGTCATTGACTGCCTGCCCGCCGAGGTCCAGGCCTTCCTGTACGACACCGCGCCGCAGGAACGCTTCTGCGCCGAGCTCTGCGATGCCTTGCGCGAGGCCCATGACAGCGCCGAGATCCTGGGCTTCCTGCAAGCGCACCAGGTATTTCTGGTTCCGCTGGACGAGCACGGGCACTGGTACCGTTACCACCATCTGTTTTCCGACCTGTTGCGCAGCCGCCCGCCCGCCAGTGCCCTGGTGCCGGCCGCCAGCCTGCACCTGCGAGCCTGTCGCTGGTTCAATGCCCAGGGGCTGCTGGATGAAGCGGTAGAGCAGGCGCTGCGTGCCGGGCACCTGGACGTGGCTGCCAACCTGGTACAGAACCTGTCCGAGGAGCAACTGCTGGCAGAGCAGAACGTCGGCATGCTGCTGCGCTGGAAAATGGACCTGCCCGACAGCCTGCTGATCAGCACGCCGCGCCTGATCGTGCTTTATAGCTGGGCCCTGGGCCTGGCCTGCCAGCTGGATGCGGCCGAGGAACTGGCGGCCCACCTGAGCCGGTTCCTGCCGGCGCCTTCGGCCACCGCGCAAAAGTCGATGCTGGCGCAATGGCTGGCCTTGAGCGGGATCATCGCGCGCGGGCGCGGCCAGCGGGAAAAGACCCTGGCCTACTGCGGGGAAGCCCTGGAAAGCCTGCCCCACAAGCGTTATGGACAACGGCTGATGTGCTTGTCGACCTTGTCCAACCTGGCCATCACCGATGCCGACCTGTGGCGCGCCCGCGGCCTCAACCGCGAGTCTCTGGAGCTGGCGCAACGGGTTGGCAATCCGCTGTTCGAAGCCCTGGCCCATTACGATCGGGCGCGGGTGCTGCAGGCGCGGGGCGAGATCTTGCGGGCGATGGACGAAGTTCAGCAGGGGTTGCAACGCCTGCAGGGGTTGTCGGCGCAGCGGCTGTACGCGGTGCGGGCACGCCTGACCCTGTACGAAGGTTACCTTTTGACCTTGCGCCTGCAGTCCGACGCCGGCCTGGCCAGGCTGCAGGCCGGGCTGGTGGAGGCCAGGGCCTGCCGCGACATCAGTGTGCTGATCGGCCATTGCGTGATCGCCAAGCAGGAGGGCATGCGAGGAGAGTTTGCCCGGGCCTTTGCCGAACTGGCCGAGGCCGAGCGCCTGATGCACATCTGGGATGTGCCGCCGATCTACTACCTGGCGATGATCACCCTGGTGAAGTGCGAGCTCTGGCTGACCCAGGGCCGAACCGACCTGGCCGAGGCCTGGCTGGCCCGCCTGGGACAGACCTACACGGGAGGGCAGGCGGCAGCTCCACCGGAGTTTCATCCGCAGTTGCCGCTGCACATCGAGTTGCAGCAAGCGAGGCTGGAAAGCATCAAGGGCGACAGTGCCAGGGCCGAGCAGCGCCTGGAGCGGTTGGTGGAACATGGGCAAAACAGCGGCCGGCAATTGTTGTGTGCGATGGCCCTGACCCAGAAGACCGCGCTGCTGTTGACACTGGGTCGCGGCCCCGAGGCACGCCAGGACTTCGCCCTGGCCCTGGAGGCGGCCGTGGGTGGGGTGTTGCAGCCTTTCGAGGGGTTGCTCATCCAGCATCCAGGCTGGATGCGCGAGCAGTTGGAGCAAGGTCCCGGCACCGCGCTGACCCAGACCTTGCTCGAACGCCTGCCTGCGGCACCTCGCGAGCTGCATGAGGCCAGTACCCACAGCGAGTACCTCAGTTCCCGTGAGTTGGCGGTGCTGCAACTGATCGCTCGAGGTTGCTCCAACCAGGAGATCAGCGAACGGCTGTTCATTTCCCTGCATACCGTGAAAACCCACGCCAGCCATATCAACAGCAAGCTGGGCGTGGAGCGTCGTACCCAGGCGGTGGCCAGGGCCCAGGAGCTGGGCTTGCTGGGCTAGGGCGCGGCGAGCGGTCAGCGGGCCAGGTGCTGCTTGCAGTAATCGGCGAACAGGCGCGCGGGCTTGGTCAGCTGTCCGCGCTTGAGCCAGGCCGCCACGAGCCCCGAGCCGGTCACGTCTTCGACGATGTCCACGCAGACTACCGGCATGCCGTCGTAGGAACATTGGCAGTGAGGGCGGGTCACCAGGATCGAGAAGCCGAAGCCCTGGCCCACCATGCCCCGAACCATCTCGATGGAAGGAGAGCTGAAGGCGATCTGCGGGGTCAGGCCGAGTTCTTCGAACAGGCTGACGAAGTAGGTCCGGCTCGGTTGCACGTCCAGCAGGATCATGGGTTCCAGGCTCAGGTCCCGCAGTGATACCTGGGCCTGCTGGGCGTAGCGGTGGTCGGCCGGCAGCAGGGCATAGGGGCGCTGCGGCGGCATCAGCTGTTCGGTCTCGATGGTGCCGTCCAGTTCGTGTTCGTACAGGATCACCAGGTCGTAGGCGCCGCCGGTCAGGCCTTGCACCAGTTCCTGTTGTTCGCCGTCGCGAATGCGGATTTCCACCCCGGGATAGAGCGCGCTGAATCCGGCGATCAGTTGTGGCAGGTACAGGGGGGCGACAGTTTCGAAGCAGCCGATATCGATCTGTCCGCAGACCACGTCGTTGTCCGCCAGGGCGTTCTGTTCGAACTCCTTGGCCATGCGCAACAGTTCCTGGGCCTTGCGGTAGAAGCGTGCGCCGCTGGGGGTCAGGGAAACGCCCTGGGCATGGTGACGGATGAGCAGTTGCACGCCAAAGCTGTCTTCCAGGCCCTTGATGGCCGTGGAGATCGACGGCTGGGCGATGTACAGCTTGCGCGAGGCCTCGGCGACGCTGCCACATTCGACGGTGGTGATGAAGTACTTCAACTGACGCAGGTTGTAGGCGGCCACGGCGAACCTCGTTCTTTGCCTGGGGCGCAAGGAGAGGGCGGGTCGAGTGGAGTGCATCGCGGGTCGGGGCTGGCTCGATGCATGCCGCTCACGCACTGGCAGGCCTCCCAAGCGCGATTCTTGTCCTCCCACAATACCCACAAGCGATGCTGTGCAGGGGGAACTTCCCCCAGCTTTTTCATCGTTTGCGAGCATATTTTTCCTCGCTTTGCAGGGCGGCTAGGACGACTCCCGTGGCTCGTTGCCTTCGTCTGCTGGAAGCCCTTCGTCAGCCGGGGCGGCTTCGAATGCCAGGGTGACGATGTAGCACTGTTCTTCGACGATCACTTCGATGTGCCAGCCCAGGCGTGCCGACAGCTGACGCATCAACTCCAGGCCCAGGCCGTAGCCGAAGTCGCTGGACGTCTCGCTCTGCTGGGTGTCGCGAATACGGTTGACCAGGCGCAGTTGCGGGTAGCCGAAGCTGATTTCGACGATACCGTCGTCGGCGTACTGCAGGGCGTTGCGCAGAAAATTGCCCACCACGATGCGACAGGCGGTAAGCGGCAGGCGACAGGGTTCATCACTGACGTCGAGGATCAGTTCGATGTCCCGCGTGCCGATCAGATAGCGATGCTCCTGGATCAGGTCGTTGACCAGCCCGCTCATGTCGATGGGTTCCTCGGGCAAAGGCTCGGGCAACTCGCGGCTCATCCACAGCAGGGTTTCGGCGATGCGCTGCATGTTCAGCACGGAGCGCTCGATTCGTTGCAGCGGTGGTGGCAGAACCCCGCCGGATTGCAGGGCCAGGAGTTCGATATTGGCCTTGAGCACTGCCAGCGGCGTGCGCAGTTCGTGGCTGGTGTAGCGCAGCAGGCGACCTTCGCGCACGCTGGCGGCCTGTACTTGTTCGACGCTTTGGGCCAGGGCATTTGCCAACATGTTGAACTCCTTGAAACCGAAATTCGGACGCTCACCGGACACGGCCTCGGGGTCCTTGAGGGTGGTGGACCACTGGGCCAGCCGCCCCAGGGGCCGGACCACCCACCAGACCAGCAGCGCGATGATCAACAGGGCCGGTATGAACACCGCGAGGCTGATGAAGATGATGCCGCTCATCTCATGGTCCAGGTAGGCGTCGGAGAGCGGGGTCTCCACTTCTCCGCCTTCTTCCTGGTCATGGTCGATGTCGTACATGTACAGGGTCTTGCCGTCGCTCAAGGGCTGGGCGAGGACGGCCCGGCCTTCGTCTTCGTCGTCGGAGTCCAGGTCGCCGAACACCTGCACCGCACCGAAGGACATGCTGGGCGGGGTGTCGAGCATCTGGCGGATCTTCTCGGGCAACGCCTCCTTGCCGATGACGCTGGTATAGAAGTAGTTGTGCGGTGGCGGCGTATCGGGGTTCTTGGCGTAGTGCCTGGCAAAGTACTGGGCTTCCTCTTCCATCATCGCGCTGGCGGTATAGAGCAGGCCGCGCACGCTGTACTGGGGCAGCAGCAGGCTGTAGATCAGCAGCACGATGGCGATCAACAGCAGGAAGCTGCTGCTGATCACCCACTTCAGAGCCAGACCCTTATGCATGGGACCTCAACTGTATGCCGACGCCGGGGAGGGTATGGATCAGCGGCTGGTCGAAGGACTTGTCCACGGTCTTGCGCAGCCGGTGCATGTGCACCTTGAGAGTGTTGCTGTCCGGCGGCTCGTCGCCCCAGATTGTCGCTTCCAGGCGCTCGCGGCTGACTGGCTCGGGGCTGGCGCGCATCAGGCACTCCAGCAAGGTCCAGCAGATGGGCGACAGGTGCAGGTCCTGGCCGGCCCGGCTGACCCTGCGGGTGGTCAGTTCCATGACCAGGTCGGCCACCTGCAGGCGGCTGGCCTGGCCGCTGCGCCGCACGCTCAGGGCGCGGATCCGGGCGACCAGTTCGGCCAGCTCGAAGGGCTTGACCAGGTAGTCGTCGGCACCGGCGGCGAAGCTGGCCAGTTTGTCCGCCAGGGCATCGAGCGAGGTGAGCATCAGGATCGGGGTCTGGCTGCCCTGCTGGCGCAGTTTCGCGCACAGCTGCTGGCCGTCCAGGCGCGGCAGCATGATGTCCAGGAGGATCACGTCGTAGTGCTGGTTGAGTGCCAGGTTAAGGCCTGTCTGGCCATTGCTGGCGTGATCGCAGACGATACCGCTGATCTCCAGGTATTCGATGACGGTGTTGGCCAGGTCGAGGTTGTCCTCGACCAGCAGCAGGTTGATGTGCACGGGAATGTCCCTCGGGGCCGGCGTTGCTCATTGCTGCGAAGAATAGCGAACTCCGACCGGGCTCCGTCGATGTTTACCTGGTGTTAACCGGCGGATAGCTAGTCTGCAAACCTACTTTTCTCGAGCGTGGCGCCGCCATGAACCTGTCTTCGGTGATCAGAGGCATCCTGCTGGTCTTGATCCTCCTGGGCCTGATGGCCTTTGTCCTGCCTTCCAGGGCGCCCTTGGTGCGCATGGGTGAGGGCGGGCCGCTGAGCTGGTTCCTGATTGGGCAGAACGCCGAACGTGCAGGTCAGGATTATGTCGCCAGCGCATTGTGATGAAGCCAGCTACACCGATCAGTTGGTGTTGTGCCTGGTGTTGATACTGTGTATCTCGGTTTCCCTGGGCGTCTACATCGTGCGTTTCAACGCGCAGGTCGATAAGCAGCGCGAACTGTCCCCGGTGCACCTGCTCGAGTGTGGCCAGGGACGCGGAGCCTTTATCGTCGATACTTATGGCCACCGCAGCAGCAGTGACAATTGCTACCTGGTCGAAGACGACAGCTAGTTCGCAGGCGCAGGGTTCTCCGTCGAGTTCGAGCGCAAGATGCGTGGTTCTTGTGTTCGAACTCCGATTTATAGTGAGGGACATCAGGGCTGGAGCTCCACAAGGAGGCCGGTCCGATTCCCTTGGCGGATTGAAGGAGTCCCCGACATGTCCTGTGTATTCAAGATCATCCCCTCTCCCGTGGGAGAGCTGACCCTGGTGGCCAGGGGCGCGAAGCTTGCCGCGATTCTCTGGGAACAGGAGCGCCAGAACCGGGTGCGCCTCGGCCCGCTCGAGCAAGCCCCGGAGCATCCACAGCTGCTGGAAACCGAGCGACAGTTGCGGGAATACTTCGCCGGTACGCGCAAGCGCTTCGACCTCGAACTGGACTTCCTCGGTACAGAGTTCCAGTGCAAGGTCTGGCAGGCGCTACTGACCATTCCGTTCGGTGAAACCCGCAGCTACAGCCAGATCGCCCGGCAGATCGGCAACCCCAGCGCCGTGCGTGCGGTGGGCGCGGCCAATGGGCGCAATCCGATCTCCATCGTCACTCCCTGCCATCGAGTGATCGGCGCTTCGGGCAGCCTTACCGGTTTTGCCGGGGGGCTCGAAGCCAAGCAGTTCCTGTTGGCGCTCGAAGGTGGGGAAACGCTGCCACTGGCGTTCTGAATGAGCAGGGGCGGCTGTTGTGCCAGAATGTCCTTTCGTTTTTCTGGAACATTCCCATGGACGCCGCCAAACCCAACCTTATCCGCGAAACCTTCCCTGTCGGGCCGTTGCAGTGCAACTGCACGATCATCGGCGATCCGTTGACCGGCAAAGCCATCGTTGTCGATCCGGGCGGCAACCCGGACCTGATCATGGCGCGCCTCGATGCCCTGGGCCTGAAGGTGGTCAGCATTATCCATACCCATGCCCACCTGGATCATTTCCTGGCTTCGGGGCAGATGAAGGAAAAAACCGGCGCCACCTTGCACCTGCACAAGGATGACCAGTTCCTCTGGGACAACCTGGAAATGCAATGCAGCATGTTCGGCGTGCCCTATACTCCGGTGCCGTCTCCGGACCGCTGGCTGGGCGATGACGAGGAGCTGGCCTGCGGTTGCGGTGTGGCCCTGCACACGCCGGGACATACGCCAGGCTCCATGAGCTTTTGGTTTTCCGAGGCTAAGCTTCTGATTACCGGCGACACGCTGTTCAAGCGCGGGGTCGGACGTACGGATCTGTGGGGTGGCGACCAAGCGACCCTGGTGCGCTCGATCAAGCAGCGTCTGTATACCCTCGATGAAGACGCCACAGTGGTTGCCGGGCACGGTCCAGACACGCGGCTGGGCGATGAGATGCGTCAGAACCCGTTCGTGAGAGCCTGAGCTTTTGCTCGATCACTCATGGAATTTTTGCCGTTCGGCGTGTTCCAACGCCGGCAAAGGTCTGATGCCAACGTCCTCTGCATCACAGAATGAAAATGTAGGAGCTTTCCATGTTCACCTCGCGTCGTTTGATTGTTGTCGCTTCTGCTGTGGCCTTGCTGTCCGGCTGCGCTTCGCCTAACCCCTATGACAACCAGGGGCAGGCCGACGGCGGCTCGTCGGGCATGAGCAAAACTGCGAAATATGGTGGCCTTGGTGCCTTGGCCGGTGCGCTGGCTGGTGCCGCAATCGACCACAACAACCGTGGCAAGGGCGCATTGATCGGCGCTGCGGTGGTCGGTGCCTCCGCCGCCGGTTATGGCTACTACGCCGACCAGCAGGAGAAGAAGTTGCGCGCCAGCATGGCCAATACCGGGGTCGAGGTGCAGCGCCAGGGTGACCAGATCAAGCTGATCATGCCGGGCAACATCACATTCGCCACTGATTCGGCAAACATTGCTCCCAGCTTCTACCAACCGCTGAACAACCTGGCCAACTCCTTGCGTGAGTTCAGCCAGAACCAGATCGAGATCGTCGGCTATACCGACAGCACTGGCAGTCGCCAGCACAACATGGATCTGTCTCAGCGTCGCGCCCAGAGCGTGGCTACCTACCTGACGTCCCAGGGCGTGAGCGGCTCCAACCTGTCTTCGCGTGGTGCCGGCCCGGACAATCCGATTGCCAGTAACGCAGACGTCAACGGCCGTGCCCAGAACCGTCGGGTCGAGGTCAACCTGAAGGCGATTCCTGGCCAGCAATACCAGCAGCCGGCCCAACAGCAATACCAGCAGCCCTATCAGCAGGGTTACTGATCGAACCGCTGTGAGCCGAGGCATAAAAAAGCCCGCCCGATGAAAGTCGGGCGGGCTTTTTGTTGGCTGGCAGGAGCCGGTTACTTCTTCAGGCCATATTGCTCGTCGAGCATGCCCGGGGCGTTCGGCGTCTTGGGCGCGTAGTCCCGTGGCGGTTCCTGGTCCCGTGGTGGAGTCAGGCGTTCGCGGGGAGCCTGCACCGATTCGGAGTGCAGGGCGGCCAGCAGGCGCTGGCGGGTCAGTTCGTCCAGGGCCAGGCGGTTGGCGCCCTCGGCAAGGTGATCCTGCACTTCCTGGTAGCTCTGGGTGAGTTTCTTCACCAGGTTGGCGGTGCTGTTGAAGTGCGTTACTACTTCATTCTGGTAATTGTCGAAACGTTCCTGAATATCATCCAACTGACGCTGCGTGCGATTAGGCGCCGCATTGGGCAGCAGGCGAGCGACCAGGAATCCAATGGCGACACCCGCAACCAGGGCAAGAGTCGGCAACAACCAAACTAAGAGCGAGTGTTCCACGAGTCCTTCCTCTATAAACGGCTTTGCTTTACGTTAACGGCTCGAACCTGCGCTGTATACCGCGATTCACTCGCAATAGATTGGCACAGACCATTTGCTAGACGAGTCGACCCCCTTCGAGGTCACGGAGTTCCTTCCTTGCTAATGCGTGAAACCCCTGTAGTGATTGCCGGCCCCGTGGGCCAACTGGAAGCGCTGTATCTGGAGGTGCCCGACGCTCGCGGCGTGGCGCTGATCTGCCATCCGAACCCGGTACAGGGCGGCACCATGCTCAACAAGGTGGTGTCCACCTTGCAGCGTACTGCGCGGGATGCCGGGTTGATTACCCTGCGCTTCAACTATCGTGGCGTCGGCGCCAGCGAAGGCAGCCATGACATGGGCAGCGGTGAAGTCGACGATGCCGAAGCCGCGGCCCACTGGTTGCTGGCCAAGCATCCGCAGTTACCGTTGACGTTGCTGGGTTTCTCTTTCGGTGGTTTCGTTGCTGCAAGCCTGGGCGGACGCCTTGAAGCCCGGGGGGTGCCGCTCAAGCACCTGTTCATGGTGGCTGCGGCGGTGACCCGCTTGCGTGACACCGACACGCTGCCGCACGGCTGCCCCCTGACGCTGATCCAGCCGGAGACCGACGAGGTCATCGACCCTCAGGCCGTCTATGACTGGTCCGATGCTCTGGTTCGCCCCCATGAGCTGCTGAAAGTGGCAGAATGCGGGCACTTTTTTCATGGCAAGCTCACCGATCTGAAGGATCTGGTGCTGCCGCGACTTTCAAATTGATAGCAGTCTGATAAGCGATTACCCATGACTACTCGTACGCGCATCCTCACCGGCATCACTACCACCGGCACGCCGCACCTGGGCAACTATGCCGGGGCGATTCGCCCGGCGATCCTCGCCAGTCGCGACAGCAATGCCGACTCCTTCTATTTCCTGGCCGATTACCACGCCCTGATCAAGTGCGATGATCCCTTGCGCATCCAGCGTTCGCGCCTGGAGATCGCCGCGACCTGGCTGGCCGGTGGCCTGGATGTGGATCGCGTGACGTTCTATCGCCAGTCCGATATCCCGGAAATCCCGCAACTGACCTGGCTGCTGACCTGTGTCGCGGCCAAGGGCCTGCTCAACCGTGCCCATGCCTACAAGGCCTCGGTGGACAAGAACGTCGAAGCCGGTGAAGACCCGGATGCCGGCGTCACCATGGGCTTGTACAGCTACCCGGTACTGATGGCTGCCGACATCCTGATGTTCAATGCGCACAAGGTGCCGGTGGGCCGCGACCAGATCCAGCACGTGGAGATGGCCCGAGACATTGGCCAGCGCTTCAACCATCTGTTTGGTCAGGGCAAGGACTTCTTCGCCATGCCCGAAGCGCTGATCGAGGAAAGCGTTGCCACCTTGCCAGGCCTGGACGGTCGCAAGATGTCCAAGAGCTACGACAACACGATTCCGTTGTTCACCAGCGCCAAGGACATGAAGGACGCGATTTCGCGCATCGTCACCGACTCCAGGGCGCCGGGAGAGGCCAAGGACCCGGACAACTCCCACCTGTTCACCCTGTTCCAGGCGTTCTCCACGGTCGAACAAGCCGCCGAGTTCCGTGGCGAGCTGCTGCAGGGCCTGGGTTGGGGCGAAGCCAAGAGCCGCCTGTTCCAGTTGCTGGACGGCGAGCTGGGCGAGGCTCGCGAGCGTTACCACCAGTTGATTGCCCGTCCATCGGACCTTGAAGATATCCTCCAGGCCGGTGCGGCCAAGGCCCGCAACGTGGCCACGCCGTTCCTCGCCGAGTTGCGCGAAGCCGTGGGCCTGCGTTCCTTCGAAAACCAGGTGCAGGTTGCCGCTACCACCAAGAAAAAGGCCGCCAAGGCTGCGCGGATCGTCAGCTTTCGCGAGGACGATGGCAGCTTCCGCTTCCGCCTGTTGTCTGCCGATGGCGAGCAGTTGCTGCTGTCGCGCAACTTCGCCGACGGCAAGGCTGCCGGTGCGGCGAGCAAGCAGCTGCAGTCGGGCCAGGAGCTGGACCTGCGTACTGAAGCCAGCAGCTTCAGTCTCTGGCTGGATGGCGCTTGCGTGGCCGACAGCGCGGTGTTTGCCGACGCGGCTACCCGTGATGCGACCATCGAGGAAGTACGGATTGCCCTGGCGCCTGCCCAGGACTGAGCGCAGTCTTCCCGACCAAGGGCTGATTGCCATTCCCCGGGGCCGTCGCTAAAGTGACGGCCCGTTTTTGTTACCTTGCTAACGAATTATGACGCCCCTAGAACGATACCAAGCAGATCTGAAACGCCCGGACTTCTTTCATGACGCGGCACAGGAGACTGCTGTGCGTCATCTGCAGCGCCTGTATGACGATCTGATCGCGGCCGGGCACAACAAGCCGGGCCTGCTCGGCAAGCTCTTTGGCAAGAAGGACCAGGCGCCGGTCAAGGGCTTGTACTTCTGGGGCGGCGTAGGACGCGGCAAGACTTACCTGGTCGACACCTTCTTCGAAGCGCTGCCGTTCAAGGAAAAGGTACGGACGCACTTTCACCGTTTCATGAAGCGTGTCCACGAGGAAATGAAGACCCTGGGTGGCGAAAAGAACCCGCTGACCATCATTGCCAAGCGTTTCTCGCAAGAGGCGCGAGTTATCTGCTTCGATGAGTTCTTCGTATCCGACATTACTGACGCGATGATTCTCGGCACGCTAATGGAGGAGCTGTTCAAGAATGGCGTCACCCTGGTGGCCACCTCGAACATCGTGCCGGATGGTTTGTACAAGGATGGCCTGCAGCGTGCTCGCTTCCTGCCGGCCATTGCCCTGATCAAGCAGAACACTGAAATCGTCAACGTCGACAGCGGTGTCGACTATCGCCTGCGTCATCTGGAGCAGGCCGAGCTGTTCCACTATCCACTGGATGAAGTCGCCCACGAAAGCCTGCGCAAGAGCTTTCGGGCCCTGACGCCAGAGTGCACCCAAGCCGTGGAAAACGATGTGCTGATCATCGAGAATCGTGAGATCCGGGCCGTGCGCACCTGTGACGATGTGGCCTGGTTCGACTTCCGCGAGTTGTGCGACGGTCCTCGCAGCCAGAACGACTACATCGAGCTGGGCAAGATTTTCCATGCGGTCCTGCTCAGCGGCGTGGAGCAGATGGGCGTTGCCACCGACGACATCGCCCGGCGCTTCATCAACATGGTTGATGAGTTCTACGATCGCAACGTCAAGCTGATCATTTCCGCCGAGGTGGAACTCAAGGACCTCTACACGGGTGGCCGCTTGATGTTCGAGTTCCAGCGGACCCTCAGTCGTTTGCTGGAGATGCAGTCCCACGAGTTCCTTTCGCGGGCCCACAAGCCGTAAAGCCGAACCTATGAAAGAGGGCCTGCAATGCAGGCCCTTTTTTTATGCTGCCTGCTGCTGGAATTGCTGGCGGTACTGGTTGGGGGATAGCTCGGTGTGCTGGCGGAATAGCCGGGCGAAGAAGCTGGCATCGTCATAACCGACTTCGTAGCTGATGGTCTTGATGCTCTTGCGCGTCCCCGACAGTAGGCCCTTGGCGGTCTCGATTCGCAGGCGCTGCAGGTAGTGCAGGGGCTTGTCGCCGGTAGCTGTCTGGAAGCGGCGCATGAAGTTGCGAATGCTCATGCCATGCTCCCGGGCCACATCCTCGAAGCGAAACTTGTCGGCGAAGTGTTCTTCGAGCCAGTGCTGGATCTGCAGGATGATCACGTCCTGATGCAGCTTCTGGCCGCCGAAACCGATGCGTCCCGGAGCGTAGCTGCGCTGGACCTCGTAGAGGATATCCCGGGCCACGGCCTGGGCCACGTTGGCGCCACAGAAACGTTCGATCAGGTAGATATAGAGGTCACAGGCCGAGGTGGTACCGCTGGCGCAGTAGAGGTTGTCGGCGTCGGTCAGGTGTTTGTCCTGATTGAGCTGGACCTTGGGGAAGCGCTCGCAGAAAGCGCTGAAGAAACGCCAGTAGGTAGTGGCTTCCTTGCCATCGAGCAGTCCGGCCTCGGCCAGCCAGAAGACTCCGGTGGCTTCACCGCAGAGCACCGCTCCGCGAGCGTGCTGGGCGCGCAGCCAGGGCAGTATCTGTGGATAGCGCTGGCACAGGGAATCGAAATCGTCCCAGAAGGCCGGGAGGATGATCACATCGGTATCTTCCAGCGGACCGTCCACCGGCATGATCACATCGCTGAAACTGCAAACCGGCAGGCCGTCGGGGCTGACCAGGCGGGTCTCGAAAGCTGGGGTCAGGCCATGGCCCAGCTGCTTGCCGTAGCGCAGGCTGGCCAGGTGGAAAAAATCCTTGGCTTGCATGAGGGTGGAGGCGAAAACCCGATCGATAGCCAGGATGCTGACGCGCCGCAAGGGCGTGGTAGTTTGGTTAGACATAATTCAATTGTTCTTATAGGGGAAAGTGGTCACCAGACGGCTGGATCGTCTTATTTTTTGTCGGATGTGTCCAGTGTCCCGTGCCGGTGGCTGGGCTTAGGCTCTGGCAGCCAGAGTCGATAAACAACAACCACAGGTGGCTGCATGATTCCCAGAACCTTGTTCAGTTCCGAACACGAACTCTTCCGTGACAGCGTGCGTACCTTCCTTGAAAAAGATGCGGTGCCTTTCCATGGCGATTGGGAAAAGCAGGGCTACATCGATCGCAAGTTGTGGAGCAAGGCGGGGGAGGCGGGGATGCTGTGCTCGCATATCCCGGAGGAGTACGGCGGGTTGGGGGCGGATTTTCTCTACAGCACCGTAGTGATCGAGGAGGTCGGCCGCCTGGGTTTGACCGGCATTGGCTTTTCCCTGCATTCGGACATCGTCGCGCCCTACATCCTGCATTACGGTAGTGAGGCGCTGAAGCACAAGTACCTGCCGAGGATGGTCTCGGGCGAGATGGTCACCGCGATTGCCATGACCGAGCCTGGAGCCGGTTCCGACCTGCAGGGGGTGAAGACCACGGCAGTGCTCGATGGCGATGAGTATGTGATCAACGGTTCCAAGACCTTTATTACCAACGGCTACCTGGCGGACCTGGTGATCGTGGTGGCCAAGACCGATCCCAAGGCGGGCGCCAAGGGGACGAGCCTGTTCCTGGTGGAAGCCGATACGCCGGGGTTCACCAAGGGCAAGCGCCTGGAAAAGGTCGGGATGAAGGCCCAGGACACCTCGGAACTGTTCTTCCAGGATGTGCGAGTGCCCAAGGAAAACCTTCTGGGGCAGGCCGGGGCGGGTTTCGCCTACCTGATGCAGGAGTTGCCCCAGGAGCGCTTGACCGTGGCGATTGCCGGCCTGGCCAGCGCCGAGGCGGCGCTGAAGTGGACATTGGAATACACCCGGGAGCGCAAGGCATTCGGCAAGGCGATCGCCGAATTTCAGAACAGTCGCTTCAAGCTGGCGGAGATGGCCACCGAAACCCAGGTGGGTCGGGTATTCGTCGATCGTTGCCTGGAGTTGCATCTGAAGGGCAAGCTCGATGTGCCAACGGCAGCCATGGCCAAGTACTGGGTTACCGACCTGCAGTGCAAAGTCCTGGATGAGTGCGTGCAGTTGCACGGTGGCTACGGTTTCATGTGGGAGTACCCGATAGCCCGGGCCTGGGCCGATGCCAGGGTGCAGAGGATCTATGCCGGGACCAACGAGATCATGAAGGAAATCATCGCCCGTTCGCTGTAGAGGCATTCGGGCCGGATCGTACTTGCCGGCGAAACGGGCAGGCTGCCCGCTGGCAGGCAAGTAGAGCCGATCATCGCCTAGGGGGCTGGGTTTGGGTGGTCCTTGTGGATGGCGTCGATGCCGGCCAGGATTTCTTCCGACAACGTCAGCTCGGCGCTGGCGATGTTGCTGTCCAACTGCTCCAGGGTGGTGGCACCGATGATGTTGCTGGTCACGAATGGCTGTTGAGTCACGAAGGCCAGAGCCATTTGCGCCGGATCCAGGCCATGCTCGCGAGCCAGGGCAACATAACGGCTACAGGCGGCTTCCGACTGTGGGTTGAAATAGCGACTGAATCGGCTGTAGAGGCTCAGTCGTGCCGTGGCGGGGCGGGCGCCACCTTCGTACTTGCCGGACAGGACACCGAATGCCAGGGGGGAGTAGGCCAGCAAACCGCATTGTTCGCGAATCGCGATTTCTGCCAGGCCCACTTCAAAACTGCGATTGAGCAGGTTGTAGGGGTTCTGGATCGAAACCGCGCGCGGCCAACCACGGCTTTCGGCCAGCGCGAGGAACTTCATGGTGCCCCACGGAGTTTCGTTGGACAGGCCAATATGGCGGATCTTCCCGGCCCGAACCTGTTCGTCCAGGGCCTCGAGGGTTTCCTCCAGTGGCGTGAAGTCTTCGTCGGCCTTGTGCTTGTAGCCGAGCTGGCCGAAGAAGTTGGTACTGCGTTCCGGCCAGTGCAATTGGTAGAGGTCGATCCAGTCGGTTTGCAGGCGCTTGAGGCTGGCGTCTACCGCTTCGACGATGTGCTGGCGGTTGTGCTTGAGGTGTTTGTCGCGGATGTAGTCGATGGTGTTGCCCGGGCCTGCGATCTTGCTGGCCAGGATCCAGTCGGCCCGGTCGCCGCGCTGCTTGAACCAGTTGCCGATGTAGCGTTCAGTGGTGGCGTAGGTTTCGGCCCTGGGCGGTACCGGGTACATCTCGGCGGTGTCGATGAAGTTGATTCCAGCGTGCTTGGCCCGTTCGATCTGGGAGAAGGCTTCAGCTTCGGTGTTCTGCTCGCCCCAGGTCATGGTGCCCAGGCAGATGGCACTCACTTTCAGGTCGGTTCGGCCCAGTTGGCGGTAGTCCATTGGGTACTTCCTCGGCAAAGCAACCATAAAAGCAGGTTGAATTTTTTTTCGCAATCTGCATAATCCTCCAGCTCTTTCAGCGGTGGAAGTGATGCCCCGCCTGCCGAAGAATCTTGCCGTATATGAGACGCGCTGACCCGAGCCCCCGAAAGCGTCCGTGTTCGGCTGCCTTTGACCTTGTCAAAGTAAGCACTATTCAGTAAGATCCGCCGTCTATTTTGCTGGGCGGCCCCTGAGGCTATAAAGAATGAAAACTTTTACTGCTAAACCGGAAACAGTAAAGCGCGACTGGTTCGTCGTCGACGCCGCTGGTCAGACCCTGGGTCGTCTGGCTACCGAAATCGCGAGCCGTCTGCGTGGCAAGCACAAGCCTGAGTACACTCCTCACGTTGACACTGGCGACTACATCGTCGTGATCAATGCCGAGCAGGTACGTGTTACTGGTGCTAAAACCACTGACAAAATGTACTACTCCCACTCCGGTTTCCCGGGCGGCATCAAGTCGATCAACTTCGAAAAGCTGATCGCCAAGGCCCCTGAGCGCGTGATCGAGACCGCGGTAAAAGGCATGCTGCCTAAGAACCCGCTGGGTCGCGACATGTACCGTAAGCTGAAAGTATATGCGGGCGCTGCTCACCCTCATACTGCTCAGCAGCCCCAAGAACTGAAGATTTAACGGAATAGTTCATTATGTCGGCGACTCAAAATTACGGCACTGGCCGTCGCAAGACTGCAACCGCACGCGTTTTCCTGCGTCCGGGCACTGGCAATATCTCGATCAACAACCGTTCCCTGGATAACTTCTTCGGTCGCGAAACTGCCCGCATGGTAGTTCGTCAGCCGCTGGAGTTGACCGAAACTGTTGAGAAGTTCGATATCTACGTCACCGTTATCGGCGGCGGTGTAAGTGGTCAAGCTGGCGCAATCCGCCACGGCATCACTCGCGCCCTGATGGATTACGACGAAACTCTGCGCAGCGCACTGCGTAAAGCTGGCTTCGTAACCCGTGACGCGCGTGAAGTTGAGCGTAAGAAAGTGGGTCTGCGTAAAGCGCGTAAGCGTCCGCAATACTCCAAGCGTTAATTCGCTACTGCGTTCAAAAAAACGCCCAGCCTCCTTCGGAGCTGGGCGTTTTTTATTGCTCGAAATTTGCTGTGTGACAACTTGCCACATCCGTGGAGGCCCTATACTACAAGGCTTGGCGCAGAGTCGGCTTGGTAATTACCTTGTCAGAATAGGGGCTTTTCATTACCATTCTGCAAAATTTTTATAAGTTCAGATTTTTACTTAGTAGATGCCTGATTTAACAGGCCACAAAGCTGATGGGAGAGGACTGAATGAGCAATGACGGCGTGAATGCAGGCCGGCGTCGCTTCTTGGTGGCAGCCACATCCGTGGTGGGTGCTGCTGGAGCGGTGGGGGCTGCGGTCCCGTTCGTGGGGTCATGGTTTCCCAGTGCCAAGGCGAAAGCCGCAGGTGCACCGGTGAAGGTGAATATCAGCAAGATCGATCCAGGTCAGCAGATGATTGCTGAATGGCGTGGTCAACCGGTATTCATCGTCCGCCGTACCGAGGAAATCCTGGGGAATCTTAAAAAGATCGAGGGCCAGCTGTCTGACCCTGACTCCAAGAACTCAGTACAACCAACCTACGTCGACCCGGAAGTGCGTTCGATCAAGCCAGAGATTCTGCTGCTGATCGGTATCTGCACCCACCTGGGCTGTTCTCCGACCTTCCGTCCTGAAGTGGCGCCCGCGGACCTGGGCAAGGACTGGGTAGGTGGCTATTTCTGCCCTTGCCACGGCTCCCACTACGATCTGGCTGGTCGTGTCTACAAGTCGCAGCCTGCGCCGTTGAACCTGCCAGTACCCCCGCATTCCTATGAGTCGGATGACATCATCGTCATTGGCGTCGACACGGAGAAAGCGTGATGAGCAAGTTCATGGATTGGGTTGATGCGCGCTTCCCCGCAACCAAGATGTGGGAAGACCATCTCAGCAAGTATTACGCTCCGAAGAACTTCAACTTCTTCTATTTCTTTGGCTCCCTGGCGCTGCTGGTTCTGGTCAATCAGATCGTAACCGGTGTCTGGCTGACCATGAGCTACACCCCTTCGGCGGAAGAGGCCTTCGCTTCCGTTGAATACATCATGCGTGACGTCGAGTACGGCGCGATCCTGCGCCTGCTGCACTCCACCGGTGCTTCGGCGTTCTTCATCGTGGTCTACCTGCACATGTTCCGTGGCCTGCTCTACGGTTCGTACCAGAAGCCACGCGAGCTGGTGTGGCTGTTCGGTATGCTGATCTACCTGGCGTTGATGGCCGAGGCCTTCATGGGCTATCTGCTGCCTTGGGGGCAGATGTCCTACTGGGGTGCGCAGGTGATCATCTCGCTGTTTGGTGCGATCCCGGTCATCGGTGATGACCTGACCCAGTGGATCCGCGGTGACTACCTGATTTCCGGAATCACCCTGAACCGCTTCTTCGCCCTGCACGTTGTTGCCCTGCCGATCGTGATCCTTGGTCTGGTGGTGCTGCACATCTTGGCGTTGCACGAAGTGGGCTCGAACAACCCGGACGGTGTCGACATCAAGAAGAACAAGGACGAGAACGGCATCCCGCTGGACGGCATTCCTTTCCACCCTTACTACACCGTGAAAGATATCGTCGGCGTAGTGGTGTTCCTGTTCGTCTTCTGCTCGATCGTGTTCTTCTTCCCGGAAATGGGCGGTTACTTCCTCGAGAAGCCGAACTTCGAACAGGCCAACCCGTTCAAGACGCCTGAGCATATTGCTCCGGTTTGGTACTTCACTCCGTTCTACGCGATCCTGCGTGCGGTGCCGGACAAGCTCATGGGCGTGATCGCCATGGGTGCTGCGATTGCCGTGCTGTTCGTACTGCCTTGGCTCGACCGTAGCCCGGTCAAGTCCATGCGTTACAAGGGCTGGCTGAGCAAGATCTGGCTGCTGGTGTTCTGCATCTCGTTCGTGATCCTGGGTGTATTGGGTGTTCTGGCGCCGACTCCAGGCCGTACGCTGCTGTCGCAGGTATGTACCTTCCTGTACTTCGCCTACTTCATTCTGATGCCGTTCTACACCAGGCTCGAGAAGACCAAACCGGTTCCGGAAAGGGTGACTGGCTGATGAAAAAGCTATTTGCTGTACTGATTCTTGCTGCTATGCCTGTACTGTCCTTCGCGGCCGAGCACGGTGGTCCTGAACTGGAGAAGGTCGATATCGACCTGTCCGACAAGGCCGCCATGCAGGACGGCGCGCGGACCTTCGCCAACTACTGCATGGGTTGCCACAGCGCGAAGTTTCAGCGCTACGAGCGAGTTGCCGATGACCTGGGCATTCCTCATGACCTGATGATGAGCAAGCTGGTCTTCACCGGTGCGAAGATTGGTGACCACATGAACATCGGCATGCAGCCGGCGGACGCCAAGACCTGGTTCGGTGCTGCTCCGCCGGACCTGACCCTGGTGGCTCGCGTTCGTGGCACTGACTGGCTGTATGGCTACCTGAAGTCCTTCTACGAAGATCCGGCACGCCCTTGGGGTGTGAACAACAAGGTGTTCCCGAATGTGGGCATGCCGAACGTTCTGGTCGGGTTGCAAGGGCGCCAGGTGGTCGGCTGCAAGCAGGTGCAGATTGTCGAGGATGGCAAGAAGCAGTTCGACCCGCTGACTGGCACGCCACTGACTCATGAGGCCTGTGATCAGCTGACCGTCAAGGAAAACACCGGTACTCTCAACGAGGCTCAGTTCGATGAGAAGGTCAAGAATCTGGTGACGTTCCTGGCCTACTCGGCCAACCCGGTCAAGCTGCAGCACCAGCGTATTGGCACCTATGTGCTCCTGTACCTGGCCTTCTTCTTCGTATTCGCCTATCTGCTCAAGCGCGAATACTGGAAAGATGTGCATTGATACCGCTTTAAGCATCCGTTGTTGAACGCGCGCGCCCAAGGGCGTCTCTGAAGTTGTAACAACCCTGTATCATTCGGGGGTTACCAGAGGCGCCCTCAGGGCGCGCTCGTTTTTTCTGCTTTCGATAATTTCAACACGCGAGGAGGATCGCCATGGGCGTGACCAATCGGTTGGCCTGTTACTCCGACCCCGCCGACCACTATTCCCACCGGGTGCGCATTGTGCTTGCGGAGAAAGGTGTCAGCGCCGAGATCATCAGTGTGGAGGCGGGCCGTCAGCCGCCGAAGCTGATCGAAGTGAATCCCTATGGGAGCTTGCCTACGCTGGTCGATCGTGACTTGGCGTTGTGGGAGTCGACTGTGGTGATGGAGTATCTGGATGAGCGCTATCCGCATCCCCCATTGCTGCCGGTCTATCCTGTGGCGCGAGCCAATAGCCGTCTGCTGATACATCGTATCCAGCGTGACTGGTGTGGGCATGTGGACCTGATTCTTGATTCTCGGACCAAGGAGGCCGCGCGGGTGCTGGCGCGCAAGGAGTTGCGGGAAAGCCTGACCGGTGTGTCGCCGTTGTTCGCCGACAAGCCGTTTTTCCTCAGTGAGGAACAAAGCCTGGTGGATTGCTGCCTACTGCCAATACTCTGGAGATTGCCGGTCCTGGGTATTGAGCTGCCGCGGCAGGCCAAGCCGCTGCTTGATTATATGGAACGTCAATTTGCACGTGAGGCTTTCCAGGCAAGTCTGTCTGGTGTCGAACGTGACATGCGCTGAGGCTTAAGGAGCCGCTATGAACTCCAGTCGACCTTATCTGGTCCGCGCGCTCTATGAGTGGATTGTGGACAACGATTGCACCCCGCACTTGCTGGTCAACTCCGATTACCCTGCGGTGGAAGTGCCCCAGGGTTTTGCCAGTGACGGCCAGATCGTCCTGAACATTTCTCCCAGTGCTGTACGTCATCTGCACATGGATAACGATGCTGTGACCTTCGAGGGGCGTTTTGGTGGCGTGCCTCACAGCCTGCACGTGCCGATTGGCGCAATCCTGGGGATCTATGCTCGGGAGAATGGTCAGGGCATGGTCTTCGATCTGGAATCGCCTCTGGACGAAGAGGATGATATCGAGCCGGACGATGATATGCCGCCGCCGGACAGCGAGCCGCCGCGCCCAAGCGGCAGGCCGAGTCTGAAGGTGGTCAAGTAATGAAAAAGGCGATCCGGTTGGATCGCCTTTTTTGTGCCCGGGACGCAGCTCAGTCGATGTATTCGAACAGCTTGACGATCTTCTGCACGCCAGACACGCCTTGTACCAGGTTGGTGGCCTGGGCGGCCTCTTGCTGGGTCAGGAGTCCCAGCATGTAGACGATCCCGTTTTCCGTCACCACCTTGATGCGCGAGGCTGGAACACTGGCGTCGGCAAGCATCTGGGTCTTGATCTTGGTGGTCAGCCAGCTGTCGTTCTGTCGAGCCAGGAATCCAGAGGGTGGCAGAACCTGCAATTCGTTATGCACTTTCTTGACGCGCTGCACTTCGCTGGCGGCCTGCTCGGCCGTGGCCTTGAGGTCTGGGCGTGGTGTCTGGCCGGCCAGAAGCACGATGCCATTGAAGCTGGTGACGACGATGTGGGAGTTGTTTTCGAGGTCCGGACTGGCCTTGGCGACATTCACGGCGACTTTGGTCTCGATCAGTGAGTCGTCGATCTTGCTACCGAAGGTGCGGGTGCCGCGGTCATCGTCGATGGGTTTATCGCGGGTAGCGGTAATCACCGAGCTGCAACCAGTGATGCTCAGGCACAAGGTCAAGGCCAGGAGGCCAAGGCGATTAGAGGTCATTCTTCACTCCCGAACAGTTGGCTGTCGATCAGATCGCAGAGGCAATGGATCGCCAGCAGGTGGACTTCTTGAATGCGTGCAGTGACGGTGGCGGGTACGCGAATCTCGACATCTTCGGGCAGCAGCAGGGAAGCCATGCCGCCGCCGTCGCGACCAGTCAATGCTACGACAATCATTTCGCGATCATGTGCGGCCTGGATCGCTTGAATAATGTTTGCGGAGTTGCCGCTGGTGGAAATGGCCAGCAGTACGTCGCCGGGCTGCCCCAGGGCACGGATCTGCTTGGAAAAGACTTCGTTGTAGCTGTAGTCGTTGGCGATCGAGGTGATGGTCGAGCTGTCGGTGCTCAGGGCGATGGCTGGCAGACTGGGGCGTTCACGCTCGAAGCGATTAAGCAGTTCGGAGGAAAAGTGCTGGGCGTCGCCAGCCGAACCGCCGTTGCCGCAGGACAGCATTTTCCCTTCGTTGAGCAGGGCGTTGACCATTACCTGGCTGGCTTGCTCGATGTGCGGTGCAAGTACGTCCATCGCCTGTTGCTTGGTGTCGATGCTGGCTTGGAAAAGCTGGCGAATTCGGGATTGCATGTCCATCTGTGTGACCTTAAGTAGCGCGGCTTGGTGGCACGTGAATGTGCAGCCCGCAAAGCAAAGAGCAAAGAAATTGATTGGAAGTAGGCGCGGCCTATGGGCGTCTTTCAGCCGTCAAAGGCGTTACGTAGCCAGTTCAACTGGGCTTGCGCACCTGGAGTGCCGTCAATGGCGACCACGTCGAAACGACAGGGGTGATTGGACCAGCGTGATTCGCTCTGCAGAAAGAACTGCGCGGCAAGGATCAGTTTTTGGCGCTTGCGCCCATCGATACTGCCCAGAGCGCCACCCCATTGTGTGTGTTGTCTGTAGCGGACTTCGACGAATACTACTGTATCGCCGTCAAGCATGACCAGATCAAGCTCGCCGCGTTTGCACAGCCAGTTCTGCGCCAGGAGGCGCAGACCCTGTCGTTGGAGATGCTCGAGCGCAAGGCTCTCGGCATCCCGTCCGCTTTGCTGGCGTGATCCTTGATGCATCAGCGTGGTGTGTCGGGCAGGCGAGTGACCTGGCCGCTGACGAACTTGGCCCAAGGCAGCTGGCGTTCGATCCGCTGGCCGGCAGTGATGCCCAGGCTGCCGGATTCACCTTCGATGCGGCTATCAGGCAGGGCTTTGAGCTGTCCCAGGCGCGGAGCCAGGCGGTAGGCGTCGACGCCCATTGCATACAGGCGGCCCAGGCTACCGCCGGCCTGAGGCCATTGGGCGGTGACCTGGCGTCGCAGCGTGCCGTTCGCGTCCAGCAGCCATGGTGTCTCGCAGAACATGATGCCGTTCATGTCGTTGTACTGGTTCTGATCGCCACTGGCGCTGAACACGTTGGAGGTGGCATACACAGGAACATCGCCGGCGTACTGGAAGTTCAGGGTCGGCTTGATCTGCTGGGCCTGCTGTGGAGTGGAGGCGAGGAAGATGAATTCGATGTCCTGGCGTCGTGACGGTTGTGCCGCCACCTGGGCGCCGACAGTGCTCTGCAGGCTCTTGGCTCGTGCTTCGCTCTGGCGCAACTGGAACAGATTGGCAATCTGCTGGGCCAGTGCGACGGGCTGGTCCACCCGCTCGATACCCAGCACGGTGCCACCATTGCCTTCCCAGTCCTGGCGGAACGCCCTGAGTACGCGCTCGCCCCACTCGCCCTTGGGCACCAGCACCGCAGCGCGATGCAGGCCGTCAGCGCGGGCGCGGCGAGACACTTCGCGGGCCTCGTCTTCGGCGGCCAGGCCGAACTGGAACAGTTGTGCCGGAGCCTGTTCGCCTTCGCTGTAGTTCAGGGCCAAGGTGGTGATCGGTAGCTGGGGGCGTGCAGCCAGTTGCTTGACCAGTGGTTTTTCCAGTGGGCCGACCACCAGCTGTACGCCATCCGCCTGGGCCTTGCGATAGAACTCGTCCAGCGAGCTCAGTCGGGAGCTGTCATAGAATTCGATGCTGGGCGGTTTCTGGCCGGCTTGCTGGGCTTGGTAGTGAGCGGCCATGAAACCTTCGCGCAAGGCCTTGGAGACCGCCGCCAGCGGGCCATCCTGTGGTAATAGCAGGGCAATTTTCGATACGGACTGGCTGGCCAGTTCCTTGAGCTTGATCAGCGGCTGCGGCAGTTGCAGGGCTGCCGGGTGCTTCGGGTTCTGGGCGCGCCAGTTGTCGATGGCTGCCTGTTGCTGTTCCAGTGTGCCTGCGGTCTTGACCGCCAGCGCCAGGCCCATCCAGCCGCTCAGGTCGTCGTTCCCGGCAGGTTGCAGTTGGTCGGTGGGCAGGGCGGCGATCAGGGCCCAGATGGCTTCGTGATTTTTTGCCGCAGCGTCATCCTTCAGCAGGGGAGCCAGCGTGATTCGTTCCTTGGCCGCAGCCAGGGTTTGGCCGTCGGCCTCCAGGGCGCGAGCATGAATGCTGAGTGTCCGAATCTGTTGGGTGGCGGGAAGCTCACTCAAGTGTTGCAGGCTTGGATGACTCAGGGCCGTCAGCGCAGCCTTGGGCTGGTTGCGGACCATGGCCAGCTCCGCCGTCAGTGTGCTGGCGAAGATTTGCTGGGCGGGCTTGAGTTGGTCCAGTTGGACCTGTTGCAGGATCTGCCCGGCGCGTCCGGCATTACCCTGGCGGTAGGCCATGTCGGCAGCGCTCAGCCGCAGCAGTGCTGCCTTGTCGGGATTTTTGCTGGTGGCGGCCTGCTCGAGCAGTTGCTCGATGCTGGCATCCGGTGTCCGTGGAAGTTCGCCAAGGCTGGAGGAGGGCGAGCTGGCGCAAGCCACCAGAAGGGTAGCCAGGCAGAGGGCGATAAACAGCCGCAGGCAAGCGATCATGTAAGTGTTCCTGATACTCGATCAAATGAACGTTCAATTGTACCCAAGCGCTGGCCGGGGCGCGATGTTGCTGGCGATAAACCATCTATTTAGCGAGTGCAATTGTTGCTGTGTCATTCACGCTCGAGGGTGCGCGATGCGCATTGAGATGTCTTCAACGCGCTACAATGGCGCTTTTGCTGATCGCGAGGTGTGCGCTTTGACTGCTCCAGGTTCCATGAATTCCGTTGTCGGCTCGCTTTATGTCGTCGCGACGCCTATCGGCAACCTGGACGATATCAGTGCCCGGGCCCTGAAACTGTTGCGCGAGGTGTCCTTGATCGCCGCCGAGGATACTCGGCACTCCCAGCGTCTGATGCAGCACTTCGGTATTTCCACGCCTTTGGCGGCCTGCCATGAGCATAACGAGCGCGATGAGGGCAGTCGTTTCATCGCGCGCCTGCTGGCGGGCGATGACGTTGCCCTGATCTCTGATGCCGGCACGCCGTTGATCTCCGATCCGGGTTACCACCTGGTACGCCAGGCCCGTGCTGCCGGGATCAATGTGGTCCCGGTTCCTGGGGCCTGCGCATTGATAGCGGCATTGTCTGCGGCGGGGCTGCCGTCAGATCGTTTCATTTTCGAAGGTTTCCTGCCGGCCAAGGCCACCGGTCGTCGGGCGCGCCTGGAACAGGTCCGTGAAGAGCCGCGCACGCTGATTTTCTACGAGGCTCCCCATCGCATCCTCGAGTGCCTGCAGGATATGGAGGCGGTGTTCGGTGGTGATCGGCCAGCGTTGCTGGCCCGTGAGCTGACCAAGGCGTTCGAGACGCTCAAGGGTTTGCCGCTTGCCGAACTGCGTCAGTTCGTCGAATCCGACTCCAACCAGCAGCGTGGAGAGTGTGTAGTGCTGGTGGCGGGATGGTCTGCTCCAGAAGTTGGCGAGATGATCAGCAGCGAGGCGATGCGCATCCTGGATCTGCTGCTCAAGGAAATGCCACTTAAAAGGGCTGCTGCGTTGGCAGCCGAGATCACCGGAGAGCGTAAAAACGTGCTGTACCAGATCGCTCTGGAAAAACAGAAAGAGCAATAAATGGCGTAGCAGAGTGGCCAAAGGCTTTTATCGCTTGTTCTTGGGTCGCTCTGCCGTTAACCTGCGCGGCGGAGAGTCGATTGGACAGTCGCTGCCCTCTATGAAAATTAGAGGGGGGAGGAAAGTCCGGGCTCCATAGGGCGGAGTGCCAGGTAATGCCTGGGGGGCGTGAGCCTACGGAAAGTGCCACAGAAAATAACCGCCTAAGCACTTCGGTGCCGGTAAGGGTGAAAAGGTGCGGTAAGAGCGCACCGCACGTCTGGTAACAGTTCGTGGCTAGGTAAACCCCACTCGGAGCAAGACCAAATAGGGTTCCAAGGCGTGGCCCGCGCTGGAACCGGGTAGGTTGCTAAAGATGTCCAGCGATGGCCATCGTAGAGGAATGACTGTCCTCGACAGAACCCGGCTTACAGATCGACTCTCCACCTCTTTCCCTTCCTGCTTGATTCAATAGCAGAAACGTTTTTGTAATACCGAAAAATTCTTACTCTTAACAAATTACTTTAACTTCGCGATACAGCTTACTGAGCTGTGTGAAGTTATTGCTGCTGGGCGCCTCCCGATTTCTCGTTTCCCCTCCTTTAAGCGTCCTAAATCTCCGTTCTATAAGGGTTTTCCGTCGCTACGCGCCTTGACGGTGGTGTGGGCGCATTCCTATAGTGTGCGCAAGTGGCAGAAAGTGGCATGAAGTGGGTTTTTTGAACGAAAAACGCTAAAATTTGGAGAAGCGCTGACGTGTTTCGCGGAGCCAACGCTATCAGTCTCGATGCCAAAGGCCGGCTAGCCATGCCCAGCCGGTATCGCGACGAGCTCGTTTCGCGAAGCTCCGGGCAGTTGATCGTCACCATTGACGCCGTTGATCCTTGTTTGTGCGTTTACCCCCTCGATGAGTGGGAGCTGATAGAAACCAAGCTGCGTGCGTTGCCTTCGCTGCGCGAAGAGAACCGTCGCTTGCAGCGTTTGCTGATTGGTAATGCCGTCGATCTCGAACTCGACGGCAGTGGTCGTTTTCTGGTGCCGCCGCGCCTGCGTGAATATGCCAAGTTGGATAAGCGCGCGATGCTGGTGGGCCAGCTGAACAAGTTTCAACTGTGGGACGAGGACGCCTGGAACGCTGTTTCTGCAGCTGACCTGGTAGCTATTCAACAACCGGGCGCCATGCCTGATGAACTGCGTGATTTGATACTGTGACTATTGATAGCGGCTTTAACCACATCACCGTACTGCTTGACGAAGCCGTCGAGGCTCTCGCCGTACGTCCTGATGGCTGCTATCTGGATGGCACCTTCGGGCGTGGTGGGCACAGTCGGCTGATTCTCAGCCAGCTTGGGCCAGGAGGTCGACTCCTCGGATTCGACAAGGACCCCCAAGCGATTGCCACCGGGCAAGCGCTAGCGGCCGAAGACGGCCGCTTTGTCGTTGTGCAGCGCAGTTTTGCCGAGCTGGGTTCCGAGGTTGAGGGCCGCGGTTTGGCTGGCAAGGTCAGCGGCGTCTTGCTGGACCTGGGAGTGTCCTCGCCTCAGTTGGACGACCCCGAGCGCGGCTTCAGTTTTCTCAATGACGGTCCCTTGGACATGCGCATGGACCCGACGCGGGGTGTCAGCGCTGCCCAGTTCATCGCCACTGCCCCAGTGGAAGAAATCGCCCGTGTATTCAAAGAGTACGGTGAGGAGCGTTTCTCTGGCCGTATGGCTCGGGCTGTGGTCGAGCGTCGGGAAGTCCAGCCGTTCGAACGTACCGCCGACCTGGCCGAAGTGCTCAAGGTCGCCAACCCTGCCTGGGAAAAAGGCAAGAACCCGGCAACCCGTGCGTTCCAGGGTCTGCGCATCCATGTGAACAACGAACTGGGCGACCTCGAGACGGGCCTGGAGGCTGCCTTGGAGTCTCTGGAAGTCGGCGGGCGCCTGGTGGTGATCAGCTTCCACTCTCTGGAAGACCGTATCGTCAAACTCTTCATGCGCCGCCTGGTCAAGGGCGAGGCTGATAACCTGCCGCGCAACCTGCCGGTGCGCTTCGAAGCCTTCCAGCCGAAAATCAAGATCCATGGCAAAGCGCAGTTCGCCTCCGAGGCCGAACTCAAAGCCAATCCTCGTGCCCGCAGTGCTGTCATGCGTGTCGCGGAGAAGCTTCGGTGAGCAAGCTTTTCGCCAAGCCACTCCCAGGCGGAAGCTTTTTCATGCTCCTGCTGTTCATAGGCGTTCTAGTTTCCGCGATCGCGGTGTCCTACAGCGCTCACTGGAATCGTCAGCTGCTCAATACGCTGTACGGCGAGTTGAGTGTGCGGGACAAGGCCCAGGCTGAATGGGGGCGACTGATCCTGGAACAAAGTACCTGGACTGCCCATAGCCGCATCGAGGTGCTGGCAACTGAGCAACTGAAAATGCGCATCCCCGGCGCAGCCGAAGTCCGAATGGTGGCGCCATGAAACTCGACGGCGCTCTCTACCCTTGGCGTTTTCGCGTGGTGCTGGGCCTGCTGGCGGTCATGGTGGCGGCGATCGCCTGGCGCATCATCGACTTGCAGGTGGTCGATCGCGACTTTCTCAAGGGCCAGGGCGATGCCCGCAGCGTGCGCCATATTCCGATTCCCGCTCACCGTGGCCTGATTACCGATCGCAATGGCGAGCCGCTGGCGGTGAGTACCCCGGTGACCACCCTGTGGGCCAACGCCAAGGAAATGCAACTGGCCAAGGACCGCTGGCCGGCCCTGGCCATCGCGCTGGGCCAGGACCCGAAGTCATTGACCGAACGCCTCGAAGCCCAGGCCAACAAGGAGTTCATCTACCTGGTTCGCGGCCTGACCCCGGAACAGGGCCAGGCTGTGCTCGATCTCAAGGTCCCGGGTGTCTATGGCATCGAGGAGTTCCGGCGCTTCTATCCGGCCGGTGAAGTGACCGCGCACATGGTGGGTTTCACCGACATCGACGACCGTGGTCGCGAAGGTGTCGAGCTGGCCTATGACGAATGGCTGGCCGGTGTTCCCGGCAAGCGCCAGGTGATCAAGGATCGCCGCGGCCGGCTGATCAAGGATGTGCAGGTCACCAAGAACGCCAAGGCCGGCAAGCCCTTGGCGTTGTCGATCGATCTGCGCCTGCAGTACCTGGCCAACCGTGAACTGCGCAACGCCATCGTCGAGAATGGTGCCAAGGCCGGCAGCCTGGTGATCATGGACGTCAAGACCGGCGAGATCCTGGCCATGGTCAACCAGCCGACCTACAACCCGAACAACCGTCGCAACCTGCAGCCGGCGATGATGCGCAACCGCGCGATGATCGATGTGTTCGAGCCTGGCTCGACCATGAAGGCGATCTCCATGAGTGCCGCGCTGGAGACCGGGCGCTGGAAGCCCAGTGATACCGTCGAGGTCTACCCGGGTACCCTGCAACTGGGCAAGTACACCATTCGTGACGTATCCAAGACCGAGGGCCCGATACTCGACCTGACCGGCATCCTGATCAATTCCAGTAACGTGGGCATGAGCAAGATCGCCTTCGACATCGGGGGTGAAACCATTTTCCGCCTGGCGCAGAAAATCGGCCTGGGCCAGGACACCGGTCTGGGATTCCCGGGCGAACGTGTCGGCAACCTCCCCAACTACCGCGAGTGGCGCAAGGCCGAAACGGCAACGCTGTCTTATGGCTACGGCATTTCGGTGACCGCGATCCAGCTGGTACACGCGTTCTCCGCGCTGGCCAACAATGGACGTATCGCCCCCCTGACGCTGATCAAATCCGACAAGGCGCCACAAACCGCCCAGGTGATCCCGGAGAAAGTCGCCAAGACCATGCAGGGCATGCTCCAGCAGGTGATCGAGGCCCCGCGTGGGGTGTTCCGCGCCCAGGTCCCGGCGTATCACGTCGCAGGCAAGAGTGGTACCGCGCGCAAGACCTCGGTGGGCACCAAGGGCTACGCCGAAAACTCCTATCGATCTCTGTTCGCCGGTTTCGGCCCCATGAGCGATCCGCGCTACGCCATCGTCGTGGTGATCGACGAGCCGAGCAAGGCCGGCTACTTCGGCGGCCTGGTATCGGCCCCGGTATTCAGCAAAGTGATGTCCGGCACGCTGCGCCTGATGAATATCACCCCGGATAACCTGCCGACCACGCAGCAGGCCAATGCCGCCGGTGCCCCCCCACGAGCCAATGGAGGGCGCGGCTGATGTCCCTTAGCCTGAACAAGATATTCCCCCACGCCGGTCGCGACCTGTTGATCCGTGAGTTGACCCTGGACAGCCGCAATGTGCGCGCCGGTGATTTGTTCCTGGCCGTGCCGGGCGCCAAGTTCGATGGTCGTGCGCACATCGCCGATGCCTTGCAGCGCGGTGCTGCCGCCGTGGCCTATGAAGTGGAAGGCGCAACCGTGTTGCCGCTGACCGATGTGCCGCTGATTCCAGTCAAGGGCCTGGCTGCGCAACTGTCGGACATCGCCGGACGTTTCTATGGCGAGCCGAGCCGTCAGTTGAACCTGGTCGGCGTGACTGGCACCAATGGCAAGACCAGCGTTACCCAGCTCGTGGCCCAGGCCCTGGACCTGCTTGGCCAGCGTTGTGGCCTGGTGGGTACCCTGGGTACCGGTTTTTACGGGGCGCTGGAAAGTGGCCTGCATACCACGCCGAACCCCATTGCCGTCCAGGCGACGCTGGCCGACCTGAAGAGTGCTGGGGCCAGGGCCGTGGCCATGGAAGTCTCTTCCCATGGCCTGGACCAGGGGCGCGTGGCTGCCCTGGCGTTCGATGTCGCGGTACTGACCAACCTGTCCCGTGATCATCTGGACTATCACGGCACCATGCAGGCCTACGGTGCGGCCAAGGCCAAGCTGTTCAACTGGACCGACCTGCGTTGCCGGGTAATCAACCTGGACGATGAGTTCGGCCGGCAGCTGGCGGCTGAGTCTCATGAGTCACGGTTGATCACTTACAGCCTGGACGATGCCCGCGCCTATCTGTATTGCCGCGAAGCACACTTCGATGATGATGGCGTACGCGCGATCCTGGTCACCCCGCAAGGCGAGCACCATCTGCGTAGCAGCCTGCTGGGCCGGTTCAACCTGAGCAACGTGCTGGCTGCCGTGGGCGCATTGCTGGGCCTGGAGTATGCGTTGGATGAAATCCTCGCGGTCTTGCCCAAGCTGGAAGGCCCGGCCGGGCGCATGCAGCGCCTGGGGGGTGGAAGCCAGCCGCTGGTGGTGGTCGACTATGCCCACACTCCGGATGCCCTGGAAAAAGTCTTGCTGGCCCTGCGCCCTCACGCCAAGGGGCGCCTGCTGTGCCTGTTCGGTTGTGGCGGTGACCGCGACCGCGGCAAGCGGCCATTGATGGCCGAAGTGGTCGAGCGCCTGGCCGACGGCGTGCTCGTCACCGACGACAATCCGCGCAGTGAAGACCCCGTACAAATCTTCGAGGACATCCGTGCCGGTTTCCTGGCTGTGGACAAGGTCGAGTTCATCGCAGGCCGCGGACCTGCGATCGCCCGTCTGATTGCTTCCGCCTCGGCGGATGATGTGGTGGTGCTGGCTGGCAAGGGGCACGAGGACTACCAGGAAATCAATGGCCAGCGCCATGCCTTCTCCGATCTCGTCGAGGCGGACAAGGCCTTGGGCGCATGGGAGGTGGACCATGCTTAAGGCCCTGCTGCTCAGTGAGGTTTCGGCCCCCTTGGACGCCCGCCTGATCGCGGGCGATGTCCGCTTCAGCGGCGTGAGCATCGATAGCCGGGCAATCAAGCCAGGCCAGTTGTTCGTGGCCCTCACCGGCCCGCGGTTCGACGGCCACGACTACCTGAACGAAGTGGCCGGCAAAGGCGCCGTGGCCGCACTGGTCGAACGCGAGATTCCCGATAGCACGCTGCCGCAATTGCTGGTCAAGGATACCCGGCTGGCGCTGGGGCAGTTGGGGGCCCTCAATCGTGGAGCCTTCAGCAAACCGGTGGCTGCAGTGACCGGCTCCAGTGGCAAGACCACGGTCAAGGAAATGCTGGCCAGTATCCTGCGCACTCGCGGGCCGGTGCTTGCCACCCGTGGCAACCTGAACAACGATCTGGGCGCGCCCCTGACTTTGCTGGAGCTGGCCCCGGAACACAGTGCCGCAGTGATCGAGCTGGGTGCCTCGCGGATTGGCGAGATTGCCTACACCGTGGCCATGACGCGCCCCCATGTGGTGATCATCAACAATGCCGGGACCGCTCATGTGGGCGAATTCGGTGGTCCGCAGAAGATTGTCGAAGCCAAGGGCGAGATCCTGGAGGGGCTCGATGCTGCCGGGATCGCCGTGTTGAACCTGGACGACAAGGCATTTTCGATCTGGAAGGCCCGTGCGGCGGGACGTCAGGTATTGAGTTTCGCCCTGCATGACAGCACTGCGGATTTCCATGCCAGCGATATCGGCCGTGATGCCCGCGGTTGCCCGGCGTTCACCCTGCACAGTCCCAAGGGCGCCGAACGGGTTCAGCTGAACCTGCTGGGTGCCCACAACGTCGCCAATGCCCTGGCTGCGGCCGCGGCTGCCCATGCCATGGGCGTATCGCTGTTTGGCATCATCACGGGCTTGAACGCCGTGCAACCGGTCAAGGGCCGTACGGTCGCCCAGTTGGCCAGGAATGGCATGCGGGTGATCGATGACACTTACAACGCAAACCCCACCTCAATGTGTGCAGCCGTTGATATACTCGCCGGCTTTTCCGGTCGCACCGTCCTGGTGCTCGGAGACATCGGCGAATTGGGCGAGTGGGCGGAGCAGGGGCACCGCGATGTAGGTGCATATGCCGCTGGCAAGGTTTCGGCCCTCTACGCCGTAGGCCCGATGATGACGCATGCCGTTGCCGCCTTTGGCGAGCACGCGCGGCACTTCGCCAGCCAGGCCGAGCTGATTGCCGCCCTGGACGTCGAGCAAGATCCAAACACCACCATTTTGATCAAGGGATCGCGCAGCGCAGCGATGGAAAACATCGTTGCGGCCCTGTGTGGTTCCCATCTTCAAGAAAAAGACGGAGTGAGACATTAATGCTGCTGCTGCTAGCGGAGTACCTGCAACAGTTCTACAAAGGCTTCGCGGTCTTCCAGTACCTGACCCTGCGCGGGATTCTCGGGGTACTGACCGCATTGTCTTTGGCACTGTGCCTGGGTCCGTGGATGATCCGTACTCTGCAGAACCGGCAGATTGGCCAGTCCGTACGTAACGATGGCCCGCAATCGCACCTGTCCAAGTCCGGCACGCCTACCATGGGTGGCGCGTTGATCCTTTCGGCCATCGGTATCAGTACCCTGCTCTGGGCCGACCTGCGCAACCACTACGTCTGGGTGGTATTGCTGGTGACCCTGGCCTTCGGCGCCATTGGCTGGGTCGACGACTACCGCAAGGTGATCGAGAAGAACTCGCGGGGCCTGCCCAGTCGCTGGAAGTATTTCTGGCAGTCGGTGTTCGGCCTGGGCGCGGCGATCTTCCTTTATATGACTGCGCAAAGCCCGGTGGATACCACCCTGCTGATCCCGATGCTCAAGGATGTGAGCATTCCCTTGGGCGCAGGTTTCGTGGTCCTGACCTATTTCGTCATCGTCGGCTCGAGCAACGCGGTCAACCTGACCGACGGCCTCGATGGCCTGGCGATCATGCCGACGGTAATGGTCGGCGGCGCGCTGGGGATTTTCTGCTACCTGTCGGGTAACGTGAAATTCGCCGAATACCTGCTGATTCCCTATGTACCGGGGGCGGGCGAGCTGATTGTCTTCTGCGGTGCCCTGATCGGTGCCGGCCTGGGCTTCCTGTGGTTCAACACCTATCCGGCCCAGGTGTTCATGGGCGATGTCGGCGCACTGGCGCTGGGTGCGGCCCTGGGCACCATCGCAGTGATCGTGCGTCAGGAAATCGTGCTGTTCATCATGGGCGGTGTGTTCGTGATGGAAACCCTTTCGGTGGTGATCCAGGTCGCCTCCTTCAAGCTGACCGGTCGCCGGGTGTTTCGCATGGCGCCCATCCACCACCACTTTGAACTCAAGGGCTGGCCCGAGCCACGCGTGATCGTCCGCTTCTGGATCATCACCGTGATTCTCGTGCTGATCGGCCTTGCCACCCTGAAGCTGAGGTAGAACGAGTGTCCCTGATCGCTTCTGACCACTTCCGCATCGTTGTCGGCCTCGGCAAGAGCGGCATGTCCCTGGTTCGCTTCCTGGCGAACCGGGGCGTTGCCTTTGCAGTGGCCGACACGCGGGACAATCCACCGGAACTGGCCACGCTGCGCCGTGACTATCCGCAGGTGGAAGTGCGTTGTGGCGAGCTGGACGTGGACTTCCTGTGCCGTGCCGATGAGCTCTACGTGAGCCCCGGCCTGGCCCTGGCGACTCCTGCCCTGCAGGCGGCGGCCGCGCGGGGTGTGAAGTTGTCCGGAGACATCGAGCTGTTCGCGCGTAACGCGAAGGCGCCGATCGTTGCCATCAGCGGTTCCAATGCCAAGAGCACCGTGACTACCCTGGTGGGCGAAATGGCTGTTGCGGCAGGCAAGCGTGTCGCCGTGGGCGGCAACCTCGGAACCCCCGCACTGGACCTGCTCGGCGATGATGTCGAGTTGTATGTCCTGGAGTTGTCCAGCTTCCAGCTCGAAACCACCGACCAGCTTGGGGCCGAAGTGGCCACTGTGCTGAACGTCAGCGAAGACCACATGGATCGCTACAGCGGCCTGCCGGCATATCACCTGGCCAAGCACCGGATCTTCCGTGGCGCCCGGCAGGTGGTGTTCAACCGTCAGGATGCCCTGACCCGGCCACTGGTCGGTGAAGGCCTGCCGTGCTGGAGCTTCGGCCTGGGTGCACCGGACTTCAAGGCCTTCGGCCTGCGCGAGGAAAATGGCGAGAAATACCTGGCTTTCGAATTCCAGAACCTGATGCCGGTACGCGAGCTGAAGGTCCGTGGAGCGCACAATCAGTCCAATGCCCTGGCGGCCTTGGCCCTGGGGCATGCGGTAGGCCTGCCGTTCGATGCCATGCTCGCGGCCCTGCGTACCTTTGCCGGCCTCGAACATCGCTGCCAGTGGGTGCGAGACCTGGATGGCGTGGGTTATTACAACGACTCCAAGGCCACCAACGTTGGCGCTGCCCTGGCAGCCATCGAAGGCCTGGGAGCGGATATTGCCGGCAAGATCGTGCTGATTGCCGGTGGCGACGGCAAGGGTGCCGACTTCCGTGATCTGCAAGGACCCGTGGCAAGCCATTGCCGAGCCGTGATCCTGATGGGTCGTGATTCGCAGCAGATCGGCGAAGCCATTGGCGAGGGCGTACCGCTGATTCGTGCCAGCTCGCTGGGCGAGGCGGTGGAGCAGTGCCGTTCGGTTTCCCAGGCTGGGGATGTCGTGCTGCTGTCGCCTGCTTGCGCCAGCTTCGACATGTTCAAGAACTACGAGGATCGTGGCCAGCAGTTCGTCCGCATCGTGGAGGCACTGGCATGAACCTGAGAAACATCATCAAGCCTTACCCTTCGCCGATTATCACTGGACGAGGCGTCGACCTCGACTTCCCGATGCTCGCCGGCTGCCTGACGCTGCTCGGGCTCGGGCTGATCATGATCGCCTCGGCATCCACCGAAGTGGCGGCGGCCCAGTCCGGCAGCGCCCTGTACTACATGATCCGGCACCTGATCTACATCCTGCTGGGGCTGGGGGCCTGCATCGTCACCATGATGATCCCCCTCGCCACCTGGCAGCGCCTGGGTTGGCTGATGCTGATCGGCGCCTTTGGCTTGCTGGTGATGGTGATCATTCCGGGGATCGGCCGCGAGGTGAACGGGTCGATGCGCTGGATCGGCTTCAGCTTCTTCAACGTCCAGCCTTCCGAGATCGCCAAGGTGTTCGTGGTGATCTACCTCGCGGGTTACCTGGTACGTCGCCAGAAAGAAGTACGTGAAAGCTGGATGGGGTTCTTCAAGCCGTTCATCGTGCTGTTGCCGATGGCGGGCCTGCTGCTGATGGAGCCGGACTTCGGCGCCACGGTGGTGATGATGGGGGCTGCGGCGGCGATGTTGTTCCTCGGCGGCGTCGGCTTGTTCCGTTTTTCGCTGATGGTGCTGCTGGCGGTGGCGGCGGTGGTGCTGTTGATCCAGATGCAGCCCTATCGGATGGCGCGCCTGACCAACTTTGCCGACCCTTGGGCCGACCAGTTCGGCGCGGGCTACCAGCTGTCCCAGGCCCTGATTGCCTTCGGTCGCGGCGAGTGGCTGGGCGTGGGCCTGGGCAACAGTGTGCAAAAGCAGTTCTACCTGCCTGAGGCTCACACCGACTTCGTGTTCTCGGTCCTGGCCGAGGAGCTGGGCGCCGTGGGTTCGCTGTGCACCGTGGCCTTGTTCGGTTTTGTCTGCATTCGCGGGATGTACATCGGCTTGTGGGCCGAGAAGGCCCGGCAGTTCTTTGCCGCCTACGTCGCCTATGGTCTGTCGTTCCTCTGGATCGGCCAGTTCCTGATCAACATCGGGGTAAACGTCGGCCTGCTGCCAACCAAGGGGCTGACCCTGCCGTTCCTGAGTTATGGCGGCAGCTCGCTGGTGATCTGCTGCGCCTGCCTGGGGTTGTTGCTGCGTATCGAATGGGAGAGCAGGACCCACCTGGGCAGCGAGGAGATGGAGTTCAACGAAAGTGACTTTGCCGAGGAGCCGACCCATGGGCGCTAACGTGCTGATCATGGCAGGTGGCACCGGTGGCCATGTGTTCCCGGCGCTGGCCTGTGCCCGTGAGTTCCAGGCGCGGGGCTACACCGTGCACTGGCTGGGTACGCCTCGGGGAATCGAGAACGACCTGGTGCCTGCGGCGGGCCTGCCGTTGCACTTGATCAACGTCACCGGCTTGCGCGGCAAGAGCAAGCTGTCGTTGCTCAAGGCGCCTTTCGTGCTGCTCAAGGCGGTGCTGCAGGCGCGGCGGATCATTCGCCAGCTCAAACCGGTCTGCGTACTGGGTTTTGGTGGTTATGTGACCGGGCCTGGCGGGGTCGCCGCCAGACTGTCTTCGGTGCCGGTGGTCGTTCACGAACAGAACGCGGTTGCCGGTACCGCCAATCGGCTGCTGGTGCCGCTGGCTGCCCGAGTCTGCGAAGCTTTCCCGGACACCTTCGGGGCCTCCGGCAGTCGCCGCACCACGGGCAATCCGGTACGCACCGAACTGTTCCTCGACACACCGCGCGAGGCCCTGGCCGGACGCAAGGCGCGTTTGCTGATCCTGGGCGGAAGCCTGGGCGCAGAGCCATTGAACAAGCTGCTGCCGGAAGCCTTGGCACAGGTCGCCCCCGAGCTGCGTCCGGAGGTGTTCCACCAGGCTGGCAAAAACCACGACGGGGTGACTGCAGAGCGCTATCGCGCGGCTGGCGTCGAGGCGCAGGTGCAGCCCTTTATCAAAGACATGGCCCAGGCCTATGGCTGGGCCGACCTGGTGGTCTGTCGCGCAGGTGCGTTGACCGTCAGCGAACTGGCTGCCGCCGGTCTGCCTTCGATGCTGGTGCCTTTGCCCCATGCGATCGATGACCACCAGACTCGCAATGCCGAATATTTGGCTCGTGAAGGTGCTGCCTTCCTGATGCCGCAAAGAACGACTGGCGCAGCGGACCTTGCCGCACGCCTGACAGAGGTTTTGATGCAACCAGAACGACTCGACAACATGGCTCGCGCCGCACGCCAGCTGGCCAAGCCCGAAGCAACCCAGGACGTGGTGAATATCTGCCTGGAGGTGGCCCATGGTTGAGAACCAGAAAGCCATGCCGCAGCCGGAAATGCGCCGTATCCGCCGTATTCACTTCGTCGGTATCGGCGGGGTGGGCATGTGCGGGATCGCCGAGGTGCTGCTGAACCTGGGCTACCAGGTGTCTGGCTCCGACCTCAAGGCATCGCCGGTCACCGAGCGCCTGGAGTCCTTTGGCGCGCAGATTTTCATCGGCCACCGCGCCGAGAACGCTGCCAATGCCGATGTGCTGGTGGTTTCCAGCGCCGTGAACACCTCCAACCCGGAAGTCGCCACCGCTCTGGAGCGGCGTATTCCGGTAGTGCCGCGTGCGGAGATGCTCGCCGAGCTGATGCGCTATCGTCACGGTGTTGCCGTGGCCGGTACCCACGGCAAGACCACCACCACCAGCCTGCTGGCCTCGGTGTTCGCCGCTGGCGGCCTGGACCCGACGTTCGTCATCGGTGGTCGGCTCAATGCCGCGGGCACCAATGCACAGCTGGGCACCAGCCGCTACCTGATCGCCGAAGCCGACGAAAGCGATGCCAGCTTCCTGCACCTGCAACCGCTGGTCGCCGTGGTCACCAACATCGACGCCGATCATATGGCGACCTACGACGGCGACTTCAACAAGCTGAAGAAAACCTTCGTCGACTTCCTGCACAACCTGCCGTTCTATGGTCTGGCGGTGATGTGCCTGGACGATCCGGTGGTGCGCGAGATCCTGCCGCTGGTCAAGCGCCCGACCGTGACCTATGGCTTCAGTGAAGAAGCCGACGTGCGCGCCATCAATGTTCGCCAGCAAGGCATGCAGACCTTTTTCACCGTGCTGCGCCGCGACTGCGAGCCGCTGGATGTATCGGTGAACATGCCGGGCAACCATAACGTGCTCAACTCCCTGGCAACCATTGCCATCGCCACCGACGAAGGCATCAGCGATGAAGCCATCGTCCAGGGCCTGTCGGGCTTCCAGGGCGTGGGCCGGCGCTTCCAGGTCTACGGCGAGCTGCCGGTGGAAGGCGGCAACGTGATGCTGGTGGATGACTATGGTCACCACCCGACCGAAGTCGCCGCGGTGATCAAGGCCGTGCGTGGTGGCTGGCCGGAGCGCCGTCTGGTGATGGTCTACCAGCCGCATCGCTTCAGCCGTACCCGCGACCTATACGACGACTTCGTGCAGGTGCTGGCCGATGCCAACGTCTTGCTGTTGATGGAAGTCTACCCGGCCGGTGAAGAGCCCATCCCGGGCGCCGACAGCCGCCAGCTGTGCCACAGCATCCGCCAGCGTGGCCAGCTGGATCCGATCTACATCGAACGTGGCGTCGATCTGGCGCCACTGGTCAAGCCGTTGCTGCGCGCTGGTGACATCCTGCTGTGCCAGGGTGCCGGTGATATCGGCGGCCTTGCGCCAAAACTGCTCAACAGCCCGCTGTTCGCCGGCGCTGTGGCCGCTGGCAAGGGGGCGAAATGATCGCTGCCTACGCCAAGCTGTTCTCCACCGTGAAACCGAGCGATTTCGGTCGGGTTGCCGTGCTCTACGGCGGCAAGAGCGCCGAGCGCGAAGTGTCGCTGAAGTCCGGCAAGGCCGTGCTAGAAGCCCTGCAGAGCGGCGGAGTGAACGCCTTTGGCATCGATGTCGGCGACGACCTGCTGCAGCGCCTGCTGAGCGAGAAGATCGATCGTGCCTTCATCATTCTCCACGGTCGTGGTGGTGAAGACGGCAGCATGCAAGGCTTGCTGGAGTGCCTGGGGATCCCCTACACCGGCAGCGGCATCCTCGCTTCGGCCCTGGCCATGGACAAATTGCGCACCAAGCAGGTCTGGCACAGCCTGGGGATTCCGACCCCACGCCATGCGGTATTGGGCTGCGAGGCCGACTGTATTTCCGCGGTGGCGGAACTGGGCCTGCCTTTGATCGTCAAACCGGCCCATGAAGGTTCCAGTATCGGTATGGCCAAGGTGACCACCAGCTCCGAGTTGATCGAGGCATGGAAGGCGGCCAGTACCTACGACTCGCAAGTGTTGGTCGAACAATGGATCCAGGGTCCGGAGTTCACCATCGCGACCCTGCGTGACCAGGTGCTGCCACCCATCGCCCTGGGCACCCCCCACACGTTTTACGACTACGACGCCAAGTACCTGGCTTCCGATACCCAGTACCGGATCCCGTGCGGCCTCGAGAGCGACAAAGAGCAGGAACTCATGGAGCTCACGGCCAAGGCCTGTGAGGCGCTCGGTATCGCCGGTTGGGCGCGTGCCGATGTGATGCAGGATGCCCAGGGGCAGTTCTGGTTCCTGGAAGTGAATACCGCTCCGGGCATGACCGACCACAGTCTGGTGCCGATGGCCGCCCGTGCGGCCGGTCTGGATTTCCAGCAGTTGGTATTGGCCATCCTGGCGGCCAGTCTTGAGGCGCGAGGTTAAGTCCATGCAAGGCGCATCGGTTCGTCATCAGCCACCCGCACCCGGCCGCAAGCCGGTGCCGCGGGGTGCCAGCCGAATGGTGGCCAAGGAGCCAATGTCGGTGCGCCTGCCGAAAGCCAATTTCGGCTTTCTGAAAAGCCTGTTCTGGCCCGTGATGCTGGTGGCCCTGGGCTTTGGCACCTACGAAGGCGCCCAGCGCCTGCTGCCTTATGCCGACCGGCCGATCACCAAGATCGCGGTACAGGGGGACTTGAGCTACATCAGCCAGCAGGCGGTGCAGCAGCGGATCGCGCCTTACGTCGCGGCGAGCTTCTTCACCATCGACCTGGCGAGCATGCGCACCGAACTGGAACAGATGCCCTGGATCGCCCATGCCGAGGTACGTCGGGTATGGCCGGACCAGGTGGTGATTCGCCTGGAAGAACAACTGCCCGTGGCCCGCTGGGGTGACGAAGCATTGTTGAACAACCAGGGCCAGGCCTTCACCCCGCGTGAGCTGGCGAACTATGAGCACTTGCCGCAGTTGTTCGGGCCGCAGCGGGCCCAGCAGCAAGTGATGCAGCAGTATCAGGTGTTGAGCCAGATGCTGCGACCGCTGGGTTTCTCGATTGCCCGTCTGGAACTGCGCGAGCGTGGCAGCTGGTTCCTGACCACCGGAGCCGGCAGTGCCGGGCCGGGGATCGAGTTGCTGCTGGGTCGCGATCATCTGGTGGAAAAGATGCGCCGCTTCATTGCCATTTATGAAAAAACGCTGAAAGAACAGATCACGAACATCGCACGCATCGATCTGCGTTATGCCAACGGCCTGGCCGTCGGCTGGCGCGATCCAGCGGCACCCACGACGGCGCAGCCCGCCGTCGCGAAGAATTAAGAAGAGGCAGGACCATGGCAAATGTGCAAAGCGGCAAAATGATCGTCGGCCTGGATATCGGCACCTCCAAGGTGGTGGCGCTGGTAGGCGAAGTCGCGGCCGATGGCTCGCTGGAAATCGTCGGTATCGGCACCCATCCATCCCGCGGCCTGAAGAAGGGCGTGGTGGTGAATATCGAGTCCACGGTGCAATCGATCCAGCGCGCAGTGGAAGAAGCGCAACTGATGGCCGGCTGCCGGATCCACTCGGCATTCGTCGGCGTGGCGGGCAACCACATTCGCAGCCTCAACTCCCACGGCATCGTGGCGATCCGCGACCGCGAGGTCAGCTCCGCGGACCTGGAGCGGGTCCTGGACGCAGCCCAGGCGGTGGCGATTCCGGCGGACCAGCGAGTCCTGCACACCTTGCCGCAGGACTACGTGATCGATAACCAGGAAGGCGTGCGCGAGCCGCTGGGCATGTCCGGCGTGCGCCTGGAAGCCAAGGTCCACGTAGTGACCTGTGCGGTGAATGCCGCGCAGAACATCGAGAAGTGCGTGCGTCGCTGTGGCCTGGAAATCGACGACATCATCCTCGAGCAACTGGCTTCGGCCTATGCGGTGCTTACCGACGACGAGAAGGAGCTGGGCGTGTGCCTGGTTGATATCGGCGGCGGCACCACCGACATGGCGATCTTCACCGAAGGCGCTATCCGCCATACCGCGGTGATCCCGATTGCCGGCGACCAGGTGACCAACGACATCGCCATGGCCCTGCGGACCCCGACCCAGTACGCCGAAGAGATCAAGATCCGCTACGCCTGCGCCCTGGCCAAGTTGGCCGGCGCTGGCGAGACCATCAAGGTGCCGAGCGTCGGTGATCGTCCTCCGCGCGAGCTGTCGCGTCAGGCCCTGGCCGAAGTGGTCGAGCCACGCTATGACGAGCTGTTCACCCTGATCCAGGCCGAGCTGCGTCGCAGTGGCTACGAAGACTTGATCCCGGCGGGCATCGTGCTCACCGGCGGCACTTCGAAGATGGAAGGTGCGGTGGAGCTGGCCGAGGAAATTTTCCACATGCCGGTCCGCCTGGGCGTACCCCACAGTGTCAAGGGCCTGTCGGACGTCGTGCGCAATCCGATCTACTCCACCGGTGTCGGCCTGTTGCAGTACGGATTGCAGAAGCAGTCCGACGGCATCCAGTTCTCCGGCATCGGCAATCGCGACAGCTACAGCAGCGATGAACCCAAGGCGGCCTTGCTCGATCGCATCAAGAGCTGGGTTCAGGGCAACTTCTAAGAAGCAGTTTCAAGCGACAAGCAGTAAACGCAGTAGGCAGTAGGCAGTAGGCGAAAAACTAGAGAATGAAAGGAGAGGGAAAATGTTCGAACTCGTAGACAACATCCCGCAAAGTCCGGTAATCAAGGTTATCGGCGTAGGCGGTGGCGGCGGCAACGCGGTCAATCACATGGTCAAGAGCAACATTGAGGGCGTGGAGTTCATCTGCGCCAACACTGATGCTCAAGCGCTGAAAAACATCGGCGCGCGGACCATCCTGCAACTGGGTACCGGTGTGACCAAGGGCCTGGGTGCAGGTGCCAATCCGGAAGTCGGCCGTCAAGCCGCCCTGGAGGACCGCGAGCGTATCGCCGAAGTACTGACGGGCACCAACATGGTGTTCATCACCACTGGCATGGGCGGCGGTACCGGTACCGGTGCGGCGCCAATCATTGCTGAAGTGGCCAAGGAAATGGGCATCCTCACCGTCGCGGTGGTGACTCGTCCGTTCCCGTTCGAAGGCCGCAAGCGCATGCAGATCGCCGATGAGGGCATCCGCGCGCTGAGCGAAAGCGTCGACTCGTTGATCACCATCCCCAACGAGAAGCTGCTGACCATCCTGGGCAAGGATGCAAGCCTGCTGTCGGCCTTCGCCAAGGCAGACGACGTGCTGGCCGGTGCCGTTCGCGGTATCTCCGACATCATCAAGCGTCCAGGCATGATCAACGTCGACTTTGCCGACGTACGTACCGTGATGAGCGAAATGGGCATGGCGATGATGGGCACTGGCTGCGCCAGCGGTCCTAACCGTGCACGTGAAGCCACTGAAGCGGCCATCCGCAACCCGCTGCTGGAAGACGTGAACCTGGAAGGTGCACGCGGCATCCTGGTGAACATCACCGCCGGTCCTGACCTTTCCCTGGGTGAGTACTCCGACGTGGGTAGCATCATCGAAGCCTTCGCTTCCGAACACGCCATGGTCAAGGTCGGTACCGTTATCGATCCGGACATGCGTGACGAGCTGCATGTAACCGTAGTGGCTACCGGCCTGGGCGCGAAAATCGAGAAGCCTGTGAAGGTCATCGACAATACCGTCCAGACGTCCATGTCCGCCCAGTCGCAAGCGCCAGCTCCTGCTCGCCAGGAACTGCCGTCGGTGAACTACCGTGACCTGGATCGCCCGACCGTCATGCGTAATCAGGCGCAGTCGAACGCGGCGACCGCGGCGAAGCTGAATCCGCAAGATGATCTGGACTACCTGGACATCCCGGCATTCCTGCGTCGTCAGGCCGATTGATGGAATGTATCAGGGGTATTAGGGTGATTGGTGTTCAGCAAAGGCATGGTCTGCTATTATCGCCAGCCTTTGTTGATACCAGTTCGCAATTTGCGCTGAAGCGGCCCAAGCCATGATTAAACAACGCACCCTGAAGAATATTATCCGTGCCACAGGTGTAGGCCTGCACTCCGGGGAGAAGGTATACCTGACCCTCAAGCCTGCGCCTGTCGACACCGGCATTGTGTTTTGTCGTGCCGACCTGGACCCTGTGGTGCAGATTCCTGCTCGCGCGGAAAACGTTGGCGAAACCACCATGTCGACCACTCTGGTCAACGGTGACGTCAAAGTGGACACGGTGGAGCACTTGCTCTCGGCCATGGCTGGCCTGGGCATCGATAACGCCTACGTCGAGCTCTCCGCGTCCGAAGTCCCGATCATGGACGGTAGCGCCGGACCCTTCGTATTCCTGATTCAATCTGCTGGCCTCGAAGAACAGGACGCAGCTAAAAAGTTCATCCGCATCCTTCGTGAAGTGACAGTGGAAGACGGCGACAAGCGCGCCACTTTCGTACCTTTCGATGGTTTTAAAGTGAGCTTCGAGATCGATTTCGATCACCCGGTTTTCCGTGACCGCACCCAGAGTGCAAGCGTGGACTTCTCCAGCACTTCGTTCGTAAAAGAAGTCAGTCGCGCCCGTACCTTTGGTTTCATGAGTGATATCGAGTACCTGCGCAAGCACAACCTCGCACTCGGTGGCAGCGTGGAAAACGCCATTGTGGTCGATTCGGATGGCGTACTGAATGAAGACGGTCTTCGTTACGAAGACGAATTCGTCAAGCACAAGATCCTGGATGCAATTGGTGACCTCTACCTGCTGGGCAATAGCCTGATAGGCGAGTTCAAAGGCTTCAAGTCGGGCCACGCACTGAACAACCAGCTACTGCGCAAGTTGATTGAGCAGAAAGATGCCTGGGAAGTCGTGACCTTCGAAGATGCCAGCACTGCACCGATCTCTTACATGCGTCCCGTTGCGGCCGTGTAAGTAACTCTCTCTTTCCTTTTGTTTTGAAGGCCATCCCCCCGGATGGCCTTTTTTTATGCCCGTGATAATCAGGCTCTGGACCTGGAGCAACCGTGGGACATGTTGGAAACCACTCGATTGCGTCCACTGGACTTGGCCTGGTATAGCGCCTTGTCGGCATTGCTCACCCAGTCCTCCTGGCGGGTGCCAGCATCGCCTGACCAGGTATTGATGCCGATGCTGACGGTCAAGGGCACGGCGTGTTCGGTCACGGCCGGCAGCGCTTCGATGCTGGCGCGGATCTTCTCGGCCATGAGCGAGGCCCCGGCCGTATCGGTGCCGGGCAGGATCACCGTGAATTCCTCGCCGCCATAACGTGCCGCCAGATCCGTCGGGCGGCCCACGCAGGCGGCAATGTTCTGCGCCACCAGGCGCAAGGCCTCATCCCCCAGCGGATGGCCGAAACGATCGTTGAAGGACTTGAAGTGATCGATATCGATCATCAACAGCGACAGCGGCTGGAGCGAGCGCTGAGCCCGGGCCCATTCGTTTTTCAGGGCCAGGTCCAGGCTGCGGCGATTGGCCAGGCCGGTGAGGGGATCAACAGCGGCCAGGCGCAACAGTTCCTGTTCGGCGCGGTGGCGACCCCGCAGTTCGCGACACAACAGCCAGGTCAGCCATAGCAGGGCAATGCACAGTACTCCCGTGGCACCGCTGACCAGCAGCGCGGTGCGGCGCCAGGAGCTGAAGACCTCATCGATGGACAGCGCGACAATCACGATCAGCGGCAGGTCGCCCACCTGGGAAAAGGTATACAGCCGATGTGTCTTGTCCACGCTGGACACGCCGCTGAAGCTGCCATTGCCTTCTTGCAGGATGCGTACGAAGTTGGGGCGATTGCTGAAACTCTTGCCAATCAGGTCGTCCGCCAGGGGCGGTTGCTGGGCGAGCAAAAAGCCATCGCGGCTGATCAGGTTGATCGTGCCGTTGCGGCCGATGTCCAAATTCTTGAACAGCTCATTGAAGTAGCCCAGGCGCATGGCCGCTTCGGCTACGCCGATGAACTCACCATTCTCGTTGCTCAGCCGACGACTGAAACTGATCCGCCAGTCATGCTCTGCAGTGCGGGCGCGAAACGGAGGGCTGATCTTCATTCCCGGGTCCGGATCGTCGATGTGCGGCCGAAAGTACTCGCGATCGGCGAAATTGCCCTTGCGAGGCACGACCGAAGCCGAGTCGGCAACCACATCGCCGTGCTTGTCCAACAACAGGATATCGCCTTTGTACGGCGCGGCGGTGGCTCGGTCGAACAGCGCCAGATGACGGATGGGCGCCGAAACGTCCTTCAGGTCGTTGCGTTGCGCTGCACTGATCAGCCCCTTGAGGGACAGGTCGTAGAGTTCGACGTTGCGCAATACGTCGGCGTCGATTAGTTGCACGATATTGTTGGCGGCACGGGTGGCGGCCTGTTCGGCGGCCCCGTGTTCACGGATCAGCAGGGAGGTGACGATACCGAGAATGGCCACGACGGTCAGTGAACTGACCAGGACCAGCAGACGTTCAGGATTTGACGCGATTGTCCCTGTGCGGGGTGTCGCACTGCTCACGCTCATGATTTTGACTTCTGCTACGTCGACGGATTCAAGTCTAGTGTGGACGTGGGCTAAAGAAATCGGTCACGTCTGCGCGCTATATAAATCTCGCCTGAACAAAAGGCCAGCAAAACCTGCTGGCCTTTTGTTTGCAGCCCCTTAGAACACGTTGATCGGGTAGTCGACGATCACCCGGTATTCATCGGTGTCGTTGTCCAGGGCGCCGTAGCCGTTGCCGCCACGGTTGGTAGCCCACTGCAGGCGCACAGCCAGATCCTTGGCCTTGCCGCCTTGCACCACATACTTGATATCCAGGTCGCGCTCCCAGTGCTTGGCGTGCTTGCCATCGGCGCTGTACCACTTGGCATAACCACGGCTGCCCGGATCGACCTTGGTCAGGTCCAGTTCGCCGCGCGAGTAGGACAGGCCGGAGGTCAGGCCTGGCAAGCCGAGGCCGGCAAAATCGTAGACGTACTTGAGCTTCCACGAGCGCTCGTTCGGGCCGTTGAAGTCCGAGTATTGCTGGGAGTTGTCCAGGTAGATGCTGTCGCCTTGGTTGATGTAGTCGAACGGCGTGTTGCCGTTGACCCGCTGGTAGGCCGCGGTGACGCTGTGGCTGCCCACGCCAACGGTCAGGTGCAGGCTGTAGGTGTTGTTGTCGATGTTGCCCAGCAGGGCCTGGCCGGTGTCCTGGGTGTGATAGAAGTGCAGGCCCGGGTTGAGGCTGACCAGTTCGTTCACCGCGTAGGTGTAGTCCAGATCGTAGTAGTACTGGTTCCAGATGTCCTTGAGCTCGGAAGCGTAGAGGCTGCTGGTCAGTCCCGGCACTGCGCTCCAGGCCACCCCGGCCCAGTTCAGATGTCGGCTCTTATCACTGCTGGGCAAGGTGCCGTAGGCGGTGCCAATGCGTTTGTGGCCGCTCTGGTTGTAGAGCTTGGTGAAGCTGGCCTGGCCACCCTCGATCAACCAGCCGTCGAAGCTGTGGTTGGCCAGGCTCACGCCACGGAAGGTCTGGGGCAGCATGCGGCTCATGCCGCCGGCGATCACCGGGTTGTTGAGGAACAGGTCGCCAGCCTTGAGTTCGGTATCGAAGGCACGCATTTTCAGGGTCGCGCCAGCGGTGGAGAACGATCCCGGAGCTTTGCCGCCGTCACTGCCGCTGCCGCTGATCGGCAGGATGCTCGAGCCATCGGTGCCGCCACCGCCGTCCAGCTTGAGGCCGAGCATGGCATTGGCATCCAGGCCGAAACCCACGGTGCCTTCGGTGTATCCGGATTCAAAGACCCCGAGGAACCCTTGGCCCCACTCGATGTTGTCATCGTTGTGCTGCTGGCGGTTGCGGTGCATGTAGTAGTTGCGGGCGTTGAGCTTGAGGCTTGATCCAGCGACGAAACCCTCGCTGGTGCCTTCTTCGGCGGCGTGTCCCAGGCTTGGGATCGTTGCAGCGATTGCAATGAACAGCGGGCTGACCTTCAGTGAAGTCCTGAACAACGTGTAGCTCCTTTGGTGGGTGAAGATGATTTTTTATTTTGAATTCGGTTGTCTCTTGTTCTGTACATGACGAATGTGCCGAGGATTTCTCCACGACAAAAAAAAGCCGCTGAAGTCAGCGGCTTTAAGACAACTCACTTCGGGATTGAACCCGCAGAAGTTATCGAGGGAAACGAGTCGGTGTCGCGAATCAACTGTCTTTGCGGGCATCAGCCTGGCTGTGCTCGGCAGTGATCTTCTGGGCTTGCTGACTGTTCTGCTGCTGGGCGGCCTGGGCCATCTGCGCTTGTTCGAAAGCGGCGGCGCGTGCGGCATTGCGAGCGACGAAAGCCTGGGATTCCTCGGCCATGGCAGCCGGGGCCACGAACAGGGAAGACAAAACAAACGCGCTGGCGATACCCATACTGTTGGACATTTCTGAAGACCTTCTTGCAGAGCAAGTTCTATTCGGTGCGACAAAAATATAACCACGACCCGCCTGGAAAAAGAGCCGAACAGGATAAGGACTGTTACCAAAAAAACAACAGTCAACAGGATGATGGTTGCAATATTTTGCAGCCAGCGGTCAGCACCGGGCGCTGGCCGCGCAATTCACAGGGGCAGATGCAGGCCGAAGGTATTGATGCCCTGGTCGCTGTGCACGAAGACGTCGCCCCCGTGCATCAAGGCGATGGCCTTGACGATGGCCAGGCCCAGGCCATGGTTGGCCCCGCTGTTGCTGCGAGAAGCATCCACCCGATAGAAACGCTCGAACAACCGCGGCAGGTGCTCGCTGGCGATTTCCTGGCCCGGATTGCTGACGGCGATTGCCACCTGTTGCTCCTGCAACTCGATGCGCACGCGGATCACTTCCCCGGCAGCCGTGTGCTGCACGGCATTGCTCAACAGGTTGATCAGGGCCCGGCGCAGGTGGGCGATCTCGATCCGGACCTGGGCATCGCCTTCGACCTCGACCCTGACCTGGGCATCCTCGAGGATGAAATCCAGGTAGTCCAGGGTGGTCGCCACCTCCGTGGCCAGCGAGGCGCTGGTGAGCTTGGTGGCCTTGCTGCCCTGGTCGGCGCTGGCCAGGAACAGCATGTCGTTGACGATCGTGCGCAAGCGCTCCAGCTCTTCGAGGTTGGACTGCAGCACCTCGAAATAGTGTTCCGCCGAGCGTCCGCGAGTCAGGGCGACCTGGGTCTGGCCGATCAGGTTGGTCAAGGGCGAGCGCAGTTCATGGGCCACATCGGCATTGAACGACTCCAGGCGCGAGTAGGCCTGCTCGACTCGCTCCAGGGTGGAATTGAACGAATTGACGAACTGGTTCAGTTCTGGTGGCAACGGAGAGAGCTGCAGACGCCCGGAGAGCCTGGGCGGGGTCAGGCGCTGGGCCTCCTGGGACAGCTTGATCAGCGGCTTGAGGCCGATCCGTGCCACCCAGTAGCCCATGGCCGAAGCCAGCAGCACGCCGGCGATGGCCAGGCCGATCAGGGCCATCAGCAACTGATGCTGGGTCTGGTGGAAAGTGTCGGTATCGATCGCAATCAGGAAGCGCAGGGCCGGCCGCTGCTCCTTGGCCGGCAACTGGCTGACCAGCACCCGCAGGGGATAGGGATGGTCGTTCAAGGCCAGGTCGCGCATGCCCAGCGGGCCCTGGGCGAAGGCGCGGAGGCGCGCATCGGGGTTGCCGTACTCATAGGCGGGATCGCCGCTGATGGCCCAGAAGCGGATGCGCTTGTCTTCCTCGCTGAGCAGCTTGAGCTTGGCGTTGATCTTGGCCCAGTGCTCGGGATTGCCGTAGCGGGTCAGGGCCGACTCCAGCACGCTGTAGCGCGCGTCCAGTTCGGCTTCCGGCAGCAGGCCCAGGCCCTTGTCCACTTGTTGATAGAGGGCGGCACCGATCAACAGGAAGACCAGCAGCGCCACCAGGGTGAACAGCCCGCTCAGGCGCAGGGCGATGGAGTTACTCGCCACCGCGGCTCTCCAGTACATAACCCATGCCACGGATGGTGTGCAGCAACTTGTGCTCGAAAGGACCGTCGAGCTTGGCCCGCAAGCGCTTGATCGCCACCTCCACCACATTGGCATCGCTGTCGAAATTGATGTCCCAGACCATCTCGGCAATGGCGGTCTTGGACAGGATTTCGCCCTGGCGCCGGGCCAGCACGCTGAGCAGCGAGAACTCCTTGGCGGTCAGGTCCAGGCGAGTGCCGGCACGGCTGGCCTTGCGGCTGATCAAGTCGATCCACAGGTCGGCGATGGTGATCTGTACCGGTTCGTGGCCACCGCTGCGGCGGGTCAGCGCCTGCAGCCGGGCGACCAGTTCGAGAAAGGAGAACGGCTTGCCCAGGTAGTCGTCGGCGCCGTCGCGCAGGCCCTTGACCCGGTCTTCCACCCGTTCACGGGCGGTGAGCATGATCACCGGGGTCTGCTTGCGAGCACGCAGGGCCCGCAGCACTCCGAAGCCATCCAGGCCAGGCAGCATCACATCCAGCACAATCACGCCGTAGTCGCTTTCCAGGGCCAGGTGCAGGCCCTCGATGCCATCCCGGGCCAGGTCCACGGTATAGCCTTGTTCGGTCAGCCCGCGATGCAGGTAGTCCGCGGTTTTTTCTTCGTCTTCGATAATCAGAACGCGCATGACCCGCCTCAGGTTTTGGTCGCCGGCATCAGGGCCGGCTGGGGCCGGTGGAACAGCCGCTCGAGCCACAAGTATATGACCGGCGTGGTGAACAGCGTCAGGGCCTGGCTCACCAGCAGGCCGCCGACCACGGCGATGCCCAGGGGCTGGCGCAACTCCGCACCAGCGCCGTAGCCGAGCATCAGCGGCAAGGCGCCGAGCAGGGCGGCCAGGGTGGTCATGATGATCGGTCGAAAGCGCGTGATGCACGCCTGGTAGATCGCCTCCTGCGGTGCAAGCCCGCGATTGCGCTGGGCCTCCAGGGCAAAGTCGATCATCAGGATGCCATTCTTCTTGACGATGCCGATCAGCAGCACCAGCCCGATGAGCGCCATGATCGAGAAGTCCTGGCCGCACAGCCAGAGCATCAGCAGGGCGCCCAGGCCCGCCGAGGGCAGGGTGGAGATGATGGTCAAGGGATGCACGAAGCTTTCGTAGAGCACCCCGAGGATGATGTACACCGCCACCAGCGCCGCGAGGATCAGGTACGGCTGGCTGGCCAGGGAGCTCTGGAACGCCTGGGCCGCGCCCTGGAAATTGCCGCTGATGGCCGCTGGCATGCCGATTTCGCGCTTGGCCTGGTCCAGCAGGATCACCGCGTCCCCCAGGGCCACGCCCGGCGCCAGGTTGAACGACAGGTTGGCCGCAGGGAACATGCCGTCGTGGGCAATCGACAACGGCCCTACGGTGGGCGCGTCGAAGCGTGCCAGGGCCGAGAGCGGCACCATCTCCCCGGTCAGCGGCGAGCGCAGGTAGAAGTAGGCGAGGCTCTCGGCCTTGCCCCGTTGCCGGGTATCGAGTTCGAGGATCACGTTGTACTGGTTGACCTGGGTCTGGAACTCGTTGATCTGGCGCTGGCCGAAGGCGTCGTACAGCGCCTCGTCGACATCGCTGGCCGTCAGGCCGAAGCGGGCCGCGGCGGTCCGGTCGATATCGATGTGCGTGATGCTGCCACCCAGTTGCAGGTCGTTGGAAATATCGCGGAAGGCCGGGTTGCCGCGCAACTTCTCGGTCAGGCGTTGGGTCCAGGTGCTCAGGGTCGGGCCGTCATTGCTTTTCAGCACGTACTGGTACTGGGCCCGGCTTGGGCCGGAACTGAGGTTGATGTCCTGGCCGGCCCGCAGGTAGAGGGTGATTCCCGGCACCGCCATCAGTTGCGGGCGAATGCGGTCGATGAAGGCGCTGGCAGAGACGTCACGTTCGCCACGTTTTTTCAGCGAGATCCAGAAACGACCGTTGGCGATGGTCTGGTTGCTGCCCGAGACGCCCACTGAATGAGAGAACGCCTGCACTGCCGGATCGGCGGCAACGATCTCGGCCAGCGCCTGGTGTTTCTTCACCATGTCCGGGTAGGAAATGTCCGCCGCAGCTTCGGTGGTGCCAAGGACGAAACCGGTGTCCTGCACCGGAAAGAACCCCTTGGGAATCATGATGTAGCCGGCGATGGCCATGCCCAGGGTCAGGGCGAAGAGCCCCAACATCAGCTTCTGGTGAGCCAGGGCCCGGCGCAGGCCGCGTTCGTAAAGGGCTAGCAGACGCTCGCCGAAACCGGGGGCGGTGTGTTCCGAGTGCACCGGTGCACGCATGAACAGCGCGGCCAGGGTCGGCGCCAGGGTCAGCGAGACCACCACCGAGATCATGATGGTCGAGGTCGCGGTCAAGGCGAACTCCTTGAACAGCCGGCCCACCACGCCGCCCATGAACAGCAGGGGAATGAAGGCCGCCACCAGGGAAAAGCTGATGGACACCACGGTGAAGCCAATCTCCCCGGCACCCTTGATCGCTGCCTCACGCATGCCGTCGCCGGCCTCCAGGTGCCGATGGATGTTCTCGACCACCACAATGGCGTCGTCCACCACGAACCCCACGGCGATGACAATGGCCACCAGGGTCAGGTTGTTCAGGCTGAACCCCATCACGTACATCAGCGCGCAACTGGCGGTCAGCGAGACGCCCAGGACTGCCGAGACGATCAAGGTAGCCGACCACTGGCGCAGGAACAGCGCCATCACCGCCACCACCAGCAGCACTGCGATCAGCAGGGTGATCTCCACTTCGTGCAGCGAGGCGCGGATGGTCTGGGTCCGGTCCACCAGCACCTTGACCTGCACCGAGGCCGGCAGCATCGCCTCAAGGCCCGGGAGGGCCGCCTGGATCCGGTCCACGGTCTCGACGATGTTGGCCCCGGGCTGGCGCGAAATCACCAGGTTGACCCCGGGCTGGTCGCCGGACCAGGCCTGGACGTAGGCGTCTTCCGGGCCGCTGACCACCCGTGCCACGTCCTGCAGGTGCACCGGTGCGCCATCCTTGTAGGAAACGATCAGTTGCCCATATTCCTCGGGATGGAACAGTTGGTCATTGGTGGACAAGGTGGAAATGCTCGACTCGCCGTACAGGGCACCCTTGGCCAGGTTGAGGCTGGTCTGCTGGATCGCCAGGCGGATGTCGGCGAGTGTCAGTCCGATGGCCGCCAGTTTGTCCGCCGAGGCCTGGACCCGGATCGCCGGGCGCTGCTGGCCGGTGATGTTGATCTGGCCGACGCCGTCGATCTGGCTGATCTGCCGGGCCAGCAGGGTCTCGGCATAGTCGCTCAGTTCAGTCCCGGGCATCTGCATCGAGCTGATACTGAGGATCAGCACCGGACTGTCCGCGGGGTTGACCTTCTTCCAGGTGGGCAGCGTGGGCATGTCCTTGGGCAGTTTGCCGGCGGCGGTGTTGATCGCCGCCTGCACTTCCTGGGCGGCGGTGTCGATGCTCTTGTTCAGGGTGAACTGCAAGGTCAGCAAGGAGGTGCCCAGGGCGCTGCTGGAGGTCATCTGGGTCATGCCGGGAATGGCGCTGAATTGCACTTCCAGCGGTGTGGCCACCGAAGAGGCCATGGTGTCCGGGCTGGCCCCGGGCAGGGCCGCCGAGACCTGGATCGTGGGGAACTCGGCTTCCGGCAGCGGAGCCACCGGCAGGCGCGGAAAGGCGATCAGCCCCAGCAGTACCAGGGCAAAGGTCAGCAGGACGGTGGCGACCGGATGATCGACGCACCAGGCGGATATCGAGCCCTGACCTTTCATGGCTTGGATTCCTCGGCCCGGGCCAGCTGGGGTGGGTCACCCACCACCTGGACCTGGGAGCCGGGCTTGAGTCGCGACTGGCCGTCGCTGACCAGCACATCGCCGGCCTGGACCCCGGAAACGATAGTCAAGCCGCTGTCCTGATACAGCACCTGCACGGGCACCGCTTCCACCTGCTGGCCCTTGACCCGGTACACGAAGTGCTGGTCCAGGCCGCGCTGGACCACGGTCGGCGGTACGGTCAGTGCTCCCTGGTCCAGCGCGGTCTGGATCTTCAGCGTCACCAGTTGCCCGGGCCAGAGCGCTTGCCCGGCGTTGTCGAACTCGGCCTTGGCGCGAAGGGTGCCGGTGCTGGTGTTGATCTGGTTGTCGATCAGGGTCAGGTGGCCGTTGCCCAGCAGCGCCCCCGGGCTGTCGCTGTCGGCGCCCTGGTAGGCCATGACGGCCGCCGGGGACTGGGCCTTGATCAGCCGTTGCAGGGTCGGCAGCATCTGCTGCGGCAACGAGAATTCCACGGCAATGGGATCGATCTGGGTCACCGAGAACAGGCCCTGGGTGTCCGTCATTCGCAGGAAGTTGCCTTCGTCCACGGTGCGAATGCCCACGCGACCCGTCACAGGGGAGCGGATCTGGGTGTAGGACAGCTGTACCTGGGCCGCGTCGATGGCCGCCAGGTTGCCCTGGACCGTGGCGTTGAGCTGATTGACCAGGGCTGCTTGCTGGTCGTAGGTCTGCCTGGAGATGCCGTCATCCACCGACAGCAACTTGTAGCGCTTGAGGTTGACCTGGGCCACCTGCAACTGCGCCTGGTTTTGCGCCAGCTGTGCCCGGGCCTGGTCGAGGGCGGCGCGGATCGAGCGGTCGTCGATGGTCGCCAACAGATCACCGGCCTTGACCTGTTGCCCCTCCTTGACCAGTAACCGAGTAAGAATGCCGTCCACCTGGGGTCGAATGGCCACGCTGTGCAGCGACAGCACCGAGCCGATGCCACTGCTGTAGCGCGGCACGTCCTGGCGCATGACCTCCACGACCCGCACCGGGATCGCCGTGGGGGTGGCCAGCTTGGCGGTCGACGGCTTGCTCAGGAGCCACGCGGCGCTGGCGGCGAGGGCCACGAGCAGGGCGACGGTGACGATGGTTTTCTTGGCAATGGGCATGGGGGAGGGCGCCGAGGCTGTGATGTCGCAGGAATGGCCATGATCTGTGGGCAGTTATAAGCCAGCGACCGGGTCAGCACGGTGACGGCCAGCTGTCAGCGCTGTCAGAAAACTCCCCGTGGCGGACTCGATCAAAGTCCTGCGGTGCGCAGGTATACTGCCGCTCTTGCGTGGCCGCCCCTGGCCCGAATTGTCCATTCTCCCCGGAGTTCCCATGACGTCCCCCGTACAGCCCGATGCTGGCGAAGTTGCCAATGCCGATCCGGTCGCCATCGACAGCGAAGGCAAGGCTGCGATCCCAGCATTCAAGTTCCCCTTCAAGCCCGCGCAGTTCCTGGTGGCCAAGAACGCCCGCCAGCCCAACCATCAGCGCGGCGCCGGCGACTACCACGCCAAGACTCCCGGTGTAGCGCCTTCGGGCACTCGGCGCTCGATGGGCAAACGCTGAGATCGCCGACAATCGCGGATAAAGCGGTGATTTACCCTTTCTCCAGCACGATGATGGCTAATTGCTTTAAAACTGAGCTGGATCAGTATTTGTGCTTTCAGTGCGCTTAGAGTCAGCAGCCCTGCTGACTCCACCCAACAAATACGAGCGCGCTTCCCATGAAGATCAACCTTCCGGTTACTGGGCGAAACGTGGACTTTGCCCCCGATGCGAACATCCTCTCGACCACCGATCTGACCAGCGCGATCACCTACGCCAACCCTGACTTCATCAATATCAGTGGTTATAGCCGTGAGGAATTGTTGGGCTCGCCCCATCACCTGCTGCGCCATCCGGACATGCCGGCGGCGGCCTTCGCCCACATGTGGCGCACCCTCAAGCGCGGTCGTTCGTGGATGGGCATGGTCAAGAACCGTTGCAAGAACGGCGATCATTATTGGGTCAGCGCCTATGTCACGCCCGTCACCCGCGACGGCCAGGCGGTGGAGTACCAGTCAGTGCGGACCAAGCCCAGCCAGCGTCAGGTCGAGGCGGCGGAACGAGCCTATGGTCGCCTGAACAATCCGGGGCCTTCCTGGTGGAACCTGTTGCCGGTGATGAGCCTGCGTCTGCGCCTGTGGACCTGGATCAGTGCCAGTTTAATCGGCAGCTTCGGCATCTCGGTCTGGCTGTTGCCCCATTCGTGGATCTACCAGGGGGCGGCGGTGGCCCTGGGCTGCTGCCTGGGAGCGCTGGGGGTCGGCTGGCAGTTGCGGCCACTGGAGCGACTCACCGAGCGGGCCCGGCAGATTGGCGACAACCCCTTGAGCCAGGGCATCTACACCGGGCGGCTGGATGAGTTCGGGCGTATCGAATTCGCCCTGCAGATGCTCGAGGCCCAGGTCGGCGCGGTGGTCGGGCGTATTGGTGATGCGTCCCAGCGCCTGGCCGGGCATGCCGCGGAGCTGGTGGAACACTTGCACTGCAGTCACAGCAGCACCCTGGAGCAGCAGGCCGAGACCGACCAGGTCGCGGCGGCCATCCACCAGATGGCTGCCAGCGTGGCCGAGGTGGCGACCCATGCGCAGCAGGCTTCGGTGGCGGCTGATCAGGCAGAGAGCGAAACCCGCGAAGGTCACTTGCTGGTGGGAGAAAGCCGCAGTGCGGTGCTGCGCCTGGCCAGCGAGCTTGAGCGAGCCACCGAAGTCATCCACCAACTGGAGAGCCACAGCATCGATATCTCCGGGGTGCTGGAAGTGATCCGCAGTATTGCCGAGCAGACCAACCTGCTGGCCCTGAATGCGGCGATCGAGGCGGCCCGGGCCGGGGAGCAGGGGCGTGGATTTGCCGTGGTGGCCGATGAGGTGCGGGGGCTGGCCCAGCGCACCCAGGACTCCACCAACGAAATCCAGCGCATGATCAGCACCCTGCAGACCGGCGCGCGCCATGCAGTGGAGGCCATGCAGCACAGCAGCCAGCATGTGGAGAGCAGTGTCGACCAGGCCCAGCGTGCGGCCGTGGCCCTGGACGGCATCAGCCAGCGGGTCAACCAGATCACCGAGATGAGCCTGCAAATCGCCGCAGCGGTGGAAGAGCAGAGTGCGGTGAGCGAGGACATCAACCGCAACATCATCGGTATTCGCAACGCCTGCGAGGCCACGGTCAGTGCCGGTCAGCTCAGCCATGTCAATTCCGGCGACGTGGCCGGCCTGGCAGGAGACTTGCGGCAGCTGGCCCTGGAGTTCTGGCACAAGCGCGCCTGACCCCTGACCCCTGACCGCTCGCCGCAAAGCCCCGGCTCAGGCGGCCCGCAGCGGGATGAACGCGTAGTTCAGGGGCGTGTCGCTGATCACCAGAGCACCGCTGGCCGCCACTTCTGCGGCTACCTGCTCGCCGGACAGGTGGAAACTCCAGGCTTGTTCCGGCGCAGCCAGGGGGGCGGCCTGGAGCTGGTCGATGGTATTGGCCAGGGCGCCCATGTCCGGCAGGTAGGCGGTAAAGCCGTCACCCTTGAGCGCCGTGGTGCGGATGCCTAGCCGGGCGCAGACGGCTTGCTTGATCTGGATGTCATCGCGGTCCGCCTGGCGCGAGCGCTGGATCAGCGCGGCCAGTTCTTCATCCACCAATTCGCCGCCCAGGATCAGCTGCGGGCCCTGTTCCCAGGATTGCGGCGGGCATTCCTTGGCCTCGGGGGCGAGGGGAATGTGCGGATTGATCTCCATGGGATAGATGCGGCACACCAGTGGCCGGCGCTCGTAGATGCGGCACAGCTGCTGTTCGTCAAGATTCCGGCAGGGCCCGACGTTGTAGGCGGCGAAAGTGATCGCCACATAGGCGTCGGTGTTGCCGCTGGGCACCCGGCACGAGCGTCTTTGGGCATGTTCACGCTGCTCTGCCGGCAAGCCCAGGCCGTTGCCGAGAAAGGCTTCTACCAGCACGATCACCTGCCCGCCATCGACTGCCCAGGCGCGGGCTTCGGCGAGAGTCAGGGGGACATGGTGGTCGTGGCAGCACTTGCCGCAGCCTACGCAGGAAAACCGAGTGTTCATGGGGCAAGCAACCAAAGCGGATCGATGGGGGCGTCGTTTTTCTGTTGTCCGACGCCACGGATGCCGCTAGCGAAGCAAGTACTGCGCCAGTCAACGGGCCTTGAGTGCTGGGCGAATGCTGTCCCACTCGCTGACCACAGCCTTGCGGCTGGGGCGGTGGTACAGGCACAGCTCGATGCCGCTGCGGCCCTGCATGTGTTTCTGTGGGTACTGGCCTTGCAGCAGGAGGGCGGTGTAGCCGAGCTGGTCGTCGAACTGCGCGCTGTGGCCCAACGGTTTCGGATTCTTCAGGCCGCTGGCCTGGATGCAACTGCGCTGCACGGCCTGTTCCAGCTCGGCCCAGGCCTGGTCGCTGGAGGCATGGACCTGGCCGGCGAGGGCGCAGAGACAGAGCAGGGCCAGGGGCTTGCAGTTCATGGTGACGGAGCCTCGATGTGGAGTACGACGGTGGACCACGCCAACGGTGCTCCGTTCGCTGCATGTGGCCGCTGCTGCAGGACGGCGGATCGAGGTCACTGAAGGCCCTGCGGGCCTTGTCGCAGCCTCGCAGGCTCGGCAGCGGGTTTTGCGCAGCGGTCGGCGGATCTTCAGGGCTACGGCACTCGTTCGCGGCGGACCACGTGCATGCCGGCGCTGTCGTACAAACGACGGGCCGGCAGGTTGTCTTCCAGGACCCTGAGGTCGACCCAGGCTTCACGGCGTTCGGCGAACATCACGAACACTTGTTGCAGCAATGCTTGGCCCAGGCCCCGGCCACGGGCGTCGGCATCTACCACCAGGTCCTTGAGGTAGGCGCTGGTCCAGCACTGGGCCACGCCGATCACCCGCCCGGCTTCCAGGGCGACCAGGCACAGTTGGGGATCGTATTCGGCATCGGACTGGAAGGCGTTGCGCCACGTGTCGAGGTCCGGGACGCGACCGCCACCGTCCAGGTAGCCCTGTTGCATCAGATGATGCACATCGCCAGCCAGCTGGGGAGCGTAACGCTGCACGGTGATCCCTTCGGGCCACAGGGGAGTGGCCAGGGGCCCCGACAGCTCGCGGCGCATCAACAGGCAATAGCGGTCGTCCAATGGTCAGCGTCCCTGGGTGGCGATGGCCTTGGCGGCCTCGATCAGGCAGCGAGTCAGCTCCGGCGAGGAGAACTTGGTCAGTACTGCATTGGCACCGGCCTGGCGCGCCTTCTCGCTGTTCATGGCGCTGTCCAGAGAGGTGTGCAGCAACACGTACAGATGGGAGAAGTCCGGGGTTTCGCGCAGGGTCCGGGTCAGGGCATAGCCGTCCATTTCGGACATTTCGATGTCCGAGACGATCAGGTTGATTTCGTTGGCCGTGCCTTGCAGTTCCAGCAGGCAGTCGATGGCTTCCTTGGCGCTGCGGGCCGTGTGGCATTGCAGCCCAAGGTTGCGCAGGGTGTGCACCGACTGCTGCAGCGCCACCTGACTGTCGTCCACTACCAGGATGCGTGCGCTGCCCAGGGCTTCGGCGTCTTCCATGCTCAGCTCGGTGGGCGCCATTTCGATCTGGGTCGGAGCGATGCCGTGGATCACCTTCTCGATATCCAGTACCTGGACCAGGGTTCCGTCCACCTGGGTCACCCCGGTGATATATGACTTGATGCCACCGGAGCCGTAGGGTGGTGGGCGGATGTCTGTGGTCAGGCAGTGCACGATCTTGCTCACGGCCTGTACGTGCAGGCCCTGCTTGGAGCGGCTGACGTCGGTGACGATCAGGCAGCCGGCATCGGGATCGGCCAGGGGGCGCTCGCCGATGGCCCGGCTGAGATCGATCACCGACAGGGAATTGCCACGCAGGGTGGCGATGCCTTTTACGTGCGGATGGGACTCAGGCAGCTTGGTCAGGGGCGGGCAGGGAATGATTTCACTGACTTTAAGCAGGTTGATTGCCATCAGCTTGCCGCTGCGCAAGGTAAACAGCAGAAGCGAAAGCGAATCTGCGCGGGCTTTGTTGGAGGACATAAAAACCTTCTCTGGAAGAATTGGCGCGTGGATCAAGCCACGGACAACCATTGATAACGGGTTATCGACGCTTTCAGGATGGGCTTTAGCCGGATTGCCCGATCCATGCAGTCGCAGCCGGTGAGGGGCCAGGTGCAATCATTTCAGGCCCAGGCGCCTGGCCAGGCGGCCCAGGTTGGCCCTGTCCAAGCCTAGCTCACGGGCGGCGGCGGCCCAGTTGTCCTGGTGTTGTTCCAGGCAGGCCTCGATCAGCCGGCGCTGGTAGTGTTCGGTGGCCTGGCGCAGGTCCCCCGGCACTGCGGTCGGTAGCACGGGTGGCGGGCCGGGCTCGGCAGGCGCGCCAGGCTTTTCGCTGGCCCGGGGCAGGTCCAGGTCCGGTGCGTCGAGGGTGAGGATCTTCGGCCGTTGCCGGTGGTTGCCCAGGGTCTTGAGGGCGCTGCGGCCAATCAGGTGTTCCAGTTCGCGGACGTTGCCCGGCCAGTTGTAGGCCAGCAGCGCCGCCTGGGCGTCGGCGCTCAGGCGCAGGCTGCCCAGGCCCATGCGCGAACGGTTCTGTTCCAGGAAGTAGCCGCTGAGCAACAGGACGTCGCGGCCCCGGTCGCGCAAGGCCGGTACCCGGAGCGGGTAGACGCTGAGGCGATGGTAGAAGTCGGCGCGGTAGCGGCCGTTACGTACCTCTTGTGCCAGGTCGCGATTGGTGGCGGCGATCAGGCGCACGTCCACCCGGTGTTCCTTGTCCGAGCCCAGGCGCTGTAGCTGGCCGCTTTGCAGCACGCGCAGCAGCTTGGCCTGGACGAGCAGTGGCAGTTCGCCGACTTCATCGAGGAACAGGGTGCCGCCGTTGGCCAGTTCGAACTTGCCCTGGCGATCCTGAGTAGCCCCCGTGAAGGCGCCACGTACATGGCCAAACAGCTCGCTCTCCACCAGGGTGTCCGGCAGGGCCGCACAGTTGAGGCTGACCAGCGGTTGGTCGGCACGCAGCGAGGCGGCATGGATGGCCTGGGCCACCAACTCCTTGCCGACTCCGGTTTCACCGGTGATCAGCACCGTCAGGTCGCTGCTGCCCACCAGGGCGATTTCTTCCATCAGGTGCTTGTGGGCCTTGCTCTGGCCGATCATTTCCCGGGGCTGGCCGCTGGCCTGGCGATACACCTCGGCGCGCTGGTGTTCGTTCTCGGCACGTTGGGCCAGGCGTTCGATACGCTGGGCAGCACTGACCGTGGCGGCGGCAAGGCTGGCGAAGGCTTGCAGGGCGTCCAGTTCGATGGGTTCGAAGCGCTGCGGGTCCAGGGCGTCGAGAGTCAGCAGGCCCCAGGGCCGCTCTTCGATGAATAGCGGGCAGCCCATGCAGTCGTGGACTTCCAGGTGCTCGGCGAGCCCCTCCACCAGGCCGTCGTAGGGGTCCGGCAACTGGCTGTCGCTGGCGAAGCGGGTAGGCCCCGGGCTGCTGAGCAGCGCGGCGAAGCGCGGGTGTTCGCTGACCTTGAAGCGCCGCCCCAGGGTATCGGTGCTCAGGCCGTCGACGGCCAGCGGCACCAGCCATTCCCCATCCAGGCGCAGCAGCGCGGCGGCGTCGCATGGAAGCAGTACGCGCAGGGCTTCCAGCAGTCGGCGATAGCGTTCCCCTTCCGGCAGTTCCCGGGACAGGTCAGTGACCAGCGGCAGCAGCGTGGTCAGCAGGGCTTTTGCAGTCATAAAGACTCCTTATGGTCCTAATGACTATAAGTGCCTAAGGGTCTTTTTGACCATCTTTGTTTTAACATACTGATTTTATTGAATTTAAATTCTGGCATGAATACTGATTAGGAAAGGGAAACCTGCAAGCAGTCATAAGTCCAGGAGTTGTCCCATGCTAAGCGTCCAAGACCGCGCCATCATCAAATCCACCGTGCCCCTGCTGGAAAGCGGCGGTGAGGCCCTGATCACCCACTTCTACCGGATGATGCTCTCCGAGTACCCCGAGGTCCGTCCGCTGTTCAACCAGGCCCACCAGACCAGCGGTGACCAGCCCCGGGCCCTGGCCAACGGCGTGCTGATGTACGCCCGGCATATCGACCAGCTGGACCAGCTGGGAGACCTGGTGGCCAAGATCATCAACAAGCACGTCGCGCTGCAAATCCTGCCAGAGCACTACCCGATCGTCGGCAGTTGCCTGTTGCGGGCCATTTCAGAAGTCCTGGGCAGCGAGATCGCCACCCCGGAAGTGATCGCTGCCTGGGCCGCGGCGTACAACCAGCTGGCGAATATCCTGATCGGCGCCGAGGCGGCCATCTATGACGAGAAGGCCCAGGCCCCGGGCGGCTGGCGTGGTGCCCGGGCGTTCAAGCTGGTGCGCAGGGTGGAAGAGAGCGCGGAAATCACGTCCTTCTATTTCGAGCCTGTCGACCAGGCACCCATTCTCGCAGCCGAGCCGGGCCAGTACATTGGCCTGCAACTGTTCGTCGATGGTCAGGAAATCCGTCGTAACTACTCGTTGTCGGCCTTGTCCGACCAGGGTCAGTACCGCATCAGCGTCAAGCGCGAAGCCGGTGGCGTGGCTTCCAACTACCTGCACGATCGCTGCCAGGTGGGCAGCAGCATCATGCTGTTCCCGCCCGCCGGGGAGTTCACCCTGCAGGCCAGCGACAAGCCGCTGGTTCTGATCAGTGGCGGCGTCGGTATCACCCCGACCCTGCCGATGCTGGAGGCTGCGCTGGCCACCGAGCGCCCGGTGCACTTCATTCACTGCGCACGCAATGGCCAGGTGCATGCGTTCCGCCAGTGGGTCGACGCCCTGGCCGCGCGTTATCCACAGCTCAAGCGCTTCTACTGTTATGCCGAGGATGATGGCGTCAGCCCAGCGGCTGACAAGCTGGGCCTGTTGAGCCAGGATCAGTTGGCCCAATGGCTGCCCGAGCAGCGTGATCTGGATGCCTACTTCCTGGGGCCCAAGAGTTTCATGGTGGCGATCAAGCGTCATCTGAAGGCCCTGGGCATTCCCGAGCAGCAGAGCCGCTACGAGTTCTTCGGCCCGGCTGCGGCCCTGGTATAACCCTCCCGCCTGCCGTAATACCCATCAGTAAAGGGAGCTGATCCCCTGTAGGAGCGAGGCTTGCTCGCGATGGTAGTTAACGCTAGCGCGTGTTCACTGGATAAACCCAGCGCTCTGAAGTCCATCGCGGGCAAGCCTCGCTCCTGCCAGCATCACCCGCCTACCTGCTCCTGTCCTCCAGGAGCCTTGGGGCATCGGCAATTTCCCCAGCCATTGGCCAACCTTGAAAGGGCGACTGTCTCGTTAATCCCGGCTTAACCTGCCTGTCGTTAATTCCCAGCGATAACGCCCGGCCCGCGGGTGCCCGAATCAGCGGGTGGACACCTGTGGCTGCCCGGCGGGCCTTGGCTTTCAGCCTTCAAGCAATGCATTCAAAGGTCATGTTCAGCGTGTAGACTTCCGGGCATTGCGACGGCAAACCGGCCACTTGGCAACTCCACTGCGTGCCGCCGCGACAGACGCGGGCGGGCCGCTGCAACAGACAGAAAAAGGAATAGGGATGAGTGACGACAGACTGCGTTTGGGACGGGAACGACGCTTCCTGGTACTGCTTGGGGTGATCTGCCTGGCTCTGATCGGCGGAGCCCTGTACATGCAGGTGGTGCTGGGCGAGGCGCCTTGCCCGTTGTGCATCCTGCAACGCTACGCTTTGCTGCTGATCGCGATCTTCGCCTTCATCGGCGCTGCCCTGAGTTCGCGGCGCGGCATCACCATCATGGAGACCCTGGTGGTCATCAGTGCCATCGCCGGCGCCGGGGTCGCGGGGCACCATGTGTATACCCAGTTCTACCCGTCGGTGAGCTGTGGCATCGATGTGCTGCAGCCAATCGTCGACAGCCTGCCGCTGGCGAGCATCTTTCCCCTGGGCTTCCAGGTCGATGGCTTTTGCTCCACGCCATACCCACCGATCCTGGGGTTGTCCCTGGCCCAATGGGCATTGGTGGCCTTCGTGCTGACGGTGATCCTGGTGCCGCTGGGTATCGTGCGCAACCGCAAGAACAGCTACTGATCCACCGGAAATAGCCCCGGCCCCTCGACAGGGGCCGGGGCTTTTTCGTGTCGGGCACGGTGATGTTGAAAAGTCCGTGATTTGCGGCAAGACGGGGTGCAACAAAAGTGCGACATGTTGTCACACTGATGCGGTCGCAGGAGGAGGGAAGAAGAGTTTCAAGGGACTGCAATTTACCCAACTGGTTCAACTCAAGCCTGTCAATTTGTGTATGCGAGCAGGGTTGCGGGAAATCATAGCCTGCTATCTATACAAATCTTCACAGACCCCGTTTTACAAGGGGTAAAGCCATGTGGATGGCGGCTTTCAGCCACTTTTTCCAGCCTTGGACGAGTCTGTCAGAGGGGCTTTTTTGGGGTTTTTGTTGAGAATGAAAATCGATATGATTGGGCGCCTTCGTAACAATCATGTGGGATTGTTGCGGTGAGCGATAAAAATTATTTCGGGATAAGACATGGTTTATAAAACGCGACATATCTACAATCGCCCGCACTGAATTTCCGACGCTGCTCACCCCTGAGCACACGAGGACAGTCGAGGAGCGATTTGAGCGTTCCATGCGACTGCAGGTGTCGGCGCCTTCCTAACTTCCGCACCAAATGGAATTGGTCTGTAACAAGGCCTTTGACCACGAGATCGAATAAGAACCACTGCTAGCCCGGGATGTGTCGTTGAGCGTTTCACCCAACGGGCAGGCCCTTATTCAATTGAAGAAAAATGCCAACCCTTGGCAGGGTGAAGTGTTGGCGATCAAAACCCAACTGCATTGCGCAAGCTGCTTTAGAGGTCGTGAGATGAGTAAAAACAGGTACCCCAGATTACTAGGCTTATTGCCGCTGCTCAGCATGTTGATGCTGGGAGGCTGCAAATGGACCTTGCTTGATCCCAAGGGTCAGGTTGGTCTGGACGAGCGAAACCTGATCATCACTGCAACCATTCTGATGCTGCTGGTGGTTGTGCCGGTCATCATCATGACCTTCGCTTTTGCCTGGAAATATCGGGCTTCCAACAAAGACGCTACCTACGCGCCGAAGTGGTCCCACTCTACCAAGATCGAAGTGGCCGTATGGGCCGTGCCGATCCTGATCATCATTGCCCTGGGCTATGTGACCTACAAGTCGACCCACGCCCTGGACCCTTATCGTCCGCTGGAGTCCGACGTCAAGCCGGTGACCATCGAGGTCGTGGCAATGGACTGGAAGTGGCTGTTCATCTATCCCGAGCAAGGGATCGCCACCGTCAACAAGATCGTGTTCCCGGCCCATACCCCGGTCAACTTCCGCGTGACCTCCGACACCGTGATGAACTCGTTCTTCATCCCGGGCCTGGGCGGCCAGATCTATGCGATGGCGGGCATGACCACCAAGCTGCACCTGATCGCCAACCAGAACACCGAACTTGAAGGTATCTCCGCCAACTACAGCGGCGCGGGTTTCACCGGCATGAAGTTCAAAGCGATCGCAACCAGTCAGGAAGATTTCGACGCCTGGGTAAACGAAGTCAAGAAGGCACCTAAACAGCTGGACACCGCTGAATACGAAGCCCTTTCCAAGGCGAGCCAGAACAATCCTGTAGAGCTCTACTCCGCCTACGCGCCGAACCTGTTCCAGACCATCATCGACAAGTATGAAGGCATGAAACCGGGCAAGCCGCTCAAGCACGAGAAGAAAGAAAAGGAACTGGCTGCAACGCAAGGGATGGACGTGAGTTCGCATTCAGCTGCCGGGGCAGAGGAGTAAACGATGTTTGGTAAATTAAGTCTGGAAGCGATTCCGTTCCACGAGCCGATTGTCATGGTGACCATTGCCATGATCGCGCTGGGTGGTCTGGCGCTGTTCGCGGCAATCACCTACTTCAAGAAGTGGACCTACCTGTGGACCGAGTGGCTGACTTCGGTCGACCACAAGAAAATCGGCGTGATGTACATCATCGTCGCCATGGTCATGCTGCTGCGCGGCTTCGCTGACGCCATCATGATGCGTACCCAGCTGGCCATGGCCACCGAGGGTTCGCCTGGTTACCTGCCACCTGAACACTATGACCAGATCTTCACCGCCCACGGTGTGATCATGATCATCTTCATGGCGATGCCATTCTTCACCGGCCTGATGAACCTTGTCGTGCCGCTGCAGATCGGTGCCCGTGACGTGGCCTATCCGTTCCTCAACTCCCTGAGCTTCTGGCTGCTGGTGTCCGGCGTCGTGCTGATCAACCTGTCCCTGGGCGTTGGCGAATTCGCCAAGACCGGCTGGGTTGCCTATCCGCCGTTGTCGGGTCTGCAATACAGTCCTGGCGTGGGTATGGACTACTACATCTGGGCGCTACAGCTCTCGGGTCTGGGGACAACGCTGACGGGGGTCAACTTCCTCGCCACCGTACTGAAGATGCGTACCCCGGGCATGAAGATCATGGACATGCCGATCTTCACCTGGACCTGCACCTGGGCCAACGTGCTGATCGTGGCTTCGTTCCCGATCCTCACCGCTACCCTGGCACTGCTGACGCTTGACCGTTACATGGATTTCCACATTTTCACCAATGAACTTGGTGGCAATCCAATGATGTACGTGAACCTGTTCTGGGCCTGGGGTCACCCCGAGGTGTACATCCTGATCCTGCCGGCGTTCGGTATCTTCTCCGAAGTCATCTCGACCTTCTCCGGCAAGCGCCTGTTCGGCCACCACTCGATGATCTACGCGTCCGGCGCGATCTCGATCCTGGGCTTCATGGTCTGGCTGCACCACTTCTTCACCATGGGTTCGGGGGCCAGCGTCAACGCCTTCTTCGGTCTGGCGACGATGCTGATCTCGATCCCGACGGGGGTGAAGCTGTTCAACTGGCTGTTCACCATCTACCACGGTCGCCTGCGCATCACCAGCCAGGTCCTGTGGACCCTGGGCTTCATGGTGACCTTCGCCATCGGCGGCATGACCGGCGTACTGCTGGCCATCCCGGGTGCGGACTTCGTCCTGCACAACAGCCTGTTCGTGATCGCGCACTTCCATAACGTGATCATCGGCGGCGCGGTATTCGGCTACATCGCCGGCTTCAGCTTCTACTTCCCGAAAGCCTTCGGCTTCAAGCTGCACGAAGGTTGGGGCAAGGCAGCATTCTGGTTCTGGATCTCGGGCTTCTTCGTCGCCTTCATGCCGCTCTATGCACTGGGCTTCATGGGCATGACTCGTCGTCTGAACGCCACCACCAACCCTGAGTGGGTACCGTACCTGTACGTGGCCATGGTGGGCGCGGTGATGATCGCCGTGGGTATCGCCTGCCAGTTGATCCAGCTGTACGTCAGTGTGCGTGACCGCAAGCAGAACATGTGCGTATCCGGCGACCCATGGAATGCTCACACCCTGGAATGGTCGACCTCGTCGCCACCGCCGTTCTACAACTTCGCTGTACTGCCGAAAGCCGAAGGCATCGACCCGTTCACCGAAGCCAAGGAAGACGGCACTGCCTACGCGCAGCCAGGCCGCTACCAGCCGATCCACATGCCCAACAACACCGCTACCGGTGTGGTCATGGGGGCACTGCTGACCGTGTTCGGTTTCGCCATGATCTGGCACATCTGGTGGCTGGCCATCGCAAGCCTGGCTGGCACCGTGATCTATTTCGCGATCCACGCTGCCCGTGATGATCAAGGCTACATGGTGCCGGTCGAGACGATCGAGCGCATCGAAGCCGAGCAGCACAAGCGTCTGGTATCGGAGAACAAGATCCCGGCTACCCGTGTTGAAACCTCGTTGGAACAGGCTTAATCCATGTCGAACTTAGTGACCAATGCTGGACACGCCCATGTCGATGACCATGGGCACGATGACCATCACCACGACTCGGGCGAGATGACCGTATTCGGTTTCTGGCTCTACCTGATGACCGACTGCATTCTGTTTGCGTCGATCTTCGCGGTATACGCGGTACTGGTGAACAACGTAGCGGGTGGCCCGTCGGGCCACGACATCTTCGAACTGCCATACGTACTGGGCGAAACCGCTCTGCTGCTGTTCAGTTCGATCACCTACGGCTTCGCCATGCTGGCGTTCTTCCGGGGCAACAAGAAGCAGGTACTGGGCTGGCTGGGCATGACCTTCCTGTTCGGTCTGGGCTTCATCGGCATGGAGATCAACGAGTTCCACTTGCTGATCTCCGAAGGCTACGGCCCTAGCCGTTCCGGCTTCCTGTCCGGATTCTTCACCCTGGTCGGCACCCACGGTCTGCACGTGACCAGCGGTCTGATCTGGATGGCAATCATGATGTACCAGGTGCAGAAAAAAGGCCTGACGGCGACCAACAAGACCCGTCTGAGCTGCCTGAGCCTGTTCTGGCACTTCCTGGACGTGGTGTGGATCTGCGTATTCACCGTTGTTTACCTGATGGGGACTATGTAAATGGCCAACGCACACTCCCACGACGAAGCCGGTCACGGCAGCGTCAAGTCCTACGCCATCGGCTTCATCCTGTCGGTGATCCTGACACTGATCCCGTTCGGCCTGGTGATGTACCCATCGCTGCCTAAAGACGTGACCCTGTGGATCGTCCTGGCCTTCGCGGTGATCCAGGTGCTGGTGCACCTGGTGTACTTCCTGCACCTGGACCGTTCCGCGGCGCAGCGCGACAACGTGGTGGCGTTCATCTTCGCCGCGTTGGTCATTGTCCTGCTGGTTGGTCTGTCGTTGTGGATCATGTTCAGCATCCACACCGTCATGATGGCGAAGTGAGGTAGACCCGATGTCACTCAAGCACTTTATCCAAATCACCAAACCGGGGATCATTTTCGGTAACGTGCTTTCGGTGGCAGGCGGGTTCTTCCTGGCCTCGAAGGGGCATGTCGATCTGGCCATTTTCCTGGCCGCCATGATCGGCACCTCGCTGGTGGTAGCGTCCGGTTGCGTGTTCAACAACTGCATCGACCGTGACATCGACCTGAAGATGGAGCGCACCAAGAACCGTGTGCTGGTCCAGGGCTTGATCTCCCTGGAAGTGGCCCTGGTCTATGCCTCCATCCTCGGCGTCGCCGGCGTCGCCCTGCTGTACTACGTGGCCAACCCGTTGGCCGCGCTGTTCGCGGTAATCGGCTTTGTCATCTACGTTGGCTTCTACAGCCTGTACCTCAAGCGCAAGTCGGTTCACGGCACGCTGGTGGGCAGTCTGTCCGGAGCCATGCCGCCGGTGATCGGTTACGTGGCCGTGAGCAACAGCTTCGACATGGCTGCGTTGACCCTGCTGGTGATGTTCAGCCTGTGGCAGATGCCGCATTCCTATGCCATCGCGATCTTCCGTTTCAATGACTACCTGGCTGCATCGATTCCGGTGCTGCCGGTCAAGCGCGGTATCCGTGTGGCCAAGAAGCACATCCTGTTCTATATCCTGGCGTTCCTGGTGGCGACCCTGATGCTGACCTTCAGCGGGTATGCCGGCATGAGCTACATGGCGGTAGCGGCAGCGATGGGCATGTACTGGCTGTACATGGCATGGACTGGCTACAAGGCGGTGGATGACACCGTGTGGGCCCGCAAGCTCTTCGTGTTCTCGATCTTCACCATCACCGCGCTGAGCGTGATGATGTCGGTGGACTTCAAGGCCCCGACCGAGCTGTTGCTGACCTACGCACATTAAGCTCAGGCTACGAAAAAGCCCCGCCTTCGCAAGAAGCGCGGGGCTTTTTCATTCCAGTGCGGTCACATCATTTAAAGTTTTTTGGTCCGGAGTCCGTGCCTGGCCGGGTAAAATGCGCCGTTTGTGATGAAACCGAGTGGATGCAATGCAAAGCCGTATCGAACTGAACGACTCGAAGACGCGTTATGGCGCTATCAGTCGCGGGCTGCACTGGGCCATGGCCCTGGCCTTTATCTGGATCTACAGCACTGCCAGCGCGCATTACCTGCTGGCTGATTCGGCCCTGGACGAATTCCTCTGGGCGACCCACAAGCCAGTGGGCCTGCTGTTGATGGTCCTGTTGCTGGTGCGGGTGGTCTGGAGCCTGTTGAACCGCCATCGTCGCCCCCCGAGCCTCAACCTCGCGGCCACGCTGGGGCATGGGCTGCTGTATGCCGGAATGTTCGCCATTCCATTTCTCGGGCTGTTGCGCCAGTACGGCTCGGGCCGTGCCTTCTCTGCTTTCGGCCTGCCGGTCATGAATGGTTTCGAAGGGGCGAAGATCCAGTGGATGACCGACCTGGGCAACAACTTCCACAGTCTGTTGGGCTGGACCCTGCTGGTGCTGATCGTCGGTCATGTCGCGGCGCTGGTCCTGCATTGCATCAAGGGCCAGGGGCATGTTCTGCGTCGCATGGTCGGGACTGCAGACAACGCCTGAGGCTTGCGCCTTGACGCACAAAGCCCCGTCTTTGCGATAAGCACGGGGTATCTTATCGAATGTCCTTTATTGGGCTTTCCGACCTACTCAAATGACCCAACTCATGCAGGAAGCAGAATGATCAAGAAAACAGCAGTTATCGTGTTCAGCGGCGGACAGGACTCGACAACCTGCCTGATTCACGCCTTGCCGCTCTATGACGAGGTGCATTGCATCACGTTCGACTACGGTCAGCGGCACCATGCGGAAATCGAGACCGCGCAGCGGCTTTCGAAACAACTGGGGGCTACCGTGCACAAGGTACTGGATGCCTCGTTGTTGAACGAGCTGGCAATCAGCAGCCTTACCCGGGACAACATCCCGGTGCCCACGGTGAACAGTTCAGGCGAGAGTCTGCCGAGCACTTTTGTACCGGGGAGAAACATCCTGTTCTTAACCCTGGCCTCCATTTATGCCTATCAGGTCAAGGCCGAAACCGTCATTACCGGGGTGTGCGAGACAGACTTCTCGGGTTACCCCGATTGTCGCGACGAGTTCGTCAAGGCGCTGAACAAGGCCCTTGAACTGGGCATGGAATACACGTTGCGGCTTGAAACGCCGCTGATGTGGCTGAACAAGGCAGAGACCTGGGCGCTGGCCGATTACCACAATCAGCTGGACCTGGTTCGCGAGCAGACACTGACTTGCTACAACGGCATCATGGGAAGTGGCTGCGGCAACTGCGATGCCTGCAATCTACGGGCGAGAGGGTTGAGCGCTTATCTGGGGAACAAGGCAGAAGTCATGCAAGGCTTGAAAAGCAAACTGGACCTGAAGTAACGAACTGAGTTGTCGGTGAACCTTGGAGTTCAACACCGGTGCCAATGGGCAGATGAGTGTTGAGCTCCAATGTTGACTGGCACCGCAACCTGATTATTTTGCCTGGCTGTCGGTTATGTATCGCTTGAACAGCGATCTTGCACCATAGGCGGGCAGTATGTTGAGGAACGCAAAACATACCTTGATCGCGATCTGGACATAAATCATATTGAGGATATCGCTGTTTTGCATCGCGCCATAAAATGCGATGTAGCAAAACACGAAACTGTCGATGATTACCGCAAACAAGGTGCTCAGGAATATCCGCAGAAAAAGGAATCTGGAGTTCGTGAGTTCCTTTATCTTGCACAGCAAGTATGAGTTTATGTTCTCGGAAACCAGGAAAGAGACTGAAGAGGCTACCAGTACCGACGATACCTGGATGATGACGTCGTTATAAGGTGTGTCGAGCTTCCAGCCCGGCAGCCCCGGAAGAAAGGTCGAGGCATACAGCAGGATGATGATCATGGCGTTGCTTGCGAAGGCAAACAGGATGGCTCTTCGTGCGAGCCTGAGTCCGAAATTTTCGTTCAGCAAGTCAACGATCAGGAAGGTCAGCGGATATAGAAAGGTGCCGGGGGTGATAATGATATCGAGTGATTCGAGGTAGATCGGTTTTGTTGCGGCGATACTGGTGAAAATGTAGAAGGTGAACAACAGCAGGTTGAGGATGATGTAGATCATCCACGAGTTTTCATTGCGGTCATTCAGGTCGTAAGCAGTCAGCGCCCCTCCTTGGGAATAGAATTTCTTGTAGAGGTTTTTAACTTCCATTTTATTCAAGTTGTCCATTATTTCGCTTTTCAACAATTCACTCAGTTTTATCTTTATGACCTTGCCCGTGTCGATGATCATGATCACAGCCAGGTTCTTGTTGTTTTCAAATCCCAGAAGCTTGTATTTGTCGTTTTCGACATCACCTTCATATGCAGTCATTGAAGCGCTCCTCAATGATGTCGCCCACTACACATACACGATCCGAATTGCAGAGGTTCTCGTTCATGATGGACAGCCTTTTTGTCAGTCTGTCGTAAACGAGTTTTTCCGTGTCATCGGTGGACGATCCCTTTTGTACGATCAACAGGTCGCCAGGCTCATTCGCACCATCGATTTCCTTCTCCAGCAATACGGCTATCAAGTTGCTGCATGTGCCGAAGTAGTAGGTCAGCGGGAACAGCGTGGCAAGCTCACCAATACGTTTGTCGATATTGGCCAGCAACAAGCTTTCCTTGATGATCGGAACAGCTGCCGGATTCATGTTTCCCTGGGGAGAAATACTGCTTTCTATGATCTCCTTCTCTTCGAAGTTGACCGTTTCTATTTCCTCATAGGAGATGCCGAAGAAGTCGGAGATTTTTCGGATGGTGGACTGCTGGACGTTGCTGACCTTGCCTTCAAGAATATTGTATATGGTCGTTCTGGTCAGGCCGCTGGCGTTGCATAAAGACAGTTGGGTCTCGCCACGGCTTTTAATCAGGTATTTTATATTGCTCTTTAAATACTCTGTTCTTTCCCTTCTGTGCATCAAGTACCTCACTATTTCCTTATAGTCGTAATGCATCGAGCGGTCATGTAACTCGCGGCGTGCATGACATTCAGTTGCTCAACGCCAGGAACCCGGTCATTGCGGCAAGAGCCTGTCAGGCTGCTTCAGGTTTTTAATGCTTCGCTAGTACGCGTTCAATTCAGCCGGAATCCGTCCTGGAGTATTTCGCTGTGGGTGCTAGGGCGATCAGACCGCCGGGGGATCCGATTTGGGGCGCTGTCCAAGACAAGTGTTGCATGGCTTGGTCATGACAATACAGCCCCAGGAGCTTGGCGTCATGGTTCTCCAGGTTGAGCAGGGCTGATAACGCAATGTCGACGCTGTCCTGTCCCGGTCGGAAAGCATCATTTAATTTGGTTAATGTTTAATTTTTTGATTAACTCTGTTACGCCTCGTACATTCAGCGCCGAGGCTGGCTGGTCTCGATTGACCCAAGCGAACGTAAAACCAGGAAGCGCGCTCTCGTTCGTGGCACGCAACACACAAGGAAGGGACAGAGAATCATGGCAGCTGATACTGAACCACTCAGGACCCAGGCCGACCTGCTGCGACGTGGTTTGGCCGAACTGCGAACTGAAGATGCCGAGCTGGCTAGCATCCTGGATGCCGAAGTCACGCGTCAACACCGCACGCTGTCTCTGGTGGCATCTTCCTGCGCGGCTGGCCCGCGAACCTTGGCGGCCTCGGCCTCGGCCTTGCTCAATGTCACCGTGGAAGGCACTCCAGGTCGGCGTCAGCACGCCGGGTGCGAGAACGCCGATCTGGTCGAGTCCTTGGCCATCCGCCGGGCCAAGGAGCTGTTTGCGGCCCAGTATGCTGGCGTGCAGTCGCATTCAGCCTCCGACGCCAACTACCAGGTGCTGAGCGCCCTGGCCGAACCCGGGGACACGATTCTCGGCATGGCCCTGGATCATGGCGGCGACCTGACCCACGGCAGTTCTCTGGCATTCACCGCGGCCAACTACAAGGCGATCCGTTACGGCACTACCCCCCAGGGTGTCATCGACTACCAGGAGGTGCGCCAGCTGGCGCTGGCCCATCGTCCACGCATCATCATCTGCGGGGCCACGGCCTATTCACGGGTCGTGGACTTCCAGCGTTTTCGCGCCATTGCCGACGAAGCCGGGGCCATTGTCCTTGCCGATATTTCACATATTGCCGGCCTCGTTGCCACGGGCCGCCATCCGAGTCCTATCGATGTCGCGCATGTCACGACCACCTGCACCCACAAGCAGCTTGCCGGGCCACGCGGCGGCCTGATTCTTTGCGGGCGAGACGCAGACGCCAAGGTGCCGGGCCTGAGGTCGAGCTTTCGACGGGTTCTCGATCAGGCGGTGTTCCCCGGGATGCAGGGCGCGCCTGCGGTCAACGTGATTGCCGCCAAGGCGGCCGCGCTGGGTTACGCCATGTCCCCGTCGTTCGATGGCTACATGGGTCGAATTCGCGCCACCGCGGATGAAATGGCCTGCGCGTTCATGGCGCGGGGCTACGAAGTCGTGGGAGGTGGGACGGAAAATCACACGATCCTGCTGCGCTTGCATGAAGGCATCAGTGGCTCCATCGCTGAATCGGTACTGGAGTCGTGCGGAATCATCGTCAGCAAAAAACGCGGGCCGGGTGAAACCCGATCGTCATTTTCCGCCAATGGCTTGTGTATCGGCACCGGTTCCATTGCCCAGCGCTACATGGATTCCCAAGGCTGCAGCGAGCTGGTCGATCTGGTCTGTCGGATACTGGATCAGTTGAAGCTCCACGGTGGGCAGCAATACGTCCTGGAACCTGCATTGCAGCAGCAGTTCCGGTTGCAGACCGAGGCGCTGTGCGCGATGTATCCCATCGTTGAGTACGGGGGACGCTAAGGCGAGCAAGCCCCGGCTTCAGGCCGAAGGCGGGGCTTGCCACTGGTCGTCAGCGAAGCAGCAGCTTATTGCGCCGTGGCGCTGAAGCCTTCGAAGGCTGTCTGCTGCTGGATCGCAGTGACGATGTTCTTGCGAGTTGCCGGCTGTTCGTTACCGTTGCTGTCGATGAAAATCTCGCTTTCCAGCTCGGCCTCGTCGCCTTCGCCGACAAAGCTGAAGCCCAGGAACTCGAAGGCTTCACGGTCGACGTTGGCCTTGGAGCGCGGACGCATTGGCAGGGTAACGCTGATGCCATCCTTGCTGATGGCGAACACTTCCATTTCCTTCTTCGGGCGTGCCTTGCTCTTGCTGCCGCTCGGATTGCTGATGGCCTGGTGAGTCTGGTTCAGCACCTTCAGGGCCAGGCCATAGACCAGCTCCTGGAAGTCCGGGTCATCCTTGTAGCTGGAGAGAATCCGGCTGATGGGGAATCGCTTGCTCAGGTCTTCCAGGGCGGCAAGGTCTGCAGCCTCGGCGTCCTTGAGTTGCTTGAGCTGGCCCATGAGTTCATAGGCAGTGTCGTCGTCAAAGCGGTCGTGGGCCTGGCGAATCGCAGCGCGCAGTTCGCGAATCTGGTCACTTTCTTTCGAGGTGTGGAAGGCGTCGAGCACCATCTCGCTGATGGTCTTGGCCTGGGACACGTGCTGGGAAAGATGAATGGCGTTTTCGTATTCGGCCTTGCTGGACAAGGCGATCACGGACTCTTCGGTGTTGGAATCAGGCATTGAACATCCACTACTTGGTTTGACAGGTTTGAGGCGCGAAAAGCCCGGAGGATTTTCGGGGGCGCCTAATCTATTGGAGCGCAGGGCCGTTGTCACGGACCAAGCGCCCGGATGGCCCGCACGGTCCTTAAAGACCGGATTGGCCAACGAAGATTCCCCATCGCCCGAAGGGCACGGCCAGGCGGCGTTCAGGCCCTGAGCCGGAGTTGCAGGAAGTGACGGTACAGCCTGAACGCCCGTCCGCAGAACAGACCAACGGTAAAGCCTGCGGCGGTGCCGCTGATACCCAGCATCTGCACGCTGGCGGCGTGCTCGGGATGCACGGCGCTCTGGTAGCCGATCCAGTATCTGACCGCGAAGAACAGCAACGAGATGCCGAGGATCTTCAGGGTACCGGGCACCAGAAGGGTCTCGCTGCTCGACTCCAGCAGGACCCCGGCGCTGGAAAACAGCAGCATGGCCAGCAGGCTGCCCAGCGCTGCCCCGCCGGCCCAGGCCACCAGCGCCAGCAACGGGTGGTCGCCGAGGTGCAGCGACCACACCGACCAGACCAGAAGAATTGCCGGCATCAGCAGCAGCGAGCGACGGCTTTCGCGGGTGGGGGAGAGGGCACGCAGACCGTAGTAGCAGACCAGGGCGAAGACGGCATACACCCACAGGGGCGTTCCTTGGAGGATATCGAGCATCTGCGGCGTCCTTGCTGGCGTGGAAAAGGGCGGCCCATGGTGCGCTTCGCCCACTCTGCCGGGAAGCCCCCGGCTCGACGCCTACTGTGCCTGGGTCAGGGTGACTCCCGCTTCCAGTTCCTGGCGCAGGCCACTGCCCCGTCGGGCAATGAATACCAGCTGTGCGGCATGCTCGGCAGGCTGGTCGGTGGCCAGGGTGAACTGGCTGCGGCGGCCTACGTGCTGCAACCAGTAGGGCTGCTCGTTGCCTTCCAGGTGCACCAGGCCCTTGAGGCGCAGCAGGTCGGCAGGCAACTGCGCCAGCCAGTCGCGCAAGGCCTTGGGTTGCAATGGCCGGGAGCTTTTCCACACCCAGCTCTCGAACAACTGGTCGTGGGCCTGGGGCAGGGCCTTGAACAACACGTCGGTGGAGCGCACCGGTGGGGCCAGCAGCAACTCCTGGGGCAATTGGGCCTGCACGGTTTCAAATACCGGCGCGCGGCAGACGAGGCTGGCGCGGATGCCCTGCAACTGCTCCGGAGTCACCAGGTCGACCTTGTTCAGCAGCACCCAGTCGGCGCAGGCCACTTGGGCTCTGGACAACCGGGCCATGTCGCCCTCCAGGGCCTGGTAACCGCTGGCGTCGACCAGGGTGACCACGGCATCCAGGTGCAGGCGGTCGCGCAGTTGCGGGTAACCGATGGTCTGCACGATGCGCTGAGGGTCCGAGACGCCGCTGCACTCGATGACGATCCGCTCCAGGGCCGGACGCAGCTTGGACAGGCTCACCAGTTGCGCCAGCAGGTCCTCCTGAACGGTGCAGCAGATGCAACCGTTCTGCAGGCTGTACACCGCATCGGTGACTTCGGCGATGATCGCCGCATCGATGTTCAGCTCGCCGAAATCGTTGACGATCACCGCCAGCCGGCCGCTGTCGGTACGCTGCACCAGGCGGTTGAGCAGGGTGGTCTTGCCGGCACCGAGAAAGCCCGAGACCACGGTGACCGGAATGCTCGCCAGCTTGTTCATGGCTCCTGGCCCTCGATCACCGGTGGCAGGCCTTCCCAGACCGCCTGCAGCGGCGTGTCGCTGAAGGTGCCCTGGCGGTCGTAGACCAGTTGCCCCTCGACGAAGGTCAGTTGCACCTGGGTGTGGTGGATGTAGTTGCGTGCGCCCTGGGCGAACAGGTCACGGTCGAGCACGATCAGGTCCGCCGACTTGCCAACTTGCAGGCTGCCGGTCAGGTGTTCCAGGCCCATGGCATGGGCGCCGTTGAGGGTCGCTACCTGCAGGGCCTGTTCCAGGCTGATGGGATCGCCGAAGGTATCGGGCTCCTGGTTCCAGGGGTTCTGCCGGGTCACCATGGTTTCCAGGGCCAGCCAGGGGTCGATGGACGCCACCGGCCAGTCGGTGCCGAACACCGCGATACCGCCGGCCGCCAGTACACCCTTGAAGTCGTAGATGCGCTTGAGGCGTTCCTGACCGTAGCCGGAGCGCGCGCCGCTGGCGAACGGTGTTGGGTACCAGGCCGCCGGGGAGAACTCGGCGATCACGTCCAGGGCCTGGAAGCGCTTGAGGTTGCCCGGGTGCAGCAGGGTACTGTGGGCGCACTGGTGACGAATGCCGCTGTTGCCGTTGCGCCGGCGGGCCTCGGCCACGGCATCGAGGAACACGTCGGAGGCGCCGTCGCCGGTGCAGTGGGCGATCACCCGCAGGCCGCGCTTGTCCATGTCCACCACCATGTCGGTGATGTGTTCCGGGGTCAGGTTCAGCTTGCCGCGCCAGCTCGATTCCTCGGGCCAGGGGGTCAGCAGGTACGAGGATTTGGGCTCGACAGTGCCGTCGAAGTGGAACTTCACTGCGTTGGCGCTCAGCCGGGAGCTGCGATAGAAGTGCCGCTCGCCGCTGAGCAGCTCCCAGCGCCGGCGCACCGGGAAGATATCGTCCTGCCAGCTGATGGCGGCTTCCACCCGCAGGGTCAGCTCACCGGCATCGTCCAGTTCCTTGAGGGCCTGCAGGCGGTTCTCGCAGACGTGCACGTACTTGGTGGCGGTCACGCCACGGGAGGTCTGGAAGTGCACGCCGTCGCGATAGGCGCGGCGCAGTACCGACACTGGCGTCGGCGGCATGGCGGCGTGGATCAGGGCGTAGGCGCCGTCGATCAGCAGGCCGTTGGGCTCGCCGGTCAGCTCGTCACGCTCCAGGTAGCCGTTGCGCGGGTCGCTGGTATGACGGTCGATGCCGGCCAGTTCCAGGGCCCTGGAGTTGACCATCATGGTCCCCCACATGCGGTCCAGCAGGGCCACGGGACGGTCCGGCATGATGCTGTCGAGCCACTCGCGACCCGGTGTCAGGCCGGCTTCGCGGAAGGTGTAGCGCACCCAGTACTGGCCGTAGATCCAGCCATCGCCCGGGTGACTGTCGGCGTAGGCATGGATCGCCGCCGCCAGTTGCTCCGGGGTCGGGTCTTCGATGCCCACGTCCAGGTCGTCGGCGTAGCGCGGCGCCAGGGCCAGGTCCGGGTGGGTGTGCATATCGTGCAGGCCGGGCATGCAGAAGGCCCCGTCCAGGTCGTGCTGACGGGTATTGGGGCCGATCAACGAGGCCAGCGACGCAAGGCTGCCCACCGCGATCAGCTTGCCCTGGCGCATGGCCACGGCGTCGGCCCAGGGCTGGGCTGGATCGAGGGTGTACATCCGGCCGTTGTGCAGGACCAGTTCGGCGTACTGGTCGACGGCGCTATGGGTGGAATTGAATTGGTCGGAAGCGGTCACGGGTCAACCTCTCAAGCAGGGGCCCTTCAACGTTGGGCAGAAAATGGGCGACAGGCTCAGTTGCAAAGGTGTTGTCATGGGCATTGCTGTGGCGAGGGAGCTTGCTCCCGCTGGGTGGCGTAGCCACCCCAAAGTCCGCGACCGCGATGCAACAATTGAATCGCGGGCCGGGCCTTTACGACCGCTTCGCAGTCGGGCGGGAGCAAGCTCCCTCGCCACCATCGGTCTTTTGTTCAGCGTTGTGCGCCCAGGGCCTCGACAAAACCGGCGATGCGCTGGCAAGCGTCCTTGAGCACCTCGTCGGCGACCGTGAAGGAGATGCGCACGAAACCCTCGGCGCTGGCACCAAAGGCCTGGGCATCGAGCACCGAGACCCCAGTGGCACGGAACAGCTGCCAGGCGAAGTCCATGCTCGACAGGCCGGTGCGCCGCACGTCCACCAGCATGAACATCCCGGCCTCTGGCTCACGGCAGTCCAGCAGGTGCACCTGGCCGAGGCCCGCCACCACCAGGTCGCGGCGCCGGCGATAGACTTCGCGGGCGCTGTCGACCACCTCTTCATCCAGCTCCAGGGCCTTGAGCGCGGCTTCCTGGACGAACCCCGGCAAGCCGTAGAGCATGCACAGCAGCAAATTGTCCAGGTGACCCACCAGGGCTTGCGGACCGACCACCCAACCCACGCGCCAGCCGGTCATGGCGTGGGTCTTGGACAGGCTGTTGAGGATCACCGTGCGCTCGGCCATGCCCGGCAGCGAGGCGATGCTCAGGTGCTGGCGGTCGTAGGTCAGTTGCCCATACACCTCATCGGAAATCACCCACAGGTCGTGCTTGCGCGCCACTTCGGCCACCGCTTCGAGTTCTTCGCGGCTGTAGACATTGCCTGTGGGGTTGCACGGTGTAGCCAGGGCGATGCCCCGGGTCTTGTCGCTCAGGGCCGCTTCCAGGGCTGCAGCGGTCAGGCGAAAACCGTTGGCCGCGGGCTGCTCGACACCCACCAGGCGTGCCCCCGAGGCATGGATGCAGGCCTCGTAGGTCAGGTACATGGGCTCAGGCACCAGTACTTCGTCGCCACTGCCGAACAGGCACAGTGACGTGGCGAACAGGCCGTTCTGGGCCCCGGCCACCAGGGCCACGTTGTCGGCGCCGACGTCGATGCCCAGCAGGCGGCGCTGCTTGGCGGCAATCGCTTCGCGCAGGGCCGGGCGTCCCAGGACGTGGGTGTAGTGGGTGTCGCCCTGCTCCAGTGCGGCGCTGGCGGCGGCGCTGATGCGCGGGTCGGTGGCGAAGTCCGGGTCGCCGACGCTGAGGACGATCACGTCCTCGCCACGGCCACGGGCCTCGATGGCCGCGTAGTGGATGTCCCAGGCACTGACGGATTCGCCGCTGATACGCTGGACGAAAGGTGAGTAACGCATGTGGTTCTCCTCACGGGCCTCGTGGCCCGCGCAATGAATGGGTTCAGGCCTGGCGCTGGGGCGCCTGCTTGTGAGGTGTGGCGCCCAGGCGGTTGCACAGATGTTCGATGACAAAGGCCAGGACGATGTAGATCAGCGCCACGGCCAGCAGCGGCTCGTAGACTTTCAGGGTCTGGGCGCGCACCAGGTTGGCCGCGCCCAGCAGGTCGGTGACCGCCACGGTGGAAGCCAGGGCGGTGGCCTTGAGCAGCAGTACGCACTCACCCACGAGGGTCGGGCGTACCAGCTCCAGGGCCCGGGGCAGCCACACCCGGCGCAGGGTCAGCCAGTGGCCCATGCCGTAGGCGCGGGCCGCTTCCAGCTCGCCCCGGGGCACGGCCCGCAGTCCGCCACGCAGCACTTCGCCCACATAGGCACCGACACTCAGGGTCAGGGCCAGGGCCACGTACCAGAAACCCTCGCGCAGGTAGGGCCAGAGAAAGCTGCCGCGGATCGGCGGGTAGGCGGCGAACAGGCTGCCGACCCCGTAGTAGAGGATGTAGATCTGCACCAGCAGCGGCGTGCCGCGGAACACGCTGATGTAGAACTGCATCGGCGCGCGAATCAGTGGATTGCGCGACGCCCGGCCCAGTCCCACCAGCACCGCCAGGGCAAAACCGCAGATTCCGCTGAGCAGCAGGAGCTTGAGGGTGATGCCCAGTCCGCGTACCAGCTCGGTGGAAAAACCGTTGATCCAGGAAAAATCCATTGCAAGCTCCTAGTGCTGGGGCAGCCAGCGGTTGGTGCGTCGTTCGAGCACGCGGAACACGCTGCCGGACACCAGGGTGATGACGAAGTAGAACGCCGCGACCGCCAGGTAGAACACCAGGTAATGCTTGGTGGAGCCGGCGGCCTGCTTGCCCACCGAGAGCAGTTCGCTGTAGCCGACGATGCTGATCAGCGCGCTGTCCTTGACCAGTACCAGCCACAGGTTCGACAGCCCGGCCATGGCGAAGGGCAGCATGCTCGGCAGCAGGATGCGTCGCACCAGCAGCCAGCGCTCGATGCCGTAGGCCCGGGCGGCTTCGATCTGGCCGTGGGGGATGGCCAGGATCGCGCCGCGGATGATCTCCGCCGAATAGGCGCCCTGGACGATGCCCAGCACCAGTATCGCGGCGATGAAGCCGTTGACCGTGACGCTGGGCCTATCCATGGCGGCCATGGCCATGTTCAGCAGGTCGGTGCCGGCGTAGTACAGCAGCAGGATCAGCAGCAGCTCGGGCATGGCCCGGTACAGGGTGGTGTAGAGGTTGGCCAGCTTCACCAGCCAGCGCGGTCCGCGAAGCTTGATCATCGCCACCAGCAGGCCGATGCCCAGGCCGAGGACGAAGGCCCCGGCGGAAATCTGCAGGGACACCAGCGCGCCCTGGGCCAGGGCGCCGAGCCAGCCGTCGGCGACGAACAGTTGGGAAAGGTCGGACAGAGAAATCATGGCGTATCCAGTCAACGCCGGCGGCCCACCGCAGCGGGCCGGCCGGTCGGCTTAGTTGGCAGAGATGTCGACGCTGAAGTAGCGACTGCGGATCTTGTCGTAGGTGCCGTCGGCCTTGAGCGCTGCCAGGGCGCTGTCTATCCGTTGCTGCAGGGCGCTGTCACCCTTGCGCAAGCCAACGCCGATACCGGAACCGAACAGCGGGTCCTTGGGCGCAAGGCCCTTGCTCGCCAGGCCGGCGCCGGCCGCCGACTGGAGCACCGGCTCGATGGTCAGGGCATCGGCCAGCATCACGTCGATGCGCCCGCTTTGCAGGTCCGAGAGCATGTCGTCCTGGGTGGTGTAGTAGCGCAGGGTCGAGGTCTTGCCGTAGTAGGTCTTGGCGAAGGTGGCGTTGGAGGTCGAGCCCTGCACCCCGATCAGCTTGCCCTTGAGCCCGTCGGGCGTGGTGGTGAGTTCCAGGGCCTGGTCGGCGACCCACATGGCTGGAGTCTGGTAGTAGGGGGCGGAGAAATCGATGACCTTCTGCCGTTCCTCGGTGATGCTCAGGGAATTGAGGATGGCGTCGATCTGGCTCGACTGCAGGGCCGGGATCAGGCCGTCCCAGGCCACTTCCTTGAGCGGGCACTGGGCCTGCATGCGTTCGCACAGGGCCTTGATCAGTTCCGGTTCGAAGCCGCTCCAGTCGCCGGCACCGCTTTTCATCGAGAACGGCGGGTAGGGTTCCAGGGCGATGCCGAAGACGATCTTGTCGGCAGCCAGGGCGTGGCTGGACAGGGCACTGAACAGGCAACCGGTGGCGAGCACCTTGAGCAGGTTTTTCATGGCTTTACCCTTTATCGAAGTTGTTGTTTTCAAGGATTGAAGCGGGACGTCAGACGCGGTTTTCCTGGGCCATGACGAATTGCCGGCAGCGCTCGCTGACCGGGTTGAGGAACACCTGCTGCGGGGGACCTTCCTCTTCCACCAGTCCCTGGTGGAGAAACATCACCTTGCTCGACACATCGCGGGCGAACGCCATCTCGTGGGTCACCAGAATCATCGTGCGACCTTCCTCGGCGATGCCCTGGATGACCTTGAGCACCTCGCCCACCAGCTCCGGGTCCAGGGCCGAGGTCGGCTCGTCCATCAGCAGCACCCTGGGGCGCATCGCCAGGGCCCGGGCGATGGCCACCCGCTGTTGCTGGCCGCCGGACAGAAAGGAAGGAAAGGTATCGCGCTTGTGGGCCAGCCCGACCTTTTCCAGCAGATGCTCGGCGTGGGCGATGGCCTCCTTGCGGTCTTCGCCGAGGACATACACCGGCGCCTCGATGACATTCTCCAGCACGGTGCGGTGGGGCCACAGGTTGAAGCTCTGGAACACCATGCTCAGTTGGGTGCGCAGGCGGGCGACCTGGGCCGGGTCGGCGACCTGTGGGTTGCCGGCACGATCGGTCTTGAGGCGCACCTGCTCGCCATTGATGCGCAGGCTGCCGCTGCAGGGAATCTCCAGCAGGTTGATGCAGCGCAGCAGGGTGCTTTTGCCCGAACCGCTGGAGCCGATCAGCGAGACCACTTCGCCTTCATTGGCGCGCAGGGCGATGCCCTTGAGGACGTGGTGATCGGCGTAGCTCTTGTGCAGGTCGTCGATCGCCACCACGGGATTGGCGGAGTTGGGCTGCGAATGCAAGGGTCGACCCTCTTGTTATTGTGCGATGGCCGGGCAGTTCCCGGCACAGGGTAGGACCTGAGAATTAGCCATCGAGGGCATGGGGTCAATCGAGCATTTTTAGCCGCAAACGGAAATTTTTTTCAGTAATCAGGGGTTTTATCGCCGACAGACAAGACTATTGCCCCACGGCGATTGCCGTTATCGTGCAGCCACTCGTTTTCCTGTAGTCGAGGCATGATCGGTATGCGTTATCCCTCCATGACGGCGCTGCGGGCCCTGGATGCGGTGGCCCGCCTGGGCAGTGTCGCCGAAGCTGCCAGCGAGCTGAACCTGACGCCCAGCGCCATCAGCCACCAGATCAAGAGCCTGGAGCAGACGCTGGGGTTCGCCCTGACCGAGCGCTTGGGCCGCAGCATTCGCATCACCTACCAGGGCGAGCGCTACGCCCGTGACATCCATCTGCTGCTGGCCAACATCCTCGAGGCCGGGCAGCGCTCGGACGGCCAGCAGGTCAGCGGGCGGCTGTGCATCAGCAGCCCGCCGGGGTTCGCCACCTACTGGCTGTGCACCCACATCGCCGAGTTCCAGGCGTTGTATCCCCAGGTGGAACTGCACCTGGTGTCGCCGCGTACGCCGGGTGATACCAGTGACAGCAGCGTCGATCTGTTCGTCGCCTACGGCATGGGCGACTGGCCCAACCAGCATGTGCAGAAGATCGTTTCCCTGCGGTATTTCCCGGTGTGCAGCCCGAGCCTGGTGAATGCTATGGGCGGGTTGAAGAGCCTCGATGCCCTGGACCACGCCCTGCTGCTGCACATGATCGACTACTCCGACTGGCGCATCTGGCTGGCGGCGGCCGGAGCACCGAACGTCGATGTACGCCGGGGCATCGTGTTCGCCGACGCGCATTTCGTGCAATCGGCCTGCATCGCCGGGCAGGGTATTGCCATGGGCGACAACCTGATCAGCGGCGAGGCCCTGGCCAAGGGGCTGCTGGTGCAGCCGTTCGGCACCGAGATCGAGTCCAATCGCGGCTACTACCTGGTGGCCGACTTGCTAAAGGCCGAGCGCCCGGTGGTGCTGGCCTTCAGCGAGTGGGTCAAGTCCCAGTTGCAGGGCATCACCCGCTTGCACCCAGAGCCGCGCCGTAACGGTAAAGCGTGAATTTTATTGATCAATCGCGAGGATTTTTTTCGATTGTTGCTCCTCGGTCGCTGCGACTAATGTCCGTCGGCATCAGCCGGGCGCAGGGTGTCGCCCGCCATAAGAACAAGAGGAGTAGTCGATGACCACCTGTGCGCAGTCGCTGGTTCGTTTGCTGGAAGGTTATGGCGTGGACACGGTGTTCGGGATTCCCGGCGTGCATACCGTTGAACTGTATCGCGGCCTGCATGGCAGTCGCCTGCGCCACGTCAGCCCGCGGCATGAACAGGGCGCGGGTTTCATGGCCGACGGCTACGCCCGGGCCAGCGGCAAGCCCGGGGTGTGCTTCATCATCACCGGTCCCGGCATGACCAACATCCTCACCGCCATGGGCCAGGCCTACGCCGACTCGGTGCCGATGCTGGTGATCTCCACGGTCAACCGCCGCGAGCACCTGCGCCTGGGCCACGGCCACCTGCACGAATTGCCGGACCAGCGGGCGATGGTGGCCGGGGTCTGCGCCTTCAGCCACACCTTGCAGTCGCCGGCCGAGCTGCCGGAAATCCTGGCCCGGGCCTTTGCCGTGTTCAAGTGCGCGCGTCCACGGCCCGTGCATATCGAGATTCCCCTGGATGTGCTGGAGATGCCGGCCGCCGATCTCAACCTGATGCCGCGCAGCCTGCCCGGGGCACCGGCACCGGCCGCGGATTCGATCAAGGCGGCGCTGGCCCTGCTGGACGTCGCTCACCGGCCGCTGATCCTCGCCGGTGGCGGTGCCCGCGGTTGCGCCCAGGTATTGCAGCAACTGGCCGAGCGCCTGCAGGCCCCGGTGGCGCTGACCACCAACGCCCGGGGCCTGCTGCCCCAGGCGCACCCGCTGCTGCTCGATGGGGTGCAGTCTGCGGTCCATGGCCGGGCGCTGATCGACGAAGCCGATGTGGTGCTGGCGGTAGGTACCGAGCTGGGCGAGACCGACTACGACTTCTTTGGCCTGGGGCCGTTGCGCTTCAAGGGTTCGCTGATCCGCCTGGACATCGACCCGATGCAGGTCATGGGTGTGCAGCGGGCCCATGTCGGCCTGCTGGGCGATGCCCTTCAGGGCTTGCAGGCACTACTGGACCAGGTGGCGCCGCAGACGGCCCGCGGGCGCTGGGCGGTGGACAGCGTGCAACGGGTGAACCAGGCCGAGCGCGCCAGCTGGAGCGCCAGGCAGCGAGGGCTGCAAGGCTTGCTGGACCTGCTGCGCGATAACCTCGATACACCGATCCTGGTGGGTGACTCGACCCAACCCGTGTACCAGGGCGCGTGTGGTTACCAGGCCCCGGCCCCGGCCAGCTGGTTCAATGCCGGCAGCGGCTACGGCACCCTGGGTTATGGCCTGCCCGCGGCCATGGGCGCCAAGTTGGCACAGCCGGAACGAACGGTGGTGGCCCTGGTGGGGGACGGTGGCTTGCAGTTCACCAGTGGCGAACTGATCGCGGCCCGGGAAGCGCAGATCGGCGTGATCCTGCTGGTCTGGAACAACCAGTGTTATGGCGAGATTCGTGACTACATGCACGCCCGGGACATCGAGCCGCTGGGGGTGGACATCCTCACCCCGGACTTCCAGGCCCTGGCCCGCAGCTGCCATGTGTCCCATCACCAGGCCGACAGCCCCACCCAGTTGCAGGAGCTGCTGGCGAGCCTCAAGGGCACCCGCCAACCCGTGATGATCGAAGTCGACGCTGGCGCCTACCTGGCCCTGGACTGAGCCTCGATCGTCAGGAGCTACACCGCAAGGAATGCGCAGGCAAGGGGCAAGGTGGGTTACATTCAGGCTGTCGCCGGGATGCACCTTGTCACTTGAGGATTCATGGATGAACTGTATTTTCTGCCAGATTATCGCTGGAACCCTGCCAGCGGCCGTGGTCTATCGCGATGAACACTGCATGGCCTTCATGGACGTGCACCCCCTGGGCCAGGGCCATGTCTTGCTGATTCCCCATTCCCACGTGGAAAAACTCGAGCAGTTGCCCGGTTTTGTCCGCCAGCACCTGTACCAGGTGTTCGACGGCCTGGTGGCCGCGCAGCGCCGCGCCGGCTACGGCGTGGAAGGTACGCACTTGCTGGTCAACGATGGCCGGGCCACCAACCAGCACATTCCCCATGCCCACATGCACTTGATCCCCCGTCGCAGCGGCGATGGCCTGGGGTTCGCCGGGCGCCTGCTGCTGCACCTCACCGGGTTGTTCGGACGCCGGACGAAACTGGAGGCTTTGCAGGCGCAGGCCACGAGCATCGCCGAGCAGGTGCGGGTGCCCTGGGTCAGTGAAACCCCTGTGGGCAGTCGCTGATATGGACCGTAGCCGCGCGCTGGCGCTTGAATCTGCCGAAACCCAATACCTGCGGGCCCGGGTCCAGGGCCTGGCGAGCCTGCCGGGCAACCCTTATGGAGCCCGCCTGCTGGGTGAGCCAGGGTGTGGTGCGTTCGTCGTCGCTGGCAATCCCAGCCCGATGATGAACCGGGTACATGGCGACAGGGCACAGGATGCCCGACGCCTGGTCGATCTGCTGCAGCGCAAAGCGGCGTACGCCCCGGCGATCGCCTTGATCGCCGAGTCTGCCAGGATCGCGCCCACCCTGGAGCTGGAAGGGCAGCCGTTGCAGCGCCTGAAGGGCTGGACCCATGGGCAGTTGTTCGCCCCTGTGGACGAGATCGTGGCGTCGCCTTCAGGGCTGGAGATCGAGCCGGTGACTGCCGCGACGCTGGAAGCGTTCTGCACGCTGCACCGTGAGGGCTTCAATACTCCAGCGGCCGCCCGGCCAGTCAATCAGGCGGCCTTTGGCGGCTTGCTCAACGATGGCCGCGGGCATCTGTACCTGCTGCGGGACCAGGGCGTTGCAGTGGCCGGCGCGGCGCTGTTCATCGCCGACAACGGCGTGGCCTACCTGGGCACCGCCTTTACCACCAAGGCCGCGCGGGGCCAGGGTCATCACCGGGCCCTGATCGCCCATCGGTTGCAGCAGGCCGTCGCCTTCGGTGCTCGGAGTGTGGCGGCCACGGCGCTGGTGAACTCGCAGAGTCGACGCAACCTGGAGCATGGCGGCTTGCGCCTTTCCCACCTGCAAACCCTGTATCGGGCCGCGCCTTAGCATCGCTGATGCCGCAGGAGTTTCCAGCCCTTGGGCAGAATTGGCAGCCCGGCCAGTGCCGATCAGTAAAGGAAATGGCAGGAGCGAGGCTTGCCCGCGATGGACCTCAGAGCGCTGCGTTTATCCCGTAAACAAGCGCTACCGTTAACGACTATCGCGAGCAAGCTTCGCTCCTACGCTGGCATTCGGTAGCCTGGCTTCTTTGCGACAGGCAGGCAGCGAGCGGGGTTAGCCGGTCGAAGCGATGAGTCTCGGAATCAGCGCTATTGGGTTGTCCGCGATTGCCTGGCCCATTCCTCGGCGGTCCTTGCCTGGACCGGCAGGGCAAAGCAGAAGGTCGCGCCGCGCCCGGGCAGGTCCTCCAGGCGGATGCTGGTGCCATGCAGTTGCAGGATGCGATGCACGATGCGCAAGCCCAGGCCGCCGTCACGACGGGCGCCACCGATGGTGAAGGGGCGCAGGAACAGGCCTTCGCGCAGGTGCTCGGCAATGCCGGGACCACTGTCGCTGACTCGTACCTGCACCTGCGGGCCGTCGGCACGCAGGCCGATCTCGATCTCGCCACCGCCGGGGGTGTGGCGCAGGGCATTGTCCACCAGGTTGGTCAGCACCCGTTCGATCAGCCCCAGGTCGGCACAGGCGCCCCAGGCACCCGGGGCGAAGTCGGCCTTGAGCTGCACCTGGCGCGCCTCGGCGGCCAGTTCGAACTTCTGGAAGATGTCTTGCAGCAGGTCGGTCAGGGAAAAGGCCTCGAGCACCGGCTGGACGAAACCGTGTTCCAGGCGCACCAGTTCCAGCAGCGCCTGGGCCAGGCCACCGACCTTGCGACTCTGGTCCAGGGCGATGCCCAGGTAGCGCCGACGTTCCTCGGCACTCAGGGTGGCGTCCTTGAGCGACAGGGTTTCCAGGTAGCCGTGCAGGGATGACAACGGGGTGCGCAGGTCGTGGGAAATGTTCGCCACCAGCTCGCGGCGCTCCTGATCCTGGCGGGTCAGGGTGCGCCACTGTTCGTTGAGCCGGGTCTGCATCTGCCGGAACGTGGCGTCGAGCACGGCGATTTCATCCAGGCTGCCGTTCTTGGGTTGTGGTGGTGACGCGGGCTCCAGTGGTGGCGAGGCCCCCTCGATATCGAAGTGGCCGACCCGTTCGGTCAGGGTGCGCAATGGCCGAGTGATCAGGGCGAAGGCCGTGAGGCCGGCGATCAGGCACAACAGCGCCACCAGGGCGATCGACCACAAGGCGATGTTCAGGGCCGCCCCCGTGGCGCCGCGTTCGGCCAGGCGATCGTGTTCCTCGCTGAGCAGCACTACGTACAGATAGCCCGCCTGCTTGCCGGCCACCATCAACGGCGCTGCGCTGAACACCTTGCGTCCGTCCGGGCTGCGCGGGTCGTCACCGAGGATCGGCAGCGGATCGCCGGCCAGCAGGCGCCGGACCGGCGCCAGGTCGACCTGGTCGCGGCGCAGGCGACCGGCAGGGGCGGCGTTGCCCATCACGCGTCCCTGGGTGTCCAGCAGATACACCTCGACACTGGGGTTCACCAGCATCAGCTGGCTGAACAGCGTACGCAGGGCGTTGGGCATCAGGCCATTGGCATCCATCAACTGGGTGTCCTGGGCGATATGCCCGGCCAGGTCCCGCGACAGGCCCTGGACCACTTCCAGTTCATGCATGCGGCTGGAGCGCACTTGCAGCCAGGCCGAGGTGGAGCAACACACCAGCAGCAACAGGGCGAACACCACGGACAGGCGCTGGGTCAGGGTCAACCTCATGTCGGCTCCTGGGCGGCGAACTTGTAGCCGCGGCCCCAGACAGTGAGGATCCGCGCCGGCTGCGCCGGGTCGCTTTCGATCTTGGCCCGCAAGCGATTGATATGCGTGTTGACGGTGTGCTCGTAGCCTTCGTGGTTGTAGCCCCAGACGGCATTGAGCAGGTCCATGCGCGAGAACACCTTGCCCGGCTGGCGGGCGAAGAAATACAAGAGATCGAACTCCCGCGGCGTGAGGTCCAGGCGTCGTCCGTCCAGGCTGGCGTCGCGGGTCAGCGGATCGATGGCCAGTCCGTCGAGGTCGAGGCTGCCGCTGTCCAGCTTGAGGTTGCGCGCCAGCGCATCGACCCGGCGCAGCAGCGCCTTGACCCGGGCCACCAGTTCGAGCACCGAGAATGGCTTGGCCAGGTAGTCGTCGGCGCCCAGTTCCAGGCCAAGGATGCGGTGCATCTCGCTGGAGCGGGCACTGGTGATGATGATCGGGGTATAGCGGGTCATGGCCCGGGCGCGGCGACAGATCTCCAGGCCGTCGACCCCGGGCAGCATCAGGTCCAGGACCAGTGCGTCCCAGCCGCCCTGTTCCAGCAACCGCAGGCCCTCGGTGCCGTTGGCGCTGTGCACCACTTGCAGGTGTTCGTCGCGCAAGTGCAGCGCAATCAGCTCGGCAATGTGCTGGTCATCCTCGACCACCAGCACGCGTTTGGCTTGTTCCATCGACACTCGGGCCTCGCGGGGGCAATGGGCGCATTGTGCGGTGTTTCGCCTCGGCCAGTTATCACGAATTGTTTAACTGTGCGTGAGGATTTGGCGATCAGCCCAAGCATAGGCTCTGCCTAACGTTCAGAGGCCGATTGCGGGAGAGACCCATGTTCACACGGCGACAATTGCTGGCGGCAGGTGCAGGTCTTGGAGTGGCCACCCTGGCCCTGAAGGCGCTGCCCTGGCAGGGCGGTGAAGGCAGCCTGGTGGGCGCGGCCCAGGCCGATGAGGGCTTCGCGGTGAGCCACACCGACAACCAGTGGCGCACCTTGCTCAGCCCCGAGCAGTACCGGGTGCTGCGCCAGGAGGGCACCGAACGGGCCTACAGCAGCGCGCTCAACGACGAGCACCGTGCGGGCACCTTCGCCTGTGCCGGCTGCGCCCTGGCGCTGTTTTCCTCGACCACCAAGTTCGACAGCCATACCGGCTGGCCGAGTTTCTGGGCGCCCCTGGCCCAGGCGGTGGGGCAGCGCCGCGATGGTTCCCTGGGCATGCAGCGCACCGAAGTGCATTGCCGGCGTTGTGGCGGCCACCTGGGGCATGTGTTCGATGATGGCCCGGCGCCTACCGGCCTGCGCTACTGCATGAATGGGCTGGCCATGAACTTCACCGTGCAAGCGGCCTGATGCTGTTACTCACCGATAGAAGGATGACCTCATGTGGCTACTGCTTCTCGCTTATCTCGGTGGTGCGCTGACCATTGTCAGCCCCTGCATTCTGCCGGTATTGCCCTTTGTCTTCGCTCGCACCGGCCAGCCGTTCTTGCGCAGTGGCTTGCCGCTGTTGCTGGGCATGGCCCTGACCTTCGCCGTGGTCGCGAGCCTGGCGGCGGTCGGCGGCGCCTGGGTGGTGCAAGCCAATCAGTACGGTCGCTGGCTCGCGTTGCTGTGCGTAGCACTGTTCGGGCTGACGCTGCTGCTGCCGCGGTTGGCCGAGCGCCTGACCCGGCCGCTGGTGGCGGTGGGCGGGCGGCTCTCGGAGGCTGCCGGCCACGACCCACGGCCGCGGCCCGGCGCTTCATTGTTGATCGGCGTTGCCACCGGCCTGCTCTGGGCGCCGTGCGCCGGGCCGATTCTCGGGTTGTTGCTGACCGGTGCGGCGCTGCAGGGCGCCAACCTCGCTACCAGCCTGCTGTTGCTGGCCTACGCGGGCGGCGCTGCGACCTCGCTGGCCGTGGCGCTGTTGCTCGGTGGCAAGGTGTTCGCCGCCATGAAGCGCTCCCTCGGCGCCGGTGAATGGCTGCGCAAGGGCCTGGGGGCAGCGATGCTGGTTGGGGTCGCGGCGATTGCCATGGGGTGGGATACCGGATTCCTGGCGCGCCTTTCCACGGCGTCCACCGCCGGCCTGGAGCAGGCCCTGGTGGGACGGTTGGCGGGCGGGGCGGCCACACCGGCCGGGGCGATGCAGGCCCAGGACTACCCCGGCGGCGCCATGATGGCTGCCGGTGGCGCGATGTCCGCGCCGGCCTTGCCGGTGCAGGGCCAGCTGCCGCCACTGAGCGGCGCCGTGCAGTGGCTCAACTCGGCCCCCCTGAGTGCCGAGGCGCTGAAGGGCAAGGTGGTGCTGGTGGATTTCTGGACCTACTCCTGCATCAACTGCCTGCGCAGCCTGCCCTATGTCAAAGCCTGGGCCGAGAAGTACCGCGATCAGGGGCTGGTGGTGATCGGTGTGCACGCCCCGGAGTTCGCCTTCGAACGGGATCTGGGCAATGTCACCAAGGCCGTGAAGGACTTGGGCATCGACTATCCCGTGGCCGTCGACAACGACTACCGGATCTGGCGCGCCTTCAACAACCAGTACTGGCCGGCGCACTACTTCGCCGATGCCCAGGGGCGCATTCGCTACCACCACTTCGGCGAGGGCGAGTACGCCGAGTCGGAGCGGGTGATCCAGCAACTGCTGCGTGAGGCCGGCAATGCCCAGGTCGCCGGTGGCTTGATCCAGGCCGAGGCCAAGGGGGTGCAGCAAGCGGCGGACATGGACGAGGTGCGCTCGCCGGAAACCTATGTCGGCTACCAGCGCTCGGAGAATTTCGTGCCCCAGGCCAGCCTGGCACCGGACATCGTCGCGGCCTATGACGTGCCGACGCAGTTGGCGCTGAACGACTGGGGCCTGCGCGGGCAGTGGAAGGTCGGGGCCGAAAGTGCACGATCCACTGCGTCAGGTGGAACGCTGGTGTACCGCTTTCACGCCCGTGACCTGCACCTGGTACTGGGCCCGGGGGGCGATGGCCAGCCGGTGCGCTTCAAGGTGCTGATCGACGGCCATGCACCGGGGGCGGACCACGGCGTGGATGTGGCGCCCGACGGCACCGGCCAGGTGACCGAGCAGCGCCTGTACCAGTTGGTGCGTCAGGCCGGCGATGTGGCGGAGCACACCTTCAGCATCGAGTTTCTCGAACCGGGGGTGCAGGCCTATGCCTTCACTTTTGGTTGAGAGCCGCGGGCACGACGGTCGGTTGGCCTGGATCGTGGAAAGGCCGTGCGCGGCCTTGCAGGTTCACTCATGGCAAGCGAGGCAGGTATGAAAAACATTCTGGGTGCAGTGGTGGCAATGGCCGTGTTGGGGCTGGCGGGGCAGTGCTCGGCCTTTTCCCTTGGCGGCAGCGATGAAGCGGTGGTGATCGCACCGCCAGCGCTGGATGAGCGCAATCCGGCCCCTAGCGAGACTGCGGTATTTGCCGGTGGTTGCTTCTGGGGTGTGCAGGGCGTGTTCGCCCATGTCAAAGGTGTGCAGCGTGCGGTTTCCGGTTATGCCGGGGGCGCGGCGCAGACGGCGGACTATCAGCGGGTCAGTGAAGGTGATACCGGGCATGCCGAGTCGGTGCAGGTGACCTTCGATCCGGCCCAGGTCAGCTACGGCAGCTTGCTGCAGATCTACTTCTCGGTGGCCCACGATCCTACCCAGCTCAATCGCCAGGGGCCGGACAGCGGCACCCAGTACCGCTCGGCGCTGTTCCCGCAGACGTCCGAGCAACAACGGGTGGCCCAGGCCTACATCGCCCAGCTCGATGCAGGGCAGGCATTCGCCAAGCCCATTGCCACCCGCCTGGAATCGGGCAAGACCTTCTACCCGGCGGAGGCCTATCACCAGGATTTTCTTACCGAGCACCCTGTCTATCCCTACATCGTGATCAATGACCTGCCCAAGGTGGCGCACCTCAAGCAGCTGTTTCCCGAGCGTTACCAGGAGCAGCCGATACGGGTGAAGTCTGGCGGTTGATGACCGGCCTTGAGGGCGGGGAGATCAGTAGCGCCACTTGCGTAGCAGATCCTCGCCATAGCGCTGGCTGATCAGCGCTTCGACGCCGTCATCGTCGTCATGTACTTCGGCCAGGCACAGCAGCATCAGCGCATCCAGGTAGGCCTCGGGCGAATCGAAGAAACGTGTCAGGGCCATGCCGCTATCGTGGTCGAAGTAGTAGACCGCGCCGGTGTCGCGCTCGAAGCAGAACAGGTTGCCGTTGCCCAGGTAGTCGCCGAAGGCCACCAGCCTTTGCGCCAGTGCCAGGTCCAGGTATTGCTCGTCGATCTCGACGATGCCGGGGTAGGCCTCCAGCAGAGGCTGGATCGAGATGTCGCCGGGTTCGACGCTGCACAGGGTCTCGGCCAGGGACAGCACCCCCAGCTGGCGGTGATAGTCACGCAGCGCCGGTGGCAGCGGGCAGCCCAGGCGCTGTTCCAGGGCCTGCAAGGCGTCTTCGCTGACGGGCGTCAGCTCGGGTTCGTTGATGTGTCCTTCCCATAACGCGCCGTAGGCGCCAATCGCCGCCCGGTACCAGGCCAGGCGCGTGGCCTGATCGGGCAGGTCCGGCCAGGCCAGGGGTGGGCAGCCGGCCGGTGGCCAGTCGGCATTGGTGTCGTGTTGTTCTGACATGAGGATTCCTTGGGTGAGCAGCAGGTGAAGGGCGATCAGGCGCTATGGCGCTTGCGCTCCATGGCGATGTCCGAGGGCTCGAAGCCCAGTGTGCTGAAAAATTCCGCTGCCCCGGGACGACCGGCGCGCAGGACCCAGGTGATCTGCGGGTTGTCACCCATCACCCAGTGCACCAGGGCGCGGCCTGTGCCACGCCGCTGGTGCTGTTGGGCCACCACCACCATGGACAGGTAACCGTTGGAGAGACCGTCGCTGATGCCGCGGGCGAAACCGATGATGCTGTTGTCGTGCAAGGCCACCGCCGTGCGCTGGGAGTTGGCCAGCAACTGGCTGAAGTACTCGCGGGTACCAATGCGATGGCGCCAGCCGTTGTCGCCGAGAAATTGCCACAGGGCTTCGCAGTCTTCGGCTTGGGCGTCGCGGATCAGCATGGGGAAATCTCCAGTGGGGCAGGTTGCGTTCCATCGGCATGTCAGCCGTCCAGCGAGGCTGGACGCTTAGGTCAACCGGGGCGAGCACTGTGGACATTGTTGCCACCAGAACCCGGGCGTAGCGTGTCGGTTCGATCTTGAGCAGCCTGGAGGATACAAGCATGACCTTGAAACTGGGAGCCATCGATGCCTGGGCGCAGCCGGCCAATGGTCGCGCGCGGGCGCTGTTGCCGGAAGTCGCCCGGCTGTTCGAGAAATCCGGCTCGGCGCACTTGCTCGACCAGCCGGTGAGCATCGAGCAGACCGTGGAACTGATGGACCAGGCCGGAGTGGAGAAACTCATGCTGTCGGCCTGGTGCCGGCCCGAGGGCTGGGTGTTCAGCAACGATGAGGTCGCGGCCTATACCCGGGCCTTTCCCGAGCGCTTCGTGGGGGTGGCCACGGTCGACCTGAGCCGGCCCATGGCAGCGCTGGCCACACTTGAACGGGCCGTGGGCGAGCTGGGCTTCAAGGCACTGCGCATCGTGCCCTGGCTGTGGAAGCTGCCTCCCAACCACCGCCTGTATTACCCGCTGTATGCCAAATGCATCGAGCTGGGAATTCCCTTCTGCACCCAGGTTGGCCATACCGGGCCGCTGATGCCCTCGGAGACCGGGCGTCCGGTGCCTTACCTGGACGAGGTGGCCCTGGATTTTCCCGAACTGGTCATTGTCGGCGGGCATATCGGCCATCCCTGGACCGACGAAATGATTGGCCTGGCCTGGAAGCACGACAACGTCCATATCGATACCTCGGCCTACCTGCCGGCCTACTATCCGCCGCAACTGCTGCAGTTCATCCGCACCTACGGCCAGGACAAGGTGCTGTTCGGCAGCAACTTCCCCCAGCTGTCGCTGAAAAAATGCCTGGAGCAGGTCCAGGCGCTGGAACTTCCACCGGCAATTGCGGACAAATTCCTCCAGGGCAATGCCCGTCGGGTTTTCGGTCTACAGGTGCCGTGCAGCAGGCATCCGCAATCGTGATCCGGGCGCCTGAACGCCGATGTCGTGTGGTGCCTGCACCGCCACAACGGTTTTTTTAGCTGGGGGTTTCTTGCTATCTTGGCCACCCCCATTCACGGACGAATATCGAGACAGCCCATGGCTAACTCCACCCCGTCACGCTTCGGCAAGATCATCCAGGGCCTGCTCTTCGCCCTGATCGGCATCGGCCTGCTGGTCATCGCCGGCAACCTGGCCCTCGAGCGCCGCGAATTCATCGCTGGCGCCCAGACCGCCGACGGCATTGTCAGCGACCTGAATGCCGGTGGTTCGCACCCCGAAATTGCCTTCAATACCGCCAGCGGGGAGAGAATCTCCTATCCCCAGGGCGGCTTTATCTTCGGTTATCAGAAGGACCAACCGGTCCGCGTCTACTACCAGCCGGAGCGACCGGCCAACAGTGCGGTCATCGACGACCCGGCGGCTCTCTGGGCCACCCCCGGTGTCCTGGGAGTGATCGGTCTGGTGTTCGTCATCGCCGGCCTGGTAGGCATCAGCAGTCAGCGCGGGCGCCGCGCCGCCCATCCATTAAAAGGACTTTGAACCCATGAGTTACGACATCCCGATCCCGGTCAATGAAAGCCGCTGGCAGTACCAGACCGCCAGTGGCGGTGGCCTGACCGTAGCCCTGCTGGCCGGCAGTGGCGCTTCGCTGGTGCTGCGTTCGCCACAGGGTAAGGAGGTCCAGTATCACTACGGCGGCCTCGGCGTGGGCGTAGGGTTCGGCGCGCGCCTGCCGCGCTTCGGCAAGGTCAATATCCGGATCAAGGGCAAGACCGTCGGCGGTGCCGGTGCGGCCGAAGCCTTCCCCAGCACTGGCAAGGTGTTCGTCTGCGATGCCCTGGCCAGCCGTGACCTGACCAGCGACGACATCACTGGCCCTTGCCTGTACACCGAAGTGGGTGCCGGTCTTGGGGTGGGCGGCTCGGCCACGGCCTTGCTGTTCGGCCTGGACCCCAAGCTGCTGGCGCTGGCCGTGGCGGTGAACAGCACCGCCGCCTCGGTCTTCGCCGCCACCACCATCAACCGACAACTGTTGCAGTCGGCCAAGGGCGCGGTGGTCATGGCAGGCATGAATGCCGGCCTGCAAGCCGGCGGTGGTGCAGCGATCTACATGGGCTACCTGTTCTAGCCCTGCCTGCCGGCGTACCTGGATTCACAGGTGCGCCAGGCACTGCTGGAGAATATCCAGCCCCTCTTCGAATATCTCCGGCTCCGTGGTCAAGGGCGCCAGCAGGCGCACGATGTGCCGTGACTTGCCACTGGGCATCAGCAGCAGGCCGGCGTCCCGGGCCTTGGCCAGCAGGGCGTTGAGTTGCTCCGAACCGGGTTCGCCCCGTTCGTTCTGCAACTCGATCCCGCGCATGGCGCCCACCCCGGTCAAGCGTCCCAGATAGCGGCACACGCCGTTGGCTTTCCAGGATTCATACCGCTCGACTATTGCCCGTTCCTGGCATTCACCCCAGGTTTGCAGGTGCTCGTCGGTCATTTCGTCCAGGGTCGCCAGGGCTGCCGCGCAGGCGATCGGATTGCCGGAATAGGTGCCGCCCAGGCCGCCCCTGGGCAGGCTGTCCAGCAGGTCCTTGCGTCCCACCACCGCGCCCAGTGGCAGCCCGCCGCCAATGCTCTTGCCCAGCAGGATCAGGTCCGGCTCGATACCCAGCCGGGAAAAGGCGAACCGTTGGCCGGTGCGGCCGAAGCCGGACTGGATTTCGTCGGCGACCAGCAGGATCCGTTGCTCGTCGCACAGGCGTCGCAGGGCTTGGGCGAAGCCCGGGTCCAGGGCCAGGAAGCCGGCTTCACCCTGCACCGGTTCGAGGATGAAACAAGCCACTTCCCCGACATCGATCTCCACGCTGAACAACCGCTGCAGGGCCTTCAAGGCTTCTTCGGCACTGACGCCGTTGTCGGCGCTGGGGTAGGGCAGGTGATACACCGGGCCTGGCAGCACGCCGACCTTCTGCTTGTAGGGGGCCACCTTGCCATTGAGGTTGAGGGTGGCCAGGGTGCGGCCATGGAAGCCGCCATCGAAGGCGATCACCGCTGTACGCCCAGTGGCGGCACGGACGATCTTCAAGGCGTTCTCGGCGGCTTCGGCGCCACTGTTGGTGAGCATGCCGCTGACCGGATAGCTGACCGGGATGAAGCTGGCCAGGCGTTCCATGAATTCAAGGTAGGGCGTGTGGGGGGCGGCGTTGAAGGCGTAGTGGGTGAGGCGGCTGGCTTGTGCCTGGATGGCGGCGACGATGCGCGGATGGCAGTGCCCGAGGTTGAGCACGCCGATACCGCCGACGAAGTCGATGTAGCGCTTGCCTTCGGTGTCCCAGACCTCGGCATTGCGCCCGTGGCTGAGCTGGATCGGGTGGACGGTGGCGATCGAACGGCTGATGTTCTCGTGGCTCATGGGGCGGGCTCTGCATGCCGGAAACGAGCCGTTATCTAAGCCGGCCGCGGCCGCCCGGGACAAACGAAATAAAGTCGCCGGGTCAGTATGAAAATTCCCGATGTGGCCTTTGCCTCCTGCTCAGGACCTGTGCGCCTTGCGTCGATTGCGCAGGTGTCGCACCAGGGCTGCGAGGGCCAGCAGGGCCACGACGCCGAGAAAGATCGGCAGGCGATAGGGCTTGAGGTCGCCAAGAAAATGCTGCAAGGCCTCGCCGGCCCAGTATCCGGCGCTGACGAACAACACGGCCCACACCGCCGCACCGATGACGTTGAGCAGGGCGAAGCGCCAGGCGGCCAGGCCGCTGGCACCGATCACCATCGGGCCTACCAGGCGCATGCCGTAGAGAAAGCGCACGGCGAATACCGAGGTCAGCGGATAACGCTTGATCAGGCCATTGGCTCGTTCGATGGCCGCCTGGTGCCGCTTCAGTTTGGGCAAGATGCGGGCACCGGAGTAGCGTCCTGTCCAGAACAGCAACTGGTCGCCGAGAATGCCGCCCAGGGCCGCCAAGCCGATCACCTGGGGCCACTGCAGGTTGCCCTGGTGCGCTGCCATGCCGCCGAGGATCAGTACGGTCTCGCCCTCCAGCAGGCAACCGATGAAGATCACCCAGTAGCCGTAGGTGGCGATCAGGGCGTTGAGGTCCAGGTGTTCGAGCATGGGCAGGGTCTTCCATGGGCAGATGGAGCCGGTGGTCGGTAGCGATGCTACACAGGACTCTGATTCCATTGGCCGGCACAAGTGCCTGGAACATTCGCTGCTGGCAACCGCTGCGTTCAAGGAGGCGTGGGTAGGTGCTTCAGCGACGCGGCGGGGCTGTGCTTTCAACCAGGGCGGATCTTGACGAAGGGTAGCGTGTCTCGACGCTGGCCCCCGCTTGTTCCAGGGCCTGCTGCCAGGTTCTGAATGCCTGGGGCCAGGCCTGCATGACCTTGAAGGGAGCAGTGGCCATCAGCATCTTGGCCTGCCGGGGACTGAGGGCCATGGCCTGGCGGATGATGCAGAACACCCGGGTGGGATTCGGGCCGACCTGGAGGACCCACAGGGCCGGATCGCTATGGGCCAGTGCCGGATATTCCGGGAATGGCCCAAATTGCCGGAACAGCCTGGCCATGGCATCGGCGTAGTTCAGCGAGGCAAGTGCCTGGGCGCTGGCCAGGTGTTCAGCGCAAAACCACTCATAACCATGAGGATGGCCCGCGCAGCCGGCGTCCAGGGGGCTGTAGTCGGCAAAGCGCACCAAGTCGCCGCCGCTGGCGGCATGGAACATCTCCGAGCGAAAGTCGTTGAGGCATAGATCGCAGATGGCGGGTTTCATCGCTGGTGCGGTTCCTGCACGCTGGTGATCGGAAGTGGTCAGGCAGTTTGTCCGAGAATCCAGGCCCAGGCCATGGCAGCACCGTACAAGCCCAGGCCGAACACCGAGTGGCCGATCAGGCTGCGCAGCCGAGCGACGTTCGGTTTGGGCGTCTTGCTGGCCGCGACTCCCGCGCCCATGCACGGCTGCAGCAGGAAGAACGGGGCGGCCACCGTCAGTACGCCGACGATCAGCGCCGGGGCCAGGGTTGGCTGCAACGGCCATTGCGGGCCCTGGGTCAGCAGCAACAGTACCGCGAAAGCGATCCCGACCAGATAGTGAGCCAGCCAGCCCAGCGCCTGTTCGCCGGCTATTGGCGTCGCCTTGGCGATGTTCTGGTGCACGAACCGTCCCTTGGGAAAGTGGCCGACCCAGCGCCCGACCATGCCCCAATTGGGGCTGGGCATGTTCAGGGCACGAGCCAGGAACAGGTTCCAGAGATCCAGGATCACGGTTGCGCCGACACCGATCGCCAGTGCCGGTAAGATCAACGCCATGAGTGCATGCATAACGACTCCTCGAGGTACGGTAGCCTGGCCGCGCAGTGCCCGGTCTGACCGTGTTAAGATTTCATTCAATTTAATGATTGAATGATCAATAAAGCAGCAGGAACTGTCAATGACCGATTCGTTTTCTCCCCAGCAGCCACTGGCAGACATGGCTGAGCTGGCGCGCATCCTGGGGCACCATCATCGCCTGATCCTGCTGGAGCACATCGCGCGTGGCGAGCAACCGGTGGAGCGTCTGGTGGAGGCCTCGGGCCTCTCGGTGGCCAACACTTCCCAGCATCTGCAACAGTTGCGTCGCGGGGGGGTCGTGCAGACCCGGCGTGACGGCAAGCGCGTGCTCTACAGCCTCGCCCAGGGGCCGGTGGCCGGTTTGCTCGAGGCCCTGCGCCAGTATGTCGACTACAACCATGGGCAGATCCGCGAACTGCTCAGCGACAGCGTTCAGCAGCCGGCCCGGCTGGAGGGCATCTCCCGGGATGAGCTGCGCCAGCGCTTGCAGGAGGGCGGCATGACCCTGCTGGATGTGCGTTCGCCGGAGGAGTTCGCCCAGGGGCACCTGCCGGGGGCGGTGAATATTCCGGTGGAGGAGCTGGAGCAGCGCCTGGCGGAGCTGCCGGTGGCGCAGGAGTTGGTAGCCTACTGTCGCGGCCCCTATTGCGTGCTCTCGCACAATGCCGCGGCCCTGTTACGGGCCAAGGGTTTCAAGGTGCGGCGCCTGGACGATGGCTTCACCGACTGGCAAGCCGCCGGATTGGGCGTGGAAAGTAGCCAGTGAAAGCGTCGCACAAGGGGCCGTATAGGCCATTGCCTACAGGGGCATGATCCACATCAACAGGGTTTTCAGAGAAATCCGATAAAAGGGAATCAGGCTCGGACCCACAAGGTATCGAGCCCCGGGCCTGCACCGTAAGTGCCCGAGATAACCAATAAAAACCTTTGTGGATACCGGCCGAGGGGACCACCCCAGGCAGGTTTAAAGGAATAACCTGATGGCTTTTTCTCTGTCACGCTTGTGCCTCCTGGGCGCTGCGTTGCTCTGCGTACATTCTGCCCACGCTAGCGAGCCAGCTCCGGCCGCTCCCCCCACCCCCGATGCCGAGCTGATCCAGCGCGGCCTGTATGTTGCCCAGCTTGGCGATTGCATCGCCTGCCACACCGCCCGCGGCGGTGCCGTCATGGCCGGTGGCCTGGAATTGAAGACGCCCATGGGCACCATCTACTCCAGCAACATCACCCCGGACAAGAACACCGGCATCGGCAACTACAGCTTTGAGCAGTTCGATCGTGCCATGCGCGAAGGCGTGACGCCCAATGGCAGCCATCTGTACCCGGCCATGCCGTATCCGTCCTACGCCAAGATGACCGAAGAGGACATGCGTGCCCTCTATGCCTATCTGATCAATGGCGTGGAGCCGGTAGCCCAGGGCAACCTGGAGGCCGACATGGGCTTCCCGTTCAACCAGCGCTGGGGCCTGTGGTTCTGGAACTTCGCTTTCGTCGACAAGCAGCCCTTCCAGCCCGATCCCCAGCGCGATGAACAACTCAACCGTGGCGCTTACCTGGTCCAGGGCCTGGGCCACTGTGGCTCTTGCCACACCCCACGGGGCATCGCCTTCCAGGAGAAGGCCATGAGCGACACCGAATCCGGTGGCCAGCACTACCTGGCCGGGGAAACGGTGGAGGAGTGGCGGGCCCTGAGTCTGCGCAACCTGTGGACTGTGGAAGACACCGTGCAACTGCTCAAGACCGGGCAGAACCGCTTCGCCACGGTCTCGGGCAACATGGCTGACGTGATCCACCACAGCACCCAGCACTTCACCGAGGCCGACCTGACTGCCATCGCGGCCTATCTCAAGTCGTTGCCGGCAGGCAAGGATGACCTGCCGATGCCGTCCGAGGTCCTGGCCCCGGCAGCACCGCCGAGCAACCTGTTCACCTCCCGTGGCGGCCTGGGTTATGCACAGTTCTGCTCCGACTGCCATCGCCAGGATGGCGCCGGCGTACCGCAGATGTTCCCGTCCCTGGCGGGCAACCCCAGCGTGGCGTCGAGCAACCCGACCTCCTTGCTGCACATCACCCTGACCGGCTGGAAGACCGCCCAGACCGCGGCTCATCCACGGGTGTACACCATGCCGGGCTTCGCCCAGCTGGCCGATGAGGAAATCGCCGAGATCCTGACCTTCGTTCGCAGCAGTTGGGGCAACAACGGTTCGGCCATCGACGCCAACCAGGTCAAGAAGATGCGTGCCCAGTTGAGCCCGCAGGTGGAAAGCACGCTGTTCGAAACCCCGCGCCTGGCCAACCTGCTGGCGGCGCCAAACGCCGAGCAAGTGGTACGCGGCATGCGCTTGCACCTGGAGACCAAGGCCCTGCTGCCGGACAACGTCGGCAATTCGCTGAATTGCACCAGTTGCCATCTCAATGCCGGCACCGTGGCCGATGGCTCGCCCTTCGTCGGTGTCTCGGCCTTCTTCCCCGGCTATGCGCCACGGGCCGGCAAGACCATCACCCTGGAGGAACGCATCAACGGTTGCTTCCGCCGCTCCATGCACGGCAAGCCGTTGCCGGTGGCGGGTCCGGACATGCAAGCCATGGTGGCCTACTTCGAGTGGATGAAGATGAACACCCGCCCCGAAGACAAGGTGGCCGGGCGTGGCGTGGGCAAGATCGATCCGGCCCTCAAGCCCAACGCCGAGAACGGCAAGCAGGTGTACGCCAAGCAATGCGCGGTGTGCCATGGCGCTGATGGCGAAGGCCTGAAGCGTGCCGACGGCAGCCTGATCTTCCCGCCGCTGTGGGGCGATGAGTCGTTCAACATCGGCGCCGGCATGGCCCGTACCTACACCGCTGCGGCCTTCGTCAAGCGCAACATGCCCATCGGCTTCCATGAGAAGTTCCCGCTAGGCCAGGGCGGTCTCTCGGACCAGGAAGCGCTGGATGTGGCCGAGTACTTCTCCCATCAACCGCGTCCGGACTTCCCGGACAAGGTCAAGGACTGGCCCAACGGTGGCCGTCCGGTAGACGCTCGCTACTGACTGCAACCATGGCGGCTACCTCGCTAGCCGCCATGGCCGATTGTGAGCAGATTGCCCGAACCCCAGAAAAAACCTGTCGTCGTGCGATGACGCCGAAGCAAGATCGCCGTTCTTTGGCAGCCGCCGGTTGCCGTTTTCTTCAAGGACGAACCATGCGGTTTCCCACGGTGTTGCTGCTCGGCCTGACCTTGGGGCTGGGCGGTTGCACCTTCGTCTCGACCCTCAAGGCCAGCACCGTCAGCTATCGCGCGGTGACAGGACGCTGATTCGTATCGTGTCCCAGGGCATGGTCCGTGGCGTGCCGTACAGCGATTGCATCGACTGGCCCAAGCCGGGCTCGGGCCTGATGGTCAAGCCGCTTCTGTTGCAGCCCAGATGCCCGGATAAGAGATCCCAGGTAGGGCTTTCAGGTTGGGTAATGCAGGCAGATTTCCTTCCAGATATAGCCACCGCTGTAGCGGATCCAGCGGATATACAGATGATCGAGAAAGGCCTGCCAGCGGCTGTCGCGCCGCCGCTGCAGGCTCTCTTCGATGTCCGCCAGCAGCGAATGGCGCTCGAAACCTATCCAGATTTCCGGAACCACCGCCATCAGGTTGATGTAGCACACCGGCGCCACTTCACAGTAGAGGATGCGCTCTATTTCGGCTCGATCGTAGGCCTGGGTCTGCTGGGCGATATAGGCGTAGTCCACCTCGTTGTCGACGAAAGCGTCCGACAGTACATAGCGGATCTCGTTTAGCTGTTCCTGGGTGATGGGGCTGCTAGGCATGCTTGGGCAGACTCGTCTGGGGCGTGATCAAGGGCGGCAATAGGGTTGACCGAAGGGCACCCCATTCAGGGTGTGGGTGCAGCAGGGGCAGTCGGGGCTCATGTTCGCTGCCCGCAATTGCGGGTCGACCATTTGCAGCCGTCCTTCGGCATCGACGTACAAGCCGCTGAAGAAGCTGAAGTGGCCGATCCGCACGTAGTCCGTGCGTTCATGCTCATGCAGGGCCACCAGCCAGAACACCGGTTCCTCGCGGTCCAGGCGGCTCTTGGCTTCGCTGAACACCGCATCCCACGGCTCGCCTACCCGGCTGAGCAGGAAGCGGAACAACGGTGTGTAGTCCAGCCCCAGGCGCAGTCCGGAGTGCATGCTGCCACGCTGCTGTTCCTTGGCGGCCAGGGCCTTGCTGTGGCGTTGCCGGGCATAGGGCGGGTGGACCTTGTGAGACACGCCGTGGGTCCGGGTGTTGACCTTGCGATACAGCGGTTGCTTTTCCATCGGGCGGGTCCTTCCGAGTGGCAGGCGAAGGGGGGATTCTATCCTGGCGCGATCATCCGTGTCGGCTCGTGGCCATTGGCATTGTGCTGGTAGATCGCCACGGGCTGGCCCTGCCCATCGAAGAACACCTGGCCCAGCCCGGAAGAGTTCCACAGCCGCTCGCCAGCCTGGGCATGCTCGGGAACATGGGGAATCACCTTCATGCGCCGGCGCTTGGTGAACCAGTTCAAGGGCGAGCGTGGCGAGTAGAGCCAGCGGTTCAGGCGGTCGAACCATTCCAGCAAGGCTGCGGGAAACTCGTTCTTGATGCCGCTGCTGGTGATCTGCCAGATCCGCGGGCCGCCCCTTCGATGGCGGATCAGCACTTCGTAGACGAAGGAATAGTGCACGTCGCCGGAGAGGATCACGTAGCTGCCCGGGGTACGCGAATGACGAAAGATATTGAGGATCACCTGGGCCGATCCGCGATGAGCCATCCAGTTTTCGGCGTCCACCAGCAGTGGGTAGCCGCACCAGCTGAAGACCTTCTGCACGGTCTCGATCAGCTTGACGCCGAAGATCGGTGCCGGCGAGACGATGATCGCCGAGGGGTGGTCCAGCAGTTCGTGCTGCAGTTCGCTCAAGGCTTCCCAGTCCAGCAGGCCCGAGGGCTGGCCCAGGCTGAACTCGCTGCGCCAGCGCCGGGTGCGAGTGTCCAGCACCACCAGGGGCGGGGTGCTGGGCAATACGTATTGCCACTGTTCAAAGTGCAGCAACTGCTCGATCAACTGATCGTGCAACTGCGGCTCCAGTTGCCCCTGGCTGCCGTATGCCGTGGTGCTCAAGGCCAGTGTCTGTTCCAGCAGTGCCCCAAAGGCATCGGGGTTGTTGCCCCAGCCCTGGCACAGCAGGTAGGCCAGCAGGGCATTGCCGATAATGCGTTTGGAGAAGGGGTGGCCGTAGGCAGTTTCTTCCCATTGGGCGCTGAGGTTCCAGTCGTCGGTGATGTCGTGGTCGTCGAAGATCATCAGGCATGACAGGTGGGCGAAGACCCGGGCCGCGCCACCCAGGCCGGCAACGAAGGCCTCGATATGCCGTTGTTCCCTGGCATAGCGCGCCTGGTGTTCCGGGCTCAGTTGCGGCACCTGGGGCGCGATCAGGGACCAGGGCACCGGCGACCAGACCAGCAGGTACATGGCCAGCACCTCGGCAAAGGTCACCAGGTGGTTGTCGGCACTGCTGCTGGTGAAGATCGGCTTTTTCACCCCGCCGAAAAACCGTTCGCGCAGGGTCTCGTTGCTCTTGAGCGCCGGCAGCAGTTCGGCCCGCCGGTAGTAGCTGGCGCCATGGCGGTAGAGCGCCTGGCTGTCGTCCACCACGGCGCCGTCCAGATGCTCGTCGAACAGGCCCAGGCGCTCGATCAGCGCATGAATGGCCCGCAGCATGGGACCAGCCACATCGTCGGCGTAGACCTGGTCTCCGCTCATCAGCAGCAGCGCTGGCCGCTCCTTGGCCGCGGGTCTTTGCGCCAGCAGGCGGTCGGCACACAGCAGGCCATCGGGAGCCGGGTGATGAGGCTTGCGGCAGGAGCCGTGGAGCAGGTTTTCGATACGGCTGTGGAGCACGAACTCGGCCCGCCGGGCATCGCCATACAGCAAGTGGGGCGCCCAGTCGGCCATGCCCTGGAGGCCGTGCGGCGCGTCGCTGAGCAGCAGGTCATAGGCGATCGGCACATCCTCGGGCAGGGCCGCATCCAGGCTCACGTCGATCAGGTGGATATAGGCTTCGCGGCCCACGGCGATGACCTGGCACTGGCGCTCATCCAGGGGCAGTTCCTGCACGGCTGCGCCTTCGGCCTGCAGTTGCAGGATCAGCGATAGAGGCCGCGAGCCCACCAGCCACAACACCAGCCGGCCCGGTTCCAGGCGGCGCAACAGCGGGCCGGCGAGTACGGGAGGCAGGGTGTCGAGAGGGGTGGTCAGGGGCATGCGCGAAGGTGCTCTGGAGCCAAAAAAGGGCGCCATGGTAGCGTAGCCAATGTCACAGAAACGTTGTCTATCGGCGCCCTCCCGGGGCATTTGTATCCAGTTATTTACTGGCCGTGGCCATCATCACCCCGAAGCCCAAGAAGGTGATCCCCGACAGCTTGCCGGCGATCCGTGCCCCGCGCCGGCTGGACAGCCAGCCCCGGGCACCGTTGGCCAGCCCGGCATAGGCGCTGTGCACCGCCACCACCAGCAGGCTGTAGCTGGTCACCAGCAACAGGAACTGGCGCAGATAGCTGCCCTCGGACTGGATGAACTGTGGGAACACCGCGAGGAAGAAGAACCCGGCCTTGGGGTTGAGCAACTGGATCGACAGCGCCTCGACGAAGCGCCGCCAGGGGCGCGAGGCGCTGGCCTGGAGTTGCGCAATGAAGCGCTGGGTGCGCCACATCTTGATGCCCAGGTACAGCAAGTACAGGGCGCCGAGGTACTTGAGCAGGGTGAACGCGGTGGCCGAGGCGGCCAGCACCAGGCCCAGGCTGCTGGCGCAGAGCCCGGCCACCACGAAGGCGCCCAGGGCAATGCCAAGGATGCCCGGCAAGGCGCCCGTCCAGCCATGGCGCAGGGCGTTGGACAGGGTCAGCACCACCCCGGGCCCGGGGCTGAGGATAGTCAGGGTAGCCAGCAGAAGGAACAGTCCGTAGCTCGCCATGGGGCACTCCGGGTTTGGACGATGGAAGAGCGCCGTGGCAATGGCCGGCGGCGCTATGCAGGGTGAGCGTGCAGTCAAGTGCTGACACACGCTTTAATTGCACCGCTGCTGTGCCGGAATCAGACACATGGGCGATTTGCAGGGCAGGTTCACTGGTCGCCGTGGCGCGCTGGCACCTGGGCCAGGTTGTGGGCCGCCTCGTGCTGGATCTGGGCTTGCATCCAGTCGATGAACAGCTGGGCCTCGGGTGCGGTGTCGTCGGCCAGGGCGTAGTAATAGTGGGGCAGGGGCTGGCGCAACTCCGGCAATGGGCAGACCAGCCGGCCGTTGACCAGGTCCTTGGCTAGCAGCGAGGCCGGACACAAGGCCAAGCCCAAACCGTCGACGCAGGCCTGGAGCACGAAGTGCATATGGTCCAAATGCAGGGTCGGCGGGTTGCGCAGCGGCTTGAGCCGGCAGTGCTCCAGCCATTTCGACCAGTCGCCGAGCCGGGTGCGGCTGACCAGCAGGGTGTGCCGTGTCAGGTCCTTGGGGCTGTGCAAGGGAGTGTCCTGCAAGAGCGAGGGGGCGGCCACCACCAGGATCTCATCATCCAGCAAGCGTTGCGGTTGCAGCGTCGCCGCCCAGCCCGAGCGCCCGCGGCGGATCACCAGGTCGAAGGTTTCCCGAGCCGGATCGGGGGCCAGGGTACTGGTCACCACTTCCGGGTGGATCTGCGGGAACTGCGCCATGAACTGTGGCAGGCGCGGAATCAGCCAGCGCACGGCGAAGGACGGCCGCACATTGACGGTCACCTTGCGCAGTGCTGCACCCTGGCGCAGGGCGGTGGCGGCCTGGGCGATCTGGGTCAGGGCCACGCTGACCTGCTCATAGAAAGTCTGTCCGGCCGGGGTGAGGAGCGACTGGCGGATGCGGCGCTCGAACAGCAGCACGCCCAGGTGTTCCTCCAGCAATTTGATATGCCGGCTGATGGCGCTGTGGCTCACGTGCAACTCGTCCGCGGCGCGGCTGAAGCTCTCGTGGCGGGCGGCCGCGGCGAAGGCGCGGACCGCATTCAGGGGGGGCAGGTCGCTGATCATGTGTCTAATTTAGTCACCTATGCAGCGCAAATAAAGCGTTTGTCAGCGAGTGCCACGGACGGCACGCTGCTTGTCGTACAGCTTCTGCCGGTTTGCCTGACATGCCAGATAGTACCCTTCGCCGCACCGATCGAGACTCCGCCCGTTGCGCCACCATCCTCGGCTTGTGCCTGCCCGGTGACGTCCTGCTCTACCTGCTGCTGCCCATGCAGCACGAAACCTTCGGCGTGACGCTGGCCGAGGCCGGACTGCTGCTGGCGGCGAACCGCCTGGTGCGGATCTTCGGTTATAGCCAGGTGATGCGCTTTTACGCCCGGCACGGCGACCGTCCGGTGTGCGTGCTGGCCGCCACCACAGCCGCGTTGTGCGCCCTGGGCTACGCCACGCTGTCGGGCTTCTGGTGGCTGTTGTTGCTGCGCCTGGGGTGGGGCCTGAGCTATGCCGCCCTCAATCTCTCGACCCAGGTCACGGCCACTGCCGAGCCCACTGGGGCTGCGCGACGTACCGGGCGCTCGCGTGCGCTGATCGCCACCGGGCCGATGCTGGCCCTGCCCATTGGTGCCCTGGTCAGCGTCGAATATGGTCCACGGCTGATCTTCGTGCTGATGGCCCTGACCTCGTTAGTCGCGATGCTGCTGGCCTTTGGTCTGCCCGGCAGGCCTCACCTGCTGGCCCATTCCGGTCGGCGCCTCCAGTGGCCCGACAGCGTGGCGCTGTGGTCCTTCATCGAAGGCCTGGTGCTGGATGGGCTGTTCATCATTGGCTTGTCGCTCCAGGCCGAGCAATTGATGGCCGGCAACGCCCTGTTGGTGGCCGGTGTGTTGCTGGCCTTGCGCTACGTCTCGGAAATGCTCCTCAGTCCCTTGGGTGGCATCGCTGCGCAACGCTGGGGGGCGACACGGATGCTGATCGTCTTCTCGCTGCTGACCTGTGTGGCCCTGGTGGGATTCGGTTGCCACTGGCTGATCGTCGGGGGCGCCCTGGTATTGATACTGCGGGCCCTGCAATTGCCGCTGGTAGTGACGGTGGTCGCTCAACGGCAGCCGGGAGCGGCACGAGTACGGGCACTGGCGGCCAATGCGGTATGGCGGGATATCGGTGCCGGCACCGGGCCGCTGATCGCCGGCTTGCTGCTGCCGGTGGCCTCCACGGTGTGGGTGTATTCGGTGGCGGCAGGGTGCCTGGCGCTGAGTGCGCTGGCATGTCGGGAGGCTGGCAGAGCTCCCTCGCCGCCTCCATCGGCTGAGTAGGGCGGTTACTTCGCCATGCCTGGGCAACCCATTACTTCAACCAGTTGAACAAGGCGATTATCGATGGGGGATGTCCGGGATCATCGCTCCTGCCGAAGGCGTGCGGCAAGCCTCGCGCTTGAGCCCTCAACCCACGTCCTGGCGTTCCTCGCCGCGCTCGGTGCTCTGGGGTTGGCCCTGTTCGATGACCCAGCGCAGCAGGTCAGTGACCGAGACTCGGTGCTTGCGCTCCACCCATTCCATGCCTTCGGGGCTGTAGTGCTCGCTGTAGCGGGTCAGCACCAGGTGGTTCTGATCATCGGAGAGACGCAGGCTGACCTCGCGGCAATGCAGGCTGGCGTCGTCGAGCTTGGTCACCCGTTGCAGCAGCGTCAGGGCCGGTTGTCCGATACAAGGTTCTGGCAGCTCTTCAAGGATAGCTGGGGCAGGCGCCGAGGCGTTCTTGATCAGGTGCATGGTCGCTGTTCTCCAGTAGGGGAGGACGATGCTGACAGCTGAACCTTGCGCAAAGATGTCTGCTTTATTGCGTCGCTGAAGGTTTGTTACCGGGTTGAAATATATGACGCGAGGCTGTGAATGGTTTTAGATAACGCTCCTTTCCTCTCGAAGTGAAACCCGCCGGTGAGCCGTCTCCTGATCGTGGACGATGACGTCGAAGTCCTCGCCCTGCTGAAGAAATTCTTTGTCCAACAGGGCTATCAGGTCAGTGTGGCCACCGATGGCGCCGCCATGTGGGCGGCTCTGGAGCGGGAGGTGCCGGACCTGATCATTCTCGACCTGATGCTCCCCGGCGACAACGGCCTGACCCTGTGCCAGCGCCTGCGGTTGCAGCACGCCACCCCGGTGATCATGCTCACCGCGATGGGCGAGCTGAGCGACCGGGTGGTGGGCCTGGAGATGGGCGCCGACGATTACCTGAGCAAGCCGTTCGATGCTCGTGAATTGCTGGCGCGGGTGCGGGCGGTATTGCGCCGGGTCGGGGACAGCCTGCCGTTGGTGGGTGAGGTACCACGGCCGTTGATCCGTTTCGCCGACTGGCAGCTGGACTTGACCCGGCGCGAGCTGCGCTCGCCGGACCAGGTGATGATCCCGCTGTCGGCGGGGGAGTTCGACCTGTTGCTGGTGTTCGTCGAACACCCGCAACGCATCCTCACCCGCGAGCAATTGCTCGACCTGGCCCGGGGTCAAACCCATGACGCCTTCGACCGCAGCATCGATGTCCAGGTCAGTCGCCTGCGGCGCAAACTGGAGTTCGATACCAAGCGCCCGGCGATGATTCGCACCGTGCGCAATGGCGGTTACCTGTTCACTCCCAGCGTGACTCGCCAGTGAAGGCGGTCAAATCCTTGTGGCGTTATCGGCTGCGGGACACGGTGGCGCGCTGGATCGCCCTGACCATCATCATGGCCATGCTCACGGCCCTGGCTTTCAATACCTTGTTCGTGCAACTGGCTGGCGTCTGGGCCTACCCGTCCCTGGAGGAGTCCGGGATCCTGGAGAACTCGGCGTCCATCGTGCTCATGATCGAGGCCTCGGAACCGAGCCAGCGAGCGCGGCTGGCGGCAGCGGTCAGCCATGAGTATTCCAGTGTGGTCTGGCAACCGAACCGGGAGGCTTTCAATCTGCCGGTCATCGAGGATTCGGAGTACGTCGGGGAGGGCATCCGTCAGGCGCTGGAACCGCCCACACGGCGGATGGAGGCCTACCTGCCCAGCGATTGGCCGGGGCCCAATGGTCGCTACGCGCTGCTGGTACAGCTCAACGACCAATCCTGGCTGATGTTTTCCTCGACCTCGCGCAGTTGGGGACTGGACGAGAGCACCCGCAACCTGATCGTGATCGCCCTGGTGCTGGTGTCTACCGGCCTGGTGGCGTGGATCGCCACTCGCCGCCTGGCCAGGCCGCTTCAGCAGTTCGCCCAGGGCGCGCGGCGTTTTGCCGTGGACTTTCATGCCCCGCCCATCGACCCGGTGGGGCCTCACGAAATTCGCCAGGCAATCCTGGCATTCAACGCCATGCAGGCGCAGTTGCAGCACTTCATCAAGGATCGCACGCAGATGCTGGCGGCGATTTCCCATGACTTGCGCACCCCCCTGACGCGCATGCGCCTGCGGGGCGAATTCATCGAGGATCCCGACCAGCAGCAACGGCTGTTCCGCGATGTGGACGAGATGCAGGCCATGATCAACTCGGCGCTGGAGTTCTTTCGCGACGATGCGCGCCTGGAGCAGGCCACCCAGTTCGACCTGGCGGAGCTGCTGCAGACCCTGGTGGACGATTATCGTGACCAGCACTTGGAGGTGGCCTTCAGCGGCCCGGCACGTCTGGTGTATGGCGGCCGGCCGTTGGGGCTCAAGCGGGTGATGACCAACCTGCTGGACAACGCGCTCAAGTACGCAAGCGAACCGGTGATCGTGCTGGAGCAGGGGGCGGAGCAGGTGCGGGTGCGGGTCCTGGATCGTGGCCCGGGCATCGCGCCCGAGGCGTTGGAGCAGGTGTTCGAGCCGTTCTTCCGCCTGGAGACTTCACGCAACAAAAGCACCGGCGGTGTGGGCCTGGGTTTATCAACCGCCCGAGCCATCGTCCGTGAACATGGCGGCCACTTGCGCCTGTTCAATCGCGAGGGCGGCGGACTCGAGGCCCAGGTGGAGTTGCCGCTGTAAGCCTGGTTGCCTGGTGATCCTGGTAGCCGCCGCCGAGCCTGCGATTGCCTACGGCCGCTGCTGGTTGAAGGCCCTGCGGGCCTTGTCGCGGCCTCGCGCTGCTCGACAGCGGCTACGGGGGTCAGGACCAGTCGAAGCAGAACAGCACCAAGCCCTCCACCGGTTCGTAGAACATCACGATCAGGTCGGCGCCGCTGATGCCGTAGTTGTAGGCCGGGACCCCGAGTACATGCTGGAAACGGCGGCCCGCCGGACTCAGGGGCCAGACATCGATGTCGCCACTGTCATCGGTGGCTTCGACGATGTCCATGGGGAACTCCACGGTTTCCACCCAGTTGCCATACCCCTCGGCCACGCCACCGATTTCCTCGATGAAGTTGAGCTTCTGCCCGTTGTCCTCAGGCCAGGTCAGGTGGCCGAGTTCGTGGTAGCGCTGGCGTGCTGCCTGGTAGGCGGCGTGTTGCTCGGTGTAGTGCTGTTGCAGGTCGGCGCGGGCGTTGCGCTCCGGATCGGCCAGGTGAGCGTTGCCCGGGTGCAGGAAGAAGTAACGTGGGTCGCCGCACAGGCGATAGCGGCCATCCTCGATCTTGAAGCCGATCCAGTTGGTCTTGAGCAACTCGCTGCCAAAGCCCTGGCCTTCGGTGAACATGCCGACCAGGCCGCCGCTGGGCTCGATGGGGTTCACCAGGTGCAGGCGAGCGGACCATTCGGGGTTGATCAGGCTGGCATCGAAGGACAGCAGCGGCAGCAGGTGTTCGGCCAGTTCTTGCTGGTCGGCGACGAACAGGTCACGGGCATCGGGATAGGCCACGGCGCCAGCGGGCAGCTGGTTGAATTCCGGGGTCGGGATAGTGGGCATGGAACATCCTTGGTATCAGGCGATTAATGGGCGCAAGCCACTGCGCGATTCGGGAGGACAACTGGCAAGCGGTCGAGCATGGCCGACCGTTGCAGGGGGATCGGGCATAACACGGTCCCCGGACGCTGGTGGCCGGGTGCAGTGGGGGAGCGAGTGGCCAGTCGCGCGCAAGGAGCTTGCGGGACGTGCGAAAACAGCGGGCGCCAGTGGCGTGGGTAGCGGAGGGTGTTGCTGGGCATCCATGTCCAAGTCCGGTCTGTGCAATACGCGGTCATTGCCGGGCCGGCAATTTAACACCTTGGCGAGGACATGGGCCAGGCGTACCGCGACACAGGCCCTGAGGCCTGTGTGCAGCAGGCGAGGGCGGCCTCAGAACGACAGTGCAGGCCCCGTGGTATCGATGTCCGCTGCCAGCTGGCCGGGGCGTTCATCTTCTTCCAGCCCTCGCGAGGCGCGGCCCACCAGCAGCGGGTCAGGGGCGTGGGCGACCTTGGGGTCCTTGCCCGGGTAGTCCAGCTCGTGCAGGAAGTGACGGATGCAGTTGATCCGGGCGCGTTTCTTGTCGTCGGACTTGATCACCGTCCACGGTGCATCGGCGGTGTCGGTATGGAAGAACATCGCCTGTTTGGCAGCGGTGTACTCATCCCATTTGTCCAGGGACTTGATATCGATGGGCGAGAGTTTCCAGTGCTTGAGCGGATCGTCACGACGGGAGATGAAGCGCCGTAGCTGCTCCTCGCGATTGACCGAGAACCAGAACTTGAACATCAGGATGCCGCTGTTGCACAGCATGCGCTCCAGCTCCGGGGTCTGGCGCATGAACTCCAGGTATTGCAGGGGCGAGCAGAATTCCATGACCCGCTCGACGCCGGCACGGTTGTACCAGGAGCGGTCGAAGAAGACCATTTCCCCGGCGGTGGGCAGGTGCTGGATGTAGCGCTGGAAGTACCACTGGCCCTTCTCCTGTTCGGAAGGTTTTTCCAGGGCGACGATCCGGGCACCGCGGGGATTCAAGTGCTCCATGAAGCGCTTGATGGTGCCACCCTTGCCGGCCGCGTCACGACCTTCGAACAGCACCACGATGCGTTGTCCGGTTTCCTTGACCCAGCTTTGCACCTTGAGCAGTTCGATCTGCAGTTCATGCTTGGCCTTCTCGTACTCGGCACGGCGCATGCGCTGACGATACGGGTAGTTGCCCGGCAGTTTTGCCGAGACGCTGTCTTCATTGGAACCACGCGGCGCGCGGGCTACTTGCAGGGCCATCGGGGTCTGGGCAGTCGCGCCGATATCGGTTTCGACGGCCTTCACCGCTGCGGCCTTGACGGGAGTGCTGCGCGGGCGGCGGGTGCGGGGTGTGGCGGGTTTGCGGGCGGCGGTCTTGGCGGGGCTGGGGGCAGTGGTCTTTGGGGGCACTTCGGGAAGCGCAAGTGCGCTGGAATCTTCACTCATGGGAGGGGCCTGCGGGTCTTGTTCAAAGGGGTATCGACCAGTGTATGGCGCTCAAAGCACTGCTCTTTGACCTCCATCAAGGTTGTGTCCCGGATAGGGCGCTAGGGGCCGGCCAATAAGTGGAAGCGATTCCTGCTGATGCAGCCTTTGGGAGGGGAATCCAATGCAGGTGTCGTCCCGTCCGGGGCGGCCTCTGGAACTTGAAAAGGATGCTGAATCATGGATATCGGCCCCGTTGTCTATTCATCCCGTTCCCGGCTGGCCCGCCGGCTGCCGGGGTTGTTGCTGTTGGTGGGCATGAGCACGCTGGCGCAGTCGGCGTTGGCGATCAATGTGGAATTCGACGGCTCCTGCGCCACCGAGGCCGATCGCACCGCGGTGAGGAACGCAGTGACGGTGGCCACTACCTGGTCCAATGATGCCTATAACCGGGTCAATAACAACGAAGCGATCTTTCGCCGTAACGAAGATCCGGTCTATCAGACATGGTTCGGCGTCTTCAGCCAGGACCGTTACCAGCGGGTGCGGGCAGTGCTCGATGGGGTGCGTTACAAACTCAATAGCGGTAATACCCTGACCGCTCGTTGCCGGACCAATCCGGTTGACCCCTGTGACAGCGCTGGGGTTATCGCGGCTACCTACGAGAACGCCCGCGGTGACATCGAAGCCTGGTTCTGCACGGCGTTCTTCGCCCTGCCGCCACGGGTGGGCTTCGATACCCAGGCCGGCAGCGTGGTACATGAGCTGACCCACTCGATTGGTCATACCGATGACATTCCAGGCGGCTACGGGCCGGTGGGTGCGCGCAACCTGGCGACCAATCATCCGGACGAGGCTGTGGATAACGCCGACAACTACGAATACTACGAGGAACAGATGTACGACTGAGCGGGCGGGTCGTATACGCGTCCACGCCTCGGGGCAAGCCCCGGGGCGTTTGGCGTTGGAGGGGATACAGCGAGGAGGTGCCTTGCCCGGGTGGGCAAGGCAGGTTCCGGCATCAGACCTTGGCCGGGTTCTTTTTCTCCGGATCGATGCCGTAGAGGGCGATGGCCTCGGCGACCTTCTCCCGTGGCAGGCTGCCGTCGTCGGCCAGGGCCTTCAGGGCGGCTACCGCGATGAAGTGGCGGTCGACCTCGAAGAAACGCCGCAGGGACTCACGAGTATCCGATTGTCCGAAGCCATCGGTACCCAGGGCGACGAAGCGACGCTTGGGCACGAATGGACGGATCTGGTCGGCGAAGATCTTCATGTAGTCGGTGGCAACCACCACAGGACCTTCCTTGTCCTGCAGGCAGCTTTCGACGTAGCTCACACGGGGTTCCTGTTGTGGATGCAACAGGCTCCAGCGCTCGGCTTCCTGGCCATCGCGGCGCAGCTCGGTCAGGCTGGTGACGCTCCAGACCTCGCTGGAGACGCCGAAGTCGGCTTCCAGCAGCTTCGCCGCAGCGTTGACCTCCTGCAGGATCGAGCCGCAGCCCATCAGTTGCACATGCTTGCCCTTGTTCTGCTTGGCCGGAGCCGAGAAGCGATACATGCCTTTGAGAATGCCTTGCTCGACGCCTTCGGGCATGTCCGGGTGGGCGTAGTTTTCGTTGAGCAGGGTGATGTAGTAGTAGATGTCCTCGTTTTCTACATACATGCGGCGCATGCCGTCCTGGATGATCACCGCGAGCTCGTAGGCATAGGTCGGGTCATAGGAGACACAGCACGGGATGGTGGAGGACATCACGTGGCTGTGGCCATCATCGTGCTGCAGGCCTTCGCCCATCAACGTGGTACGCCCGGAGGTGGCGCCGAGCAGGAAGCCCCGTGCCCGCGCATCGCCAGCGGCCCAGGCCAGGTCGCCAACCCGCTGGAAGCCGAACATCGAGTAGAAGATGTAGAAGGGGACGGTCATCACCCCGTGGTTGCTGTAGGAGGTACTGGCGGCGATCCACGACGAGATGGCCCCGGACTCGTTGAGACCCTCCTGCATGATCTGGCCGTCCTTGCTCTCCTTGTAGTAGCTGAGCTGGCCGGCGTCCTGCGGGGTGTACAACTGGCCCACGTGGGAGTGGATGCCGATCTGGCGGAACAGGCTTTCCATGCCGAAGGTACGGGATTCGTCCGGTACGATCGGCACCACGAGTTTGCCGATGTTCGGGTCCTTGAGCAGCGTGCCGAGGATGCGCACGAACGCCATGGTGGTGGAAATGGCCCGGTCGCCTGTGCCCTTGAGCTGGGTTTCCAGGGCTGACAGCGGCGGAATCTGCAGGGACTGGGCGTCGCTGAAGCGCGCCGGGATATGGCCGCCGAGTTTGCCACGTGCAGATTTCAGGTAGTTGGCTTCGACGCTGTCTGGCGCTGGCTTGAGGTACGGCATGTCGCCCAGTTGCTCATCGCTGAGCTCCAGGCCGAAGCGGTCACGGAAGGCCTTGACTGCCTGGTCGCCCATCTTCTTGAGCTGGTGGTTGATGTTCTGCCCTTCGCCGGCCTCGCCCATGCCGAAGCCCTTGACGGTCTTGGCCAGGATCACGGTTGGACCACCGGTGTGACGCATCGCGGCAGAGTAGGCGTTGTAGACCTTTTCCGGATCGTGACCGCCACGGGACAGTTTCCAGATCTGTTCGTCGGTCATGTCGCTGACCAGTTCCAGCAGCTCGGGATACTTGCCGAAGAAGTGCTCACGCACGTAGGCGCCGTTCTGCGACTTGTAGTTCTGATAGTCGCCGTCCACGCACTCCATCATGCGCCGGCGCAGCAGGCCGGTCTTGTCCTTGTCCAGCAGGGCGTCCCAGCCGCTGCCCCAGATCACCTTGATCACGTTCCAGCCAGCAGCACGGTACAGGCTCTCGAACTCCTGGATCACCTTGCTGTTGCCGCGCACCGGACCGTCGAGGCGCTGCAGGTTGCAGTTGACCACGAAGATGATGTTGTCGAGTTTTTCACGGCCGGCCAGAGAGATCGCCGCCAGGGATTCGGGCTGGTCCATCTCGCCATCGCCCAGGAAGGCCCAGACCTTGCGTCCCTGGTGTTCCTTGAGCCCACGGTTTTCCAGGTAGCGCATGAAGCGTGCCTGGTAGGCGGCAGTGATCGGGCCCAGGCCCATGGACACGGTGGGGAACTGCCAGAAATCGGGCATCAGCCGTGGGTGAGGGTAGGAGGACACGCCGTCGCGGTCGGTTTCGCGGCGGAAGTTGTCCAGCTGCTCTTCGCTCAGGCGACCCTCGAGGAAGGCGCGACCGTAGATGCCTGGCGAAGAGTGGCCCTGGATGTAGACCATGTCACCGGCGAACTGCTCGGTACGGCCACGGAAGAAGTGATCGAAGCCAACGTCGTAGAGCACTGCCGCCGAGGCATAGGACGCAATGTGTCCACCAACGTTGGAATGCTTGCCGGCGCGCAGCACCATGGCCAGGGCGTTCCAGCGGATATAGGCATTGATCCGCTTCTCGACGCTGAGGTCGCCAGGATAGGGCTGCTGGCGGTTGACCGGGATGGTGTTGACATAGGGCGTGGTGACACGCCCGTAGAAATCGCCATGTTGGGCTACGTCGAAATCCAGCAGTTGGTCGATCAGGTAATGCGCCCGAGGGCGGCCTTCGACACTCAGAACCGATTCAATGGATTCGAGCCATTCACGAGTCTCTTGTGGATCCTCGTCGAGAAACACTGATTGTTGTGCCATCGTCGTCTCCTGGGCAGTACAGCGGGGAACACCGAGTCTTTCGGTGCCATTGCGAGGGGTATCGGCGGGTGCCGATCTTGTTCAGAATCGAGGTGGTTGCAGTTGCAATTATCTGCGGGAATTTATCGTGCACCGCGTTACAATTGCAACTAAATCGATTCTTGAAAAAGGTGATGCATGTCTTCCAGCGAGCCGGATACCTGGTTCAGATTCGTCAGGGCTCACCGCTGCCTGATCCGCGAAATCGAACGCCGCCTGGCGGCTGCCGGGCTTCCGGCCTATGCCTGGTACGACGCCTTGTGGGGGCTGGAAAGCGGCCCTGGCGGTACCCGGCGGATGAGCGAACTGGCCGATGTCATGGCGATCGAGCGCTATAACCTGACACGCCTGGTCGACCGTCTGGAGGCCGAAGGCCTGGTCGAACGCAGCCGTGCCACTGAAGACGGCCGTGGTGCCTGCGCCTCGATCACGGAGGCTGGCAAGGCATTACGCAAAAAGATGTGGCAAATCTACGAAGAGGCAGTTGCCGAATTGTTCCTGGTGCAGTTCGATGAACAGCAACAGCTTTTTTTCAGTGATGCCCTGGAGCGCGCAGCCAGCGCTGCGCGCAAGAGCGGGCGGCAAGCCTAGGCCACGACGCCACTCATTGCAGCAGGTAGCGGCGCATGGCCTGCTTGACGTATTCCTGCGGCACCTTGCCATCTTGGGCCAGGGCGCGCAGGGCCAAGGTGGCAATCCAGCGCTTGTCCACGATCTTGCTCGAGGTAGGACGGGTAGGCAGCGAACTGATGGAGTCGGCACCCAATGCGACGAAGCGCGAAGTCAGGTGTGTGCCGATCTGATCGGCCACGTGCTGGGCGTAGCCAGTCACGGCGATGACCGGCGCATCCTCCGCGTTCAGGCTGTCGCGCAGGTGCGATGAGCGTCGAGGCAGATCCGGGTGCATGCGGTTCCAGCGTTGTGCGCTGTCGGCGTCCCGAGCCAGGCGGGTATAGCTCGGGCAGCTCCACAGTTCGCAGTTCACGCCCCAATCCTCGCGCAGTATCTGCGCCGCAGCGATCACTGCTCGCAGGCTAAGGCCTGCACCCAGCAGGCGAACCTTGGGCCGACCTGGCCCAGCCTCCAGTTCCGCAACCTTGTACATGCCCTGCAAGGCATGACTGGCGCTGTGCTTGTCCATCGGACCGACGAAGTCATTGGGCTCGTCATGCAACGCCATGTAGTAGAAGCCATTGCTACCATCCACATACAGGCTTTTCAGTGCTGCAACCGCAATGGCTCGGGCCTCGGCACCGCTGGCCGGGTCGAACGGCAGGCAGCGCGGGTTGGCCGCCAGCCACAACGGAACCCAAGGATGGGCACCTTTGGGCCAAAGTGAGGAAATGGTCTCGATGTCGTTGCATAGAATCCCGCGTTGGGACGATTCACTCGACAGGGCGCACAGCTGGGCGGATGTGGAGGAACTGGTCAGGTACAGCAGGGGTTTTTCGCTGGCACGGGCCTGGGCGCTGAAGTGCAGGGGCCAGGCGCTGATACGGGTATGCTCCGGCGTGGCGCCGGGACGCTTGTTGGAGCGCACTACCCAGATGTTCTTCGCCGTTCCCGGATCTCTCTCCAGACGATTGGCAATATCGATCATGGTGTAGAGCGGGGAAGAGAGTCCTTCGCTGGCCTGGTCGACCAGCGTTTGGATTTTGTCGATGCAGGCTTGAGCGGCCTGGCCGGTCTCCCGCGTGGTCCTGAAACTGGAAAAACCCATCATAACTTCGAAGCTCTCCGTGCGTTTCGTCGTTCTTGCACCATACTGTACGCCTCAATATGATTGCAAATGCAATAAGATTCAAATGCAGCGACACTCAGAGCAGTCAACGGAGGACTCATGAACACGTCAAAATCCCTCACTTTTTACACTGCGGATACCCCGAACGGACAGAAAATCAGCATTTTCCTCAAGGAAGCCGGCATTGATTGTGAGCGGGTGAAATTCAATCTTTCCGAAGGACGCCAGCATTCTGCGGAGTTCCTGCAGATCAACCCCAATGGCAAGATTCCAGCCATTGTTGACCATGAAGCCGGGGTTTCGGTGTTCGAGTCGGCGGCGATCCTTGGCTACCTGTCGGAAAAATACGACTGCCTCCGGGCCAAGTCACCAGCCGAACAACTGGCGGTCCAGCAATGGCTGTTCTTCCAGGTGGGTGCCATTGGTCCGATGCTAGGCCAGCTCTGGTGGTTCCTTCATGGCAGCAAGACCTCCAATGAGGAGGCCATCACCCGCTACCGCAAGGAGTCGCTGCGGATCTACGGTGTGGTCGATGGTCAACTGGCCAAGCATGCATACCTGGCTTCCAGCAACTACTCCATCGCCGATGTCGCTGCCTTCCCCTGGCTGCGTACCCATGAAGAACTGAATCTGGATATCACTCCTTTCTCTCATGTACGGCGCTGGCTTGATGCGATCGAAGCACGACCGGCGGTCAAGGCCGGGTTGGCTGACTCTCGGGAAGCCTCGGTGAGCTGAGGAGAGCAACGGGTTCGAGGAACCGTCCTGGCTCTGTCGGGTGAGGGCGGTTCACACATTCATGTCGATGGGTACGAGGTTGGTTTTACTGCCGGTTCTGTCATTGATCTGCGAGTTTCAGGGCATCGATATCTCTTTTGAACTCACACTATAGTTAATTTGTGTAGTGATTATTTGTCTTTACTACACAGTGGCTTTTGAGTTGAGTATCAGGGGGTGACGTCAGAACAAGAAGATTCAAGGACTGAACACTACAAAGAACAGGGAGTTCTTATGAGCACTCAATTAGTTAGTGGCAGACAAGTAACCGATGATGAAGCTGAACTGGATTATTTGTTAAAAAATGCATTCGAGAAGCGTCTGCCGCCGCTTGATGGATGTCAATATGCTTATTTCACCATGCATAAGGGACGCCAAGTAAAGCCGCTGATATTCTCCAGTTATCCGAAACGATGGCTTGATGTCTACAAGGCTTCCAACTATCACCTGATAGATCCGGTAATCAGTCATGGGTTGAAGTCCATTGCGCCGTTTTCCTGGCGCGAAGCGCTTGAGTCCGCAGAGCCTGGGCGGGGCAAAGAGCTGTTCGCCCTTTCTGAAAAATACCGGATTTCAACTGGGTTTACCTTCAATTTGCATGATTCCAACGGTTTGTTTGCAGCCCTGAGTATCTGCAATACCGAGTTGCGGGCTGATTTCGATCAGGTCATGACTCGCCGTACCGCTGAGATCCAGATGGCGCTGATCCGATTTCACAACAGCCTGATGGACAGGTTCACGCCCAATGAGCTGTTTCCCGAAAAAGACGATGCTAGTTTGTCGAATCGTGAGATGGGTGTTCTAAAGTGGGTGGTCATGGGCAAGACCTATGGAGAAATCGCCGCGATACACGCGATTTCCGTGCGCACGGTGAAATTCCATATGTCCAACATTGTCCACAAGCTGCAGGTCTGTAATGCCAAGCAGGCGGTCTACAAGGCCGTGAGCATGGGAATGGTCTGACTCGAGCGGCTGGCATGGGCGGGGTGCGGGCGTTGTTGTAGGTCCGCAGCCCGCCAATCGAAAAGATGATCGCCACCCTTCGCGATGATCGTTTCCCGTAGGCGCCGAGCATTCTCCTCGGTTACCGGCATTTCGAGCAGCAACACCTGTTCTCCAGGAGAGGCTTGCCCGCTGTCGAGGATCTCGTAGTGCCATCCTGCTCGATGCACGATACGTGACATGGCCTGGCTAACCACCGTGATGATTGACTCCAGACCTGCATGTGCGGCGTGGCTGTGCATGGCCAGCAGGAGCATTTCGGTCAGCGGCAGGCGACCCAGGCCCAGGGCTCTGGAGCGGGTCTTGTCGACGAAGAATCGGCTGGATTCGGCAATCAGACCGTGCTTGGGTGAGGGCAGGCTGAAAAAGCCGCGAAACGGTCCTTCCATCATGTAGGGGTGCAGTGTGCTGATTAGGCGCAGGCTGGCCAGAGGGATCCCGGCGTAGGCACCCACCAGGTAGGTGGCAAAGGGATTGTCGTATTCATCGACTTCCTGATCACCACAGACATTGACCTTCCAGTTGAGCCGATCGGCGAAGACTTCCTTGCGTAGCCCATACAAGTTTCCCAGCAGGTCCTGGGATGCGTTTGTGTAGTCGATATTATAAAAACTGATTTTATCCATGCTTATTGCTATTTCCGTACGAGAAATAAAGGCAAGACTCGATCATATATCGCGCCGAAGCGCGGAAAGTATGAATCGATTGTTTGGGGAAAGCAACTGTACCTAAGGGCAGGCTTTGAGAAAAGAATTAAACACTTGTTTTTATAAACAGTGATTTGCACTTAGGTACAGTTGTCGGCCTGTCTCGGAACGATAAACATGGAGAGGATTTACCCGTGGTTCAATAACTAAATCTATCCCGCAGGCGACTGTATTAGCTCTTACAGGAATAATAATATGAGTGTCGTAATTACGCGTCAGGAAGTTAAGCAGGATATCACTCAGCATGAAATCTCTGCCCTGAAGACCCGTTTCAATCTTGCAGATGCCCATACTCACCAGGACCAGAGCGTAACCCAGCGCCAGATTGTCGAGAGACTTCCTGAGCTGTGGTATCGCGCCCAGAACCAGACCCAGTACCAGAGCGAACAGGAGTTCATCAAGGCATTCTTCACCTTCCACGGACAGGAGCATGCCCTCAAACGTCACGACGAGATCTACCTGGTCTATGCCGCGTCGATCGCCATGCACATTACCGCGACCTACCTGCGCAAGCGTGATATGAGCGTCGGCCTGATCGAACCGTGCTTCGACAACCTGCACGACCTGCTCAAGCACATGGAAGTACCGCTGTCGTCGCTGAACGAGTCGCTGTTCCATTCCCCGGAGCACGTTTATGCCAACCTTGAGACTGCTGCGGCCAAGGTCGATGCAATCTTCCTGGTCGACCCGAACAACCCTACTGGTTCGAGCCTGTTTGCCGAGGGCCCGGAAACCTTCATCGAAGTGGCGCGCTACTGCAAGGATCACGGCAAGCTGCTGATCCTCGACTTCTGCTTTGCCGCGTTCATCAAGGCCTCTGGCGGCAACCGCTATGACGCCTATGCGATCCTCGATGAGATCGGTACCCAGTACATCATCATGGAAGACACTGGCAAGACATGGCCGCTGCAGGACGCCAAGTGCGCCACGATCATGTCGAGCAAGGGCATCAACGCCGACATCTACAGCATTGTCACCAGCGTGCTGCTTAACGTTTCGCCTTTCATCCTCAACGTGGTCACCCAGTACATTCTCGACAGCAGTGAAGATGGCTTCGAGTCCGTGCGGTCGGTGCTGGACATCAACCGCCAAGTGGCGCGCAACGGTTTGCAGGGGAGCTTCCTCAACTATCTGACGCCTATGGTGGATACCAGTGTGGCGTGGTTCGAAATCACCCGTGAAGGTGTAACCGCCGATGACCTTCAGGCTTACCTGATGGATTACGACGTCTACGTGCTGCCAGGCAAATACTTCTACTGGAGCCAGCCGGAAGCTGGGCAGAAGTACATCCGTCTGGCTCTGGCGCGTAAGCCGGAGGAGTTCAAGTTGGCGGTCGAGGCCATTGCCCGGGCACTGGAGAGCTATCATGGCTGAGGCCCTCTTGCCGGTGATCGATGCCACTGTATTCATGGGCATGCATCACGCCGATTCGCATCTGCGAGCCAAGTCGCTGGGATTTTTCAGCCACTTCTACAAGCGCCAGGTGCAGATGAATTTCGGTCAGATCGGCATCTGCGACGCCATCATCTGGAAGAAGAGCCGGCACCTGCAGGATGTCTACTATCCCTTCATGGATGTGTTGCACACCGATATGGACATCCAGCGTCAGGGCTACTGCAACGCGGTGTTGCGTCGTGCCACTGAGGAACCGGCATGGGCTCATCTGAGTGTCGAGAAGAAGCTGCTAGCTGCTCAGGTAGTGGAGTACGGCCAACCGCTGTACACCCATGATCAGGAGTTGCGTGAGTTGGCAGACCTGCAACCTTACCTGCAGTCGTTTCCCCAGCCGGTCTCCGGACCGGCCTTCCCGGAGTTCCTGCAAGGGTTGTTCGAGCAGTCCCGGGAAATGCTGATTGAGCAGGAGGATTTCCATGATTTCAGCTAAGAGCATTTTCGTGCCCCTGATCTCGCCACTGGATGATCAGTCGCAGATCTGTGAAGCCAGCGTGCGCCAGTTGTTGCATTGTTCGCACCCGTATGTCGATGGCTACATTCCCTGCCTGACCTCGGGCGAGGGCTGGCGCTTGGAACGGCGGGAGTGGCAACGCATGCTGGAATTGACCCTGGCTCATGCCCAGGAGCGGACGGTGATCGCCGGCATTGAGCGTGGTACCACCGCCGAGGTTCTGGAGTATGCAAAGCTGGCCCAGGAGCTGGGCGCACACGGGGTGATGTTCACCTCTCCGTTCGCGAAGGGCACTACCCAGGAAGAAATCATCGCGCATTATCGTGCGGTCCACGATGCCACTTCGCTGGATATCTTCATTTATAACGAGTCCGCGCTGTCGGGCAATGAGAAGAGCTTCGAAACCCTGTTGACCATCGCTCGTCTGCCTCGGGTGATCGGTATCAAGGACTCGCCTTCGGAGCCTCGTACTCAGCAGCAGATCCAGCAGTTGCGAGCCGAGGGGCTGGACTACCTCATTGGTTGGGAGATGTCCCTGGCACGAGACCTGGAGTCGGACGGCAACGTGGTGTCCCTGGCTAACCTGGAGCCGGCGCTGTGCCGTCTGGCGATTGGTGCACGGCAACAGGTGGTCGCGCAATGGGTGGAAACGCTCAACGGTTATTTCGATCTGGGCGCGGACGACTGGTACGCCCAGGTGAAAAAGGAACTCAAGGCCCGGGGTGTCATCACCACTGACCGGGTGCTGGCAGAAGAGGGAGCAGCGTGATGAATGATCTTCAGAAGGAACTGTTTCTGGCCAATCGTTCCTGCATCAAGCATCTCAAGCCGCTTGAACGCCGGATTGCCGAATTCGAGCACGATTGGATTTTCTCCACCATCGATAAGACTATCACTGCCGAGGTGCCGCGCGATTTGGCCAGCCTGCGCCAGCGGCTGGCCGACCTGGTGGAGCAGGATCGCAGCGACGTGCCACCCAGCGCGGTGTATGTAGCTGAGCAGATGACTCTCGACGAATTCCGGATCCTGGTCCAGGAGTTCGCGCTCGACGGTCTGACCGAAGCGCAGGTGTTCTATCACCTGATGCCTCGCTTGAGTCTGGAAGCGCAGATGCCAATGCTGCGGATGATGATCGACGAGTTCGGCTCGGGGAACATCAAGCGCTCCCATACCACTTTGTACATGGACCTGCTCAAAGAGCTGGAGATGCCCACCGATCTGCCGTTCTACATCGAGGCTAACTCCTCGGCGGGCTATTCCTTCCCCAACATGTTCTGCTGGCTGACCATGCGAGCCGATGACCCCTCCTATTTCGCTGGAGTGATCACTTACTTCGAAACCGTGGTGCCATTCTTCTTCGAATGCTACACCGCTATCTGTGATCGCTTGAAGATCAAGGCCCACGTCTATTATTCGGAGCACGTGCATATCGACGTGTACCACGCCATCGAAGGCCAGCGCCTGCTCAAGGCCATGGACGTGGCGGGAGACCTGGATCCGGTCAAGGCCTGGCAAGGTATCTGCATGGGTCGGGACATCACCAATGCGGCTTTCGACGCCGCGGTGGAGAAGGCGCAGCGTCTCAAGCATTTCAGCCGGGAGAAAGCCGTTGAGCGAGCTATCTGAGTTTCATCGCCCCGGTACCTTCATTGTGAAGATCGATAACCAGCAGTATGAGGTGCCTCATACTTGCCCGCACCGTGAGGGTTGGCTGGTCCATGGCAACATCAACGAGCAGCGCAAGAGCATCACCTGCCCCTTGCACTTTTCGGTGTTCAGCCTGGAGACCGGTGAGCAACTCAGTGGTCCACCCTGCGGGCGTCTGGAGGTCAAGCGCGTGACTTCCTGAGGGGCTCGACGCATTCACTCATCCTGCCGCGCGACTTTAGGGTCGCGTGGCAGTTGTGTTTTCGGGATGGGGCAAGCGGAGCTTCAGTATGGGGATAAGCAGTAAGCCACCCGGAAACAGGTCTGAGACAAGCCAGGGAGGTGGCTCATGCATTCAGGGGGGAGAAGGGAGTTGGCGTCATGATGCTCCACTCCAGTGAGCGAGGCTTCTATATAGAAGCTGTGAGCAGGCTGTTTTGCGTTGAATCATAGAAAATTCAAATTAATGCTTGACGCTCAATTCTACAGGTCTATAATTCGCCCCACTTCCGGCGCAGTCGAAACGGAAAACTCCTTGAGATTCAATGAGTTACACGGTTTTCGACAGCGGTAACGCTTCAGTTCATCGAAGCCCAGAAGGAGCTGATAAGGCAGCGTTTTTCGCCTTGTTAGCGTTTCGATCCTCTCGATCGAAAGCGGATAAAAAGAGGTGTTGACAGCAGCGTGTAACGCTGTAGAATTCGCCTCCCGCTGACGAGAGATCGGAAGCGCAAGTGGTTGAAGTTGTTGAAGAAATCTTCGAAAGCTTCTGAAAATAATCACTTGACAGTAAATGAGGCTGCTGTAGAATGCGCGCCTCGGTTGAGACGAAAGCTCTTAACCAACCGCTCTTTAACAACTGAATCAAGCAATTCGTGTGGGTGCTTGTGTAGTCAGACTGATAGTCAGAAAGATTATCAGCATCACGAGTGACCATGCGAGAAATCACATAGTCATTTGAGATTGCTGAGCCAAGTTTAGGGTTACTTAAAAACCCAAGCAGTATTGAACTGAAGAGTTTGATCATGGCTCAGATTGAACGCTGGCGGCAGGCCTAACACATGCAAGTCGAGCGGATGAAGTAAGCTTGCTTACGGATTCAGCGGCGGACGGGTGAGTAATGCCTAGGAATCTGCCTGGTAGTGGGGGATAACGTTTCGAAAGGAGCGCTAATACCGCATACGTCCTACGGGAGAAAGCAGGGGACCTTCGGGCCTTGCGCTATCAGATGAGCCTAGGTCGGATTAGCTAGTTGGTGAGGTAATGGCTCACCAAGGCTACGATCCGTAACTGGTCTGAGAGGATGATCAGTCACACTGGAACTGAGACACGGTCCAGACTCCTACGGGAGGCAGCAGTGGGGAATATTGGACAATGGGCGAAAGCCTGATCCAGCCATGCCGCGTGTGTGAAGAAGGTCTTCGGATTGTAAAGCACTTTAAGTTGGGAGGAAGGGCAGTAAGCTAATATCTTGCTGTTTTGACGTTACCGACAGAATAAGCACCGGCTAACTCTGTGCCAGCAGCCGCGGTAATACAGAGGGTGCAAGCGTTAATCGGAATTACTGGGCGTAAAGCGCGCGTAGGTGGTTTGTTAAGTTGGATGTGAAAGCCCCGGGCTCAACCTGGGAACTGCATCCAAAACTGGCAAGCTAGAGTATGGTAGAGGGTGGTGGAATTTCCTGTGTAGCGGTGAAATGCGTAGATATAGGAAGGAACACCAGTGGCGAAGGCGACCACCTGGACTGATACTGACACTGAGGTGCGAAAGCGTGGGGAGCAAACAGGATTAGATACCCTGGTAGTCCACGCCGTAAACGATGTCAACTAGCCGTTGGGAGCCTTGAGCTCTTAGTGGCGCAGCTAACGCATTAAGTTGACCGCCTGGGGAGTACGGCCGCAAGGTTAAAACTCAAATGAATTGACGGGGGCCCGCACAAGCGGTGGAGCATGTGGTTTAATTCGAAGCAACGCGAAGAACCTTACCAGGCCTTGACATGCAGAGAACTTTCCAGAGATGGATTGGTGCCTTCGGGAACTCTGACACAGGTGCTGCATGGCTGTCGTCAGCTCGTGTCGTGAGATGTTGGGTTAAGTCCCGTAACGAGCGCAACCCTTGTCCTTAGTTACCAGCACGTTATGGTGGGCACTCTAAGGAGACTGCCGGTGACAAACCGGAGGAAGGTGGGGATGACGTCAAGTCATCATGGCCCTTACGGCCTGGGCTACACACGTGCTACAATGGTCGGTACAGAGGGTTGCCAAGCCGCGAGGTGGAGCTAATCCCACAAAACCGATCGTAGTCCGGATCGCAGTCTGCAACTCGACTGCGTGAAGTCGGAATCGCTAGTAATCGCGAATCAGAATGTCGCGGTGAATACGTTCCCGGGCCTTGTACACACCGCCCGTCACACCATGGGAGTGGGTTGCACCAGAAGTAGCTAGTCTAACCTTCGGGAGGACGGTTACCACGGTGTGATTCATGACTGGGGTGAAGTCGTAACAAGGTAGCCGTAGGGGAACCTGCGGCTGGATCACCTCCTTAATCGACGACATCAGCTGCTTCATAAGCACCCACACGAATTGCTTGATTCATTGAAGAAGACGATAGAAGCAGCTTTAAGCTCCAAGCTGATAGCTCCAAGCTAACAGTTACAAGCTCGAAATTGGGTCTGTAGCTCAGTTGGTTAGAGCGCACCCCTGATAAGGGTGAGGTCGGCAGTTCGAATCTGCCCAGACCCACCAATTTTGTTATGGGGCCATAGCTCAGCTGGGAGAGCGCCTGCCTTGCACGCAGGAGGTCAGCGGTTCGATCCCGCTTGGCTCCACCATAAACTGCTTCGAAAAGCTTAGAAATGAGCATTCAGACACGAATGTTGATTTCTAGTCTTTTGATTAGATCGTTCTTTAAAAATTTGGGTATGTGATAGAAAGATAGACTGAACACTACTTTCACTGGTAGTGGATCAGGCTAAGGTAAAGTTTGTGAGAACAAACTTTCGGCGAATGTCGTCTTCACAGTATAACCAGATTGCTTGGGGTTATATGGTCAAGTGAAGAAGCGCATACGGTGGATGCCTTGGCAGTCAGAGGCGATGAAAGACGTGGTAGCCTGCGAAAAGCTTCGGGGAGTCGGCAAACAGACTGTGATCCGGAGATGTCTGAATGGGGGAACCCAGCCATCATAAGATGGTTATCTTGTACTGAATACATAGGTGCAAGAGGCGAACCAGGGGAACTGAAACATCTAAGTACCCTGAGGAAAAGAAATCAACCGAGATTCCCTTAGTAGTGGCGAGCGAACGGGGACTAGCCCTTAAGCTTCTTTGATTTTAGCGGAACGCTCTGGAAAGTGCGGCCATAGTGGGTGATAGCCCTGTACGCGAAAGGATCTTAGAAGTGAAATCGAGTAGGACGGGGCACGAGAAACCTTGTCTGAATATGGGGGGACCATCCTCCAAGGCTAAATACTACTGACTGACCGATAGTGAACTAGTACCGTGAGGGAAAGGCGAAAAGAACCCCGGAGAGGGGAGTGAAATAGATCCTGAAACCGTATGCGTACAAGCAGTGGGAGCAGACTTTGTTCTGTGACTGCGTACCTTTTGTATAATGGGTCAGCGACTTATATTCAGTGGCAAGCTTAACCGAATAGGGGAGGCGTAGCGAAAGCGAGTCTTAATAGGGCGTTTAGTCGCTGGGTATAGACCCGAAACCGGGCGATCTATCCATGGGCAGGTTGAAGGTTAGGTAACACTGACTGGAGGACCGAACCGACTACCGTTGAAAAGTTAGCGGATGACCTGTGGATCGGAGTGAAAGGCTAATCAAGCTCGGAGATAGCTGGTTCTCCTCGAAAGCTATTTAGGTAGCGCCTCATGTATCACTGTAGGGGGTAGAGCACTGTTTCGGCTAGGGGGTCATCCCGACTTACCAAACCGATGCAAACTCCGAATACCTACAAGTGCCGAGCATGGGAGACACACGGCGGGTGCTAACGTCCGTCGTGAAAAGGGAAACAACCCAGACCGTCAGCTAAGGTCCCAAAGTTATGGTTAAGTGGGAAACGATGTGGGAAGGCTTAGACAGCTAGGAGGTTGGCTTAGAAGCAGCCACCCTTTAAAGAAAGCGTAATAGCTCACTAGTCGAGTCGGCCTGCGCGGAAGATGTAACGGGGCTCAAACCATACACCGAAGCTACGGGTATCACGTAAGTGATGCGGTAGAGGAGCGTTCTGTAAGCCTGTGAAGGTGAGTTGAGAAGCTTGCTGGAGGTATCAGAAGTGCGAATGCTGACATGAGTAACGACAATGGGAGTGAAAAACTCCCACGCCGAAAGACCAAGGTTTCCTGCGCAACGTTAATCGACGCAGGGTTAGTCGGTCCCTAAGGCGAGGCTGAAAAGCGTAGTCGATGGAAAACAGGTTAATATTCCTGTACTTCTAGTTATTGCGATGGAGGGACGGAGAAGGCTAGGCCAGCTTGGCGTTGGTTGTCCAAGTTTAAGGTGGTAGGCTGAGATCTTAGGTAAATCCGGGATCTTAAGGCCGAGAGCTGATGACGAGTTGCCTTTAGGCGACGAAGTGGTTGATGCCATGCTTCCAAGAAAAGCTTCTAAGCTTCAGATAACTAGGAACCGTACCCCAAACCGACACAGGTGGTTGGGTAGAGAATACCAAGGCGCTTGAGAGAACTCGGGTGAAGGAACTAGGCAAAATGGCACCGTAACTTCGGGAGAAGGTGCGCCGGTGAGGGTGAAGGACTTGCTCCGTAAGCCCATGCCGGTCGAAGATACCAGGCCGCTGCGACTGTTTATTAAAAACACAGCACTCTGCAAACACGAAAGTGGACGTATAGGGTGTGACGCCTGCCCGGTGCCGGAAGGTTAATTGATGGGGTTAGCGCAAGCGAAGCTCTTGATCGAAGCCCCGGTAAACGGCGGCCGTAACTATAACGGTCCTAAGGTAGCGAAATTCCTTGTCGGGTAAGTTCCGACCTGCACGAATGGCGTAACGATGGCGGCGCTGTCTCCACCCGAGACTCAGTGAAATTGAAATCGCTGTGAAGATGCAGTGTATCCGCGGCTAGACGGAAAGACCCCGTGAACCTTTACTATAGCTTTGCACTGGACTTTGAGCTTGCTTGTGTAGGATAGGTGGGAGGCTTTGAAGTGGGGACGCCAGTTCTCATGGAGCCATCCTTGAAATACCACCCTGGCAATCTTGAGGTTCTAACTCAGGTCCGTTATCCGGATCGAGGACAGTGTATGGTGGGTAGTTTGACTGGGGCGGTCTCCTCCTAAAGAGTAACGGAGGAGTACGAAGGTGCGCTCAGACCGGTCGGAAATCGGTCGTAGAGTATAAAGGCAAAAGCGCGCTTGACTGCGAGACAAACACGTCGAGCAGGTACGAAAGTAGGTCTTAGTGATCCGGTGGTTCTGTATGGAAGGGCCATCGCTCAACGGATAAAAGGTACTCCGGGGATAACAGGCTGATACCGCCCAAGAGTTCATATCGACGGCGGTGTTTGGCACCTCGATGTCGGCTCATCACATCCTGGGGCTGAAGCCGGTCCCAAGGGTATGGCTGTTCGCCATTTAAAGTGGTACGCGAGCTGGGTTTAGAACGTCGTGAGACAGTTCGGTCCCTATCTGCCGTGGACGTTTGAGATTTGAGAGGGGCTGCTCCTAGTACGAGAGGACCGGAGTGGACGAACCTCTGGTGTTCCGGTTGTCACGCCAGTGGCATTGCCGGGTAGCTATGTTCGGAAAAGATAACCGCTGAAAGCATCTAAGCGGGAAACTTGCCTCAAGATGAGATCTCACTGGGATCTTGAATCCCCTAAAGGGCCGTCGAAGACTACGACGTTGATAGGTTGGGTGTGTAAGCGCTGTGAGGCGTTGAGCTAACCAATACTAATTGCCCGTGAGGCTTGACCATATAACACCCAAGCAATTTGCGAACTCGAAAGAGGCCAGATTGCGGTGTGTGAAGATGACAGACCGAAAGTTTGAAGCACAAACCAAACCTATTACATACCCATTTGCTGGCTCGTTGCATAAGCAACGGATCGGCTCCAGAATTTCTTGACGACCATAGAGCGTTGGAACCACCTGATCCCATCCCGAACTCAGTAGTGAAACGATGCATCGCCGATGGTAGTGTGGGGTTTCCCCATGTGAGAGTAGGTCATCGTCAAGATTAAATTCCGAAACCCCAATTGCGAAAGCAGTTGGGGTTTTGTCTTTGTGCGCGGAAAACATGCCAGTGGCTCGGCTGAAGGAGTACCCACGCTGCAACTGGCTGATCCTCCTGCCGTACTGTTCTGTGTCCCTGAGATGCCTGGAGTTTGGCCGGCAGTAAGGTTGAATGACAGCAGGGAAGAGGAGGCCTGGAGCTGATCCATCTTCGGTGCTGATCACCTCCCATACCCACCCGGGGCAGCTTGTCCAGCGCTTGGAAGGCCATCAGACCAAGGAAAGGTCGCCGTATCACTTCAATCTGGGCAATAGCTCTTCAATACCTGTCCAGCCGTTCAGGAGGGGGCCTGGGAGTCTTATTGAGCGAGGAGAGGTGATCTTTGTGCGCTGTTGCCTGGCGCTGGCTCCAGCTGCTCTGAGCGTCTGCGTTCGAGCTGACACTGTTACTGACAGCCTCCCTTTCCTATGTGCGAGTGTACCGCTGACTTTTGGATAGCCGCCAAGGCCCATTCAGATGCATTTTTCTGCAGGATACTTGTACCGTTGTCATGACCTTGCGTTCATTCGGTTTGGCCCGAAAGTACGGGTCATTTCCATTCAGCTCTAGATATTTCTTTCTTTGAGGTTTTATCCCGGCAGCATGGTGTCAGCGAAAGGGCGGTGTTTGCTACCTGCGCGTTTCATCCTTGTAACCCGAGGTTCGGTATTTTTCTCAGGATACAAACAGGAGCACAACGGATCAGGGCGGGCAGGGATAAACAGGCGGGCACAAAAAAACCGGCTCAAGTGGCCGGTTTCTCTGCTGCTGAGAGGCTGGTAGAGACTCTCAGATACTGCTATGTGGTGCCCCGAGGGAGACTCGAACTCCCACTCCTTTCGAAAACGGATTTTGAATCCGCCGCGTCTACCAATTCCGCCATCAGGGCTCAATGGCGGCGAAGTATAGAGAGGTGAATACCGTTGGTCAATCAGCTTTCATGGTCAATTTTAGTCTATTCCGCTAAACTTCCCGGCCCTGCTAGACGAACCCCATCATGCGCGTTGCTGACTTTACTTTTGAGCTTCCCGATTCGCTGATCGCCCGCCACCCACTGGCCGAGCGTCGCGGTAGTCGCCTGCTGACCCTTGATGGGCCAACCGGTGCACTGGCCCACCGTCAATTCACTGATTTGCTTGAGCATTTGCGCCCGGGCGATCTGATGGTGTTCAACAATACCCGAGTGATTCCGGCCCGCCTGTTCGGCCAGAAGGCCTCCGGCGGCAAGCTGGAGATCCTGGTCGAGCGGGTGCTGGACAGTCACCGCGTGCTGGCCCATGTACGCTCCAGCAAGTCGCCCAAGCCGGGATCGAAGATCCTGATCGACGGCGGTGGCGAGGCCGAGATGCTGGCTCGTCACGACACCCTGTTCGAGCTGGGCTTTGCCGAGGAAGTGCTGCCGCTGCTGGATCGGGTCGGGCACATGCCGTTGCCTCCTTATATAGACCGCCCGGATGAAGGGGCAGACCGCGAGCGCTACCAGACTGTCTATGCCCAGCGTCTGGGTGCAGTGGCTGCGCCGACGGCGGGACTGCACTTCGACCAGCCGCTGCTGGATGCCATCGCTGCGAAGGGCGTGGAGACAGCGTTCGTCACCCTGCACGTGGGTGCCGGAACCTTCCAGCCCGTGCGGGTCGAGCGCATCGAAGATCACCACATGCATCATGAATGGCTGGAAGTCGGCCAGGACGTGGTGGACGCTGTGGCAGCGTGTCGGGCGCGTGGCGGGCGTGTGGTCGCAGTGGGCACCACCAGCGTACGTTCCCTGGAAAGTGCCGCCCGCGATGGCGTGCTCAAGCCGTTCAGCGGCGACACCGACATCTTTATCTACCCGGGCCGGCCGTTCCATGTGATCGATGCCCTGGTGACCAACTTCCACCTGCCGGAATCCACGCTGTTGATGCTGGTTTCGGCGTTCGCCGGTTATCCCGAGACCATGGCCGCCTATCGCGCCGCAGTGGAAAATGGATACCGCTTTTTCAGCTACGGTGATGCGATGTTCATCACCCGTAATCCCGCGCCAACCGCTCCCAAGGATCTGGCCCCCGAGGAAACTGTATGAGTCGCACCTGTCGTATGTCCTTCGAGCTGCTAGCCACTGATGGCAAGGCTCGTCGCGGTCGCCTGACCTTCCCCCGCGGTACGGTGGAAACCCCGGCCTTCATGCCGGTGGGCACCTACGGCACGGTCAAGGGCATGCTGCCGCGTGACATCGAGGCCATTGGTGCCGAGATCATCCTCGGCAACACTTTCCATCTGTGGCTGCGTCCGGGTACGGAAGTGATCAAGGCCCACGGCGACCTGCATGACTTCATGCAGTGGAAGGGGCCGATTCTTACCGATTCTGGCGGCTTCCAGGTGTTCAGCCTGGGTGCCATGCGCAAGATCAAGGAGGAGGGCGTGACCTTCGCCTCGCCGGTGGACGGCGCCAAGGTGTTCATGGGGCCGGAAGAGTCGATGCAAGTGCAGCGCGACCTGGGTTCGGACATCGTCATGATCTTCGATGAATGCACTCCGTACCCGGCTGACGAAGATGTGGCGCGGATCTCGATGGAGCTGTCCTTGCGCTGGGCCCAGCGTTCCAAGAACGCCCATGGTGACAATACTGCGGCTCTGTTCGGTATCGTCCAGGGCGGCATGCACCAGGACCTGCGCATGCGTTCCCTGGAGGGCCTGGACAAGATCGGCTTCGATGGCCTGGCTATCGGTGGCCTGTCGGTGGGTGAACCCAAGCATGAAATGATCAAAGTTCTGGACTACCTGCCAGGTCAGATGCCAGCCGACAAACCTCGTTACCTTATGGGGGTTGGCAAGCCGGAAGATCTGGTTGAGGGTGTGCGCCGCGGTGTGGACATGTTCGATTGCGTGATGCCAACCCGTAATGCCCGCAATGGGCATCTGTTCATCGACACCGGCGTGCTGAAGATCCGTAACGCGTTCCATCGCCATGATGATTCGCCGCTGGATCCAACTTGTGATTGCTATACCTGCCAGAACTTCTCCCGTGCCTACCTGCACCACTTGGACAAGTGCGGAGAAATGCTGGGAAGTATGCTCAATACCATCCATAACTTGCGCCATTACCAGTGCCTTATGGCTGGTTTGCGCGAGGCTATTCAACAAGGTACATTGGCCGCCTTTGTCGATTCCTTCTATGCCAAGCGCGGATTGCCCGTGCCGCCTTTGGATTGAGTTCCAGAGGCGTCAGATACTAATTTTGCAACTATCGGAGTGCTAAATGAGCTTTTTGATCCCTGCCGCTTATGCGGATGCCGCTGCACCTGCCGCTGCCGGTCCTGCTGGCACTGGTTTCGAGTGGATTTTCCTGATTGGCTTCCTGGCCATCTTCTACCTGATGATCTGGCGTCCACAGGCCAAGCGCGCCAAAGAGCAGAAGAACCTGCTGGGTAGCCTGCAGAAAGGCGACGAAGTTGTGACCACTGGCGGTATCGCCGGCAAGATCAACAAAGTGACCGACGACTTCGTGGTTCTGGAAGTGTCGGACTCGGTTGAACTGAAGTTCCAGAAGGGCGCGATCGCTGCCACGCTGCCAAAAGGCACGCTGAAAGCGATCTAAGTTTCATCTTTTACCAATCGACGGGGCGCGCAAGGCGCCCCGCGTCATAAACGGGCGGCGTGATGCTGAACAAATATCCTCTGTGGAAGTACCTACTGATCCTGGCGGTGCTGGCGATCGGTTTTATTTATTCCGCTCCCAATCTATACCCTGATGACCCGGCCATTCAGGTCAGCGGCGCAAGTACTGCGTTGCAGGTCACTCAGGTGGATCTGGATCGTGCGAGCAAAGCGCTCAACGACGCCGGTATCAACGTCAAGGCTTCTTCCATTGCCGCCAACGGCAAGGGTGGCCTGCTGCGCTTGACCAACAAGGAAGACCAGCTTCCGGCCAAGGATGTAGTGCGCAAGGCGCTGGGCGATGACTACGTGGTGGCGTTGAACCTGGCGCAAACCACTCCACAATGGTTGCGCAACCTCGGCGCGCACCCGATGAAGCTGGGCCTGGACCTTTCCGGTGGTGTGCACTTCCTGTTGGAAGTGGATATGGAAAAAGCCCTCGACGCACGCATGAAGGTCTACGAAGGCGACGTCAAGAGCCTGCTGCGCAAAGAGCGTCTGCGCTATCGCAGCCTGCCGCAGCTCAATGGTGCCATCCAGCTGGGCTTCAGCGATGAAGACAGCCGTGAACAGGCCCGTTCGCTGATCCGCAAGAATTTCAATGATTTCGACATCGTACCGGCCGACCTCAATGGTCAACCGGTGCTGCGTCTGGCGATGACCCCGGCCAAGCTGGCGGAAATCCGCGAATACTCCATCAAGCAGAACCTGACCACCGTGCGTAACCGGGTCAACGAACTGGGTGTGGCCGAACCTCTGGTCCAGCGCCAGGGTGCCAACCGGATCGTGGTCGAGTTGCCGGGTGTGCAGGATACTGCCGAAGCCAAGCGGATCCTGGGCAAGACTGCCAACCTGGAGTTCCGCCTGGCCGCCGAGCCGGGAGCTACCAAGGCTACTGCCGAATCCTTCGAGTTCCGTGAAGGCAACCGTCCTCCTGCGCTTATCGAGCGTGGCCTGATCATCACCGGTGACCAGGTCACCGACGCCCAGGCCAGCTACGACGAGCATGGTCGTCCACAGGTGAACATCAAGCTCGATGGCCATGGCGGCGAGCTGATGAGCCGTTCGACCCGCAATAACGTCGGTCGTGGCATGGCGGTGATCTTCATCGAGCAGAAACCGATCACCACCTACACCAAGCAAGTGGTGGACGGTGTCGAGAAAGACGTGCCCGTGCAGTCTTTCAAGGAAGAGAAGAAGATCATCAGCCTGGCGACCATCCAGTCGCCACTGGGCAGCCAGTTCCGCATCACCGGCCTGAACGGCCAGGGTGAGTCCTCGGAATTGGCTCTGTTGCTGCGTGCCGGTGGTCTGGCTGCACCGATGTACTTCGCCGAAGAGCGCACAATCGGTCCGAGCCTGGGTGCCGACAACATCACCAAGGGTATCGATGCGTCGCTGTGGGGCATGCTGTTCGTGTCGCTGTTCATCATCGCCATCTACCGCTTCTTCGGCCTGATCGCCACAGTGGCACTGGCACTGAACATGGTCCTGCTGCTGGCCCTGATGTCCTTGCTGGGGGCAACGCTGACCCTGCCAGGTATCGCCGGTATCGTGTTGACCATGGGTATGGCGGTGGACGCCAACGTGCTGATCTTCTCGCGGATTCGAGAGGAAATAGCGGCCGGCATGACTGTGCAGCGGGCAATCAACGAAGGCTTTGGTCGTGCGTTCACGGCGATTCTGGACTCCAACCTGACCACACTGCTGGTGGGTGGGATTCTCTTCGCCATGGGTACCGGCCCGGTCAAGGGCTTTGCGGTGACCATGTCCCTCGGGATCTTTACCTCGATGTTCACGGCCATCTGGCTGACCCGCGCGATGGTCAACCTGATCTTCGGCGGTCGTGACTTCAAGAAGTTGTGGATTTAAGGGGCTGCCATGTTACGTACTATCAACTTCATGGGCGTGCGCAGCGTTGCGTTCAGCCTCACCGTGCTCCTGACCGTTCTGGCGTTGTTCAGCTGGTTCCACAAGGGCTTGAACTATGGCCTGGACTTCACCGGCGGTACGCTCATCGAGCTGACCTACGAGCGTCCGGCGGATGTGATGAAGGTGCGCTCCCAGTTGAGCGACGCCGGTTATCACGAAGCGATCGTGCAGAGTTTCGGTGCGACGACCGACTTGCTGGTGCGCATGCCGGGTGAAGACCCGCAACTGGGTCACCAGGTGGCAGCGGCCCTGCAGAAGGTCGGCGGCGAGAACCCGGCGCAGGTCAAGCGCGTCGAGTTCGTCGGCCCGCAGGTGGGTGAGGAGCTGCGCGACCAGGGCGGCCTCGGCATGCTCATGGCGCTGGGTGGCATCCTTATCTACCTGGCCTTCCGCTTCCAGTGGAAATTCGCCGTGGGTGCCATCGTTTCGCTGATCCACGACGTGGTGGTGACGGTGGGTATTCTCTCGTTCTTCCAGATCACCTTCGACCTGACGGTGCTGGCGGCGGTGCTGGCGATCATTGGCTACTCGCTCAACGACACCATCGTGGTGTTCGACCGGGTGCGTGAGAACTTCCGTGTGCTGCGCAAGGCCAGTCTGATCGAAAACATCAACATCTCGACCACCCAGACTCTGCTGCGGACCATGGCTACCTCGATCTCCACCCTGTTGGCGATCATTGCCCTGCTGTTCTTTGGTGGCGACAACTTGCATGGCTTCTCCATCGCCTTGTTCGTTGGTGTGCTGGCAGGTACCTACTCTTCGATCTACATCGCCAACGTGGTGCTGATCTGGTTAAACCTGAGCAGCGAGGACTTGATCCCTGCGGCCAACACCGAGAAGGAAGTGGACGATCGTCCATGAGGGCCTGAGCTCTCCGGCTGTCAGCAAAAAAGGCGCGAGTGTTGAACTCGCGCCTTTTTTTTTGCTCCAAGGCTGGGAGAAGCGCGGGTTATGACCCGTATGTATGGTCAGGAGGTTCACGTGAACAAGTCGTTGCTGGTTGGTGCGGTATTGGGTGCTGTCGGTGTCACCGCCGGGGGTGCTGTGGCCACCTACAGCCTGGTTAAAAGCGGCCCTGAGTATGCGCAAGTACTGGCGGTTCAGCCGGTCAAGCAACAGATCAAGACTCCTCGTGAAGTCTGCAAGGATGTCGCTGTGACTCGGCAGCGACCGGTCAAGGACGAGCATCAGATCCTGGGTACCGTGGCGGGCGCAGTGGGTGGCGGGTTGCTCGGCAGCATGATCGGCGGAGGTAATGGCCGCAAGATCGCGACAGTGGCGGGCGCGGTGGGTGGTGGTTACGCGGGCAACAAGGTGCAGGAGGGTATGCAGGAGCGCGATACCTACACCACGACGCAGACCCGTTGCAGCACGGTCAACGATATCAGCGACAAGGTCGTGGGTTATGACGTGAAGTACGACCTGGGTGGCAAGCAGGGCCAGGTCCGCATGGATCGTGATCCGGGGAACCAGATCCCGGTGGACAAGGAAGGTCGGCTGATTCTCGGTCAGAACCAGCCAGGTCAATAAAATTTTGCCCGGGACCGGTCATCCGGCTGTACTGCAGGCATAAAAAAAGCACCCCTAGGGGTGCTTTTTTGTGGCTGATGCTTAACGCTTCAGCGAGGCAGGCAGGTGCGGCTGGATTGCAGTCAGAACCGCCTTGAAGCACTTGGTGTTACCCGCCACCACGTGGCCTTTTTCCAGGAAGTCGTGACCACCGGTGAAGTCGCTCACCAGGCCGCCGGCTTCCTGGATCAGCAGGGCGCCTGCTGCCATGTCCCACTCGGACAGGCCCGACTCCCAGAACGCGTCGAAGCGACCTGCGGCAACGTAGGCCAGGTCCAGGCTTGCGGCGCCAGCGCGGCGGATGCCAGCGGTCTGGCCTACCAGGGCGCGGAACATGCCCAGGTAGTTGTCGAGGTTGTCCATCTGGTCATCACGGAACGGGAAGCCGGTGCCCAGCAGTGCGCCATCGAGGCTGGTGCGACTGCTGACTCGCAGGCGCCGGCCATTGAGCTGGGCTCCACGACCGCGGCTGGCGGTGAACTCTTCCTGGCGAACCGGGTCCAGGACCACTGCATGTTCCAGGCGACCGCGATATTTACAAGCGATGCTCACGGCAAAGTGCGGGACGCCGCGCAGGAAGTTGGTGGTACCGTCCAGGGGGTCGATGATCCACAGGTACTCTTCGCCTTCGATCCCGGTGCCGGCGTGCAGGCCGGTCTCTTCGCCCATGATCGAGTGATTCGGGTAGGCCTTGCGCAGCGCGTCGATGATCTTCTGTTCGGCGGCGCGATCGACTTCGGACACATAGTCCTTGGCGTCTTTTTCATCGACCTTGATGGTATCCAGGCGCTCGATGGAGCGGAAAATCAGTTCACTGGCGCTGCGGGCGGCGCGCAGCGCGATATTCAGCATTGGCTGCATGGATAGGTCACCTAAGGTTGTTAAAGAAAGCCGAGCATTCTAGCAGAAAAACTTTGCAGATGAAGTTCGGAGTTCGCTTCGATTGCATCTGGCCGCCGTATGGTGCGTGCTGGCAGCTTGCAAGCCCCCTTGTGGGCTGGAGCGGTTATTTTTAAGACGAGAGACCGGTCCGTTCTGTAAGATTTGTTCCCCTTTCCCGTGTCCGAGAGCGCCTCCCTTGCTGCAGAACATTCGTGTCGTCCTGGTCAATACCAGTCATCCCGGCAATATCGGTGGGGCTGCGCGCGCCATGAAAAACATGGGGCTGGCGCGGCTGGTACTGGTGGAGCCGCGGGTGTTTCCCTCCCTTGAGGCGGACGCGCGGGCGTCTGGTGCCACCGATATCCTGGAAAACGCCCAGGTGGTTGCCACGCTTGAGGAGGCTCTGGTCGGTTGCACGCTGGTGTTCGGCACCAGCGCCCGAGAGCGGAGCATCCCCTGGCCCTTGCTCGACCCTCGGGAGTCCGGTGCCAAGGTAGTGGAGCAAGCAGCGCAGGGCGCGCAGATCGCCCTGGTGTTCGGTCGCGAAGACTCCGGCTTGACTAATGACGAGCTGCAGCGATGTCATTTCCATGTGCATATCCCGTCGGATCCGACGTTCAGCTCGCTGAACCTGGCGACGGCGGTGCAGGTGCTGAGTTATGAAGTGCGCATGTCCTGGTTGGCAGTACAAGGCCGGCCAGACAAGACTGCGAGGGATGAAGCGGCCGCGCCCGGCGATGAGCTGGCGACCATGGATGAGCTGGAGCGATTCTACGAGCATCTGCAGCAGACGCTGGTGGATATCGATTTCCTCGATCCGCAGAAGCCTCGGCACTTGATGGCGCGCCTGCGTCGGTTGTATGGCCGCAGCTCGGTCAGCCGGGTGGAAATGAATATATTGCGCGGCATCCTCACGGAAACCCAGAAGTCGGCCCGCGGGGAGCTGCAGAAGCGGAAGGATCAATGATGTTCGAGCGACTGCGTGAAGATATCCAAAGTGTGTTTCATCGTGACCCGGCGGCGCGCAACGCCTTCGAGGTGCTGACCTGCTATCCCGGCATGCACGCAATCTGGATTCATCGTTTGTCCGGCGCCTTGTGGGGCATGGGTTGGAAGTGGCTAGCGCGTCTGGTATCGAACTTCGGTCGCTGGCTGACCGGAATCGAGATTCATCCGGGAGCCAAGGTTGGGCGTCGTTTCTTTATCGACCATGGCATGGGCATTGTCATTGGTGAAACGGCCGAAATTGGCGACGATGTGACGCTCTATCAGGGGGTGACCCTGGGTGGTACCACCTGGAACAAGGGTAAGCGTCACCCGACTCTGGAGGATGGCGTGGTGGTCGGGGCCGGGGCGAAGGTGCTTGGCCCGTTCACCGTCGGGGCAGGGGCAAAGGTCGGCTCCAATGCGGTAGTGACCAAGGAGGTGCCGGCGGGGGCGACGGTGGTGGGGATTCCTGGGCGAATCATCATGAAGTCCAGCGACGAGCAGCAAGCCAAGCGCAAGGCCATGGCCGAGAAGCTGGGGTTCGATGCCTATGGCGTCAGTGAGGACATGCCGGACCCGGTGGCTCGCGCCATTGGTCAGTTGCTCGATCACTTGCAGGCTGTCGATGGACGCCTCGAGGGTATGTGCGGCGCCCTGAAGGACCTGGGGAGCGACTACTGTGCCAAGGACCTGCCTGCGCTGCGCGAGGAGGATTTCGCCGGCGTGAAAGACAAGAGCGATAGTCAGGTCGGCTGAGGAATTACGGTTCGGTCCCTGCAGTGGTGCCGGGTTTTCCGTAAATAACAGTCGCGCGGGGCAGTAATCGACCCGCGGGTCGGTTGTCGCTATCCCGATGTGCCATTACGTCGCAGACTTTGCTATGATTCGCGCGCTCTTTTGCGGGTAAACCCGACTAAAGTAGTTGGTCTTATAGTTGACTCGATTACTCGGGTATTGCATACTCGCCTCCATTCCGAAACTCCGTGGTACTTGTCCATGCGACTGACTACTAAAGGCCGATATGCGGTGACCGCCATGCTTGATCTGGCGTTGCATGCGCAACATGGCCCGGTCTCCCTGGCCGATATCTCTGAGCGCCAAGGCATTTCTCTGTCCTACCTCGAACAGCTTTTCGCCAAATTGCGCCGAAGCAATCTGGTGTCCAGTGTCCGGGGACCCGGCGGCGGCTATCAGCTGTCCCGCGACATGCAGGGGATTCAGGTGGCCCAGGTGATCGATGCGGTGAACGAATCGGTCGATGCGACCAAATGCCAGGGATTGGGCGACTGCCATGCCGGTGACACGTGTCTCACCCATCACTTGTGGTGCGATCTGAGCCTGCAAATTCACGAATTTCTAAGCGGTATCAGCTTGGCTGACCTTGTGACTCGCCGTGAGGTGCAAGAGGTAGCCCAGCGTCAGGACCAGCGCCGTTGTAATGGCAAGGCGCCGCGCCTGGACAAGATTGAAGCGTCCGCCGTCGAATGACAGCCGAAGAGCTAGCGGTACGCCAGCCAGCCTGATTTAGGAGAGAGTCCATGAAATTGCCGATTTACCTTGATTACTCAGCAACCACGCCGGTCGATCCGCGTGTTGCGCAAAAGATGAGTGAATGCCTGCTGGTTGACGGGAACTTCGGTAACCCGGCTTCCCGCTCCCACGTGTTCGGCTGGAAGGCCGAGGAGTCGGTGGAAAACGCCCGTCGCCAAGTGGCTGACCTGGTTAACGCCGACCCGCGTGAAATCGTCTGGACTTCCGGTGCCACCGAGTCCGATAACCTGGCTATCAAGGGTGTCGCGCATTTCTACCACACCAAGGGCAAGCACCTGATCACCTCGAAGATCGAGCACAAGGCTGTCCTGGACACCATGCGCCAACTCGAGCGCGAAGGCTTCGAGGTGACCTACATCGAGCCCGGTGAAGATGGTCTGATTACTCCAGCCATGGTTGAGGCTGCCCTGCGTGACGACACCATCCTGGTTTCGATCATGCACGTGAACAATGAAATCGGCACCGTCAACGACATCGCCGCCATCGGCGAGTTGACCCGTTCCAAAGGCATTCTGTTCCACGTCGACGGCGCTCAGTCCACCGGCAAGGTCGAAATCGACCTGCAGGCCCTGAAAGTCGACCTGATGTCCTTCTCTGCCCACAAGACCTACGGCCCTAAAGGCATTGGCGCGCTGTACGTCAGCCGCAAGCCTCGTGTGCGCCTGGAAGCCACCATGCACGGTGGCGGCCACGAACGCGGCATGCGTTCCGGCACCCTGGCTACTCACCAGATCGTCGGTATGGGTGAAGCCTTCCGTGTCGCCAAGGAAGACATGGCGGTCGAAAATGCTCGCATCCAGGCGCTGAGCGATCGGTTCTACAAGCAAGTTGAACATCTGGAAGAGTTGTACATCAACGGCAGCATGACTGCCCGTGTGCCACACAACCTGAACCTGAGCTTCAACTATGTCGAAGGCGAGTCGTTGATCATGGCTCTCAAGGATCTGGCGGTGTCGTCCGGTTCTGCCTGTACTTCGGCCTCCCTGGAGCCTTCGTACGTACTGCGCGCCCTGGGCCGCAACGACGAGCTGGCTCATAGTTCGATCCGCTTCACCTTCGGCCGCTTCACTACCGAAGAGGAAATCGACTACGCCGCGCAGAAGGTTTGCGAGGCTGTTACCAAGCTGCGCGCCCTGTCGCCGTTGTGGGACATGTTCAAAGACGGTGTCGATATCTCGAAGATCGAGTGGGCGGCACATTGAATTTAAGTCGCCGCACGGGGCTCTGCAGGGCGTAAGAGACGACGATTTGCGGAGCTCGAGAGCGACTCTCTGATGAGTGAGGATTAAGAATCATGGCTTACAGCGAAAAGGTCATCGACCACTACGAGAACCCGCGTAACGTCGGCAAGATGAACGCGGAAGATCCGGATGTCGGCACCGGCATGGTCGGTGCTCCTGCCTGTGGCGACGTGATGCGCCTGCAGATCAAGGTCAACGAGCAGGGCATCATCGAAGATGCCAAGTTCAAGACCTACGGCTGCGGCTCGGCCATTGCTTCCAGTTCCCTGGCCACTGAGTGGATGAAGGGCAAGACTCTGGACGAAGCCGAGACCATCAAGAACACCCAGCTGGCTGAAGAGCTGGCTCTGCCTCCAGTGAAGATTCACTGCTCTGTACTCGCCGAAGACGCCATCAAGGCTGCCGTGCGCGACTACAAGCAGAAGAAAGGCCTGATCTGACCGATCGGCTTTCACAGATTTGGCGACAAGTAAGGAGTCACGATGGCTATCAGCATGACAGAAGCGGCTGCTCAACACGTGCGACGCTCCCTCAATGGGCGCGGCAAGGGTGATGGGATTCGTCTGGGTGTTCGCACCACGGGCTGTTCCGGCCTTGCCTACGTGCTGGAGTTCGTCGATGAGATAGGTGAGGACGATCAGGTGTTCGAGAGTCACGGCGAGAAGGTGATCATCGACCCCAAGAGCCTCACCTATCTGGACGGCACCGAGCTTGATTTCGTCAAGGAAGGGTTGAACGAGGGCTTCAAGTTCAACAACCCGAACGTGCGCGGTGAGTGTGGCTGCGGCGAAAGCTTCAATATCTGAGGCTTCTTGTGGGTACTCCTTGTCATTTCGCATTATTTGAGCTGCAACCGAGTTTCCGCCTGGATCTCGAGCAGCTGGCCGCGCGCTACCGAGAGTTGGCGCGTGGGGTTCATCCAGACCGTTTTGCCGATGCTTCCGAGCGCGAGCAGCGCCTGGCCCTGGAGCAGTCGGCAAGCCTCAACGAGGCCTACCAGACCCTCAAGAGTCCACCCAAGCGCGCTCGTTACCTGCTGGCCTTGAATGGCGGTGAGTTGCCGTTGGAAGTCACGGTGCATGATCCGGAGTTTCTTCTGCAGCAGATGCAATGGCGCGAAGAGCTCGAAGACTTGCAGGACAGTGCCGACCTTCCCGGTGTGGCAGCGTTCAAGCGTCGGCTCAAGATCGCCCAGGATGAACTGAACGAAAGCTTCGCAGCCTGTTGGGATGATGCAGCGCAGCGCGAGCAGGCCGAACGCCTGATGCGGCGCATGCAGTTCCTCGACAAGCTCACCTACGAAGTGCGCCAGCTAGAAGAGCGCCTCGACGATTAACCTAGTGCCGCTCCGGTCGCACGCCTGATATACAGATAAGTCCAGATAGACATGGCCCTACTGCAGATCGCTGAACCCGGCCAAAGTCCTCAACCGCACCAGCGTCGTCTGGCTGTGGGTATCGACTTGGGTACTACCAATTCGCTGGTCGCTGCCTTGCGCAGCGGCCTTTCCGAGCCGCTGGCGGATGCGCAGGGGCAGGTCATTCTGCCGTCTGCGGTGCGTTATCACGCCGATCGCGTCGAAGTGGGCGAGTCTGCCCGCCTGGCGGCTCCCACTGATCCCTTGAATACCGTGCTTTCGGTCAAGCGCTTGATGGGACGCGGCCTGTCCGACGTCAAGCAGCTGGGTGAGCAATTGCCCTATCGCTTCGTCGGAGGTGAGTCGCACATGCCGTTCATCGAGACCATCCAAGGGCCGAAAAGCCCGGTGGAAGTCTCGGCTGAAGTGCTCAAGGTGCTGCGTCAGCGTGCTGAAGCGACACTGGGTGGCGAGCTGGTAGGTGCGGTGATCACGGTTCCCGCCTATTTCGACGATGCCCAGCGCCAAGCCACCAAGGATGCTGCCAAGCTGGCCGGCCTGAATGTGTTGCGCCTGCTTAACGAGCCGACCGCTGCAGCCGTGGCCTACGGTCTGGACCAGCACGCCGAAGGTGTGGTGGCAATCTACGATCTGGGTGGCGGTACTTTCGATATTTCCATTTTGCGCCTGACTGGCGGTGTCTTCGAAGTGCTGGCCACTGGCGGTGATACCGCGCTGGGCGGCGATGACTTCGATCATGCCGTTGCCGGCTGGATCATCGAGGGGGCGGGCTTGTCCGCCGATCTGGATCCGGGCACTCAGCGCAATCTGTTGCAAACCGCTTGCGCGGCCAAGGAAGCCCTGACCCACGCCGCTTCGGTGGAAGTGGTATACGGCGATTGGCGCGCAGCACTGACCCGCGAAACCTTCGACGCTCTGATCGAGCCCATGGTGGCGCGCAGCCTCAAGGCCTGTCGCCGAGCCGTGCGTGACTCCAATGTCGAGCTGGAAGAAGTGCAGGCCGTGGTCATGGTCGGTGGTTCGACCCGTGTGCCACGAGTGCGTGAAGCGGTCGCCGAGATGTTCGCTCGCCAGCCGCTGACCGAGATCGATCCGGACCAGGTGGTGGCCATTGGGGCTGCGATCCAGGCCGATACCCTGGCCGGCAACAAGCGCGAAGGCGGCGAGTTGCTGCTGCTGGATGTCATTCCGCTGTCCCTGGGGCTGGAAACCATGGGCGGGCTGATGGAAAAGGTGATTCCGCGCAACACGACCATTCCGGTTGCCCGTGCCCAGGATTTCACCACCTACAAGGATGGCCAGACGGCCATGATGGTTCATGTGCTGCAGGGTGAGCGCGAGCTGATCAGCGATTGCCGTTCCCTCGCACGCTTCGAATTGCGTGGTATCCCGCCGATGGTGGCCGGTGCGGCGAAGATCCGCGTGACCTTCCAGGTCGATGCCGATGGCCTGCTCAGTGTTTCTGCGCGGGAGTTGGGTTCGGGCGTCGAAGCTAGCATCCAGGTCAAGCCGTCCTACGGTCTGACCGATGGCGAGATCGCCAAGATGCTCAAGGACTCCTTCCAGTACGCCGGCGACGACAAGGTAGCCCGCGTGCTGCGCGAGCAGCAGGTTGATGCCCAACGTCTGATCGAGGCTGTGCAAGGGGCTCTGGACGCCGATGGTGAGCGTCTGCTGGATGCCGAGGAGCGCATGGTCATCGAATTGCAGATGCAGGAACTGAGTGAATTGATGCGTGGCACCGATGGTTACGCCATCGAGCAGCAGACCAAACGTCTGTCGCAAGTGACCGACGCCTTTGCTGCCCGCCGCCTGGATTCGACGGTGAAAGCCGCTCTGGCGGGGCGCAACCTGAATGAAATCGAGGAATAACTGATGCCGCAGATCATTTTTCTGCCACACGCCGTGTTCTGTCCGGACGGCTTGGTTGTAGAGGTCGAGCCTGGTGTTTCGGTGCTCGACGTTGCCCATGACAACCACATCGAGATCGAAAGCGCCTGTGGCGGCGTCTGTGCCTGCACCACCTGCCATTGCATCATTCGTGAGGGCTTCGACTCGCTGAACGAGGCCGATGAGCTGGAAGAGGACCTGCTGGACAAGGCCTGGGGCCTGGAAGCCCAGTCGCGCCTGTCGTGCCAGGCTATCGTCGGCGATGAAGACCTGACCGTTGAAATTCCCAAGTACTCGCTCAACCATGCCGCCGAAGCGCCGCACTGATTCAAGGAGCCATCATGAGTCTGAAGTGGGTTGATGTACTGGAGATCGCGATCCAGCTGGCTGATTCCAAGCCGGATGTGGATCCGCGTTATGTGAACTTTGTCGATCTGCACAAGTGGGTTCTGGCATTGCCGGAGTTCAGTGACGATCCGGCTCGCGGAGGCGAGAAGGTTCTTGAAGCAATTCAGGCCGCCTGGATCGACGAAACTGACTGAATCCGCGGGCTACGCAGTTAGGCAATCCCTTTAAACCCGCGTATAATTCGCGGGTTTAATTTTTCGCTTTAATCACCGTTTCTGGAGTTACACCATGGCTGTTCAACGTACTTTCTCCATCATCAAGCCTGACGCTGTTGCAAAAAACGTTATCGGCAAGATCGTTTCCCGTTTTGAAGAAGCCGGCCTGCGCGTTGTAGCTTCGAAAATGAAGCAACTGTCCAAGGCCGAAGCCGAAGGCTTCTACGCTGAGCACAGCGAGCGCGGCTTCTTTGGCGAACTGGTTGCCTTCATGACCTCCGGTCCGGTTGTCGTTCAGGTTCTGGAAGGCGAAAACGCCATTGCTCGCAACCGTGAGCTGATGGGCGCTACCAACCCTAAAGAAGCTGCTGCCGGCACCATCCGCGCCGACTTCGCCGAGTCCATCGACGCCAACGCCGTTCACGGTTCGGACTCCGAAGCTGCCGCTGCTCGCGAAATCGCTTACTTCTTCGCAGCTACCGAGGTAACCACTCGCTGAGCCGACAGGCCTGTGAGTGAGGGGTGAAACCATGACTACATCGATCGGCAAAACTAACCTGTTGGGGCTTACTCAACCGGAAATGGAGAAATTCTTCGACTCAATCGGGGAGAAGCGTTTCCGTGCCGGTCAGGTAATGAAATGGATTCACCACTTTGGCGTCGATGATTTCGACGCCATGACGAATGTCGGCAAGGCCTTGCGCGAGAAGCTCAAGGCTGTTGCCGAGATTCGCGGTCCGGAAGTGGTCAGCGAGGACATCTCCAGCGACGGCACCCGTAAATGGGTGGTGCGCGTGGCGTCCGGCAGCTGCGTCGAGACCGTCTACATTCCCCAGGGCAAGCGCGGCACTCTGTGCGTTTCGTCCCAGGCAGGCTGTGCCCTGGATTGCAGTTTCTGCTCCACCGGCAAGCAAGGCTTCAACAGCAACCTCACCGCCGCCGAAGTCATTGGCCAGGTGTGGATTGCCAACAAATCCTTTGGCAGCGTCCCGGCGACCGTCGACCGTGCCATCACCAACGTGGTGATGATGGGCATGGGCGAGCCGCTGCTGAACTTCGACAACGTCATCGCGGCCATGCACCTGATGATGGACGACCTGGGCTACGGCATCTCCAAGCGCCGGGTGACCCTGTCGACCTCCGGCGTGGTGCCGATGATCGATGAGCTGGCCAAGCACATCGACGTCTCCCTGGCGTTGTCCCTGCACGCACCTAACGATGCGCTGCGCAACCAGCTGGTACCGATCAACAAGAAATACCCACTGAAGATGCTGCTCGAATCCTGCCAGCGCTACATGTCGGCCCTGGGCGAGAAGCGCGTGCTGACCATCGAGTACACCCTGCTCAAGGACGTCAACGACCAGCCTGAGCACGCAGTACAGATGATCGAGCTGCTCAAGGACATTCCTTGCAAGATCAACCTGATTCCGTTCAACCCCTTTCCCCATTCCGGCTACGAGCGTCCTAGCAACAACGCCATTCGGCGTTTCCAGGACCAACTGCACCACGCCGGCTTCAACGTCACGGTGCGTACCACCCGTGGTGAAGACATCGACGCTGCTTGCGGCCAGCTGGTAGGCCAGGTGCTGGACCGCACTCGGCGCAGCGAGCGTTACATCGCCGTGCGCGAGTTGAGCGCCGACGCGGATATGCCGCAAAGCGCCGCGGCCCGTACCTGAGAGAGGATCTCCATGGTCTTGCGCCTAGCGCTGCTCCTGCTTGTTGCCAGCCTCGGTGCTGGCTGTGTTCTGTCGGGCGATCCTGCTCCTTTGAACACCGGCAAGGGCCGCGATGAAGCGCGTCAGGCCTATGTGCAGTTGGGGTTGGGCTACCTTCAGCAAGGCATGAGCGAGCGAGCCAAGGTGCCGCTCAAGCAGGCCCTTGAGCTGGCACCGGATGATGCCGATGCCAACGCTGCCCTGGCGTTGGTGTTCCAGGCCGAGATGGAGCCAGCGCTGGCTGATGCACAATTTCGCAAAGCCTTGTCAGCACGTCCGAACAACGCCCGGATTCTCAATAACTACGGCAGTTTCCTGTTCGAAGAAAAACGTTACAAAGAGGCTTATCAGCGCTTCGAGCAAGCGGCTGCTGATACCCTGTATCCTGAACGTTCCCGGGTCTTCGAGAATCTGGGGGTAACCGCTTCAAAGCTGGGACAGCGCGAACTGGCCCAGTTGCAATTGGTGAAAGCCCTGCGTTTGAACCAGCAGCAACCTCGCGCATTACTGGAAATGGCTGAGTTGTCTTACGAAGACAGGCATTATGTGCCCGCGCGTGACTACTACGATCGTTTTGGCCTGCTTGGCGAGCAAAATGCACGTAGTCTATTGCTCGGCATCCGTCTGGCAACGGTGTTCGAGGATCACGACAAGGCCTCCAGTTACGGTCTGCAACTAAAGCGACTTTATCCCGGTACGCCGGAATATCAGCAATACCTGTCGGAGCAATGATGAAAGTGGCGCAACCCGAAGTTCAAGCAGCGACTCGCGTCAATCCCGGAGAAACCCTGCGCCAGGCCCGTGAAAGCAATGGCTGGTCGCTGGCTGAAGTGGCTCACAAGCTCAATCTCACCGTGAGCTCCCTGAGCAACGTGGAAGCCGGAGCCTTCGACAAGCTCCCGGGACATACCTTTGCCCGTGGATACATTCGCGCCTATGCCAAGCTGCTGGACATGGACCAGGCGGCCCTGGTCCAGTCCTTCGACCAGTACACCGGCACCGATTCCCAAGGCAGCAGCGTGCATGCCCTGGGTCGCATCGAGGAGCCAGTGCGGGTATCCCATACCATCCTGCGGATCGTCAGCCTGTTGCTGCTGGTGGCTGTGGTTGGCGGTGGTTTCATCTGGTGGCAGGACCAGACGTCGCAACGCAGCAAGGAGCAGGTTAGCCTGAGCCCGGAGCATGTCGAGGTCGAGGGTGCTGACGGCAAGACCCAGATTCACCCGATCGATGAGCCGGAAGACCAGGCCGTTGCCGAAGGCCAGAGCGAAGCCGAAGCCAATGCCGCACAGTCGGCCGGCCAGGTGTCCAGCGAGGTCGCAGCCGCTCCGGTGACGCCAGCAGTTGCAGCCCAGGTGCCGGCTCCTGCTGCACCATCCATCCCTGCCCAGGGGGCTGCGGTTCCGGCTCCAGCCCCAGTGATTGTTTCGCCGGCGGCTGCTACACCCGCACCTGCTGCAGCCGCAAGCGTGCCAGCGCCTGCTATAGCATCTGCAGGTTCCGGTCAGGTACAGATCCAGTTCAGTGCCGACTGCTGGACCCAGGTCAGCGATGGCAGTGGCAAGATCCTGCTCAGCGCCCTCAAGCGCAAGGGCGAGACTGTCGATGTCAGCGGCAAGCCGCCTTTTGCCATACGCCTGGGCTACGCCCGCGGCGCACAAATCAGCTACAACGGTCAGGCGGTGGATATCGCCCCGTTCACCACCGGCGAGACTGCTCGCCTGAAGTTAGGTCAATAAGTCATGCACGGCGAATCTCCAATCAAACGTCGCGAGTCCCGCAAGATATGGGTCGGCTCGGTACCGGTGGGCGGCGATGCCCCCATCGCGGTGCAGAGCATGACCAACAGCGACACCAATGACGTGGCTGCGACCGTGGCCCAGATCAACCGCCTGGAAGCCGCCGGTGTCGACATCGTGCGGGTTTCGGTGCCGGATATGGACGCCGCCGAGGCGTTCGGTCGGATCAAGCAGCAGGTCAAGGTGCCGCTGGTGGCCGACATTCACTTCGATTACCGGATCGCCCTGCGCGTGGCCGAGCTGGGTGTCGACTGCCTGCGTATCAATCCGGGCAACATCGGTCGAGAGGATCGGGTGCGTGCGGTGGTCGATGCAGCTCGCGACCGAGGTATTCCGATCCGTATCGGAGTCAATGCCGGCTCGTTGGAGAAGGACCTGCAGAAGAAGTATGGCGAACCGACCCCGGCTGCCCTGGTGGAGTCGGCCCTGCGTCATGTGGAACACCTGGAACGTCTGAACTTCAAGGACTTCAAGGTCAGCGTGAAGGCATCCGATGTGTTCATGGCCGTCGAAGCCTACCGTCTGCTGGCCAAGGAAATCATCCAGCCCCTGCATTTGGGAATCACTGAAGCCGGTGGATTGCGTTCAGGCACGGTGAAATCCGCCGTCGGCCTCGGTATGCTGCTGGCCGAAGGGATTGGCGATACCATTCGTATTTCGTTGGCGGCCGATCCGGTCGAGGAAGTGAAGGTCGGCTACGACATTCTCAAGTCCCTGCATCTGCGTTCCCGTGGCATCAACTTCATTGCCTGCCCGAGCTGCTCGCGGCAGAACTTCGATGTGGTCAAGACCATGAACGAGCTGGAAGGGCGTCTTGAAGACCTGCTGGTGCCCATGGATGTTGCGGTGATCGGCTGCGTGGTCAACGGCCCGGGTGAGGCCAAAGAGGCGCACATCGGCCTGACCGGTGGCACGCCGAACCTGATCTACATCGATGGCAAGCCGGCACAGAAACTGACCAATGACAATCTGGTGGAAGAGCTTGAAAGGCTGATCCGGCAGAAGGCGGCCGAAAAGGTCGAAGCCGACGCAGCGCTGATCGCTCGCGGCTAACCGAACGTATTTAAGGATTTTTTGTGAGCAAGTCTCTACAAGCCATTCGTGGCATGAATGACATCCTGCCCGAGCAGACGCCCCTGTGGCGTTATTTCGAGGGCACCGTGGCGCGCCTGCTGGATAACTACGGTTACAAGCAGATCCGCATGCCGATCGTCGAGTTCACCGAACTGTTCAAGCGCTCCATCGGTGAAGTGACCGATATCGTCGAAAAAGAGATGTACACCTTCGAAGACCGCAACGGCGACTCCCTGACCCTGCGTCCAGAAGGCACTGCCGCCTGCGTGCGTGCGGCCCTGGAACATGGCCTGACCGGTGCCGGCCAGGTACAGAAACTCTGGTACATCGGTCCGATGTTCCGCCACGAACGTCCACAGAAAGGCCGTTATCGCCAGTTCCACCAGATCGGCCTGGAAGTGTTCAACCTCGACGGTCCGGATATCGACGCCGAGCTGATCGTGCTGACCTGGCGCCTGTGGGGCGAGCTGGGTATCCGTGATGCGGTGAAGCTCGAACTCAACAGCCTGGGTACTTCCGAAGCCCGCGCGCGTTATCGCGAAGCCCTGGTCGAGTTTCTTTCGGCGCGCATGGACAAGCTGGACGAAGACAGCCAGCGTCGCCTCAAGAGCAATCCACTGCGCGTACTGGACACCAAGGACCCTGGCACCCAGGCGGTACTGGTGGATGCGCCGAAGCTGGCCGATTACCTGGACGAAGAGTCCCGGGTGCATTTCGAGGGTCTCAAGGCTCGCCTGGATGCTGCCGGCATTCCGTATGTGATCAATCCGAAGCTGGTACGCGGGCTGGATTACTACAGCAAGACTGTTTTCGAATGGGTGACCGACAAGCTCGGGGCCCAGGGCACTGTCTGTGCCGGCGGCCGCTACGATGGCCTGGTCGAACAGATGGGCGGCAAGCCGACTCCGGGTGTGGGTTTTGCCATGGGCATCGAGCGTCTGGTGCTGATGCTGGAAACGCTGGAGCGGGTGCCGGAAGAAATTTCCCGCCAGGTGGACGTCTATCTCTGCGCTTTTGGCGAGGCAGCCGAGCTGGCAGGCCTGGCCCTGAGCGAGCGGGTACGCGACCAGTTGCCGAACCTGCGCCTGCAGGTCAACGCCGGTGCTGGCAGCTTCAAGAGCCAGTTCAAGAAGGCCGACAAGAGCGGTGCGCTGTACGCGCTGATCCTCGGTGACGACGAAATGGCCCAGCAAGTGGTAGGTTTCAAGCCCCTGCGTGGCCAGGGCGAACAACAAAGCATTGCCTGGGATGCGCTCGCTGCGCACCTGGCCACCTGCATCGTGCAGGGTTGAAGCTGTCAAACAGCCGATTTAGCGAATAAGGAGTATTGGGGTGTCGAGTACCGAAGATGAACAGCTAGCGGAATTTAAGGACTGGTGGCAGCGTAACGGCAAACCCCTGGTGACCGGTGGCCTGCTGGCCCTGGTCATCGTGTTCGGCTGGCAGGCCTGGCACAAGTATCAGAACAACCAGTCGCAAGGCGCTTCGGTGCTCTATCAGCAGTTGCTGGAAACCACCCTGACGCCTGATGGCAAGCCGGATGCGGCCCGTGTCGCCGACCTGGCCGGCAAGCTCAACAGCGAGTTTGGCGGCACGGCATACGCGCAGTACGGCAGCCTGTTCGTGGCCAAGGTGGCAGTGGACAGCGGCAAGCTGGACGACGCTGCGGCCCAGCTCAAGGCTGTGGCCGACAAACCGGCGAACCCGACCCTGGGCGAAGTGGCGCGTCAGCGCCTGGCTCAGGTACTGGCGGCGCAGAGCAAGGTCGATGATGCCCTGAAACTGCTCGACGGTGATGCTGACAAGGCCTTCCTGGCCACCCGTGAAGAACTCAAGGGCGATCTGCTGGTCCAGTTGGGCCGTGTCGATGAAGCCCATGCTGCGTACCAAAAAGCCAAGGCGGCGCTGTCGGATGAAGCGGCGGTCGGTGGCTTACAAATCAAGCTCGACGACCTGGCCAAAGGGGATGCGTGACGTGATCCGTTGGAAACATGCAGCATTGCTGGCCCTGGCCTTGTTGGCCGCGGGTTGCAGCAGCAACAGCAAGAAAGAACTGCCACCGGCCGAACTGGTCGACTTCAAGGAAGAGGTGGTCCTGCAGAAACAGTGGAGCCGCTCTATCGGTGATGGCCAGGGCGACACGTACAACATGCTGGTTCCGGCCATCGATGGCAGCACCATCTACGCCACCGATGTCACTGGCGTTGTGGTAGCCATGGACCGCATGAACGGCGATGTCAAATGGAAGCAGGACCTGGAACTGCCTGTTTCCGGTGCTGTAGGCGTGGGTTATGGCCTGGTCATGATCGGCACCTTGAAAGGTGAAGTGGTCGCCCTCGACACTTCCAGTGGCGAAGAAAAATGGCGTGCCCGCGTCACCAGCGAGGTGCTGGCACCTCCCGCTACCAACGGTGACGTGGTTGTGGTCCAGACCCAGGATGACCGGGTGATTGGCCTTGATGCGAGCACCGGTAACCAGCTGTGGCTCTACGACAGCACTCCAGCGGTACTGACCCTGCGTGGCACCAGTGCCCCGCTGGCGACCAACCGTCTGGCCGTGGCAGGCCTTTCCACCGGCAAGGTGGTGGCGCTGGATATCCGCAACGGCGTGCCGGTGTGGGAGCAGCGTGTGGCCATCCCGCAAGGTCGTTCCGAACTGGACCGGGTAGTGGACATCGATGGTGGCCTGCTGCTGTCTGGTGGCACGCTCTACGTGGCCAGCTACCAGGGCCGGGTCTCGGCTCTGGACCTGGAGAGCGGCCGTCCGTTGTGGCAGCGTGATGCTTCCAGCTACGCGGGTGTCGCCCAGGGCTTCGGCAGCGTCTATGTCAGCCTGTCCTCGGGTACCGTGGAAGGCATCGACGAGCGCTCGACCTCAGCCTTGTGGAGCAACGATTCCCTGGCTCGCCGCCAACTGTCGGCACCGGAAGTCTTCTCCAGCTACGTAGCCGTGGGTGACCTGGAAGGTTACCTGCACCTGCTAAGCCAGGTGGACGGTCGTTTCGTCGCTCGTGAGCGCATCGACAGCGACGGCCTGCGGGCCCGTCCGCTGGTGGTGGGCGACATGATCTACGTGTATGGCAACAGCGGCAAACTGGAAGCCCTGACCATCAAGTAATGGTTTGACTATGCTTGGGGTTGATTCCCCAAGCGGCCTTGTCTGGACAAGGTTCGCAGCACTTCAAGGTGCTGCCCCGAGCACCAGCCGCTGCCTCGCAGCGGCTTTTGTATTTTCTGAAATAATGCAGTGGAGAGCCGCATGGTTCCCGTAATCGCCCTGGTGGGCCGACCCAACGTCGGCAAGTCCACCTTGTTCAACCGCCTGACTCGGACCCGTGACGCCATTGTTGGCGACCTGTCCGGTCTGACCCGTGATCGCCAATACGGTGAGGCCAAGTGGCAAGGGCGTACCTATATCCTCATCGACACCGGTGGTATCTCCGGTGACGAGCATGGCATGGACGAAAAGATGGCCGAGCAGTCGCTGCTGGCCATTGAAGAAGCTGACGTGGTGCTGTTCCTGGTGGACGCCAAGGCCGGGTTTACCGCAGCCGACCAGATGATCGGCGAGCACCTGCGCAAACGTAACAAGACCTCTTATGTGATCGCCAACAAGGTCGACAATATCGACCCGGACATGGCCCGTGCCGAATTTGCACCGCTGGGCATGGGCGATGCGATCCCGATTGCCGGCGCCCATGGTCGTGGCATCAGCCAGATGCTGGAGATCGCCCTGCGCGAATTCCCCAAGGATGACGCCGACGAACCTGAAGAAGGTGAAGAGGAGATCGTTGCCGAGGGTCAGGAAGCCAAGCGTATTCCGGGCCCAAGCGAGAAGGACGGGATCAAGATCGCCATCATCGGTCGTCCCAACGTCGGCAAGTCGACCCTGGTCAACCGCATGCTGGGCGAGGACCGGGTCATTGTCTATGACCAGCCCGGTACCACCCGCGACAGTATCTACATCCCGTTCGAGCGCAACGACGAGAAGTACACGCTGATCGACACTGCCGGTGTGCGCAAGCGCGGCAAGATCCACGAGGAAGTCGAGAAGTTCTCGGTGGTCAAGACCCTGCAGGCGATCAAGGACGCCAACGTGGTGATCTTTGTCATGGACGCCCGGGAAGGGGTGGTGGACCACGACTTGAACCTGCTGGGCTTTGCCCTGGAAGCCGGTCGGGCCCTGGTGATCGCCTTGAACAAGTGGGACGGCATGCAGCCGAGCGAGCGCGACTACGTGAAGACCGAGCTGCAACGCCGGTTGTTCTTCGTCGACTTTGCCGACATCCACTTCATCTCGGCGCTGCACGGTACCGGTGTGGGCAACCTCTACCAGTCGGTGCAGAACTCCTTCAAGTCGGCGGTGACCCGCTGGCCGACCAGCCGCCTGACGCAGATTCTGGAAGACGCCGTGGGCGAGCATGCGCCGCCGATGGTCAACAACCGCCGGATCAAACTGCGTTATGCCCACCTGGGTGGCGCCAACCCGCCGCTGATCGTGATTCACGGCAACCAGGTGGAGAAGGTGCCCAAGTCCTATGTGCGCTACCTGGAGAACACTTATCGCCGGGTGCTGAAGCTGGTGGGTACGCCGATCCGCATCGAATTCAAGGGCGGCGACAACCCGTACGAAGGCAACAAGAACACCCTGACCGACCGTCAGGTCAACAAGAAGCGCCGCTTGATGTCGCACCACAAGAAAGCCGACAAGAAGCGCCGCGACAAGCGCTGAAAAAGCTGCAAGTAGCCTGCTCCAGGCAACCGCCGCGAAGTCTTGCGGCTCGTGGCTTGCAGCAGGCAACGGCGACTAAGAAGGGGCCTTCCAGGCCCCTTTTTTAATCGCTGCGCTTTGGGCTATTCTCGGGGCCTCCCGTGCCTTCGTAGAGCCGGGTGTTCAGCAGGGAACCCTCATGATCACCAGCAAGCTGCCGAATGTCGGCACCACCATCTTTACCCAAATGTCTCAGCTCGCGGTGGAAACCGGAGCCCTCAACCTGTCCCAGGGTTTTCCCGATTTCGATGGTCCGCAAGCCTTGCGTGATGCGGTTGGCCGGCATATTGCCAGCGGTCACAATCAATATGCCCCCATGACCGGGTTGCCGGTACTGCGCCAGCAGGTGGCAGCGAAGATCGCTCGCAGCTACGGCGTGCAGGTCGATGCCGACCGTGAAGTGACCATCACCCCGGGCGCTACCCAGGCGATCTTCTGTGCTATCCAGACGGTGATCCGGCCGGGTGATGAAGTCATCGTCTTCGACCCCAGTTATGACAGCTACGAGCCGTCGGTCGAATTGGCGGGTGGCCGTTGTGTGCATGTGCAACTGGGGCTGGGTGACTTTGCCATCGACTGGCAGAAGCTTGCCCACGCTCTGAGTCCGCGCACGCGGATGATCATCCTCAATGCACCCCACAACCCCAGTGGGGCCCTCATCAGCCGTGCCGAGCTGGACCAGTTGGCTGCTCTGATCCGTGATCGCGACATCTATCTGGTCAGTGATGAAGTCTACGAACACCTGGTGTTCGACGGTGTGGCCCATGTCAGCCTGCTGGCCCATGAAGAGCTGTACCGGAAGGCTTTTGTGGTCAGCTCCTTTGGCAAAACCTATCACGTCACAGGTTGGAAGACCGGTTATGTGGTGGCGCCGCCCGCCTTGAGCGCGGAGCTGCGCAAGGTGCATCAATATGTCAGCTTCTGCGGGGTGACCCCTTTGCAGTACGCTCTCGCCGACTTCATGGCCGAGCACCCGGAGCATGTCGAGCAATTGCCTGCGTTCTACCAGGCCAAGCGCGATCTGTTCTGTGATCTGTTGAGCGCTTCACGCTTCACGTTCACCCGGGTGCCCGGCACTTACTTTCAGTTGGTGGACTATTCGCAGATTCGTCCGGACTTGAACGATGTCGAGATGGCGACCTGGATGACCCGTGAGCATGGGGTCGCGGCCATTCCGGTGTCGGTGTTCTATCAGCAGCCGCCTTCGGGGCAGCGTCTGGTGCGTCTGTGTTTTGCCAAGCGTGAGGAGACGTTGCGTCAGGCAGCGGAGAAACTATGCGTGATCTGAGTGCGTTACCCGATCTGAATCTGGCGCTGATTCAGACCACCCTGGCCTGGCATGATCGCCAGGCCAACCTGGAGCATTTCGAGCCACTGCTGGAACAGGCCCGGGGTGCCGACCTGATCATCCTTCCGGAGATGTTCACCACTGGCTTTTCCATGGAGTCCACGGTCCTGGCGGAGGCTGAAAACGGCCCCACCAGCAAGTGGCTGCGCTGCCAGGCAAAAAAACTCGATGCCGTGATCACTGGCAGCGTGATCATCCAGGCGGCGGATGGCAGCCACCGCAATCGCCTGTTGTGGGCGCGCCCCGACGGAGAAGTCTGGCACTACGACAAACGCCACCTGTTTCGCATGGCCGGCGAACACGACCATTTCACCCCGGGCGAGCGCCAGGTGCAGTTCGAGCTCAAGGGGTGGCGCATTCGCCCGCTGATCTGCTACGACCTGCGTTTTCCGGTCTGGAGCCGTGACGCCCAGGATACCGACCTGTTGCTGTACACCGCCAACTGGCCGGGGGCCCGGCGCCAGCACTGGAACCGCTTGTTGCCGGCACGGGCCATCGAGAACTTGTGTTATGTCGTCGCTGTGAACCGTGTGGGCACCGATGGCAAGGGTTTCGCCTATACCGGCGACAGCCAGGTGCTGGATTTCCAGGGCGAGTCCCTGCTCAGTGCCGGGGAGGCGGATGGTGTGTTCCAGGTCTGCCTGAACGCCGCAGACCTGGCTGCCTACCGGGCCCGATTCCCGGCAAATCTCGATGCCGACAGCTTCCGCTTCACCTAGGATCGCTTCGGCTCATCAAGCTTCGTGCCGTCGATAGGACATGAGTCCGGGAGGAATCGCCATCAATGCCCATACCGTCAATCCTTACCCATCGTCTGCGGTGAACGTACGGGTCAGTGTCGACGTGCATGCCTGAGTGACGGTGGCAAATTCCGGGGTGGCCGGTGAGATGCAAAAAGGCCCCGGGGAGTCCGACTCCCCGGGGCCTTTGCGTGAAGGCTACGGTTAAGCGGCCTTGGCCTGTTGTTCGCTCAGGGAGCGGTTCAGGGCGCTGAACAATGCCTTGAAGCTTGCAGTGGTGAAGTTCTCATCGATACCCACGCCGTGCACTGCACGCTCACCATTGACCCGCAACTCGATGTAGGCCGCCGCCTTGGCATTGGTGCCTGCACCGATGGCGTGTTCGTTGTAGTCCATGATCTCCACTGGCACCGGCAGACCGGCCACCAGGGCTTCCAGGGCGCCGTTGCCCTTGCCACGCCAGTGCAGGTTGGTTTCGCCCTGGCCCTTGCTCGAAACCTCCACTTCCACGGCGCTGTGGCCGTTCTCTTCCTGCAGGCGATGGCTGACCAGCGCGTATGGGGTGTTGGCCTGCAAGTACTCACTGTGCAACAGCGCGTGGATCTGCTGGGCAGTCATTTCCAAGCCGAGGCGATCGGTTTCCCGCTGTACCACCTGGCTGAATTCGATCTGCATGCGCCGTGGCAAGCTGATGCCGTATTCCTGTTCCAGCAGGTAGGCGATCCCCCCCTTGCCCGACTGGCTGTTGACGCGGATGACCGCCTCGTAGCTGCGACCGATGTCGGCGGGATCGATCGGCAAGTACGGCACTTCCCACAAACCGTCGGCTTTCTGCTGGGCAAAGCCCTTGCGGATCGCGTCCTGGTGGGAGCCGGAGAAAGCGGTGTGGACCAGGTCGCCGACGTAGGGGTGGCGCGGGTGCACGGCAATCTGGTTGCACTCTTCCACCACCTTGCGCACGCCGTCGATGTCGGAGAAGTCGAGCTCGGGATTGATGCCCTGGGTGTAGAGGTTCAAGGCAACGGTGACCAGGTCGACGTTACCGGTGCGCTCGCCGTTGCCGAACAGGCAGCCTTCGACACGGTCGGCGCCGGCCATCAGGCCCAACTCGGTGGCCGCCACGCCGGTACCGCGGTCGTTGTGGGTGTGCAGGCTGATGAGCACGCTGTCGCGACGTTTGATGTGGCGGCAGAACCATTCGATCTGGTCGGCGTAGATGTTCGGAGTGGCGACTTCAACGGTGGCCGGGAGGTTGAGGATCACCTTGTTGGTTGGCGTGGCGTTCCAGACTTCCACCACGGCGTCGCAGACTTCCTTGGCGAACTCCAGTTCGGTGGCGCTGAAGGTCTCTGGCGAGTATTCGAACTGCCATTGGGTTTCCGGTTGCTGGGCGGCGTACTTGACGAACAGCTTGGCCGCATTCACCGCGATCTCCTTCACCCCGGCCTTGTCCTGGTTGAAGACAATGCGGCGGAACGAAGGGCTGGTGGCGTTGTAGAGATGGACGATGGCCTTCTTTGCGCCGCGCAAGGATTCGAAGGTACGGGCAATCAGGTCTTCGCGAGCCTGGGTCAACACCTGGATGGTGGTGTCGTCCGGGATGTGGCCGTCTTCGATCAAGGTGCGAACGAAGTCGAAGTCGGTTTGCGAGGCCGCCGGGAACGAGGCTTCGATTTCCTTCACGCCCACAGCCACCAGGGTCTTCCAGAAACGCAGCTTCTTGACGGCATCCATCGGTTCGATCAGCGACTGGTTGCCATCACGCAAGTCGGAACTGCACCAGATCGGCGCGCTGGTGATGGTTTTCGATGGCCAGGCACGGTCTGGCAAGTTGATGGTCGGGAACGCACGGTACTTCGAGGATGGGTCTTTGAGCATGGTCATGGAGAAATCCTTATTGTCCGGGCCGAAGAGGGGCGGCCTACCGGTGAGTCAAGAATGAATTGTTGACGCAGGGGGATGAGGCACCGCGGTTCAGCCTGGCAGTCGTGCGCTGACGAGGCAGAGGCTCCGGTGTTGACGACGCTGAATGAGGGTGTGAGAGGTTTTCATGGGCTCAACCCTAACTATTGGGGTGAGAGATGGCAAGCAACGAAAAAAAATTGAGAGGAATACTCGAATTTCTAGAATCGGCGAGATTTTATCCTGCCTGATTAGCATTTATTTTATGTGGATTGCGCACTCCCTACGAGCTGCGCAATCCCCGGGTGAGCGGGAGCTGCCCGGTTAAGGCTGGCGATGACCGGCCTGGCCAGTGGGGTCAGGGCTGGAACGCGCCGATGAAGATCGCCGGATCGACCCGGGCGTCATTCAAGCTCACGTTCCAGTGCATGTGCGGTCCGGTGGCCCGGCCCGTGGAGCCGACCTTGCCCACCACGGCGCCACGGGTCAGGGACTGGCCGGCCTGCACATCGATCTTCGACATGTGGCAGAACATGCTGATGAACCCCTGGCCATGGTCGACGAACACCGTGTTGCCATTGAAGAAGTAGTTGCCGATCAGAATCACCTTGCCCGCGGCCGGGGTCTTGATCGGCGTACCCGCTGGCACGGCGAAATCCAGGCCTGAATGCGGATTGCGCTCCTCGCCGTTGAAAAAGCGGCGTACGCCGAACTTGCTCGACAGCGGCCCGCTCACCGGCTTGTCCAGCAGCAGGTTGCTCGGGGTATTGGGGCTGAAGCTGCGATAGGCGCGCAGTTGCTCAGCCAGTTCGGCATCGATGCGCTTCAGGTCAGCCGGGTTCGGATTGACCTGGCGCTGGTTCTTCAGGGTGATGTGCTGCTCGGGGTATTTCTTGTTGCCGACCACGAAGTTCAGGCTGCGCCCACTGCTGCTCACTTGTTGGGTGCCGGGCTTGACCGTCAGTGGGATGCCGACAATCGCCAGCCAGTTGTTCTGCTCCTTGACCACCAGCACCGGCTTGCCCTGGTAGCTGGCCTTGGGGGGCTGGGCGGCGCTGCCCAGGTCGACCACTGCGACGCCACCGGGTACGGGTTTGTTCAGCATGCGGGTGATGTAGCTGTCGGCGTGAGCATTGAAGGCCAGGCACAGCAACAGCAGGGAGCAGAAAAAGCGCGGCATGGATCAATCCAGTAGGGAGAGGGTGACAGGTGTCAGGTGGTTGTCTTCGACCCGCACTTGCAGTTCGCCTTCGCCCAGGCGGGCGGTAAGGCGCTGGCCATTGCGGGTTTGCGCAGCCTTGCGAATGGCCTGGCCACGCTCATCCAGAAGAATGCTGTAGCCCCGGCCAAGAGTGGCCAGGGGGCTGACCACATGCAGGGTCTGCATCTGGCTGTGCAATTGCAGGCGGCGGGCCTTGAGGCCCTCGCGCATGGCCCGGGGCAGACGTTCGGCCAGGCTGTCCAGGCGCTGGCGCAGCAGGGCCAGATGACGTCCCGGATGCTGGGCGCCGAGACGGGTCTCCAGGCGGATCAGGCGCTCGCGACGAGTATTCAGGCTACGCTCGAAGGCGCGGCGCAGGCGCATGTCCAGATCGTCCAGGCGCTGCGCTTGCTGGCGCAGGCGTTCGCCAGGATGGCGCAGGCGTCGGGTCAGGCCGTCCAGGCGCAGGCGCTCGCGCAGCAGCCGGTCGCGCATGCGCATTACCAGGCGCCGCTGCAGGCTGTCGACTTGCCGTTGCAGGTCGCTGGAGTCCGGTGCTAGCAACTCGGCGGCGGCGGAGGGCGTGGGGGCGCGGACATCGGCCACGAAATCGCTGATGGAGACGTCGGTTTCATGGCCCACGGCGCTGACGATCGGTGTCACGCAGTCCGCTATGGCTCGAGCCACGGGTTCTTCGTTGAAGCACCAGAGATCCTCCAGGGAGCCACCGCCGCGAGCCAGGATCAGGGCGTCGAAGCCCCGGGCATCGGCCCGCTGCAGGGCCCGGACAATTTGCGCCGTGGCTTCACGCCCCTGTACGGCCGTGGGGATCAGGGTCAGCGCAACCTGCGGCGCACGGCGGCGGAAGACACTGATGATGTCGCGGATCACCGCTCCGGTGGGCGAGCTGATGATACCGATCCGTTGGGGATGGGCCGGGAGCGGCACCTTGCGCTCGGAGCTGAACAGACCCTCGGTACTGAGCTTGTCCTTCAATGCATCGAACGCCAGGCGCAGTGCGCCGTCGCCGGCAGGTTCCACGGTATCGAGAATCAGCTGGTAGTCGCCGCGTCCTTCGAACAGTGAAACCTTGCCCCGGACCTTGACTGCCAGGCCGTCCCTGAGCGCCTGGCGCACCCGTGCGGCGTTCTGTCGGAACAACGCGCAACGGACCTGGGCACCGCTGTCCTTGAGGGTGAAGTACACATGGCCGGAAGCCGGGCGGGCGAGGTTGGAGATCTCGCCTTCGACCCAGATATTGCTGAACACGTCCTCGAGCAGCACCCGGGCGCGGCCGTTGAGTTGGGTGACGGTGAGGACTTCGCGGTCCAGTCCGAGTCGAGCAAAGGGATCTTTAATCATGGGGCGCAGTTTAAAGGGCTGTTTCCGTATGGGCCAAGGCAAATCGCTTATAGGCAATCGCGAAAATACTCGACGAACTGCGCCACCAGGGGTGTCGGTTCCTGGTGATAGGCGAGGGCGATGGTGCTCTGGCAGTCGGCATCCGCCAGGGGCAGGAAGCGGATGCTGGCGGGGGCGATGTCCTGCATCGACTCGGGTAGCAGGGCGATGCCGAAGCCCGCCTGGATCAGCTGGAGCTGGGTGGTCTTGCGCGACATCACCCGCGCCGCCTTGGGGAAAAAGCCCTGGCGCATGCACAGTTCGGCCGACAGGTAACTCAGCCCGCCGCGCTGAGGGTGAGGGATGGAGATAAAGGCTTCGTCCCGCAGTTGCGCCAGATCGATTCCCTGGTCGGGAGGGTCGAGTGCAAGAGGGTGCGTCGGGGGCAGGGCCACCAGCAAGGGTTCGCTGAACAACGGGATGACCTGCACGCCTTCGCGCTGGCGCAACACGGGCAGGCGTAACAGACCGACGTCCAGGCGGCCTTCGGCCAGTTCTGCCAGTTGCGCTTCGGAGGACAGCTTGGCGATGTCCATCGAGGCTCCCGGACAATGATGCAGGTATCCGCTGATCCCCCGTAGCAGGCGGCCACTCATGGGCACGGTGCTGGAGTGGCTCAGGCGCAGGGTACCCAGTTGTCCGTGGCCTACCTGGGTCGCCAGTTCGCCGGCCTTGTGCAATTCGGCCAGCAGGTTGCGGGCCTTGGGAAAGAACGCCTCACCCGCGGCGGTCAATCGTGGCAAGCGGGCGGTGCGCTCGAACAGCGGAGTCTGCAATTGGTCCTCCAGCGCCTTGATCTGCCGACTCAAGGCCGACTGGGCGACAAACAGGCGTTCTGCCGCAGCGCTGAAGCTGCCGCATTCGGCGATTTCCACGAAATAGCGCAATTGACGGGTTGAAATCACAAGTCATGCCTTTTTGCGATGAGTGAGTGGCTTTGACGATATTAGTCGCAAGGCTGCGCTCTGGCTAAAGTCATGCCGTCTGGATCTGGGAAGTGGCGCTGATGAGTCTGTTCGTTGAAGGGTTGAACCAATGGTCTTTCGGCCTGGGGAGTTGGGTGGCGGTCGGCCTGGGCATTGTCTTGGCTTACATCGTGTTCGGCATTGCCGGTTTTGGCACTGCCCTGGTTGCAGGCCCGGTGCTGATCCTGTTCATGCCGCTGTCGAAGATCGTGCCGCTGCTGGTGCTGCTGGATTTCATCGCCGCCTTCGGCAACCTGCTGCCCTCGCGCAAGAACGTCGCCCGGCCCGAGTTGCTGCGCCTGCTGCCTTGCATGGCGCTGGGCTGCACCCTGGGGGTGATATTCCTGCTCAACCTCAAGTCCGATGTCCTGCTATTGCTGATGGGCCTGTTCATCAGTGCCTACGCCATCTACAGCCTTTGGGTGAAGGTGCGTCCTGCCCGACTGGCCCCAGGCTGGTCAGTGCCCATGGGGATAGTGGGCGGGTTGTTCGGTGCCTTGTTCGGCAGTGGTGGCTTCCTGTATGCGATCTACCTGAACAGTCGCCTGCCCATGGAGTCGGCTCGGGCGACGCAGAGCGCCTTGATCAGTTGCAGCACAGTAGTACGCCTGAGCCTGTTCGCCCTGGCCGGGGTCTACGCCGATTTGCCGCTGTTGCTGCTGGCGTTGTGCCTGTTACCAGCAATGGCTCTGGGGTTGTGGATCGGACGAGGCCTGACCATGAAGTTATCGCGCGAGGCATTTATACGCCTGGTGACCTGGCTGGTCCTGGCCAGTGGCATTGCCCTCATTGGCCGTTACTTGAGCGCTTGACCTGCGGGGTCCAGGGATTAAGCTGCCGGCCCTCGGTTCTGCTCGTCGGCCAGCCGGCTTCTACACTTGGATGGTAGAAGCCGGCTGGCCGGCGCTGCGCTTTCCTCATACGTGACCCTCCAGGCTGGCCCATGAATTCCCAAAGCATCCTCGTCCCGAAAATTTCCACCCTGCCGGTGCACGAACCCCGGGCCCGGGCCATCGTGCGCTGGCTGGTACGCAAGAACATCGTCGAGGAAACCCTGAGCACCTGTGGGCGTACCGGCAGCCGCATGGGGCATGCGATCGCGCCGGGAGCCAGAGACGTGGTGCTGCATCCCGAGCTGCTGCCTTTTGGTCAGCCGGTCAACGGTCTGGAGATCATCACCAAGCGCTGCATCTATACCCCGGCCAAGGGGTTTCTCGAAGAGGCCGGCTGCGCCAAGTGTCGCCAGGAAGTAGGCGAGGCGCTGTTCGAAAGCCTGGAAGATTGGATGCCCGGGCGCACCGACAACTTCACCTGCCCCGAATGTGGCCATGAGGACGACATCAACGGTTTCCTGTTCCTCCAGGAGTGCGGGTTCTCCAACCTGGGGTTCATCTTCAACAACTGGGCCGAGGCGGGTTTCAAGCAGCGTTTCATTGATGAGTTCGCCGACTGGCTGGACCAGCCGATGAGCTGGGTCAAGGTACAGCTCTAGTTCATCCCGGGAGGGTGTCCGGGGGGCTGGGCCTGTTGCTGACCGAGGCGAGCTTCCTCCATCCATCACTCCAGCGATATTAGATCGAGTTTTACATTGAGCACGGTGGGCTGTCTGAGTATAATGGCGCGCTTCCATTTTCCCGCCCGGGAGCCCCCGCGATGCTGCGTATCAGCCAAGAAGCCCTCACCTTCGACGACATCCTCTTAGTGCCCGGTTATTCCGAAGTACTGCCTAACGAAGTCAGTCTAAAGACCCGTTTGACCCGTGGCATCGAGCTGAATATTCCACTGGTTTCCGCCGCCATGGACACCGTCACTGAAGCCCGTCTGGCAATCGCCATGGCTCAGGAAGGCGGCATCGGCATCATCCACAAGAACATGACCGTCGAGCAGCAAGCTGCCGAAGTGCGCAAGGTCAAGCGTTTCGAGGCCGGTGTGGTCAAGGACCCCATCACCATCGAAGCCGACGCCACCGTGCGTGACCTGCTCGACCTGACCAGGACCCATAACATCTCCGGCGTGCCGGTGCTGCACAATGGCGACCTGGTAGGCATCGTGACTTCCCGCGACGTGCGTTTCGAAAGCCGCCTGGAAGTCAGCGTCCGTGAAGTGATGACCCCCAAAGAGCGTCTGGTCACTGTCAAGGACGGGGCCGTCGCCGACAAGTCCGCCGTTCGCGAACTGCTGCACAAGCACCGTATCGAGCGGGTGCTGATCGTCGATGACGCCTTCGTTCTCAAGGGCATGATGACCGTCAACGACATCGAGAAGGCCAAGGCCTATCCGCTGGCCAGCAAGGACGACCAGGGTCGTCTGCGCGTCGGCGCCGCGGTCGGCACCGGCAAGGACACCGGCGAGCGCGTCGCGGCCCTGGTTGCCGCCGGCGTTGACGTCGTTGTCGTCGACACCGCCCACGGTCACTCCAAGGGCGTGATCGATCGCGTTCGCTGGGTGAAGGAAACCTACCCGCAAGTCCAGGTGATCGGCGGCAACATCGCCACCGGCGCTGCCGCCAAGGCCCTGGCCGAGGCCGGTGCCGATGCTGTCAAGGTCGGTATCGGCCCTGGCTCGATCTGCACCACCCGCATCGTCGCCGGTGTCGGCGTGCCGCAGATCAGTGCCATCGCCAACGTCGCCGCCGCCCTTGAAGGCACGGGTGTGCCACTGATCGCCGACGGCGGTATTCGCTTCTCCGGTGACCTGTCCAAGGCCATCGTTGCCGGTGCTTCCTGCGTGATGATGGGTTCGATGTTCGCCGGTACCGAAGAGGCTCCAGGTGAAGTCGAGCTGTTCCAGGGCCGCTCCTACAAGGCCTATCGCGGCATGGGCTCGCTGGGTGCCATGGCGCAGGCGCAAGGCTCCTCCGATCGTTACTTCCAGGATTCCTCGGCCGGTGCCGAGAAGCTGGTACCGGAAGGCATCGAGGGTCGAGTGCCATACAAAGGTGCCCTGGCGGCAATCATCCACCAGCTGATGGGCGGCCTGCGGTCCTCCATGGGCTACACCGGCAGCGCGACCATCGACGAGATGCGCACCAAGCCGGAGTTCGTTCGCATCACCGGTGCCGGCATGGCTGAGTCCCACGTCCACGACGTGCAGATCACCAAGGAAGCACCCAACTATCGCGTAGGTTGATAGTGATCGCCTTCAGGTCCAGACCTGCAGGCGATTGACGAATCTAGTAACCGGGGCTGTGTTTTTCAGCCCCGTGTCGTTTCTGAAATTAGACGAGACTGACCATGGCCCTCGACATTCATGCTCACCGCATCCTGATCCTCGACTTCGGTTCCCAGTACACCCAGTTGATCGCCCGCCGAGTGCGCGAGATCGGTGTCTACTGCGAACTGCACCCGTTCGACATGGACGATGAGGCAATCCGCGAATTCAACCCACGCGGCATCATCCTGGCCGGTGGCCCGGAGTCGGTCCACGAAGCCAACAGCCCACGTGCCCCGCAAGCGGTGTTCGACCTGGGCGTTCCACTGCTGGGCATCTGCTACGGCATGCAGACCATGGCCGAACAGCTGGGTGGCAAGGTCGAAGGTTCCGAGCTGCGCGAATTCGGTTATGCCCGCGTTGACGTAGTCGGCAAGAGCCGCCTTCTGGACGGCATCGAAGACCATGTCGACGACGACGGCGTGCTGGGCCTGGACGTGTGGATGAGCCACGGCGACAAGGTCACCCAGATGCCGGGCAACTTCAACATCCTGGCAAGCACCCCAAGCTGCCCGATCGCCGGCATGTTCGACGACGCCCGTGGCTACTATGGCGTGCAGTTCCACCCGGAAGTGACCCACACCAAGCAGGGCGGTCGCATCCTGTCCCGCTTCGTGCAGGACATCTGCGGCTGCGAGGCCCTGTGGACTGCATCGAACATCGTCGAAGACGCCATCGCCCAGGTGCGTGCACAGGTGGGTTCGGCCAACGTCCTGCTGGGTCTGTCCGGCGGCGTCGACAGCTCGGTGGTTGCCGCGCTGTTGCACCGCGCCATCGGCGACCAGCTGACCTGCGTATTCGTCGACAACGGCCTGCTGCGCCTGCATGAAGGTGACCAGGTGATGGCCATGTTCAAGGAGAACATGGGCGTCAAGGTGATCCGTGCCGATGCCGAAGCCCAGTTCCTGGGTAACCTGGAAGGCGAAGCCGACCCCGAGAAGAAGCGCAAGATCATCGGTCGTACCTTCATCGATATCTTCGATGCCGAAGCCAGCAAGCTGGACAACATCCAGTTCCTGGCCCAGGGCACCATCTACCCCGACGTGATCGAGTCGGCTGGCGCCAAGAGCGGCAAGGCCCATGTGATCAAGTCCCACCACAACGTCGGTGGCCTGCCTGAGGAGATGAACCTCAAGCTGGTCGAGCCGCTGCGCGAACTGTTCAAGGACGAAGTACGCAAGATCGGCCTGGAACTGGGCCTGCCGTATGACATGGTCTACCGTCACCCATTCCCGGGCCCGGGTCTTGGCGTGCGTATCCTGGGTGAAGTGAAGAAGGAGTACGCCGACATCCTGCGTCGCGCCGACCACATCTTCATCGAAGAACTGCGCAAGGCCGACTGGTACCACAAGACCAGCCAGGCATTCGTGGTGTTCCAGCCGGTGAAATCGGTGGGCGTCGTTGGCGACGGTCGTCGCTACGCCTGGGTCGTCGCCCTGCGTGCGGTAGAGACCGTGGACTTCATGACCGCTCGTTGGGCGCACCTGCCTTACGAGCTGCTGGAGACCGTCAGCGGCCGGATCATCAACGAGATCGAAGGCATCTCCCGCGTCACCTACGACGTGTCGAGCAAGCCACCAGCGACCATCGAGTGGGAATGATCGACGCCGAGTGATCGGCACTTGATCCATTCGCGGTAAACAATGGCGATCGGAACCTTTGGGGGCCGATCGCCATTTTCGTTCAAGGGCGCATGCATTTGGCGCTATCGGCATTTGTGTTGCCGAACCTTTGCAAACCACGGTTTTCAAGCGTCCGGCAATATTACGCAAGACATGTTCGGCACTGTGCCCCGTGCGTCTCTCTACTCTTGAGGTTTCCCCCGCTGTTTCTTTCGCGGTTTATCCGTTGAGCGGGTTTGTTCGGAGTCTCCATGGTTGTCAGTTGACAACCATGGTTTGCTGGCGATACTGGAGGCTATGGATGGCTCGTGCAATTCATCCCAAGAAGGACGTTGAAATGGCCCTGCGCTACGCCGAATGGCAGGGTTGGCGGATCGAAGTTGGCGGTGGTCATGCCTGGGGCAGAATTTACTGCCCGTACAACAATGAGGTGTGTCGTTGTGGTGAGTTCTGCATTACCAGCGTGTGGCGCACCCCTAAGAATCCGACCCTGCATGCCCGGGCCCTTTGTCGGGTGATCGACAACTGCACCTTGAACCAGCTGCGTGGGGGCAAGACCCCCGCACCTCGATAGGAGTAAGGATCATGGAGTACCTGTTTACCCTCAACTATCTGCTGCCGGCCGAAGATTGCGACCCCCTGCAACTGGTGGAGCGCCTTGGCGCAGCGGATTGCACCGATGTCCTGGTGGGAACCGGTGTAGCCGGGCGGCTGGCCCTGGAGTTCAGTCGCGAGGCCGAGAGTGCCGAAGCGGCCCTGCTCGGTGCCCTGGGGGATATCAAGCGGATCATTCCCGAGGCTCGCTTGGTGGAAGCCAGCCCGGATTTCGTCGGCCTCAGCGAGATCGCGGAGATTGTCGGTGTGTCCCGGCAGAACATGCGCAAGTTGATGCTCGGTCACGCCGAGAGTTTTCCCCTGGCGATCCATGAAGGCAGCACTTCGCTGTGGCATCTGGCTGAGGTCTTGAGCTGGCTGGACAGCAAGGGCGGCTACCCCCTCAAGCACCCTGTGATCGAGGTGGCGCGGGTGGCTCAGCAGGTGAATGCCGCCAAGGAATCGAAGCGCATCGGCCCTCTCAGTAGTGAACTGGTGGCCCTGTTGGGCTGACTGTGCAGCGTGGTGCTCAGCGTCGCGCCACGTCGGAGAAGTAGAACTTGTCCAGGGTGTGCCGTGACTCGGTGTACTCGAACTGCCGACCGTCCTGCAGGAAGGTCTGGTTGCTCACCACGATCACATGGCTCTGGTCGTCCAGGTCGAGCAACTGCTGGTCGTCCTTGCTTCGCGGGCTGGCCTCGATGGTGCGCTGGGCGTAGCTGATGCTCAGTTGCAGGGTCTGTTCGATGTACGCATAGATCGAGTGTTCGGCGATCTGCCGGTCCAGCCCGGGTATCAGTTCGGCGACGAAGTGGTTGATGTCGAGGATCACCCGTTTGCCGTCGATTCGCCGCACGCGTTTGATCCGGGTGATCAGGCTGCCTTCTTCTGCCTGCAGATGTGCCCGCAGCGAACCTTCGAGAGGGAACTGGCTGAACTCCACCACCTCGGTGCTGACGTCATCCCCCAGCCGTGGATAGGTTTCCTGGAAGCTGACGATACCGCCCAGCTGGAATTCGATGGGCGTGGGCGACAGCACGAAGGTGCCCTTGCCATGGATCTTCTGGGCAAAACCGCGTTCCTGCAGCAGTTCGATGGCTTTGCGCACTGTGCCGCGGCTGGCCTGGTAGCTGTCCATCAGTTCGGTTTCCGAGGGCAGGCGGGCACCGCGCTCCAGGCGTTCGGTGGTGATGCTGGCAAGCAGATCGCTGTAGATCTGGTTGTATTTGCTCATGGGATGGCTCTGTGCCGGGCTGTGCTCAAGGCAGGCACCTTAAGGGCTGGGCGGGGTATTTGTCCATGCGCCGGGCGGGCCGGTGCCGGTCCTGGAAGGCGCATCCAGGCTATGGCACCGAGGAAAATTTCAGACTCGTCTGTACGAGTTGTTGATTTAACTCGTACAGACGAGTAGTTTCCTCCTCGGCGTGCTGCCAATAACAAAAATCTCAGGTGGAAGAACGAGCATGAGCCACGACTATTCAATGATCGCCAGCGAGCTGCTGCACAGCCTTGGTGGCGCCGACAACCTCGAGCAGGCGGCCCATTGCGTGACCCGCCTGCGCCTGGCCCTGAAGGACCCGAGCCGGGTCGACAGCGCCGCGCTCAACCAGATCGACCTGGTCAAGGGCTCGTTCTTCACCGGTGGCCTGTTCCAGGTCGTGATCGGCCCCGGCGAAGTGGAAAAGGTCTATGCGGCGCTGCGTGAGCAGACCGGCCTGGCCGCCTCGACCATTGCCGACGTGAAGCACAAGGGCGCGCAAAAGACCCATGCCATGCAGCGGCTGGTGCGGGTGTTCTCCGATGTATTCATGCCGATCCTTCCGGCCCTGATCATCGCCGGCCTGCTGATGGGGGTGAACAACCTGCTAGGCGCCAAGGGCATGTTCATCGAGGGCCAGACCCTGCTCGAGGCCTACCCGGACCTGGGTGGGCTCTGGAGCCTGGTCAACCTGATGGCCAACACCTCCTTCGTGTTCCTGCCGGCCCTGGTGGGCTGGTCGGCGGCCAAGCGCTTTGGCGGCAGCGAGATCCTCGGCATCGTCCTGGGCCTGATGCTGGTGCATCCGGACCTGCTCAATGCCTGGAACTACGGCAAGGCCGTGGCCGGGCTGGATGGCCAGAGCCTGCCGTACTTCGACATCCTTGGCCTGTTCCAGATCGAGAAGGTCGGCTACCAGGGCCAGATCCTGCCGATCCTGCTGGCGGCCTATGTGATGAGCGTCATCGAGAAATGGCTGCGGGCCCGAGTGCCCAACGCGATTCAACTGCTGGTCGTGCCGATTACCACCATCGTGGTGACCGGGGTGCTGGCCCTGGCCATCATCGGTCCGGTGACCCGCCACCTGGGGATCCTGATCACCGAGGGCGTGGTCACCCTGTTCGAGCTGGCACCGATGGTGGGCGGGGCAATTTTCGGCCTGCTCTATGCGCCGCTGGTGATCACCGGCATGCATCACATGTTCCTGGCGGTCGACCTGCAACTGATCTCCACCCAGGGTGGCACCTTCATCTGGCCGATGATCGTCATGTCCAACCTGGCCCAGGGCAGCGCGGCCCTGGCGGTGTTCACCATGAGCCGCAACGCCCGGGATCGCAGCATGGCCTCGACCTCGGCGATCTCGGCCTACTTCGGCATCACCGAGCCAGCGATGTTCGGGGTCAACCTGCGCTACAAGTTTCCGTTCTATGCCGCGCTGATCGGCTCGGCCCTGGGCAGCGTATTTCTCTCGCTGAACAAGGTCCAGGCCTCGGCCATCGGGGTCGGCGGGCTGCCGGGGTTCATCTCAATCATTCCGCAATACATCCCGATGTTCGTCATTGGCATGCTCTTGGCCCTGGTGGTGCCCTTCGTCCTCACATGTGGCCTGAGCCTTAAGATCATCCGCCCCGGTTACCGAGTGGCCTGACCGGCCCGGCAGGCGCTGGCGAATGCCTGCGCACTTTTCAAAGGAATCTCCCATGCAAGACTGGCAGCGTTCGGTGATCTACCAGATCTACCCGAAAAGTTTTCACAGCCACTCAGGACAGGCCACCGGTGACCTGCTGGGCGTAGTAGACAAGCTCGACTACCTGCACTGGCTGGGGGTCGATTGCCTGTGGCTGACCCCGTTCCTGCGTTCGCCGCAGCGGGACAATGGCTATGACATCAGCGACTACTACGCCATCGACCCCAGCTACGGCAGCATGGCCGACTGTGAACTGCTGATCGAGGAAGCCGGCAAGCGTGGTATCAAGCTGATGCTGGACATCGTGGTCAACCACACGTCCATCGAGCACGCCTGGTTCCAGCAGGCCCGCAGCAGCCTGGACAACCCCTATCGGGACTTCTACATCTGGCGCGATGAGCCCAACAACTGGGAGTCCAAGTTCGGCGGCTCGGCCTGGGAATACGAAGCGCAGACTGGCCAGTACTACCTGCACCTGTTCGACCACACCCAGGCCGACCTCAACTGGGACAACCCCCGGGTGCGCGCCGAAGTCTTCAAGATGATGCGCTTCTGGCGGGACAAGGGCGTCGGCGGTTTTCGCCTCGACGTGATCAACCTGATCTCCAAGCCCGCGGACTTCCCCGAGGACCAGAGCGACGGCCGGCGTTTCTACACCGACGGCCCGAACGTCCATGAGTACCTGCAGGAAATGCACCGGGAGGTGTTCGAAGGCCACGACCTGGTGAATGTCGGCGAGATGTCCTCCACCCGCCTGGAACACTGCATCCGCTACTCGAACCCGGAGTCGAAGGAGCTGTCGATGACCTTCAACTTCCATCACCTGAAGGTGGATTATCCCAACCAGCAGAAGTGGCTGCGGGCCGATTTCGACTTCCTCGAGCTCAAGCGCATCCTGTCCGACTGGCAGTGCGGCATGCAGGCCGGTGGCGGCTGGAACGCGTTGTTCTGGTGCAACCACGACCAGCCCCGGGTGGTATCGCGGTTCGGCGACGACGGCGAGCATCGGGTGGTCTCGGCGAAGATGCTGGCCACCGCGTTGCACCTGCTGCAGGGCACGCCCTTTGTCTATCAGGGCGAAGAGCTGGGCATGACCAACCCGCATTTCCAGCGCATCGAGCAGTACCGCGACGTCGAGACCCTGAACATCTACCGGCTCAAGCGTGAGGCCGGTGAGGAGCCGCAGGACATCATGGCGGCGATCCAGCAGAAGTCCCGGGACAACGGGCGTACGCCCATGCAATGGAATGCCGGGGCCAATGCCGGTTTCAGCAGCGCCGCCCCCTGGATCGAGGTCGCGGCCAATGCCGGCCAGATCAATGCCGAGGCACAACTCGACGACCCGCAATCGGTGCTGCACCACTATCGCCAACTGATCGCGTTGCGTCGTGAGCAAGGGTTGATCCAGCACGGGGTCTATCGCCAGTTGCTGCCCGAGCATCCGCAGGTCTGGGTCTATGTGCGGGAAGGGCAGGGCGAGCGCCTGCTGGTGGTGAACAACTTCTACGGTTCGCCGTGCGAGGTCGAGTTGCCGCAGGAGGTCATCGACCGGGCCATGCAGCAGCGCCTGCTGATCACCAACTACCCGGGCGATGAGGCCCGCAGCCGGCATCTGCTGCTGCGGCCCTATGAGTCCTTTGTCCTGCACCTGATCGACTGCTGACAATCCTTGCAGACGCTGCCAGGCGGTTTCCGTCTGCCGCGAATGAGCTGTGCCAGTTGCAGCGCAGGGCTTCGCTCGTCGGCCAGCCGGCTTTCGCGGATCGAAACATCACAATAAAAATAATGGGGTGGCTCATGAACACAACAATAAATCGCGGCCTGGCGGCGTCCTGCCTGTGCCTGGCCTTGCCCTTTCCGGCCCAGGCCCTGGAGTTCGCCGGCTACCTGCGCAGCGGCCTTGGCACTTCGGTCAATAGCGGCCCGCAATCCTGCTTCCAGCTGCCCGGTGCGCCGTCCAAGTACCGCCTGGGCAACGAGTGCGAGCAGTATGCCGAGCTGGAGCTGCGCCAAGATTTGTACACCCTGGAGGACGGTTCGGTGCTCAGCGTCGACGGCATGGCCTCGCTCTACAACCGCTACGACCGCAACCTGACCTTCCAGGGCGAGAACGGCACGGCGCGCATGCCGCAGATGTATGCCCAGTGGTCGAACCTGCCCAGCCTCAACGGCGGTTCGCTGTGGGCCGGGCGTCGTTACTACAAGCGTAACGATATCCATATCTCCGACTTCTACTACTGGAACCAGAGCGCCACAGGAGGCGGGGTCGAGGACGTGCGCATTGGCGACCTGAAATACAGCTACGCCTTTTCCCGCAAGGACAACCTCTATCAGAAGCAGGCCGTGACCCGTCACGACTTCAACGTCGCCGGATTCCAGAGCAACCCTGGTGGCGAGCTGGAGCTGGGCCTGAGCTACCTGGAAAAGCCCGATCGCCGTGGCGCCCACAACGGCTGGGCGATCACCACCCAGCATGTGCAGCAGGGCTTTCTCGGCGGCAAGAACAAACTCGCCCTGCAGTACGGCGAAGGCCCGGGCACGGGCCTGGGTTATACCGGCAATCCCTACCTGGATGACAGCAACAAGAGCTATCGCCTGGTGGAGTTCTTCGACTGGCAGCTGACCCCACGGTTTGGCGGCCAGGTGGAGGCGGTCTATCAGAAGGACATCCGCCCCGACGGCCAGGATCAGAACTGGATTTCCCTGGGCGTGCGCCCGGCCTATGCCATCACCGAGCAGTTCAAGCTGGTGGCCGAGTTCGGCCACGATCAAGTGGAGGCCCCCGGCGGGACGCGCAAGCTCAGCAAGTTCACCGTCGCGCCGACCTGGTCGCCCAAGGGACCGGCGTTCTGGGCGCGGCCCGAGGTGCGGCTGTATTACACCTATGCCAGCTGGAACGAGGCAGCCAAGCGTGCGGCCAACCAACTGGCGGCCGGGTCCGCGCTGTCCGACAGCGGAGTGTTCGGTAGCGCCCGACATGGGGCGAACGTCGGTTTGCAGGTCGAGTACTGGTGGAAATAAGCGATGCTGCCGGGGCTCGCGCTCCATCGGCACTTCAAGGAATCAACAGCAGGTAACGTCATGGCCATAACCCAACCCTTGCAATTGCTTGCGCCCCTGTCCGGAGTGCTGTTGCCCCTGGAGCAGGTGCCCGACCCGGTATTTTCCAGCCGGGTGATCGGCGACGGCGTGTGCATCGACCCGATCTCCCAGACCCTCTGCGCGCCCCTGAGTGGGGTGGTCAGCAACCTGCAGCACAGCGGCCACGCAGTGAGCATCACTGGCGAGCAGGGCCAGCAGGTGCTGCTGCATATCGGCCTGGACACGGTGAACCTGGCGGGCCTGGGCTTTACCTGCCTGGTCCGCGAAGGCCAGCAGGTAACGGCGGGCCAGCCGCTGATCGAGTTCGATGCCGACTACCTGGCCCAGCATGCCCGCAGCCTGCTGACTCTGATGCTGGTGGTCAGCGGCGAACCGGTGACGGGCCTGGTGACCGACCACCTGCTGGTGGAGCAGGGCCAGCCGCTGCTGCAACTCGCCCCGACTGCCCGGAGCGCTGCCGGGGATGCTGAGGTCGAGGGCGAGGCGCTGTTTTCCAAGCCGCTGACCCTGGCCAACCCCCAGGGGTTGCATGCGCGCCCGGCGGCCCTGCTGGCCCAGGCCGCCAAGGGGTTTGCCGCGAGCATCTGCCTGCATCGGCGCACGGACTCGGCCAACGCCAAGTCCCTGGTATCGATCATGGCGTTGCAGACGGTGCAGGGCGATGTCCTGCAGGTCAGCGCCGTGGGCGAGGATGCCGAGCAGGCGATCCAGGCCCTGGTGGCATTGCTGGCCTCCGGCTGTGGGGAGCAGGTCGCCGCGGCGTCGAGCCCGGTGCCCATGGCGGTGGCGGATGAAACACTTGAGAGCATCCTGCGCGGAGTCTGCGCCTCCCCGGGCTCGGCTTTCGGCCAGGTGTTGCAGGTGGCGCAACAGCATTGGCAGCTCGATGAGCTGGCAGCAGACCCGCAGCAGGAGCGCCAGTCCCTGGCGCGGGCCCTGCGCGAGGCGACGGTTGCCCTGCAAAGTCTGCGGGACGATGCCCCAGGTGAAGCACAGCAGGAGATCTTCCGCGCCCATCAGGAGCTGCTGGACGACCCGAGCCTGCTGGAGCAGGCCGAGTCGCTGATCACCAGTGGCAAGAGCGCTGCCTTTGCCTGGAATCGCGCCATCGAGGTCACCGCAGAACTGTTTCGGGGCCTGGGCAGCAGCCTCCTGGCCGAGCGCGCGGTGGACCTGGCGGACGTCGGCCAGCGGGTGCTGAAACTGATTCTCGGAGTCCAGGAGCAGGCTCTGAGCCTGCCGGACCAGGCCATCCTGGTGGCCGAGCAATTGACCCCCTCGCAAACCGCGAGCCTGGATACTTCCCGGGTACTGGGGTTTGTCACCGTGTGCGGCGGCGCCACCAGCCATGTGGCGATTCTCGCCCGGGCCCTGGGCCTGCCGGCGATCTGCGGCCTGTCGTCCCAGGTGCTGTCCCTGGCCAACGGCACGCCTGTGTTGCTGGATGCCGACCGCGGCGAGCTGCACCAGGACCCGGACCCGCAACTGCTGCAGCAACGCGATGCCCAGCGCCAGCAGCAACGCCAGCGCCAGCACCAGGACCTGGCCCAGGCGGCGCTGCCGGCGGTGACCCGTGACGGGCATCACCTTGAGGTCACCGCCAATATTGCTTCCCTGGCGCAAGCCCAGCAGGCCGTCAGCCTGGGGGGCGAGGGTGTGGGCCTGCTGCGCTCGGAGTTTCTCTATCAGGACCGTACCCAGGCCCCAAGTCCGGAGGAGCAGGCGGCCACCTATCAGGCCATCGCCCAGGCCCTGGGCCCTGAGCGCAATCTAGTGGTGCGCACCCTGGATGTGGGGGGTGACAAACCCCTGGCCTATGTACCGATGGACAGCGAGGCCAACCCCTTTCTCGGGCTGCGCGGCATTCGCCTGTGCCTGGAGCGTCCTGAACTGCTGCGGGAACAGTTCCGCGCGATTCTGGCCAGCGCCGGGCAGGCGCGCCTGCATATCATGCTGCCGATGGTCAGTCAGCTGGCGGAGCTGCGCCAGGCGCGCCAGTTGCTGGAGCAGGAGGTGCAGGCCCTGGGGCTCGCCCAATCGCCCAAGCTGGGGATCATGATCGAGGTGCCGTCGGCGGCGCTGCTGGCGGATCGTTTCGCCCCGGAGGTGGATTTCTTCTCCATCGGCACCAACGACCTGACCCAGTACACCTTGGCCATGGACCGCGATCATCCGCGCCTGGCCAGCCAGGCCGACAGCTTCCACCCGGCGGTGCTGCGCTTGATCGCCACCACAGTGCAGGCGGCCCATGCCCATGGCAAATGGGTCGGCGTATGCGGTGCGCTGGCATCTGAAACCCTGGCGGTGCCGCTATTGCTGGGCCTGGGGGTGGACGAACTGTCGGTGAGCGTGCCGCTGATTCCGGCCATCAAGGCCCGGGTGCGGGAGCTGGACCTGGTCGAATGCCAGGCCCTGGCCGCGCGCATCATCGATCTGGAGGATGCCGCCCAGGTGCGTGAATGCCTGCAGCGGCAGTCGGTTGCAGCCCCCTCACTGGTTCTGGAGAACTGAAGATGTTCGAGAAACTACAGCGGGCATTCTGGAAAGCCCTGACCCCGGACCTGGTGCCCGATCAGCCGAAAGTGCCCAAGGCTGACGGTCATGCCCTGGATGAGCCGATGCTGGCGGCAGTGGGAGGCAGTGCCAATATCAAGAGTCAGCAATGGCTGGCCCTGACCCGATTGCGCCTGGAGCTGCATGACCCGCAATTGCTCGACAGCACGGCCCTGGAAAGGGCAGGGGTGCCGGCGGTGATGCCCCTGGCAGGCGGCGTGGTGCATCTGTTGCTGGGGCTGCGAGGCTGAGCGGATCCACGACCCTGCATCTGCGTCCCGTCGCCGCGCCGGCCTTACTGTTTCTCAACTGCGGGTGTATCGTATTCGCCTTTTTGCGGGCCCGGGCCCGCGGCAGATACGTGAGGTAGTTGAGTCCATGTCCTTTACCCGTCGACAAATACTCGGTGGTCTGGCCGGTCTGGTAGTGGTTGGCGTGGGCGCCAGCGGTGCATCGCGTTACTGGCTGGGCAAGGTTGCCGACGACAACGCCGGGCACGACTACGAGTTGATCGCCGCGCCACTGGACGTGGAGCTGGTGCCGGGCTTCAAGACCGAGGCCTGGGCCTTCGGTCCGTCGGCGCCGGGTACCGAATTGCGGGTACGCCAAGGCACCTGGCTACGGGTGCGCTTCATCAACCACCTGCCTGTGGAAACCACCATCCATTGGCACGGTATCCGCCTGCCGCTGGAGATGGACGGCGTGCCCTACGTCTCGCAGCTGCCGGTCAAGCCGGGCGAGTTCTTCGACTACAAGTTCCGTGTGCCGGATGCCGGCAGTTACTGGTACCACCCCCACGTCAGCAGTTCCGAGGAACTGGGGCGCGGCCTGGTGGGCCCGCTGATCGTCGAGGAGCGCGAGCCGACCGGCTTCATGCATGAACGTACCCTGAGCCTGAAGACCTGGCACGTGGACGAACAGGGCGCCTGGATGCCCTTCAGCATTCCGCGCGAAGCCGCGCGCAACGGCACCGCCGGGCGGCTGATCACCATCAATGGCCAGGCCAATGCCGTGACCGAACTGCCGGCTGGCCAGGTGGTGCGGGTACGCCTGCTGAACCTGGACAACACCTGGACCTATCGCCTGAACCTCAAGGGCAACTGCGAGGCGATGATCTATGCCCTCGACGGCAACCCGATCACTCCGCGCCCGCTGGACGACGACTACTGGCTGGGGCCGGGCATGCGTATCTGCCTGGCCATCCGCATTCCCGAGGCGGGTGAGGAAATCTCCCTGCGCGATGGTTCCGTGCGCCTGGGCACCTTGCGTTCGGTGGCCAGCGACGACGCTCCGGGGGAATGGCCCAAGGCATTGCCGGCCAACCCCATCGCCGAACCGGACCTGGAAAAGGCCGAGAAGCTCAACTTCAATTTCGAATGGGCCGGCAAGGTTTCGGTGAACACCGAGAATGGCAAGCCGCCTAGCCTGTGGCAGATCAACGGCCAGGCCTGGGACATCACCGACAAGACGTGCGCCGACCGTCCGATCGCTACATTGAAGAAGGGCCAGAGCTACATTTTCGAACTCAAGAACATGACCCAGTACCAGCATCCGATCCACTTGCATGGCATGAGCTTCAAGGTCATTGCTTCCAACCGGCGCAAGATTGTCGAACCCTGGTTCACCGACACCTACCTGCTGGGCAAGAACGAGCGCGCCCAGGTGGCGCTGGTGGCCGATAACCCTGGCACCTGGATGTTCCACTGCCATGTGATCGACCACATGGAAACCGGCCTGATGGCCGCGATCGAGGTGGTGTGATGCGTCAGATTCGCCCGGCCCCGATCATCGATCGCAGCCGTGACCAGGCGTTCATGCGCGAGGCCCTGGCGCTGGCTGCCCAGGGGGCTGCCCTGGGGGAGGTGCCGGTGGGGGCGGTGCTGGTACTCGACGGCGAGGTCATCGGCCGGGGCTACAACTGTCCCATCAGCGGCAGCGACCCCAGTGCCCATGCCGAGATGGTGGCCATTCGTGACGCGGCTCGGGCGATGAGCAACTATCGTCTGCCGGGCAGTACCCTGTACGTCACTCTGGAGCCTTGCAGCATGTGCGCCGGGCTGATCGTCCATTCGCGCATCGCACGGGTGGTGTATGGGGCCCTGGAGCCCAAGGCGGGCATCGTGCAGAGCCAGGGACAGTTCTTTTCCCAGGGGTTTCTCAACCACCGGGTGCTGTTCGAAGGCGGGGTGCTGGCCGAGGAGTGCGGTACGGTGCTCAGCGAGTTCTTCAAGGCGCGGCGGGCCAGCCGCGACTGATGCAGGTACGAAGCTTGCTCGCGATGACGCCAGCCCGGGCAATGCTCATCTTGAGTCGGGCGTGATGTTCGAAGTCGCCATCGCGGGCAAGCCTCGCTCCTACGAATGCCGGAGATTCATTTCCTGGCGACGATCACGGCGCGCATCGGTGCCGGCAGGCCCTCGATGGTTTTGCTGGGGTCATTCGGGTCAAGGAAGTCGCTCAGCGACTGGTACTTCATCCACTCGGTGGCCCGCTGCTCCTGCACGGTGGTCAGGCTCACATCCACGCAACGCACGTCGCTGAACCCGGCGCGGCGCAGCCACAACTCCAGGGCCGGCACCGACGGCAAGAACCACACATTGCGCATCTGCGCATAGCGGTCTTCCGGCACCAGCACCTGCTGTCGATCGCCTTCGACCACCAGGGTCTCCAGCACCAGTTCGCCACCCTTGACCAGGCAGTCCTTGAGCGCCAGCAGGTGCTCGATGGGCGAGCGGCGGTGGTAGAACACCCCCATGGAGAACACCATGTCGAACCCCTCGAGGTTCGCCGGCAAGTCCTCGAACGGGAATGGCAGGTGCCAGGCCCTGGGCTGCGACAGGTAGCGCTGCACGGCCTGGAACTGGCAGAAGAACAGCCAGTTCGGATCGACGCCGATCACGCTGTCGGCACCGGCGCCGAGCATGCGCCACATGTAGTAGCCGTTGCCGCAGCCGACATCGAGGATGCGCTTGCCTTGCAGGTCCAGGTGCGGCGCGACCCGCGACCATTTCCAGTCCGAACGCCACTCGGTGTCCACATGCACGCCGAACAGGTCGAACGGGCCCTTGCGCCAGGGGCTCAGGCCCATCAGGGCACTGCGCATCCGCTCGCGGGTCGCGGCGTCGCAGTCGGTGTCCAGGACCAGGCCATCGAGCAAGTCGACTTCACTGGGCTGCACATCGGGCAGGGCGTCCAGCGCACTTTGCCAGCGGGCCAGGTCGCCATGGCCCTTTTCCATCTTGGCATCGAGTTGCGCTTGCAGGCCCTGGGCCCAGACGGCCAGGGGAGTGCCCACCAGATGGCGGGCCAGGGGAGACAGATCGATCATGGCAGGGCAATCAACGAAGCAAAATTAAGACACTGGAACCACGGCACGACTTTCGAGAACCCGGCGCCCAGCAGGCGCTCGCGATGTTCTTCGAGGCTATCGGGCTTCATGACGTTTTCGATGGCACTGCGTTTCTGGGCAATCTCGAGCTCGCTGTAACCGTTGGCCCGTTTGAAGGCGACGTGCAGGTCGGTGAGCAGCTCATGTTCCTGGGTATCGTTGAAACGCAGCTTCTCCGAGAGAATCAGCGCGCCGCCGGGCAGCAGGGCCTGGCGGATACGCCCGAGCAGGGCCTGGCGCTGTTCGGGGGCGATGAATTGCAAGGTGAAGTTCATGGCCACCACCGAGGCCGGCTGGAACTCCAGGGCCAGGATGTCACCTTCGACCACCTGCACGGGCAGCAGCTCCTGGAACATCGAGTCCTGGCCGTTGAGGTACTCCCGGCAGCGCTCGACCATGGCCGCCGAGTTGTCCACGGCAATCACCCGGCAGCCCTCGGTCCGCACATGGCGGCGCAGGGCCTGGGTGACCGCGCCGAGGGAGGAGCCGAGGTCATAGAGCACGCTGTGGGGCTGGGCGAACTGCGCCGCCAGTACCCCGAGGTTCTCCACGATGGTCGGGTAGCCTGGCACCGAGCGCTTGATCATGTCCGGGAAGACCCGCACCACATCTTCGTTGAAGGCGAAGTCAGGCACCTGGGCCAGGGGTTGGGCGAATAGGCGATCGGGTTCTTTGCTCACGGCGGTTCCGGCGATGGCGATAACAGAAGGGGCGGCATTGTAGCCGCTGCGGCCGGCTGCGATAAGGCCTGGGGGTGTGAGGGCGACAGCGGGTGTCGCCCTTCAGGGGGGCTAGCGGGGCTTCTGGCTGAATGCCGACGCTGCGATGCCCCATTGGCCCAGCCAGTAGAAGACGATGATCAGGTAGGGCGCGGCATCGAAGGCCGTGACGAAGCGGCTGAGGCCGATCAGGCTGTCGGAGAAGGCGAAGCTCAGGGCGCCGAGCGCGGCCAGTACAGCCGAACGCTTGGGCACTGCCGTACCCAGGCGCGCCAGGGCCCGCCAGAGCATCGCACTGATGGTCAGGGCATAGACGATCACCGGCACCAGCAGCGGCCCCAGGCCATGGCTGATCAGGATGCCCAGCAGCACCGCGCCGATGGCCAGGGCTACCAGTAGCGGCAGCAGTGCCAGGCGCCGGCAGTCGCTGAGGTAGGCCTTGAGGTAGGCCAGGTGGGCCACCAGAAAGGCGCCCAGGCCGAACACGAACAGGTCAACGGGCCAGGCCAGCAGGATGTCGCCCAGCACCGAGAACAGCAGGCCGATGATGATCCAGCGCCGATAGTCCCCTGGCGGCGCATCGTGCAGCCAGCCCAGCAGGGCCAGCACCGGCAGTGGCTTGACCAGCAGGCACAGCAGGGTGGCGTGTATGACGGTACCGTAGATGAAGGTTGCGGCGCCCATCAGCGCAAGGATTAGCCAGCCCATATCAATTAACCGTGATCGCGCAATCGAAGGCTTTCACCGGTGCTTCCTCTGGCGCCCAGGGTTGCTGGTAGGTCAGCAGCAGGCGGCCCGTGCCGTTGGCGAAGGCCTGGAAGCGCCAGGTCGACTGGCCACCGCTGCCCACCAGGCCGGTGTCTTCGGGGTTGCTGTAGACCTCGGGGCTGACCTTGCGCAGGACGCCCCCTGCCGAATCCTGGATCGCCCAGCGGTAGCCGGTGGTGGGGTTGCTCGGCAGCGTGAGGGTGAGATTCTGTCCGTTGTGCAGTTGCAGCGGGCATTCGCTCTGGTTTTCCACGGTGACGTTTTGCTTGGGCTGGCTGGCGCAGGCAGTCAACAGGGCAAGGCCGAGCAGGGCGAGCAGGCGGGAGGCGGGCATGGGTCAGGAAGCTCCGATCATTCGTGACGAACGGCGAGCATAACTGAAGATGGAAAAATGTGTGGCGGGGCTGGATCGTTGTAGGAGCGAGGCTTGCCCGCGATGAGTGGTGACGCCGTACCTCAGGTACTGCGCGTCACTTTCATCGCGGGCAAGCCTCGCGCCTACAGACCCCGGGTTAGAACAGCACCTTGGCCACGTCGGCGAAACGTTTGGCGAAATGTACGGTGATGCCTTCCTTGAGGTAGTCCGGCAACTCCTCGAAGTGCCCGCGGTTGGGCTCCGGCAGGATCAGTTCGTGGATTTTCTGCCGGCGTGCGGCGATGACTTTCTCCCGCACCCCGCCGATCGGCAGCACGTGGCCTGTCAGGGTCAGCTCGCCGGTCATGGCCACGCCTTTCTTCGGTGGCTGGTTGCGTGCCAGGGACAGCAGGGCGCTGGCCATGGTGACCCCGGCACTGGGGCCGTCCTTGGGCGTGGCGCCTTCGGGGACGTGCAGGTGAACGAACGCTTCGTCGAAGAACTTGCTGTCACCGCCAAACTGCTTGAGGTGCGAACTGACGTAGCTGTAGGCGATTTCCGCCGACTCTTTCATCACATCGCCCAACTGGCCCGTGAGTTTGAAACCGCGGTTGTGGGTGTGGATGCGCGTGGCCTCGATGGGCAGCGTAGCGCCGCCCATGCTGGTCCAGGCCAGGCCGGTGATGACCCCGACCCCGCTCAGCACCTGCTCGTTGCGGAACACCGGCATGCCCAGCGACGCCTCCAGGTCCTTGGGGCCGATCTTGATGCGCGCCTCGGGTTCATCCAGCAGCCGGACCACGGCCTTGCGCACCAGCTTGCCCAGTTGTTTCTCCAACTGACGGACCCCGGCCTCCCGGGCGTAGCCGTCGATCACTGTGCGCAGCGCGCTGTCGCTGATGCTCAGGCTGGCCTTGGCCACCCCGGCCTTGTCCAGCTGCTTGGGCCACAGGTGGCGCTTGGCGATGGCGAGTTTTTCCTCGGTGATGTAGCCCGACAGGCGAATTACTTCCATGCGGTCCAGCAGAGGGCCAGGGATCGAGTCCAGCGTGTTGGCGGTACACACGAACAGGACCTTGGACAGGTCCATGCGCAGGTCCAGGTAATGATCGAGGAAGTCCACGTTCTGCTCGGGATCGAGGGTCTCCAGCAGCGCCGAGGCCGGATCGCCCTGGTAGCTCTGGCCCATCTTGTCGATCTCGTCGAGCATGATCACCGGGTTCATCACCTCCACTTCCTTGAGGGCCTGCACCAGCTTGCCCGGCTGGGCGCCAATGTAGGTGCGGCGGTGCCCCTTGATCTCGGCTTCGTCACGCATGCCGCCGACGCTGAAACGGTAGAACGGGCGCCCCAGGGATTCGGCGATGGACTTGCCGACGCTGGTCTTGCCGACGCCGGGCGGGCCGACCAAGAGCACGATGGAGCCGCTGATCTCGCCCTTGTAGGCGCCCACGGCGAGGAACTCCAGGATGCGGTTCTTGATGTCGTCCAGGCCGGCGTGGTGCTGGTCCAGGACCTTGCGGGCGTGCTTGAGGTCGAGCTTGTCCTTGCCGTACATGCCCCAGGGCACGGCGGTGGCCCATTCGAGGTAGTTGCGGGTGACGGCATATTCCGGCGAGCCGGTCTCGAGGATCGACAGCTTGTTCATTTCCTCGTCGATGCGTTTCTGCGCCTGGGGCGGCAGGACCTTGCCCTGCAGGCGCTGCTCGAACTGTTCCAGGTCGGCGCTGCGGTCGTCCTTGGTCAGCCCCAGTTCCTGCTGGATCACCTTGAGCTGTTCCTTGAGGAAGAACTCGCGCTGGTGCTCGCCGATCTTGCGATTGACCTCGGCGGAGATCTCCTTCTGCAAGCGAGCGACCTCCACTTCCTTGCGCAGCATCGGCAGGACTTTCTCCATCCGCTTGAGCATGGGCACGCAATCGAGCACTTCCTGCAACTCGTTGCCGGTGGCCGAGGTCAGGGCGGCGGCGAAGTCGGTCAGTGGCGAAGGGTCGTTGGGGCTGAAGCGGTTGAGGTAGTTCTTCAGCTCTTCGCTGTACAGCGGGTTGAGTGGCAGCAGCTCCTTGATCGCGTTGATCAGCGCCATGCCGTAGGCCTTGACCTCATCGGTGGGCTCGGCGGGCTGGCGGGGGTATTCGACTTCCACCAGGTAAGGCGGGCGATGGTGCTTGAGCCAGGTGCGTATGCGCACCCGGGTCAGGCCCTGGGCGACGAATTGCAGCTTGCCGTTCTCGCGGCTGGCGTGGTGAACCTTGACCAGGGTGCCGTACTCCGGCAGCGCCGAGGTGTCGAAGTGCCGCGGGTCTTCCTGGGGCGTGTCCATGAAGAACAGGGCCAGGGAGTGGTGCTCGGATTTGCTCACCAGGTCCAGGGTTTCGGCCCAGGGTTCTTCGTTGACGATGACCGGCAACACCTGGGCCGGGAAGAACGGCCGGTTGTGAATCGGAATGATGTAGACCTTGTCCGGAAGGGTCTGTCCCGGCAATGCCAGGCCGGTGCCATGGGCGGCCGGATGTTCGGTTTCTTCCGGATCGACGTAGTCACGCAGATCTTCGGGAAATTCTTGCTGATCGCTCATGGAGGCTCCTGCACGCTGGGCTATGCAGGGATAGATGGGGCGGATCATGGCGGGTTTCAATGGGGCAAAGGTTGCAGCGTTTTTCCGATTGCGGCAGCGCCTCGTCCGGCGCCGCGGTCACGCGAACATACAGGCTTGTCCTGGCTCATGGCGCTGTTCGTGGCCCATGTGGTGGAATTCGGGGCATGACTTGCAGTAGTTTCTTGAGAAGATTTGTCAATAAAATGACTGCGAGATCGCCTGTTTTATTGTGTGATCTTCTATTGTTTGAGGATTAATCTGAGCGTCCGGAATGCCGGAATCAATATGTCATTTATTTGACGACCACATTCAGCTTCTCAGAGGGATGGGTATGAAGAACGGATTTTTCAGCGCCCGATGGCTGCCAACTGCGTTGTCGATTCCTGGATCCTGCTGGCGATCGGAGTTGTCGAGAGCACGCGTATGAGGTGGCGCCGAACCTTTCAGGCAAGGATTGTCGGGGTGCTGGCGCTGTTGCTGTTGGTGCTGATCGCCGCGGTGTATTTCGCGGTCAAGACCGCCACCACCCAGGCGGTGGAGCGCCAGGCGCAATTGCAGTTGAAGACGGGCACCCGGGTCTTCGAACGTTTGCTGGACCTGCGTGGACGCAACCTGCAGTACGGGATCGACTGGCTGGTGGTGGATTCCGAATTCCGCCGAGCGGTGATCAGCGGCAAGCCGGTGGATATCCTCGCGGCCCTGGCGCAGCACCGTGGTGGCATCCGTTCCAGCGAAATGTTCGTCCTGAGCCCTGAGGGCCAGGTCATCGCCAGCACCCTGGCGGCCATCGGCCGGGGCCAGCCATTCCCCTATGACCAGGCGTTGCGCCGGGCCCTGCGACGCGATACCCACATGCTGCTGGTGGCGATCCAGGACCGGCCCTACCTGCTGGTGCAGGGCGAGGTGCTCGAGCCCCTGCCGATCGCCCGGGTGGTCATGGGGTTTCCCATGGATGAGTCGTTCGCCCAGGAACTGCGTTCGATGAGCAACCTGGAGGTGTCGTTCCTGGCGGTCGACGGGTCACACTCCGGAGAGCTGTTCAGTACCCAGCCGGAGGTGCTCTGGTCGGCCATCATCAACATCCTGCGTGACTCGTTGTGGCAACCGTTGCCCCAGTTGAGCGAAATCCACGGCCAGCGCTTTCTCAACCAGGCCCTGCAACTGGCCAATACCGGTGGCGAAGGCGACCCGCGGGTCATGGCCCTGCTGCAAAGCCCCATGGAGCAGGCCCTGGAAGCCTTTGCCCCGCTGGACCGGGAGTTCTTGTGGATCGCCACGGTGGCGCTGGTGGCGTCCCTGCTCTGCGCCCTGCTGATGGCGCGCTGGGTGGCACGGCCCCTGGAAGACCTGGCCCTGGCGGCCCGGCGCATCGGTTCCGGCAACTATCAGGCGCCGGTGGCGATCAAGCGCAGTGATGAGTTTGGCGTGCTGACCGATGCCTTCAACGCGATGCAGAGCGCCATTGCCACCCGTGAACGGCAGCTGTCCCACAACGCCCTGCACGACCCCCTGACCGGCTTGCCCAATCGTGCCCTGGCCATCGAGCGCCTGAGCAAGGCGATTGCCGAGCGGCGCAACGTGGTGCTGCTGTACCTGGGGATCGACAACTACCGGGCGATCAACGAAGGCTTCGGCGCCGAGGGCCTGGAGCAGATGATGGGCGAACTCAGCTGGCGCCTGCGCGAGGTGTTGTCCCAGGGCGATACCGCGGCCCGCATCACCACCAGCGAGTTCCTGCTGTTGCTGGAGAACACCGAGCTCAACGGTGCCATTGCCATGGCCGACCGGCTCCATGGCCTGCTTAGCCGGCCGCAGCTGATCCAGGGCGATGAAGTCCGATTGCAGATCTGCGTGGGGGTGGCGGTGTACCCGGCCGATGGCCAGTCCGCCGAGGAGTTGATCAGCCGCGCCGCCATCGCCCGCCACGACGCTTCGCTCAAGCCGGGTTACCTGCAGGTCTACCAGCAGGACCGCGACCTGGCCCATCAGCGGCAGATCAGCCTGATTCGCGACTTGCGACGTGCCGCCGCCGAGGGTGAACTGTTCCTGCTGTTCCAGCCCAAACTGGACCTGCGTCGGGATTACCTGCACCAGGCCGAGGCTCTGCTGCGCTGGCAGCACCCGGTGTTCGGCGTGGTGCCCCCGGCGGAATTCATTCCCCTGGCCGAGCGTACCGGCAGCATGCACAGCCTGACGACCTGGGTCATCGAGGCCTGCATCCGCCAGTTGGCCGAATGGAATCGCCGGGCCCTGCCGGTGCGCCTGTCATTGAACATCTCGGCCCGTGATCTGGAGGACAGCGACCTGGTGGACCGGGTCAGCCAGTGCCTGGACCGTTATCAGGTGGCGGCCGAGCAACTGGTCTTCGAGATCACCGAGAGCGCGATCATGCGCCACCCGGAAGAGTCCCTGGCGGTACTCCAGCGCTTGCGTGGCTGTGGCATCAGCCTGTCGGTGGATGACTTTGGCACCGGCTACTCGTCCCTGGCACAATTGCAGCGCCTGCCGGTGCAGGAACTGAAGATCGACCAGTCGTTCATTCGCAACCTGGACGAAACCAGCGGGGATGCGGTGATCGTGCGCTCGACCATTGAAATGAGCCACAAGCTGGGGCTCAAGGTGGTGGCCGAGGGGGTGGAGTTCGAGCATTGCCTGAAGCTGCTGGAGAGCTGGGGGTGCGATACCGTGCAGGGTTACCTGATCAGCCGACCGCTGGCTACTGAAGCCTTCGAACGCTGGCTGCTCAAGTCCCGGGTATCGAGCTGAAGGTCAGGGGGACTGGTTTTGCCGTTGCCCGGCGGATCAGCAGGTAGCGGCCTCGGCCTTGGCCAGCAGGCTGTGCAGTTCGGGTTCGACCTGGTCTTCGGGGAGCCGGGCCATGACCTCGCGGATTGGCAGTGCGTAGCGCCGTTCGATGGCTATTTCCGCCCAGTCCAGTTCATAGATCGCCATGATCCGCACATCCAGGTACGGCGATTCCGCCAGCAAGCGCTTCAGCAGCTCGATGGCTTGCGGGCCGCGCAGTTCCCCCAGGGAGACGGCGCAACGTTGCTGCCAGTACTCGGGCTGATCCAGGAGCATTGCGTCAAGGCGCTGCCATTGCACTGGGGTAAAGGCCCGGAGCACGCCCTTGGCCACGTGCTCGGTGATGTACTCGTTCCAGTTGGCCGATTCGCTGTCGCCGATCCAGTGTTGCAGTTGTTCGAGCATGTCTTCGGGTGCTGCGGTGTGCATGTTCTCTCCAGCACAGCCGCCTGGGCTGGGCGTCTGCGGTCTGTATGACAATTGACGGTTTTTCAGCCGTTCCCGGCGAATTTCACCGCTGCCGCCGCCCGGGAGGGCACTTTGAGGGTGTGCAGCAGGGAGGACACGTGGATGCGCACCGTGAAGGGCGAGATGTCCAGCTCCCGGGCGATTTCCTTGTTGGTCTTGCCCTGGGCGATCAGGCGCAGCACTTCCTGCTGGCGGGTGGTCAGCAAGCTGACCTCGGCGCAGGAGTCCAGGGGCAGCAACAGGCCGGACGGTGCGTACTTGACCACCACCTCTCCCTGGCGGATGTCCAGGATCGCCTGGGCGATTTCTTCCGGGCAGATGTTCTTGCCGATGAAACCGTCGGCCCCGGCGGCCATGACTTCGCTGATCAGGTCCTGGTTGTCGACCATCGACACCACGATGATCGAGGTTCGGGGCAATTGCCGGCGCAACTCGGCAATCATGCCCACCGAGGTCAGTCCGGGAAAGCGCAGGTCCAGGATCAGCGAGTCCGGCTCCTCGCCGGTGCTGGCCAGGGCCTGCACGGCCGCCAGGTCGCCGGCTTCTTCGAGGACCGCCTCGGGCAGCAGGCGCTGGACGGTGCGCAGCATGCCCTCGCGAAACAGGGGGTGGTCGTCGGCGACGATGATCCTGCATGTCATGTTTGAAGCTCCTTGAAACATTCAGTCCTGAGGCCATGCTACCTTGGCGGGTCGGCACTGTACCTGCCCGCTGGTCGTGTCCGATACCGCGTATTGCCAGCAAGGCACCGTATTGGTGTCCGGAACAAGGAGTTGCTTGCATGAAAGTCGAAAAGGACAGTGAGCTCGACCAGGCCACGTTGCGCATCATCGTCGCCAGTTGTGCGCTGGTCTACGTGATCATCACCAGCTGCCTGCCGGGACAGGATTTCGACACCTACCTGCCGGTGATCATCTACATCATCGTCTTCACCCTGGTATCCATTGGCCTGCGCATGGCCATCGCCCGCTGGCCGGGGCATTACCCGGCCCGGCGAATCCTGGGGATGGTCTACGACTACACCGGCACCTGTTTCGGCCTGGTAATGGGCGGCGAAGGCGCCCTGCCCATCTATGCGGTGATGGTCTGGGTCAACCTGGGCAACGGCATGCGCTTCGGCTCGCGCTACCTGGCCATCGCCACCGTGCTGGCGCTGTTCGCGTTGTTCATGGTCTACCTGCTGACCCCGTACTGGCGAAGCCACCCCTACATGGTGCTGATGCTGATGGTCACCAGTACGGTGATCCCGATCTATGCCCATATCCTGCTCAAGCGCACCCGGCTCGCCTCCGAGCAGGCCATCGCCGCCAACCTGGAAAAGTCGCGCTTCCTGGCCCAGGCCAGCCACGACCTGCGCCAACCCATTCACTCCATCGGCCTGTTCACCGCCTGCCTGCGGGAAGCCAACCTGGGCCAGGACGAGCGGCGCCTGGTGGACAACATCGACCGTTCGCTGCTCAACGTGTCGCAGTTGTTCCGCTCCATCCTGGATCTCTACACCCTGGACAACGGGCGGGTGCAACCCAAGTTCGAAACCGTGCACCTGGGGCAGCTGTTGCGCGACCTGCTGCGCCAGAACGCCGAGGCGGCGCGCTGGGCCGGGGTAGAGTTGCGGTTGCGGCCCGGCAACCACTGGGTACGGACCGACCCCGGGCTGCTGACCACCATGGTGCAGAACATCCTGTCCAACTGTTTCAAGTACGCGCCGCAGGGGCCCGTGCTGATTGGCGTGCGCCGCCGTGGCCAGGGCCTGGCCATCGAGATCCATGACCGCGGACGAGGCATCGCCGAAGAGCACCTGCCGCGGATCTTCGAAGAGTTCTACCGGGTTCGCCAATTACGCGACAAGGATGTCGAGGGCGTGGGCCTGGGGTTGTCCATCGTCAAGCGCCTGGGGCACCTAGTGGACCTGGAAGTGCGCTTGCGCTCGCGGGTTGGCCATGGCACCAGCGTGACTCTGTCGGGCCTGCAACCGGCCGCGCCGCAACAACTGCGGCGCCACGACGAGGCGTTGCAGAACGGCCTGCTGAGCGGGTTGCGGGTATGCCTGGTGGAGGATGACCGCAACGTGCTGCTGGCCACCTCGGCACTGCTGGAGCGCTGGGGCTGCGTGGTCCAGGCCGAGGCCTCGGCGGAGAATCTGCTCACCGACTGCGACATCATCGTCGCCGACTATGACCTGGGCACCCGAGTCTCGGGCATCGAGTGCATCGACCACATCCGCCAGCAGCGGGGCTGGGAAGTGCCGGCGCTGATCATCACCGGCCACGACATCGAGAAGATCCATGCCGCCCTGCACGATCGCAACATCGCCATCCTGTCCAAGCCAGTGCGGCCGGTGGAGCTGCGCAGCACCTTGCGTGCCCTGCGCGAGACGCCAATGGCGTCCACTCACAGGGCCGCGGTGACAGAGGCCGCTACCAGGTCCGGCACGGGATGAGCAGGGGGTAGTTGGTCATGGTCAGCTTCTTGTTGTCGCCACTGGCGAGTTCGACGAAGTCATCCAGCATGCCCGAGTACGAAGAGGTCGAACTGCGCTCGGTGTAGTAGTGGGTGGTCACCGGCCCGTAGTTGGTGTTGCTCTGGCCGGTGCCCACGTACTCGTTCCAGCGGCTGGTGCCGTACACCATGTCCTGACCCTGGACGAAGTACCGGCCCGGTTGCAGGCCGGTGAACTGGAAGATGCCGTTGTCGTTGGTCCGGGTCACCCTGTGCACGGCCACGGCCTCGGGGAGCATGCTCACCGGTGCGCCTTCGGGCTGGGATGAGCGCAACTTGTGCCAGGCCTGCAAGTGCGGGGTGACCGGGTAGAGATAGATCTCGACGTTGCGGCTGCTCTCGATGCCATCGTTGCCGACGATGCAGAACTTGCCGGTGAGGGTTGCCGTGCCGGGTTGCAGGGCCGCGCGTGCGGCCTGGGTGTCGAAGGGGACGTCGGGGTATTGCACGGTGGGGATCTTTACCGGCGGGTATTCGTCCAGGGTTCGTCCCTGGCGCGGGGCACAGGCGCTCAGGGCACAGGCGAGCAGCACCGTACCGGAGACCATTAATAGGCGGGATTTCATGACGTCGGGACCTTTGCAGGGAGTGGCGAGTTCGCGCAGCCCCGCCCTGCGTCGGGCAGGCGCGGTGGCTCGTCGCGGGTTACCGGGATGGCCGCATTATTCCTTGTTGCACTCGGCAGGCATGGAGACCAGGCCACCCATGCTTGCAAAGGCAATCATGCCGCCGGAGGGCAGCACGCAGTTGTAGCCACCGACGCTGGTGTTGGCGGTGAAGTAGGTCTGGGTATTGTCGTTACGCACGTTCGAGACGCTGGTCACGTTCTTGCCAATGGTGAGTTGGGCGCGGTTTTTCAGGTCGTCGTTGCTGGGCTTGGCAACGGCGCAGCCGGCGAGGGCCAGCACCAGGCCGCTGAGCAGGGTGATGGAGCGGATGTTGGAATGGAGTTTCATGATGACGCTTCCTTGGTGTTGTTGTGTTTTCCACGGCGCAGCCGTCCCCCGCACCGCAGGACGGCAGTGTTGGTGGGAACGAGGTGGTTGGCCAAAACTATAGCGCCGGGGGCGGGGAGGGTCGATTAGCACAGATGGGCTAATGTCCCTTTGCAATTACCCGAGTTGGCAGGGTCAATCGGCCAGTTGTTCCTGCAGGCGGCGGCCCAGCACATCCAGCAGGTCGCAGCCATCGCGCAGGGGAATGACGCACAGTTGGGCGAAGTCCTGGAGTAATTGCGGATTGCCCTCAAGGTTGTCCTGGCTGGCGATGCTCTCCAGCAATTGGGTAGCTGCGCGGATGCGATGGATGGCCGCCTCGTGCAGGGCATCCAGTGGGGCCTGGGTATCCACCAGCAGGGCGGGGATGTTGTAGTCGTTGCTGGTGAGGGGCATGAAGCGCCTTGGGGAGTGTGCGGTGTCGTCGTCCATTGCCTGGGGCCTGCCCGGTGATCCTGCCGACCTTAAAGGCAGTGGGGCGCAGGGAACAAGGTGATGCTGTTCTCTGTGAGCTGTAGGACTTTTCAAAACCCACGGCTGTAGCCGTTGCCGAGACTGCGAGGCTGCGACAAGGCCCGCAGGGCCTACCTGTGTCTGCGTCCGCTGCGCGGCCGTACGCGGCCTGCGACAGCGGCTACACGAAGCGGCTCGGATCTGCCGGTTGTCTGAGCACGCTATCCAGCGTCGCGGCAGCCATTGCACGAAGGCGTGTGATGGCGGGCACAAAAAAGGCGGCTACCCAAAGGTAGCCGCCTGTTTCGAACCGCTGTCAGGGCTTATTCCGACAGTTTGTAGGCAATGATGTAGTCGCCCATCTTGGTGCCCAGGGAGCCGTGGCCACCCACGACCACCAGCACGTACTGCTTGCCATCCTTGCCGGTGTAGCTCATCGGCGTGGCCTGGCCGCCGGCCGGCAGGCGGGACTTCCACAGTTCCTTGCCGTTCTTCACGTCATAGCCGCGGATGTACTGGTCCAGGGTGCCGCTGAGGAAGCCCACGCCACCACCGGTGACCATGGAACCGCCCATGCTCGGCACGCCCATCGGCAGGCCGATCGGGATTGGCGAGCTGTCACGGCTGGTGCCGTTCTTGTGTTTCCACACCACCTTGTTGGTGGTCAGGTCGATGCCGGCCACGTAGCCCCAGGCCGGAGCCTGGCAAGGCACGCCGAGCGGCGACATGAACGGATGCATGATCACCGCATAAGGTGCACCGGCGTTGGGTTGCACGCCCGAGGTCTCGCTTTCGCGCTTGCTGTCGGCGGCCACTTCGGCACGTGGTACCAGCTTGGAAACGAAGGCCATGTAGTTCGGGCTGGTGAACAGCAACTGGCGGACCGGGTCCAGCGACACGCTGCCCCAGTTGAATACGCCGACGTTACCCGGATAGACCAGGCTGCCCTGCACCGATGGCGGGGTGTACTGGCCGTCGTAGCGCAGCTCCTTGAACTGGATGCGGCACAGCATCTGGTCGAACGGAGTGGCGCCCCACATGGCTTTTTCATCCAGTGGCGGGTTCAGCAGGTTCAGGTCCGAGCGAGCCTGGGTCGGCGCAGTGTGGTCGCCTTCGACCGCACCGGTCGGCGCCGGGATCTCGCGGATCGGCACGATCGGGGTGCCATCGCGACGGTCCAGCACGTACAGGCTGCCTTGCTTGGTTGGCTGGATCAGCGCCGGCTTGATGCCGTCCGCGGTCTTCATGTCCAGCAGGGTCGGCTGGCTGCCCACGTCCATGTCCCACAGGTCATGGTGGGTGAACTGGTAGTTCCAGCGCAGCTTGCCGGTGTCGATATCCAGGGCCACGGTGCCGGCGCTGAATTTCTCGGCGCCCGCGCTGCGGTTGCCGCCCCATTGGTCGGGCATCTGGTTGCCCAGTGGCAGGTAGACCAGGCCCAGCTTCTCGTCGACGCTGGCCAGGGACCACATGTTCGGCGAGTTGCGGGTGTAGGTCTTGCCTTCAGGCAGCGGCGTGGTTTCGTCGGGGTTGCCCGAGTCCCAGTTCCAGACCAGGTGGCCGTCGTGCACGTCGAAGGCACGGATCACGCCGGACGGCTCGTTGGTCGACTCGTTGTCGGTGACATGGCCACCGATGATCACCAGGTTGCGAGTGATGGCCGCCGGCGAGGTGGAGTAGTAGCCGCCGGGAGTGAACGAGCCGATGCCGGCCTTCAGGTCCACGGCGCCCTTGTTGCCGAAGTCTTCGCAGACCTTGCCGGTGTCGGCGTTGATGGCGATCAGGCGCGCATCGGCGGTCGGCAGGAACAGGCGACGCGGGCAGCTGGCGGTGATGGCCTGGCCGGCGGGGGACAGGGGCGCCGGACGGCTGATGGCGGTGGAATTCTGGTAGTTGGCTTCGTCGTAGTACGACACGCCACGGCACGTCATGTGCGCCCAGCCACGGAAGTCGTCGCCGTTGGGGCCTTGGATCTGCGGGTCGAAACGCCAGATTTCCTTGCCGGTGTCCGGGTCCAGTGCCAGCACCTTGCTGTGGGCGGTGCAGGCATAGAGCATGCCGTTGGCCTTGAGCGGGGTGTTCTGGTTGGTGATCTCCACCGGGTCCTTGGCGGTCGGCATGTCACCGGTGCGGATGCGCCAGGCTTCCTGCAGCTTGCCGATGTTGGCGGGAGTGATCTGCTTGAGCGGCGAGTAGCGATCGCCGAACTCGCTGCGGCCATAGGCCTGCCAGTCACCCTCGGGCATGGCCGGGGCGGTGCTGGTCATGTCCGCGCTGTCGCGGCCCAGGTCGCCGGAGATTTCCCCGGGGTTGGTGAACTGGCTACCGATGGCGGCGCCACCGGCCAGGACCACCGCCACGCTCAGGGCGGCGGTGCCCATGGGGGCGGGGCCGTCACGCAGCAGCGGGCGACGGAACCAGGGCAGCAGCAGGACCACGCCCAGGGCGAACCACAGCGACAGGCGCGGGACCAGTTGCCACCAGTCCAGGCCGACCTCCCACAGCGACCAGATGCTGCTGGCGAACAGCACCAGGGCATAAAGGCCCAGTGCCGCGCGTTTGCCGGCCAGCAGCAACAGGCCGGTGAGCGCCAGGCCGATACCGGCCAGGACGTAATACAGCGAGCCGCCGAGCATGCTCAGCTTGATCCCCCCGGCCAGCAAGGCCAGGCCCATTAGCAGCAGCAAGATCCCGAGCAGGCTTGGCAGCAAGCGGCTCGGGCTCGAAGCGCCCTCTGTGCTCATAGTGTGGTTCTCCGTGACGTTAAGAATGTACCCGCGCATGTTCACTGTAGATGACGTTCAGGCGTGGGCTTGGTTCAGCAGGAAAGTGGGTGGCGCCGGCTTTTTTTGCCGGCGGGCCTCAGAACGAACTCTGCAGCTTGATGCCGCCGACCAGGGCGTTGTCCACCTGGTTCACCCCGCCGGGATGGCGGATGTATTGCAGGTTGGGACGCACGGTCAGCCAGTTGGCCAGGTGCACGCCGTAGTACAGCTCGGCGCTGTACTCGGTGTCCTGGGGCGGCAGGTAGCCCGGGTTGTCGTAGTCGTACAGCGCGTGGGCCTGGTTGCTGGCCTGGGCGTTCTTGCGGTAGGCCGGGTTGACGTGGACCCGGGCCAGGGCGAAGCCGATGTCATCCTTGGCGCGGGCATCGAACGGGCCCTTGTAGACCAGGCCGGCCTGCACGTAGTTGTCGATGGCGTTGGTCTTCTTGTCATGGGCGGTGACGTTGGCGAACAGGCCCAGGCCCCGGGACTGGTCGCTGGCCAGGCTGGTGACCTGCTGTTGCACGCCCAGCCACAGGCCATGCTTGCTCGAACTGCTGCGATAGGCCTCGCCGCTCAGGGCCGCGCTCTGGCCGTTGCCATCCTTGTAGACGTCGGTGGCCTTGGCGCTGCTGTAGTAGTAGCCGGCGCGGTATTCCCCGGGCAGGCCGTTGAGGCGCGGAGTCCATACCAGTTCCACGGGCAGCAGGGTGCCCTGGGTGCCGCTGCCGCTGAGCTTGAAGCCGTTGTCGCGGTCCAGGTTCGACGGGTTCTGTTCGTAGGCGCCGACCTGGGCATAAAGCTCGGGGGTGAGGTGGTACTTGATCCGCAGGGCCCATTGGCTGACGGGCCAGTTGTACCAGACGCTGCCGGCCCAGTTGCCCACCTGGGAGCCGCAGAACGCCAGGTTCTGGAAGTCGCAGGGGAAGCTGTTGAAGTCCTCGCCCTGGCCGAAGCGACCGGCCTTGATGTCGAGCTTCTGGTCGAAGAGCTTCTGCTGGTACCACATCTGGGTCAGGCGCCAGGTCTGCCCGCGACCCCAGACTTCCTGGGCCGAGGTGAAACCGCCAACCCGTGGATCGTTGATCCGGTCGTTGCTGATGTTCTCGCCATTGCGCTTGGTCACGGTCAGCTGGAATTCGGCGTCGTGCCAGCCGAGGATCTTTTGCAGGTCCAGGTGGCTGCCAAAGGCGAACTGGTCGCTGTAGCGCGCGGTGCGGTCATGGTCGTAGCCGCCGCGCAGATTGGCGCCCATCTCGCCGACGTAGTCGATCTTGAAGTCGTAGCCCTGGTCGGCCAGTTCCTTGCGGGTGCCGTTCCAGTCGCCGAGCATCCAGGGTGAGTCGCTGTCGAAGGCCGGCGCGGCCTGGGCGCAAGCGGCAAAACCCAGGGCGCTGAGCAGGCCCAGGGTCCTGGGCAGGGCGACGGGCAATAGGACAGCGCTGTCTTTGGCGCGCGAAGAGAAGGGCATAGGCATACGGGTAAGGTCTTTTTCTAGGAATAGGCAGAAACAAGGACAGGGCGCGAGGCCTGGATCGTTGCTGATCGAGGTGGCATGCCGCTGATTTCAAAAAGGAAAGATGAAGCGTTTCAGCTTCAGGTGGCGAAGGATAAAGCGCCCTCTCGTCAAGAGAAAGCGCTTTTATTGACATGAACCGTTTCGTATTCGGTAACAGTCAGCGCGCCGAGTCGTTCAGCACGAAGTGGCCGGTTGAACCGCGACTGGCTTGGCTCGGGTGTAGCTCAGGACGAAATGCGCCACCAGGCCGAAGATCAGCCCCCAGAATGCCGCAGCCAGGCCCAGGAAACTCATCCCCGACGCCGTGACCAGGAAAGTGATCAGCGCGGCCTCGCGTTGCTTGTCGTCGGCCATGGCGCCGCTCAAGCCACTGCTGATGGCGCCGAACAGCGCCAGGCCGGCCAGGGCGGCGATCAGCTCCTTGGGCAGGGCGCCGAAGACTGAAGCCAAGGTCGCGCCGAACACTCCCATGAGCAGGTAGAACAGGCCGCAGGCAATGCCGGCGATGTAGCGTTTCTCGGGTTGTTCGTGGGCTTCGCGGCCTGTGCAGATGGCTGCGGTGATGGCCGCCAGGTTGATGCCATGGGAACCGAAGGGCGCCAGCAGCACCGAAGTGATGGCCGTCCAGGAGACGATCGAGCGGGCCGGCGTGTCGTAGCCGGCACTGCGCATGACGGCCATGCCGGGTACGTACTGCCCGGTCAGGGTCACCAGGGCCAGGGGCAGGCCGATATTGACGATGGCATGCCAGTCCCACTGGGGGGCGATAAAGAGCGGCTGGGCCACCGCCAGGGTGATGGTCCCCAGTTGGAATTCGCCCAGGCCCGCGGCCACGGCGCAGCCCACCAGCAGAACGGCCAGGATCGCGTAGCGCGGCGACAGGCGCTTGCCCAGCAGGTAGGCGGCGAGCATCGCCAGCACCAGGGTCGGCTGCAGGCTGAGCGAGGTGAACAGGCCGGCGCCGAAGCGGAACAGGATGCCTGCCAGCATGGCGGCGGCGATGGCCTTGGGCAGGCGGGCCATGAGCTTGTCGAAGGCACCCGAGAACCCGAGCACCGCGATGATCAGCGAGGCAACGATGTAGGCGCCGATGGCCTGGGGCAACGATACCGTTGGCAGCATCGACACCAGCAGCGCGGCGCCGGGGGTGGACCAGGCAGTGATGACCGGCACTTTCAGGCGCCAGCTCAGCAGCAGGCCGGTCAGGCCGCTGCCGATGGAAATGGCCCAGATCCAGGACGAGACCTGGTCTTCGGGCATATGGGCTTCGCGGGCGGCCTGGAACACGATGATCAGGGGGCCTGCGTAGGAAATGATCACGGCGATCAGGCCGGCGATCACCGCGCTGAGGGACAAATCCTTTCTGAGACTGTGCATGGCATCTCGACTGGCTGTGGGAGGGTGAATGATTGATTCGATTGTTCTGAACGTGTATCAGTGTATTTCAGAAAATTGAATCGATTCAATTGATTCGATGCAATCAACGATCGAAGATCACGCCTCGGGCGCCTGAGGACTCAAGTAATTTATTAATTATCAATTAGTTATATGAAAACTAGCCGTTTGTGCACCCTTGCTGTTCCTTGCTCTTTGCCGGATATCGACTCAATTTGCCGATTGAGTCGATGGGAGGGCCACGGAGGCCCTGTGATATGCTGCGCCGCATTTCAAGGCAGCAATGGTCATCAGCATCCATGTGGGCTCCCCAGTTAAGTGACTTCAACCAGCCGGTCTACCTGTCCATTGCCGACGCCTTGGCGCGGGATATCGACAGCGGGCTGCTGAACGATGGCGACCGCCTGCCGACCCTGCGCGAGCTGGCGGTGACCTTGAATGTCACCCCCGGCACCATCAGCCGGGCCTACAGCGAGGCTCAGCGTCGGGGCCTGGTGCAGGGCGAGGTGGGGCGCGGCACCTACGTGCTGGCACGCCCCGCCTTGGCGCTGGTCGAAGGAAGTGCCGCGCCGTCGCTGGCCCTGGGGCAGTCCGAGGCCCTGGATCTGTCGCTCATCAAGCCCTATAGCGAAACCCTGGAGTACTGGTTGCGCGGTGCCTTGGTGGGCATGGCCCGTAGCAGCGACTTCGGTCGAGCCCTGGACTACGCTCCCGACGGCGGGCATCCGGCCCATCGTGAAGCCGGGGCGCAGTGGCTGCGGCATTCATTGCCCGAGGCCCAGTGGCAGCAGGTGGTGATCACCTCCGGGGCCCAGCATGGCCTGATGGTCGCCATCAGTGCCCTGAGCAACGCTGGTGACCTGGTGCTCTGCGAGTCGTTGGCGTACCCGGGCATCATCTCGGTGGCCCATGGCCTGGAGCGGCGCCTGCGGGGCGTGGCCATGGACGAGGAGGGAATACTGCCCGAGGCGCTGCGTGAGCAATGCCTGCGGGAAAAGCCGGCGCTGCTGGTGTGTGTCGCCAGCTGCCAGAACCCCACCACGGCGACCATGTCGCCAGGGCGCCGAGCGCAGATCGCGGCGCTTGCCGAAGAGTTCGACTTCCTGCTGATCGATGATGACATCTACGGGTTTCTCGCCACCGATCCGCAGATCAAGCCCTTGTCGGCCTATGCGCCGGAGCGTTCGGTGTACCTCACCAGCCTGTCCAAGGCGATCATGCCGGCCCTGCGGGTCGGCTACCTGTACAGCCCGCCCAGGCTGCTATCGCGCTTGAGTTCGATGGTTCGCAGCAGCGTGTGGATGCCCTCGCCGCTGACTGCCCAGTTGGCCAGCAATGTGATCGTCGAGGGGCTGGACCGCAAGCTGGTACAGACCCAGCGCAGCGAGGCGGCGGCGCGCCAGGCTATTGCCCGGGAAGTGTTCGCCGGTTTCGAGTTCCGGACCCAGCCCCACAGCTACCACCTGTGGTTGACCTTGCCGCAGCCCTGGACCGCCGATGAGTTCGCCACCCTGGCCCGGGCCAATGGTGTGCTGGTGCTGAGCGGCACGCAGTTCCAGGTGGAGCGTGATGCCAGTTGCCGTCACGTGCGGGTGGTGCTGATGTCGCCCACCACCCGCGACGAACTGCGCTTTGCCCTGACCCAGCTGGCCAGCCTGATCGACACCGACCCGCGGCGTTATCGCTGACGCCTTCCCCGGCCAGCCGGCTCCTGCGGGTCCGTGCAGGAGCGCGGCGAGGCGCTTAGAAGGTGGTGCGCAAGCCTACTTCCACACTGCGCCCGGCGGCCGGCGCGATGTCCCGCAGGATCGAGCTGGCGTAACGCACGGTCTGGTTGGTCAGGTTCTCGCCCTTGACGAAGGCCAGCCACTGGCTATGACCGATATCGAAGCGATAACCAGCGCTGGCACCCAAGGTGGTGTAGCCATCGGTGCCGCTTTCGTTATCCGGCACCCGACCCTGGCTCGCGGCATGCTGCACATCCAGGCGTGCCTGCCAGCGATCCAGCTCCCATAGCAAGCCACTGTTCAGGCGCAGCGGGGCGATGCGCGGCAGGTCCTGGCCGTTGTCGAGGTTCTTGGCCCGGGTGTAGTCGCCAGACAGTTCCAGGGCGAACTTGCCATAGGCGTTTTCTCCCAGGGTCCAGCGATCCTGGGCTTCGATCCCGGTGAAGCGCGCGCGCACCCCGCTGTAGGCGTATTCCGGGATGCCTGCCGCATCTTCCTCGCCTTCATCGTTGAGGGTGCGACCGGTGCCCAGCAGGCCGATGTAGTTGGAGAAGTGGCTGTAGAACACGCCGACACTGCCTTTGTGCACGCCGTTGTCGAAGCGCAGGGCCAGGTCGCTGGAGACGGCTTTTTCCTTCGACAGCTTGGCGCTGCCCACTTCATAGGTGCCGGTGGCGACGTGGGCGCCGTTGGCATACAGCTCGTAGAAGGTCGGTGCGCGCTCGGTGTAGCCCAGGGTGGCGGCCAGGGACCAGACCGGGGTCAGGGTATAGACCGCGCCCGAGGACAGGCTGCCAGCAGTGAAGCTACTGGACTTGTCGGCCTGGGCGAAGCGTTCGTTGCCTTTGCCATCCGGGTCCACGACGGTGTGTTCCAGGCGCCCGCCTAGGCTGAGTTTCAGGCGATCGGTGGCTTGCAGCTCCTCGAGGATGAACAGGGCGCCGCTGTTGGTGTCGGTTTTCGGCACGAAGGCTTCTTCGCCCAGGGCCGAGAACTCGTTGCGGTTGACCTGGGCACCGATCACTCCTTCGAGCGGGCCGAGGGGCTGGTGCCGGGCCTCGACACGCGCCTCGTAGCCCTTGTTCTTGAAGGTGGTGCCGGTTTCGCCACCCTCGATCTCGCGGTGTTCGTAGTCGGTGTAACCGGCATTGAACTTGAGCGAACTGAAGGGGCCCTCAAGGTTGCGCAGTTCCGAAGCGAAGGCGTAGTGATCCTGCTTCATGCGGATGCGCACATCCTGCTCGGCGGGGGAGCCGTAGTTGGAGTCGTAATTGCTGTAGGACAGGCCGGCATAACCGTCGTCCCAGGTGTACGAACCACCGATGGCGCCACCGTCCTGGCGTCCGTCGCTGTTGCCCAGGCGGCCTTTCTTGCCGTCTCCGTCCTCGCTGGGCTTGGCATGGCGGCTGCGGGCATAACCGGGGATCTTCAGGTCGTTGAACTGTCGTGAGCTGGCGTCCAGGTGCAGGGCAAAGGTGCCGTCGCCGGCTTCCAGCTTGCCGGCGCTGCTGCGGGTAGTGTCGGCGCCGCCGTAGCGCAGCTCACCGGCACCGTGGATGCCTTCGATGGCTTCGGTGGGGATGCGGTTGTCGAAGCTGTTGACCACTCCGCCAATGGCATTGCCACCGTACAGCAGGGCCGCCGGGCCACGCACGATCTCGATGCGCTCGACGTTGACCGGGTCCAGGGGCACCGCATGGTCGTAGGACAACGACGAGGCATCCAGGGCGCCGACACCATTGCGCAGGAGGCGGATGCGGTCGCCGTCCAGGCCGCGGATCACCGGCCGACTGGCACCCGGGCCGAAATAGGACGAAGACACCCCAGGCTGTTTGTTCAGGGTCTCGCCGAGGCTGCCTTTTTGCGCCAGGGTCAATTGGTCGCCCTCCACCACGGTGGTGGGGGCCGCCAGTTCGGTGCTGCCCAGGGGGTTGGCGGTGATGACCTGCTGAGGCAGTTCCACGGCATGTGCCTGGGAGGCGATCAACAAGGCCGCGGACAATGGCGACAAGCGCCACAGGATCGAGCGAGAAGGGCGGAGGGTCGAGAGGGACATCGGTCATTCCTTGGCAAGCATTGCGCAGCGCGCATGTGAGTCGAAAACGGGTGGGGCACGGGGGTGCCCGAAGTGTGGGGGAGTTGATATTTGTTGATACAATATAACATCTCTTTTATTTGGAAAAGCCGGGAACTTCTTTATTCGCTTGCCCGGCAGCGGTTGCCGGAACGACACGCATCGCGTCGCCGCTGCCGTCGTCGGCGACCAGGCGCGCAGTGGCTGTCGGCTCGTCCTGGCGACGTGGTTGTTTGGTTGCTTGATTGTCTGGTGGAGCGTCAACCTTGTCGCAGCCTCGCGGGCTTGGCAGCGACTACAGTTATGTCAGCGCACTGGCGCGGGCGCAGGCCCTCGGCTAAGGTGCGCGGCTTCTTTTCATTCTGCGTTCGAAGGCCTGGCATGACCGTTACCCACACCGACCCGCTGCATGGCGTGACCCTGGAACAGATTCTCAAGGCCCTGGTGGAGCACTACGAATGGTCGGGGCTGGCGGAGCGCGTCGATATCCGCTGCTTCAAGAGCGATCCGAGCATCAAGTCGAGCCTGACATTCCTGCGCAAGACCCCCTGGGCCCGGGAAAAGGTCGAGCGGCTCTATGTGAAGCTGCAACGCACCAAGCGTCCGCTCTGAAGCGCTTCATGAGGCAAGGCCGCCGACGTAGCCTGATCGCGCTCGCCGCCTTTCTGGGCTGGTTCGGCCTGGCGGTTCAGCTGTACCTGATCCTGTTCTTGCGCTGGGAGGCCGGGGCCAGCCTGCTGGGCGGCCTGGTGAATTTCTTCAGCTTCTTCACCGTGCTGAGCAACACCCTGGTGGCCAGCGTGCTGACCTGCGCCCTGAACCTCAGGGCCTCCCGGGGGCAAGCCTTCATGCTCCAGCCCTGGGTCAGTGGCGCCGTGGCGGCCAGCATCGTGCTGGTGGGGCTGGCCTACAACCTGTTGCTGCGTCACCTGTGGCATCCCCAGGGCTGGCAATGGCTGGCGGACGAGCTGCTGCACGATGTCATGCCGCTGCTGTTCCTGGTCTATTGGTGGTGCTGCGTCCCCAAGGGGCAATTGCGCCTGCGCCATGTCCTCTGGTGGACCCTCTATCCGATCCTGTACTTCGCCTACCTGTTGTTGCGCGGGCACCTGCTCGGGTTGTACCCCTATCCCTTCATTGCCGTGGACCGGCTGGGTTATCCCGGGGCCTTGCTCAATGCCCTGGGGCTGCTGGCGGGGTTTGTCCTGGTGTCCCTGGTACTGCTGGGCCTGGACAGCTGGCTCGGCCACCGGTTTTCCGGGCGCCGCAAATGATTCGCCGGCGCAGGTGGCGGGCACCTGCGCCGGCGAATGGCTGAAACGCGCGGGGGTCACTCTGCTTCGCTGGTGTCCAGGCGCCAGTAGCCGACGGCCTTGACGAACTCATCGTCGAGCTGGTGCTCGTCGAGCAGCACCCGGCGCAGTTGTCGCGAGACCTTGCTCTCGGTGGCGATCCAGGCATACAGCCGGCCTTGTGGCACCCGCAGGCCACGTACGCAACTGAGCAGGTCCTGCTGGCCGCCGTCGCGCTCGACCCAGATCACCTCCACTTCGGCAGCGCTGTGCAGCGCCTGGCGCTCGGCGCGATCCTGGATTTCGATCACCGCCAGGACCCGGCGACCGGCCGGCAGTTCTTCCAGGCGCCGGGCAATGGCCGGCAGCGCAGTCTCATCGCCGATCAGCAGGTAGCTGTCGAAGATGTCCGGCACGATCATCGAGCCCCGAGGGCCGGCGATGTGCAGATGCTGGCCGGGCTGGACCTGCTCGGCCCAGGTCGAGGCCGGGCCGTCGCCGTGCAGGACGAAGTCGATGTCCAGCTCACCCAATTGCGGGTCGTAGCGGCGCGGAGTGTAGTCGCGCATCGCCGGCATCGGTCCGCTGTCCTTGCCCGGGCCCAGCACCAGGGTGTCCAGGGCCGCCTGCTGCTCGGCGTTCTGTGGAAACAGCAACTTCACATGGTCGTCGCTGCCCAGGCTGAGGAACCCGGCCAGTTCCGGGCCACCGAGGGTGATCCGGCGCATGCGCGGGGTCACGTCGACCACGCGGAGCACGTTCAGGCGTCGACGCTTGATCTCGTGCATGACTCGATGAATGGATAACTCAGGGATGGCAGTCATTCGGCTTTCTCCTGGCTGGAAGGGGTGGCTGGCCCATCGACGATGGCCTTGGCGGTGTTGTTCAACAGATCGCGAACCCGCAGGATTTCTTCCGGGTTCCAGCGTCCGTTATGCATTTGCAAGGCATGGCGCAGGTTGTGCACGGCCTCATGGATCTCTGCGGGACGGTCATGCCCGCGCAGCGAGCGTTTGCTGACTTCGATGCGCATGCGTACGCCGTCCAGGGCAATGGCCTGTTCCTTGAGGAACAGACGGCCGGTGTCGGTCACGCTGTAGCGTTTTTTTCCGCCTTCGGCATCGCCCTGGATCATTTCGCTTTCTTCCAGGAAGGTCAGCGTCGGGTAGATCACGCCTGGGCTGGGGCTGTAGACGCCATCGAACATGCTTTCGATCTGGCGGATCAGGTCATAGCCGTGGCAGGGCGACTCGGCAATCAGCGCCAGCAATAGCAGTTTCAGGTCACCGGGGGCGAATACCCGGGGACCGCGGCCGCCACGCTCACGACCGCCGCGCCGCTCGAAGCCTTCAGGGCCGTCGCCGTGTCCACTGTGATGGTGGTGCTCTCTCATTCTTGTGCTCTCCGTTTTGGTTAAGACATAACTTAAGATATATCTTAAGAGTGGCGCAAGTCGTTCTGCACGACCCTGGACCACCGTTCGTCGCAGGGGCTGGTTGGCAAGGAGAGCGAGAAATGTCGTGCAGCCAGCCCCAGGACTGGCCGTCGTGGTGGGTGTCAGCGCTGTGCCAGGTTGCCCTGGCACTGGGTGGCGCTGCCCGGTTGCAGATAGGGCATGAGGATCGGCGCCATGCCCTTGAGCACCTGCACCGGCAGGGCCGAGGTGAACTTGAAGGCTTGGGCGGAAGCGCCGGGAACATAGGCAGTGAGAGTGCCGAAGTGATGGTCGCCGATGTAGAACACGAAGGTCGCGGTACGGTTGATGGATTTGGAGCTCAGCACTCGGCCTCCGGCGCCGATGGCCTCGATTCGGTTGTCGCCGGTGCCGGTCTTGCCGCCCATGGCCAGGGGCGTGCCGTCGGCCAGCTTGAAACTGCCGGAAACCCGTTTCGCGGTGCCGGCATCCACCACCTGGGACAGGGCCCCGCGTAGCGCCGTGGCCACCTGCGAGGGCATCACCCGCTTGCCCTTGTCCGGGTCGTTGAGCAGGCGGGTTTCATAGGGGGTGCCGGCGGCGAAGTGCAGGCTGTCGATGCGCAAGGTTGGCAGGCGCACACCGTCGTTGAGGATGGTGCCCACCAGTTCGGCCAGCGCCGCCGGCCGGTCACCCGAACTGCCGATGGCGGTGGCCAGGGACGGTACCAGGTGGTCGAACGGATAGCCCACTGCCTGCCACCGCTGGTGGATGTCGAGGAACGCCTCGATCTCCAGCATGGTGCGGATGCGGCTGTCCCGGGCGCTGCGATGACGGCTCTTGAACAGCCAGCTATAGACCTCCTGGCGTTCGAACTCGCTGGCCTTGACCACCTGGCTGAAGCTGGCTTCGGGGTTGTTCATCAGGTAGCCCAGCAGCCACAGGTCCAGGGGGTGGACCTTGGCGATATAGCCCTGGTCCGGCAGGTCGTAGGCGCCCGGGCCGTAGCTGGCGTAGAGCTTGTCCAGGCGTTCGTCGGTGAGTTTTTCGCTGACCTTGGCGTTTTTCATATGGGCCCGCACGAAGCGGTTGAAGCTCTCCTGGCTGGCATCCGGTAGCAGGTAGCGATGCACCGCGGACAGGCGGATCGCGGTGGGGTGCATGCTGTCGAGGAAGGTTTCCAGGCGCGACTGGGTGTCCTTGTTGCGGTACTTCTTCCAGAACCGCAGCAGGAACGAGGTGCCTTCCCGATCGGCGAAACGTGCCAGGTATTCTTGGCGCCGCGGGTTGTCATCGTCCTTGAGCAGTTCGGCGCTGCTGCTGTCGCCGCCGTAGGTGCTGTAGCGCACCAGGTCGCGCATCAATCGGATGAACGGCAGGTTGATGGACTCGCGCAGGGCATCGCGCAAGGTCGGGCTGCGACCGTTGTCCTCGTTGCGAAAGTTGTGGAAGTGATGCAGGCCGCCTCCGGTGAAGAACGCCTCGCCGGGGCTGGCGGAATAGGTACGGTCCAGGGCCGCGTCGAGCATCTTCGGCAGGTTGCGGTCGCCGTTCTGCATCAGGTAGTCGATGGACCAGCGGCTCAGCCGGTCCTGATCGTTCACCGGGATGGTTTTCAATTGCGCGGGTGTCTGTCCGGCGTACTTGTCATGCAGCTCGGCAATGATCTGCAGGTAGGTGGTCAGCACCCGCAGCTTGGCGGTGGAGCCCAGTTCCAGCTTGCTGCCTTCGTTGATGTCGAAAGGCTGATCGGTGCTGTCGGTCTGCACCCGCACTCGGGAGCCGTCGGGGGTGAGTTCGAACAGGGTGAAGCTGTAGCGCACCTGGGTGGTGCTGGTGGGGGTCAGCAGGCGCTCGCCGAGCAGGCCCACCTGCGCAGCGAAGGCCGGATCGGCGAGGTGCTTGAGGTACTCGGTGGCCTGGCGCTGCAGGTCGCTCTGCAAGGTGCTGGTGGCCGACAGATCGAGGCGATCCAGGTCATACAGGGGCCGGTTGAGCAGCGCGGCGAGACGGCTGCGGGCGACACTGATGCCCTTGTTGGTCTCGATCGGCTGGATCGTCGGCTGTTGCTGCCAGTCACGGTAGGTCGCCTGGCTGGCCAGGGCGGCGGCGCTCAGTGCCGGGTCGATGACATTGTTCTGCGCCAGCAGGCGGATATGGCTGTCGGTGAGGTCCGCCAATTCTGCCCGGCCCTTTGCCAGGTAATGGGAGGGCCGGCGCTGGGCAATCATCAGCGACAGCACCTGGCGCAACGCCAGCCCTCGTTCGGCGAGGCTCCTGGAGTCCATGGCGGTGCCGCCGAGTACCTGGTTGACCTTGTCGAAGTCCGCGCCGTACCAGACCCGCAGCCCTTCGGCCATGCCATGTACTTCACCGTGGCCGGGCACTGCCGACAACGGCACGCTGTTGAGGTAGTCACGCACGATGCGCTTGCGAGCCTCCAGGGTCTGTGGGCCGTCCTGGTAGGCCCGCACGCTGGCGGACACCATCTGACGCAGCTTCTCGCCCCCGGATACGGTCAGGCCATCCGGCGAATGCCGGTACTTTTCCAGCTGGGTGGCCAGGGTGCTGCCCCCGGCACTCTGGCCAGGCAGGTGCAGCAGCCGGGCCACCTGGGACCAGGCGGCCTTGGCGAAGCGCGGCCAATCCACCGCAGGGTTGGCCTGGGCCAGCCTGGGGTCCAGCAGGTCGCGGTTTTCGATGAACAGCAGGCTGTGGACCACCAGGGGCGGAATGCTGGCGAAATGTGGGTAGAACTGTTGCGGATACTTGAACTGATACAGCGCAGCAGCCCGGCAGTCGGTGATGGACAGCCCCGCCTGGATCTTCTCGGCATAGGGCACGAAAAAGCCGTTCTCGCTGTAGTCCATCAAGGCTGCGGAAAAACGTACCTGGGATTCGATCAGATAGCCGCGCTTGAGCAGGCGCGGCAGGAACTCGCCCAGCGCGCTGTAGCCCAGGCGCCGGTCGAAAGGGCCGGCGCCCGGGTAGACCATGGCATCGCTGGCCCCCGGTTGCAGGGAATAGTCCAGGTTACGGGCCAGGCTGCTGAATTCCCGGGCCTGGAGCTTGGAGGTGCGCATTTCCCGGCTGGCGGCGACACCCAGGGCAACCAGGGCGATCAGCAGCAACAGCCAGAACAGGCGCCAGAAATACCGACGGGGCTTGGGACGTTCAGGCAAAGGCGTTTCGTCGTCGCTGTGGCGTGGCACTGCGGTATTGCGTGAGTCGGTGTGCCACAAAGCGCCCATAGTCGATTGATCCATTCACGCAGATTGATCGGACTTGTCTGAAGCTTAGTCGGTGGTGGCGAGCGGTGAGGAAATTGTGAAAACAGACGCTGCCTTGCTTCTGTGGCGAGGGAGCTTGCTCCCGTCCGGCGGCGCAGCAGCCGCAACACCTGAGCACGCGTTCTGTCAGGGAGATCACGCAAGCCGATTTCAGGGCCGCTGCGCGGCCCAGCGGGAGCAAGCTCCCTCGCCACATGATGGGTTAATTGCCTTCGGGCTAGGCGAGTGAGTGCTGGACGCTAGCATTTTTGCTCCCGGGCTGAAGTCCACGATGGTTTGCAGGTATTTCAGCGTTGCTGCGGGTTGTGGCAAGGAAGCTTGTTTGTGGCGAGGGAGCTTGCTCCCGTCCGGCTGCGCAGCAGCCGCAAGACCTGAGCATGCGTTCTGTCAGGGAGATCACGCAAGCCGACTTCAGGGCCGCTGCGCGGCCCAGCGGGAGCAAGCTCCCTCGCCACATGATGGGTTACTGGAGCCAGCAAGCATCCCACAGTGGGTAGTCGCCAATGCGTTGCGCCAGGCCCGCACGCAAGGGATTGGCGACTATGTAGCGAGCAAGGGGCTGAATGTCTTCGCCATCGCGGATTGCTCTGTCGTGATAGCCGCTTTGCCAGAGGGCACCGCACAGCCCCAGGTGTTGATTGAGCTGGCGGGTGCTGCGCGATTTCACCCTTTGCATCACCTCGGGCAATGTTGCCGTGCGCAGTTGGAGCAGCCAATGCAGGTGGTCCGGCATCAGGACCCAGGCCAGTGAGTCGGCAAGCCCCAGGTCCTGAACCTGTCTCAGTTCAGTGACCACCAGCCGCCCCAGGCGCCAATCGGAGAATAACGGTTGGCGTTGATGAACCACGGTGGTGATGAGGTAGGCGCGTCCGCTTTCGGAATGGCGGCCGCGGCGCAAGCGATGGGATCTTGGACGAGATGGCATTCCATTGCCTTCGGGCTAGGCGAGTGAGTGCTGGACGCTAGCATTTTTGCTCCCGGGCTGAAGCCCACGATGGTTTGCAGGTATTTCAGCGTTGCTGCGGGTTGTGGCGAGGAAGATTGTTTGTGGCGAGGGAGCTTGCTCCCGTCCGGCTGCGCAGCAGCCGCAACACCTGAGCACGCGTTCTGTCAGGGAGGTCACGCAAGCCGATTTCAGGGCCGCTGCGCGGCCCAGCGGGAGCAAGCTCCCTCGCCACATGATGGGTTAATTGCCTTCGGGCTAGGCGAGTGAGTGCTGGACGCTAGCATTTTTGCTCCCGGGCTGACGCCCACGATGGTTTGCAGGTATTTCAGCGTTGCTGCGGGTTGTGGCAAGGAAGCTTGTTTGTGGCGAGGGAGCTTGCTCCCGTCCGGCTGCGTAGCAGCCGCAAGCCCTGAGCACGCGTTCTGTCAGGGAGATCACGCAAGCCGATTTCAGGGCCGCTGCGCGGCCCAACGGGAGCAAGCTCCCTCGCCACAAGATGGGTTAATTGCCTTCGGGCTAGGCGAGTGAGTGCTGGACGCTAGCATTTTTGCTCCCGGGCTGAAGTCCACGATGGTTTGCAGGTATTTCAGCGCTGCTGCGGGTTGTGGCAAGGAAGCTTGTTTGTGGCGAGGGAGCTTGCTCCCGTCCGGCTGCGTAGCAGCCGCAAGCCCTGAGCACGCGTTCTGTCAAGGAGATCACGCAAGCCGATTTCAGGGCCGCTGCGCGGCCCAGCGGGAGCAAGCTCCCTCGCCACATGATGGGTTAATTGCCTTCGGGCTAAGCGAGTGAGTGCTGGACGCTAGCATTTTTGCTCCCGGGCTGAAGTCCACGATGGTTTGCAGGTATTTCAGCGCTGCTGCGGGTTGTGGCAAGGAAGCTTGTTTGTGGCGAGGGAGCTTGCTCCCGTCCGGCTGCGCAGCAGCCGCAAGACCGGAGCACGCGTTCTGTCAGGGAGGTCACGCAAGCCGACTTCAGGGCCGCTGCGCCGACCGGGGGGAGCAAGCTCCTTCACCACAGAACAGCGACTTTTCCCAGGTAAATACGCCCTAGGTAGGGGCATGACGAGGCATCGGGGCTGTGCAATACTCGCGACCCTTTCCGAGTGGGGTCTGGTGGAAAAAGCAGGGAATGCTTCTCCGTGAAAGCGGTTTTTGCCGAGATTTATCTCTGAATTTAGCTGTTTATAGAGTGAAAAGCCCTGTAGTGAGCTTTTTATACTGCGTACCCCGCTGATCTGGCAGGTTTTGTCCTACAGGCGCACCGTCCCACAAGGTCGGTCCGGTCGAGCAGGCTGCGGTTATCCGCCGCTGCCTGGAAGACTCGGTGGTTCATATCCAATAACAAAATGAGGTTGTATCTCTATGCCAGTTGGCAACCAACTGCCCCACGGCGAAACCGCTCAGGGCGGCCCGCTGAAACGCGAACTCGGCGAACGGCATATTCGCTTGATGGCCCTTGGCGCCTGTATCGGTGTCGGCCTGTTCCTCGGCTCGGCCAAGGCGATCGAAATGGCCGGTCCGGCCATCATGCTGTCCTACATCATCGGCGGCCTGGCGATCCTGGTGATCATGCGCGCCCTCGGTGAAATGGCGGTGCATAACCCTGTCGCCGGCTCCTTCAGCCGCTACGCACAAGACTACCTGGGCCCGTTGGCGGGCTTTCTCACCGGCTGGAACTACTGGTTCCTGTGGCTGGTGACCTGCGTCGCGGAAATCACCGCCGTAGCGGTGTACATGGGCATCTGGTTCCCCGATGTACCGCGCTGGATCTGGGCCCTGGCGGCCCTGGTGAGCATGGGCTCGATCAACCTGATCGCGGTGAAGGCCTTCGGCGAGTTCGAGTTCTGGTTCGCCCTGATCAAGATCGTCACCATCATCGCCATGGTCATCGGCGGTGTCGGCATCATTGCCTTCGGTTTCGGCAACGACGGCGTGGCCCTGGGCATTTCCAACCTCTGGACCCACGGCGGCTTCATGCCCAATGGCGTGACCGGCGTGCTGATGTCCCTGCAGATGGTGATGTTCGCGTACCTGGGCGTGGAGATGATCGGCCTGACCGCCGGTGAAGCGCGCAACCCGCAAAAGACCATTCCCAACGCCATCGGCTCGGTGTTCTGGCGCATCCTGCTGTTCTACGTGGGCGCGCTGTTCGTGATCCTGTCGATCTACCCGTGGAACGAAATCGGCACCCAGGGCAGCCCCTTCGTGATGACCTTCGAACGCCTGGGGATCAAGACCGCAGCCGGCATCATCAACTTCGTGGTGATCACCGCGGCCCTGTCGTCCTGCAACGGCGGGATCTTCAGCACCGGTCGCATGCTCTACAGCCTGGCGCAGAACGGCCAGGCCCCAGCCAGCTTCGCCAAGACTTCCGAAAGCGGGGTGCCACGCCGCGCCTTGCTGCTGTCGATCTTCGCCCTGCTGCTGGGTGTACTGCTCAACTACCTGGTGCCGGAAAAGGTGTTCGTCTGGGTGACGTCCATCGCGACCTTCGGTGCGATCTGGACCTGGGTGATGATCCTCCTGGCCCAGCTCAAGTTCCGCAAGGGCCTGAGCCCGGCCGAGCGTGCCGCCCTGAAGTACCGCATGTGGCTGTACCCGGTCAGTTCCTACCTGGCGCTGGCGTTCCTGGTGCTGGTGGTGGGACTGATGGCCTACTTCCCGGAGACTCGTGTGGCGCTGTATGTCGGCCCCGCGTTCCTGGTGCTGCTGACGGCCTTGTTCTACATGCTCAACCTGCATCCGACCAATAGCCATGAGGCGGCGACCCGCTCGTCCTGAGTGCTGCACTGTCGATGCTCCAGGCGTGAGCTTCCCGGCCTGATGGCTTGGCAATGAAAAATCCGGCGTCCCACGAGGGGCGCCGGATTTTTTTTGGCCGGGCTCAACCGCCCAGGGTGCCACTGGTGTCGGCATCGAACACTGCCTTGGCATTGCGTGCGGCCGGCCCCAGCAGGCCCAGCAGCGTTGCCTCGCTGTAGAGCTGCCGGGGCGCAAGGCTGGCAGGCGTCGGGTCGACGGGGATCAGCACGTCCTCATCGTCACCATGCAGCCAGACCAGCGTGGACTGCAGGGCCGGAACGAACAGCCAACGCAGCTCACAGGACTTGCCTTGCAGTTGCGGGGCTTGCTCCGCCAGGTTCAGGGCACTGATGGTCGAAGCCGCCAGGGCCCCGTGGTTCAGTGCGCAGAACTGCGCCTGGCCGGCGGTTTCGGTCAGTTGGGCGTCGGCGATCGACACGCCACCGGTGAACACCAGGTAATGCCAGTCACCCGGCGTGGCGTGGTCCAGGCCCTGGCCGTTGGCCAGGGCCTCCAGGCTCAGGGTGTAGCCACGAAAGGCCTGGGACAGGTTCAGGGTGCCGGGGCCGGCATTGGCGAAGGCGCGATTGATACCGAAGCCCTGGGTCTGCAGTGCTGCCTGCAGGGCCGGGCGCAGTTGCTGGATGCCGCCTGCGGGCGGATTGGGGTAAGTCAGTTGCATGCTGCCTCCTCAGTAGTTTTTCCGGGTGAAGTAGGTATGAGTCCAGTTGCCGCCGCCGTTATAGGTGCCGGGGAAGCTGTTCAGGACGCGGGTCGAGTAGCCGAAGATCGAGTCGGCCACCAGCACGTAACCGCCGTCGATGCCGTAGATCGTCAGGAAGTGCGCCCCACCGCCGTACCAGGCGCAGCGCAGGCCGACGGGGCGCCCCATGCCGATCTGGTTCTCGATGGCCGGCATCTGCATGCGGTCCTCGCGCATACCGCCGTAGCTGCCGGTGGTGCGCAGGGCCGAGTCCAGGTAGCCGTAGACGTTGCATGGCCCGGGTTGGCTGCAGCAGGTGCCGCGGCCCAGCTCGGCGTTGGCCACGCCACATTGGGTCCAGGAACCGGTGCGGTAGTAGTTGCCGACCGAGGCCGACAGGGCGGCCCAGCACCAGTTGGTCTGGGTCTGTTGCTGGATATTGAAGTTCAGTCGGGCATTTGCCAGGGGCGCCGCCTCGGCCTCTTGGCCGATGTCATCCAGCTCGGGATCGAGCAGGGTGCCGGCCAGGCACTGGGGCATGACCTGGGAGTTGCCGACAGGGGGCAGGGTAGTACTGAGCATGTTCATCCTCCGTGAATGAAAACCAGCCTCCGGCTGGTGTCGTTGCCGCTTGTGGTCAAGCGGCGGGCCGGACCCGGTTGTCGTGCATCGCGCCATGCCAGCCTCGATGGCAGGCGTTGTCGGGTCTGTCATTCACCTTAGAATAATTATGCGTCAATGCAATTTAAATATGCGTTTATGCAAAACAACGGATAAGGATGTCCCCATTAAAGAGGGCATCCCAAGCCGGGAGGCTGGTGGATCCAGGGATTATTTTTCGTCGAGAAAGTGTTCCAGGGCGGCGTTGAACAAGCCTGGGTCCTGGAGGAAGGCAAAGTGGCTGACATTGGGCAGGATCAGCAGCCCGGCCCCGGGAATAGCCGCGGCCATGTATTCGGTGTGCTCGCGCTTGATGGCTTCATCGTGGTCGCCATCGACGATCAGCACCGGGGTCTTGATCTTCGCAAGGTCGGCATCGCTCCAGTTTGGCTGGCTGGCCCACATGTGGCCGATCTGCTCGACAAAGGCCGGGTACTCCTTGGGTGTCGGTGACAGGCGGGTGTACTCCTGCCCCGCGCGCTCGATGTAGGCGGCGAACGTTGGGTTGTGCTCCACGCCTTCCTTGACCCCGGAGGTCCGGGTATTGGCGGCGTAGGCGAAGACCTTGCCGACCCGCTGCGGGTAGCGCATGGCCAGGTCCAGGCCGAGGATCGCGCCGTCGCTCCAGCCGACGAAATCGGCGCGGGGGATCTTCAACTGATCCAGCAGGGCGATGACGTCGTCGGCCATCAGGTCGTAGCCATAGGGCCGGGCGTCCCGGGTGCTGCGCCCGTGGCCGCGGCTGTCGACGCTGATCACCGTGTGCCTGGCGGCCAGGGCCTTGGCCTGGAGCCCCCAGTAGTCGGCGTTGCCCAGGCCGCCATGCAGCAGCACCACCGGCGAGCCGTGGCCGACCTTGCTGTAGTAGAGGCGGATGCCGTTGACCTCTGCATGGCCGGACTGTGTCCCAGCCACCGGGGCCGGAGTGGGCGGCAGGGTCTGCCAGCGTTCGCTGGCAAAGGCGCTGTTGAAGGACATCAGTAGAGCGATCACTGCAAACAGACGACGAGGCATGGGTTTCTCCGTGCATGGGCCCTTCGGTCGGACCGACCTTGGGCAGGTGGTTACCGCGATTGAGTCAATGGAGGACTGGCTAGACGTCGATGATCACCAGGGTGCCATGGCTGCCAGGCAGCACGCTGTGGGCCTGGCCGGCTTCCACCAGGTACATCTGGCCCGCGCCGACTTGCACGATCGCCTGGCCAATGCCCAGGTGCAGGCAGCCCTGGGTCACCAGCAGGCCCTCGTTGTAGTCGTGGGTTTCTTCCGGGTAGGGCTGGCCGTCCATGCGCAGCACCTTGATGCGTGTGGGGCCGACCTGGCCCACCAGCGAGGATTGCCAGGGAGCTGGCAGCTGGCGGGACAGTTGTTCGAAGGACAGCAGGGGCATGACGGATCTCCAAAAGCTCAGTGAGGCTGGGGTCTGCTTTCGGTGGTCCGGTCAAGCATCGGCAGGGACGGTCTTGCTAGAACTCCTCCATCAGCAGCACGCGGCATTCGCGGCGCTGGAAGGCGTTGATCTGCGGTACCAGGCGGGTGAAGTGCTCGGTCTTGCAATGGGCGTCGAGGGCGGCTTGGTCCGGCCACTGTTCGACGAAGATGAAGTGCCCTGGGTCTTTCTGGTCGACGAACAGATCGTAGGCGATGCACAGCGGCTCCTGGCGGGTTTTTTCCACCAGTTCGGCGTACCAAGGGCGCACCCTGTCCAGGTGTTCGGGCTGGATGAAGTCTTCAGCGATGACCTTGAGCATTGCAGTCTTCCTTGGGTAGCACCCGGTGCCCCCGGTAACCGGGGAGCACGGGGCTATCACGGGGCTTTGGTGTTTAAGCCGCGGCTTCGGTGTTGGGCTCGAAGCTGTCGGCCCGGGCCAGTTGCCACATGCGCGAGTAGAACTCGCCGTTGACCTCGCCGGTGAGCAACTCGCCAGGCTTGAGGAATACATGCAATTGCGAGAACAGCTTGATTTCGGTGGCCGACATGCGCCGCACCAGGTGCTTGGCTTCCAGTTGCGAAGGGTGTTGCAGGCCGGCGGCGGCGAGCATCTCGGCCAGGGCCTTGAGGGTGTTGCGGTGGAAGCTGAACACCCGCTGGGCCTTGTCCGGCACCACGAGGGCGCGCTGGCGCAGGTTGTCCTGGGTGGCCACGCCGGTGGGGCACTTGTTGGTGTGGCAGCTCTGCGACTGGATGCAGCCGATGGCGAACATGAAGCCCCGGGCCGAGTTGGCCCAGTCGGCGCCGATGGCCAGTACGCTGGCGATGTCGAAGGCGCTGACGATCTTGCCGCTGGCGCCGAGCTTGATCTTGTCCCGCAGGTTCAGGCCCACCAGGGTGTTGTGGACGAACAGCAGGCCTTCGCGCATTGGCGCACCGATGTGGTCGGTGAACTCCACTGGAGCGGCGCCGGTGCCGCCTTCCTTGCCGTCCACCACGATGAAGTCCGGGAGGATGCCGGTCTCCAGCATGGCCTTGGCGATGCCCATGAATTCCCACGGGTGGCCCAGGCAGAACTTGAAGCCCACCGGCTTGCCGCCGGACAGCTCACGCAGTTGCTGGATGAAATGCATCATTTCGATGGGGGTGGAGAAGGCGCTGTGGCTCGACGGCGAAATGCAGTCCTCGCCCATGCGGATGCCCCGGGTATCGGCGATTTCCTGGGTCACCTTGTGCTTGGGCAAGATGCCGCCGTGGCCGGGCTTGGCGCCCTGGCTCATCTTGATCTCGATCATCCGCACTTGCGGGTTCTGCGCCTGGGCGGCGAAACGTTCCGGGTCGAAACGGCCTTCGCTGGTGCGGCAGCCGAAGTAGCCGCTGCCCAGTTCCCAGGTCAGGTCGCCACCATGTTCGCGGTGGTAGGGGCTGATGCTGCCTTCGCCAGTGTCATGGGCGAAGTTGCCCAGCTTGGCGCCCTGGTTCAGCGCGCGAATCGCGTTGGCACTCAGGGAGCCGAAGCTCATGGCCGAGATGTTGAATACCGAAGCCGAGTACGGCTGGGCGCATTGCGGGCCACCGACGATCACGCGAAAGCTGTCGGGATCGCTCAGGGGCGCCGGGCGCATGGAGTGGCCGATGAATTCGAAACCCGACTGGTAGACGTCGATCAGCGTGCCAAAGGGTTTGTCGGCGCTCTGGTTCTTGGCCCGCGAGTACACCAGTGAGCGCTGGGCTCGGGAGAAGGGCAGCGCGTCGCTGTCGGATTCCAGCAGGTACTGACGGATCTCCGGGCGGATGCCTTCGACCAGGTAGCGGATATTGCCCAGGATCGGGTAGTTGCGGCGCACCGCATGGGGGCTCTGCAGTAGATCGAAGATCCCCAGCAGGCTCAGCAAGCCGGTGACCAGGGTGAAGGGCCAGACCCAGTCATGTTCGACGAAGGGCAGGCTGGCGAGGGTGAATATCACGCAGGCGGCAAAAAAGGCATAGCGGCTCAGGAGTGACAGGCTCATACGGATTCCTTGGTTCGGACTCATTAAGATCGTTTGTCGGTACTCATTCTTGTTGGAGCGCTGGTTCTTGTTGTTATGTTCGGACCCGGTGGCAGGCCATGCCGGGAACCAGGCGCTGGGCGCCTGGAGAAAATTCGAGAACGATTAGGGCCGGGCTTGATGGCCGGCTTGCTATCGATGGGTTTTTTTGGGGTTTCACGGTCTTGCTGGAATTTTCCAGCTTACGGGCGATTTCCTTATCGGGGCAACCGTTGAACACCGGGCACCCAGTTTCCCGGTCTCCAACCTGGGACCTGTGTAGTGGATGGCATGGCGGTTGTTGCAATCGTTTCTCGTTTATGAGGTTTATGATATGTTATTGTGTAACATATCTAGTTCAACACGCGCCCTGGAGGCCCCCATGAAACCTGGTATCCATCCCGACTACCGTACCGTTCTGTTCCACGACACCGCTGCCGATGTGTATTTCCTCATCGGTTCCACAGTCGATACCGACCGCACCCAGCAGTACAGCGACGGCCAGACCTATCCCTACGTGGCCCTGGACGTTTCCAGCGCCTCTCATCCGGTGTACACCGGCCAGCAGCGCAAGACCCAGTCCGAAGGCCGCATTGCCGGGTTCAACAAGCGCTTCGCCTCCTTCGGTTCAGGTGGCAAGGCTGCCCAGTGAGTGCACGGGCAACGCCCCCTGTCGGCAGCAAGGCAGGGGGACGCCGACCGCTCGAGAAACACGGTGGCTGGATGGGTGGTGTTAAAAAGCCATCATTTCGGGTGGAAATTCTTCTACGCTTGAATCAGGCAGCCACAGTTGTGGTTGCCAGCACTCCCAATGATGGACGCGTGCATCAACGTTGACCCGAGGTATGCCATGGGTAATCCGGACGTTGTCACAGTCTCCCGTTTGCCCGGGGTCCTGCTGGTGGATGCCCAGGACCTTGTCCTGCAGCGCCTGCGCCAGTTGCTCAGCCCTCATCCCTACACGCTGCACTTTGCTCGGGACGCCATCCAGGCCTTGCACGTCATGGCCCATTGCGAGGTGGACCTGGTGATCAGTGCAGCCCATCTGCCGCAGATGGATGGCCCAGCCCTGCTGGCGCGCATTCACCAGCAGTACCCGGCCACCACCCGGATCCTGCTGACCGGCGACCCGGATTCGAAGCTGATTGCCAGGGCTATCAACGAAGGTGAGATCTACCGCTACCTGAACAAGCCCTGGGACGACCAGGAGCTGTTGCTGGCCTTGCGCCAGGCCCTCGATCACCAGCATTCCGAACATGAGCGCCAACGCCTGGAGCTCCTGGCCCGCCAGCAGAACCAAGAACTCAAGATGCTCAATGCCCAGCTGGAAAAGCGCGTCGAGGCTCGCACTGCCGAGTTGCGGCAGACCGCCGACATGCTCGACCTGGCCTACGAAGAGCTCAAGCACAGCTACGCCACCGGTGCGGAGCTGTTTTCCCTGCTGGTGAACCAGCGCCTGCCCCTGGCCAAGCAGACCAACCGGCGGATCATCGAGCTGGTACGCGCCTATTGCACGATCCAGGGGCTGGGGGAGGTCGACCAGCGCGACCTGGCCATGGCCGCGGCCTTGCACAATATCGGCAAGCTGAGCTGGAGCGACCAGATGATGACCACCCCGGCGGACCTGCTGCACCATCAGCAGCGCGAGCGCTACCGGGCCTATCCGCAACAGAGCGAGTCATTGCTGATGACCCTGGAGCCGGTGCAGGATGCCGCGCGCCTGATCCGCCATCATCAGGAGCACTGGGACGGTACCGGTTTCCCCGATCGGCTCAGGGGCGAAGCCATTCCCGTGGGGTCGCGGATACTCAAGCTGGCGGTGGACTTCATCGAGCTGCAGTGCGGCCTGATCCTGGAACGGCGGATGAACAGCGACGAGGCCCTGGTGTTCATCCGCAAGTACGCCGGCCGGTTGTACGACCCGCAACGGGTGGAAGGTTTCATCCAGGTGTGCTCGGTGTACCTGCACGACGTGACCCTGGGCGATCCTTCGGTCAAGGTCCTGGGCACCCGGGAGCTGGCGCCGGGCATGATCCTGGCGCGCAACCTCAACGCCGACAATGGCATGCTGTTGCTCAATGCCGGCAAGGTGCTCAGCCTGCCGCTGGTGGACAAGCTGATCGCCTTCGAAACCATGGAGGGCGCTCGCTACAGCGTGTTCGTCAAGCTGCCCAGTGAAGCGCCCGTGAGCGCCTGAACGGCAAAAATACCATTGGCCAATGGCGCTGAAGGCAGGTGCGTGTGATCCTTGAACCTTCATTTTCAAGGTCTTCGAACTGCCATGCCTGCCTCCTCAGCCATTGATTCCTCCATCATTCGCATCGCCGCTGCACTACTGATCGGTGCCGACGGACACACCCTGCTGGTGCGCAAGCGTGGTACCCGCGCCTTCATGCAGCCTGGCGGCAAGATCGAGGCCGGCGAGCAGCCGGTGCATGCGCTGGCCCGCGAACTGGAAGAAGAACTGGGCCTGCGCATCGATCCGGCCCAGGCCCGCTACCTGCAGCAGTTTTCCGCTCCCGCCGCCAATGAGCCGGGCCATGTGGTGCAGGCTGAAGTCTTCCTGATCCGCATCGATGCCCCGGTGACCCCGGCGGCGGAGATCGAAGAGGTACGCTGGATCGATCCGGCCGGTGACGGTGATCTTTTCCTTGCCCCGTTGACACGGGATCTGATCTTGCCGTTTTATCGCCAGGCCCAAGCGACCCTCGTCTGACTGATCACTTGCCAAGGACTGCCATGATTCCACTGCACGAGTATCTGATCTTTGCTGCCGCTTCCCTGTTGATGGTACTGACCCCGGGGCCGAACATGATCTACCTGATCTCCCGTTCGATCTGCCAGGGGCGCAAGGCCGGCGTGACTTCGCTGCTGGGCGTGGTGGCGGGGTTCTTCGTGCACCTGATGGCTGCGGCCCTGGGGCTGACCGCTGTTTTCATGGCGGTGCCCATGGCTTATGAAGTCCTCAAGTGGGCAGGTGCCCTGTACCTGCTGTGGCTGGCCTGGCAGGCGCTCAAGCCTGGTGCCCGGTCGCCTTTCGAAGCTCAGCAACTGCCGGCGGATTCGCCGCGCAAGCTGATGACCATGGGTTTTTTGACCAGCGCCCTGAACCCCAAGATCGCGATGTTCTACCTGTCGATCTTTCCGCAGTTCATCCATCCCGAGTACGGTTCGGTGTTCTCCCAGAGCATCATCCTGGGCCTGACCCAGATCACCGTCAGCTTCTCGGTGAACCTGCTGATTGCCCTGTTCGCCGCTGGCATCGCCTCCTGGTTCGCCAGCAATCCGACCTGGCTTTCGGTGCAGCGCTATTTCATGGGTTTTGTGCTGGCCGGGTTGGCGGTGCGCCTGATGTTCGAACAACGTCGTGCCAACTGAAGACAGGAGCTGCGTGATGACAGCGTTTTCCAGCCCCGAGACCGTGGTCGAGGAGCAACTGCAAGCCTACAACCGCAAGGACCTGGACGCCTGGCTGGCGACCTATGCCAGGGATGCCCGGCAATACGAGCATCCGGCCACCTTGTTGGCCCGTGGCCATGATGAGATTCGCGCCCGCGCGCAATTGCGCTTCCAGGAGCCCAATCTGCATGCCCGGCTGCTGCAGCGCTCGGTGATGGGCAATGTGGTGGTGGATCATGAACTGATCAGCCGGACTTTCGCCGACGGCCCAGGAACCCTGGAAACCGTGGCCATTTATGAGGTGCAGGACGGCAAGATAAAATGCGCTTCATTCATCACCGGCCAGAAGACCCTCGATTGAGCCTGCAGATCCAGCGCCTGGTCCCCGACGATGTCGAGCAGTACCGGGCGTTGATGCTCGAAGCCTACGACCGCCATCCCCAGGCGTTTACCTCCAGTGTCCGCGAGCGGGAAAAACTGCCCCTCGCGTGGTGGGCGGCGCGCCTGGACGGCGAACTGGATGTATTGCTGGGCGCGTTCTGCCAAGGACGCTTGCAGGGCATTGTCGGCCTGGCCTTCGACCTTCGCGAGAAAGCCCGGCACAAGGCGACACTCTTCGGCCTTTACGTCACCGCCGGACAGCGCAATGGCGGCCTGGGCCAGCGCCTGGTGCAGAGCCTGCTGGCCGAGGCCGAGGAGTACGAGGGATTGCGCCTGGTGCAGTTGACGGTAACCGCGGGCAACGACGCCGCGTTGTCCCTGTACCGGCGCTGCGGTTTCGTCCAGTACGGCCTCGAGCCCCTGGCGGTGCGGGTAGGGGACGATTACTTCGACAAGATCCACATGTGGTACGCACTGCCGACGCAAGCCTGAGGCTGCACCGGCAGGTCGGGAGCATCAACGTACTGCGCTGACCCCGTCGAGGGTCGAGAACGAAGTGTCCTTGGCGGTCAGCAGGAAGTCACGCATGTAGGGCGCGTCCAGCATGTCGGCGCGAATCGCCGCGTACAGGGTGGCGAACAGGCCCTTTTCCCCCAGCCGCTTGGCCTTCACATAACCGCGCGAACTGTATTCATGCAGGGCCCAATGGGGCATGCCGCACACACCACGGCCGCTGGCCACCAGTTGCATCATCATCACGGTCAGCTCCGAGGTCCGCACCTGCGCCGGTTCGATGTCCGCCGGTTCCAGGAAGCGGGTGAAGATGTCCAGGCGATCGCGTTCCACCGGATAGGTGATCAGGGTTTCGCTGCGCAGGTCTTCGGGCACCACGTAGGGCCTGCTGGCCAGCGGGTGCTGGTTGGCCACTGCCAGCATGGCTTCGTAGGTGAACAACGGCACGTAGGTGATCCCGGCCAGGTCTACCGGGTCTGAGGTCACCACCAGGTCCAGGTCGCCACGGGCCAGGGCCGGCAGCGGGGCAAAGGAGAAACCCGAAGCCAGGTCCAGTTCCACTTCCGGCCAGGCATCGCGGAACTGGTCGATGGTGGGCATCAGCCACTGGAAGCAGCTGTGGCATTCGATGGCCATGTGCAGACGTCCCGCAGTGCCGCCGGCCAGCCGCGCCAGATCGCGCTCGGCGCCGCGCAGCAGCGGCAGGGTCGCGTCCGCCAGTTGCAGGAGGCGCAGGCCGGCACTGGTGAAACGTACGGGTTTGGTCTTGCGCACGAACAAGGGCATGCCCAGGCGCTCTTCCAGCTCCTTGAACTGGTGGGACAAGGCGGATTGGGTGAGGTGCAGGCGCTCGGCGGCTTCAACCAGGCTGTCGGCTTCGCGCAGGGCATGCAGGGTCTTCAGGTGACGGATTTCGAGCACCAGGTTCTCCATGAACAAAGTTTGAGATAAAGGCGAAAAGGTTGAGTTTGTCTCATGGCGCCGGGGGCTGTCGACCACTGGACCCGCTTTGCCCTGAGGTTGCTCCGCCAGCGCCGTTAGCGGGGCCATGACCGCTGGGCAATCTTCATCAAACTGTCACGCAAGTGTGGCAGCGCGAATCATCGAACTTCATCAGACTCGCGCTCTACTGGGGTTCTGCGTTTCGGTGTTTTTCATGCGGGCAAGATTTCTATCAAGTTGCTTCTTGCTGGCCGGGCTATTGCTCGGCCAGTTTTCTTTTGCGGCCGGGCGCTGCGATGTCAACGTGGCGACCCAGCGGGTCGACCTGCCACAGGTGAGCCTGGCCTACCAGAGCATCGGTCGCGCCTCGGACCCGGCACTGCTGCTGGTCATGGGCCTGGGCGGGCAGTTGATCCACTGGCCGGACGAAGTGGTGGTCGCCCTGTGTCAGCAGGGGTTCCGGGTCATTCGTTATGACAACCGCGACGTTGGCCTGTCCACCTGGCGCCAGGCTCCGGCCAGCGCCAACCTGACGTTCGAGGTGCTGCGTTACAAGCTCGGCCTGCCGGTCGCCGCGCCCTATACCTTGACCGACATGGCCGATGACGCCTTGGGGCTGATGGATGCCCTGCATGTGGAGCAGTTCCATGTACTGGGGGCGAGCATGGGCGGGATGATCGCCCAGCACCTGGCGGCGATGGCTCCGCAGCGGGTCGAGAGCCTGACCCTGGTCATGACCAGTTCGGGCGCCGAAGGCCTGCCGGCCCCCAACGCTGCGCTGGTGCAACTGCTGTCGCGGCGCAATGCGCCCAACCGTGAGGCGGCCCTGGAGCAGCAGGCGGACCTGCTGGCGGCCCTGGGCAGCCCAAGGGTGAGGGACGATCGCCAAGTGCTGTTGCACCAGGCAGCAGTGGCCTATGACCGGGCATTCAATCCCGAAGGGGTCAAGCGCCAGATCATGGCGATCCTCGCCGAGCCGAGCCGGGTGGTCATGCTCAAGCAGTTGCGGGTACCGACCCTGGTGGTCCATGGCACCGCCGACCCATTGTTGCCGGTGATGCACGGGGTGCACCTGGCGGCGCAGATCCAGGGCAGCCAGCTGAAGCTGATCCCGGGGCTGGCCCACCGTTTCCAGGAGGCGTTCAAGGCTCCTCTGTTGGGAGCGGTGCTGCCATACCTGCAAAGCCATCGCGAAGATACTTCGCACTGGGTGCAGATCGAGCCGCTGGAGACGGGCAGGGTGCTCTGAAGGGCCAGCGTCAAGCGGATAGATTTTCACTTGCAGCTTGCAGCTTGCAGCTTGTCGCTGTTCGCGTCAGCGGACGATCTTGTCCACCTGGATCCCGAGTTTCTTCAGGCGGTACCAGAAGCTGCGTTCGGAGATGCCGATCATCTGGGCAGCGGCTGCCTGGACGCCATTGCTCTGGTGCAGGGCCGCCAGGATGTAGGCTTTCTCCACCTCGGCCAGGGCAGCGTCCAGGTCGCTGGGCACTTGCGGCCCGACGCTGATGCTGGCACTGCCCTCGGCTCCCTGGGGCCGGCTGTCGAACAGATAGCCTGGCAGGTCGTTTTCCTCGATGGTCTGGCCGGTGGCGACGATGGTGGCTCGTTCCACGCAGTTCTGCAGTTCGCGGATATTGCCTGGCCAGGTGTAGTTGGCCATGGCCTGCAGGGCCTGGGAGCTGAAACCGGTGATGCGCTTGCCGGCGGTGACTCCCAGGCTGTGGGCGAAGTGCCGGGCCAGCGGGGCGATGTCCTCGACCCGCTCGCGCAGGGCGGGCAGGGGAATGGGAAACACGTTGAGGCGGTAGTACAGGTCCTCGCGAAACTCCTTGTTGGCCACCGCTTCGAGCAGGTCCTTGTTGGTCGCGGCAATCACCCGTACATCGACCTTGCGTTCCCGGGGGTCGCCCACCGGCTCGATCACCCGCTCTTGCAGGGCGCGCAGGATCTTGGCTTGCAGGGCCAGGGGCATGTCGCCCACTTCGTCGAGGAACAGCGTGCCCTTGTCTGCCTGCTGGAAGCGCCCGACCCGGTCGGCCACGGCGCCGGTGAAGGCGCCCTTGCGATGGCCGAACATCTCGCTTTCCAGCAAACCTTCGGGGATGGCTGCGCAGTTGACCGCGACGAAGGGCTTGCCGGCCCGGTTGCCGTGCTTGTGGATGGCCCGGGCGACCATTTCCTTGCCGGTGCCGCTTTCCCCGGTGAGCAGGATGGTGGCATTGCTTTCGCGTACCGAATCCACTGCCTGCAACACCCGGCGGAACGCCGGGCTGTCGCCCACCAGGCTGTCGATCTGCTGGTGCTCCTCAAGCTCGGCGCGCATGCGCTGGTTGTCCTTGAGGATGTCGCGAAACTGCAGGGCCTTGCTGACGGTGATGTCCAGCTCGTCGATGTCGAAAGGCTTGGCGATGTAGTCGTAGGCACCGTTGCGCATGGACTGCACAGCGTTCTTCACGGTGCTGTAGGCGGTCATCACGATCACCGGCAACTGCGGATAGCGTTGCTTGATTTCCGCCAGCAGTTGCGGGCCGTCCATGCCGGGCATGCGCCAGTCGCTGATCACCAGGTCGATGTCTTCCTGTTCCAGCACCTTGAGCGCATGCAGGCCGTTGCCGGCGGTGAACACCTGGATGCCGTTCTGGCCCAGGGCCGAGGACAACAGATCACAGAGCTTGGGTTCATCATCGACCACCAACAGGTTATGCGTCATCGCTGTCCTCATTGTCCTCGTCGTCTTCACCGTTGGCCGGAATGTACAGGCTGAAGGTGGCGCCGGCATCTTTTTCGCTGGTGCACTCGATGTGGCCGTCATGGCTTTCCAGAATCGAGTAGACCTTGGCCAGGCCCAGGCCGGTGCCCGAGGCCTTGGTGGTCACGAACGGCGTGAAGATGCGTTCGAGCATGTCCGGCTCGATACCCTGGCCAGTGTCGGCGATGCTGATGATGGTTTCATCTTCCTGCTGGGCGATGCCCAGGGTCAGGCGGCCGCCCTCGGGCATGGCGTCGATGGCGTTGAGGATCAGGTTCAGGCAGACCTGCTTGAGCTGGCGCGCGTCGGCGTGGATGGTCGCCCCCGGCGCCAGGTCTTCGATCCTGGCATCGATATTGTGGGTCGCCAGTTCCGGGCCGCAGAAACCCAGCAGCTCCTCCAGCAGCGGTCGTGCCGGCTGGGTCGAGCGGATTGGTGCACTGGGCTTGGCGAAATCGAGGAACTCGGTGATCAGGTCGTTGATCCTGCTGACTTCGCTGATCACGTATTCCAGGTGGCGCTTGTCGTTCTCGGGCAGGTCGACCCGCCGGTGCAGCAGCTGGGTGGCGGTCTTGATGATGCCCAGCGGATTGCGGATCTCGTGGGCCAGGCCCATGGCCACCTCGCCCAGCGCATGCAGGCGATCTCGGCGCCGCAGCTGGGCCTCCAGGTGCTGCAGCTCGCCCAGGCGCTCGGTCATGTGGTTGAAGGTGCTGCTCAGCTCCGCCAGCTCGTCGCCACCGATCACCGGCACCCGCTGCCGGTAGTCGCCGGCGATCACCGCCTGCACGCCCTTGGACAGACCGCGCAGCGGCCGGGTCAGGCGTTGCGACATCTGCCAGCCGACACACAGCGAGGCCGCTGAACTGAGGAGGAAGATCAGGATGAACAGGTTGCTCTGGTTGATCAGGCCCACCAGGGTGCTGTGGCGCAGCAGGCCGCTGAAGATCACCCCCACCAGGTCGCCGCTGTCGTTGAAGATCGGCCGGTACAGGCCACTGTAGCGGTTGGTGAACTGCTCGGTGGGCTGGCGGGTGGTGCGCAGGATGTCCTCGATCTTGTGCGGCACCTGTGGCGGGTGATCCTCGAAACGCTGGGTGGCGAAGATCTCCGAGAAATTGTCGGCCTTGGCCAGGTACAGGCGCAGGTCCAGGGAGTGAACTTCGGCCACGCTGGTGAGGAAACTGGCGTCCAGGTAGGTGGCGATCAACAGCGAGTAGTCGACCCCGTCAAGGTTGGTCTGGAAGGTCGAGACCACCACGCCGGTGGTCGCGCCGCCGACCTGGATGGTCTGCAGCACGGCGTTGGAGGCGGTGCTGATCTGTCCCACCACGTCGTCGGCGGCGGTAGTGAACACCACCTTGTGATCGCTCTTGCGAATCAGCGCCACCACATCGATGCCCATGGAATCGGCGATGTCGGCGGTCAGCTTGTCATGCCTGGCCGCAGTGCGGTCGCCAGGCGGACGGGTATAGCGCAGGAACAGCTGGGCGATCCGGGCGTTGTCGCGCAGGATCTCGGTGATCTCGTCCTCGACGATCTTGGTGGACTCCTGCAGCCAGATACGCATGTTGCTGTCGAAGATATCCGACAGCGTGGTGGCCGCCAGTTCGGCGGCGATCATGGTGGGGATCACGCTGACCAGCCAGAACGCCAGCACCAGCTTGCGTTGCAGGCTCCAGCGAGAGATGGCGAAGGGGCGGGGAGGACGACGATCTTTTCTGGTCATGTACTTTCGCTTATAGCAGCGGCCATGGCGGGGTCGGAGCGATCCGGGCGGACAAAGCGTTTTATCACTTTGAGCGCTGCGTTGAGCAAGGGATTGCGGTGACGGAAAAACAGCATGTTAGCGGTGAAACGGCAACCCAGGCGTAATTTGCTCGCATAACCGGCCTGACCGCACTCGTACAGCGGGATACGTTGCTGGATGCAGTGATCGACGTTGGCCAGCCAGCTGCGAAAGTACAGGTTGTGCTCGCGGCTGACGTCTAGGTCATGGGCGAAGAACTTGTCGATCAGCCGATGCTGGTCGACGAGCACCAGGTTGAACGCCACCAGTTGCTCGCCGACCCAGTACAGGACGCAGGCGGCACGTTCGCCCAGCTGGTCGAGGATGCCGGTGAAATAGTCCGCCGGCAGACGTTCGAATTGCAGGTCGGCGCGGTTCAGGGTCGCCTCGTACAGGCGCATGATGTCCGGCAGCACGTCGTCGATCTGCTGCCGCCATTCGATGCGTGGTCCCGGCGCCCGTAGCTTGCGGCGCAGATCCTTGCGGGTGGACTTGCCCAGGGTGCCCAGGTAGGCATCGATCGAGGCGTACGGAATCGGCAACAGGGCGCTGGGCAGGCTCGGCATGGCTTGCAGGCCGGCGGCCAGGCAACTGGCGGTCCATTGCCGGTCATGGCTGGGAGCGTCCTTGACCGCCATCAGGCCGATGCCGAAGCTGTCGGCGTCGGCCCGGGCCAGCTTCAGCAGTTCGTCGAGCAAGGCCTGGCGGCGCTCGCTCGGCACGTGGCTGGCGGTGCCGGCATTGCACTGTTCGGCCACCGGCGAGCCGATGGCATACAAGCGCAATTGCAGGACGCCGGGCCACTGGCGCTCCAGGCGGTCGGTAAAGCGCTTGGCCAGGCCCGAGACCGTGGTGTCGAGTCGATACTGGGTCGTGAACGCCGGAGCGACCGCCACCAGGGTCGAGCCCTCGTAGACCGCCAGGTAGCGCCAGCGAAAGTCGGCAATGGCGGCTTTCTCCACGGCCAGGTAGTAGTCCCAATCCTCCAGGACCTCTGGAAAACAGTCATTCCAGGCACTGCGTTCGATGGCCTGTATGGTTGAAAAGGCTTGGGCGGTAATCACGTATCTTCCTTAAATCACGCCAGCTGTCGGTAGTCTTCGCGCACCGGGAGGCTGGGTACCCGCTGGCGGATGAAGTCCGCGCTGAGCTCGATCACGCGCTGGTATTGCAGGTCGACGGTGATCATGTGATAGCAGTTGTCGAGGAGGATCTTGGTGACCGTCCCGCCGAGCTTGCGCTCCACGTAGTCGGCATTCCAGGTGCTGGTGATGTCGTCTTCGCTAGAGTGCAGGACCAGGGCCGGGGTCATGATCGAAGGCATGCGTTTCCTGACCACGGCGTTCATCCGGTGCAACTCGCGCACCGTCACGCCCTCCATGGTCAGGAGCCCGGCATCGCTGCTGGCGCCGGCCTTCATCTGCTTTTCGACGATGGCCCGCAGGCGCTCGTTCTTGATGCCGTAGGGTGGTTTTTCCTCGAAGCGGCAGATATGCACGCCGAACGGGATCTTCATCAGCAGGGGAGTGAGGAACGCCAGCTTGTTGATGCTCCAGCCGTCGTACTTGAGGGTGGTGGAGTACATCAGCAGGCCGCTGATCCGTCCCGGGTGCTCGGAGGCCAGGTACATGGACATCACCGCGCCCATGGACAGGCCGCCGACGAACACCTGCTCGTGACGTTGCTGCATGGCGCTGAAGGTCTTGCGCACGCCCTCGTACCAGTCCTGCCAGCCGGTGGCCTGCAGGTCGCTGTTATCCCCGCAGTGCCCGGGCAGGGTCGGTACGTATACGGTGCACGTACCGTCCTTGGCCAGGCCCTGGGCCACCCGACGGAGTTCCGTCGGGGTGCCGGTCAGGCCGTGGATCAACAGGATCCCGACCTGGCCCGTGCCGAGAACGAAGCCGGCGTTGCCTTCGCCCAGATCGATCTCAGCCATGCTCATCGCTTCATGGCCCGATCCAGCAGGCGGTCCAGCAGCGCGATGCCCAGGTCGATTTCCGCGTAGCTGATTTCCAGCGACGGGGCCAGGGTGATCACGTTCTTGTAGTAGCCGCCCACGTCGAGGATCAGGCCCAGGCGCTGGCCGTCGATCTCGATGTCGCCCTTCATGCCTTCCTCGACCATGTAGTCCAGGGTCGCCTTGTCCGGGGTGAAGCCGTCGGTGGTGCAGATCTCGCAGCGCAGGGCCAGGCCCAGGCCGTCGACGTCGCCGATGATCGGGTAGCGCTTCTGCAGGTCCTTGAGGCCTTCGAGGAAGTACTTGCCCTTCTCCATGACCATGGCGCCGTAGTCGACTTCGCTGGTCATCTTGAACATTTCCAGGCCTACCGCAGTACCCAGCGGGTTGGAGGCGAAGGTGGAGTGGGTCGAGCCTGGCGGGAACACGCCCGGGTTGATCAGCTCTTCACGGGCCCAGATGCCGCCAAGCGGGTTGAGGCCGTTGGTCAGTGCCTTGCCGAATACGATCACGTCGGGCTGGACGTCGAAGTGCTCGATCGACCACAGCTTGCCGGTACGGTAGAAGCCCATCTGGATTTCGTCGACCACCAGCAGGATGCCGTGCTGATCCAGCACATGCTTGAGCTCGCGGTAGAAGTTCATGGGCGGGATCACGTAGCCGCCTGTGCCCTGGATCGGCTCGACGTAGAAGGCCGCGTATTCGCTCTGGCCGACTTTCGGGTCCCAGACACCGTTGTATTCGGTTTCGAACAGGCGGGCGAACTGCTGCACGCAGTGGCTGCCGTACTCTTCCTTGGTCATGCCTTTAGGGCCACGGAAGTGGTACGGGAACGGGATGAACTGGGCGCGCTCGCCGAAGTGGCCGTAGCGGCGACGGTAGCGGTAGCTGGAGGTGATGGACGAGGCGCCCAGGGTACGGCCGTGGTAGCCGCCCTCGAAGGCGAACATCAGGCTCTTGCCGTTGGTGGCGTTGCGCACCACTTTCAGCGAGTCCTCGACGGATTGCGAACCACCGACGTTGAAGTGCACGCGACCATCGAGGCCGAACTTCTTCTTGGCGTCTACCGCGATCATTTCCGAGAGTTCGATCTTGCCCTTGTGCAGGTACTGGCTGGCGATCTGCGGCAGGGTGTCGATCTGTTGCTTGAGGGCGTTGTTCAGGCGCGGGTTGGCGTAGCCGAAGTTCACCGCCGAGTACCACATCTGCAGGTCGAGGTAGGCCTGGTCTTCGGTATCCCAGACGTAGGAACCTTCGCAGCGGCTGAAGATGCGCGGCGGTTCGATGTAGTGCACGGTATCGCCGTAGGAGCAGTACTTGGCTTCTTTTTCCAGAAGGATCTGGTCTTCTGCGGTAGCGATGCGGATATCAGACATGGTGGAAGAGTTCCTGGGTTTCAAGAGAGAAATTGGTCGCGTTGGCCGCGTTGCGTGGCAGTCTGGCCAGCAGCGACGGCAGTTCGGCGAAGGAGTCGAACCGCGCGTGGGGAATCTTGTTGCGTTCGCAGTACTCGGCCAGGCGGCCCTTGGCGAAGACGAAGTCGGCGGTGGAAGCCACGCACATGTCGGACTGGCCGTCGCCGATCACCAGCACGCGCTTGCCGCGTGGGACGGACTTGCACTTGCAGTTGCCCGAAGCCGCGCGGCAGGCGTCGCTGGCGTAGGGGAAGTCGATGCGCCAGCTGTTGTGGTCGACCTGGCGCAAGCGGTTGGCGAGGATCGGCAGCAGGGTCACGTAGTTGCGAGCCAGGATGCGGGCGATGCCTTGTTCGATACCGTCGCTGACCACTTCGATGGAGGCGCCCAGGCCGATCACGTGGTCGACGAAGTCGGGGAAGTCGGGGTCGATCTCGACACTGTCGAAATAGCCCAGCAGTTCGGCGGGCGAGGCCTTGACCAGGGCCAGTTGGCGGCTGAGGCATTCCCGGGAGCCGATGTGACCGTCCAGCCATTCCTGCTCGATGCCTTCCCAGCTCGGGTCGGCGAAGCGTTGGAGAACGTTATCGATCACGTCGGCGCGGGAGATGGTCCCGTCGAAGTCACATACGATATGCCAGTGCATCATCTGCTGTTACCTGTTGAATAAGAGCGCTGTCTGCGCTTGTGGCAGGGGTAGAGCAGGGACTGTGCCAAGTACGGGAAAACCCAGCAGGGCTGGGGCTCTCAGCAAGGAGGGAGGTGTTTTGTAGCTTTCTAGCTACAATTTTTGTAGGTCCCTACAAACAACATCAGTGCTTGCGTGTGAAGGTGTTGCTGGTGATTGATGCGCGCCTGTTCAGACAAGGAAACTCATTCATGCCAAGGCTATTCCCTTCATCCCTGCTGGCCGGATTGTTATCGCTGGGCCTGGCTTGCAATGCCTGGGGCGATTCCGGCATCACCGGCGAACTGGGCCTGGGGATCGGCTACCAGCCCCATGACCCCACGGGCAGCCGTTATGACACCAGCCCGTTGCCGTACCTGGACCTGGACTGGGGAGACGTCAGCTTGAGCGGCGACGATGGCCTGACCTGGGATGCCTTCAAGAGCAATGGCTGGAGTGCCGGGCCCTACATCAATTACCTGCAGGGACGTAATGCCGATGGTTCGCTACGAGGCCTGCGGGACGTACCGGACATGGCCAACGTCGGGGGCTTCGTGCAGTACGCCCCGGATGACTTCTGGCGGGTGTTTGCAGCGGTGGGCCAGGCTGTCGGCGGCTCCGGTGGGCAGGGCGGCATGCTGGGCAAGGTCGGTGGTGAGATCGGCTACCCCCTGGGCATGGGCATCATCGGCAGCAACAACCTGACCCTGAACTTTGCCGACGCCCGCCAGAACCAGACCTTCTTCGGCGTCAGTACCAAGGAGTTCCTGGCCTCGGGCATCGAGCGCTACCACGCCGGTGGCGGTCTGCAGAACTTCACCCTGAGCCAGAACATCCAGGTACCGCTGGGCAGGAACTGGTCGCTGGTGGCCAGTGCCAGCTGGATTCGCCTGGTCAACTCGGCGGCGAACAGCTCCATCGTGCGCGACAAGGGCGAGGTCAACCAGGGCCAGGTGCAGACGGCGATCAGCTACCGCTTCTGAGCCGTCCACGGTGGCCAGGCAAAAACTGGTCTGGCCTTTGCAACAGGCGCCATGAACCCAATTTCTCAGGAAGTTCTTCATGGCCCGACCTGCCTATCGTCTGCTTGCCTATTCCCTCTGGGACCTGATCCCCATCTGCATGGCGCTGGCGCACTTTGCCTTTGTCCTGTGGCTGGTGCTGGATTTCCACGACCTGTCCTTGTGGGTCATCCTCCCGGCCGCGCTGTTGTACGCAGTCAGCCTGTCGTGGAGCATCAACAGCATTTCCCACAACCAGATCCATAACGCCTATTTCACCCCCTCCTGGATGAACCGGGCCTTCGACCTGCTGCTGTCGGTGACCATCGGTTTCTCCCAGACCCTGTATCGCGACATCCATAACCGCCACCACCGTGGCAACTCCGATCTGCCGGATGCCCAGGGCAAGACCGTCGACCCCCTGTCGATCTACCTGCATGGCAAGAACGGCCAGCCGGACAACCCCTGGGCCTATACCTTCCTGAGCTTCTTTCGTGACGATCCCAAGGAGATCTACCAGCAAATGCAGCGCAAGCGTCCTGACGATGCTCGCTGGGTGAAGGTGGAAATCGCCGTGACCGTGGTGTTTTACCTGGTGCTGGCGTTCCTTGACTGGCATGCGGTGCTGGTGTTGCTGCCGTTCTGGTACCTGGGCCAGTCGCTGTCATCGCTCAATGGCTACTACGAGCACCTGGGCGGCAACCCGGACCTGCCGATCGCCTGGGGCGTGAGCTCCTACAGCCCGCTGTACAACCTGATCTGGATGAACAATGGCTATCACGCCGAACACCATTACCGGCCGAAGATGCACTGGACCAAGGTCAAGGCCTTCCACCGCGAGATCCGCGAGCAGCAACGGGCGGCGGGGGTGAAAGTGATCCCGGTGTCCCACGGCCTGGGCTTTTTGGTGTCCCACCACCAGTGACCTGTAGCCGCTGCCGAAGGCTGCGCACGACCGCGCAGCGGGCGCAGGAGCTGAAGGTCCTCTTCAGGCCTCCTCGCCCTCGCCCTCGGCCAGCAGGGCGATGCCGCCCATGATCACGAAGACCCCGAGCCAGTGCAGCAGGTTGATCTGCTCGCCCAGCCCCAGCCACGATCCCAGCAGGACGACCACGTACACCAGGGCGCTCAGGGGGAAGGCCAGGGACAGGCTGCTGCGCCGCAGGATCAGCATCCAGACGAAGAACGCGCCGATGTAGCAGGCAATCGCCGTCAGCACGCCGGGATTGGCGGCCACGGCCGCCAGCCATTGCAGGTTGAAATCCATCTGGCCCAGCTGGTCGCCGCCGATCTTGGTCGCGATCTGGCCGGCGCCCTCGAAGCTGATCAGCAGGAACCAGAGCACCAGGGTGCCCAGGCGCCCGTGCAGCCAGTCGTAAGTGTGGTTCGAACTCATGAAGTGTTTCCTTGTATGCGTTGAACAGGGCTCAGGTGCTGGCGATGCAGACCAGCATCACCCCGCCGGTGATCACCAGGGTGCCGAGCCAGCGTCGGCGACTGACGGCTTCTCCCAGTACCACCTTGCCGGCCAGGACCACGCCGCAATAGGCCAGGGCAGCGGCGGGGAACAGCAGGCTCAGCGGGGCCCGGGACAGGGCCTCGAGCCAGACGAAGAACTCCACTGCATAGGCGCCCACGCCACACCACAGCAGCGGTGCGTTGAACACCTGGCCCCAGAAGGCATTCAGGCGAAAGCCGCCCTCCAGTTCCGGCAGGCGATCCAGGCCCAGCTTGAAACACAACTGGCCGATCACATCCAGGAGGATGGAAAAGGCCACCAGCAGCACGACGGTCAAGGTCATGGGAACAGCTCCTCGAACAGCGAAATCAGGGCTTCATTGGTGACCGAGTTGCGCAGCAGGTCCTGCTCGCTCCAGCGCTCGGGCGAAGGTTGGTCGGACTTGGCCTCCCAGCGCTTGAAGGCATTGCTGAAGGCCGGCTGGGCGAACTCCCCGCAGACATCGATGCCCAGCACGCGCTTGCCCGCCGCCAGGGCACGTAGGGCCTGCAGCAGGTGGGTCAGGCGCATGCCTCCCTGGTCCCAGTTGGTGGCGGCGTCCTCGCTGGCCAGCACGTCCTTGTCGATGGTGATCCACACCGCCTCGGTGGGCAGGTCGTCGATCAGTCGCTGGAGGAACGCGCTCCAGTCCTGTTGTGCCAGGTTGTGCCAGTGCAGGTGCTGCTCCTGCTGCTGGTGGCCGGCGCCGTCGCCGACCTGGCCCCAGACCCTGGAGGGTTCGTGTTGCCAGGGAAACAGCTGCAGCTTGCCGTGCTTCAGGGCGCCGAGGTTACCGCCGCGCAGTTGCGGATTGTGCAGGTCTTCGCTGCAGGGGCCGAGGGTGACGATGCGCCGGATGTTCGGCAGCTGCAGCGCCCGGTTGACCCAGGAACCGCAATGCCGGCGGGGGGCGAAGCGCACCCAGTCGGGGTGATTGTCGAAATGGATCAGGCTGACCGGCTCCGGCAAGCCCTGCAGAAAGGCCGGGGTCAGGTGGTGATAGTCACCGGAGCCGACGAAGAATATTTCCGGCTGTGGCCCGCTGTGGCGCGGACGTTGGCCGAGGCGCTCGATGAACTGGCGATAGGTGCGCTCGGTGGACCAGAGTCGGAGCCTGGGGCCCAGGTCGAGCAGGTCGATGCGTCGTGCCTGGCCGCTTTTCAGGCGCCGGGTGATGGGCTCCTGGGCGGTCAGGCTGTGGTCGAGATCTAGAATGTTCAAGGTGTACGTTACCCATGGCAGCGCCCTCCAGAAACTGCGTAGTCAGGCTGAAACGCAGGCTGGGCGGGCTTTGCCGGGTAAATGCAAGGGTCGGGCCAGGGCGCACCGCAGCGCGTGGCCCTGGCCTCAGGCGTGGACCCGGACCCAGACGCTGACCAGGATCGTCGCGGCCATCAGCCAGGCCACCGCAGCGACCGCCAGGGAGGCCTCCAGGCGCAGGCGGTCGACCATCACGTAGAGGGTTGCCAGGTAGACGAAGTAGGGAATGATCGACCACATGCCGAACACGATGGTGGTCTTCAAGTCATCGACCGAGCGGCCCTTGCCGACGATGTAGTGGGCGATCAGGGCGAAGGTCGGAAACAGCGGTACCAGCCCGGCGATGTAGTAGTTCCGGGTCTTGGCCAGGGCCGCGAGAATCACCACCACGGCCGCGCCCAGCGCGGCTTTCAACAATAGATCCATGAATAGAGGCGCCTTGGGGTCAGTGGCTCAGGCCATACTTCTTGACCTTGTCGAACAGCGTGGTCTTGGCCATGCCCAGTTCCTGGCTGGCCTGGGTCAGGTTGCCGCCGCTGCGCTGCAAGGCATCGTTCAACAGGTTGCGTTCGAAGGCTTCCACCGCCTCGGCGAAACCCAGGCCCTGGCCGCTGCCGCCGCTGCCGGATTTCTTGAAGGCCGGCAGGCCCAGGGCGAAGCGCTCGGCGACGTTGCGCAACTCGCGCACGTTGCCAGGCCAGTCGTGGCTCATCAGGTGCGACAGGGTCTGGTTGTCCAGTTCCGGTGCCACACGGTCGAAGCGCAGGGACGACTGCTGCAGGAAGTGCTCGAACAGCTGCAGGATGTCCTCGCGTCGCTCGCGCAGGGGCGGCAGTTCCAGGGTCACCACGTTGAGGCGGTAGTACAGGTCGCTGCGAAACGCCTTGGCCTGGCTCAACTGGTTGAGGTCCGACTTGGTCGCGGCGATCACCCGGCAATCCACGGCGACGCTCTGGTTCGAGCCCAGCCGCTCCAGGGTGCGCTCCTGCAAGACCCGCAGCAGCTTGATCTGCAGGTTGACGGGCATGCTTTCCACTTCGTCGAGGAACAAGGTGCCCAGGTGGGCGTGCTCGATCTTGCCGATCCGCCGCTTGCCGGCTCCGGTGAAGGCATTGGCCTCGTGGCCGAAGATTTCACTCTCGAACAGGTTTTCCGGCAGGCCGCCGCAGTTCAGGGCGACGAACTGTTGCTGGTGGCGCCGACTGAAGTCGTGCAGGCAGCGGGCGACCAGTTCCTTGCCGGTGCCGGTCTCGCCTTCGATCAGTACGTTGGCCGAGGTGTCGGCGACGTTGGCGATCAGTTCCCGCAGGTTCTGCATCGCCGGCGAGCGGCCGATGATCCGGCCCTCCAGGGAGTTGCGCTCGGCCAGCTGGCGACGCAGCGACGTCACCTCCCGGGCCAGGCCCCGTTGCTCCAGGGCGCGGCGGGCCACGTCCACCAGGCGTTCGGGAGAAAAGGGTTTCTCCATGAAGTCGTAGGCGCCTTTCTGCATGGCGCCTACGGCCATGGAGATATCGCCGTGGCCGGTGATCAGCACCACCGGCAGGCTGCGATCGCGGGCCTTGAGGCGGGTCAGCAGCTCCAGGCCGTCGATACCCGGCAGGCGAATGTCGCTGACCACGATGCCGGGAAAGTTCTCTCCGACCTGGGTGAGGGCTTCTTCGGCGCTGCCCACGCCGATGCAGGGAATGTCTTCCAGGGCCAGGGCCTGTTGGCAACCCAGCAGGACATGGGGGTCGTCTTCGACGATCAGCACGGTCAGCTCGTTGTTCATATCGGCTCGGCTTGAGTAGGGCTTGCCAGAGGCAAGCTGAGGACAAAGGCGGTGCCGCCGCTTGCCGGATGTTCCACCCCCAGGCTGCCACCGGTGGCGGCGGCGAGGCTGGCGGACAGGGTCAGGCCCAGCCCAAGCCCCTGCTCGCCGGGTTTGGTGGTGAAGAAGGGTTCGAACAGGTGTTTTCGGGTCTCGGGATCGATGCCATGGCCGTTGTCCCGCACCCGCAGGCGGTATTTGCCGTCGCTGAACTCGCCCTCCAGCCAGAGCTGCGGCGCAGGCTGTGCCTGCATGGCGTCCAGGGCGTTGCCTATCAGGTTGACCAGGATCTGCTCCAGGCGGGTCTGGTCGATCTGCAGGGTTTGTTCGCTGAAGTCGCGGTGCAGTTGCAGCGGCAGTGGTTCGAGGCGCGCGCCGAGGACCTGCAGGGCCGCATCCACGGCCTTGCCCAGGCTGGCCTGGCCCTGGTCATCGCCACGGCGGGCGAAGGAGCGCAGGCTGGCGGTGATGCGGCCCATGCGATCGATCAGCTCGTTGATGGTCTTGAGGTTGGCGCTGGCGGTGTCCAGGGCTCCGCGCTCGAGGAAGCGCACGGTGTTGCCGGACAAGGTGCGCAACGCTGCCAGGGGCTGATTGAGTTCGTGGGCAATGCTGGTGGACATCTGCCCGATGGCCGCCAGCTTGCCGGCCTGGATCAGTTCGTCCTGGGCCCGGCGCAGGGTTTCCTCGGCCTGGCGACGCTCGCGGATCTGTGCCTTGAGTCGTTCGTTGCTGGCGCGCAGGTCGGCGGTGCGTTCCGTGATCCGGCGTTCGAGCTGGCTGTTGGCTTCCTGCAAGGCTTCACGGGCGGCGAGGCGGGTGGCGATGACTTTGCGCCGCTCGTTCCAGGCGATCATCAGGAACGCCACCAGGGCGAAGGCCACGGCCACCAGGATGCCCTGGTTGATGGCTTCGCGGCGCAGGTCCTGCAGGGGCGTCAGCAGGGTGAAATTCCAGGGAGTGTCGCTCAAGGGGCGGGACTGGGACAGGTAGCTGGTGGCCTGGCCGTCGTCTGCCAGGTCGGTGTTGGCCTGGAAGGTCAGTTTCTCCACGCCTTCGTCCAGGCGTTCGCGGGCCAGGGGTTCCAGCTCGTTGAGCGGAAACCAGTAGTACTGCAGGCTGCGGGCCAGGCGCTCCTTGGTGTCGTCGCTCAAGGGGCGTACTGATTTGAGGCGCCGGCTCGGGTCGCTGGAAAGGATGATGATGCCGTTCTCGTCGCTGACGAAGGCTTCCATGCGCGCCCGTTGCCAGCGCTCTTCCAGGGCTTCGAGGCGGACCTTGACCACCGCCACGCCGATGATCTTGCCCTGTTCCTCCAGGCCGTGGGCCAGGTAGTAGCCAGGTTCGCCGCTGGTACTGCCGATGCCGTAGAAGCGCCCGGGGTAGCCGCGCACGGCATTCTGGTAGTAGGCCCGGAACGACAGGTCTTCGCCGAGGTAGCTGTCGACATCGCGCCAGTTGCTGGTGGCCACTACCCGGCCAGTGGTGTCCATGACATAGATGGCCCGGCTGCGGCTGCGCCGGTTCAGGCCTTCGAGGTACTGGTTGACCGCCTGGCGGTGCTCCGGCGACGGATCGGCCAATAGCTGCGAGACGCTGGATTCCAGCTCCAGCAGGCTCGGGAGGTAGGTGTACTTGCTGATCTCGCTCTCTACGGCACGGGCATGCAGTTCCAGCTGGCGCGCGCCATTTTCACTGAGGGTGCGGATGCCGTTGTGCTCGCTGATCCAGAACCCGGCGTAGCCCAGGGTGGCCATCAGGGCAATGACCAGGGGCGGTAGCAGCAGATGGCGGATCAGGCGGGGTTTCACGGCGAGTGATGGCGGCGTGGCGCGATAGAGAGTGGGGTCGCATTTCATCACAGATGCCTTGGGTCAACCAGCATGGCGACGGGGCACGTTCCCGCACGACGGCGAAGCCGTCGTGAACCGTTGAATGCGTTATGCCAGGCAAGATGCATTTGCAGGTTCGGGGTCGCGGCGCGACCCCGCGGGAGCAGGCTCCCTTGCCACAAGGGCAGGCAGAACGCTGCCGTCTCAGTGCTGCAGGATTTTCTCGAGGAAGTGCTGCGCGCGCTCGGAGCGGGCGTTGATGTCACCGAAGAACTCTTCCTTCTGGCAGTCCTCGATGATCTGGCCCTTGTCCATGAAGATCACCCGATTCGCCACCTTGCGGGCAAAGCCCATTTCGTGGGTCACGCACATCATGGTCATGCCTTCGTTGGCCAGTTGCACCATCACGTCCAGCACCTCGTTGACCATTTCCGGGTCCAGGGCCGAGGTCGGCTCGTCGAACAGCATGACGATCGGGTCCATGGCCAGGGCGCGGGCGATGGCCACACGTTGCTGCTGGCCACCGGACAGCTGGCCCGGATGCTTGTGGGCGTGTGCGGCGAGGCCGACCCGGTCCAGCAGCTGCAGGCCTTTCTTGGTGGCCTCTTCCTTGCTGCGGCCCAGCACCTTGATCTGCGCGATGGTCAGGTTCTCGGTGATGGTCAAGTGCGGGAACAGCTCGAAATGCTGGAACACCATCCCCACGCGGGAGCGCAGCTTGGGCAGGTTGGTCTTGGGGTCGGCGATGGAGGTGCCGTCCACCACGATGTCGCCTTTCTGGAAGGGTTCCAGGGCGTTGACGCACTTGATGAGGGTGGATTTGCCCGAGCCGGACGGCCCGCAGACCACCACGACTTCACCTTTCTTGACCTCGGTGCTGCAATCGGTCAGTACCTGGAAGTCCCCATACCACTTGTTGATGTTCTTGATAGAGATCATACGGCGAACCTTTTTTGCAGACGCTTGACCAGCAGCGAGGCGGCAAAGCTGATTGTGAAGTAGACCAGACCGGCAACGATCAGGAATTCATTGGAGCGGCCAATGATGTCGCCGCTGGAACGCGAGGCGTTGAGGAAGTCCACCAGGCCCACGGTGTACACCAGGGAGGTGTCTTGGAACAGGATGATGCTCTGCTGCAACAGCAGTGGGGTCATCTTGCGGAACGCCTGGGGCAGGATGATCAGGCGCATGGTCTGGCCGTAGCTCATGCCCAGTGCCTGGGCGGCGCCCATCTGGCCCTTGGGGATCGACTGCACGCCGGCGCGGACGATTTCGCAGAAGTACGCCGCTTCGAACATCATGAAGGCCACGATGCACGAGGTGAATGCCCCGATCGGCGTGTCTTCGCCGGTGATCCAGCGCAGCACGAACGGCACCGCCAGGTAGAACCAGGTAATCACCAGCAGCAGCGGGATCGAGCGGAAGTAGTTGACGTAGGCGCCGGCGATGTTCGCCAGCAGCTTGTTGTGGGACAGGCGCATCAAGGCCAGCAAGGTGCCGAGGATGATCCCGCCGACCACGCCCATGACCATCAGTTTGAGGGTCATCAGCATGCCGTTCCACAAGCCGGGAATGGCCGGGATGATGCCCGAGAAGTCGAATTCCATTATTTACCTCCCACGGAGATCAGGCCGGGGACCGCTACTTTTTTCTCCACCAGGCGCATCAGCAGCATCAGGCTCATGTTCAAGGTGAAGTAGATCAGGGTGGCCAGGGTGAAGGCTTCGAACAGGTTGGCCGAGAACTCGGCGGTCTGCTTGGTCTGGGCCAGCAGCTCCATCAGGCCGATCAAGGACGCCACGGAGGAGTTCTTGAAGACGTTGAGGAATTCCGAGGTGAGCGGCGGAATGATGATCCGGTAGGCCTGGGGCAGCAGAACGTTCCAGTAGATCTGCGGCAGCGAGAAGCCCATGGCGCGAGCGGCGGATTCCTGGCCGCGGGGCAGGGCCTGGATGCCGGTACGCACCTGTTCGCACACCCGGGCAGCGGTGAACAGGCCCAGGCACACGACGACGCTCAGGTAGGCCGAGGTGGTCGGGTTGAGGTCCTGCTTGTACCAATCCTGCAGGTTTTGCGGCAGCAGGTCGGGTACCAGGAAGTACCAGATGAACAACTGCACCAGCAGCGGTACGTTGCGGAAGATCTCCACGTAGACCGTGGCGATGCCCGACACCAGACGGTTAGGCACGGTGCGCATGACCCCCAGGATCGACCCCAGCAGCAGTGCGATGATCCAGGCCACCACGGCGATGGCGATGGTCCAGCCCAGGCCGGAAATGAACCAGTCGAGATAGGTCTCGCTGCCCACGCCGGTGGACTTGAAGAACACGCCCCAGTCCCAGTTGTAATTCATTGGGGTTACCCCTCAGATCGTTCGATGTACAAGCACCCGCTTGGGGGAGATCCGTTCCCGCCCGGCCAGGACGGCCAGGCACACGCTATCGGCTCGACAACCACCGGTTCGAGTGTTTCCAAAATGTGCCAGCAGGTAGTGACAGGCTCCCGAAGAGGCCAGGGCCCCTTCAGGAGTAAGGTTAGTCAGGAATCAGGACTTTTTGTCGTCAGCCGCTTTGTCGGTCGGGTTGGCGATCAGGGCCTTGAGCTCGTCGCTCATCGGGAACATCAGGTTCAGGCCTTTTGGCGGGATCGGCGATTGGAACCACTTGTCGTAGATCTTGTTGATTTCGCCCGATTTGTAGGTGGCAACGATGGCGTCGTCCACGGCTTTCTTGAACGGGGCATCACCCTTGCGGACCATGCAGCCGTAGATTTCGTAGGATTGAGGGGTGCCGGTCACGGCCCAGTCGGTAGGTTTCTTGGCCTTGGCCATTTCACCGGCCAGCAGGGCGTCGTCCATCATGAAGGCGACGGCGCGGCCCGATTCCAGCATCTGGAACGACTCGCCATGGTCCTTGGCGGAGATCACGTTCATGCCCATCTGCTTGTCGGCGTTCATGGCCTTGAGGATGCGCTCGGAAGTGGTACCGGCGGTGGTCACCACGTTCTTGCCCTTGAGGTCGGCGAAATCCTTGTAGCTGGAGTCTTTCTTGGACAGCAGGCGGGTGCCGATCTCGAAGATGCCAACGGAGAAGTCGACCTGTTGCTGACGCTCGACGTTGTTGGTGGTGGAACCGCACTCGACGTCCACGGTGCCGTTCTGCACCAGCGGGATACGGGTCTGGGAGGTGACCAGGTTGTACTTGACCTTCAGGTCAGGCATGTCGAGGTCTTTCTTGATGGCTTCGACGATCTTCAGCTGGATGTCGTGGGAGTAGCCCACAGGCACGCCGGAAGCGTCAGCGATGTAGGAAAACGGAATGGAAGCGTCGCGATGTCCGAGGGTGATGGTGCCGGACTCTTTGATTTTCTTCAGTGTGCCGGTGAGTTCGGCTGCGAAAACTGGAGTGCTAATCAGAGCTGCAGCAATAGCTGCGCCCAACAGATGGGGAACGATGCGCATCAATATTTCCTCGACATTTGTTTTTTTTATGAAGCCAGTTCGACGGCTCTTTTATACAGCGAATGCCTTGACGGCTCCTGTTGTGTTGGCACGACAGGCATTCGTCGAACAGTGTAGAGCATGAGTCGTGCCAGGCCAGCAAATCATATTTAAGCTATTGATTTTAAAGATAATTAAACATTTTTGACGTTGCTCTTTCAGTTGGAATATCCGGTTAACCGAATCGCTTCCATGTTTGTCGTTCGGAAAACCGAACGATCATGAGCCGTCTGTTGGGGGCAGGTGCCGTCGGCAAGGCACAAAAAAGCCCCTGAACCTCGCGGTTCAGGGGCCTGGTCGGGTGCGGGGGCTCAAGCTGCCTTGATCTTGCCGCGATGGTGCTGGATTTTCTGCAGGTAGTCCCGTAGCTGCTGCTGTTCCTGCTCCGTGGTGAACAGCCCCAGTTTGCTTCGGCGCCAGAGGAGATCCTCGGCCTTGACCACCCATTCTTCATCGCACAGGTAATCCACTTCGCGGCTGTAGAGGCCGCCACCAAGGTGCTCGCCCATGTCGCTCAGCCCATGTACGCCTTCCAGCAGACGCCAGGTACGGCTGCCATAGGTGGTGGCCCACCGCCGGGCGATCTGGCTGGGTACCCAGTCGAACTTGGCGCGGATCGCCTCGGCCAAGGCTTGCGGGGTAGTCATGTCTTCACCGCCGGGCAGGCTGGCCTGTGCGGTCCAGCTTGGCTTGGCGTGCTTGAAATAAGGCGTCAGCTGGGCCATGGCCGATTCGGCCAGCTTGCGGTAGGTGGTGAGCTTGCCGCCGAACACCGACAGCAGTGGCGCTTCGTCACCGCTGCCGGACAAGGCCAGGGTGTAGTCACGGGTGACCGCCGAAGGGTTGTCGGACTCGTCGTTGCACAGCGGGCGGACACCGGAGTAGGTGTGCAGGATGTCGTCGCGGCTCACCTGTTTCTTGAAGTGGGCATTGACCACCTGCAGCAGGTAGTCGGTTTCCCCTTCGGTGATCGCCACTTTCGCCGGGTCGCCGGTGTATTCGCGGTCGGTTGTGCCGATCAGGGTGAATTGGTCGAGGTAGGGAATGGTGAAGACGATGCGCTGGTCTTCGTTCTGCAGGATATGCGCATGCTCGCCTTCGTACAGTTTGGGCACGATCAGGTGGCTGCCCTGGATCAGGCGGATGCCGTAGGGCGATTCCAGCTTCAGGTCATCCTTGATGAACTTGGCGACCCAGGGACCTGCGGCGTTCACCAGGGCCTTGGCGGTGATGGAGAACAGGCTGCCGTCGGCACGCTCCAGTTCCAGTTGCCACAGGCCCTTGCTGCGGCGGGCGCTGACACAGCGGGTCTGAGTGTGAACATGGGCTCCGTGTTCGCGAGCGGCCATGGCGTTGAGCACTACCAGGCGTGCGTCATCGACCCAGCAATCGGAGTATTCGAAGCCGCGGGTGATCTGCGCTTGCAGCGCGCTGTCGGCGCCGAACTTCAGGCTTCGCGAGCCGGCGAGCTTCTCGCGCTTGCCCAGGTGATCGTAGAGGAACAGCCCGGCGCGGATCATCCAGGCCGGACGCAGGTGTGGCCGGTGCGGCAGGACGAAACGCATGGGCTTGACGATGTGCGGCGCCTTGGCCAGCAGTACTTCGCGCTCGGCCAGGGCTTCGCGCACCAGGCGGAACTCGTAGTGTTCCAGGTAGCGCAAGCCACCGTGGATCAGCTTGCTGCTGGCGGAGGACGTGTGGCTGGCCAGGTCGTCCTTTTCACAAAGGAACACGGACAGGCCGCGACCTGCCGCATCTGCGGCAATTCCAACACCGTTGATCCCACCGCCAATGACGGCGATATCGTAAACCTCGGAGAGAGGGCGCGCGGGCAAGGTAGAAGTGGGCATCGACAAGCCTCGTGTTGCTTTGATATTTGAATTCGAACATTAATGTTCATTTTCGAAAATACTAGCGCATAAAGATGCACGCATCCAGCGCGCTTCGATTGAAAAAACTGATCGAAGCGGCGCTAAAGGAAAATTTTCGAACATTGCCGAGGGGTAACTGTAGTTGCTATGCCGGTCGATGGCGGACGCGCAGGCGCGACGATACCCGTGCCGGTTGGCTGGATATCGTTTGAATTCGCGAGCTGTGCAAGGAAGGAGGAAGCGGGCTCAGACCACTTCGAGGCGGATCTTGTGCTGGTTGAGCAGTTGGGTCAGGGCCGGTACCGGCTGCTGATCGGTGACCAGGCAGTCGACCAGGCTGATCGGGCCGAGGCGAATCATGGCGTTGCGCCCGAACTTGCTGGAGTCTGCAGCCAGGATCACTTGCCGGGCATTGGCGATGATCGCCTGGGATACCCGCACTTCCTGATAGTCGAAGTCCAGCAGGCTGCCGTCCTCGTCAATGCCGCTGATGCCCACCAGGGCGAAATCCACCTTGAACTGGTTGATGAAGTCGACACTGGCCTGGCCCACCACGCCGCCGTCGCGGCGGACATTGCCGCCGGTGAGCAGCACGTCGAAATCGTCCTTGGCACTGAGCATCGAGGCCACGTGCAGGTTGTTGGTGATGATCTTCAGGTGACTGTGGTTGAGCAGGGCGCGGGCGATGGATTCGGTGGTGGTGCCAATGTTGATGAACAGCGAGGCGTGATCGGGGATCTGGGCCGCAACGGCTTCGCCGATACGCTGCTTTTCGTCGCGCATCTGGTCGGCGCGCATGGCGTAGGCGGTGTTTTCGACGCTGGAGTCATAAGCCGCGCCACCGTGGTAGCGACGCAGCAGGTTGGCTTCGGCCAACTGGTTGATATCGCGGCGGATGGTTTGCGGGGTGACGACGAACAACTGGGCCAATTCCTCGATGCTGACGTAGCCGCGTTCGCGGACCAGATCGAGGATTTGTTGCTGGCGGGGAGGCAGATTCATGGGGCTTCCTTTGGGCTGCCGTGCAAAATTTGCCCATGATGCCGCAGGAATTCGCTCCCTACCAGTTACAAGCGGTTACCAATCCACGACGTGGCTTATTTGGCCTCGTCGTGGGGTTCCCAGTCGCGGGTGCGGCTGACTGCCTTCTTCCAGCCAGCGTACAGGCCTTCCTTTTCCGCCTCGGCCAGTTGTGGTTCGAACTCGCGCTCGATCACGGCCTTGCCGCGCAGTTCTTCCAGGCTGCCCCAGAAGCCGCAGGCCAGGCCTGCCAGGTAGGCGGCGCCCAAGGCGGTGGTTTCACGCATTTGCGGGCGCTCCACCTGGGTGCCGAGGATGTCGGCCTGGAACTGCATGAGGAAGTTGTTGGCTACGGCGCCACCGTCCACGCGCAGGGCCTTCAGGCGTTCGCCGGAATCCTGCTGCATGGCGTCGAGCACGTCACGGGTCTGATAGGCGATGGACTCCAGGGCCGCGCGGATGATGTGGTCCACGCGCACGCCACGGGTCAGGCCGAACAATGCGCCACGGGCATAGGGGTCCCAGTAGGGCGCGCCCAGGCCGGTGAAGGCCGGCACCAGGTACACGCCGTTGCTGTCCTTGACCTTCCCAGCGAAGTACTCGGTGTCGTGAGCGTCGTTGATGATCTTCAGTTCATCGCGCAGCCACTGCACGGTGGAACCACCGTTGAATACCGCGCCTTCCAGGGCATAGGCCACTTCGCCGCGCGGGCCGCAGGCGATGGTGGTGAGCATGCCGTGCTGGGACTTCACCGCCTTGTCGCCGGTGTTCATCAACAGGAAGCAGCCGGTGCCGTAGGTGTTCTTGGCCTGGCCAGGCTCGACGCACATCTGGCCGAACAGCGCAGCCTGCTGGTCGCCAGCGATACCGCCGATGGCGATGCCGCTCTTGGTACGACCGTAGATTTCCGACGAGGACTTCACCTCCGGCAGCATCTCGCGCGGGATGTCCAGCACCTCCAGCATCTTCGCGTCCCACTCCAGGGTATGGATGTTGAAGAGCATGGTGCGCGAGGCGTTGGTGTAGTCGGTGACGTGAGTCTTGCCGCCGGTGAATTTCCAGATCAGCCAGCTATCGATGGTGCCGAACAGCAGCTCGCCATTGCGGGCGCGCTCGCGGCTGCCTTCGACGTTGTCGAGGATCCACTTGAGCTTGGTGCCGGAGAAGTAGGGGTCGGTGACCAGGCCGGTGGTTTCGCGGATGTAGTCTTCCAGGCCGTCACGCTTGAGCTGCTGGCAGATCTCGGTGCTGCGGCGGCATTGCCAGACGATGGCGTTGTAGACCGGCCGGCCGGTGGTCTTGTCCCAGACCACAGTGGTTTCACGCTGGTTGGTGATGCCGATGGCGGCCACTTGGTCGTGATGCAGGCCGGCTTGTGCCAGGGCCTCGACCATCACTGCACTCTGGGTGGCGAAGATTTCCATCGGGTCGTGCTCGACCCAGCCGGCTTGCGGATAGTGCTGGGCGAACTCGCGCTGGGCGGTGCAGACCACGTTGGCATCACGGTCGAAAATGATCGCCCGGGAACTGGTAGTACCCTGATCGAGGGCAATGATGTAGTTCTTATTCTGAGTGTCGGTCATGTCGATTGCCTTGGACGAAATAAGGGAGTGGAAACAGGCGCGGGATCGATTTGGGCAGGATCACGCGCCACGGGATTCAGGAAGCCTTGACCTTGCCGTCTGCGTCTTGTTCGGCGGGTGTTGCCGGGGCCGCGTTGGGCAGGTAGCGGGCAATCATGCCGCGATAGACAGCGGCGCCGAGGCAGGCGCCCAGGATCGGGGCGAAGATTGGCACCAGGAAATACGGGATGTCACGGCCACCGGTGAAGGAGATTTCACCCCAGCCGGCGAAGAACGTCATGAGTTTAGGACCAAAATCCCGCGCCGGGTTCATCGCGAAGCCGGTCAGCGGGCCCATGGCGCTGCCGATCACGGCGATCAGCAGGCCAATCAGAAGCGGCGCCAGTGGGCCGCGTGGCAAGCCGTTGTTGTCATCGGTCAGTGACATGATCACGCCCATCAGGATCGCGGTGATCACCACTTCCACCAGGAACGCCTGGGCCGTGCTCAGGGACGGGTTGGGAAAGGTTGAGAACACCGACGCCAGTTCCAGGCTGGCCTGGGAGCCACGAATCATCTGATGGGCTTGTTCGAAATCGAAGAACAGGTTGCTGTACAGGGTGTAGACCAGCAGGGCGGCACAGAAGGCACCGGCAACCTGGGCCAGAATGTAGAACGGCAGTTTGCGCTTGTCGAAATCGGCAAACAGCCACAGGGCGATGCTCACGGCGGGGTTCAGGTGCGCGCCGGAAACGCCTGCGGTCAGGTAGATCGCCATGCTGACGCCGATGCCCCAGATGACGCTGATTTCCCACAGGCCGAAGCTGGCACCCGCGACCTTGAGCGCGGCGACGCAGCCAGTGCCGAAGAAGATCAGCAGGGCGGTACCCAGGAACTCGGCCATGCACTGGCCCGATAATGATGGTTGTTGCAGAGCAGTTGTCATTGTGAACCTCGGTTTTTGTTGTTGTCTGGCGCTGCTGCAAAAGGCAGGGAGCGCGACTTCCAACGGCGACGGAATCCCCATTCCGGCGTCGTCTTGCTACTGGGTGCAACCTGGATCTACTGCATGATATTCAGAAACGAAAAAATATAGACAAGAAACACCGCTGTCAAAGGTCGAAAGTGAACGAGTAGTCATTTTATAGATATCAGTCAAATGAATGATTACCGGGGGCTGTACCAAGAGTGACAGGACTGGTTGCTTCATCAGATCCAGAGGCTGGTTTTCAAGGCTCGGGATAGAGCCTTTTGCCGATCAATGGCCTAAAATCCGCAGGCTTCGTTTTGCCTTTCATCATTGCCATGGAGCTGTCATGACCCCTGCACTGGACCTGCTGAAAAAAGTTCGCGCCGAACATTGCATTCACAGTTACGAACATGACCCCAAGGCAGCGTCCTATGGGCTTGAGGCGGCCGAGAAGCTCAGTCTCGACCCGGCCCGGGTCTTCAAGACCTTGTTGGCCAGTAGCGAGAAAGGTGAGTTGTTGGTGGCGGTAGTCCCGGTGGCAGGCAGCCTCGACCTCAAGGCCCTGGCCCATGCCGCAGGGGTGAAGAAAGCCGAGATGGCTGATCCGGCCGCGGCCCAGCGAGCGACCGGTTATCTGTTGGGGGGCATCAGTCCGCTGGGGCAGAAGAAGCGTTTGCGGACCTTTATCGACAAAAGCGCACAGCCCCTTACCAGCATCTTCGTCAGTGCCGGGCGTCGGGGCCTGGAGGTGGAGTTGTCGGCGGCGGTGCTGGCCGAGCATACCCAGGCCAGCTTCGCCGACATTGGTCGCCCGTGAAGGTGCAAGGCTGGGCGAAAACCGGCTGGGGCGCTGGGCGTCACGGCCGGTTCAGGGGTTCAGTGGGCGTTGCTGTAGCGCCGTACACCAGAGTCGTTTTGCGCAATCTGCGCAGCAGTGTTGCCTGAGGCCTGGAACAGCACCAGGTGCTCTGCCGCCACGCGGATGCCCACGTCGGCGCCCACCTGATGGTCGGCGTGGCTGGGGAAGATCGATTCCAGCTGGCTGCCAGTGGGCAGTTGCAGGCGATACAGGGTCGAGGCACCCAGGAAGGTCTTGCCGACGACTCGGGCCTTAAGGGCGCTGTCCGGTGCGTGGACGATATCATCCGGCCGCAATAGCACGTCCACCGCGCCGCCGGTCGGCCAGGTGTAGGCGCGGTTGCCTTGCAGCATGCCCAGTTCGGTCTGCACCGATTCCGGGCTGCTCAGCTGGCCGCGAATGAAGTAGCCCTGGCCAATGAAGCTGGCGACAAAAGGTGTCTGCGGCTCGTGGTAGAGGTTGTAGGGCGTGTCCCACTGTTCCAGCCGACCCTCCCTGAAAACCCCCACCTGATCGCTCACGGCAAAGGCTTCTTCCTGGTCATGGGTGACCAGGATGGCGCTGGTGCCACGGGCCTTGAGGATATCGCGCACCTCATGGCTGAGCTTGCGTCGCAACTCGCCATCGAGGTTGGAAAACGGCTCGTCCAGTAGCAGCAATTGCGGCTCGGGAGCCAGGGCGCGGGCCAGGGCCACGCGCTGTTGCTGGCCGCCGGACAATTCGTGGGGAAAACGCTGGCCGAGCTGCTTGAGGTTGACCAGTTCCAGTAGCTCGGCGACCACCCGGTCCCTCTGTGGATGCTTGCGGATGCCAAAGGCAATGTTGTCCGCCACGGACAGGTGAGGGAACAGGGCGTAATCCTGGAACACCATGCCGATCCGGCGTTTTTCCGGAGCCAGGGTGAAGCCGGCACTGGAAATGGTTTCGCCGGCCAGCTGGATTTCACCCTCGTGCACCGGCTCGAAGCCGGCGATGGCCCGCAGGGTGGTGGTCTTGCCACAGCCGGAGGAGCCCAGCAGGCAGCCGATGTCACCGGCGTTGAGGTGCAGGTTGAGGTTCTGCACCACCCGCTGGTCGAGGTAGCCGCAAGCCAGGTTGCGCAGGTTCAGTAGCAATGGTTGGCTCATGCGTGGTGGTACGCCGGCTCGACGAGGAACTCGAGCAGGGCCTTTTGTGCGTGGAGGCGGTTCTCCGCCTGGTCCCAGGCCACTGAACGTGGGTCGTCCAGCAGGTCGAGGCTGATTTCTTCGCCGCGGTGGGCGGGCAAGCAATGCATGAACAGCACGTCCGGCGCTGCCAGGTCGAGCAGGGCGCGGTTGACCTGGAACGGAGCGAACAGCTCCAGGCGCTTGGCGGTTTCCTCTTCCTGGCCCATGGAGGTCCAGACGTCGGTGCTGACCAGATGAGCACCGCTCACCGCTTCCCGCGGATCACGGACGATGGTCACGCGGTCCCCGGCTTGAGCGACGAATCGAGGGTTGGGCTCGTAGCCTTGCGGGCAGGCGATACGCAGCTGGAAGTCGAACTGGATGGCGGCTTCTATATAGCTGTTGCACATGTTGTTGCCGTCGCCGATCCAGGCCACGGTCTTGCCCTGGATCGAGCCGCGGTGTTCGAGGAAGGTCTGCATGTCGGCCAGCAGCTGGCAGGGATGCAGGTCATCGGACAGGCCGTTGATCACCGGTACGCGGGAGTTGGCAGAGAACTCGGTCAGGGTGCTGTGGGCAAAGGTGCGGATCATCACCGCGTCGAGCATGCGCGACATGACGATGGCGCAGTCGCCGATGGGTTCGCCGCGGCCCAGTTGGGTATCGCGTGGCGACAGGAAGATCGCCTGGCCGCCCAGTTGGATCATGCCGGCTTCGAAGGACAGGCGGGTACGAGTCGAGGATTTCTCGAAGATCATGCCCAGAACACGATTTTTCAACGGCTCGAAGAGTACGCCGCGGTTACGCAGGTCCTTCAGCTCGGTGCCTCGACGGATCACGCTGACCAGCTCATCGGGCGTGCAATCCATCAGGGAGAGAAAGTGCCTTGCGCTCATCATTAACTACCTTTTTGCCACGGACCGCAGATTCTCAACGCCTTGGTTTATCGAACAACGGGCTGGACCTGCGGCGGAAGCCGCACGGGGCGACGAAATAGGGGAAGGCGCGATCTTATAATTAAATGTCGCGTATTACCAATAGTGCTACGGCGATCAGGGGCATTCACAGAGGCCAGGACACGAGTGCGCGGGCACTGTCGAAACCCGTTTCCGGACGGCAGCCGGGCATTTGTACACTGCTCAGGCACGGCTTGGCAAACTGGTGGGGCGCTGCCCGTGGGACTGTGGTCGCTTTCTGACCCATGGGCCGGGGACCTGCCGGCGAGGGCTTGCCCGGTCGCCAGCCTGAAACATTTCCTAATGCAAAGTGCTGAGGTTATAAAGGCGGATCAGCAGCCTGGAAGCGTTTGCGATGGAGTCCAAGGAGCAACAATTGATGACGCTGCTGGGGCTCACGGCCCGGGCTCTCACCGACATGACCGCTTCGGTGACCGCATTTTCGTTCGAGTTGCTGCGCAGTGATGACCAGGTGACCCGGGACGCCGCGCGCAAGATGATCGACCGGATGATGACCCTCAGTGCCGGTCTCGACGAACATTGGCGGCTGCTTGCGCAACTGTCCGGAAGCTACCCCGGGCAGGGACCTGTGGAATCGAGGGGGCAGGTGGGGGCAGAGAGCTTGCCCAGGCTCCCGCCCAATTGACAGCGGCGATCATGTCCCGGGTTGATGGCCGTGGATTCATATGACGAACGTCACTGGTGTGTACTGGAGGCTGGCGCCATAGTTTTCGTCTCCGGTGCCTGACCAGGTGCTGTCAAACAATAGAGACTGGCCATGACCAAGACTCTGCATCACCGTGCCTGCCACCTGTGCGAAGCCATTTGCGGCCTGACTTTGGAGATCACCGAGCAAGAGCCGGGCGCCCCGCGTATCACCTCGATCAAGGGCGACCACCAGGATACGTTCAGCCGTGGTCACATCTGTCCCAAGGCCGTGGCCCTGCAGGACATCCAGGAAGACCCGGATCGCCTGCGCCACCCGGTGCGACGCGTGGGCAACGAATGGCAGCCGATCGAGTGGGATGAAGCTTTCGCCCTGGTGGCGGAGCGCCTGGCGGACATCCAGCAACGCCATGGCAAGGATGCTGTCGCCACTTACCAGGGCAATCCCAGCGTCCACAACTACGGGCTGATGACCCACAGCAACTACTTCCTGGGCCAGCTCAAGACCCGCAACCGTTTCTCGGCCACCTCGGTTGACCAGTTACCCCAGCACCTGACCAGTTACCTGATGTATGGCCATGGTCTGCTGTTGCCGATTCCCGATATCGATCACACCGATTTCATGTTGATTTTCGGTGGCAATCCTGTGGCCTCCAACGGCAGCATCATGACGGTGCCGGACGTGGAGAAACGCCTGAAGGCCATCCAGGCCCGTGGCGGCAAGGTCGTGGTGGTCGACCCGCGGCGCACCGAGACGGCAGCGATGGCCGACCAGCATCTGTTCATTCGCCCAGGGGGGGACGTGGCCTTGCTGTTCGGTCTGCTGAACAGCATTTTCCAGGATGGGCCGACCCGGGACAGCCATTTGCAGGTGGATGGGCTGGCCGACGTGCGTCAGGCGATTTCCCGTTTCACCGCAGAAGCCATGAGCCCGCTGTGCGCGATCCCGGCGTCGCAGATTCGCCAGCTGGCCAGGGAGTTCGCCAGTGCCGACAGAGCGGTGTGTTATGGGCGTATGGGGGTCTCGACCCAGGCGTTCGGCACGCTGTGTCACTGGCTGCTGCAATTGCTCAACCTGATCACCGGCAATCTCGATCGGGTGGGGGGCGCGCTGTGTACCGACCCCGCGCTGGACCTGGTGGCAGCGACCTCGGGCGGCCATTTCAACGCCTGGCAGAGTCGGGTCTCCGGCCTTCCCGAGTATGGCGGTGAGCTGCCGGTATCCGCCCTGGCCGAAGAGATGCTCACCGAGGGTGAAGGGCAAGTCCGGGCCCTGGTCACGGTGGCGGGCAATCCGGCGCTGTCCACGCCCAATGGCCGACGCCTGGAGCAGGCCCTGGACGGTCTGGAGTTCATGGTCAGCATCGATCTGTACATCAATGAAACCACCCGTTATGCGGACCTTATCCTGCCGTCCACTTCGGCCCTGGAGAACGACCACTACGACACTACGTTCAATCTCTTTGCCGTGCGTAATGTCAGTCGTTTCAACCGGGCGATCCTGCCCAAGCCCGAGGGCGCACTGCACGACTGGGAGATCTTCGTCGGGCTGGCCAAGGCATTCGCCGCAAGAACCGGCAGCTCGCTCAAGCCCACCATGGCCCCGGCGCAGATGATCGATATGGGGTTGCGGGCCGGGCTCTACGGCGATGCCTCGCCGCTCAAGCTGTCCCTGGCTACGCTGGACCAGCATCCCCACGGCATGGACCTGGGGCCGTTGCAGCCGAACCTGGCGCAGCGCCTGAAGACCGAGAACCGGCGGGTCCAGGCCGCGCCAGCGGCGATCATGGCGGACTTGCAACGCTTTGCCGCGCAGCCTGCACCGCAGGCGGACGAGCTACTGCTGATCGGGCGGCGGCACGTGCGCAGCAACAACTCCTGGATGCACAATTATCATCGCCTGGTGAAGGGCAAGCCTCGCCACCAGTTGCTGATGCATCCGCAGGACCTGGCCCGGCGCGGGCTTAGCGACGGCCAGCGGGTGCGCATCAGTTCCCGGGTCGGTACGGTGGAAGTGGAGGTCCTGGCCAGTGGCGAGATGATGCCGGGCGTGGTGAGCTTGCCCCATGGCTGGGGACATGCCCGTTCTGGGGTACAGATGGGGATCGCTTCCGGACAACCGGGCTGCAGTGCCAACGACCTCACCGATGAGCGCCACCTGGATGAGTTGTCGGGAAATGCCGCGTTGAACGGGGTGCCGGTCAAGGTGGAGGCGGCTTGAGATGTCTGTCGGACAGGCCAAGCAGTGCGCAGCGGATTCCGTTACAATGCGCCACCGTGCCGACAACAGAGTCGGAAAGTTCAGCCGAGGTGTTCCATGGATATCATCGAAACTATTAAAGAGCAGATTGCCAACAACACCATCCTGCTCTACATGAAAGGCTCTCCGAATGCCCCGCAGTGTGGCTTCTCCGCGAAAGCCGCGCAGGCCGTGATGGGCTGTGGCGAGAAGTTCGCTTACGTGGACATCCTGCAGAACCCGGAAATTCGCGCCAACCTGCCCAAGTACGCCAACTGGCCTACTTTCCCGCAGCTGTGGGTCGGCGGTGAACTGGTCGGTGGCAGCGACATCATGGCTGAAATGTTTGCCAACGGTGAGCTGCAGACCCTGGTCAAGGCGGCTGCCGAAAAGGCCGCTGCAGCCAAAACCGAAGCCTGAGTCAGGCTGATATTCAGGAGCGGGCCCGCCTGCTCCTGTGCATTACGCGAACATGCCCACGTAATGCAAAAAAAGCCCCGCTTCTTTTCCAGAAGCGGGGCTTTTTATTGTCGGGAAAGTATGACGAGTTAAATTACTCGTCACCCATTTGCGATTGCAGATAGTTCTCGATACCCACTTTATCGATCAGGCCCAGTTGGGTTTCAAGCCAGTCGATATGTTCTTCTTCGGACTCAAGGATATCTTCCAGCAGTTCACGGCTGCCGAAGTCGCCGGCCGATTCGCAATGGGCGATTGCTGCCTTGAGGTCTGCATGGCCGGTACGCTCGATACGCAGGTCGCACTCGAGCATTTCCTTGGTGTGTTCGCCGATGTGCAGCTTGCCCAGGTCCTGGACGTTAGGCAGGCCTTCGAGGAAGAGGATGCGCTTGATCAGCTTGTCCGCATGCTTCATCTCATCGATGGACTCGTGATACTCGTGCTTGCCCAGCTTGTTCAGGCCCCAATCTTCATACATGCGTGCATGCAGGAAGTACTGATTGATCGCGACCAGTTCATTGGCAAGGATTTTATTGAGATGCTGGATGACTGTAATGTCGCCTTTCATGATGGGGTCCTGCCCTTTAATTAGGTGAATATGGGCAGAGTCTGAGCTGCACAAAGATTACTGTCAAACCTAAGTTATTGAATAATATATGAAAATTAATCGGAATAAGAATGTTTGTGTTCCGCGTTTTGCACCTAAGCAATTGAATTACAGACATAAAAAAACCGGACACTAGGTCCGGTTCTTGAATCTTGGCGATTAAATCAAGCGACATTAAATTCCACTGGATAGGAAATCGCTGCCTGGGCACTCTGCAATTCGGTCAGGGTCTCACGGACTACCTGCTTGGCCAGGCAGGCACATTTGCCACACTGGCTGGCAACGCCGGTCGCTTGGCGCACTTCACGGTAGCTGCAGCAACCTTCGTAGATCGCTTCGCGAATTTGTCCGTCGGTGACACCGGTGCAGAGGCAGACATACATAGGATGAGAACCGTCGCTGGTTAGGGCTCAATTGCGATGGATCTTAATGTTAACGAGAATGATTGTCAAAGTGGTTTCGACAGCCTTGTCCATCGTTTCCAGTCGGGGTGACGAACGGCTTTTGTCCTCGTTAATCACAGATCGATCGCATTTTTCGCCTGGCGGGCCGGCTCGGAGAAAAACCACTAAGGACAGCTCAAAAACGCCGTGTATGATGGTCGGTTCTTGCGAAGCGGGGTCGGGTCACGCAGCTGTCGCATCAACATGACAGACTCGGGGCCGGTCCCCTTCTTCCATCAGTACGTCCACACCAGGAGATATCCAATGAGCGTTCTCGTAGGCAAACAAGCCCCTGACTTCACCGTCCCGGCCGTTCTCGGCAATGGCGAAATCGTCGACAGCTTCACCCTGTCCTCGGCCATCAAAGGCAAATACGGCCTGGTGTTCTTCTACCCGCTGGACTTCACCTTCGTCTGCCCGTCCGAGCTGATCGCCCTGGATCACCGCATGGCTGACTTCAAGGCTCGCAACGTGGAAGTGATCGCCGTGTCGATCGACTCGCACTTCACCCACAACGCCTGGCGCAACACCCCGATCAATGCTGGTGGCATCGGTCAGGTTCAATACATCATGGCTGCCGACATGAAGCACGACATCGCCAAGGCCTACGACGTCGAGTCCGAAGGCGGCGTAGCCTTCCGTGGCGCGTTCCTGATCGACGACAAGGGTGTGGTTCGCTCCCAGATCGTCAACGACCTGCCGCTGGGTCGCAACATGGAAGAGCTGATCCGCCTGGTCGACGCCCTGCAATTCCACGAAGAGCACGGCGAAGTCTGCCCAGCCAACTGGAAAAAAGGCGACAAAGGCATGACCGCTTCGCCAGAAGGCGTTGCTGCCTACCTGACCGAGAACGCCGGCAAGCTGTAACGCCTGGCGTCTCGCATAAAAAAACCGGCCTCAGGGCCGGTTTTTTTATGGGACTGTGGAACTCGACATTCAGTCGTCGAAGTCCTGCCAGCCGCCCATTTGTTTCCAGCGGTTGACGATGCCGCAGAACAGGTCGGCGGTCTTCTCGGTGTCGTAGCGGGCCGAATGGGCTTCGCGACCGTCGAAGTCGATGTCCGCGCTCTGACAGGCCTTGGCCAGCACCGTCTGGCCGTAAGCCAGGCCCGCCAGGGTAGCGGTGTCGAAGCTTGAGAACGGATGGAACGGGTTGCGCTTCATGTCCAGTCGTGCCACGGCGGCATTCAGGAAACCCAGGTCGAAGCTGCTGTTGTGACCTACCAGGATCGCGCGCTTGCAGCCATTGGCCTTCAGCGCCTTGCGCACGCCACGGAAAATATCGGTGAGGGCGGTTTCTTCGCTCACGGCCATGCGCAATGGATGGTCGAGCTTGATCCCGGTGAACTCCAGCGCCGCTGCTTCGATGTTCGCGCCTTCAAATGGCTCGACCCGGAAGAAGTAGGTGTGCTCGGGGAACACGAAGCCCTTTTCGTCCATGCCGATGGTGGTGGCGGCGATTTCCAGCAGGGCATCGGTGGCGCAATTGAAGCCGCCGGTCTCGACGTCGACGACGACCGGCAGGTAACCGCGAAAGCGCGCCGCCATCGGGTGGCGAGGACCGCCGCTGTTACCTTCTTGTTCGTCGTCGAAATGGTCGTCACTCACGAGTGATCCTCCAGCAGGCGCCAGCGCAGTTTTTCACCGGCGCGCAGCGGAATGACAGTCAGCTCGCCGAATGGCAGGCTGGCAGGGGCGGTCCATTCTTCACGAACCAGGGTAATGCGATCGGTGTTGGCCGGCAGACCATAGAAGCGCGGGCCATTGAGGCTGGCGAAGGCTTCCAGTTTGTCCAGCGCGTTGCGCTGCTCGAAGGCCTCGGCATACAACTCGATCGCGGCAAAGGCGGTGTAGCAGCCGGCACAGCCGCAGGCGGCTTCCTTGGCATGCTGGGCGTGGGGCGCCGAGTCGGTGCCGAGGAAGAACTTCTCGCTGCCGCTGGTGGCCGCGTCCAGCAGGGCATGCTGGTGGACATTGCGCTTGAGGATCGGCAAGCAATAGAAGTGCGGGCGAATCCCGCCTACCAGCATGTGGTTGCGGTTGTACAGCAGGTGATGCGCAGTGATGGTGGCGGCGACGTTGGCCGGGGCCTCGTTGACGAACTGCACCGCATCGGCAGTGGTGATGTGTTCGAACACCACTTTCAGGGCAGGGAAGCGCTCGACCACCCGCCGCATGTGTTCATCGATGAAGATTTTCTCGCGGTCGAAGACATCGATGTCGCCGTGGGTCACTTCGCCGTGGACCAACAGGGGCAGGCCGACCTCGGCCATGGCTTCGAGCACCGGGAAGATCGTGTCGATGCTGGTCACGCCCGAGTCCGAGTTGGTGGTCGCACCTGCCGGGTACAGCTTGGCGGCATGCACGAAGCCGCTCGCCTTGGCTTCGCGGATCTCGTCCGGCTGGGTGCGGTCGGTGAGGTAGAGCACCATCAGCGGCTCGAAGCGGCTGCCGGTCGGGCGCGCAGCGAGGATACGCTGGCGATAGGCATCGGCCTGTGCGGCGTTGCGCACGGGAGGTACCAGGTTGGGCATGATGATGGCGCGACCAAAGGTACGCGCGACATCCGCGACTGTATTGGGCAACACGGCACCATCGCGAAGATGAATATGCCAGTCGTCGGGACGCAGCAGGGTCAGGCGGTCGGACATGGGAGGTTCCAGGCGGGTAAAACTAGGGGGGAATCCTACCGGAAAAGACTCTTGCAGGCACTCGCTATCAAGTTTTGCTCAGCACGACCGATACCCCGAAGGTATGGCGTATTCACGCCTGTCGATTTTTCTGTTGTACACGTCAGTGGAGCCTCCCGTGCGCCAGCGTTATCTAGCCTTGCTCAGTGTGTTTGCCAGCCTGCCCGCGATGGCTCTCACTTTCCAGACCCGTCTGGAGAGCATTGAGTGGACGGTCGAAGGCGATAAGTTCGAGTGCCGCCTGATCCAGCCGGTTACCGATTTCGGCTCCGGCGAATTCGTACGCCGTGCCGGCGAGCAGGCGATCTTCCGCCTCAAGAGTTTCAACCCGATGCAGGCGGGTGGTTCGGCGACCCTGCTCGCGGCGGCCGCGCCTTGGCAGCCGGGACGTGGCGACATCAACCTCGGCGCCGTCAGGGCCGGCACCGATGGCGTGTTGTTCAACAGCAACCAGATGCAGGCCGGTCGTCTGATCATCGGTCTGCTGGAAGGGCGCAGTCCTGTGGTCCGTCACTATTCCCGTGAGGGCGGTGTTTCCGAAGTGCGCCTGCTGCCGGTGAAATTCAGCAAGGCCTACAGCGATTACCAGGCCTGCATGACCAAGCTGCTGCCGATGAACTATGAGCAGGTCAAGCAGGCCGAGATCGGCTTCCCGGGGAGCGGTATCGAACTCGACGCCCGGGCCAAGGCCAAGTTGCAGGTGATGGTGGACTTCATCAAGGCCGACCCGACGGTCAATCACGTCGAACTCGACGGCCACTCGGACAACAGCGGCAACCGCCTGACCAACCGTGACCTGTCACGCCGCCGGGCGCTGGCGGTCATGGAGTTCTTCAAGGCCAACGGCCTGGCCGAGAGCCAGATCGTCGTGCGCTTTCATGGCGAGCGCTATCCCCTGGCGCCCAACACCAACCCTGCCAACCGGGCGAAGAACCGTCGGGTCAATGTGCATCTGGAGCGGGTAGCACCTACTGAAAAACCGGCCACCACGCCCCAGGCGGCGTCCGGAGCTGGGGCCGCGGCCACCTCATGACCCGGTTTTCATCGTCGCCCGCCTGACATAATTTGTCGCCTGGGCGTCATAAGCTGTCGCGCCTCTGTAAATTATCCGCATTGATCGGTAGACTCGACGGCTTTCCGTACAACCCGTGGAGTGATGGCATGGCGGACGTTAACAAGGTCGTTCTCGCGTATTCGGGCGGCCTGGACACTTCGGTGATCCTCAAGTGGCTGCAGGATACCTACAACTGTGAAGTAGTGACTTTCACTGCTGACCTGGGCCAGGGCGAAGAGGTCGAACCGGCCCGCGCCAAGGCTCAAGCCATGGGTGTCAAAGAGATCTACATCGACGATCTGCGCGAAGAATTCGTGCGTGATTTCGTCTTCCCGATGTTCCGTGCCAACACCGTCTATGAAGGCGAGTACCTGCTGGGTACCTCCATCGCCCGTCCACTGATCGCCAAGCGCCTGATCGAGATCGCCAACGAGACCGGCGCCGACGCCATCTCCCATGGCGCCACCGGCAAGGGCAACGACCAGGTGCGTTTCGAACTGGGCGCCTATGCCCTCAAGCCGGGCGTGAAGGTGATCGCTCCCTGGCGCGAGTGGGACCTGCTGTCCCGCGAGAAGCTGATGGACTATGCCGAAAAGCACGCCATCCCGATCGAGCGCCATGGCAAGAAGAAGTCTCCTTACTCCATGGACGCCAACCTGCTGCACATCTCCTATGAAGGCGGCGTGCTGGAAGACACCTGGACCGAGCACGAAGAAGACATGTGGCGCTGGACCGTCTCCCCGGAGAACGCTCCCAACACGCCAACCTACCTCGAGCTGACCTATCGCAACGGCGACATCGTGGCCATCGATGGTGTGGACATGAGCCCGGCCACCGTGCTGGCGACCCTGAACCGCATTGGCGGCGAGAACGGTATCGGCCGCCTGGATATCGTCGAGAACCGCTATGTGGGCATGAAGTCTCGTGGCTGCTACGAGACCCCTGGTGGCACCATCATGCTGCGCGCGCACCGCGCCATCGAGTCCATCACCCTGGATCGTGAAGTGGCCCACCTCAAGGACGAGCTGATGCCCAAGTACGCCAGCCTGATCTACACCGGTTACTGGTGGAGCCCGGAACGTCTGATGCTGCAACAGATGATCGATGCTTCCCAGGCCAGCGTAAATGGCGTGGTACGCCTGAAGCTGTACAAGGGCAATGTCATCGTTACCGGCCGCAAGTCCGACGACTCGCTGTTCGACGCCAACATCGCCACCTTCGAAGAAGATGGTGGCGCCTACAACCAGGCGGATGCAGCAGGCTTCATCAAGCTCAACGCACTGCGCATGCGCATTGCTGCCAACAAGGGTCGGACCCTGCTCTGATCGCTTGAGCGGCCGTGTCAGGTCGCGACAGGCACACCGCTACCCACTGCGGTGACCCGAGACAAACGCCGCTGGCTCATTGAGTCCCGCGGCGTTTTTTTATGGGGCTCAAAAGACGTCCTGCCTGCAGGCAATCCGAGAGGTCATCGGGGTTGTCGGGGAAGCATTTCTCCGTGGTGGGGCCGGTGCGAGCAGGACTAAGGTTTATCAAGGCTCCTGCCCCTGGCTGCCAGGAGGCTATCGGTAATCGGCCAGGGGGTGGCAAGACCTTCACGCAACATTGCACCCATCAAGTTCCGATTGGGAGGGACTCCAATGAAAACACTCAAATCCTGCCTGCTACCCCTGGTATCGACGTTGGGCCTGGCTGCGCTTTCCAGCCACTCGCTGGCGGCGGTCTATGTCTGCAGCGATGCCGATTGCAGCGGTTGGGCACCGATTACCGAAGAACAGTTCGAGACCAAATCCACCGATGGAGAAGACACCACCATTCGCCAGACCCTCAGCCAATCGGCGAGCGAATCCATCACCAATGGCTACAACAGCGTCGCCAATACCGACCTCTACCTGAAAAGTAACTTGTGGCACATAGGCGGTATCGAGCCGTTCAAGGGCAAGCAGCATGTGACGGCCTACATCTATAAATCCACGGACCCCAATACCCGCCTCAAGACCTGCCATGCCTTCTCATTCAAGAACCCCAAGGGGCGCTACCACGCCACTTGCGATTGAATGCGAAGACTGGCGATCCTTTGTCGGGCACGTCCCGGTGCTCTGGAGCTCCCTCGGGAGCTCCGGATTTTTCCGTCCGGGCCGTGGGTTGCATGGCACCAGTCGACGTTTGATCTGGCAGGTCGCAGGGCAGGGCCTATGATGTTCAGGATCGGATGAGCACCAGCCCAGGAGATCAGCATGCGGCTCAATGACTTGGAAAATGACTTCAGGCGTGACCTGCAAGGCACAGCCTCGGACCTGCGCTGGTCGGCGGTGGAACTCAGGCGCATTGCCCAGTTGCTACGCCAATCCGGCAATGGCGCGGACGCCGACGCGTTGCAGAGGATGTGCGAGTTGTTCCAGGGGCATGAAGAGGGTCTGACGGCATATGCCGATGAAATAAAGGCGCACTTGATCAATCGACGGCAAGTCCAGTAGCCCACTCTTTGGGTGAAAATTTATAGTGGGTGGGTTGAATAGCTATTGCGGTTGTTCTTATGTTCTAAAGATTTGGAAACAATACTCTATCTTTTGTTATTAAATTTCTGTTAGTACGGAAAGTAGCTTGCGTGTCGATTAGTCCTATGTGCTTTTCAAGTTTATCGCCCATTGTAAAAGTTATTTTGTAAGGCGATTCGGTATTGTTTGTAAGGAACGTCCTCCGACAGTCGTAGCCACCCGAGACGCCGTGCCAGAGTCATTTCTCTCGGGTATGGTGCTGGCTCTAAAAAATCTCAGGACCTGGACGGACCTATGAAAAGAGTCTTGATCGTGGACGATCATCCTGTAACTCGTCTGGCTGTACGTATGTTGATGGAGCGACATGGTTTTGAAGTTATAGCGGAAACGGACAATGGTACGGATGCATTGAAGTTGGCGATGGAGTATGTACCCGACATCCTGATACTGGATATTGGACTTCCGAAACTTGATGGCCTTGAAGTCATTACTCGGCTGATGTCCCGGGCCATGCCGATAAAGATCCTGGTATTGACCTTGCAAACTCCCGGGCCTTTTTCGATGCGTTGCATGCAGGCTGGAGCTGCCGGTTATGTGTGCAAGCAACAGGACATCACCGAGCTGATCAGTGCGGTACGGGCGGTGCTGGCCGGCTACAGCTATTTCCCCAATGAAGCCCTTCACACCTTCCGTTCCAGCCAGGGGGTCAGCAGCGAGGAAGAAATGATCGAATTGCTTTCAGGGCGTGAACTGGTGGTATTGAAGCAACTTACCAGCGGCATGAGTAACAAGGAGATCGCTGAAGGCTTGTGCTTGAGCAACAAGACGGTCAGTACCTACAAGCGTCGCCTGCTGACCAAGCTCAATGCCCGATCATTGGTCGACTTGATTGAGTTCGCCCAGCGACATCGGCTGATATGAACTTTGCGGTTTTTAGCGGTAGCAAGGAACCGGGTGGTCCTCGAGGTGTGGCAAGTGCTGGGTCGGCCTGTAGGGCCGACCGCTAGGAAGCAGGGAAAACCAGGGTACAAAAAAACCTCCAGCTGGAGGTTTTCTTGTTGCTAAAGATCAAAGTCGTAATCGGCCAACTGCCTTTTCAGACGCCGCTCTTCCAGGAGGTTGTCGATGGTACGGCGCTTGCTCAGATTGGTTTTCGCCACCTCGACGGCAGGTTCGGCATCCTCTGTTTCTGCCGCAGTGAAATCGTCTTCTACGTCCAGTTGTTCTTTGCCAGCACTCATAAGGTCAACTCCAGGCTAGGACTGCCGTTGGCGCTCCTTATATCGATAATCTCCTGGCGGGTAAAAAAGATTTTTTCAATCGATGCATGAAGAAATTCAATGTTCGATCAATCATCGGAAGTCTTCTGCTTGTATTCGCAAAGGTCCTCGATTCGGCAACTACCGCAACGTGGCTTGCGGGCCAGGCAGACATACCTGCCATGCAGGATGAGCCAGTGATGGGAATCCAGCAGGTATTCCCGGGGCACGAACTTCATCAATTTGTTCTCCACTTCCACCACATTCTTGCCAGGTGCCAGGCCGGTGCGGTTGCTGACCCGGAAAATGTGCGTGTCCACGGCCATGGTCAGCTGGCGGAAGGCGGTATTGAGCACCACGTTGGCGGTCTTGCGGCCGACACCGGGTAGAGCTTCGAGCTCCTCACGGGTTTGCGGCACCTCGCTGCCGTGGCGCTCCACCAGCAAGCGGCAGGTCTCGATGACGTTCTTCGCCTTGCTGTTGTAAAGGCCGATGGTCTTGATGTACTCCGACAAGCCATCGATGCCCAGGGCGTGGATGGCCGCGGGCGTGTTGGCCACGGGAAAGAGCTTGGCGGTCGCCTTGTTGACGCCGACGTCGGTCGACTGGGCCGAGAGAATCACCGCAATCAGCAGTTCGAACGGCGAGGAGTAGGCCAGTTCGGTTTTCGGTTCGGGATTGTCTTCGTGGAGCCGGCGAAATATTTCCAGGCGTTTGGCTGCATTCATGGGTGCTTCATTTCCTCGAAGGCGATCGGTTGAGGGACCAGGCTCGTTGGGCGGCCAGCAACAGGCCCAGCAGGATAAAACCGCCAGGGGCAAGAGTCAGCAGGTGCAGGCCGCCATCGGGTAGCAGCACCCAGCCGTTTCCCGTGTCGTCCAGGCCCACGAGCCAGCCCAGGTGGCGGCCCAGTGCGCCGGTTCCCAGCAGTTCGCGCAAGGCGCCCAGGACGATCAGGGCGCTACAGAAGGCAATGCCCAGGCGCAGTCGGTCGGTACGTTGAAAAAAACCGGCCTGCTCCATGGCCACGCATTGCAGCGGCAGCACTGCCAGGTACAGGCCCAGTTGTTGATGCAGTTGGTAGCTCCAGGCTTGCACTGCCAGCCACAGGCAACTGCCCAAAGAGGCTCCCAGCAACAGACTGGCCAGCAGGTGCTGGCGGTCGGCTCCCAGGCGCGGGCGCAACAGTCGCATGCCGATACTGTAGAGCGTCATCAGCAACAGGAAACACAGGACCATGCCCAGGGCCTTGACCCAGGAATCCGTGGCACCGATCAGTGCGGGAAGCATCAGCAGCCCGGGCAGGGCCAGCGGTTTATTCATGGGAGGCTCCGTTGATCAGTGATTCACGGTGCTCGTCGAAGTAGCGCAGGGCGTCGTGCAGGGCGCTGATCGCTGCACGAGAGGTGATCGTGGCCCCCGCGATCTGGTCGAACTGGCCCTGGTCTTTCTTCAAGGCCCAGGCACTGTCGCCCGGATCGTTGCGGGACTTGCCGGCGAAACCGGCCAGCCAGGCACTGGGCTGCTCGCCGATACGTCCCCCAAGCCCGGGGGTTTCACCCTGCTTCAGGGCCTTGCTGCCTAGCAGGCGACCCTGGCTGTCGATGGCGATCAGCAGTTCGATGGGCCCTGCATACCCCGTGACCTGGCTGCGCAGCAACAGGGCGCTGGGCTGGCCGTTGCGGGTGGCCAGGTAACCCTCCAGCAGGCGGCTGTGATCCAGTTGTACGTTAGGCAGGAGCAGTGGCTGGTCCAGGGGTTGATTGTCATAGCTGCCCGCCGGCAGCAGGTCCAGGAGCTTGCGTGCCTGCAGGGCCCGTTGTTCGGTCGTGATCCGTGGTGCCGTGGCGTGTTGCAGCCACAAGGTGGTGCCGATACCCAGGAGACCAAGAGCTGCCAGCAGCAACAGGTTGCGCAGGTTCTTCATGGCCGATCCCCGGCTGGCTGTGCGCTGCAATGGCGTTCCAGGGCCGGTACCGCCAGGTTCATCAGCAACACGGCGAAGGCCATGCCATCGGGGTAGCTGCCCCAGGTACGGATCAGGTAGGTCAGCAGGCCGACCCCGATGCCGAACATCAGGCGAGCCCGGGCCGTCTTGGGGCCCGATACCGGTTCGGTGACGATGAAGAAGGCACCCAGCATGCTGGCGCCGGCGAGCAGGTGGAACAGCGGCGAGCCGTGGGAGTCGGAGCCCGTGCCGTTCCAGCACACCAGGCTGATGAGCAGCAGGCTGGCGAGCATGCCCATGGGGGCGTGCCAACTGATGACGCGCTGTTGCAACAGGAACAGACCGCCGGCGAGAAAACCCAGGTTGACCCACTCGGCGCCACGACCACCGAAGTGACCGAAGGCCGGGTTGCCGGCAAACAGTTCGTCGATGGTCAGGCTCTTGTTGATGCGCAAGCTGTCCAGTGCGGTGGCCTGGGCCCAGGCATCCGGGCGCAGGCTGTCCAGGCCGAAGGCCAGTTGCAGGCCGTCGAGCAACCCCAGGGCCTGGGGGGCGGGCCAATGGGTCATCGATTGCGGGAAACATACAAGAGCCAGGGCATAGCCCAGCATGGCCGGGTTGAAGGGGTTCTGCCCGACGCCACCGTACACATGCTTGCCCAGGAGCATGGCACTGGCCGCGGCACTTGGCGCCAGCCACCAGGGACAATAGGCCGGCAGGGCCAGGGCCAGCAGAGTGGCGCTGACCAGCGCGCTACCGTCGCACAGAGAGGGCCTAAGCGGGCGCTTGCGCAGGAACAGCACCACGGCCTCCATGGCCAGCGCGCCACTGGCGGCCAGCAGCAGGTTCAGCAGTACTCCCCAGCCGTACAGCCACAGCAGCACCAGCAGTCCCGGCAAGAGGGCCAGCAACACGCGCTGCATGGCTTGATGCAGGCGTGGGTCGGTACCCTCAGCCAGCGACATGGGCATCCACCTGGCGCTCGACGTCGCTCAGGCGCTCCCGGGCCCGGGCCAGTTGCTCGGCGCTGCTGTCAGCCTGGCGCTGCAGCTTGTGCAGTTCGGCCCGGGCGTAGGCCAGTTCCGTCTTGAGCCGTCGCAGTTGTGGGGCGATGGGGCGTTTCTCGATACGGGTGAGCACTGGCGCCGGTTTCGCGCTGGCGTCCTCGGCGGCATGCAGGTCCTGTTCGGCAGCCGCCAGGGCTGCGCTCAAGGCCTCCAGCTCGGCGGACGGGGCGCCCGCAGCCTCGGCCTTTTTCAGTTCGGCGCGGCGGGTGGCCAGCTGGATCTTGGCGCGCTTGAGATTGGCATCCTTGGGAGCCGCTGGCGGTGGCGTGGCCGGGGTCTGGGCCTCCAGGTGGGCCAGGGCCTGCTCGGCGGCTTCGAACTGGCGTTGCAGGATGATCAACTGCGACTGCTGCTCGAAGGTTGGCGGGTGCCCGAAGGCCTTGAGCGACTTGTTCAACTGGGCCCGGCTCATGGCCAGTTCGATCTTGGCCTTCTTCAGTGCGGCATCGGCTGCCGCGGCCTTTTGCGCGCGGACCCGCTCGATAGCCGCCTGGACCGGATTGTCGCCGCTGTCGGCAGGCTGGGCGGCTTTCTGGGCACGGGCCTGGCGTTCGGCCAGGCGTCGGGCTTCTTCGCGTTGCAGTCGTTCGTTGCGTTGCTCGAAGCGTCGCCTGGCGTGCTCGCGTTTGCTGGCGCGCGCTTGCCGTTGCTCCGGGCTATGGGCCAGGCCGCCGACAATCGGTACGACCCGGTCCTGAGGCAGGGGCAGCATGTCGATGCAGTCCACCGGGCAGGGTGCTACGCATAGGTCACAGCCGGTGCATTCGTCGACGAGGACGGTGTGCATCAGCTTCGCTGCGCCGACAATGGCATCCACCGGGCAGGCCTGGATGCATTTGGTGCAGCCGATGCATTCGGCCTCGCGGATGTAGGCAACCTGGGCCGGGGCTTCGCCACGGCTGCGATCCAGATCCAGGACCGGCAGTTGCAGCAGTTGGGCGAGGCCGGCAATGGTTTCCTGCCCACCGGGCGGGCACTTGTTGATGGCCTCGCCACGGGCGATGCCCTGGGCGTAGGGTTTGCATCCGGGATGGCCGCATTTGCCGCACTGGGTCTGGGGCAGGAGGGCATCGATGCGTTGAATCAGACTCATGGTTTGACCAGTCCGTTGAAGCCTAGGAACGCCACTGCCAGCAGGCCGGCGCCGATCAGGTCGAGCGGCAGGCCCTGCCAGGGCAGGGGGATATCGTTGTTGCGGACACGCTGGCGCAGGTCACTGAACAGGCCGAGCACCAGCCAGAACCCCAGGCCAGCCCCCAGGCTCATCGCCCCCAGGGTGGCGAGCCCCAGGTTGCCCTGGCTGCCAGCCAGCAGCAGGCCGAGCACACCGGCGTTGCCCAGGAGCAAGGGCCAGAGACCATCGAATGGCAGCCCGGGCAGGGCCCGTGCCAGCACCTGCAGCAGTGGCTGGATCAACAACAGGTTCAGGGGCAGCCAGACGAACAGTTGCAACGACTCCAGGCCCCAGGGTGCCAGCAGCGCACGATAAAGGAGTGTTCCCAGGACACTGCTGACCAGCATCAAGATCGTGGTCGCCAGGCCCAGGGCGTGGAGCCGCCGTCTGTCCTCGGACTGCGCCTGGAGCAGCGGATCGGCGCCCAGCGGCCAGTGCAACACGAAGTTGTTGACCAGGGCGGTGCTGACAAGAGCGAGCAGGAGGTGGGTCATGGTCGGTGCCGGTGCAAGCAGGCTGTCCCTCAAGAGTAGGCAACTGGCGCGTAGGCGGGGTTGCCCAGATATGCAAATCCCCCCGTTGCGCGAGGGGCAACGGGGGGATGGGGTCCAGCAGGCCGCCTTACTTGATCCGCTGGCCGGGCTTGGCGCCGCTGTCGGGGCTCAGCAGGTAGATCTCTTCACCGCCAGGGCCGGCTGCCATCACCATGCCTTCGGAAATACCGAACTTCATCTTCCGCGGCTTGAGGTTGGCGATCATCATGGTCATGCGCCCATCGAGCTTGGACGGGTCCGGGTAGGCACTCTTGATCCCGGAGAACACATTGCGCTGTTCATCACCGATATCCAGGGTCAGGCGCAGCAGCTTGTCCGCGCCCTCCACGGCTTCGGCCTTGATGATCAGTGCCACGCGCAGGTCGACGGCAGCGAAGGTGTCGAAGTCGATTTCCGGCGACAGTGGATCCTTGGCCAATTCGCCATTGCCCGTTGGCGTGGCTGCACCGGTGTCGGTCTGGGTGGCGGCCAGGTCTTGCTTGGAGGCGTCGGTCATGGCTTGCACTTTTACCGGGTCGATACGGGTCATCAGCGGCTTGAATTCGTTGAGCTGATGGTTGGCCAGCAGTTGCTGGTGATCGTTCCAGGTCAGCGGCGCCACGTTGAGGAAGGCCTCGGCGTCGGCAGCCAGTGCCGGCAGCACCGGCTTGAGGAAGATCACCAACTGGCGGAACAGGTTGATGCCGGTGGCGCAGATGGCCTGGACCTCATCCTGCTTGCCTTCCTGCTTGTTCAGCGACCAGGGCGCCTTGTCGGCGATCCAGGCGTTGGCGCGGTCGGCCAGGCCCATGATTTCACGCATGGCCCGGGCGAAGTCGCGGGCCTCATAGGCGTCGGCGATGCTCGGCGCGGCGGCCAGGAACGCCTCGGTCAGCTCGGGAGCGGCGTTGTTGTCGACCATTACCCCGGCATTGCCCTTGTGGATGAAGCCGGCGCAACGGCTGGCGATGTTCACCACCTTGCCCACGAGGTCGGAGTTGACCTTCTGCACGAAGTCCTCGAGGTTCAGGTCCAGGTCGTCGACGCCACGGCCCAGCTTGGAGGCGTAGTAGTAGCGCAGGTATTCCGGCGACAGGTGGTCCAGGTAGGTGCGGGCCTTGATGAAGGTGCCACGGGACTTGGACATCTTCTGGCCATTGACGGTCAGGTAACCGTGGACATTGATGCCGCTCGGCTTGCGATAGCCGGCGCCTTCGAGCATGGCGGGCCAGAACAGGGCGTGGAAGTTGACGATGTCCTTGCCGATGAAGTGATACAGCTCGGCGCTGGAATCCTTGCTCCAGAATGCGTCGAAGTCCAGTTCGGGACGACGGGCGCAAAGGTTCTTGAAGCTAGCCATGTAGCCGATCGGCGCGTCCAGCCAGACATAGAAATACTTGCCCGGCTCATCGGGGATCTCGAAGCCGAAGTACGGAGCATCGCGGGAGATGTCCCACTGCTGCAGGCCCGCGTCCAGCCATTCGGCGATCTTGTTGGCCACGGCGTCCTGCAGGGTGCCGCTGCGGGTCCAGGCCTGCAGCATCTGCTGGAAATCCGGCAGCTTGAAGAAAAAGTGCTGGGACTCCTTGAGCACCGGCGTGGCACCGGAGATCGCCGACTTCGGATCCTTCAGGTCGGTGGGCGCGTAGGTGGCGCCGCATTTCTCGCAGTTGTCGCCGTACTGGTCTTCGGTGCCGCACTTGGGGCAGGTGCCCTTGATGAAGCGGTCGGCCAGGAACATTTTCTTGTCCGGGTCGAAATACTGGGTGATGGAGCGCGTGGCAATGTGCCCGGCATCCCGCAGCTTGAGATAGATCTGGCTCGACAGTTCGCGGTTTTCTTCGGCGTGGGTCGAGTGGAAGTTGTCGAAGTCCACCAGGAAATCGGCGAAGTCGGCGCTGTGTTCAGCCTGGACGTTGGCGATCAGCTGTTCCGGGGTGATGCCTTCCTTTTCCGCGCGCAACATGATGGCCGAGCCGTGTGCGTCGTCGGCGCAGACATAGATGCATTGGTTGCCGCGGTGCTTCTGGAAGCGCACCCACATGTCGGTCTGGATGTACTCGAGCATGTGGCCAAGGTGGATGGAACCATTGGCATAGGGCAGGGCGCTGGTGACGAGGATCTTGCGTGGCTCGGACATGGGGCTCGGCTACTTGATGAAACGAAGGTCGGCCACTATAAAACGCCGGGACGGAATTTTCACCCTTCCAGGCATGCTTGTGGCCGCAGGTGGCTCTGGGGCCAGTGCCGTTCCCTCGCCACGAAGGGAACGGCGGCGTAGGATAGCCGGCTGATTTTCCTGTCTTGTTATCGGAGTTGCCCATGAGCGCCGTCAATCGCGCAGCGGTGGAAGCCGTGCTTCGCCAGTACACCGACCCCTACCTGAACCAGGATCCGCTCAGCGCCGGCTGTGTGCGGGACATCGATGTCCAGGGCGACCGGGTCTCGGTCCGATTGGAACTGGGGTATGCCGCCGACCTGTTCAAGAGCGGCTGGGCGCAGATGCTGCAGTTGGCCATCGAGGGCCTGGATGGCGTGGGCTCGGCCAAGGTCGAGATCAGCAGCGTGATCGTCGCGCACAAGGCCCAGGCCCAGGTGCCGGCTCTGGCCAATGTCAAGAACGTGGTGGCAGTGGCGTCCGGCAAGGGCGGGGTCGGCAAGTCCACCACCGCGGCCAACCTGGCCCTGGCCCTGGCACGTGAAGGCGCCCGGGTGGGCATCCTCGACGCCGACATCTATGGCCCGAGTCAGGGCATCATGTTCGGGATCGCCGAGGGCACCCGACCCAGGATCAAGGACCAGAAATGGTTCGTGCCGATCCAGGCCCACGGCGTGGAGGTCATGTCCATGGCCTTCCTCACCGACGACAACACCCCGATGGTCTGGCGCGGCCCCATGGCCTCCGGGGCCTTGCAGCAACTGGTGACCCAGACCGACTGGGGCAACCTCGACTACCTGGTGATCGACATGCCGCCGGGCACCGGCGACATCCAGCTGACCCTGGCGCAGAAGGTTCCGGTGGCCGGGGCGGTGATCGTCACCACTCCCCAGGACCTGGCTTTGCTGGATGCGCGCAAGGGCGTCGAGATGTTCAACAAGGTCAACATCCCGGTGCTGGGGGTGGTGGAGAACATGGCAGTGCACATCTGCTCCAATTGCGGCCATGCCGAGCATCTGTTTGGCGAAGGTGGCGGCGAGAAACTGGCCAGCCAGTACGACGTCGAACTGCTGGCTTCGTTGCCGCTGTCGATGCTGATCCGCGAGCAGGCCGACGGTGGCAAGCCGACGGTAATCGCCGAGCCGGATAGCCAGATCGCCATGGTCTACCAGGAACTGGCCCGGCACGTCGGGGCGCGCATCGTGTTGCAGGAAGCCGCCGCCCCGGCGATGCCCAACATCACCATCAGCGACGATTGATTGCGACCTGGCTGCTTGCCGTACCCGTTGGGTGCGGCAAGCGCTGTCGGGTCCGCTCCCGCGCCGCAAGGGTGGGGAGCAGTCGTTTAGGGGGTTAGAGCCGCAAGCCGCCGTCCATTTCCAGGATGCGTCCGGTGTAGTAATCGTTCTCGAAAATGTAGGCCGCCGAATGGGCGATCTCTTGCGGCGTGCCCATGCGCTTGAGCGGAATGCCGGCGGTCATCTTTTCCAGGGCCTCGGGTTTCATGCCCAGGGTCATCTCGGTCTCGATGAAGCCCGGAGCGATGCCTGCCACGCGGATGCCGTAGCGTGCGAGTTCCTTGGCCCAGGTCACGGTAGCCGCTACCACCCCGGCCTTGGCCGCGGAATAGTTGGTCTGGCCAATGTTGCCGGCGCGGGAAATGGACGAGATGTTGATGATCGTACCGCTGCTCTTGAGCTGCACCATCTTCGCCGCCACTTCCCGGGTGCACAGGAACACGCCGGTCAGGTTGACGTCGATCACCGACTGCCATTGGGCCAGGCTCATCTTGGCCATTTCGCCGTCCTTGACCTTGAGCAGCAGGCCATCGCGCAGGATCCCGGCGTTGTTGATCAGGCCGTGGAGGGCGCCGAAATCTTCGACGACCTGGGCCACCATGTGCTCGACCTGTTCTTCGTTGGCCACGTTGCATAGATAGGCGCGGGCTTCGACGCCAAGGGCCTCGCAGGCTGCGACGGCCTGGTCGAGTTTTTCCTGGTTCAGGTCCACCAGGGCCAGCTTGGCCCCGCGGCTGGCGAAATACTCGCCCATGGAGCGGCCCAGCCCCTGGCAACCGCCGGTGATAATGATTACTTTGTCAGTGAGTTGCATTCGCATGCCCTGCTAGTGGTCGTGAGAGGGGGTCCTTGTCGGGGAGCCTCTGCGACAGCCGGGCCAGGCTGCAGACAAGTATTCCCCCCGCTGGCGTAGCCGGACCATGTCCAGGTAGCCCGTCCGTTTTCGACGGACTTCATCAAAGGAGTCATAAAGTGAGCGTTGAAGCTGCCAAGAATGCACGAGAACTGCTGCTCAAGGAATACCGTGGCGTGCTGTCGACGCATTCCAAGTCCATGCCGGGTTTTCCCTTCGGTTCCGTGGTGCCGTATTGCCTGGATGCGCAAGGCTATCCGTTGATTCTCATCAGCCGCATCGCCCAGCACACCCACAACCTGCAGAAGGACCCCAAGTGTTCGCTGCTGGTGGGCGAGCGTGATGCCGACGACATCCAGGCAGTGGGGCGCCTGACCTACCTGTCCGAGGCCGAGAAGCTCTCCGACGAGGGCGCGATCGAAGCTGCCGCCGAGCGCTACTATCGCTACTTCCCCGATTCGCAGAACTATCACAAGGCCCACGATTTCGACTTCTGGGTCCTCAAGCCGGTGCGGCATCGGTACATCGGCGGTTTCGGCGCCATCCACTGGGTTGACCAGCTGACCCTGGCCAACCCGTTTGCCGGCAAGGCCGAGCTGAGCATGGTGGAACACATGAACAGCGATCATGCCAATGCCATCGCCCACTACGTCGAACTGACCGGCTTGCCTGACAAGGTACCGGCTCACATGGCCGGGATCGATACCGAGGGCATGCACCTGCGGATCGGCCAGGCGCTGTACTGGCTGCCGTTCCAGGCGCCTTGCAACACGCCGACACAAGTGCGCGAAGCCTTGGTTTTTCTGGCTCGTGCCGATCAGTGGCCGAAAAATCAGGCCGTGGATGCTTGAATTCACGAATTGGCGACGTCATTTACGGTCTACTGGAAGGCATTCTTCCGTAGAGGAAACCATTTGATGCGCCCTTTTCTGTTGCTCTTTTTGTTGTTCCCGGTGCTGGAACTGTTCGTTTTCGTCAAGGTCAGCGCGGCCATAGGGTTTTTCCCGGCCCTGCTGCTGATCATCCTCGGTTCGGTGCTGGGTGTGATGGTATTGCGTGTGGCCGGGCTGGCCACCGCCCTGCGTGCCCGTGAAAGCCTCAATCGCGGCGAGCTGCCGGCCCAGCAGATGCTGGAGGGCCTGATGCTGGCCCTGGGCGGCGGCCTGTTGATCCTGCCGGGTTTCATCAGTGACGTGTTCGGCCTGCTCATGCTGTTGCCGATCAGCCGTCGCCTGCTGGCCAACAAGATGCGCCAGCGTGCCGAGGAGCAGGCCCTGCGCCAACGGGCTTTTGCCGACGATATGCGCGCGGCCCGTGGTGGTCCCGCGCCCCAGCAGCCGCTGGGTCGCGAGCCGAATGTCATCGAAGGCGAATTCGAGCATCGTGACTGATCGCCTCCAGCCTTGAAAACACGGCACCTTCGGGTGCCGTGTTCGTTATTGCGCAGGCGATGTAAAAAATTTCATCAGCCGGCCCTTGTAATAGCCTTATGCGCCCTTATGTATCGGTCACCGCAAGGTTTCTGGTGGCGACACCAGACAGACTTCCGCGTCTCGCTCGTCGAGCCGCAACCGGCCACGCCGGATTTGTTAACCCGCCGGTAACGACACCGGCCGCTGAAAACCATAATTAGGAGAGATCGACAATGAAGCTTCGTCCTCTGCATGACCGCGTCGTCATCCGTCGCAGCGAAGAAGAGAAGAAAACCGCTGGCGGTATCGTTCTGCCAGGTTCGGCTGCTGAAAAAGCCAACAGCGGCGAAGTGATCGCTGTTGGTACCGGCAAAGTGCTGGAAAGCGGTGAAGTACGTGCGCTGGCCGTGAAAGTGGGTGACAAGGTTGTGTTCGGCCCTTACTCCGGCAGCAACACTGTGAAGGTAGACGGTGAAGACCTGCTGGTAATGGCCGAGAACGAAATTCTCGCCGTTATCGAAGGCTGATTCCCCGCTCATTTTCCCGTTACTACAAAGTATTTAAGGAATATCGATCATGGCTGCTAAAGAAGTTAAATTCGGCGACTCCGCCCGCAAGAAAATGCTCACCGGTGTCAACGTCCTGGCTGACGCGGTAAAAGCGACCCTGGGCCCGAAAGGCCGTAACGTGATCCTGGAAAAGAGCTTCGGCGCTCCGACCATCACCAAGGATGGCGTTTCCGTAGCCAAGGAAATCGAACTGGAAGACCGTTTCGAGAACATGGGCGCGCAGCTGGTCAAGGACGTTGCCTCCCGTGCCAACGATGACGCAGGCGACGGCACCACCACCGCTACCGTCCTGGCTCAGTCGATCGTCAACGAAGGCCTGAAGGCCGTCGCTGCCGGCATGAACCCGATGGACCTCAAGCGCGGCATCGACAAGGCGACCATCGCCATCGTCAAAGAGCTGAAGAACCTGTCCAAGCCATGCGCCGACACCAAGGCCATCGCTCAGGTAGGTACCATCTCCGCCAACTCCGACAACTCCATCGGCGACATCATTGCCGAAGCCATGGAGAAAGTGGGTAAAGAAGGCGTGATCACCGTTGAAGAAGGCACTGGCCTGGAAAACGAACTGTCGGTCGTTGAAGGCATGCAGTTCGACCGTGGCTACCTGTCCCCTTACTTCGTCAACAAGCCGGACACCATGGTTGCCGAGCTGGACAGCCCGCTGATCCTGCTGGTGGACAAGAAGATCTCCAACATCCGCGAAATGCTGCCAGTGCTGGAAGCCGTTGCCAAAGCCGGCCGCCCACTGCTGATCGTGGCTGAGGACGTCGAAGGCGAAGCCCTGGCGACCCTGGTTGTGAACAACATGCGTGGCATCGTGAAGGTTGCAGCCGTCAAGGCTCCAGGCTTCGGCGATCGTCGCAAGGCCATGCTGCAGGACATCGCCGTCCTGACCGGCGGTACCGTGATCTCCGAAGAAATCGGTCTGAGCCTGGAAAGCACCACCCTGGAGCACCTGGGTAGCGCCAAGCGCGTGACCCTGTCCAAGGAAAACACCACCGTTGTCGACGGTGCTGGCAACCAGGCCGACATCGAAGCCCGTATCACTCAGATCCGTGCCCAAGTGGCCGAGACTTCCTCGGACTACGACCGTGAAAAACTGCAAGAGCGCCTGGCCAAGCTGTCCGGTGGCGTTGCGGTGATCAAGGTTGGCGCCGGTTCCGAAGTTGAAATGAAAGAGAAGAAAGCCCGCGTTGAAGACGCCCTGCACGCTACCCGCGCAGCCGTTGAAGAAGGCGTGGTGCCTGGCGGTGGCGTAGCCCTGATCCGTGCCCTGCAAGCGATCGTCGACCTCAAGGGCGACAACGCTGACCAGGACGTGGGTATCGCGGTTCTGCGTCGCGCTGTTGAAGCTCCGCTGCGCCAGATCTCCGCTAACAGCGGCGACGAGCCAAGCGTTGTGGTCAACGAAGTGAAGAACGGCCAGGGTAACTTCGGTTACAACGCCGCTTCCGGCGAATACGGCGACATGATCGAAATGGGCATCCTGGATCCAACCAAGGTAACCCGTTCGGCCCTGCAAGCTGCAGCTTCCATCGGCGGTCTGATCCTGACCACCGAGGCCGCTGTTGCCGACGCTCCGAAGAAAGATGCTCCAGCTGGCGGCGGTATGCCAGACATGGGCGGCATGGGTGGCATGGGCGGCATGATGTAAGCCAGCCTTACCCCAGCACTGAAAAAGCCCCGCCGGCGAAAGCCGGCGGGGTTTTTTTATGTCGGTTGGAAGGAGCAGGGCAGGGTGCCAGGCTGGCCAGCTTTGGCGAGTGCACTGGGCATGCCGGTGCACTCGCAGGAGGGGTGTTGGTTTCAGTTCTGCCTGGCCGCCACGGCCGGGGTCTTGGGGGCCTTCCAGCTCAGCAGCTGTTGCTTGAAGTCGTAGCTGGCGCTCTGGTAATAGCTGATGCCGCGCTGGATCAACGGGTCGCTGTCCGGCACTCGGGATTCCTGGCTGACGCCCAGGGCCTGGTCATGCCGGCGCAGCCCCTGGCGCGGGCTGAGGATCGCCAGGTCCTTGCCGTCGAACAGGCCCAGGTGCTGATAGTTGCCTACTAGCACCCGAGGCGGCAGCGGGTTGTCCTGCAGCAGGTTGCGACCGAAGAAGGTCGACTCGTAGTCCAGGTTCAACAGGCCCAGCAAGGTGGGCGCCAGGTCGATCTGGCTGGCCAGCTGTGCATTTTCCTGCGCCGGAATCAGCGTGGGCGCGTAGATGAACAACGGAATCTGGTAGTTGCTGATGGGCAGGTCTTCCTTGCCCGCGCTGCCTGCGGTGTGGTCGGCCACAAACACGAAAATGGTGTTGTCGAACCAGGGCTTCTGGCGTGCGGCCTTGAGGAATTCGCCAATGGCGTAGTCGGTGTATTTCACCGCGCCGTCGCGGCCCTTGCCGGACTTGATGTCGATGCGGCCATCAGGATAGGTGTATGGCCGGTGGTTGGAGGTGGTCATCAGTTGCAACAGGAAGGGCCGCTGTTGTGCATAGTCGGCATCCGCCAGCTTCAGGGTCTGGGTATAGAGGTCTTCATCGGCCATGCCCCAGGCGTTCTTGAAGTGGATCTCGGACTCCTCGACGCTGCTCTGGTCCACCACGCGATAACCGTTGCCGCTGAAGAAGGCGTTCATGTTGTCGAAGTAACCACGCCCGCCATAGACGAACACGCTGTCGTAACCCACGGCACGCAATTGCTGGCCAAGGCTGGCGAAGCCGCTTTCACGACCGATGCGCTTGACGATGGAGCGTCCTGGTGTGGGGGGAATCGCCAGAGTGATGGCTTCCAGGCCGCGGTCGGTGCGGGTGCCAGTGGCATAGAAATTGTTGAAGTACAGGCTCTGCCTGCGCAAGGCATCCAGGTTGGGAGTCAGGTTGCGGTCATCGCCGTTGCTGCCCATGTACTTGGCGCTGAAGCTTTCTATGGTCACCAGGACGATATTCGGTGTGCGCGGGGTGCCCGGGTTGTCGATGGCGCGACGGATATCCAGCGGGTCCTTGCCGATGAAACGGGCATTGGGTTCGTTCAGCTCGGCGCGCATCTGGCGGGCCACCACATCGGTGGGCAGGCTGCGGTAGAACTGCTGGTAATCCAGTTCGTTGTTGCGAAAGGCGGCAAAGAACTGGTACGGGCCATTGCTCGCCAGTTCATTCTGATAGGCGTTTCCGCCCTGATTGCGCGGGCTGTCCTGGCTCAGCAGTTGCAGGCTGGCGCCGGCTATCAGCAGCAGTCCCAGGACGCCGAGCAGGCGAGCGCGCAGTGGCGGTAATGGCGCATCCAGGGCAGCTTTCAGGGGTTTGCGCAGGGCCAGGCTCAGGACGATTGCCGCCAGGGCCAGCAAGCCCATGTACAGGCCGATCGGGTAGGACTCGAGAATGTTGTTGAGGACCTCGTCGGAATACACCAGATAGTCGACGGCGATGAAGTTGAAGCGCACGCCGAACTCGTCCCAGAACAGCCACTCCGCCACGGCCGTGAAGAGCATGGCGAACAGGCTCAGGCTCAAGAGGCCCTGCAACAACCAGCGGTGGCCGCGCCGACGCCACAGGGCAGGCGGGCAGAGCAGCAGATAAAGGCCCATGGGCAGGGCCGCGTAGGCCAGGAAACCCAGGTCGTAAAGCAGGCCGACACCGAACACCGGCAGCCAGCCGCTACCGGCTTCATCGAGGTGGGTGAGCAGCAAAATGCCGCGGGTCAGCAGGAAGATCGCCAGCCAGGTGCTGGTCAGCAGCAGCACGAAGCGCGCCGGAGCTGTCTTGAGAAGATCCATCAGGGGGTGTTCCTTGGAGGCAAATGGCACGCAGTCTGAAGTTGTCCCTGTAGTCAGCGTGTGAGCCTCTGGTGAAAATATTGTTAAGCCCCCAAGCCTTGGAAAACTCTGTCAGGCGCCGCTCGACAAGGGTGGCGGCGGGCCGGACTTGGCCTTAAGCTGCGCGAGCCAAGACGGCTGCAACTGTGTCCGGAGAGAGTGCCGATGCGAATCCTACTGGTTGAAGACAACCGCGATATTCTCGCCAACCTGGCGGACTACCTGGGGCTCAAGGGTTATACCGTGGACTGTGCCCAGGACGGCCTGTCGGGGTTGCACCTGGCCGCCACCGAGCATTACGACCTGATCGTGCTCGACATCATGTTGCCGGGAATCGATGGCTACACCCTGTGCAAGCGCTTGCGCGAGGACGCCCGGCGCGACACCCCAGTCATCATGCTCACTGCCCGCGACCAGCTCGATGATCGCCTCCAGGGTTTCAAGTCCGGCGCCGACGATTACCTGGTCAAGCCCTTTGCCCTCTCGGAGCTGGCCGCACGAATCGAGGCGGTGATGCGGCGCAGCCAGGGCGGCGGGCGGCGGGCGTTGCAGGTCGGCGACCTGAGCTACGACCTCGATACGCTGGAAGTCACCCGTGAGGGACGCCTGCTCAAGCTCAACCCGGTCGGCCTGAAGCTGCTGGCGGTGCTGATGCAGAAGAGTCCCCATGTACTGCGCCGGGAAATTCTCGAGGAAGCCCTATGGGGCGATGACTGCCCGGACAGTGACAGCCTGCGCAGCCATGTCCATCAACTGCGCCAGGTGATCGACAAGCCGTTCGCCAAGCCGCTGTTGCACACCGTGCATGGTGTCGGCTATCGCCTGGCCGAGGGGCGCGATGGAGTTTAAGCAGAGCCTTGCCCAACGGATCATCATCGCCTTTGCGCTGATGAGCGCCCTGGTGGCCGGGGCCTTTGCCATGGGTATCGTGGCGACCGTGCACCTGGTGGAAGAAAAGCTCATCTCCGCCGGCCTCGGCGGCGACCTGCAACGCCTGCTGCTGATGGACAACGTCGGAGACTGGAGCCACCGTCCCGAGCCCGACCAGTTGTTCTACTACAGCGGTGGCCGTGGTGACTTCGAGTTGCCCAAGGACCTGCGTCACCTCGACCCCGGGTTCCATGAAGTGTTTCGCGAGCAGTTGTCCTACCACGCCATGGTCGAAGTGGTGGATGGCCGGCGCTATGTACTGTTGCAGGACCAGAGCGATTTCGAAGAACGCGAGCGGGTGCTGTTCGCGGTGGTGCTGGTGGGCTTCATCCTCAGCCTGGCGCTGGCGGTCTTCCTGGGCTGGGTACTGGCGCGGCGGGTCATGGCGCCGGTGGTGCGCCTGGCTCGCCAGGTCCGGCACCGCGACCAGTTGCTGGGCCTGGCGCCTCCGTTGGCACCGGACTACGCAGCGGACGAAGTGGGAGAACTGGCCATCGCCTTCGACGCGACCCTGGGACGCTTGCGCCAGGCGCTCAATCGCGAGCGGTTGTTCACCAGCGATGTCAGCCATGAGTTGCGTACGCCGTTGATGGTCCTGGCCACCTCTTGCGAACTGCTGCTGGAAAATCCGGCCCTGGACCCGCGCGGACGGGCGCAGGTGGAGCGCATCACCCGGGCATGCGGGGAAATGCGCGAGCTGGTGCAGACCTTCCTGATGCTGGCACGGGCCCAGCGCGAAGACGCCGCCATGTCGCCGCAATTGACCCTGAACCAGGCCGCCAGTGACCTGGTCGGCGTCTGGAGCGAAGCCATCGAGGCCAAGGGGATCAAGCTGTTCTTCGACCCCGGCCGGCCCGATGACACCCGCTATCACGCCACCTTCCTGCATGCGGTGATGGGCAATCTGTTGCGCAATGCCTTGCACTACACCGAGCAGGGGTTCATTCGCCTGAGCCTGGAACCCGATGGTTTCGTGGTGGAGGACAGCGGCGTGGGGATTCCCGAAGAGAAGCGCGAGGCGATGTTCGAGCCCTTCGTGCGTGGCGATGAGAAGCGTGGGGAGGGCCTGGGACTGGGGTTGTCCCTGGTCCAGCGCATCTGCGAGAACCAGGGCTGGAGTGTCAGCCTCAGCACCATGACCCCCAATGGCTGTCGTTTTCACGTTCAATTGCAATCAGCCAAGCCCTGAGTGCTCTTGTCTGGCCCGGTTTTACCGGGCCTGTCACTTGTCGATTTCTCTGCTGAAGTGGCCCCAGGCCACTGTGCGGCCGTTGTAAAAAACTGCAATATTTCTTCGCTGGACGGCACAAAGTTTTCACAACGGGATGACCTGTCGCTGACATGGCGCTGCCTAAGGTAGTGCCATCAATTGCAGGAGATCCTGGCGATGGCGACACCGATCAAGCTCAAGTTTTCCGAAAAATACGATACCCAGCATGCCCTCGAGTATCTGCTCAAGCATCAGGATGGACTGGCGCGCCAGTTGTCCCACAAGCGTGATGAGCATTTGGCTCGTATGGCCCTGTCCTTGGCGGGGGATCCCGGGTTGGTACTGGACCTGCCGTGTGGTGCTGGGCGCTTCTGGCCGTTATTGGCCGAAAAGAGCAATCGAATCATCATTGGTGCCGATTATTCAGCGGCTATGCTCAACACCGCCACGGTGGCGCAACCCGCCGAAGTGGTGAAACGGGTACGGCCCTTGCAGACATCGGCGTTTGCCATCGATCTGCCGGACAACGCCGTGGACTGCATTTTCTCCATGCGCTTGTTGCACCATGTCGGTGACGCACAGGACCGCATGGCGCTGTTGCGCGAGTTCCAGCGGGTGACCCGCGATAGCGTGATCGTCTCGCTGTGGGTCGATGGCAATTTCAAGGCCTGGAAACGCAAGCGGCTGGAGCGCAAGCGACTATCCGAGGTTGGGCAAAAGGGTTACCAGAATCGTTTCGTGTTACCGGCGGCCACGGTCGAAGAAGAATTCCGGCAAGCCGGCTTTAGCGTCCAGCGACACCTGGACTTCCTTCCGCTCTACGCCATGTGGCGGGTCTACGTACTACGCAAGAGGTAAGAAGATGGCTGTTGAATGTGCTTCGGAAATGGATGCCGTGCCCACAGATCGCTTTGAATACTTCTGGAACGAACAAGGCGAGTGGGTCGAGGAGCCCAACAAGCGTCGAGGCGGGGAGAGCGGAGTTCAACGGCTTGTGAGCGGCAATGGACGCCTGCTGTATGCCAAGCGCCAGGTGGGGCACATCTATCGCAGTTGGCTGCATCCCTTCGGCCGCCCCACGGTCCTGCGCGAGCTCGATGCCCTGCAAGGCCTGCGGCTGCTGGAGGTGACGGTTCCGGAGCCGGTGTTCTGCGGTGCCCGGCGCGGGCCCCAGAACGAGTGGCAGGCCTTGCTGGTCACGGCTGCGCTCGACGGGTTCATCGAGATCGAACACTGGTATGCCGCCGGTGGGCGCGAGCGCCATGGCGAAGCCTTCCATGACCAGGTGCTGCAAGCCCTGGCGACGACCCTGTCGCGCATGCACAAGGGGCGCTGGCAGCATGGCTGCCTGTATATCAAGCATGTATTCATCCGCGTGGACGGCGAGGGCGAGCAGGCCCAGGCGAAGATTGCCTTGCTGGATTTCGAGAAGTGCCGCCAGCGCCTGACCAGTCAGCGGGCCGCGGCCCATGACCTGAAGCAACTGCGCCGCCATTCGTCGTGGAATGACACCGACTGGCAAAAGCTCTACTACTTTTACAAGACGGCGTTTGGCAGCTCTATCAAAGGTTTATAGCTATGAAGCTAGAAATTGCACGAGGTATTTTCCTGGCAGGAGCCTTGGCAGTTGCTTCCCTGGCGCTGGTGGTCTGGGAGCAGCCACGCACCCAGGTACTGAGCGCGGCTCAGGGGGATGCCCACTGCCCGTTGCCGCGGGTGGCCAAGGTGGCCACGGCGGTCAAGCCTGATCATGACCTGTTGCTGTTCATGTTCGGCATGAGCCAGGGCTTGAAACCCCAGAGTTGAAGCTATTTGCTTGCCAAGAAAAAGGCCTCGCGATGCGAGGCCTTTGCTTTTCCGCGATCCGCACGTCAGGCCAGGTGCAGGTGGTTGTCCCAGAGTCCGGCGGGCAGATCCAGGGGCTTGGCGACGATCTGCGCCTGGCGGCAGTCGTAGAAACGGCAGCGGCCTTGCCCTGAGGTGACCACGAATCCGTCGGCCACGGCGCCGACCCCTGCGCAGTCGGGCAGTGGCGCATCGACCCGCACCGTGCCGCTGTCCAGGTCCCAGATGAAGAAGCGGTTGCCCCGGGGAGCCGTCAGGGCCACCAGCCGCAGCTCGCTGTGCACTGCAACGCTGGCGGTGTAGTGCCCCATGGCCTGCAACTGCTGTTCGGCCACCGCAAAGGCGGTGAACGGCTGGCCCGGTCGCTTGATTGCCAGCAGCTCGGAGGATTCGTGGGCCGCGCCCATGAACTGCTGGCCGGTGACGATGGTGCCGTCGTTGGCGATGCCCATGTGGCGCACGCTGTTCATCTGCTGGGCCAGGGTTTCCTTGCTCAGCAGGGTGCCGTCACGCTGCATCAGCACCAGGCTCGGCTCCATGGCGTCGAGGTTCATCTCCACCCGGCTTTCGGCTTCGGTACGGATGCCACCGTTGGCGACCACCAGGGTCTCTCCATCGGGCATCCATGACACCTGGTGCGGGCCGATGCCGTGGGTCGACAGCTCACCGCTGTGCACCAGGCGCTCGCCTTCGAAACGGTAGACACCCAGCAGGCCACGGCCTGGATCGCGGGTGTCGTTCTCGGTGGCGTACAGCCATTCACCGTCCTTGTGGATCACCGCGTGCCCGTAGAAGTGCCGGTCGGGTTGCGAGGTCACGGTCTGCAGCAGCCGGCCGTCGCGCAGGTCGACCAGGTAGCTTTCGGTGCCCGGGCGCCTGGCCACGAACAGTGCGATCGGCAAGCTGGGGTGATTGATGATGTCATGGCAACGCTGGCCGACCTGGGTGGCGAACACCTGTTTGCCGTCCAGTTGATAACCGACGGCGTAATGCTTGCCGTCGCCGTCATCCCTGGCCGAAAGCAGCAAGGGTTGCTTGCCCTTTTGCTTGAACAGCGTCCAGCCGCCCAAGGTCACCGCACTGAGCAGCAGGCTGCCCAGTGCCAAAGCCTGACGTCGCAGCATCATCAGTCACCGTCGTTGGCGTTGAAGCCCAGTTGGATACCCAGTGCCTTGGCCAACTCGCCCTCGTGCAGGCGGTGGACCACGTTGAGGCTGTCGTACAAGTCGTTGAGCTGCTGGCGTCCGGCATCGTCGCCGAGCATTTCGGTCAGCGAGCGCTGGGTGCTGGCGAAGAGTTTCAGCGAGGCGGCGTAGGCGGCGTCGATCTTGTCGGCCAGAGGCTTCTGCTCGGCCGGCAACAGGCCGCGCAGGCCCTTGTTGTCGACCCCGGCCCAGACGGTCTGGGCAGCACTGAGGCTGGCTTCCAGGCCTTGCAGCGACGACTGGCTGCGCCAGGCAGCGGCCTGGAACGGCTGGGGGATGCCCTTGGTCTGGCGGCCCATCGGGGTGCCGAGCTTTTTCTTCAGGGTATCCAGGGCCGTGACCTGTACGCGCAGCAGGTCGGCGATCGCTTCATGGGAGTCGGCATAGCGCTGGTTGGGGAACTTGCTCATCTGCGCCAGCATGCCGTCGGTGGTGTTCCAGCTCGACAGGATCTCTTCGGCCAGTTGCTTCTGGCGTTCGCCGATGGCGGTCAACAGCGGGCAGTAGCGAGCTTTCTGCGCGTCGTCGGCCATGTCGATCTTGCTGTCGAAGAGGATGTACTCGTAGGCCGAGAGGCCTTGCACCACAACGCTGGACTTGCTCAGGGCGCCGGCATCGATCTGCGGGTTGGCGCTGACCAGTTGTTCGACCTGACGGCCCACCAGGTTCTTCTTGTCCGGCCAGAACTGGACCTGCCAGGAGCGGTTGCCTTCGGCCAGCGGACCGATCAGCAGCGGTTGCAGTTCGGCCCAGGCTTTTTGGGCATGGAGGAAGTCGGCGCGGGCGGTCTCCAGGCTTTCCTTGCCCTCGCAGAAGGCCAGCGCACTGACGGCCAGCTGGCGGTCGGCATCGACCCAGCGGCTGTAGGTCGGCAGGATTACCTGCTGGGCGATGGCCGCGGAAGTCACGGCCTGCGGGTCCTGGGGCGAGCAGGCACCCAGGGCGAGGGCGGCAAGGCTGGTGAAGAGCAGTTTGGGGCGGAACATGTTCGGGCTCCCTTTATTGTGGAGAAAGCATATGAGTCGAGCGTTACAAGGAATTCAGGAATGCCAGCAGTGCAGCGCGCTGCTCGGCATTGAACGCGAGCACCTGGCGTTTGGCGCCTTCAGCCTCGCCGCCATGCCAGAGCACCGCTTCCATCAGGTTGCGGGCACGGCCATCGTGCAGGAACTGGGTATGACCGCTGACTGTCTCGGTCAGGCCGATTCCCCATAGCGGGGCCGTGCGCCAGTCGCGGCCACCGGCCTTGAACTCGGTACGCTGGTCGGCCAGGCCTTCGCCCATGTCGTGCAGCAGCAGGTCGCTGTAGGGGCGGATCACCTGGTTGGCCAGTTCGGGTTCGGCGGCGTTGGCCGAGGTGGTGAAGCTTGGGACATGGCAGGACTGGCAACCCGCCTGGAAGAACAGGTTCTTGCCGGCCAGGACCTGGGGCGAGTCGACGTTGCGTCGCGCCGGTACCGCCAGGTTGCGAGTGTAGAACAGCACCAGGCGCAGGATGTTGTCGCTGACCTCTGGCTCGCCATCCGGGCCGTTGCCATTGGGGGCCTTTTTGCAGGCGGTTTGCGCGTCGGTGCAGTCATCGAAGGGTCTCAGGCGGGTGGTCAGGCCCATATCACCAGAAAACGCGTGAACATTTTGTTGATTGAGGTTCGGTTGTCCGGCTTTCCAGCCAAACCGCCCCAGCACGGTCTTTTGCTGGGCATCGTCCCAGACCCAGTTGGGGCGACCGGAGATGGCGCTTTTGCTCACCGGCCTGGCGTTGGCCAGGATTGCCTCTTCGGGAATGGCCTCCAGCAGCCCGAGGCCGATCATCGGCGGGGCCACGCGTGCCGAGAAGCGGGTATCCGGATGCATCGGGCCATAACCCAGGTCGGTGATCTGCAACCGCGGTTTGCGCAGCTCCACTTGGGTGCCATCCTCGAAGCGTACCGGCAGGGGATCGTAGTCCACCCGCACCCGACCTTCGGGGGCGACGCCGGGGATGGCCATGTCCTGCAACTGACCGCCATAGACCGGCTCCGGGACGATGCCGGCTTGTTCGATGAGCCTGGCAAGGGTCGGGTCATCGGGGATCGACAGGCGCACCAGCATCGACACGGCGTTCAGCGCGTCCGGGGCCGGCGGATGGCCGCGACCATCCTTGATATGGCAGTTTTGGCAGGCGTTGGTATTGAACAATGGACCCAGGCCGTCACGGGCGGTGGTGGTGGACGGCGCTATGACCCACGGGTTGCGAAAGAAACTGTTGCCGACGCTGAAGTCCAGCCGGCGGGTGGGCGGCAGGTTGGCCGAAGGCAGGGAGAAGGCGTTTCGATCAGCCTTGTTGACCGTCGTCGCGCCGCCGGCCCGGGCTTCGCCGGGTTCGGCCTGGGTGAAGCGCGGGGCGTCATCGCAGGCGCTCAGGCTCAAGGCCATGAACAGCGCGGACCAGCGAAGCAGCGACGAAAGCATCGGATATCCTGCAGGGCAAGCAAAACAAGGGCGCAAAGTCTAACAGGGCAACCTGGTTTGAATAAGAGGGATTATCGTTTGGTTTGACCCAGGACAAGCTGGCCGGGGCGCAGGCAACGATGTTGCAGGTTGCGCAAATCGCTGCGGCGGGCACAAAAAAGGCGACCCGAAGGTCGCCTTTCTGCCTGGCGCAATGCTGATCAGAATTCGTGATCGGCGTTGTCCGGGTTCAGGTCGCTGATGCCCAGCTTGCCAGCGGCCTGCTCGATCGAGCCGGTCTGCTTGACCAGTGCGGCGATGGCGTCGCGCACGATCTGGTTGCCGGACTCGTTGCCTGCGGCGATCAGCTGATCGTAGTGCTCGCCCTTGTTGGCGTGGTCCACCATGACCTGGATCTTGGCTTCGGTGGCAGCCAGGTCGGCCTTGAGTGCTGCATCGGCGGCCGGGTCGGCCTTGGCCACCAGCGACGACAGGCTGGCGCCGGTCATCTTGGTGCCGTCGGTACGGGTGTACTCGCCCAGGTAGACGTTGCGGATGCCCTTGGCGTCGTAGAAGTGCGAGTTGTGGGTGTTGTCGCTGAAGCAGTCCTGTTCGTCCTCGGGGGAGTTGGCTTCCAGGGACACCTTCATCCGCTCGCCCGCCAGCTCGCCCAGGGACAGGCTGCCCATGCCGAACAGCATCTTGCGCAAGCCGGTATCGGCAGGCTCTGCCTCCAGGGTCGCGCGGTAGTTGTCGGCCACGTCCGGTTTCCAGTTGCCGACCATTTCCTCCAGGTCATTGACCAGCAGCTGTGTCACGGCCTTGAGGTAGGCACGACGACGATCATTGTGGCCGCCGGTGGCACCGGCACCTTCCAGGTAGTCCGAAACCGGACGGGCGCCGGCACCTGGGCCGGTGCCGTTGAGGTCCTGGCCCCAGAGCAGGAATTCGATGGCGTGGTAGCCGGTGGCGACGTTGGCCTCGGCACCGCCCAGCTCATTGAGGCTGGCGAGTTTCTCCGGGGTGATGTCCTTCACGTCGATCTTGTCTTCGCCGATCTGGATCTGGGTGTTGGCGATGATGTTGGCCGTGGCTCCCGGGTTGCCCAGTGCGTGTTCGTAGCTCTTGTCGACGTAGTCGATCAGGCCCTCGTCCAGTGGCCAGGCGTTCACCTGGCCTTCCCAGTCGTCGATGATGGTGTTGCCGAAGCGGAACACTTCGCTTTGCAGGTATGGCACGCGGGCGGCGACCCAGGCGGCCTTGGCGGCCTTGAGGGTGTCCTCGCTGGGCTTGGCAAGGAAGGCGTCGATAGCGGCCTGCAGGGTTTTCGCGGTGGATTCGGAATCGCTGTAGACGGCGAAGACCATGTCGGCATAGTGCGCGACCACGGCCTTGGCGGCGGCTTCGTCGACCTTGCCGGCAGCGTCGCCGGCCGGGGTGGCAGTGCTGGTAGCCGGGGTCGGCGCTTGAGCGGCAGCCTTGTCGTCTTTGCCTTCGCCGCAGCCGGCGAGGGAAATAGCGATGGCCAACAGACTGGCGGTAGCCAGAGGCATACGAATCATGGCGAACATCCTGCTTCGAGAGGGGAGTGGACGGCGCGGGGTGCGCAAAAACTGCGACATAATGCGAAAGATTTGCATTATGTGTAAAGGGTTGCACCGGTAATTATTTCTTTCACTGCAAGCCGCTGCGTGGAGCGCAAAGCCGCGCACCACGCTGGCTTCAGAGGATCGCCGCGTTGCTGCGCTGGGCCTGTTTGAGGTAGGCGCCCAGCTCCCGCGCATTCAGCGGCTTGCTGTAATGGTAGCCCTGACCTTCGTGGCAGCCCTCGGCAATGATGTAGGCCTCCTGCTCGGCGGTTTCCACGCCCTCGGCTATCACCTGCATGCCCAGGCTCTTGCCCAGCTGGATGATGGCCCGCACGATCGTCGCGTCGTCATCGTCTTCGAGCAGGTCCTGGACGAAGCTCTTGTCGATCTTGATCTTGTCCAGGGGCAGGCTCTTGAGGTAGCTCAGGGATGAGTAGCCGGTGCCGAAGTCGTCGATGGCGATCAGTGCCCCGGAACGCCGCAGGCTCAGCAGGTGCTGGGCCGCGGTGCTGATGTCTTCCATCAGGCCGGTCTCGGTGACTTCCAGCTCCAGGCTGCGTGGCGGCAGGCGATAGATCTGCAGCAGGTTGTTGACCACCCGCGGCAGTTCGGCATGGTGCAGTTGCACGGTGGACAGGTTGACGGCCATGCGCAGGTCGCTGAAGCCCATGTCGTGCCATTCCCGCAACTGGCGGCACGCCTGGTCCAGCACCCACTCGCCGATGGCGATGATGGTGCCGTTCTGCTCTGCGAGCGGGATGAACTGGTCCGGCGGCACCAGGCCGTGCTCCGGGTGCTGCCAGCGTAGCAGGGCCTCGACGCCTACCACCCGATGGTCGCGGTAGCTGATCTGCGGTTGATAGACGAGGAAGAACTGCTCCCTGGCCAGGGCCTCGCGCAGGTCTTTTTCCAGTTCCCGGCGGCGCCGCATCTCGCTGTCGACACTGGCGATGTAGAACTGGTAGCGATTGCGCGAGCGGCTCTTGGCCAGGGTCATGGTCTGTTCGGCTTTTTGCAGGAGCTTCTCAGTGCTGTCGCCATCTTCCGGGAACAGGGTGATGCCGATGGTGGCGCGCAGGCGGATCTGCTGCTGGTCGAGGGCGAAGGTGGCCTCCAGGTCGTCAAGAATGCTCTGGGCCAGTTCTGCCGCTTCGTAGGGCTGTTCGATATCGGCCTGGACCAGGGCGAACTGATCGCCACCCAGGCGTGCCAGGGCACCCAGGCGACCGCTGTGGCCCCGCAGGCGATCGGCCAGGGCCAGCAACAGCTGGTCGCCGGTCTGGTAGCTGAACTGTTCGTTGACTCCCTTGAAGTCGTCGAGGCCCACGCACAGCACGGCGACCCGGCGTTGCAGGCGTCCGGCATCCACCAGGATCTTGTCCAGTTGCTGTTGCAGTTGCTGGCGGTTTGGCAGGCCGGTGAGGAAGTCGTACTGGGCCATGCGCAGCAGGCTGTTTTCCGCCTCGTGGCGCAAGTGGGTGTTGCGCTCGATGGAGGCCAGCAACTGGTTGGCGGTATTGATCCAGATGCCCAGCTCGTTTCTTTCGTGGCCCTTGAGCAGGGGCAGCTGGTGTTCGCTGGGGCGGTCGGGGTTGATGTTGGTCAGGTGCTCGATGATCCGCGACAACGGCTTGGTCAGGAGCCAGTGGTAGACCAGGTACAGCACCAGGCCCATGGCCAGGGCGCGCAGCACTCCGGACACGAAGATGATCACCGAGCTGACGATGAAACCCTGGCCGTAGGTGGCGGTGTCCAGGGTGATGCTCAGGTCGCCGTAGTACTCGCTGTAGGGACCACGGCCTACCAGTTGGGTAGTGAAGGTGCGCTCCTGGCCGAGGATCAGGTCGGTCAGCCAGCGGCTGGAGGACTGCTGCAGATCACGGGTTTTTTCCGCCAGCATGGTTTCGTTGGGGTGGCCGATAGAGGCCATGCGCACAGCATCGTCCTGGAACAGGCCTTCGATGACCTGCATGCCCATTTCCCGATCCAGGCTGTAGACCGCCTGGGTCGATGGGTCGCGAAACATGTCGAGGATGCGCTGGGCGTCGTTGGCTACTGCCTGCCGAGTCTTGTAGGCATCGAAGACGATCTGGGCGCAGCTCAGGACCACGCCCACTATGAGTGCCGACAGCAGCACAACGCGGAGCAACTTCACCGACAAGCTGTTTTTGAGTTCCAGCTTCAAAGGGCTATTCCTTGTTCCGTGCGCGTAGCGTCAAGTTGCCATGAGTATTGGCAATCCCGTGATTGCCGTCAAAGTGACATCAATGCCGAGGACAGGACGTCTGCGGGCGAGGCCCGGGTGATCAGAATCAGGATTGCTCTAGCTGTGGGTAGTGTGTCGGTAGCGACGCCGTGCAACTTGAGGAGAATGCGCGGTTTTTTACCTGCATGGAATCTTAGCGCTTCGAGCAGGCGGGACAAGATCCCGGCTTTGTCACAGGCAAAAAAAACCCGGCCAGGCCGGGTTTTTTTCACTGCGGGCAGGTTCAGGCCACGAAGTGCTTGCCTTCGAACTGCTCGGCGACGAATTTCCAGTTCACCAGGTTCCAGAACGCCTCGACGTACTTCGGACGCACGTTGCGGTAGTCGATGTAGTAGGCGTGTTCCCAGACATCGCAGGTCAGCAGCGGGGTGTCGCCGCTGGTCAGCGGGTTGCCGGCGCCGATGGTGCTGGCCAGGGCCAGGGAACCGTCGGCTTTCTTCACCAGCCAGCCCCAGCCGGAACCGAAGGTGCCAACCGAAGTCTTGGTGAATTCTTCTTTGAACTTGTCGAACGAACCGAACGCTGCATTGATGGCATCAGCCAGGGCGCCGGTTGGCTGGCCGCCGGCGTTTGGCGCCAGGCAGTTCCAGTAGAAAGTGTGGTTCCAGACCTGGGCTGCGTTGTTGAAGATGCCGCCCGAGGAGGTCTTGACGATCTCTTCCAGGGTCTTGCCTTCAAACTCGGTGCCTGGCACCAGGTTGTTCAGGTTCACGACATAGGTGTTGTGGTGCTTGTCGTGGTGATATTCCAGGGTTTCCTTGGAAATGTGCGGCTGCAGGGCATCGTGTGCATAAGGCAGCGGCGGCAATTCGAAAGCCATGGTGATTCTCCTAATCAGGTCTGTTGCGGTGAGCGCAAGGCCGATCACGGGCGGCCGGACAAGCGCCGGGGAGTTTGTACTCTTTGCGGCGCAAGCTTCGGATCATAGCACCGGGGGTGCGGCTTAACCACGCAACAACTGTGTGGGATAGAGGTTCCAGAGCCTTTTGGAATAAGTCACGCCGCGCTGATCAACTGGTACGCGACACTGAACATCATCGCCGCCACCAGCAGGTCGAGGACCCTCCAGGTGCCGGGTCGAGCCAGCCTGGGAGCGAGCCAGGCAGCGCCCAGGGCCAGGGTGAAGAACCACAGCAGCGAAGCGCTGGCCGCCCCCACCACGTAGGCGCCAGGCTCGGTCTGCTGGGCCCCCAGCGAACCAATCAGCAGCACGGTATCCAGGTACACGTGGGGGTTGAGCAGGGTCACTGCCAGGGCGCTGAGCATCACCGCCCGCAGCGAACGCACGGTCTGGCCATCACCTTGTTGCAGGCTTTGCTTCGAGCAGGCCCGGCGCAGGGCCTGGGAGCCGTACCAGATCAGGAACGCCGCACCGCCCCAGCGTGCCACCGCCAGCAACGTCGGGCTCTGGGTCAGCACGGTGGCCAGGCCGAATACGCCGGCGGCTACCAGCAGCGCGTCGCAGGTTACGCACAGCGCGGCCACGGGCAGGTGATGTTCGCGGCGCAGGCTCTGGGCCAGGACAAAGGCGTTCTGGGTGCCGATCGCCATGATCAGGCCAGCGGCCACCAGCAGGCCGTTTACATAGCTTTGCCACATGATTACTGCTCCTCGCCGGCGGCCAGTTGTTGCAGCACCTGCATGGCGCGCCCGGCATCCGCCTGGCCGACGAACAGGTGATCGTGGTAGTACCCGGCAATCACGTTGCAGCTGATCCCGGCCCGGCCCAGGGCCCCGGCGAAGGCGGCTGTCAGGCCCACGGCCTGCAGCGCCGAGTGCACCTGGAGGGTGATCCAGGCCGCCACGTAGTCGAAGCCCAGGCCGAGGTGTTCGGCCTGTTCGCGACGCACGATCACCGTCAGGCCCTCATGCTCGCGAAAACTGCCCAGCACTTCGCAGCCCTGCAGCAGGCTGGGGTCAGTGACGGAACAGAACACATACTCACCGTCGTTGAGTTGCGGGCTCATGCTGCGCAGCAAAGTGGCGAGGGAGGTTTCACCGGCCATGAAGAAGATCCTTGAACGAAAAGGCGATACGGAGGCTTTGTGCTTAATGCCGATCAGTTGAGGAAATGGCAGGGGATCACCTGGCTTAACTGACTGGCATTAGGCTTTATGCTGGCTATTTTCCGGTGTGGGGCTGTATAAGAAAAACCAATAGTGCTGATCTCTCATTAGGAAAACTGATGTTCGACTACAAGTTGCTTTCGGCTCTTGCCGCCGTGGTCGAGCAGGCCGGGTTCGAGCGTGCGGCCCAGGTGCTGGGCTTGTCGCAATCGGCGATTTCCCAGCGCATCAAGCTGCTGGAGGCCCGGGTCGGCCAGCCGGTCCTGGTCCGGGTCACGCCACCGGCTCCCACCGAGATCGGCCGGCGCCTGCTCAACCATGTGCAGCAGGTGCGCTTGCTGGAGCGCGACCTGCAGAGCCTGGTGCCGGCCCTGGACGAAGAAGGGCTGCCGGAGCGCCTGCGCATCGCCCTCAACGCCGATAGCCTGGCCACCTGGTGGGCCGAGGCGGTGGGGGACTTCTGCGCCGAGCATCATCTGCTCCTGGACCTGGTGGTGGAGGATCAGACGGTGGGCCTCAAGCGCATGCGTGCCGGGGAAGTGGCGGCTTGCGTCTGTGCCAGCGAGCGGCCGGTGGCCGGAGCCCGCAGCCTGTTGCTGGGCGCCATGCGCTACCGGGCCCTGGCCAGCCCGGCGTTCATCGCCCGACACTTTCCCCAGGGCGTGCGTGCCGAGCAACTGGCCCGGACGCCAGCCCTGGTGTTCGGCCCCGATGACTTCCTGCAGCATCGCTACCTGGCATCCCTGGGGGTCGACGGCGGTTTCGAGCATCACCTGTGTCCTTCCTCCGAAGGCTTCATCCGCCTCACGGAAGCCGGGCTGGGCTGGGGGCTGGTGCCCGAATTGCAGGTTCGCGAGCAGTTGCAGCGCGGTGTCCTGGTGGAACTCCTGCCGGATAAACCCATCGATGTGCCGCTGTACTGGCATCATTGGCGCAATGGTGGACAACTGCTGGGGTTGCTCACCGAGCACCTGGCACGTTTATCCGCACAGTGGCTGGTGCCCTGGGAGCAGCCGTAAGCGTCAAGCGACAAGCTGCAAGTCAGCAGTTCTTCACTTGCAGCTTGTGGCTGGTCGCTGCTTTTCTGTTGTTCGTCACTGCTTTCTTAGGAATATTTCATGAAGATTCTGGTCACCGGCGCAAGCGGCTTCATCGGCGGGCGCTTCGCCCGTTTCGCCCTTGAGCAGGGCCTGGAGGTGCGCGTCAACGGACGTCGCGCCGAAGCCGCGGAGCACCTGGTGCGCCGTGGCGCCGAATTCATCCAGGGCGACCTGGGCGACGCCGACCTGGTGCGCGAGCTGTGCCGCGACGTCGATACCGTGGTGCATTGTGCCGGTGCGGTGGGCCTGTGGGGCCGTTACCAGGATTTCCACCAGGGCAACGTGCAGGTTACCGAGAACGTGGTGGAAGCCTGCCTCAAGCAGCGGGTCCGGCGCCTGGTGCACCTGTCCTCGCCCTCGATCTACTTCGACGGGCGCGATCACCTGGGCTTGACCGAAGAACAGGTGCCCAAGCGTTTCAAGCATCCCTATGCCGCCACCAAGTACCTGGCCGAGCAGAAGGTCTTCGGTGCCCAGGAATTCGGTCTGGAAGTGCTGGCCCTGCGCCCGCGTTTCGTCACTGGCGCCGGCGACATGAGCATCTTCCCGCGGCTGTTGAAGATGCAGCGCAAGGGCCGCCTGGCCATCGTTGGCAATGGTTTGAACAAGGTCGACTTCACCAGTGTGCACAACCTCAATGACGCCCTGTTCAGTTGCCTGCAGGCCAGTGGCTCGGCCCTGGGCAAGGTCTACAACATCAGTAACGGCGCCCCGGTGCCGCTGTGGGACGTGGTCAACTACGTGATGCGCCAGATGCAGGTGCCGCAGGTCACGCGCTACCGCTCCTATGGCCTGGCCTACAGCGTGGCGGCGCTCAACGAAGGCTTCTGCCGGATTTGGCCGGGGCGCCCGGAACCGACCCTGACACGCCTAGGCATGCAGGTCATGAACAAGGATTTCACCCTGGATATCAGCCGGGCCCGGCATCATCTGGGCTATGAGCCCAGGGTCAGCCTGTGGGCCGCCCTGGATGAGTTCTGCAGCTGGTGGAAGGCCCAGGACATGGGATGAAGCCCCAGGACTGAACCGGTTTCGCCTGGCTCGGTCCATTGGCCAGGCCCATTGGCGGTTTATACTCGCCGCACTCAGCCCCCTCCGTGGTTCAGAAAGGTTGCCCCATGCGTAACGATGCACACGATGACTTCGATGACGTTCCAAGTCTGCGCGCCGATTCCCTCGACGACGATGTCTTCCCGACCACCAGTGGTGCCCGCGAGCGCACCACGGCTCATTCGCGCAGCACCCCGGCTGCCACGCTCAAGCGTCCCAGCACCGGCCCGTTGTGGGCCCTGGTGGGGGCATTGTTCTTTGCCTTCCTCGGCCTGGCCTGGTGGAGCTTCCAGCAGATCTCGCTGATGGAGCAGCAGTTGGTGGCCACCCAGGAAAGTTTCGCCAGGATCAGCGAAGAGGCCGCAGGCCGCTTGCAGGACATCTCCGGCAAGGTGGTGGCCAGCCAGACCAACGTCACCAGCGACAGCGAAGCGTTGAAGTTGCAGATCAAGCAGCTGGAAAGTCGCTTGCAGGACCAGGGGCGCCAGCAGCAGGGCGTGGCCGGCCAGGCCACCGACCTGGACAAGCGCCTGGCCCAGATCAGTACCCAGGGCACCGAGCAGCAGGCCGCCAATGCCCAGTTGCAGGCCCAGGTGAAAGCCCTGGGTAGCGAGCTGGCGAGCCTCAAGGGGGCCCAAGCCGATGGTGGCAAGGTCGATGCCCAGCTCAAGAGCCTGGCCGCCGAACTGGCCACGCTGAAGAAACAGGGCAACCCCAGCGCCGCCATCGAGCGCCTGGAGCAGGACCTGATCGTGCTCAAGAGCCAGCAGGACAACCGGCCTGCTGCCTCGCAGAACGGTGCCAGCACCGCCGAGTTCGATGCCTTTCGTGGTCAGGTCACCCGTAATATCAATACCCTGCAGAGCCAGATCCAGAACCTGCAGCAGCAGATCAACACCCGCCCTTGATCCGCCGGGCCCCGTCGCGTGTTGCGCGGCCGGGCCCGACCGCGATCCGCTGAATGTTCACCCATGTCCCGCAGCCGGCTACGCTCTTCGAACGTCAATGCGAATGAGGAGTGGGCGATGAAACGGTTGCGCAAGCATGCCTGGCTGGGCTGGTGGCTGTTGCTGTGTGTCGGTCCGCTCCAGGCGGCTGAGCCCGCCGATGACGGGGCCTTGGCGCGAGCGCTGCTGGAAAAGGCCTTGGTCCGTTATCAGGAACAGGGTGACAAGGCGTTTGCCGCGTTCAGCCGCCAGGGTGAATTCGTCGACCAGGACCGCTATGTGTTTGTGGTGGACACCCACGGGGTGATGCTGGCCAGCGGCGGCCCATCGTCGGCATTGATCGGCCGCGACGTATCGCGAGTGCTGGGGGCGGATTTGCGCAAGGCGTTCGAAGAGGCATTGCGGACCCCGCAGGGCAGCGGCATCCAGCAGGCCGAGTACCGTTGGCAGAACTGGGCCGATGGCAAGATCGAACGCAAGCATGTGTACTTCCAGCGCGTTGGCGAGCGGATCCTGGCGGTGGGTTATTACCTGCCCCGAGCGTCGGCGGACCAGGCCCGGGCGCTGCTCGAGCGTACGGCCGACGCCCTGGCCAAGGACCAGGCGGGCACGCTCAAGGCCATCAATGACCTGCAGGGTGGATTCATCGAAGACGATTTGTACGTGTTCGTGGTGAGCCTGGATACCCGACGTTATTTGGCCCACGGCACCAACTTGCGATTGCTCGACACCGACTTCGCCAAGGTCCGTGACCCCGATGGCAAGCCGGTGGGCGAGCCGATGCTGGCGTTGCTGGCGCGCCAGGACCAGGGCGAGTACAGGTATCGCTGGAAGAATCCGGTGACCGGCCGGATCGAAGACAAGCACGCCTATCTGCGCAAGGTCGGCTCGCTGCTGGTCGCGGTGGGGTACTACAGCCCTTGAAGCCGCGGCCCGCTCAGCGGGCCTTGTCTTCACGCCCGCGCAGCAGGCGGTTGGGCATGGCGATGGCTGCTGCCAGCCCCAGCAGCGACACTCCGGCGCTGACCAGCAACAGGTGCCGGAAGGTCTGCAGCAGTTCGCCTCGCAACAGGTCTCGGGCCGCACCCGGTGCGGCATTCAGGCCTTCGAGCAGGGCATTGCCGGAGTGTCCTTCGCCCAGCACTGCAGCGCCATCGGCGTGGGGCAGGCCGGAGTTCTGCAGCAGAGCCAGCAGCAGCGCCGACATCAAGGCCACCCCGACGGCACCCCCCAGGGCACGGAACAGGTTGGTGGTGCTGGTGGCGACTCCGATATCCCGCTGCTCCACCGCATTTTGAGTGCCCACCAGCGAGGTGGGGAACTGCATGCCGCCGGCAATGCCGCAGAGCAACATGAACAGGCTGCTCCAGAACACGGCCTGGGGCGGCACCAGGGCCATGCCGAGGATCGCGATCGGCATCAGCAGGGCGCCGGTGAGAATCATCGGTTTGTAGCGGCCGGTCACCGAGGTCAGTCGCCCGGCACAATAGGCGCCCATGGGCAGGCCCATGGCCAGGGGCAGCAGGTGCAGGGCGGCGCTGTCGGCGCCGGCCCCGGTGATGCTCTGCAAGCGCAGGGGCATCAGCACGATCAGCGAGATGGCCTGGAAACTGGTGAAAAATATCGTGCACCAGCACAGCAGGGCATCGCGGTTGGCGAACAGATGCATCGGCAACAGCGGTTCGCGGGTCCGGCGCTCATGCCAGGCGAACAGGGCCAGGACGATGACCGCAATGCCCAGCAGCTCGAGCACTTCTGCGCTGCGCCAGGAGTAGCCCTGGCCGACCTGGGTAATGCCCAGCAGCAATGCGCTGAGGCCGACGATCAACAACAGGGTGCCGAGGTAGTCGATGATGGGCTTGCGCTGGGGCACCGGCAATCCGACCAGGGTGCGATGGGTCACCCAAAAGGCGCCCAGGCCGAGCGGCAGGTTGATCAGGAAGACCCAGCGCCAGGACAGGAACTCGGTCATGTAGCCGCCGAGTACCGGCCCGGCGACGCTGGCCACCGCGTACATGCTGCTGAAGTACCCCTGGTAGCGACCGCGTTCCCGAGGCGGGACGATGTCGCCGATGATCGCCTGGCTGACCGAAATCATGCCGCCGGCGCCTATGCCCTGGAAGATCCGCGCGAGCACCAACTGCTCCATGTTCTGGGCCAGGCCGCAAAACAGCGAGGCCAGGGTAAACAGCCCCAGGCCGAACAGCATCAGCCGGCGCCGGCCGTAGAGGTCGCCCAGCTTGCCGTAGATCGGCACGGCCACGGTCATGGCCACCATGTAGCCGGAAATCACCCAGGCCAGCAGGCCGACGTCCTTGAACTGGGCGGAGATGGCCGGCATCGAGACCGCGACTATCGTCTGGTCGAGGGCACCGAGGAAGATCGCCAGCATCAGGGCGGCCAGCACGCTGCGGATGGCCACCGGGGACGGGCCAGGTTGTTGAGGATGGGACACGGAAGAACCTGCGGGCAGTGATGGGGCGGGCGAATTGAGCCGGCACAGATGCAGGCCAGTGTACTGGATAGGTGCCTACCGGATAGCGCTGCAACCTTGTTGCTGACGGTTATTTCATGAAGATTCCCGGGCATGGCCTAGTGATGGCTTGCAGCGGAATGGGAAGCATTCTGTATAGTGTCGGATCTGTGCGCGCTGTTCGGCAGGCGACAGAATGAGTGTGTATGAATGTTGCCTATGCTTGCATTTTGATCGGGTGAATCCGTCAATTGAGCAAGACCATCCGACGGATCTGCACGTCCCCATCTCCGGGCACGATGCCTGCCCGTTCCCTTCGAGGCCCGGACTGCAGCGATGAACAAGCCAGCCCTTGCATCCATTCCCGTATTCAAACTCTATGGCCAGAGCCTGGAGTGGCCGACTCCCGACCTGTTGCACTGCGAGCCCATCAGCTTGCGCGGTCGTGAGTTGCACTGGGAAGTCAAACCCCACCGCCACGCCGACCTCTGCCAGTTGCTGTTCGTGCAGCGTGGCCAGGTCCAGTTGCAGGTCGAGGACCGGCGGACCCAGCTGGACGAAGCGGCGATCCTGGTCCTGCCGCCGTTGTCGGTCCACGGCTTTCAATTCTCCGAGGACGTCGAAGGTCATGTGGTGACCCTGGCGGCGCCGCTGGTGGCCTATCTGCAAGCCCAGTTGGGACAGGCGAAGGGCACCCTGGCCTCTTGTGCCAGCTACCCGGCGGGTGACGATGTGCATTACCTGAGCGAGTTGTTCTGCGCGCTGCAGAACGAGTACCAGGGCCAGCAGCCGGCGCGGGAAATGCACATGCATGCGTTGGTGAGCACGATCGTGGTCTGGGTCGCACGCCAGGCCCAGCAGCGCAACAAGTCCACCCAGCGTCCGCAACGGGCCCGGGAGTACTTCAATGGTTTCATGCAATTGGTGGAGGCCCACTACCGCGAGCATGTGAAGGTGGAGGACCTTGCGCACAAACTGGGGATCTCGGTATCGCATCTCAACGGCACCTGCCGCGAACTGGCGGGGCAGCCGGCGTTGCAGATCATGCACGAGCGCCAGTTGCTGGAGGCCAAGCGCCTGCTGACCTATACCGGAATGACCATCTACGAGATTTCCGCCGAGCTGGGGTTCTCCGACCCGACCAACTTCACCCGGCTGTTCCGGCGCCGGGAAGGCATCTCGCCCAAGGTCTTCCGCGATCGCCTGAAAGCCGACCCGGCCGACGATCGTGGCTCCCTGTCGCTTACCTGAGGGCGTTCAGGGTGGCGTTGTGGGGAATGCAGCGTTCCAGGTTGCAACTGGCATAGGCACGGGTCTGCATGCGGGCCTGTTCGACGCGGTAGGCGGCGGTGCCGTACAGCGCCAGGGTCACGGTGCAGGTCATGAAAATGGCCAGGTACCTTCTTGTCTTGACGTTCATGGCGATGACCTCTGAACTCGTGCTTTCGTATTTTCGAAAGCACTGTTATCAGAATAGGCCAGTTGCCAGTACCTGCCAGAGTTCTGCCCCGCTTGTTTGGCAGGACATTCAGCAAATGGATCGACCCTGGCGCTGTGCCAGGGCGTTTACAGGCCCTGGTCCCAGTGAGGCTCCAGGGGAAACCTGAGCACCAGGAAGTCGAGCATGCTGCGCAAGGTCGCCGGCATGTGCTTGCGCGAGGCATACACGGCGTACATGTTCATCCGGCGGGGTTCGGCATGGCTCAGCAGACGCACCAGTTCCCCACGTTTGATGTGTTCTCCGGCCTGGTAGCTGGGCAGCATGGCGATGCCGGCACCGGCCATGGTGGCGCGCAGCAGGGTGCTGGCTTCGTTGGCGCTGATGTTGCCCTGCACCGGCACCGACACCGGTTCGCCATCCTGTTCGAAGTGCCACAGGCTCTTGCCGAAGTAGGAGTGGGTCAGGCAGTTGTGCAGGCTCAGTTCCTCCACCCGCTGGGGCGCCGGGTGTTCTCGCAGGTAGGCTGGGGCCGCACAGATCACCGAACGGCAGACGGTCAGGCGCCGGGCGATCAGGTTCGGGTCCAGGTCATTGCTGGTGCGGATCGCCAGGTCGATGCGCTCATCCACCAGGTTCACCGTGCGATCGAGCATTTGCAGGTCGATGCTCACCCCGGGATTACGCTTGACGTAGTCGGCCATGGCGTCGGCCAGTTGTGACTGGCCGAACGAGGTGCTGACGCTGATGCGCAGCAGCCCGCGCGGGACATCGTCGGGTTCGCCCACGGCGGCCTGCATGTCGCTGGACAGCTCCAGCATCTGCCGACAGCGCGGCAGGATCTCGCCGCCGGCGGCGGTCAGGCTGAGCTTGCGGGTGGTGCGGTGCATCAGCCGGGCGCCGACCCAGTCTTCCAGTTCGGCCAGATAGCGCGACACCACCGGTCGCGACAGGTCCAGTTGATCGGCCGCGGCCGATTGGCTGCCCAGGTCGACTACCGTGACAAACACCCGCATTGCTTGGAGACGATCCATGATTTGCCCGCTTTCAGAAACAAACTATGTCCAAGCATCGCATTTTTTGTAACGAGTCTGGCAACTAAGCTTGCTCCATTCTCAATACGCCAACCGCTGCCGGAGTTGCCCCCATGATCGGATTCACTTCATTCAAACGCCTGCTGCTGGCCACCGCCGTTCTGGGTTTTGCCGCCCATGCCGCCGCTGCCGAACCCGCCCTGCAACTGGACGTCTACAACCCGGGCAGCAACGCCATCTTCCCGGTCAGTTCGGTACTGGTCAGCGGCAAGAAGGATGCAATCCTGGTGGACGCCCAGTTCGGCAAGTCCCAGGCCCAGCAATTGGTGGACAAGATCCGCGCCAGCGGCAAGCACCTGACCACCATCTACATCAGCCATGGTGATCCGGATTACTACTTCGGCCTCGACACCCTGACCAGCGCCTTCCCGGACGCCAAGGTCGTGGCCTCGCAGCCGACGGTGGAACACATCAAGGCCACCGTTGAAGGCAAGCTGGCCTTCTGGGGCCCGCAAATGGGCGCAGACGTCCCGGCCAAGACCATCGTGCCAAGCGTGCTCGAGGGCCACAGCCTGACCCTGGAAGGGCAGAAGCTCGACGTCATCGGCCTGGACGGCAAACAGCCGGACCGCAGCTTCGTCTGGATCCCTTCGATCAAGGCGGTGGTCGGCGGCGTGGTGGTCTCGGAAAACATCCATGTGTGGATGGCCGATACCCAGACTGCCGAGTCCCACCAGCAGTGGCTCAAGACCCTCAAGACCATCGAGGGTCTCAAGCCCGAGACCGTGATCCCCGGGCACTACCTGGGTGACAGCGCGCGCTCCCTGAAGCCGGTGCACTTCACTGCGGACTACATCAAGGCCTTTGACGAGGAAACCGCCAAGGCCAAGGACTCCGCCGCGCTGATCGCAGCCATGAAGAAGCGCTACCCGGACCTGGGCGAGGACAGCTCGCTGGAGCTGAGCGCCAAGGTCGCCAAGGGCGAAATGAAGTGGTGAAACCGTTCTGACCCGCTCCCGAGTCGGGGGCGGGGCTGTTGTACTCTCTTTGCCAACTGGAGAACTGTCATGAGCAAGATCGCAATCATCGGCGCCACCGGCCGGGCCGGTAGCCAACTCCTGGAAGAAGCCCTGCGTCGTGGCCACAGCGTCACCGCCATTGCCCGCAACACGGCGAAGATCGGCCAGCGTGCCGGTGTCACCTGCCGCGACGTGGATGTGGCCGACAGCGCTGCATTGCAGGCGGCGGTGGCCGGGCATGATGTGGTGCTCAGCGCCGCGCATTTTGCCCCCATCGCCGCCAGCGCCATCGTCGAGCCGGTGAAGAAGGCCGGGGTCAAGCGCCTGCTGGTGGTGGGCGGTGCCGGTTCGCTGCTGTTGCCTGGCGGCGGCAAGGTCATCGACAGCCCCGGTTTCCCCGAGGAGTACAGGGCCGAGGCGAGTGCCGGGGGCGTGTACCTGGAGACCTTGCGCAAGGAGCAGGACCTGGACTGGACCTTCCTTTCGCCGTCGGCGGAATTCGTCGAAGGCGAGCGCACCGGGAAGTTCCGCCTGGGCCAGGACGAGCTGCTGGTCAGCGGTGAAGGCCGTAGCTGGATCAGCTTCGCCGACTTCGCCATCGCCCTGCTCGACGAAGTGGAAACCCCCGCCCACGTCCGCCAGCGTTTCACCGTCGGTTACTGATTCGGCTAACGGATTCTCAAGGCTATAGCCTGTGGCGGGCCCGCAGGGCCCCATCAGGAACTCCCTGCGGGTGTAACGCCCCCGTGCGCAGCCTGCGGCAGCGGCTATACGAAGCGACTGCGATGTAGCCGCTGCCGAGCCTGCGAGGCTGCGACGGGCCCGCAGGGCCCCATCAGGAACTCCCTGCCGGTGCTACGCCCCCGTACGCAGCCTGCGGCAGCGGCTACACGAGCAGGTGCTCAACGCTGATGGGCCTGCTCCACCAACCAGTCCAGCAACTCCTGCAACTGAGCCGAGGGGCCCGGGTGTTCCGGGTAGACCAGGTAATAGGCCTGGCCCGTCGGTATCTTCAATTCGAATGGCATGACCAGCCGCCCGGCACTCAGGTCGTCGCCAATCAGCGCCCAATCGCCCATCGCCACCCCGGTCCCCTGGGACGCCACCGACATGGCCAGGTCCAGCGTCTCGAAGTGCTGACCCTTGCCCAGGGTGTTCAGCGGCGTGCCCGCGGCCTTCAGCCAGCGTTGCCAGTCCCGCTGGTCATGGGAGGGATGCAGCAACAGGTGCTGCTGCAGGTCCGCCGGACTCTTGAGTGGCGTCGGTCCTTCTACCAGGGGCCGCGAGCACACCGGGGTCAGTTGTTCATTGAACAGGTGCCGTGAGCCGAGGCTGGGGGACGGTGGGGCGCCATACATCACGGCGGCATCGAACGGCTCGCGAGTGAAGTCCACGCCGTGCTGGATGGTGGTGGTCAGTTGCACCGGTACCTCTGGCCGCTCCTTCTGCCACTGCAGCAGACGCGGCAGCAACCAGCGCATGACGCAGGTCGGCGCCTTGAGGCGCAGGTTGCGGCTGCGACTGCCGATGTCGTCCACCGCCCCATTGATCAGCTCGAACACTTGCTGCACCCGGGGCAGCCATTCCTGCCCTTCGGCAGTGAGGATCAGGCCACGGGCCTGGCGCTGGAACAGTGGATAGCCCAGGTGGCTTTCCAGCCCGGCGATCTGCCGGCTCACCGCACCCTGGGTGATATGCAGCTGCTCGGCGGCGCGGGTGAAGTTGCAGCACTGGGCCGTGACCAGGAAGGTGTGCAGCGCAGGCAGGGGAGGCAGGCGTTTCATGGAGGGCCAAGGCATGACGTGGGGACATGGCTAGTATGACTTTTTATCCATTGTTGCGGCTACCGGCCGCCCGTTCCAATAGCCCCTTGCGATGTCTGCCGGCGCTTGCCGGCAGCGCGGTATCCAAACCAACAAGAAGGGCGATGAGATGGCGACATGTGGCGAAGTACTGGTCAAGTTACTCGAGGGCTATGGGGTCGAGCAGGTGTTCGGCATCCCTGGAGTCCACACTGTCGAGTTGTATCGGGGCCTGGCCCGCTCGTCCATCCGGCACGTTACTCCACGCCATGAACAAGGCGCCGGTTTCATGGCCGACGGTTACGCCCGTACCAGTGGCAAGCCCGGCGTGTGCTTCATCATCACCGGCCCGGGCATGACCAACATCACCACCGCCATGGGCCAGGCCTATGCCGATTCGATCCCGATGCTGGTGATCTCCAGCGTACAGGCGCGCAGTCAGTTGGGCGGCGGGCGCGGCAAGCTTCACGAACTGCCGAACCAGAGTGCCCTGGTCGCCGGGGTGGCGGCGTTCTCCCATACCCTGATGTGCGCCGATGAGCTGCCGGTGGTGCTGGCCCGCGCTTTCGCCCTGTTCCAGGCCGGCCGGCCGCGTCCGGTGCATATCGAGATTCCCCTCGACGTACTGGTCCAGGACGCCGACCACTTGCTGGCCTGCGAGCCGGTGCAGATCGCCCGGGCCGGCGCAGCCCCCGCTGCCGTGGCGCAGATGAGCCAGTTGCTGGCGACCGCCAAGCGCCCGCTGATCCTGGCTGGCGGTGGCGCCATCGAGGCCGCCGCGCCCCTGGCCCAGCTTGCGCAGCTGCTGCAGGCGCCCGTGGCCTTGACCATCAACGCCAAGGGCCTGCTCCCTTCGGCGCATCCATTGCTGATCGGCTCGACCCAGTCACTGGTGGCGACCCGGGCGCTGGTGGCCGAGGCCGATGTGGTGCTGGCCATCGGCACCGAGCTGGCGGAGACCGACTACGACGTGACCTTTGCCGGCGGCTTCGAGATCCCCGGCACGCTCCTGCGGATCGACATCGATGCCGACCAGACGGTGCGCAACTACCCACCGAAAGTGGCACTGGTGGCCGATGCCGGCATTGCCGCCCAGGCCCTGTTGTCGGAGTTGGCGCGCCAGCCCCTGGCCGAGCGTAGCGGTGATTGGGGGGCGGTCCGCGCCGGGGCCTTGCGCCAGGAGTTGGAGCGCCTCTGGGATGCCCCGACCCGGGCCCAGACCGTGCTGCTGCAAACCGTGGTCGATGAGCTGCCGGAGATCGTCATGGTGGGTGACTCGACTCAGCCGGTGTACAGCGGCAACTTGACCTTCAACCCCGAACGGCCGCGGCGCTGGTTCAATGCCTCGACCGGCTACGGCACCCTGGGTTATGCCCTGCCGGCGGCCATCGGCGCCTGGCTCGGCGGCGGCTCCAGCGCGGCCCAGCGTCGTCCGGTGGCCTGCCTGATCGGCGACGGCGGTTTGCAGTTCACCCTGGCGGAGCTGGCCTGCGCGGTCGAAGCGCGCACGCCGGTGATTGTCCTGCTGTGGAATAACCAGGGTTACGAAGAGATCAAGAAGTACATGGTCAACCGCGCCATCGAACCGGTGGGCGTCGACATCTACACCCCGGACTTCGTCACCGTGGCCCAGGGCCTGGGTTGCGCCGCCGAACGCATCGACAGCGTTGCGCAGTTGCGGGCGGCCTTGCGCCTGGCGGTCGACCGCCAGGGGCCGAGCCTGATTGAAATCGACCAGAACCGCTGGACCCAGGGAGTACAGGCATGACGTTGCGTACTCTGTTGGACGGCCTCTACATCGACGGCCAATGGTCGGCGGGCCGTGAGCGGCTGCCAGTGATCAACCCGGCCACCGAGGCCCTTCTGGCCGAGGTGGCGGGCGGTGGACCGGAAGCGGTGGACCAGGCCTTGTGCGCGGCCTCGGCCGGACTGGGGCGCTGGGCCGGGAGCAGTGGCGCCGAACGCGCGGTGGTGCTGCGCAGGATCGCCGCAGGCGTGGCCGCGCGCCGTGAACGCTTGATGCAGTTGCAGTCGAGCAACAACGGCAAGCCCCAGGCAGAGGCCGCCATGGATGTCGACGATGTGATCGCCACCTTCGACTATTACGCCGAGCTGACCGAGGGCCTGGACGCCCGCCAGGACACCGAGGTGGCGCTGCCCAGCGCCGACTTCAGCGCCCGCCTGCGGCGCGAACCTTGCGGCATCGTCGGGCTGATCGTGCCGTGGAACTTTCCCATGGTCACCACGGCCTGGAAACTTGCGCCGGCACTGGCTGCAGGTTGCAGCGTGGTGCTCAAGCCATCGGAGGTCACACCGCTGCCGGAGCTGGAGTTGGCGGCGATCATCGCCGAGAGCGGCCTGCCCCGAGGAGTGTTCAACCTGGTCTGCGGGACCGGCCTGGCAGTGGGGGCTCCCCTGGCGGCGGACCCGCGCGTGGCGAAGATCTCCTTCACCGGCAGCAATGCGGTGGGGGTCCAGGTCATGCAGCGGGCAGCGGAAACGGTCAAGGGCGTGAGCCTGGAGCTGGGTGGCAAGTCGTCGCTGCTGGTGCTGGCAGACGCTGACCTGGAACTGGCGGTGGAGCTGGCCTGCGGCGGTGGCTTTTTCAATGCCGGGCAGATGTGCTCGGCCACCAGTCGGGTGCTGGTGGCCGCCGAGCTGGCCGACGAGTTCCTCCTGCGGCTCAAGGCCCGGGCCGAAGGCATTCGGGTGGCCGATCCATTCGAGGCTCAGTCAGAGATGGGGGCGCTGGTCAACCAGGCGCAATACCAACGTGTGCTGGGGCATATCGACCGTGGTTTGAGTGCAGGTGCCCGGCTGGTGTGCGGTGGCGGTCGCCCGTCGCACCTGGCGCGGGGCTATTTCATTCAGCCCACGGTGTTCTCCGAGGTGCCGCTGGACAGCGCCCTGTGGCGCGAGGAAATCTTCGGCCCGGTGCTGTGCGTGCGCAGTGTCGGCAGCCAGCAGGAGGCCATCGAGCTGGCCAACGACAGTGAGTTCGGCCTGGTGGCCAGCGTCGTGGGCGCAGACCTCTCGAATGCCGAAAACGTGGCCAATGCCCTGCAGGCCGGCCTGGTATGGATCAACGCTCCCCAGGTGATCTTTCCCCAGGCGGCCTGGGGCGGCTACAAGCAGAGCAGCATCGGCCGCGAGCTGGGTCCCTGGGGCCTGCAAGCGTTCCAGGAGATCAAGCACGTGGTACGCGGGCGCTAGCCAGGCCTCAGCCGCCGACCCGCAGGCGCGCCATGTCCCGCAACGGTGGCGCGCCGAACAGGCGGCTGTATTCGCGGCTGAACTGCGAGGGGCTTTCATAACCCACCCGATAGCCTGCCGCCGAGGCTTCCAGGCCTTCGGCCAGCATCAGCCGGCGGGCCTCCTGCAAGCGCAGTTGCTTCTGATACTGCAACGGACTCATGGCGGTCATGGCCTTGAAACGGTGGTGCAGGGTCGACACGCTCAGGTTCACTTCCCGCGCCAGCTCGTCGATCCGCAGCGACTGCTCGAAATGGCCATTGAGCCACTTGATCGCCTGGTTGACCCGGTGGCTCTGGCTGTTGGTGGTGGCTATTTCGTACAAGCGATGACCCTGTTGGCTACGCAACAGGCGATAGAGGATTTCCCGCCGTACCAGGGGCGCCAGCATGGCGATGTCCTTGGGGGTATCCAGCAGGCGGGTCAGGCGCAGCACTGCATCGAGCATCGCCGGATCCAGGCGCTCCACATACAGGCCGCGGCTGGTGGGACGGGCGGGCACGCCCAGGGGGCCGGCATCGGCGATCAGGGCGTTGATCTCGCCGGGATCGATATCCAGGCGCAGAGCCAGGATCGGCTGCTCGGGAGACACGATCGCCACCTTGCCGCTCAGAGGCACGGCCACCGAGACCACCAGGTAGTTCAGCGGGTCGTAGTTGTAGGTCTCGTCGGCCAGGCGCACTTCCTTGCGACCCTGGGCCATGATGCACAGTGCCGGCTGGGCCAGCACCGGGGCGAACTGGTGGGAGTGGCTGTGGCGCGAGACGAACAGCGAGTCGATGGCCGTGCCATGGCTACCGTCCTCGACGGTGTGGCGATCGATGATCGCCGCCAGTTCTCCACGCTGGCGCTCCATTTCCGGGGCGAGGGGAGCAGGCGGGTTTTCCAGCAATGACATGGGTGGCCTCCGGTGTTTCGCGGTCGGCACAGCTTAAATTTGTGCAAGCAGGCAGGCTAGGCCGATCCTGCGTAAAACTTGCCTGATTCTGCTGCTTGCGCGCATAACAGAGGGTTTAGTGCCACGGCACGGTGTTTCACTTGCTTGAAACACCACTGTAGCCGTTTTGTCGCACGGGGCTGGGTGAGCGCGGCCCTGGCAGTTGATATCGCAGGATTGGGCAACTCAGGAGCAGGAATCGACTAACGCCGCCCGGCCGCCGGCCCGTATCGTTGGATCCTGTCGCAGCCTGTCCCCCGGCTGCCTCGACGACACCTGGGAGGGTCGCACATGTCCACGCATATTCCCGTCAGCCACATGGCCTTCGTTCGTGCCCGTGCCGGGCGCTCCTCGGAACTGGGCGCGCGCTTGAGCAGCCTGATCGAACCGTCTCGCCAGGCACCTGGCTGCCTGCACTTCGCCTTGCAGCGCTCGCAGTGCGATGCCGATTTGTGGCTGGTGTCCGGGTTCTGGAACAACCAGCAGGCGATGACGGCCTACTTCAGCTCGCCGGCCATGCAAGTGTTTACCGACCTGGTGCAGGACCTGGTGGTCAACAGCCTGGATTTGCATACCTTCAATACCGTTTCGGCGCTGGAGTTCTCTGGCGAGTCCCCTGCGCTGCACCACGTACCATTGCACCAGCTGGCCAGCTGAAGGTTTAGAATGGCCGACTTTCCATTGGCCAGGACCCGCAACATGGCACGCAAAGAGTTTGCACACTACGAAGCAGTTTCCGCTGTGGTTCCAGGGGAGGGGGGATACAGCGCCGCCATCGCCGTCAAGGCCCTCGGTGTTTCAGGGGCACCGCGTTTTCACAAGGTCCTGGACGAGCAAACATTCAAGACCGCTCATGGCGCCGACGAGGCTGCCGCGCAACAACTCGAACAGCTGATCGACGTCGACGCCGATGGTCAATTGTGCTGGAAACCTATTTGACCGCTCCCGGACGGTACATCTTGAACAGGGCCTCGGGGCCCAACTGGAAGTAATCCGCCGGACCGCCGCCGCGCAGAATCGGCTCTGCCGCGGCGGTGTCATAGATCCCATCCTTGAGCAGCCACTTGGCGATGTGCACGGCGACCACTTCGCCAAGGATCAGCCAGCTCGGCACCAGCTCCCGATCCGCCCTCTGCAACTGAATGATCTGCGTGACCTTGCATTCGAAGGACACCGGGCTCTGGGCTACCCGCGGCACACTGATGACCCTGGAGGCCACGGGCGTCAGCCCCGACAGGGTGAACTCATCGACTTCGGGGCCCACCGCGGCGCAGCTCTGGTTCATCTGTTCGGCCAGGGGCCGGGTGGCCAGGTTCCAGGCGAACTCGCCAGTCTTCTCGATGTTGTTCAGGCTGTCTTTGCGCCCGACGCTGGAGAACCCGATGATCGGCGGGATGTAGTTGAAGGCGTTGAAGAAACTGTAGGGCGCAAGGTTCAGGCGACCCTGGTCATCCTGGGAGGAGATCCAGCCAATGGGACGCGGGCCGACGATGGCGTTGAACGGGTCGTGGGGCAAACCGTGGCCCTGGGCGGGTTCGTAGTAATGGACATCGTCAGGCATGGCTCGCGGTTCCTGCTGGAGGGCTTTTGGGGGCGCCATAGTGCAGTGCGCATCGGCTGAATTCCAGCGCGCACCGAAGGATTTTCCAGCATGGAAAAGACTGAGCCCGGCGGGTGCGTCGGGCTCTGGTGTCACATGGGAGCGATCAGCCGATGTTGGCGGAGCCGGTGCGATCGTAGCCATCGGCGGCGAAGGTGGCGGAACCGGTGCGATCGTAGCCATCGGCGGCGAAGGTGGCGGAACCGGTGCGATCGTAGCCGTCGGCAGCGAAGGTGGCGGAACCGGTGCGATCGTAGCCATCGGCGGCGAAGGTGGCGGAACCGGTGCGATCGTAGCCATCGGCGGCGAAGGTGGCGGAACCGGTGCGATCGTAGCCGTCGGCAGCGAAGGTGGCGGAGCCGGTGCGATCGTAGCCATCGGCGGCGAAGGTGGCGGAGCCGGTGCGGTCATAGCCATCGGCAGCGAAGGTGTTGGCAGCCAGTACAGACAAGGTCAGGGCCAGGATCAGTTTGCTTTTCATGATGGCGACTCCGGGTGTGTTTGGGGTGTTGGTGTTGGGCTTGGAATGAATCCTACACCTGTAAAATTGATTAAAAAGCGCAAAATAGCGCTAATAAAAATCAACTAAATCGATTGTTTTGTCATCGATTCACCCCGGTACCTGGGGCAGCGCGCCTCTGGACCAAGGGCGGGAGACAGGGGCTGGCCGGCTAGTTAGCAGGCTAAGTACCAGGCATTAACTGATCATTAATTGAACAGTTTTGGTTGAAAAATGCCCTCCAACGGTTTTTTCATCCAGGCCCTACCTATTTTTCACCCGCTGCCCTCCAGCCTCCGCGCAGGCCTGCACCCCCAGACAGGCCACCTTGAATGCGACCCTTGGAGCTCACAAACCAATGAACAAACTTCCCCAGATCACCCTGGCCTTCTGGGTCATGAAAATCTGCGCGACGACCCTGGGTGAAACCGCAGGCGACTTGCTGTCGATGACCCTGAATGTGGGGTACGCCATCAGCTCGATGATCCTGATCAGCGTGTTCCTGCTGACCCTGGTCACCCAGCTGTGTTCCAAGCGCTACAACCCGGTGCTGTACTGGATCGTGATTCTCTCCACCAGCACGGCCGGTACCACCATGTCGGACTTCATGGACCGCACCCTGGGCCTGGGTTATGCCAGTGGCTCGCTGATCCTGATCGGCATTCTGCTGGCGATCTTCGCGGCCTGGCGCCTGAGTGGCGACTCGCTGAACGTCAACAAGATCCAGACCTTTCGTGGCGAGATGTTCTACTGGATGGCGATCCTGTTTTCCAACACCCTGGGCACCGCCCTCGGTGATTACCTGGCGGACGACTCGGGGCTGGGTTTTGCCGGCGGGGCGCTGTTGATCGGCTCGACCATCGCCGTGGTGGTAGTGCTCAAGTACTTCACCCGGATCTCGTCGGTGCTGCTGTTCTGGGTGGCGTTCGTACTGACCCGGCCGTTCGGCGCGACCCTGGGCGACTTCCTCACCAAACCCCATGAAAAGGGTGGCCTGGACTTCGGCACCATTGGCTCGTCGGCGGTATTGGCGGGGATTCTGCTGGTCATGATCGTCGGCGCTGCCTGGGCCCAGAACCGCTACTCGCGTCAGGCCGCCGCCGAGCTTTCCTGACCTGTCCCTCCTGCTTGGCAGCCGCCTTGCCGGCGAAAGCCGCACCACAGATGGAAAGACAGCGCCCGGGCCTTGCACCCGGGCGCTGGTGTTTCTCAGTCGGTCTCGATCCGCGAATGCTTGCGAGTGTCCTTCATGGTCGCGTAGACCAGCAGCGAGCAGGCGATGCAGGCCGTGACGTACCAGTAGTAGCCGGTTTCCATGCCGATGCTCTTGAACCACAGGGCGATGTATTCGGCGGTGCCCCCGAAGATCGACACGGTCAGAGCGTAGGGCAGGCCCACGCCCAGGGCGCGAATTTCAGTGGGGAACAGCTCAGCCTTCACCACCGCGTTGATCGAGGTGTAGCCGCTGACGATGATCAGCGCTGCCATGATCAGGAAGAACGCGCCCCACCAGGTCTGGATGGTGTGCAGGGTGGTGAGGATCGGCACCGTGAACAGGGTACCGAGGATGCCGAAGGCGATCAGGATCGGCCGCCGGCCCACCTTGTCCGAGAGTGCACCGATCACCGGTTGCAGACACATGAACAGGAACAGCGTGGCAGCGGAAATGGTGGTGGAGTCGGAGATGCTCATGCCGACGGTGTTCACCAGGTATTTCTGCATGTAGGTGGTGTAGGTGTAGAAGGCCAGGGTACCGCCCATGGTCAGGCCGACCACGGTCAGCAGTTCCTTGGGGTGACGCATCAAGGTGCGCATCAGGCTTTCTTTCGGCTTTTCCTTCTTTTTAGTGAAGGATTCGGTTTCTTCCATGCCACGGCGCAGGTAAAGCGCTACCACGGCGCAGAGGGCGCCAATGCCGAACGGGATCCGCCAGCCCCAGGATTGCAGCTCCTCGGTGGTCAGCACGTTCTGCAGCACGATCAGCACCGCCAGCGCGATGAGCTGGCCGGAGATCAGGGTCACGTACTGGAAGCTGGAGAAGAAGCCGCGACGTTCCTTGGTCGCCATCTCGCTGAGGTAGGTGGCCGAAGTGCCGTATTCACCGCCCACCGACAGGCCCTGCATCAGGCGCGCCAGCACCAGCAGGATGGGGGCGCCGACGCCGATGGTCTCGTAGCCCGGAGTCAGGGCGATGATCAGGGAGCCGAAGCACATCAGCAGGACCGACGCCATCAGCGCTGCCTTGCGGCCCTTGCGGTCGGCATACAGGCCCATCAGCCAGCCGCCGATCGGCCGCATCAGGAAGCCCACGGCGAAAATGGCGGCGGTGTTGAGCAATTGGGCGGTAGTGTCGCCCTTGGGGAAGAAGACCTTGGCGAAGTACAGCGAAAATGCGGCGTAGACGTACCAGTCGTACCACTCGACCATGTTGCCGACCGACCCGCTGAAAATCGATTTCAAGCGGCTGGCAGTGGTCTTTTCCTGGGCAGGCGCAACGGCCGACCCGGCAGGCAGGGTATTGGAGATATCCATGAAGGACCCTTCTATTCATTGTTGTTGTGGAGTGCGCGCAAACGCGACCTGCAATGCCCATAGCAGGACCTGTGCCAGGAGCGCGAAGCCCGGTCTAGAAGGGTTTTGATCAAGGAGTGAGCGGAAATCCGCCTATCGCTAGGGGAGGAGTGAGCAAGAAATTGCCGAGGAAGGATCGCTGCTGGGGGGCAAGGCCGGCGGCTTGATGTTCATGGCGCTCAGCTGTTCTTGACGAACATTTCCCGGCTCAGGCCATGGCGCTGCATCTTCTCGTTCAGCGTACGGCGTGGCAGTTGGAGTTCGTTGAGCACGGCCTTGATCTCACCCTTGTGCCGGGTCAGGGCGGCACGCAGGCACTGGGCTTCGAAGGCTTCCTGCTGGGCGGCGAGGGACTGGCCGCTGTCGACCGCCTCGGCCTGGGGCTCTTGCAATCCTAGTACCTGGCGCTCGGCAGCGTTGGCCAGTTCGCGCACATTGCCCGGCCAGTCGTGACTGAGCAGGCGGCCCAGTTGCGGGCCGCCCAGTGGTGCTGCCTTGCGGCCCAGGCGCAGGGCGGCATGGTGCGCGAAGTGTGCATAGAGCAGCGGAATGTCCTCGCGGCGCTCGCGTAATGGTGGCAGGCGCAGTTCGGCAACGGTCAGGCGGTAGGCCAGGTCCTCGCGAAAGCGTCCGGCCCGGGCTTCTTCCAGCAGATCGGGTTTGGTGGCGGCGATGATCCGCAAGTCGACCGTGATGCTCTGGTTGGAGCCCAGGCGCTCGAGCTTCTGCTCCTGCAGCACCCGCAGCAGCTTGACCTGCTGGGCCAGGGGCATGCTTTCGATCTCATCGAGGAACAGGGTGCCGCCGTGGGCGTACTCCAGCTTGCCGATGCGCTTGCCCTGGGCGCCGGTGAAGGCACCGCTTTCGTGGCCGAACAGCTCGGCCTCGAACAGCTGCTCGGGGATCGCCGCGCAGTTCAGGGCGACGAAGGGCTTGCCGGCGCGGGGACCGAAGTCGTGCAGGCAACGGGCGATCAGTTCCTTGCCGCTGCCGGTTTCGCCGCGCACCAGCACATTCACCGGTAGGGGGGCGAGCTCCAGGACCTGGCGCCGCAGGGTCTGCAAGGCCTGGGACACTCCCAGCAGGGTGGCGTCGAGCTTGGCCCGGCTGTCAGCCTGCTGATGCAGGCGCCGGTTTTCCAGGACCAGGCCGCGCTTGTCCAGGGCCCGGCGCAGGCTGCTGAGCAGGGTGTCGGGGCTGAAGGGTTTTTCCAGGAAGTCATAGGCACCGTCGCGCATGGCTTCCACTGCCATGGGCACGTCGCCGTGGCCGGTCAGGAGAATGACCGGCAGGTCCGGGTCTTGGCGTTGAACCTCGGCCAGCAGTTCCAGGCCGCTGATGCCGGGCATGCGCACGTCGCTGAGAATCACCCCGGGAAAATCCCGCGGCAGTTGTGCCAGGCATTCCTGGGCACGGCTGAACAACTGCACCTGGAAGCCGGACAGGTTCAGCCATTGCTCGACCGCGCTGCGGATACTGGCTTCGTCGTCCACCACGGTCACTGAATTCAGCATTGGATATGCGCCTCCAGGTCGATGGGCAGGCTCAGGGTGAACACGGCCCCCTGGTCCTGGTTGGCGGCGCTCAGGCGGCCCCCCAGTTCGTGGACGATGGCATAGGAGACCGCTAGCCCGAGCCCCAGGCCGTCACCTACCGGCTTGGTGGTGAAGAACGGGTCGAACACGCTCAGCAGGTGCTCTTCGGCAATCCCGCCGCCGTTGTCGGCCACCCGCAGTTGCCACAGCTGGTCCTCGGCTTCGAGGCTGATCTGCAAGTGTTTGTGGGGCTTGTCCTGCATGGCATCCAGGGCGTTGCGCAGCAGATTGATCAGCACCTGTTCCAGGCGGATGGCGTCGCCTCGGACCCAGGCCGGGCGGGCCAGCTCCAGCACCACCTGGATGTTCTCCGAGCGCAACCGGGCATCGAGCAGTTGCAGGGACTGGTCCACCACCGCCGCCAGGTCCAGGCGTTCGCGCAGGCCGCCGGGGCTCTTGCGGGCGAAGGTCTTGAGGTGGCTGGTCAGGGCGGCCATGCGAGTCAGCATGTCGTCCAGCGGCCGCAGGGCCTTGTAGGCTTCCTCCACTCGCCCGTGCTCCAGCAGCAGTCTCAGGGTCGCAAGTTGCATGCGCTGGGTGGTCAGGGGCTGGTTGATCTCGTGGGCCAGGGCTGCGGACATCTGGCCCAGGGCCGCGAGCTTGGCCGACTGCACCAGGCCTTCCTGGGCGGTGCGCAGGTCACGGGTTCGTTCTTCCACCAGTTGCTCCAGCTCCTGGCGGTTGCGCTGGCGGACCTTGCCCAGGCGCCAGCGCTGGTTGAGGAACAGCAGCAGGAACACCAGGGTCAGCCAGGCTCCGGCGGCGGCAAGGCCCGCATTGCGTGTTTCCTCGAAGGCGCTGGGTGGCTTGCGCAGCAGGTGCAGGGTCCAGCCTTCGGCGCTGAGCGGCAGGGACTCCCAGAGGTAGCTGGCAGCGTTTTCGTCGCTCTGGATGCGGATCAGGCGGCTGCTGTCGTCGATCTGTTGCAGGGTCGAGTGTTGCAGGGGCTCGAGCAACTGCTTGTCGTACTGGCGGGTCAGGCGGATCTCTTCCAGGTCGTTGGCCGACAATGGCTGCAGGTGGCGATAGCGCCAGCCTGGCTGGTTGGCGATGAACACGATGCCGCGGGCGTCGGTGACGAGCAAGGTATCGTTGCCCTGGCTCCACTCATGCTCCAGTTCGGGAAACTCCAGCTTGACCACCATGGCCCCGAGAAAGTCGTCGTTATCGGCCTTGACCGCACTGGACAGGAAGTACCCGGGGATGCCGCTGGTCACGCCAATGGCATAGAAGCGTCCGCTGCCCTGGCTGCGCGTCTGCTTGAAGTAGGGACGAAACCCGTAGTTGTGGCCGACGTAGCTGCTGGGCAGGCGCCAGTTGCTGGCGGCCACGGCCAGGCCGTCGTGGTCGAGCAGTTCCAGGGTCGAGGAACGGGCCGCACCGTTGATCTTCTCCAGCTTGCGGTTCAAGGCATCCTGGGTCTCTGTCGTCACCGGCCCCTGGAGCGCCGCCCGCAGTTCCGGGTCCAGCGCCAGCACCGCCGGCAGCGCACGGTAACGTTCGATCAGGGTGTGCAGGGAATTGGCATACAGCCCCAGTTGCTCGTTGGCCCGCGCGGCCTCTTCCACCAGGGTCTGGCGCTCGGCGTGGCGCATGGCCAGGCCGGCGCTGACAATGGTGCCAGCGAGAATCACCAGGATGTAGAACGTCAGGCGAAAGGGGCGTGAGATCTGGGCCATGGGTCGGGGCAGGCTGCAATGGGGGCGGGAACGATAGCATGAGCGCCGGGTGGAACGTTGATCGCGGACAGTGTCGGCAAAAGGCGCGGCATAAAAAAAGCGGCGGGCCGTTGGGTCAACAGCGCCGCCGCTCCAGCCAGGCAGGGAAGGCTTACTGCACTTCTACCGCCAGGCTGTCACTGATCTTCTTCTGCCAGATGGCGGGACCTGTGATGTGTACCGACTCGCCCTTGCTGTCGACAGCGACAGTGACTGGCATGTCCTTGACCTCGAACTCGTAGATCGCTTCCATGCCCAGTTCGGCAAAGGCCAGGACCTCGGACTTCTTGATCGCCTGGGCCACCAGGTAGGCGGCGCCGCCGACGGCCATCAGGTACACGGCCTTGTTGTCCTTGATCGCGTCGATGGCGGTCGGGCCACGCTCGGACTTGCCGATCATGCCCAAGAGGCCGGTCTGCTCGAGGATCTGCCGGGTGAACTTGTCCATGCGGGTAGCGGTGGTCGGGCCGGCCGGGCCCACCACTTCGTCACCGACCGGATCAACCGGGCCGACGTAGTAGATGAAGCGGCCCTTGAGGTCCACCGGCAGCTGTTCGCCGCGGTTGAGCATCTCGACCATGCGCTTGTGCGCGGCGTCGCGGCCGGTGAGCATCTTGCCGTTGAGCAGGACGGTTTCGCCCGGCTTCCAGCTCTGCACGTCTTCTGGGGTCAGGGTGTCGAGGTTGACCCGACGGGCCGATGGACCGGCTTCCCAGACGATTTCCGGGTAGGCATCCAGGGGCGGCGCCTCCAGTGCGGCCGGACCCGAACCGTCGAGCACGAAGTGCGCATGACGGGTGGCGGCGCAGTTGGGGATCATGCACACCGGTAGGGAGGCGGCGTGAGTTGGGTAGTCCATGATCTTGACGTCGAGCACGGTGGTCAGGCCACCCAGGCCCTGGGCGCCGATGCCCAGCTGGTTGACCTTCTCGAACAGCTCCAGGCGCATCTCCTCGATGCGGTTCTGCGGGCCGCGGGCCTTGAGCTCATGGATGTCGATGGATTCCATCAACACTTCCTTGGCCATCACCGCGGCCTTCTCGGCGGTGCCGCCGATGCCGATGCCCAGCATGCCCGGTGGGCACCAGCCGGCGCCCATGGTCGGAACGGTCTTGAGGACCCAGTCGACGATCGAGTCGGACGGGTTGAGCATGGCCATTTTCGACTTGTTTTCGGAGCCGCCACCCTTGGCCGCCACGTCCACTTCCACGGTGTTGCCGGGAACGATGGAGTAGTGGATCACTGCTGGGGTGTTGTCCTTGGTGTTCTTGCGAGCGCCGGCCGGGTCGGCCAGGATCGAAGCGCGCAGGACGTTCTCCGGCAGGTTGTAGGCGCGACGCACGCCTTCGTTGATCATGTCGTCCAGGCCCATGGTGGCGCCGTCCCAACGCACGTCCATGCCCACGCGCACGAACACGGTGACGATGCCGGTGTCCTGGCAGATCGGCCGGTGGCCGGTGGCGCACATGCGCGAGTTGATCAGGATCTGCGCCATGGAGTCACGGGCTGCCGGCGATTCTTCGCGCAGGTAAGCCTCGTGCATCGCCTGGATGAAGTCCACGGGGTGGTAGTAGGAAATGAACTGCAGGGCGTCGGCAACGCTCTGAATCAGGTCGTCTTGCTTGATCACGGTCATGAGTCGCGCTCCTCTAAAAGACGGGAACATTCAATAAGGTGCCTGCGGCTTGGGTGCATCGGTCGGTCGCAAGCACCTTTACAAGGCACGCCGGGGCTGCTGGCGCGACGCTAAAAAGGCGCGGCAGTATACCGCGCCTGGGGGGCGGGTACACCCGCTTGGCAGGCAAACGAAAGTCGCCTATCGGGCGGGCACTGTTCTTGCCTACACCTTCGGCGACCGCTGGGAGGACAGCTCGAAATTTGGATAGTCATTTGCCAGGCGCAGCACTAAAGTGGCGAGTGGCCGGCAGAGTAGGAAACTCTTGAGCCTCTTTATCTCAAGGTGAGTCAACGATTGACCCATAAAGCCATCCAGAGCTTGTTATTCAAGCGCTTTACCATCGCTGCGGGCACCTACGGACTGATCCTGCTGCTGTTCTGGCTGGCCGTTCTCACGGGGCATTACCGTGCGTCCACCGCCAGTGCCTTGCTGGGCACGGCCCTGGTCATGGCCAGCCAGGGCGTGCTGTGCTGGATGTTCCTCAGTGGGCGCAACCTGCGCCTGGCCGACCCCAGCCTGACAGAGGTCCAGGTGGTCCTGGGGATCGCCTGGCAGACTTGGTTGATCGCCTTGCTCGACCAGGCCCGGGGCTCCTTCCTGGTGTTCTATGTCCTGCCGTTGCTGTTCGGGCTGTTCCATTTGTCGCGCCGGGCCTACCTGCGTTGCTCGGCACTGATCTTCTTCTGTTTTGCCGGGGTCAATCTCTGGGATGGCTATCGTTTTGCCCTGGACGATCCGCAACTGGCGGCGCTGCAGGTCTGCGTGCTGCTGGTGCTGCTGGTGTGGCTGTGCCTGTATGCCGCCTATGTCCAGGCCTCGCGCTCACGCATGCGCCAGCGGCGGTTCGCCTTGCAGGCCCACCAGGACACGCTGCGCGGAATGATGCGCCAGCTCGAGGACCTGGTAGCCACCGACGAACTGACTGGCCTGTTCAACCGTCGACACTTCCTGCGCATCGCCAGTCGTGAATTGCATGCCATGGATCAGGAGCAGGTGCATGGGCTGGCGCTGATCGACATGGATCATTTCAAGCGCATCAACGACCTTCATGGCCACGCCGCGGGCGACCAGGTGCTGCAGGCTTTTTCCGCGGTGGCCACGGCCTGCCTGAGGGATGGCGACGTGCTGGCGCGTTATGGCGGGGAAGAGTTCGTGGTGCTGCTACCCGAATGCGATGCCGAACGCCTCACGTCTTGTTGTGAGCGCTTGCGCCTGGCCTTCACCCAGGTGCAACTGGTGGGGCTGGACATACCTGACCTGAGCCTGTCGGCCGGAATGACCCTGCTGCAGGCCGGCGACGACCTCGATAGTGCCCTGCAGCGCGCCGACCAGGCGCTGTACCGGGCCAAGCGCGATGGCCGCAATCGCTGCTGCGCAGCCTGGGAAACACTCGATGCCTGAGTTGACCGTGGGGGACCGGTGCTGGCCGGTGGCGCCTGGCAGCAACCTGCTGGATGCCCTGAACCAAGCCGGTGTTCGCGTGCCCTACAGCTGCCGGGCCGGCAGTTGCCATGCCTGCCTGGTGCACTGCGTCCAGGGCCTGCCCAACGACAGTCGGCCGGATGCCCTGGACCCTGAGCAGCGCCGCCTGGGCTGGCGCCTGGCCTGTCAGTGCCAGGTGGTCGAGGACCTGCAAGTGGAGACCTTCGACCCCATGCGAGATGGCTTGCCCGCCACCGTCATCGGGCTCGACTGGCTGTCTGCCACGGTCCTGCGCCTGCGCTTGCAGCCCGGGCGGCCGTTGCGCTACCAGGCCGGCCAGCACCTGGTGCTGTGGACCGCCAGCCAGGTCGCCCGGCCTTACTCCCTGGCCAGCCTGCCCGAGGAAGATCGCTTCCTGGAGTTCCACCTCGATTGCCGTTATCCGGGACAGTTCAGCGATGCGGCCCGCCAGTTGCGTCTGGGCGATCCGATGCGCCTGGGCGAGTTGCGTGGTGGTGCCCTGCATTACGATCCGGATTGGCAGCAGCGCCCGCTGTGGCTGCTGGCTGCGGGTACCGGGCTGGCGCCCTTGTTCGGTGTGCTGCGCGAAGCCCTGCGCCAGGATCACCAGGGCTCCATACGGGTCATTCACGTGGCCCATGATGCGAGCGAGCACTACCTGGCCAAACCCCTGGAGGCACTGGCGGCCAATCGGCCCCAACTGACCGTGGAACTGCTGGAAGGGGCGCAGCTGGGCTCATTCCTGGCGCAATTGCGGCTTGTTTCCCGGCAAACCCAGGCCTTACTCTGCGGTCACCCCGACAGTGTCGAAGCGTTCTCCAGGCGCCTGTACCTGGCGGGGTTGCCGCGCAATCAACTGCTGGCCGATGTGTTCCTGCCCCGTGGTTGAGTGCTGATTCCTCCAGAGCGAGATCCCCATGACCGATGCCATCGAGCTGCAACGCGAGGGTGGGCTGCTGACCTTGCGCCTGAACCGCCCCGACAAGAAAAATGCCCTGACCCGTGAGATGTACAGCTTCCTGGCACGGACTCTGGTCGAGGCCGATGCCGATCCCGAGATCAACGCCTTGCTGATCTGCGGGAGCAGCGAATGTTTCACCGCCGGTAACGACATCGCCGACTTTCTCCAACAACCGCCCAGCGACCTGGAAAGCCCGGTGTTCCACTTCATGCGCAGCCTGCTGGAGTGCCGCAAGCCTGTGGTGGCAGCGGTCGCGGGCCCGGCGGTGGGTATCGGCACCACCTTGCTGCTGCACTGTGATCTGGTCTATGTCAGCCGTGATGCACGCCTGCGCATGCCGTTCGTCAATCTTGGGCTGTGTCCGGAGTTCGGTTCGAGCCTGATCCTGCCGCGCCTGCTTGGCCAGGCCAGGGCTGCCGAGTTGCTGTTGCTGGGCGAGGGTTTTTCCGGTGAGCAAGCGGCCGCCTGGAGCATTGCCACCGCAGCCCTGGAGAATGGCGCGCAAACCCTGGCCAAGGCCCGGGAGGCAGCGCTGCGTTTCAGCCAGCTGGCGCCCCAGGCGGTGCAGATCAGCAAGCAGTTGATGAAGGCTCCGGACCGTGAACGGCTGCGCCAGGTCATAGAAGAAGAGGGGACTCTGTTCACTCAGCGCCTGCGTTCACCGGAAGCGATTGCCGCGCTGTCGGGATTCCTCTCCAGAGGCTGATGCTCCCGGAGCCTGTTCCACAAGGACCCAGCGGACATGAAAAAGCCCCGGCGTCTTCACACCGGGGCTTTTGCGTTGCACGTAGCCGGCTTCAGACTACCGGGTCGCCCACGTGCAGGATCTTCATGCCGTTGGTGCCACCGATGGTGTGGTAGCTGTCACCCTTGGTCAGGATCACCCAATCGCCTTTTTCCACGACGCCGCGCTTGAGCAACTCATCGATGGCTGCCTGGCTGACCTGCTCCGGCGGCAGGGACGCCGGGTCGAACGGCACGGTGTAGACGCCACGGAACATGGCGGCCCGGGCTTGGGTCTCGCGGTGCGGGGAGTAGGCGTAGATCGGTACCGAAGAACGGATCCGCGACATGATCAGCGGGGTATAGCCGCTCTCGGTCAGGGCGATGATCGCCTTCACGCCCGGGAAGTGGTTGGCGGTGTACATGGCTGCGAGGGCGATGCTCTGGTCGCAGCTTTCGAACACCTGGCCCATGCGGTGGCTGGACGTCTTGCTGGTCGGGTGCTTTTCCGCACCGACGCAGACTCGCGCCATGGCCTGGACCGCTTCGAGCGGATAGGCGCCCGCAGCGCTTTCTGCCGAGAGCATGACCGCGTCGGTGTAGTCGAGCACGGCGTTGGCCACGTCGGACACTTCGGCACGAGTCGGCATCGGGTTCTGGATCATCGACTCCATCATCTGGGTCGCCACGATCACTGCCTTGTTGTGGCGGCGGGCGTGCAGGATGATCTTCTTCTGGATACCCACCAGCTCGGCATCGCCGATTTCCACGCCCAGGTCGCCACGGGCCACCATCACGGCGTCACTGGCCTTGATCAGGCCATCGAGGGTCTCGTCGTCGGCGACCGCTTCGGCGCGTTCGATCTTGGCCACCAGCCAGGCGGTGCCGCCGGACTCGTCACGCAGCTTGCGGGCGTATTCCATGTCGGCGGCGTCGCGAGGGAAGGACACGGCCAGGTAATCGACTTCCATCTCGGCTGCGAGCTTGATGTCGGCCTTGTCTTTCTCGGTCAGGGCCGGAGCGGTCAGGCCGCCGCCGCGACGGTTGATGCCCTTGTGGTCCGACAGCGGGCCACCGACGGTCACCACGCAATGCAGTTCGGTGGCGGTGGCGGTTTCCACGCGCATCACCACGCGGCCGTCGTCGAGCAGCAGCTCGTCACCGACGCCGCAGTCCTTGACCAGGTCCGGATAGTCGATGCCGACGATGTCCTGGGAACCTTCGGTCAGCGAGTGGCTGGTGGAGAAAGTGAACTTGTCACCGATCTTCAATTCGATGCGCTTGTTGGCGAACTTGGCGATGCGGATCTTCGGGCCTTGCAGGTCCCCCAGGATCGCGACGAACCGTCCATGCTTGGCGGCCAGGTCGCGAACCAGTTTGGCGCGGGCCTTGTGCTCGGCCGGAGTGCCGTGGGAGAAGTTCAGACGGGCGACATCCACGCCAGCGAGAATCAGTTGTTCGAGAACTTCCGGCGAGTTACTGGCCGGGCCAAGGGTGGCAACGATTTTGGTACGACGAACGGACATGCACGGACTCCTGAATTCAAGCGCAACGAGAGGCTACTATGCTCCGCAGCTGTAGTCATTGTTCGTTTGCACTACTTATTGCTTTGTTTGTTTGCAGCAACAACCTTGAAGATTTTCGCCAATGAGTCGATACACTGCACAAGACAGGAGATACCCCATGCGATTCGTACTCATTGCTGCCCTGGCCGTCAGTGTTGTCGGCTGTACCCGCTGGTCGATGGACCACCATCTGAACAATGCCTACCGCGCCTATGATGCCGGGAGCTGCGAAAGGGTGATGCTCGAGTTGAGCCAGGTCGACCGCACCAGCCGCTCGCGGCGTTATGTCCAGCCGGAAGTGTCGATGCTGCGTGGCCAGTGCCTGGAGCGCCAGAAGCTGTTCGTCGATGCCGCGCAGACCTACCAGTTCATCATCACCCAGTACCCCACCAGCGAATATGCCTATCGCGCCCGGGCGCGGCTGGACACCTTGCAGCAACTGGGACACTACCCGTCCAACGGCGGCGCCCAGGTTCGTCGCACAGCCTTGTGATATTCATCCGGGGGCATTGCCATCGCCCCGGGTGCTTGAGCTAACATTTGTAAACGTGGTCCTGTAGACGTAGCTCGGCAGGCGCAGTTCGAACGCTGTCCCGGTCTTGCCCGGGGCAGGGGCTCTGGAGCCCTTCTGGCGACATTCCTCGCCTGCCTGATCAGGAGAGCGAGCCACTACGGGGCCCGTTTCGAAGCACTAGTGCGGTCATGCTTAATGACCTTTCCATAGCGATATCCAGCATGTTCACGGAACGTCGGATCGAACGGCACCAGCTGCCGTCTTTTTTGAAAGTCTTCAACCGGTTCACCGACCAGCCCGTCGGTTTTCTGGGCAATCTCTCGGCCGACGGACTGATGCTGATCAGCCAGTTGCCGATGCTGGTCGGTGCCGTGTTCGAGCTGCGGGTAAAGATTCCCGCCGGTGACGGCCAGGTGCAGCTGGTGGATTTCAGTGCACGCTGCCTGTGGTGTCACGAAGACCTTACACCACGCCACTATGACAGTGGCTTCAGCCTGCAACGCTCCTCGCCGGAGCTGGCCGAGCTGGAACAGGCGCTGCGTCATTACTTCAGCTTCCACCCATTGCAGGCGTCGGCCTGATCCGCAGGGCAGCCGCTACAGGCTGCCGGCCTTTTTCCAGTTCATGTAACGGCTCACCAGCTCGGCTCCCAGTTCTCCAGGGCGGACGTCGAGCAGGGTGATGCCGTGGGCGCCCAGGCGTTCGTGGAGTTCGGCGCGATGGTTGAGGTAGTGGACTGCGGCACTGTAGGTCAGTGCCTCGGGGAAGGTCTGCACCGGGGTCTGGCGCAACTGGTCGAGGACTTCCTCGCGCAGGCTGGCCACCAGCACGCGATGCTGGCGACCGATACGCTTGACCGCCGTCAGCAGCTCCTCGTCGTCCTCATCCCGCAGGTTGGTCACCAGGACCACCAGTGCCCGGCGCTTCTGGCGGGCCAGCAGTTCGCTGGCGGCAGCCTGGTAGTCGGCTGGGCGCTGGCTGCTCTGCAGGTCATAGACGCCGTTGAGCAGCACGCTGAGCTGGGCGGGGCCCTTGACCGGCGCCAGATAGCGTGAAGGGCTGGTGGCGAAGCTGCACAGGCCCACTGCATCGCCCTGGCGCAGCGCCACGTAACTGAGCAGCAGGCAGGCGTTCAGGGCATGGTCGAAATGCGCCAGCTCGCCGTCCTGGCTGCGCATGCGGCGGCCACCATCGAGCATGAAGATGATCTGCTGGTCGCGTTCGTCCTGGTACTCCCGGGCGATGGGCGTGCGTTGGCGGGCGGTGGCTTTCCAGTCGATCTGCCGCAGGCTGTCGCCCTCGCGAAACTCGCGCAGCTGATTGAACTCCAGCCCCAGGCCTCGACGCTGGCGCTGGCGTACACCCAGCTGGCTGAGCCAGTTGTCCACCGCCAGCAGTTGCCCGCCGTAGAGACGGGCGAAGTCTGGGTAGACCCGGGTGCTGTCCTGGATCTTGATCAACCGTCGGATGTGCCACAGCCCCAGGGGGCTGGGCAGGCTGATTTCGCAGTGCTCGAAGTCGAAGTGTCCTCTTTGCAACGGACGCACGCTGTAGCCGATGCGGCTGGCATGACCGGGCTCGAGGCTGACCGATTGGGGCAGGTGTTCGAAAGCCAGACCCAGGGGCGGATGGTCGAACACCTGCGCCTCCAGCGTTTGCCGGTAGGGGTGCTGGATCTCCAGTTGCACTTCGCTCCAGCGTCCCAGGGGCAGACTGCCGGGCAGGTGCCGGCGGACTTGCAGCGCAGGCAGGCGCATGACGCGCAGGGCATCGAGCAAGGCCAGCAGCGACAGCGCCAGCAACAGGCCCCAGGCGATCGAGTCCAGGCGCGGGGCGATCTCCACGCCCAGGGCGCGTACCGCTCCAAGAACGATGCCCAGGCCGGCCAGGACGCCAAGCCAGGTCAGCAACAGACGGGTCGGTTTCATCGACGGAGGCAGCTCACAGGCGAGGTGCCGGAATCTGCTCGAGCATCTGCTTGAGCACCTGTTCCACCGACAGACCCTCGATGTCCAGCTCCGGAGCGACTCGCACCCGATGGCGCAACACGGCCATGGCGCAGTCCTTGATGTCATCGGGAATCACGAACTCGCCGCCCCGCAGCAAGGCCCGGGCCCGGGCACCGCGTACCAGGGCGATTGACGCGCGCGGGCCGGCACCGAGGATCAAGCCTGGCCAGCTACGGGTGGCCCGGGCCAGGCGCACGGCATAGTCGAGCACCTGTTCGTCCAGCGGCAGTTCGCTGGCGATGCGTTGCAGGGCCTGCACGTCCTCGGCCTGCAGCACGGTGCGCAGGGGCTGGACATCGAGCATGTCGGCGCGGGTCGAGCGCGCCACCTGGCGCACCATCTCCAGTTCCTGGTCGGCGTCCGGGTAGTCCATGCGCAGCTTGAGCATGAAACGGTCCAGCTCGGCTTCGGGCAGCGGGTAGGTGCCTTCCTGCTCGATAGGGTTCTGGGTAGCCAGGACCATGAATGGCTGGGCAATGGGCAGCGCCTGACCCTCTAGCGTGACCTGGCGTTCCTGCATGGCTTCCAGGAGGGCGGCCTGGGTCTTGGCCGGGGCGCGGTTGATCTCGTCGGCCAGCAACAGGTTGGTGAACAGCGGACCTTTGCGCAGCTTGAACTGCTCGGTCTGAAGGTCATACACAGCATGGCCGGTAACGTCGCTGGGCATCAGGTCGGGCGTGAACTGGATGCGCGCGAACTCGCCGCCGAAGCAGCGAGCCAGGGCCCGTACCAGCAGGGTCTTGCCCAGGCCGGGGACACCCTCGAGCAGCACGTGACCGCCGGCGATCAGAGCGGTGAGCACATCATCGATCACGGCTTGCTGGCCGATCACGACCTTTTGCAGCTCCTGGCGCACGGCCTGGGCCAGCTGGCTGGCTCGTTGACGCTGCTGGGCCGCAGTAGCCCGGGACGGCTCGGCGGATTCGAGCGGTTCTATGGGTTGTTCGCTCATAAGGCATTCCTGAGAGTTTGCAGGTGGGCGACCTGGTGGCTGAAGTCGGTGCTGGACAGGCGTTGCCCGGACAAGGGTTGCAGTGCTTGCCTGACCGCATCCACGGATTGCTGGCTGAGCAGCGCGAGCACCTCCCATTGGGCGTCAGGCTCCAGCTGTTCGAATCCGGGATGGCGGCGCCTGGCCCGACGCCGAATGTCCAGTTGCAGGGCATGCAACAACGGGCCTTGACCGCCATGGCGCAGGAGGAAGACGGCGCTGGCGCGCAGGTGTTCCAGCAGCTGGCGCCGGGCCTTGGGCTTGGGCGCCTGCAGCGGCCCCTGGCGGGCGCTGGCGTGCCACAGCCACAGGCCGATGAGCAGGCCGAGGGCGACCAGGGCCTGGGGGAAGTTCTTCCACAGCAGTTGCCAGAGGTTCGGATGATCGGTGTTGAACAGCAGCGTCACCGCGGTATCGGCGTTCAGGTACCACAACAGCCAGGCGTTGTCGTAGCGACCGATGGCCGGGGTCTTCCAGATGTCGGCGTCGGTCAGCACGGTGATGCTGCCTTTGCCGTATTCGAGCTGGAGCATGTGGGTCGCCATGCCGCTGTTGGCCCATGACAGCGCGAGGCTGTCCGGGTCGTCGAGGTGGTAGGCGGTGTCGAAGCCGACATAGGCCGGGGCCTTTTCGCCGTCGACATGGACCTTGGTCAGTTTCGGATGGGCATCGTGCTCGTCCGGTTCCGGCGGCTCCTCGAGATCCTCGCTCATCATCTGGTGGATCTTGACCCGATCCAGCAGCAGGTCGCCGCTCTGTTCGGTCTCTTCGTCCCACAGTGCTTCGGCGACGAACACCAGGTGGCCTCCGGCGCGGGCCCAGTCCAGGACCTGGTCGGCCTGGTGCGGGCTCATGTTCGAGCGCTCCCCCAGCATCAGCAGGCTGTTGCCGGCAGGCTTGAGAGCCCCCAGCACTTGCAGGCCGTTGGCGTGTTCCACCTTGAGGCCGCGTTCGCGCAGGAACGTCTCGGCGGCCAGGTAGGGATTGGCCAGGGCTTCCGGCGAGGGGCCGTGATCCACCAGCTCTTGATAGGGAGTGGCATGGCGGTAGAGGTAGTAGCCACTGGCGCCGAGTACCAGCAGCACCAGCAGGGCAAGGATGCTCCAGACAACGCGGGTCATGAGGTGGCTCCGGGGCCGAACAGCTGGCGCCAGCCATCGCACAGTTGCGGTTGGGCCTGGGCACCGGGAGTCTGGTGTCCGTAGGCCATGTTCTGCCAGTGCCGGGTCAGCTCGGTGCTGAAGCTCTCCAGTTGCGGGTGCTGCAGGGCCTTGACGTGTTCCAGCACCTGGCCTTCGGTGTCGCCGATGTCCAGGGGCAACTGGAAGTCTTCCAGCAATCGGCTGAGCAGGGCCCGGTAGAGCAGGCCCAGAGCCTCGCGTGGCTGGCTCGGCCAGAGTTCGGCAGCGCGGGCTGCGACATCGTCCGGCAGGGTCTGGCTACCGACCTCCAGGCCAAACAGTTGCTGGGGCCTGACCGGTGGGCGTTTCTTGCGTGGGTGCGGGCGCCAGCCGACGAAGGTGCGCAGCCAGTCGCGATAGTGCCACAGCAGCCAGGCCAGGGCCCCGAGCAGCAGACCCCAGAGCAGGATCTCAAGGACTTTGCCCAGGGTGCTGAAATGGCCCTTGTCGAGGCTTTCCAGCAGGCTCTTGAGCCAGCCTGGTGGTTGCCCCTTGGCGTCTTTTTTCGGGGCCTGTTCTTCGCCGAAGCGATAGCGGGTCACCGACTCCTGATTCTTGAACGGCGGCTTTTCCAGGATGGCCTTGATGCTGTCCTGTGCCGCCTGGCTGGTCAGCGGCTGTTGCAGCAGGCGCGGACTCTCTGGGCCCGCCACGGCCTGCTTGGCAGTGCTGGCGGGGGCGGCCCAGAGCGATTGGGTCGGGGCCAGCAACAGGGCGCCAGCCATCACCAGCAATGCCGTGGTGCCTGCAAGGCGCTGGCGCAGCCGGCGGAACACCAGCTCGATGTCCCAGGCTTCCAGTTCGGTGCGCCGATTGAGGTACAGGCTGAAACCACAGGCCACGTAGATCGGCTCCCAGGCCACCAGCACCAGGGCGTAGAACACGTTGGTCAGGTGCTCCAGCCACAGCCAGTCCTGCTGGGCCGCGACGATCAGGGACTGCCAGTTCCATTCCAGTTCCACCTGTTGTGGCAGCAGCAGGTAGAACAGCACCATCAAGCCGATCCACAGGGCGCCTTCCAGGTGCATGCCGATCAGCGTCAGCCAGCGTGCGGCGCCGGCGTTGCGCTGCAGCAGCACGCCCAGGCGCTGCTGTCGGGCATCGCCGCTGAGTCCTTCGAGTTGCACCACCGGCATCAGGAAACTGCGACTCATGCTCAAGCGGCGCCAGGTCAGGCTGGCTAGCAACTGCGGCTTGAGCAGGCGCGGCCACTGCCGCAGGGCCTGGCCCAGCCCCGGGGTTTCGCCGAACAGGGCCTTGGACAGGATGTACAGCGGCAAGCGCTCGAAGGCTGGTTTCAGCCACCAGAACAACAACAGCGCCAGGGACGGCCAATCCCACAGCAACAGGCTCAGCAGGGCAAATACCGGCAGGCTGGCGATGGCCCAACTGGCCATCAGCAGGCGTCGGTGACGCTGGCTCAGGAGTATCCCCAGGTCCATGGCTTCCCAGGCGTTGCGCGGGCGGATCACCACGCTGGCGTCACTCAGGCGCATGAGGGGCTCGTCCGGCGAGGGTCAGGTAGGCCAGTACCAGGCCCCAGAGCACGGCGCCGACGCTGTACTTGATCCAGGGTGCGGGCCAGGTCATGGAGGACCAGTAGGCTTCGATGAATGCCGCGACCAGCAGAAACAGGATCACGCCGTACACCAGTTGCACGCTGACGCGCGCCGCTTGCAGCAGTGCTTCACCTCGGGGCAGGCGACCGGGAGCGATCAGCGCCCAGCCCAGTTTCAGGCCGGCGGCGCCGGACAGGGCGATGGCCGTCAGCTCGAAGGCGCCATGGCCGATGACGAAGGGCCAGAAGGTCTGGCCGAAGCCGATCTGGGTCAGGTGGCCGGCGATGGCGCCGATGATCAGGCCGTTGAAGACCAGGAAGAACACGCTGCCGACGCCGAACAGCAGGCCGCTGGCGAACGTCTGAAAGGCGATGCCGATGTTGTGCATGATGTAGTAGCCGAACATCACCCAGTCTTCACTGGAGGCACGTTCGACGGCTCGGCCCAGGCGGCCGGCAGCGGGATCGTACATGCCTTGCATCTCGCTCACCTGTTGCTGGTCCAGCAGGCTGTAGATGAGCTCCGGGAACAGGTAGACCAGCAGGCCGATGCCCAGCAGGCTGGCAAAGAACAACAGGCTGGCGATCAGCACCAGGCGCCATTCCCTGCGGACCAGGCGCGGGAAGTCGGCCAGCAGGAAAGCCAGCACGCTGGCGCTGATGGTGGTGCGCCGGCGATACAGCTGCTGATGGCCGCGCAGGGCCAGCTGCTGCAAGGGATCGATCAGGTAGCTGCTGTAGCCACGCTCCTCGGCCAGTGCCAGGTGTTGGCACAAGCGTCGGTAGTCCTGCACGAAGGTCTGGCATTGCTCGGCCTTGGCTCGTCCTCGTTCAAGGTCTGCGAGCTGTTGTTCGAACTGCTGCCACTGAGCCTGGTGGCGACTTTCAAAAAGACTTTGTTTCATGTCGCTCCCAGGAAACCGCGGGCAATGCCGTTGAGTTCGGCAGTGGCCTGGGCGGTGGGTACGTGCAGCGGCTGGGCCAGGATGGCCGCCAGTTCCCGGGTCCGTTCGGTCGACAACTGGGCCTGGCGCTCGGCAAAACCGAGGATCGCCCGCTGTTCATTGAGGCTCAGGGCAAAGGGTGCGGTGCGGGGCGTGGCTGGAGGCAGTTCCGGACGCTTGACCGGCTGCTCGCGATAGATCACCAGGGTGCCAGCCGCCAGGTCGCCGAGGCGCTTGAACGCCGGGTGCTGCAGGCAGCTGATGGCGCCGAGGAAATAGCCGAACGGCAGCATGTCGGCAAAGCGCAGCAGGTTGCGGGTCAGGGAGGCGCTCCAGCCGATCGGCGTGCCGTCGTCCTGCACCACTCGCAGTCCCATCATCTGTTTGCCGGGAGAGCGGCCCTGGTTCAGTACTTCGAACAGCACCATGTACCACCAACTGGTCAGGAACAGCAGGATCGAGCCCAGGCCGATACCGATCTCGCCAAAAAAGCCGAGGACAACGAACAGCACGCCCATGACCAACCCACGGATGCCCAGGTCCAGGCTGTAGGCCAAGGCACGGACCAGCAGCCCCGCAGGCCGCAGTGGCAGATCGATCCCTTCCGGGGTTTCGACCTGGTACCGCGTATCCAGTGGCGGGGGCAGCGATGCGTTCCTTGGCGTTGCTGAGGTCTGGAGCATGGGCGACTTGCTGGCTGGTAGAGAAAAATCCAGCGCCGATGCTAGCAGTGTCTGAGGGGCAAACGACATCATTAACTGCGAATTAAACCACTGTGCGGCAGGAGCGAAGACGCATGCGGCTGGCCCTGGCGGCCTGCGAACGCCTAGACTGCGTCGGTCTTTCAGTTCAGGAACAGGCCGTGACTTCCCTCTTTTGGTACGACTACGAAACCACAGGCATCAACCCACGCAACGATCGCCCGTTGCAAGTGGCTGGTATTCGCACCGACCTGGCGCTCAATGAAATCGAAGAGCCGATCAATCTCCATTGCCAGCTCGCCGACGATATCCTGCCGCACCCGGCGGCCTGCATGATCACTGGTATCACGCCTGACCGCCTGGCCGAGCGTGGCCTGGGCGAGGCGGACTTCATGACTCGGGTACACGAACAGTTGGCGCGTCCGGGAACCTGTGGCGTGGGCTATAACACCTTGCGTTTTGACGACGAGATGACCCGCTACAGCCTGTACCGCAATTTCTTCGACCCTTACGCCCGGGAGTGGCAGGGCGGTAACAGTCGCTGGGACCTGATCGATGTGGTCCGTGCGGCGTATGCCCTCAGGCCCCAAGGTATCGTCTGGCCCGAGGAGCAGGGCCAGGTGACACTGAAACTGGAGCGTCTGACGGCGGCCAATGGGATCGATCACGGCCAGGCCCACGATGCCTTGTCCGATGTCCGGGCGACCATTGCCCTGGCACGACTGATTCGCGACCGGCAGCCCAAACTCTATGACTGGCTGTTCCAGTTGCGCAGCAAGCAGAAGGTCATGGATCAGATCCGCTTGTTGCAACCGTTGGTGCACATCTCCGGACGCTTTTCGGCGGCCCGGCATTACGTCGGTGTAGTCCTGCCCCTGGCGTGGCATCCCCGCAACCGTAACGCGTTGATCGTCTGCGACCTGCACCTGGATCCCCAGGGGCTCCTGGACCTGGATGCCGAGACATTGCGCCAGCGTCTGTATACCCGGCGCGAGGACCTGGCCGAGGGTGAGTTGCCAGTGCCGCTCAAGCTCATTCATATCAATCGTTGCCCGGTGGTGGCGCCGTTGAACGTATTGCGTGGCGAAGATCAACAGCGCCTGAACTTGGACCTGCAAGAATATCAGCGCCGTGCTGTGCGCCTGAGCGAGGCCCGGGAAGTTTGGCAGGACAAACTTTCGCTGATTTATGGCCCCGACGAGTTCGCTGCCAGCGAGGACCCGGAGCAACAGTTGTACGATGGGTTTATTGGCGACCGTGACCGACGTTTGTGCGAACAAGTGCGGCAGGCCGATCCGCAGCATTTGGCGTTGCAACAATGGCCATTCGATGATGAGCGGTTGCCGGAACTACTGTTCCGTTACCGGGCTCGTAACTTTACAGAAACATTGAGCAAGGACGAGCAAGAGCGCTGGCGAGGGTTCTGCCAGCAGCGTTTGCTTGATCCGCAACTGGGGGCGCCCAATACCCTGGAAAGTTTTCGGCAGGGCCTGGAACAGTCCCTGTTAAGTGCGGATTCGGCGCAGCGCCAGGTCCTGGAGCAGTGGCAGGAATATGTTCGTGCTCTGGCCCTGCGTCTGGCTCTTTGAGAAGTTGACGCCGATGATCGGAGAAATCATCGGACATAAAAAACGCCAGTGACCTGGCGTTTTTTAGTTGTGCTGAAAAGACCGGGAACCAGTCTGTGAGCCTTAGCCCAGCAGGGTTGCCCAGCCTTCAACCACATCACCACCCCACTTGGCTTTCCACTCTTTGAGGGTTTTGTGGTTGCCGCCTTTGGTTTCGATGACTTCACCGTTGTGCGGGTTCTTGTACTGTTTAACTTTACGAGCGCGCTTGGTGCCAGTGGTTTTTACAGCGGCGCGAGGCGCTTTAACTTTGGAGTCTGGATCGAGCAGCGCGATGATGTCGCGCAGGGACTTGGAGTACTCGCCCATCAGGCTGCGCAGTTTGCCTTCGAACTCCAGTTCGGCCTTCAGCTTGTCGTCTTGCGACAGGTTTTTCAAACGTGCTTGCAGTTCTTTGATGGCTTCTTCTGTAGCACGGTATTCGTTGATCAGAGACATGGAGGGCTACCTTGGTGGGCGCTGGGTGGCTGGGTGACAATGTCGCAATAATAGTCACGGACTTTGTGCAAGTAAACATAATGTCGGTGTTTTATTTGATCTTCTTAGTATCTTCAGGGGTAACAGCCATTTCGCTATTTAATAGCTCGGCACATTTTCTTGTGATGTTCAAAACTAGTTGTGTGCTATTTGCAAGTCTCGGCATCTGCAGTGGGAACACTGCTGGTTAAGCGGGATCTAAGGCCCTGTCTTCGATCTTGATCCGCTGACGAGGCGCAATGAATACTGCAGTTTTGCTGCGCAATGGCTAGAATGGCGACCTTTGCGAAGTTCTGGAGTTTTCCCCCCATGCGCACCTTTCGGTTGGTGATTTCTTGCCCTGACCGCGTTGGCATCGTTGCCAAAGTCAGTAACTTTCTGGCCTCCCATAACGGTTGGATCACCGAAGCGAGCCACCACTCGGACAACCAGAGTGGCTGGTTCTTCATGCGCCACGAGATTCGTGCCGACTCCCTGCCATTTGGCCTAGAAGCGTTTCGCGAGGCGTTCACGCCGATCGCCGAAGAGTTCTCGATGGACTGGCGGATCACTGATACCGCCGAGAAAAAGCGCGTGGTATTGATGGCCAGCCGCGAGTCCCACTGCCTGGCCGACCTGCTGCACCGCTGGCACAGCAACGAGCTGGACTGCGATATTCCTTGCGTCATTTCCAACCATGACGACCTGCGCAGCATGGTCGAGTGGCATGGCATTCCGTTCTTCCACGTTCCGGTGGACCCGAAGGACAAGCAGCCGGCTTTCGCCGAGGTTTCCCGCCTGGTGAAGGAACACCGTGCCGACGTGGTGGTACTGGCCCGCTACATGCAAATCCTGCCACCGCAGCTGTGCCAGGAGTATGCCCAGCAGGTCATCAACATCCACCACAGCTTCCTGCCGTCCTTCGTCGGCGCCAAGCCTTACCACCAGGCTTCCCTGCGTGGCGTGAAGCTGATCGGTGCTACCTGCCACTACGTCACCGAAGAGCTGGACGCCGGTCCGATCATCGAGCAGGACGTGGTGCGGGTCAGCCACAGCGACAGCATCGAGGACATGGTGCGGTTCGGCCGTGATGTGGAGAAGATGGTCCTGGCCCGTGGCCTGCGCTACCACCTGGAAGACCGCGTGCTGGTGCACGGCAACAAGACCGTGGTGTTCTGATTGAAAAAAAACCAGGAGCGGGTGCTGAATATCCCGGTCCTGGTTTGCAATCTAAGAGGTCAGCCCGATGACCGATCCACTGGATAAAGCCACCTCCCAGGCGCCCTCCGTTCTCGGTGAGGGTTGCTTGAGTCGCTACGACCCCGATGAACTCGATGCCGACGATGGCACCGAGTTTCCGGGGGCTGCCGAGTTGTGGCAGCAGTTGCAACAAGCCCCCGACGAGCAATCGCACTGAAAGTCGCGGCCGGCCCTGGTTCGGGCCGGCCTGTCAGGGGCCTTTGGCCCCGATGTTCAGATCCTGAAACTGCCGACCAGCTGCTTCAAGCGCGCCGCTTGCTGTTCCAGGTCGGAGCAGGCGCGCAGGGTCGCCTGCAGGTTTTCCACGCCTTCCTGATTCAGGGTGTTGATCTCGGTGATATCCATGTTGATGGATTCCACCACCGAGGTCTGTTCCTCCGTGGCGGTGGCCACCGACTGGTTCATGCCGTCGATCTCGCCGATGCGCTGGGTCACGCTGTTCAGGCGTTCTCCGGCCTGGTTGGCGATTTCCACGCTGTCCTGGCTGTGGCGCTGGCTATTGCTCATGGTGCTGACGGATTCGCGGGCGCCGACCTGCAGCTCCTCGATCATGGTCTGGACCTGTTGCGCTGATTCCTGGGTGCGGTGGGCCAGGTTGCGCACTTCGTCGGCCACCACGGCGAATCCGCGTCCGGCCTCGCCGGCACGGGCAGCCTCGATCGCGGCGTTGAGTGCCAGCAAGTTGGTCTGCTGGGAAATGCTGGTGATCACTTCGAGGATCTGGCCGATGTTCACGGTCTTGCTGTTGAGGGTCTCGATGTTGCTGCTGGAGGCGCTGATCATGTCGGACAGCTGGTTCATCGCATGGATGCTGCGATCCACCACCTGCTGGCCATCCTCGGCCAGGTTGCGGGCGTCGCTGGCTTGTTGCGAGGCCTGGGCCGCGTTGCGAGCGATTTCCTGGGCTGCAGCTCCCAGCTGATTGATAGCGGCTGCGACGCTGTTGGTGCGGCTGGCCTGTTCATCGGAATTGAGCATCGACGAGTTGGAGGCGCTCACCACGCGCAGGGCTACTTCGTTGACATGCTCGGTGGCCGAGGAGACTTCACGGATCGAACCGTGGATACGCTCGACGAAGCGGTTGAAGGCCGTACCCAGGATGCCGAACTCGTCGTGGTTGTGGATGTTCAGGCGGCGGGTCAGGTCGCCTTCACCGTCGGCGATGTCCTGCATGGCGCGGGTCATCACGTGCAGCGGTTGCATCAGCAAGCGGATCAGCAGGCCCAGCAGGGCGATGGTCAGCGCCACAGCCGTCAGGGTGGCGATCAGCGCCGATGTGCGGAATTCGCTGAGCATGGCGAAGGCCTTGTCCTTGTCTACCGACAGGCCGATGTACCAGTTGACCGACGACAGGCCCTTGATCTGGGTGAAGGTGACGATGCGAGGCTTGCCATCGACGCTGATCTCGCTCAGTTCATTGCTGATCTTCGGCGTGTCCTGGGGGTAGATGTCCTTGAGGTTCTTCATCACCAGGTTCTTGTCCGGGTGGACCAGTACCTTGCCGTCGGCGCTGATCAGGAAGGCGTAACCCATGCCGTCGAAGTCCAGGGCGTTGATGCTGTCGGCAATGACTTGCAGGCTCAGGTCGCCGCCTACGGCGCCGACGCGCTGGCCGTTCTTGAGCACGCTGTCGACGATGGAGATCACCAGCTGTCCGGTCGCCAGGTCGACATAGGGTTCGGTCAGGGCCGAGCCGTTGGTGCTTTCAGCGCTCTTGTACCAGGGGCGGGCACGCGGATCGTAGCCGTCGGGCATCTTGCTGTCCGGGCGGATGATGAAACTGCCGTCCTTGTTACCCAGGTAGGCGCCCATGAAGGTGGAGCTCACGGCCTTCTGTTCCAGCAAGTTGCTGACATTGGCCGGGTCGGGGTTCAGGGCTACCGACTGGGAGAGATTTTCGATCAGCAAGGCGCGGCCGGCGAGCCAGGTCTGAATATTTTTTGCGGTGACGTCACCCATTTCCTGAAGATAGTTGTCCAGATCATCACGGATGGCGTTACGTTGCAGGTAATCGTTATAGAGCGTGAATAGTGCAAAGGCAGCTATGACGATCAGCGAGGCGGCAAGCAGGATCTTGTGGCTGAAGCGCAGATTTTTGTTCATGGCTTGGGGTGTCCGCTAAGGTCTTTGAGTCCAGGGCATCGGGTTGGAACGGCGCGCAAAATAGGCGGTGTTATAAGTAAGCTGATATCTCCATCTGTCCCTAAGGAATTACCTGACCTTTATTTCAGATACTTCTGATCCATCATTTCTTCATATCGACCGTGTAAGGCCAAAGATTAACCAGGGGTGACAAAATGCCTGACTCATCGCAACTCATCATCGGTGCCGGCCTCGATGGCCAGCCGATCGCCCAGGCCATGCGCCTGGCCAACCGCCATGGCCTGGTGGCTGGTGCCACCGGTACCGGCAAGACCGTTACCCTGCAACGCCTGGCGGAGGCCTTCAGCGATGCCGGGGTGGCGGTGTTCGCAGCGGACATCAAGGGTGACCTGTGCGGACTGGGTGCCGCGGGCAATCCCCAGGGCAAGGTCGCCGAACGGATTGCCGGCATGCCCTGGCTTAATCATCGGCCTCAGGCTTATCCGGTGACCTTGTGGGACGTTCATGGTCAGTCCGGTCATCCACTGCGTACCACCCTGAGCGAAATGGGCCCGCTGTTGCTGGGCAGCTTGCTGGAGCTCACCGACAGCCAGCAGTCGGCGTTGTATGCGGCGTTCAAGGTGGCGGACCGCGAAGGCTTGCTGTTGCTGGACCTCAAGGACCTCAAGGCGCTGCTCAACCATCTCAAGGACAACCCGCAGCTGCTGGGCGAAGACGCAGCGCTGATGACCACCGGTTCCAGTCAGGCGCTGTTGCGACGCCTGGCCACGCTGGAGCAGCAGGGTGCCGAATCGCTGTTCGGTGAGCCCGCGCTGCAGTTGGAGGACATCCTGCAACCAGCCGCCGATGGCCGTGGGCGGATTCATTTGCTCGATGCCAGTCGCCTGGTGCACGAGGCACCAAAAGTCTATGCCACCTTCCTTTTATGGCTGCTGGCTGAGCTGTTCGAGCAGTTGCCCGAACGTGGCGATGCCGACAAGCCACTGCTGGCACTGTTTTTCGATGAGGCGCACCTGCTGTTCGCCGGTACGCCCAAGGCATTGCAGGATCGCCTGGAGCAAGTGGTGCGCCTGATTCGTTCCAAGGGCGTGGGAGTGTTCTTCGTGACGCAGTCACCGGGGGACCTGCCGGACGATGTGCTGGCGCAGTTGGGCTTGCGTATCCAGCATGGCCTGCGGGCGTTCACGGCCAAGGAACAGAAATCGCTGCGTGCGGTGGCTGATGGCTTCCGGCCCAACCCGGCGTTCGACGCCCTGGCGGTGCTCACCGAGTTGGGTATCGGCGAGGCGCTGGTGGGTACGCTGCAGGACAAGGGGACGCCGGAGATGGTCCAGCGGGTGCTGGTGGCACCGCCGCAATCACGGATCGGGCCGTTGACCGAGGCCGAGCGCCAGGCACTGATCGCCAGTTCTGCGCTGCTGGGGCGCTACGACAAGCCGATCGACCGTGAGTCTGCCTATGAAGTGCTGATGGGGCGCAAGGACCTGGCGCCGCAGGACCAGGCCGAGGCCGGCAAGCCGGCAGCCCAGGAGCCGAGCCTGGCCGATCGTGCCGGCGAGTTCCTTGGCACTGCAGCCGGGCAGGCGTTGAAGTCGGCGATGCGTCAGGCGGCCAATCAGTTGGGCCGGCAGTTGGTGCGAGGCCTGATGGGGTCGCTGCTGGGCGGTAGCAAGCGCCGCTGAGTCAGTCGCGCGGTCTGGCGTGGCTGGCCAGGCGCTCCAGGGCGGCGCGCAGGTTGGGGTCGGAGATACCGTCGGCAGTGGCCTGGATGGTCTGGGCGGCGTTGTTCGACAGGTCCAGGTTATGCCCCGCCGCTCCTCGCTGGACGGTAGGGGGCTGGACCTTGAACAGGATGCGCGTCAGGTGGGCAAACTCGTCGAATGCCAGCAGTTGGCGTTGCAGGCGTTTTTGCTGGTAGCGCAGGCGGGTGGCCCAGTGGCCGTCGGTGACGATCAGCAGCAGGCTGCCTTCGCGCCAGGACGCGACGTGGCAGTGTTCACGCGCCGCGGGTTGCAACTGGCTGTCCAGCAGGCGCTGCAGGTGCGCCAGCCGCTGGGCATGGCCGAGTATGGCCTTGAGGGGTTTGGCTTCGCGAAGAAGAACGGCAGGGGGACGTGCCGTAAGGGGGCGAAATGCCATGATCAGAAACCTGAAGTTACAGAGCCGCCATGGTAACAGAAAGCGTCCGGCAAACCTGGCTCGTCGTTTTCGGGTCTCGGATGGGTTTGCGAACCTTTGCTGATCGTGATCAGTAACTTCTGTGGCGAATGCACTTGAAGTTCAACGAAAAGCCCTTATTTTAAGTGGGCCCCGTCAAAGCGCTGTGCCAGCATCGTGGAATAACGCCACTTTCCTCACCATCGTTTCCGGGTAGAATGCTCGTTCGCGTGCGGCCATGAGGGCTGCTCGGGCGACTCACGGGGCCGCCCTCCAACCCTATGTGTGGAAGATCCTGCCGATATGTTTGCGCCTTTGTTAAAGAAACTTTTTGGAAGCAAGAACGAGCGTGAAGTCAAACGCATGCTCAAGACGGTACAGATCGTCAATGCCTTCGAAGAGCAAATGGTGGCCCTTTCGGACGATCAATTGCGTGCCAAGACTGCAGAGTTCAAGGCCCGTATCGCCAAGGGTGAAACCCTCGACAAGCTGTTACCCGAAGCCTTTGCGGTCGCCCGTGAAGCCGGCAAGCGAATCATGGGGATGCGTCACTTCGACGTGCAACTGATCGGCGGCATGACCTTGCATGAAGGCAAGATTGCCGAAATGCGTACCGGTGAGGGCAAGACCCTGGTAGCGACCCTGGGTGTCTACCTCAATGCGCTGTCCGGCAAGGGCGTGCACGTTGTGACGGTGAACGACTACCTGGCACGTCGCGACGCCAACTGGATGCGCCCGCTGTATGAGTTCCTTGGCCTGAGCGTCGGCGTGGTCACGCCGTTCCAGCCGCCGGAGGAAAAGCGCGCCGCCTACGCCGCCGATATCACCTACGGCACCAACAATGAATTCGGTTTCGACTACCTGCGCGACAACATGGCTTTCAGCATGGAAGAAAAATTCCAGCGCGAGCTCAATTTTGCCGTGATCGACGAGGTCGACTCGATCCTCATCGACGAAGCCCGTACCCCGTTGATCATTTCCGGTCAGGCCGAGGACAGTTCCCGCCTGTACACCGAGATCAACAAGCTGATCCCGCGTCTTGAACAGCACATCGAGGAAGTGGAAGGCCAGGTCACCAAGGCCGGTCACTTCACCGTCGACGAGAAGACCCGTCAGGTCGAACTCAACGAAGCCGGCCATCAGTTCATCGAAGAGATGCTGACCCAGGTAGGCCTGCTGGCCGAAGGCGAGAGCCTGTACTCGGCCCACAACCTGGGCCTGCTGACCCACGTCTATGCCGGTCTGCGGGCGCACAAGCTGTTCAACCGCAACGTCGAATACATCGTGCAGGATGGCCAGGTGGTCCTGGTGGATGAGCACACCGGCCGTACCATGCCCGGCCGTCGTCTTTCCGAGGGCCTGCACCAGGCCATCGAGGCCAAGGAAAACCTCAACATCCAGGCCGAAAGCCAGACCCTGGCCTCGACCACCTTCCAGAACTACTTCCGCCTGTACAACAAGCTGTCCGGCATGACCGGTACTGCTGACACCGAGGCGTTCGAGTTCCATCAGATCTATGGTCTGTCGGTGATGGTCATCCCGCCGAACAAGCCGCTGGCACGTAAAGACTACAACGACCTGGTGTTCCTGACCGCCGAAGAGAAGTACGCGGCGATCATCAACGACATCAAGGACGGCATGGCCCAGGGGCGTCCTATCCTGGTCGGCACCGCGACCATCGAGACTTCCGAGCACGTATCCAACCTGCTGAACAAGGAAGGCATCGAGCACAAGGTCCTGAACGCCAAGTTCCACGAAAAGGAAGCCGAGATCATTGCCCAGGCCGGTCGCCCGGGCGCGCTGACCATCGCCACCAACATGGCCGGTCGTGGTACCGACATCCTGCTGGGTGGCAACTGGGAAGTGGAAGTTGCCTCCCTGGAGAGCCCGACTCCGGAGCAGATCGCCCAGATCAAGGCCGACTGGCAGAAGCGCCATCAGGCGGTACTGGAGTCCGGTGGCCTGCAGGTTATTGCATCCGAGCGTCATGAATCTCGCCGTATCGACAACCAGCTGCGTGGTCGTGCCGGCCGCCAGGGTGATGCCGGTTCCAGCCGTTTCTACCTGTCCCTGGAAGACAGCCTGATGCGCATCTTCGCCTCCGACCGGGTGAAGAACTTCATGAAGGCCCTGGGGATGCAGTCCGGCGAAGCGATCGAGCACCGCATGGTGACCAACGCCATCGAAAAGGCCCAGCGCAAGGTCGAAGGCCGCAACTTCGATATCCGCAAGCAATTGCTGGAGTTCGACGACGTCAACAACGAGCAGCGCAAAGTGATCTATCACATGCGCAACACGCTGCTGGCCGCGGACAACATCGGGGAAACCATTGCCGACTTCCGCCAGGACGTGCTGAGCGCTACCGTCAGCGCCCACATTCCTCCACAGTCGCTGCCTGAGCAGTGGGATGTGGCCGGCCTGGAAGCTGCGATCCAGAGCGATTTCGGGGTGAGCCTGCCGATCCAGCAATGGCTCGACGAAGACGATCACCTGTACGAGGAAACCCTGCGCGAGAAGTTGCTCAGCGAACTGATCGCCGCGTACAACGAGAAGGAAGACCAGGCAGGCGCGGAAGCGCTGCGCTCCTTCGAGAAGCAGATCGTATTGCGCGTCCTGGACGACCTGTGGAAAGACCACCTGTCGACCATGGATCACCTGCGTCACGGTATCCACTTGCGCGGTTATGCGCAGAAGAACCCGAAGCAGGAATACAAGCGCGAATCCTTCACCCTGTTCTCCGAGCTGCTGGATTCCATCAAGCGCGATTCGATCCGGGTTCTGTCCCACGTCCAGGTACGTCGCGAGGATCCGGCCGAGGAAGAGGCGCGCCTGCGCCAGGAAGCCGAGGCCCTGGCCCGTCGCATGCAGTTCGAGCACGCCGAGGCCCCGGGCCTGGATCAGCCCGAGGCCATGGAAGAGGGCGTCGAGGTCGATGTGGCACTGGCCTCCGCGCCGGTACGCAATGAACAGAAGCTGGGCCGCAACGAACTGTGCTACTGCGGTTCGGGCAAGAAGTTCAAGCACTGTCACGGCCAGATCAACTAAGATCCTCGCCAGACACTGAAACACCCGCGCCGTGACGGCATCAGCCGTCGCGGCGTTTTTCCATTTGCAACACCGTCTCTTGTGACGACGGTGCACACACCTGATAAGAGGAGCGCATTCATGGCTGTTGGTCTTGGTCCGTTGCCCACGTTGCACCCGGTTGCCGGTTTCGAACTCGGTATCGCTTCGGCCGGCATCAAGCGCCCGGGGCGCAAGGATGTGGTGGTCATGCGTTGTGCCGAAGGCTCCACGGTGGCCGGGGTGTTCACCCTCAATGCGTTCTGTGCGGCGCCGGTGATCCTGGCCAAGCAGCGAGTGCAGGGTGCGGTGCGTTACCTGCTGACCAACACCGGCAATGCCAACGCCGGTACTGGCGAGCCTGGCCTGGCAGCGGCCAGCCGGACCTGCGCCAAGCTGGCGGAACTGACCGGGGTCGACGCCAATGCCGTGTTGCCGTACTCCACCGGGGTGATCGGCGAACCGTTGCCTGTGGAGAAGATCGAAGGGGCATTGCAGGCCGCCCTGGATGATCTGTCCGTGGACAACTGGGCCGCTGCAGCCACCGGCATCATGACCACCGACACCCTGCCCAAGGGCGCCAGCCGCCAGTTCCAGCATGACGGCGTGACCATCACGGTCACCGGTATCAGCAAGGGGGCGGGGATGATCCGGCCGAACATGGCGACCATGCTCGGTTATATCGCCACCGATGCCAAAGTCTCCCGCGAGGTGCTGCAGAACCTGCTGCTGGACGGCGCCAACAAGTCCTTCAACCGCATCACCATCGATGGCGATACCTCCACCAATGACTGCTGCATGCTGATCGCCACCGGCCAGGCCGACCTCCCGGAAATCACCGAGGCCGCAGGCCCGCTGTTCGCCGCGCTGAAGCAGGCGGTCCTCGAGGTCTGCATGGACGTGGCCAAGGCCATTGTCCGTGACGGCGAGGGTGCCACCAAGTTCGTCACCGTGGAAGTCAACGGCGGCGGTACTCACCAGGAATGCCTGGACGTGGGCTACACCGTGGCTCACTCGCCGCTGATCAAGACTGCGCTGTTCGCCTCCGACCCTAACTGGGGCCGCATCCTCGCGGCGGTAGGCCGTGCCGGTGTGCCGGACCTGGATGTCAGCAAGATCGATGTGTTCCTCGGTGCGGTCTGCATCGCCAGTCGCGGCGCACGGGCGGCGAGCTACACCGAAGCCCAGGGTGCTGAGGTGATGCAGCAGGAAGAAATCACCATCCGTATCGAGCTGGGACGTGGCACCTGCAGCGAAACCATCTGGACCACCGATCTGTCTCACGAGTACGTGAAAATCAACGCTGAATACCGTACCTGATCCCTGGCGAGCCTGCCTCGAAGCCACCGGGGCAGGCCGTTCAGGATCGCGACCATCATCTTTCAATGACCGGCCGCCCAGGTCGGTCGAATGCCGGACCAGAGGAAAAAGCGGTGAAACGAGTACATGTGGCTGCGGCCGTTATCCGGGATGCCAGCGGCAAGATCCTGATTGCCCGGCGTGCCGATACTCAACATCAAGGTGGTTTGTGGGAGTTTCCCGGAGGCAAGGTCGAAGCCGGGGAGGCAGTCGAGGCCGCGCTGGCCCGCGAGCTGCAGGAAGAGTTGGGCATTGCCGTGGCTGCTGCGCGCCCGCTGATCAAGGTGCAGCATGATTATCCGGACAAACAGGTGCTACTGGATGTCTGGGAGGTCTCGGCGTTCAACGGCGAACCCCGCGGTGTCGAGGGACAACCTCTGGCGTGGGTCACTGCTCGTGAACTGGCCGACTATGAATTTCCCGCTGCCAATCAACCGATTGTTGCCGCCGCGCGCTTGCCATCCCAATACCTGATCACTCCGCAAGGCCTGGAAACCCCGGCCCTGTTGCGAGGCATGCAGAAAGCCATCGCCCAGGGCTGCAAGCTGATCCAGCTGCGGGCCCCCGGTGGCTATGATCCGCAATACCGCGACCTGGCGGTGGATGCGACAGGCCTGTGTGCAGGCAAGGCGCAATTGATGCTCAAGGGGCCCTTCGAATGGCTGGGCGACTTCCCCTCGGCCGGCTGGCACATCACTGCCGCGCAATTGCGCAAGTACGCCAGTGCCGGGCGTCCCTTCGGCAAGGAGCGTTGGCTGGCCGCTTCCTGTCATAACGCCGAGGAGTTGTCCCTGGCGCAGCAGATGGACGTGGACTTCGTGACCCTGTCACCGGTACAGCCGACCCAGACTCACCCCGATGCCCAGCCGCTGGGGTGGGAGCAGGCCGGACAGTTGATCGGCGCCTTCAACAAACCGGTGTATCTGCTGGGCGGGGTAGGGGCGTCCCACTGCGAGCAGGCCTGGGCAGTCGGTGCCCAGGGGGTTGCGGGAATCCGGGCCTTCTGGCCGCAGGATTGAACCAGTAGCGGATTCGCCGCCGAAGTGAGGCTTCAGCGGCGCCCCGTTGCGCTCAGGGCTTGGCTGCAGCCTGCCAGAGGATCTCGGCGATTCCCTGGCGCTTGGCGATCAGCCGGGCTGCGACGAACAGCAGGTCCGACAGGCGGTTGATGTAGGCCAGCCCGACCCCTTGCAGCGGCTCGATGGCATTCAACTGCTGGCACCGGCGTTCGGCGCTGCGGGCCAGGCTGCGGCAGACGTGGGCCTGGGCGATCAGCGCTGAACCGCCGGGCAGGATGAAGTTCTCCAGCGGCCCCAACTCCTCGTTCCAGAGATCGATTGCCGCCTCCAGGCGCTGTACCTCCAGCTCATCGAGTGCCTGGTACACCGGCATTGCCAGTTCACCGCCCAGGTCGAACAACCGGTGCTGACAAGGCGCCAGTACCTCGATCACCGGTGTCAGTCCGGGACAGGTCGTGTGCTGTTCTTCCAGTCCGGCCAGGAGCAGGCCCAGCTGGCTGTTGAGGGTATCGACTTCGCCGATGGCCTCGATCCGTGGGTGATCCTTGGGAACCCGGCGGCCGTCTCCCAGGCCGGTCTCGCCCTTGTCTCCGGTGCGGGTGTAAATCTTCGACAAGCGAAAACCCATGTCTAGTTCTCCAGTGGTAGCGGTGCTTGGACCAGGGGCGAGCTGCTGGCCAGGGGCAGGCGCAAGGTGAAGCAGGTGCCCTGGCCCCGGGTCGATTGCACTTCCATCTGCCCTTTGTGGTTGTTGGTGATGATGAAATACGACACCGACAGGCCCAGGCCGGTGCCCTGGCCGATTTCCTTGGTGGTGAAGAACGGCTCGAAGGTGCGCTTGCGCACGTTTTCGTTCATGCCGATACCGTTGTCCTCCACCTGGATCTCCGCCCAGGGTGGATTGAGCCGGGTGCGCAGGATGATGCGGCCGGGCTCGCTGTCGTCGTCGCGCTGATGGATGGCCTGTGCGGCGTTCTTCAGCAGGTTGAGCAGTACCTGTTCCAACTCGTTGGCGGTGCCGGGTACCGGCCCGAGGTTTGGGTCGAACTGGCGGATGATGGCCTGGCCCTTGAAGTCGAAACCGATCGTCAGGTCGAAGTCGTTGCCGGCGATCTCCACCGCCTGGTCAATCAGCGCCGGCAGGTCGCAGGGAGCCATCTGCCGGTTGCTGCGGCGACTGAAACTGAGCATGTGGGTGACGATCTTCGCGGCCCGGGCTCCCGCCTGCTGGATACCGTCGAGCAGCAGGGGCACTTCGCGACTTTCCAGGTAGCGATTGACGGTTTGCAGTTCGACGCCGCTCTGCTCGGCATGTTCGAGGTTCTTCGGCAGATCGGGGGACAGCCGCCGACGGATGTTCTGCACGTTGTGCAGGATCGCTCCGAGTGGGTTGTTGATCTCGTGGGCCATGCCGGCCGCAAGACCGCCCACCGAGAGCATCTTCTCGGACTGCACCATCATTTCTTCCAGGGACAGGCGCTGGGTGATGTCGTCGATACGGATCACCACCCCGCGTCCGGCGCCGCCCATCAACGGGTAGAAGGTCAAGGCATAGTGCCTGGCTTCCTCGTCCTTGAACCAGGTGACCCGCTCGACCTTGGTCACGGTGTGCTGCTCGACGGTTTCCTTGAGCTGGGGCAAGAACGGCTTGAGCGGCTCGAAGGCAAGGAAGATCGGCTGGTTCAGGGCTTCGTCCAGGCGCGTCCCGGAAAGGGCGCTGGCTTCCTGGTTCCACTGGGTCACGTACAGCTGTTCGTCCAGGGCGATCAGCGCCGAGGGCATGGAGTCGATGATGCTGTTGAGGTAGTTCTGGAAACCGGTGAGCTTCTTCTCGATCTTGCTGCGCACCTGAACTTCCAGCTCCAGCTTGCGATTGGTGTGGCGGGTCTCTTCGGCCAGGCCCTGGGCCTGGTCATAGGCGGCCTGGGAGTCGTCCCGGGCGCGCTTGAGCTGCTGCTCCCGGGCCTCGATCCGCGACAGCATGGTGTTGAAGGCCTCCGCCAGGCTGCCGATTTCATCATGGTTGCCGCGGCCCGCGCGCAGGGCGTAGTTCTCTTCGCGAGTGACCTGGCGCGACAGCTCCTCGAGCTGATGGATCGGCTGGGTGATCAGGCGCTTGATCTGCCTGGCGATGACCATCCATAGCAGCACGCTGAAAATCAGGATGCCCAGGCTCGCGGTCAGGGTGCCGGTATAGAAGGCCATGGGCAACTCGCTGGTGGCCACCAGCAGCAGGTGACCGGGGGCCTGGCCCGGGCGGGGCAGGGGGATCACCTGGTTGCTGCGAAATTCAGTGAGTTGCCAGGCTTCGATGTGCCGGTAGCGTTCAGGCAGCTTGAGGCGATCGCCATGTTGCAGCTGGGCGATGCGCGCGCCGCTGCCGTCATAGATGGCCGCCGCGCGCAGGGGAGAGTAGCTGTCGAGTTCGTTGAGCAGCCGTTGCGCGTCCTGGGGAGAATTCAGTGCCTGAAGCGCCAGGCTCGGGTTGGACACCAGTCGGCCGATGGTCTGCAAGGCTTGGGGGGCCATGCTTTCCTGGGAAATCCAGTAGGCGGCGCTGATGAAGGTCAGGTTGGCGACCAGCAGCACGGTGGTCAACAAGACAAGCAGGGCCGCCAGGAGCTTTTGGCCCACCGGCAGGTTTTCGAGGCGCTGGCGCAATGGCATCGGCTGGTTCGCTGGAAATGAGCAAGTGGGCAGCGTAGCCGCTGCTCAGTCGCTGGGCAATCCGCGCAGGTGCAGGTGTTCCTTGAGGCGCAGTTGCAACTGCTGCAAGTGTGGCAACACCAGTTGATGGCGGCGGGCGGCCTCGCAGGCATGGCCCAGCAGGTAGCGGATTTCGGTACGGCGCCGCTGAGTGACGTCCTGGTGCATGGAGGAGTAGTTGGCGGCGGTGGCCTGGACTACCCGTTCGACTTCCTGCTGCAGGTTCTGCGCGGCATCGGGTTGTCCGCAACATTGCAGCAGTTCGCTCAGCTCGGCGCACAGGGTAGCCACTTCACACTGGTGTTGTTGCAGACCGCCATTGCGGCAGTTGTGCAGGACCGTCAGTGGATTGATCGCGCAGTTGAGCGCCAACTTGCGCCAGAGCCGGGTCAGGATCTGGGTAGTCCACTCGTGGGGAATGCCGCTGGCAGCGAGTTCGTCCAGCCAGATCGGTGCGGTGGGATGGCCGGCGTCGCCGAGCCAGGTATAACCATGCCCGGCGAACACCACGCGCCAATCGCCATCACGAAAGGCTCCTTCGGTACTGGAAGCAGCAATACAGCGGGCTCCGGGGACCCTGGCGGCCACTGCGTCCTGGCTGCCCAGGCCGTTCTGCAACAGGATCAGCTCTGCTCCAGGCGCCAGCCGCGTGGCGATACTAGCCACCGCGGCTTCTGCATCGTAAGCCTTGCAGGCCAGCAGCAGACGGTGGATAGGTGCCGGGCTGGCGCAGGTTTCGCCGGGAATCGCATGCAGGCAGCTGCGGTCGTGCTCGACCAGGGTCAGGCCGCCGGCGGCCTGATAGGCCTGCAAGCGGGCCTGGTCCCGCAGGATCAGGCGTACCGGCAGGCCGGCGCGAGCCAGGCGGGTGGCCCAGAGGGTGCCGAGGCTGCCGGCACCCAGGACGTGCCAAGGGGTAGACATCAAGTTTTCACTCTGTTTGGCAGGCCCGGGTCGGGCGCGCGGTGAAGGAGGGGAAAGACCCGTTATAATGAGCGCGGATTTTAACCGCAAGCCGGGCGTGTTCGATGTTTTGAACAGCGCCCCTTTTTATTTGGAGAGAGTACATGCCGTCGTTTGACGTGGTATCCGAACTGGACAAGCACGAAGTCACCAACGCGGTGGAAAACGCCGTCAAGGAACTGGATCGCCGCTACGACCTGAAGGGCAAGGGCAGCTTCGAGTTCAAGGACAAGGACCTGGCCGTCAACCTGACCGCCGAAGCCGAATTCCAGCTCGAAGCGATGATCGAGATCCTCAAGCTGGCCCTGGTCAAGCGCAAGATCGACGTACAGTGCCTGGAGGTCAAGGACGCCTATGCCTCGGGCAAGGTGATGAAGCAAGAAGCAGTCCTCAAGGAAGGCATCGACAAGGAGCTGGCGAAGAAGATCGTCGCCCATATCAAGGATGCCAAGTTGAAAGTCCAGGCCGCCATTCAGGGCGAGCAAGTCCGGGTCACTGGCAAGAAGCGCGATGACCTGCAAGAGGCTATCGCTGCCTTGCGTGCCAAAGAGTTCGGCATGCCGCTGCAATTCAACAACTTCCGCGATTGATTCGCATCTCCGGGAACCTCTAGCTTCAATTGGCGTCCGAGGCCGGAGCAATGGCAGAAACGATTGAGCTTCCCTGGAGCCGATCGTTCTGCCTGTCAGTCATGCGTCCTGCGCAATCACGGAAACCTGGAGAAATAGATGGATTTGAACGCTGAAGTAGACAATTTGGTCCGGGCTTCCCAGGCCTGGATTCCCATGATCATGGAGTACGGCAGCCGTGTGCTGCTCGCCGTATTGACCCTGGCCATCGGCTGGTGGCTGATCAACAAGCTGACCCACAAGGTGGGCAAGCTCTTGGCGCTGCGCAATGCCGACCTGGCGCTGCAGGGGTTCATCAGCAGCCTGGCCAACATCGTGCTCAAGGTCCTGCTGATCGTCAGCGTCGCCTCGATGATCGGTGTCGAGACCACGTCCTTCGTCGCCGCCATCGGTGCCGCCGGCCTGGCCATCGGCCTGGCACTGCAAGGCAGCCTGGCGAACTTCGCCGGTGGTGTGCTGATCCTGCTGTTCCGGCCGTTCCGCATTGGCGATTTCATCGAAGCCCAGGGCATCAGCGGCACCGTCGACAGCATCCAGATCTTCCACACGGTGCTGCGTACCGGTGACAACAAGACGGTGATCATGCCTAACGGCAACCTGTCCAACGGCATCATTACCAACTACAACCGCCAGTCGACCCGCAAAGTGGTGTTCGATGTGGGCGTGGATTACGACGCGGACCTGCAGAAGGCGCGTGAAGTGCTCCTGGAGCTGGCCAAGGATGAGCGCGTAATGGCCGATCCGGCCCCGGTGGCGGTGGTCTCTACCCTAGGCGACAGCGCCATCACTCTGTCACTGCGGGTATGGGTCAAGACTGCCGACTACTGGGATGTGATGTTCCAGTTCAACGAGCTGTCGCGTGATCGCTTGAAAGCCGCTGGCATCGATATCCCGTTTCCACAACGAGTGATTCGTGTGGTCCAGGAAACTGCCGCGCAGTAAGGCAGTTTCATAAGTTGGCCGTTCGGTCAGCTAATGTTGTTCAAGACAAGGGGCCATTGGCCCCTTTTCTTGTTTCAAGAACAGAACAGACCAACTAATGTCCCGTTCGGTAAGGCACTGGAAAACAACTTTTGAGGGAAGCTTGTTAGTTAGCTTGCTATGCACTTGTTTAGTTTTACAGGCACAAAAAAAACGCCGCCCTGAATCAGGGCGGCGGTTTTTATTGGAGTGTAGCGTTAGTGCAACCTGGCGAGCAGTGAATTACAAGATGCTCAGTGGGTACTCTACGATCAGACGCAGGTCGTTCAGATTGTCATAGTTGGTCGCGCGGTAATCGCTGTTGGTGCCACGATAGATCGCGTTACGCAGGCGGAAGGACAGGTCCTTGGCCGGACCTTCCTGAAGCACATACTTGGCTTCGATGTCCCATTCATGTTCCTTGCCATCGTTGGAGTCGGCAACGGTTACGTTGCTGCCACGAATGTAACGGGTCATGAAGCTCAGGCCTGGTACACCGAAGGACGCCATGTTCAGGTCGTAGCGAGCCTGCCAGGAACGCTCGTCTTCGCCAACGAAGTCGGAGATCTGCACGGAGTTGGCGACGTATACGGTGCCACCACCGTCGACGCCGTAGCTGTAACCGGTTTTACCGCTGGACTGCTGGTAGGCGATGGTGAACTTGTGGGCTTCGATGCTATAGGCTGCTGCCAGGCTCCAGACGCGGTTGTCCAGATCACCACCGAGTTTCTTGCCATCATCCTTGCTGCGGTAGCCGTTGAGGTCAAAGTTCAGCGATTGTTTTTCGCTGAGCGGCAAGGTGTAGTTGACGTTGATGTACTGCTTCTTCCAGTAGTCTTCGACGTCGGAGGCGTGTACCGCGAAAATGAAGTTCTCAAGGCCCGAGTAGGTGACGCCGGCGATGTTCGCTGCGCTCAAGCCCGGGTTTTGCTTGCCGGTGATACGGCTACGGCCGTTGATGCTGTCGCGACCCATGCCTGTTTGTGCGCTCAAGGCGGTAAAGCGCCCTGCGCTCAGTTCCAGGCCCTTGATCTCGTTGCTGGTGATCAGGGTACCGGTGGCGACTTCAGGCAGCAGACGGCCGTCGTCAGTGGTGAAGACCGGGCTGGATACGACCTGGTTGCCGTATTTCAGAACGGTATCGGAGATGCGGAACTTGGCCGCCGCGCCCAGCTTGGACTGGGTGGTCTCCGGCTCGCCCGAGCCATTGGTGGCGAAGAGGCCGTTACCGGCGCGGCCCGAGCCGCCGTCAAGCTTAACGCTGCCCATGGCCATGGCGTCGATGCCGAAGCCGACGGTGCCCTGGGTGAAGCCGGATTGGTAGTTGATCAGCTCACTGACGCCGGTGTCCTGGCGATAGCCGCTCGTTCTGTCGTCGGTGCCGGTGGTGTAGGTGCCGTTGCCGCGACGTACGTTGCCCACGCCGTCCTTGTAGTCACGGTTCATGTACAGCGCACGGGTTTTCGCAGTCAGGGTGCTATCTTCGATAAAGCCCTTGGCATCGTCCTGGGAGGACGCGATTGCGAACTGCGAGGTCCCGGCAGATACAGCCAGGGCGATCATGCTCCACTTCATCACGCGCATCGTGATTTGCTCCTTTGGTTTTTAGAAGAGTACTGCCGTCCCACCTGTTTTTTTATCTGGGCGGCTCTTTCTTTTTGTGTCGGCGCAAACTTATATCACGCTGACATTGTTGGCGATACTTGCCTACCTATCCTTTCAGCTTCTTTACGGCACCGTCGCAAACTGCTCGTTCGGTGTCGCAATTGTTCGCTCGAAATGTATCCTGGGCGACAACTTGAATAGTACTTTTCAAGGGGTTGCAGGGAGGAAATAAGAACCCCTCAGGCAAACACTTCCATAGTACTTCTGGGCAGCCCTGCCACTATTGTTATGAGTCTATAAAGTCTCACTTTCAATGAGCCATTACAGACGATGTCAGACTGAATGCAACAAGCGTGCACAAAATCGATCTGTTCGGCGTTTTTTCGCCAAGGTGCCATGCGAACCTGTAGAAACCGCATAAAACCGCCGTTTCAGCTGCCTTTTTAGTTGGCTTGACGTGGCGCGGTACATGGTGCAAGCGTGTGCAATAAGTTGCACAGGCTTACAGAATGTTACCGGTGCACACCGCAATGTGAGTAAACGGCGGATGCTTGGGGTACTCAGCGTAGATCCGTTGTGCGGTTTTGGTGCAGATCTTCTCGATTGCTGTACCCGTTTCAGGCCGCCGAGGGCGCAAAGATCGAGAAACATCAAAGGCTTGGCCGGTCATCTTTTGGATGCATCTGAGGTTTTGTAGGCAAATGGTGCGGGGTTTTGAAAAGTGTTCTGCTGTGGGGCGTATCGGCTGCATGAAGTGGCTCCTTGCCAAGTCGGGGGTGAGGGGCGCAGGCTCATTGCCCATGAAGCGCAAGGCATTCGCAGGTATGCTGCGCCTCTGTCGCCTGGCAGGTGTCAGTAATACTGGACAGCCGGGCTGTAATGAGTTGAGCGGGAGCAAGCGCGGTGTTCACTTTAGATTCACGATTGCAGCAGGACACATTGCCCATCGGGGATTTCCCCCTTTGCCGGCTATTGCTGTCCAACGACGCAAACTATCCCTGGTTCATTCTGGTGCCGCGTCGTGAGGATATCAGCGAGTTGTTTCAACTCGATGGCACTGATCAGCAACAGTTGTGGCGGGAAACCACCGCGCTGGCCGAGGTCCTCAAGGATTCGTTCGATGCCGACAAGCTGAACGTTGCGACGCTGGGTAATGTGGTGAGCCAGTTGCACATGCATGTAATCGTCCGCCGGCGCGATGATGCGGCCTGGCCTGCGCCAGTGTGGGGCAAGCATCCAGCCAAGCCCTACAATGAGCAGCAGGTGACGCAGATCCGCGAGCGGCTGCGGGTCGTACTGACCGATGATTTTCGCTTTCTGGAGGGCTGAGCCATGAGTCTGGAAGCACGGGTAACCGATCTGGAAAGTCGCCTGGCATTTCAGGATGACACCATCCAGGCCCTCAATGATGAGCTGGTGGCGCAGCAGAAACTGGTGGAGCGCCTGCAATTGCAGATGATGGCCATGTTCAAGCGCCAGGAGGAGATGGTCGGGCAGTTCAGTTCCTTCGAAGAGGAAGCGCCGCCTCCCCACTATTGAGGGGCGATTGCAGAGCAAAAAAAACCGCGCCTTGGCGCGGTTTTTTTTCAAGGGGGATCAGCGGCGCGGCAGCGCAGCGATCACGTCCTCGGCTTGCAGGCCCTTGTCGCGGTTCATCACCGAGAACTCCACACGCTGGCCTTCGACCAGGACACGGTGGCCTTCTCCGCGAATGGCGCGAAAGTGCACGAAAATATCATCGCCGGAATCCCGGGAGATAAAACCGAAGCCCTTGGACGTGTTGAACCACTTCACGGTGCCGGTATCACGATTACTCATGTCGTAGGCAGGCGAAGCAGCAGCGGCAGGTGACGATTTGTAGAAGCTCACGGCCAGGTGCAGCAGTACCGCAATCAAGGCGGTCAGCAGGCTGACCAGTACCGCTGGCTGCCCACCGATCACCGGCATGGGAGCCAGCAGAGTGAGGGTTTGCAGTACTACCACCAGGACCAGCAGGGCGCTGGACAGGTTCTGCAGGTGCTGGCGCGGGCCTTTGTTCCAGTGAGGAGCAACTGGAGCCATGATCAGGTTGAGCAGGCCGAAAAGGGCCAGGTAAAGAGCATCGGGTTGTTGCAGGTAGGGAACTGCGTCAGATCTCAGACTGGGAATCAAGGACAGCAGCAAAGCTGCAATGCCTGTCAGCAGGTGGACGATTTTCAACATTTTGATTAACTCACGTTAAGAAGTAGCACAAGGAAGAGCTGATCGCGCATGGTTCGCTTTGGAGAAAAATAGGTAAGGCGGATACATACGCGGTGTCAGCCTATGCGCGTTGGCCGAAGAAATAGGCAACAACGACACGGCCTCTATTTAACCGCAAAGCCCAGGCCTTCTCAAATCAGCAGTGCTGGCTGGCGAGGGGCTGGAAACCTCGCTCTGTGCAGTGGTGGTTCGGATTATCAGGCAAAGGCCTGTCCTAGACGCATGGTGCCGGATTTTCCGATGAACGCAGGGTTTTTCCCGCGGTCAGACCAGGCTCGAGCCTGGCGAATCAAAAATGCTGACGGGCCACGGGACAATCTACCGCACGCCGATCGGTGATCGCAGGCAGCGGGCAAGCCAGGCTCTTGCTAGAGTGGCCCGGTAGCTGATTGGGTGAATTCATCTGGTTAACGGAGATAAACATGGCAATCGATATCGGTATCAGCGAAGAAGATCGTAAATCCATTGTCGACGGTCTTTCCCGTCTGCTATCGGATACCTACGTGTTGTACCTCAAGACCCATAACTTCCACTGGAACGTCACGGGTCCTCAATTTCGCACCCTGCACCTGATGTTCGAGGAGCAGTACAACGAACTGGCCCTGGCGGTCGACCTGATTGCCGAGCGCATCCGCGCCCTCGGGTTTCCGGCTCCAGGGGCCTATTCCATCTACGCCAGGCTGTCTTCCATCAAGGAAGAAGAGGGGGTGCCGGCCGCTGAGGAAATGATCAAGCAACTGGTCGCCGGCCAGGAAGCAGTGACCCGTACCGCCCGCGGAATCTTCCCGCTGCTGGACAAGGTCAGTGACGAACCCACGGCGGACCTGCTGACCCAGCGCATGCAAGTGCATGAAAAAACCGCTTGGATGCTGCGCTCCCTGCTGGAAAACCGTTAAGTCCTTCGTGGCGGATGGTGCCTGGTGTGCCATCCGCCTCTTCGGGCTTGTGGGGCATACGGCTGCACAGGGCCGATTTAATGGATATAATCCCGCTCTTTGCTACGTAGCCCGAGCTTTGGCGTGGGCTCTGGCTGTATTCAAGCAGTAACCTGGATTGCCGAGACGCCCCATGCCGATGTACGACTACCAATGTGCTTCCTGTGGTCATCAGTTGGAAGCCATTCAAAAGATCAGCGCTGCGCCGCTGGTCGATTGCCCTGCCTGCCAGGCACCTGAGCTGAAAAAGATGCTGTCCATGCCCGGCTTTCGCCTGAGCGGCAACGGCTGGTATGAAACCGACTTCAAGACCGGCTCCAAGAAGAACCTGGCCGGTGGCGACAAAGCTGACTAAGTTGAACGACACGCGCGAGTTCTTGCACTATCCGGCGCCCAAGGGTGCGCAAGGCCTCCATCGAATTTCGAATTACGAGAAGTGAAACCACTACCATGATGCGCAGCCACTATTGCGGCCAACTGAACGAAAGCCTGGAAGGTCAGGAAGTAACCCTTTGCGGATGGGTCCACCGTCGCCGTGACCACGGCGGGGTGATCTTCCTCGATATCCGTGATCGTGAAGGGCTGGCCCAGGTGGTGTTCGATCCGGATCGCGCTGAAACCTTCGCCGCCGCCGACCGCGTGCGCAGCGAATACGTTGTCAAGATCACCGGCAAGGTGCGCTTGCGTCCGGCCGGTGCCGGCAACGCCAACATGGCTTCGGGCATGATCGAGGTCCTGGGCTACGAGCTGGAAGTACTGAACGAAGCGGAAACCCCGCCGTTCCCGCTCAACGAATACTCCGACGTGGGTGAAGAAACCCGCCTGCGCTATCGCTTTATCGACCTGCGTCGTCCTGAGATGGCCGAGAAACTGCGTCTGCGCTCGCGCATGACCACCAGTATCCGTCGCTTCCTGGACGAGAACGGTTTCCTCGACGTCGAGACCCCGATCCTGACTCGCGCCACCCCCGAAGGTGCCCGTGACTACCTGGTGCCGAGCCGTACCCACGCTGGCAGTTTCTTCGCCTTGCCGCAATCGCCACAGTTGTTCAAGCAGCTGCTGATGGTTGCCGGCTTCGATCGTTACTACCAGATCGCCAAGTGCTTCCGCGATGAAGACCTGCGTGCCGACCGTCAGCCTGAGTTCACTCAGATCGACATCGAGACCAGCTTCCTCGATGAAAAGGACATCATGGGCCTGACCGAGGCCATGATCCGCAACCTGTTCAAGGAAGTGCTGGACCTGGAATTCGGCGAGTTCCCGCACATGACCTTCGAAGAGGCCATGCGCCGCTATGGTTCCGACAAGCCCGACCTGCGCAACCCGCTGGAACTGGTGGACGTTGCCGACCAGCTCAAGGAAGTGGACTTCAAGGTGTTCAGCGGCCCGGCCAATGATCCGAAGTGCCGTATCGCCGCCTTGCGCGTTCCTGGCGGGGCAAGCATGCCGCGCAAGCAGATCGACGACTACACCAAGTTCGTCGGCATCTACGGTGCCAAGGGCCTGGCCTACATCAAGGTCAACGAGCGCGCCAAGGGCGTTGAAGGCCTGCAATCGCCGATCGTCAAGAACATCCCTGAAGCCAACCTCAACGTGATCCTCGATCGCGTTGGCGCGGTCGATGGCGACATCGTGTTCTTCGGTGCCGACAAGGCCAAGGTCGTCAGCGAAGCCCTGGGCGCGCTGCGGATCAAGCTGGGCCACGACCTGGACCTGCTGACCTGCGAATGGGCACCGATGTGGGTGGTTGACTTCCCGATGTTCGAAGAGAACGAAGACGGCAGCTTCACCGCCTTGCACCACCCGTTCACCGCGCCCAAGTGCTCGCCTGAAGAGCTGGAGGCCAACCCGGCTACCGCTCTGTCCCGCGCCTACGACATGGTTCTGAACGGCACCGAGCTGGGTGGCGGTTCGATCCGTATCCACCGCAAGGAAATGCAGCAAGCGGTGTTCCGCCTGCTGGGCATTGCCGAAGAAGAACAGGAAGAGAAGTTCGGCTTCCTGCTGGACGCCCTCAAGTACGGCGCACCGCCACACGGTGGCCTGGCCTTCGGCCTGGACCGCCTGGTGATGCTGATGACCGGCGCCCAGTCGATCCGCGAAGTGATCGCCTTCCCGAAAACCCAGAGCGCGGCCTGCGTCATGACTCAGGCACCGGGACTGGTGGATGCCAAGGCTCTGCGCGAGCTGCACATCCGTCTGCGCGAACAGCCCAAGGCTGAGTAAGTCGGCCCGACAAGGCGCACCTTCGGGTGCGCTTTTTCATGGGGTCGAGTTTTTTGTTGCCCGCACCCGCCAAGTGGCGTGGGCAATGTTTCAAAGAGAATTTGGAGCACGTTATGGCAGGTCATTCCAAGTGGGCGAACATCAAGCACCGCAAAGAGCGTCAGGATGCCAAGAGAGGCAAGATCTTCACCAAGTGGATTCGTGAGCTGACCGTCGCAGCCCGTCAGGGCGGTGGCGATCCGAACTCCAACCCGCGTCTGCGCCTGGCCCTGGACAAGGCCCTGGGCGCCAACATGAGTCGCGACATCATTGATCGCGCCATTGCCCGTGGCACCGGTGCTGCAGGCAGCGACGATGTGGTCGAGCTGACCTATGAAGGCTACGGCCCCAATGGCGTGGCGGTGATGGTCGAGTGCATGACTGACAACCGCAACCGCACCGCGGCAGCTGTTCGCCATGCCTTCAGCAAGTGCGGTGGCAACCTGGGGACCGACGGTTCGGTGGCCTATCTGTTCGAACGCAAGGGACAGATCACCTTTGCCGAAGGTGTCGATGAAGACGCCTTGATGGAAGCGGCGATGGAAGCCGATGCCGACGACGTGGTCAGCAACGAAGACGGTTCGGTCGATGTGTTCACTTCGTTCGCCGGTTTCTATGGCGTGCGTAACGCCCTGGAGGCCGCGGGCTTCAAGGCGGCCGATGCGGAAATCGTCATGCTGCCCACCACCAGTGCCGAACTGGACCTGGACGGCGCGGAGAAGATCCTCAAGCTGATCGACATGCTCGAGGACCTGGATGACGTGCAGAACGTCTATTCCAATGCGGACATTCCGGAGTCGGTTGCCGCCCAGCTTGGCTGATTCAGTTGCACTAATCTTGAAGCCGGAAGTGCGAAGCCGTGATCATTGTGCGGCAGGGCGCTTCCGGCTTCTGCCTTTTCGCGGTTCCGGTCATGGCCGGCAAGCCTCTTTATTCCAGCAGCAGGCGTTATGACTCTTATTCTTGGCATCGATCCCGGTTCACGCATTACCGGTTATGGCGTGGTTCGAGACACTGGGCGCGGCTGTGTGTACGTGGCCTCGGGCTGTATCCGTACCGGTGCTGGCGAGTTGCCCGATCGACTGCAGATCGTCTATCGCGGTGTGCGCGAGGTGATCCAGACCTACGGCCCGGTCACCATGGGGATCGAAAAGGTGTTCATGGCGCGCAATGCCGACTCGGCGCTGAAGCTCGGTCAGGCACGGGGCGCGGCGATTGTTGCCGGTGCCGAAGAGGGGCTGGAGATTGCCGAGTACACCGCCACCCAGGTCAAGCAGGCCGTAGCCGGCACGGGCGGGGCCAACAAGGAGCAGGTCCAGATGATGGTCATGCACCTGCTCAAGTTGACTGCCAAGCCGCAAATCGATGCCTCGGATGCCCTGGCCATTGCCATCTGCCACGCCCACACGCGGTCCAGCCTGTTACCCCATGGCCTGGGAACGGCACGCAGTCGTGGCGGCCGCCTGCGTCTCTGATAGCATCTGCGCAGTCATTTTAGGGGTTGAGTGTCGTGCGTCCGATAGTCGGCGTGGACGCTCGCTCAACGAGTTGCCAGCTGCGGGCTGGCCATCGCCTAAGGATCTGAAACGTGATTGGACGCTTGCGCGGCACCCTGGCTGAGAAACAGCCGCCGCACCTGATTCTTGATGTAAACGGGCTGGGGTACGAAGTCGAGGTGCCGATGACCACCCTCTATCGCCTGCCGTCGGTCGGCGAACCCCTGACCTTGCACACCCATTTGGTCGTCCGTGAGGACGCCCAGTTACTCTACGGCTTCGCCAGCAAGCGTGAGCGAGACTTTTTTCGCGAATTGATCCGTCTCAATGGTGTGGGGCCGAAGCTGGCCCTGGCCTTGATGTCCAGTCTCGAGGTAGATGAACTGGTGCGCTGCGTGCAGGCTCAGGACACCTCGGCCTTGACCAAGGTGCCGGGGGTCGGCAAGAAGACCGCCGAACGCCTGCTGGTGGAGCTCAAGGACCGTTTCAAGGCCTGGGAAGCGGTGCCGAGCATGTTCGCCCTGGTACCGAACCAGCCGGATGCGCCGATGCCGGTGGCCAGCGCCGAGTCGGATGCGGTCAGTGCGTTGATCTCCCTGGGTTATAAGCCTCAGGAGGCCAGCAAGGCGGTGTCCGCCATCAAAGACAAAGGCTTGAGCAGTGAAGACATGATCCGCCGAGCCCTGAAGGGAATGATTTAAGTGATTGAAGCTGACCGTCTGATCGCTGCCACGGCCCCCCGTGAGCGCGAAGAAATCCAGGACCGGGCGATTCGTCCGGTCAGCCTGGCCGACTACATCGGCCAGCCGGGGGTGCGCGAGCAGATGGAACTGTTCATCCAGGCTGCCCGCGGGCGCAACGAGTCCCTGGACCATACCCTGATCTTCGGCCCTCCCGGGCTGGGCAAGACCACCCTGGCCAATATCATCGCCGAGGAAATGGGAGTGTCGATCAAGAGCACTTCCGGGCCGGTTCTGGAGCGTCCCGGTGACCTGGCCGCGCTGCTGACCAACCTCGAGCCCCATGATGTGCTGTTCATCGACGAGATTCATCGCTTGTCGCCGATTGTCGAGGAAGTGCTGTATCCGGCCATGGAAGACTTCCAGCTCGACATCATGATCGGTGAGGGGCCGGCAGCGCGCTCGATCAAGCTCGACCTGCCACCCTTCACCCTGGTAGGTGCGACCACCCGGGCCGGCATGCTGACCAACCCCCTGCGGGATCGTTTCGGCATCGTCCAGCGCCTGGAGTTCTACAGCGTCGCGGACCTGGCAACCATCGTCAGCCGCTCCGCCGGCATCCTCGGCTTGCCGCTGGATCCGGAGGGGGCCGTCGAGGTGGCGCGCCGGGCGCGTGGGACACCTCGGATCGCCAACCGCCTGTTGCGCCGGGTGCGCGACTTCGCTGAGGTTCGGGCCAAGGGGCATATCACCAAGGCGGTCGCCGACCTGGCTCTGAACCTGCTGGATGTCGACGAGCGTGGCTTCGACCATCAGGACCGGCGTCTATTGTTGACCATGATCGAGAAATTCGACGGTGGTCCGGTGGGGGTCGACAGCCTGGCGGCCGCGATCAGCGAGGAACGCCATACCATCGAGGATGTGCTGGAGCCCTACCTGATCCAGCAGGGCTACATCATGCGCACGCCACGCGGTCGGGTGGTGACCCGGCATGCTTACCTGCACTTCGGGCTAAATATTCCGTCACGATTGGCAGGGGCTCCCGTGGTAGACGAGTTCCTCGATGCCGTGGACGATTGATTGGGGACTTTTTGTCGACCTATCCGAGGTTTGTGCTGTCCTAGGGGGCTGGCCTCGTTGAAACTTCACGAAAAGTCGTTCAAGAATGAAAAAACAGTTGTCTGGCCGGATTGGCAACCTGAGGAGTAAGCACTAGAGTATGCGCGCGCAAAACGGGCTTGAGCCGTTCGCACATCGTTGTCGCGTTTATTACGAGGACACCGATGCCGGCGGCATCGTGTATTACGTCAATTACCTTAAGTTTATGGAGCGGGCTCGAACCGAGCGGCTACGACACCTGGGTTTTGCCCAGTCGCAGCTGGCAGGAGAGAACCTGTTGTTTGTCGTGCATTCCTGCGAAGCGCGTTATCACGCGCCGGCGCGACTGGACGACGAACTGCTGGTCAGTGCCCAAGTCACCGAGTTGAACCGTGTCAGCCTGCGTTTTACCCAGCAGGTCAGGCGGTCCTCGGATCATGCGCTGCTCTGTGAGGGGCGGTTCCTGGTGGCCTGTGTACGCGCCGACAATTTCAAACCCCGCGCTATTCCAGACGCTCTGCGTACGGCCTTTGCCGACGAGGGCAGCGCGGGTACACACTCAGAGCAGGAGATAAAGCGTGGAAGCTAACGTCGTCGACCATTCCTCCATGTGGAGCCTGGTCAGCAATGCCAGCGTTGTAGTGCAGTTGGTAATGCTGACCCTGGTTGCCGCATCGGTGACTTCATGGATCATGATCTTTCAGCGCAGCAACCTGCTGCGCGCCGGTCGACGTGCCCTGGAGAGCTTCGAAGAGCGCTTCTGGTCCGGTATCGACCTGTCAAAGCTGTATCGTCAAGCGGGCAGCAATCCTGATCCGGACTCCGGCGTCGAGCAGATCTTCCGTGCCGGCTTCAAGGAGTTCTCCCGCCTGCGCCAGCAGCCGGGTGTCGATCCTGAAGCGGTCATGGAAGGTGTGGCCCGTGCCATGCGCGTAGCGATTTCCCGTGAGGAGGAGAAGCTCGAGCAGAGCCTGCCGTTCCTCGCCACCGTCGGTTCGGTCAGCCCGTACATCGGCCTGTTCGGTACGGTGTGGGGGATCATGAACTCCTTCCGCGGCCTGGCTTCCGCGCAACAGGCAACGCTGGCCACCGTGGCCCCGGGTATCGCCGAAGCGCTGATCGCCACGGCCATCGGCCTGTTCGCAGCTATCCCGGCGGTGATCGCCTACAACCGTTTTGCTGCTCGTGGCGAGACGCTGATCAGCCGCTACTACACCTTCGCCGACGAGTTCCAGGCGATCCTGCACCGCAAAGTGCACACCAGCGAAGAGTGAGCAGGTAGACCCCATGGCCCGAGTTCGCCACAAACGCAAGCCGGTTGCCGAGATGAACGTAGTGCCCTACATCGACGTGATGTTGGTACTGCTGGTTATCTTCATGGTGACCGCGCCGATGCTCAACCAGGGCGTGAAAGTTGACCTGCCCAAGGTTTCCAGCGAAGCCTTGCCCCAGGACAACAACACCCAGGTGCTGACTATCTCGATCAAGGCTGACAAGACCTACTACTGGAACCTTGGCAGCGAAGTCGATACCGACAAGCAACAGGACAAGGCAATGACCTTGCCGCAGATGACCGACGCGGTGACCAAGATCATCCGTGCCGGCAATGAAGGCGGCAAACACACCCAGGTGTTCATTCGCGGCGACAAGTCCGTTGACTACGGCGCCGTGATGGGTGCCATGGGCGGCCTGCAGAAAGCCGGCGTCGGCAACGTTGGCTTGATTACCGAGGCGCCCTGATGCAGCAACAGCGAGAGCCGTCCGCTTCGGAAAGCTACTTCTGGCCCAGTGTCTGGGCGATCGCCCTGCACGTTCTGGTGTTTGGCATGCTGTTCGTCAGCTTTGCCATGACCCCGGAGCTGCCACCGAGCAAGCCGATCGTCCAGGCGACCCTGTATCAGCTGAAATCCAAGAGTCCGGCGACCACTCAGACCAATCACAAGATTGCGGGTGAGGCGAAGAAATCCGCCGCGCGCCAGACCGAAGCCGAGCAGCTGGAGCAGAAGAAGGTCGAGCAGGAAGAGATCAAGGCCGCGGAACAAAAGAAAGAAGAGGCTGCTCAAAAAGCCGAGGAAGCGAAAAAGGCCGACGAGGCCAAGAAAGCCGATGAGGCGAAGAAGGCCGATGACGCCAAGAAAGCCGCTGAAGCGAAAAAGGCTGAAGAGAAGCAATTGGCTGATATAGCCAAGAAGAAGTCCGAAGAAGAAGCCAAGAAAGCCGCTGAAGAAGAGGCCAAGAAAAAGGCCGCTGAAGAAGCGAAGAAGAAAATCGTCGAAGACGCGAAGAAGAAAGCCGCGGAAGACGCGAAGAAAAAAGCTGAAGCTGACGAAGCGAAGAAAAAGATCGCCGAGGATGCGAAAAAGAAAGCTGCCGCCGATGCCGCGAAGAAAAAGGCTCAGGAAGCAGCACGCAAATCTGCCGAAGAGAAAAAGGCCCAGGCCCTGGCAGACTTGCTTTCCGACAAGCCGGAGCGTGAAGCCACGAAATCGGATGAGGTGGGTGACAGTGTCGCGGGCAGTTTCGATGACCTGATTCGTATTCGTGCGGCGGAAGGCTGGGCTCGTCCCCCTTCGGCGCGCAAGGGCATGACGGTGGAACTGCGGATCGGCATGTTGCCTGATGGCACGGTGACCACGGTCAGCGTGATCAAGTCCAGTGGTGATGGTCCGTTCGACGCTTCGGCGGTGGCGGCAGTCAAGAATATTGGGCGTTTGACAGAGATGCAGGGTTTGAGTCCAAAGGATTTCGCTCCCTATCGTTCATTCAAGATGACATTCACACCTGAGGATCTAGCCTTGTGAGAAACCTTCTTCGAGGAATGCTTGTCGTTATTTGCTGTATGGCAGGGATAGCGGCGGCGGATGAAAAAAATATTCTGGTCACCAGTGGCAGTGATCGGGCAACGCCGATCGCGGTAGTGCCGTTTGGCTGGCAGGGCGGTAGCGTGCTGCCGGACGACATGGCACAGATCATCGGTGACGACCTGCGCAACTCGGGTTACTACGCACCGATTCCAAAGCAGAACATGATCAGCTTGCCGACCCAGGCCAGCGAAGTCATTTTCCGCGACTGGAAAGCACTGGGCGCCCAGTACGTGATGGTCGGCAGCATTGTTCCGGCCGGCGGCCGCCTGCAGGTGCAGTACGCCCTGTTCAACGTCGCTACCGAGCAGCAAGTGCTGACCGGCAGCGTGTCGGGCAGCGTCGATCAACTGCGGGACATGTCGCACTACATTTCCGACCAGTCCTTTGAAAAGCTCACCGGGATCAAGGGGGCGTTCTCGACTCGCCTGCTGTATGTGACGGCCGAGCGCTTTTCTGTGAACAACACTCGCTACACCCTGCAGCGTTCGGACTACGACGGTGCCCGGGCAGTAACGCTGCTGCAGTCCCGCGAGCCGATCCTGTCGCCGCGTTTCGCTCCGGATGGCAAGCGCATTGCGTACGTGTCGTTCGAGCAGAAGCGTCCGCGCATCTTCGTCCAGCACATCGATACTGGGCGTCGTGAGCAGATCACCAACTTCGAAGGCCTGAACGGTGCTCCTGCCTGGTCGCCGGATGGCAGCCGCCTGGCATTCGTGCTGTCCAAGGACGGCAACCCGGACATCTACGTGATGAACATGGCGTCTCGCCAAATCAGCCGTGTCACCAGCGGTCCGGGCATCAACACCGAGCCGTTCTGGGGCAAGGATGGGTCGACCATCTATTTCACTTCCGACCGTGGCGGCAAGCCGCAGGTCTATAAAAGCAACATCAATGGTGGTGGTGCCGAGCGTGTAACCTTTATTGGTAACTACAACGCCAACCCGAAACTTTCTGCTGATGAAAAGACCCTGGTAATGATCCACCGCCAGGACGGTTTCACCAACTTTCGGGTAGCGGCTCAGGATTTGCAGCGCGGTAGTGTAAAAATCCTTACAGACACCAACCTTGATGAGTCAGCTACTGTTGCACCCAACGGCACCATGGTAATCTACGCCACCCGCCAGCAGGGCCGGGGAGTCTTGATGCTCGTGTCCATTAATGGACGTGTGAGGCTCCCGCTTCCTACCGCTCAAGGCGAAGTCAGAGAACCGTCCTGGTCCCCTTACCTGAACTGACGCGGCGCTACAATGTTTCACTTAACACACTGGGGTTCATTAGGAGTTTCACGATGGAAATGTTGAAGTTTGGTAAGTTTGCTGCGCTGGCTCTGGCCATGGCTGTGGCTGTAGGTTGCTCCTCCAAAGGCGGCGACAACGCTGGTGAAGGCGCTGTTGATCCAAACGCTGGTTACGGCGCTAACACTGGTGCTGTTGATGGTTCCCTGAGCGAAGAAGCAGCTCTGCGCGCAATCACCACCTTCTACTTCGAATACGACAGCTCGGACCTGAAACCAGAAGCCATGCGCGCTCTGGACGTTCACGCCAAGGACCTGAAAGGTAACGGCGCTCGCGTTGTTCTGGAAGGTAACACCGACGAACGTGGTACCCGTGAGTACAACATGGCTCTGGGCGAGCGTCGTGCGAAAGCCGTTCAGCGCTACCTGGTACTGCAGGGCGTGTCCCCAGCTCAGCTGGAGCTGGTTTCCTACGGTAAAGAGCGTCCAGTTGCCACTGGCCACGACGAGCAGTCCTGGGCTCAAAACCGTCGCGTCGAACTGCGTAAGTAATTCGTCATGCGAACGTGCCGTCGTGCTGTAACTATTTTGGCTCTCAGTCTCACGCCGCTCGCGGCGTGGTCTGCGGTTCCTGTGGTCGATAGCAACTCTGGCTATGGAAATAGCGGGAGCAGTTATCCACCAGCGGGTTATGGCACGAACGGCGCCTATGCCGGGGGAGGGGTTTCGACCCCTGTCTCGGCACAGGGCGAGCTGTTCCAGCAACTGCAGCAAATGCAGGAGCAGATTGCACGGCAACAGGGTGTGATCGAAGTTCTGCAAAATGATGTAGCGCGCATGAAACAAGAAGGCCTGGAGCGTTACCAGGATCTTGATCGGCGCATAGGAAGCGGTGTTGCACCTGCCGCGACTCCTGAGAATTCTTCTGCCGGTGGCAATGCCAACGCCGCCGGTGCTGCAGCAGGGGCTGCTGCTCAAGCTCCAGCCGCCAGTAGTGAACCGGGCGATCCGGCCAAGGAAAAGCTCTATTACGATGCTGCCTTCGACCTGATCAAGGCCAAGGACTTCGACAAGGCCAGTCAGGCCTTCTCGGCATTCCTGCGCAAGTACCCCAACAGCCAGTACGCCGGCAATGCCCAGTACTGGTTGGGTGAAGTGAACCTGGCCAAGGGCGACCTGCAAGGCGCGGGCCAGGCATTCGCCAAGGTTTCCCAGCTCTATCCCAAGCACGCCAAGGTACCGGATTCACTGTACAAGCTGGCTGATGTAGAACGCCGCCTGGGTCATGCCGACCGGGTCAAGGGTATTCTGCAACAGGTCGTGGCCCAGTATCCTGGCACTTCCGCTGCCCAATTGGCACAACGGGATCTGCAGCGCATGTAGTGTGCTGGCGACCGTTACAAGAAACCCGCGCCTGTCGCGGGTTTTTTCGTTAGAATCCACGCCCTTTTTATGAAACACGCTTCCCGGGATCTACGCGTTGGCGAGGTTCCCCGAAGTGCCTGACGGAGGCGGACAGCCTGTTTAGCTGTTACGCCCGTGGCGAATATGCAAGACACATTGAGAATTACCGAAGTTTTCTACTCGTTGCAGGGGGAAACTCGGACTGCCGGGCTGCCCACGGTTTTTGTGCGCCTGACCGGTTGCCCGCTGCGTTGCCAATACTGCGACAGTGCCTACGCCTTCAGTGGCGGTACCCAACGTAGTCTCGACAGCCTGCTCGAGCAGGTTGGCGGATTCCGTCCGCGTTATGTCTGTGTCACCGGTGGCGAGCCACTGGCGCAGCCCAACGCCATTCCTTTGCTAAAGCAATTGTGCGATGCAGGCTACGAGGTATCGCTGGAGACCAGTGGCGCCCTCGATATTTCGGCGGTGGATCCACGGGTCAGCCGGGTCCTGGACCTCAAGACTCCCGGTTCCAAGGAAGCCCATCGCAACCGCTACGAAAATATCGAGCTGTTGACGGCCAATGATCAGGTCAAGTTCGTCATCTGTTCCCGCGAGGACTATGACTGGGCGGTGTCCAAGCTCATCCAGTATCGTCTCGAAGAGCGGGCAGGCGAGGTGTTGTTTTCGCCGAGCCATCATGACCTGAACGCGCGGGATCTTGCCGATTGGGTCGTGGCCGACAACCTGCCGGTGCGCCTGCAATTGCAGTTGCACAAATACCTCTGGAATGATGAGCCGGGCCGCTGAAATGACTGAATCCCTACAGAGCCAGGCCGTACCTGAAAAACGAGCGGTGATCCTCCTTTCCGGCGGCCTTGATTCGGCCACTGTCGTGGCCATGGCCCGCGCCGAAGGCTATCGCTGCTACACCATGAGCTTCGACTACGGTCAGCGTCATCGTGCGGAGCTGCTAGCTGCCCAGCGCGTTGCGCGGGACCTGGGAGTGGTGGAGCATAAAGTCATCGGCCTCAACCTCAATGGTATCGGCGGCTCGGCCCTGACTGACACTTCCATCGATGTCCCGCAGTCCCCCGGCGAAGGGATTCCTGTCACCTACGTACCTGCGCGCAACACCGTGTTCCTTTCCCTGGCCCTCGGCTGGGCGGAAGTCCTTGAGGCTCGGGATATCTTCATCGGGGTCAATGCCGTGGATTACTCGGGTTATCCGGATTGCCGTCCCGAGTTCGTCGAGGCTTTCGAGCGAATGGCCAACCTGGCGACCAAGGCCGGTGTCGAAGGGCAGGGCTTTCGGATCCAGGCGCCTTTGCAGAACCTCAGCAAGGCCGACATCATCAAGGCCGGAGTTCGTCTGGGGGTCGACTACGGGCTGACCGTTTCGTGCTACCAGGCGGATGACAATGGCCATGCCTGCGGAAAATGCGACAGCTGCCGTTTGCGCGCCGATGGCTTCCGCGCGGCCGATATCTGCGATCCAACACCTTATTTTTGATTTTTTTCACATAGGGTGTTGAATTCCCGTTAGAAATCAGTATTATACGCGCCACCACACAGCGGGTCGTTAGCTCAGTTGGTAGAGCAGTTGGCTTTTAACCAATTGGTCGTAGGTTCGAATCCCACACGACCCACCATATTCATGGTCGGATGCAGCACTGGAAAGGGCTTGGCTAAGCCGCTCTGCTAGTCTTGCAGCCATCGGAAGTGAACATCAGGTTCACATCCAAAATGATGTAAATATGAAATAACCCGCTACCGGTCACGGTCAGCGGGTTTTTTCGTTTAAGCGCTCAAGAAATTAGCTTTGCCTTAGTGCGAACTGATCCATTTCGACGCTCACGTCAGCAACTCTCACAGAAACACTGACTTGTAGTGGTCAACTAATCCCGGACACTGCGTTAAGTGTTTCCTCAGCAACAGCGGACGTCAGCCTGCTATTGAACTAATGCAGACGCTGCCAGTTGTAGCGCTGCATCAAGACACCGCCAATATTCAGCTGTGCCAGCGATGCCCTTATTTAGCCAATGGTCGGTACCCATTAGACTGCGAAATAACCGCCCCACCGTCGCTTTCTTGTAGCGGGCTGTTTGCTAATCAGCTTCATCTCGTTCATCAGTCTACGAACTTTGCATTGCCCAATCGCTATGCCGTCCTCGTTCATCATCAACATGATGCTTACGCTGCCCGCTACGCTGTGGCGTTGGGTAAACAGCTCGTTGACGCGGCCGCGCAAAATTAGTCGCTCAACATTCGGAGATCGACGCTTGCGGCAGTGCGCGTAATAGCAAGATCGGGTGACTTCAAATACCGAGCACAACAGATCAACAGGTTCTTCAGAACGAAGTTGATCAATTAACGCGAACGCTCGTGTTCCTCGGCCATCAAGAGCGCGGTGGCCTTTTTTAGGATCGTTTTTTCCCCCTCCAGCCGATTGATCCGGGCTTCCAACTCCTGGATTTTTTGCTGCTCGGGCGTCAACGCTTTGCTTTGCGGAGTCACACCATTGCGCTCTTCCTGAAGCTGGCTCACCCAGTGGCGCAAGGCCGACTCAACCAACCCGAGCGAACGCGCTGCTTCGATGTGGCTCTAGCCTTGGTCGGCGCCAGGCTGGCAACTTCGCGCTTGAACCCTGGCGTAAAAGTGCGCCGTTGCTTGGTCATCAGACACCTCTTTATGGCGAGCATTCTCGCCTGAATGGGTGTCCAGAATGATTAGACCACTCCCGACTCTACGGCCGTCCGCGCCATTCCCCGATCGGTTGTTCTCCTCTCCCTATTCAATGTTTCGCTTAGTTAATTATTTCCAAAGTTTTCGCATAGCCAATTCTTTGCCGATGATTTTTTCCCGCGGGACAAAACGTCAATCAATTGGGACGAAACGCTTAACAGTCGGATTGGTGTGGGATCTACGATAACCAAGTCGTCGTGACCACCGAAAATAATCCGGCCATAGGAGCACTCATATGGAGGAATCACGACAGATCAGATGGGAAGTCAAATTGTTCGAGACGATGTGCCTGCCAGAGCAGGGATTTGTTTTTTCCTGCCAGAAGCAAAGCTACGTGTGTCACCCGAATGAGCCCGTCAGCGCATTTGATGAATGCCTGCCGGTGATTGTCAGCATGCTGCGAAAGCTGGGCGCGGCCACGCCGCCCGAGGTTTTTCACGTCGTACTGCACACGGCGACCGGCTCGCCTGGTCGGCGCAGCTTCATACATCCACCTGGAGAGAACCCGCATGAGCAACGTGAGTGTTGTAGCGAAGGCTAAGGAAGCACTGTCGATCAAGGAAGCGCCGGTGGCGACAGAGCAGTTCGAAACACCGGAGACGGTATCGAAACGAACCTCGGTGAAGCTGACCAATCTGGGGAGCGCAGGGCAGTCGAAGCGCTCGGGGCTGGACAGCCAACTGGTGTGGTACGACACGGTGCAACTGGCGAGGCCACAGCCGGACGATAGCGTGTTCATGCGGGTGATCAACTCGCAGTACAGCGGGGTGGTGGTGTACCTGGACAACGTGGCGGACCTGTTGCCAGCGATTCCGGAACGGATGCAGGTGGTGCTGAAGCTGCGCGACGCCGCAGATCTGAAAGCCTTCCGCGGCAGCCCGCATTCCGCGGACTTCAAGGCGGACGGCAAGCACCGCCGGGGCGTGGCGTACCACGAGGCGGGCGCGCTGGGGCAACTGGGCGCTGAAGGCTTCACGACCTGCTACACGAGCTATGTGGATGATCGCGAGAGTCTGCTGAGCGCGATCAACGAGGGGTTGGCGTTCAACTATCTGTGGATCCTGTTCCGCGACCCGACCAACATTCCGCTGGAGCTGGTGATCGCGTCGCTGCAATCGACCAAGACGATCCTGATGAAGGAGATCAAGGACCCGGCCGACGTGGACGACGCGATCGTGTCTTACGGGGTGATGGAGTACGGGGCGGAAGGGGTGATCTTCTCGCCGCGCGACCACGCGGTGATGACGAGCTTCCTGGGGCAGTTGTCGGACGCGGAGCACGGCAACCTGGCGATCCAGGTGGGGACGGTGGTGGAGAGCCGACCGGTGGGCATGGGCTATCGCGCGTGCATCGATACTTCGACGTTGTTCGAACCGGACGAGGGGATGCTGGTGGGGAGCACCTCGCAGGGCGGGCTGCTGTGCTGTCCGGAGGTGTTCTTCCTGCCTTACATGGAGCTGCGGCCGTTCCGGGTGAATGCGGGGGCGGTGCACTCATATGTGTTCAACACGGACAACCGGACCGACTACATGAGCGAGCTGAAGGCGGGTTCGCCGGTGATGCTGGTGAACTCGAAGGGACGGGTGAGGCGTGCATCGGTGGGGCGGATGAAGATCGAGCAGCGGCCGCTGCGGCTGATCGAGGTGGAGTTCGCGGGTCGGGAGCGGGTGAACATCCTGATGCAGGACGACTGGCATGTGCGGGTGTTCTCGGATGGGGCTAAGCCGCTGAACATCTCGGAGCTGAAACCGGGAGACAAGGTACTGGGCTATGTGACGGAGCCGGGTCGTCACGTTGGGATCAAGATCAACGAGACGATCATCGAGAAGTAGGAGGGGACATGGGCTACGTCGGCAGAAAACTGAGAGAGCGGCGGATTCTGTTCCCGGATTCGCAGCGCGGACTGATCGTACCGGTGGATCATGGCCTGACGCTGGGGCCGATCGCGGGCCTGGAGGCGACGGACACCTTCAAAGGCTGGATCGGCAGCCCGCACATCAGTGCAGTGCTGGGGCACAAGGGCTTGATCGAGCGGCTGATTGTGCGTGAGCAGCTGCACCCGGCGACGGGGGTGATCGTGCACTTGAACGGAATGGCGAGCCTGTCGCCGCACGCGGATACCAAGGTGATGGTGTCGGATATCGAATCGGCGCTGAGGCTGGGTGCGGACGCGGTGTCGATGCAGGTGAACTTCACGGAAGAGAACTTCGCGCACAACTTCACGATGCTGGGCGCGGTGACGGACGCGGCGCACGAGGCAGGCCTGCCGTTGCTGACGATGCTTTACGACAAGGTGAAGGCGGCGACGGCGGCGGAGCGGTTGGGACGGCTGAACCATTTGGTGCGGGTGGTAACGGAGCTGGGTTCGGACGCGGTGAAGCTGGCGTACCCGGAATCGCTGCATGAAATCGGAGAGCTGGTGCGGCGGCATGGCAGCGACATTCGGATTTTCTTCGCGGGCGGGGAGAAGGCGAGCGAGGAAGGGCTGGTGGCAATGACGCGGGCGGTGGTGCAGCAAGGAGCGAGCGGGCTGTGTATCGGTCGCAACGTGTTCCAGCATGCGCGACCGCAGGCGTTGTTGAGGCTGCTCGCCGGCTGCGTGAAGGGAGAGGAAACCGAACGGGTGCTGGAGCTCAGCGCAGTGTGAGCGCGAAGGTGAATCCGACATGAGTCTGATCTCCGCGCCCGGGCTGGGCGCGGTTCTTGAGGGTGGAACCGATGAATACAATGAATCACCAGGAAACAGGTTTGTCCGCTCCGGTCGCGCATGGGCTCTCGCCGTTGTGGGTGGACATGTTTCCGGCGGGATTGCTGGAGGATCTGAGCGCAAACCCGTTCCTGACGGCGTGCCGGGCGGGCATGGTGAGCGACGCGCAACTGCGCGGCTTCCTGATTCAGCACCATCATTATTCGCAGTACTTCACACGTTACCTGTGCTCGCTGATGGGGAGCCTGACGGACCTGGGCGAATTCAAGGCGCTGTCGCACAACCTGGCAGAAGAGCTGTCGGGCAATGACACGGATCAGGTCTCGCATGCGGAGCTTTACCGCGAGGCGATGGACGAGCTGGGCGCGGTGCCGCGTAGCCTGCCGGTGCTATCGAGCACGCAGGCGCTGATCGACGCGATGTTCCGCTATTGCCGCAGCGGGGATCCGCTGGATGGGCTGGCAGCCCTGTGCCTCGGCGCGGAGGCGATCGTGCCGATCGTCTACGGGCCGATCCTCGATGCGCTGCGGCACCGGCATGCGCCGATGCGGGCGTTGCGGTTCTTCCAGATCCATGTGGAAGAAGACGAGCAGCACGCAATCGTGATGCGCGAGATCATCGACCGGATGATCGCCGAGCGACCCTATCTCAGAGCTCGAGTGGTGGCGGTCGGCGAGGAGATGGTGCAGCTGCGGATGGCGATGCTGAGCGAGCTGATGGCCTACGGCGGTGGCGGCGGTGCGCGCCTGCCGGAAGCGGGGCTGGCCGCATTGCGCGCGGATGCCTCGCTGGGCAGCGGCAACTTCCTCGATTTGTGCCTCGGGCTGAGCCCGGTGAAGGGCGTCGAGTTCCTGTACCTCGACAAGCCGCTTTGCTATGCGGACGGCACCCGGCTGCACGCGCTGAGCCTGGCGACGCTGCAGCAGTACCGGCGCTCGCTGGCGGACTGGTATCTGCGCCAAGGCGTGGGCCGCGACGATGTGGTGGCGGTCTGCGTGGAAGACGGCATCGCACCGTTCCTGCACTACCTGGCGCTGACGAGCCTGGGCGCGGCGATCGCGCTGATCAATCCGGCGATGCCCGCCGAGGTGGGCGAGGCCTACATGCGCGAGAACGGCTTCGACAAGCTGGTGGTAGATGCGCAGACACAGGCATCGAGCGGCTTCGTGCGGCAGTGGCGGGTGCTGAACGCATCTGCCCTCGTCGATGTATCGCAGGCGCGCCTCGAGCCGGAGGTCGAGCTGCCAGAGTGGTGGCCGGTCGCGCCGGAGGATTCGACGCTGGTGATGTTGAGCCACACGTCGGGGACAACTGGCGTGCCGAAGGCGGTGCGCTTCGAGCACCGGCAGTTCTTCATGGGCAAGCGGGCGCGCATCGGGCGCTTCGCGGAAGGTCCGGACGAACGCCTGTTGACGGCACTGCCGCAGTCGCATTCGGCGGCGATCAGCCATCTGGAGACGGCGGTGCTGCACGGGATCCCGACCTGCGTGATGGGTACGCAGGACGGCGAGAGGGTGCGTGCGGCGATCAAGGCATTCATGCCGACCACGGTGCTGGCGTTCCCGAAAAGCTACATGCAGTTGGTGGAGGGCGGCGTGGCGGAGCGCGAATTCGCCACGGTGCGGCGCTGGTTCAGCATGGGCGACGCGGCCCACCAGAGCCACACGCGCCGCCTGCTGGTGGGCGCGCCGGCGTCGCGTTTCATCGATGCGTTCGGCAGTTCTGAACTGGGCATGGCGCTGTTTCGTAGCGAATCGACGCTGGACGCGCTGGCGCCGCGGCGTGCGATCGGCCGGCCGGTGGACATCGCGGTGGCGAAGATCCTGCACTCGGAAACGGGCGACGAGGTGCCGCCGGGCGAGACTGGGCTGCTGGCGGTGCGCGCTCCCACGATCACCTCGGGTTACTGGCAGCAGCCGCAGCGCACCCAGGGCGCGTGGCGCAACGGCTACTTCCTGACGGGCGACGTCGCGTACTGCGAGGACGGCGTGTTCTATCAGATCGACCGTGAGGTCGATGTGGTGACATCGCCGTTCGGCGCGCTGTACACGCTGCAGCTGGAAGAGGTCGCGCAGCAGGTGGACGGCGTGTGCGACGTGGCTGTGGTCGGCGTGGAAGGCGGCGCGCAGGGAGATCCCGCGCTGCTCGCGCTGGTGCTGCCGGAGCGCCGTGTGACGGACCCCGCCGCGCTGGCCTCGCAGGTGCAGGACGCGTTGCGCGACGCGATCGGTGCGCAGCTGCCGGAGGAGTTGGTCGCGGTGGTCGTGGTGCGCAGCCTGTCGTTCCTGCCGGTGGGCGCGACTGGGAAAGTGCTGAAGCGGCTGCTGCGCCACTCGGCGGGGGACTTGCTGGAACAGGTAGCGGACGGCGGGGCCGCGAGCCGCGACGTACTGCATGTGACGCGTCGGGCGACAGCCGGTGTGGGGGTCTGAATGGAGATGCCAAGAGAGATGACTGACCAGAACTATGAATCCGACGCAGTCGCGTCGGTGCGGCGGCGGCTGGCCGCCGCCGAGGCGGAGCGGTTGACGCAGTACGAATGCGACGGGCGCATCTTCGAGGTTCACGACGGGGTGTTTCCGCCGACGCATTTCCAGTCGACCCGGATCTTCACGCAGCACCTGCCGTATCCGCACGGCGGCGCGTTCCTGGAGATCGGCTGCGGCACGGGCGTGACGGCGGTGACGGCTGCGTTGTCGGGCTGCGCGCGGGTGGTGGCGTCGGACATCAGCGAGGCGGCGGTGGGCAACGCGCGGGCGAACGTGCTGCGTCACGGCGTGGCGCAGCGGGTATCAACGCGCCACGGCGACCTGTTTGACGTGCTGGACGACGGTGAGCGGTTCGACATGATTTTCTGGAACTCGAACTTCGTGTTCGTGCCGGAAGATTACGCGTTCGAGCAACCGATCCTGCGCGCGTTTTGCGATGCGGGCTACGTCGCCCATCGTCGCTTCTTGCGGGAAGCACCGTCGTACCTGAGTCCGTCGGGCCAGCTGCTGATCGGCTTCAGCAGCCAGGGTGACGAGTCCGCGCTGACGGCGCTGCTGACGGAGCACGGCTATACATCGACGGTGGTCGCGTCGGCGTATGGCGAGGGTCCGGGCGCACACCGTTACGACATCCTGCGGCTGTGGCCCGGTGGCGCGCAGTCCGGGCGCGACGCGGGAGGGGCCGGCGCGTGACGACGGATGCATTCGATGCGCTGTCGCAAGGCGCACAGCGCCCCGTGGCGATCGTCGGCGGTGGGCCGGTGGGGCTGATGCTGGCGCTGTTCCTTGATCGTCACGGGGTGGCGAGCGTGGTGTTCAACCTGGAAAAGGACAGCCGCTGGCATCCGAAGGGGAGCACCCACAACACGCGGACCATGGAGCACTACCGGCGGCTGGGCGTTTCGGAGGCGGTGCGTGGGCTGGGGTTGCCGGCGGATCATCCGCGCGACATCGCCTACTTCACGCGGCTTGCGGGCTGGGAGCTGGCGCGGCTCGGCATGGGCACGGAGCGGGAGCGATCACGCGCGGCTCACGAAGGCGGTGAGCTCGATCAGCAACCCGAACCACTGCTGCGCGCCAACCAGATGTATGTGGAGCGCTTCCTGCTCGCGCACGCGGGCACGCGTCCGAACATCACGCTGTGCTACGGCTGGCGGGTAAGCGGCTTCGAGCAGGATGCGACTGGCGTGACACTGTCGGCGCAGCCGGCCGGCGGCGGTGCGGTCGAGCGCTGGCGCGCCGCCTACCTGGTGGGCTGCGACGGTGGCGCGAGCTTCGTGCGCCGCACGCTGGGGATCGCCTACGCCGGACCTGGCGGCGCGCACGACGGCTTCCTGGGCGGGCACATGTTCTCGAGCTACGTGCGGATCCCTGCGTTGCACGGCGAGCTGCTCGGCGACCGCAAGGCCTGGATGTACAACGTGATGGCGCCGGGCGCGCGGATGCTGCTGGTGAGCCTGGACGGCGGCGACGAGTTCCTGCTGATGTCGAAGCCGGAGGTCGGCGCGGCGGAGCCGGACGATGCGACGGTGATCCGGCGGATCCAGGAAGGCGTGGGCTGCGCGGTGGACGTGGAGGTGCTCGCGCATGCGCCGTGGCAAGGCGGCGTGGCGCTGGTGGCGGAGCGCTTCTCGGCGGGGCGGGTGCATCTGGCCGGCGACGCGATTCACCTGTTCTCGCCGACGGGCGGGCTCGGCATGAACACCGGCATCGACGGCGCGGCGAATCTCGCGTGGAAGCTCGCAGCGGCGGTGCAGGGCTGGGCGGGAGACAGCCTGCTGGCGTCATACGAGGCGGAGCGCCGGCCGATCGCGCATCGTAACACCGCTGCCGCACGCTTCCTGACGCAGCGGGTCGGCGAACTGCGGGTGCCGGCGCACGTGGAGGCCGACGACGCGGCAGGTGAGGCGGCGCGGCGCGAGCTGGGCGAACAGCTGACGGGGTTTCGTCGCCAGTTCGAGGCACCGGGTGTGGAACTGGGCGCGCGCTACGACGGTTCGCCGATCGTGTGGCCGGACGGCGCGCCGCCCGACGACGATCTGCTGGCTTACCGACCGAGCAGCGTGCCGGGCGGTCGGCTGCCGCATATGTGGGTGACGGGGGCGGACGGCGTGCGGCGTTCGATGTTCGACCTGCTCGGTACGGGCTTCACGCTGCTGCGGGTCCGCGCGTGCGGCGCGACCGCCGGGGTGAACGATGACTGCGCCGCGCGGCTGGCCGATGCGGCACGTGCGCGCGGGATCCCGTTGTCGATCGTCGATGTGGAATCGAATGCGGCGCGCGCGTTGTACGCGCGGCGCTTGGTTCTGGTGCGGCCCGACCAGCACGTCGCGTGGCGCGGCGACACGGCGCCGCGCCACGCGGGCGCGGTGCTCGATCGTGCGGTGGGCCGGATCTGACGGCCGCGCGCAGGGTGGATGGGTTTTCTTGTCACGGGGGGAACACGATGATTGAAACAGAAGTGTTGATTGTGGGGAGCGGCCCCTCGGGATCCGCGGCGGCGCTGTTCCTGAGCAGCTACGGTATCGAGGTGATGGTGGTGACCAAGCACCGCTGGCTCGCCAACACTCCGCGCGCGCATATCACAGGCCAGCGGACGATGGAGATCCTGAACGAGTTCGGCGTCGGCGAATCGCTGGCGGCGAACGCGGTGCTCAACGACATCATGGGCAACACCGTCTTTTGCGAGACGCTCGCGGGCAACGAGATCGCCCGCCTCAAATCCTGGGGCGCGCATCCTGAGCGCATCAGCGACTACCGGATCGCGAGCCCGTTCCTGCTGTGCGATATTCCGCAGACCTACCTCGAGCCGATCGTGCTCGGCAAGGCCCTGCAGAACGGCGCACATGCGAAGTTCTCGACCGAGTACGTGCGCGCGGTGCAGGACGCGGACGGCGTGATCGTGACGGTGCGCGACCGTCTCGACAATCGCGAATACGAAATTCGCGCGAAATACGTGATCGGCGCCGATGGCGCGCGCAGCCAGGTCGCGGCAGACGCGGCGCTGCCGATGACCGGCGAAGAGAACCAGGCTGGTTGCATCAACATCTTCTTCGACGCGGATCTCGCACCGCTGGTCCAGCACCGGCCGAGCGCGATCTTCCTGATCTTCAGCCGCGCGGCGATGGCGGGTGGTATCGGCGTCGGCGCGTTGCGGATGGTGCGGCCATGGCACGAATGGCTCGGCGTGTGGAACTACGACATCAACCTGCCACCGCCGAAGCTGAGCGCCGACGACGCGACCGACATCCTGAAGCAGATGATCGGCGATTACGACACCGAGATCCGCGTGCGCTCGATCTCGACCTGGACGGTCAACAGCCGCTACGCGACGCGCTATTCGAACGGCCGGATGTTCTGCGTCGGCGACGCGGTGCATCGTCATCCGCCCAACAACGGACTGGGCTCGAACACCTCGATCCAGGACTCGTACAACCTGGCGTGGAAACTGGCCTATGTCATCAAGGGGCAGGCCGGCGCCGGGCTGCTCGACACCTATAGCGAGGAGCGCGCGCCGGTCGGGCGCGGGATCGTCGAGCGCGCGATGAAGAGCATCGACGAGAGCCGCACGCTCAGTGCGGCGCTCGGCCTGGACCGCGGCGGGCTGGACGACGACTACCTCACGCTGGGCGGCGAGGCTGGGCAGCGCCGGCGCGAGCACTATTACCGCGCGCTGCGCGCGAAGAACTATGAGTTCAACGGGCATGGCACGGAACTCAACCACCTGTACCGGTCCGCGGCGATCGCGCCGGATCCGCAGGAACCGCCGCCGGCCGAGGACCCTGACCTGTTCTGTCGCTTCCATTCGTCGTTTGTCGCGGGCGCGCGCGTGCCGCACGTGTGGCTGTCGTCGCGCGGCACGCAGGTGTCGTCGCTCGAGCTGGTCGGACACGGCGCGTTCACCGTGCTGACCGGCATCGCCGGTCGCGCCTGGGCGCAGGCCGCGACGCGCTGCGCGGCGCAGCTCGGCCTGCCGGTGCGGGCGCAAGTGATCGGCCCGGGCGAGGCGGTCGAGGACTTGTACGGCGACCTGTACGCCCGCTGCGGTTTCGACGAGGCGTCGTGCGTGCTGGTCCGCCCGGACGGCCACATCGCTTGGATCGGCGTCGCGCCCGGTGACGAGGCGACCTGCACGACGCGCCTGCGCGAGGTGCTGCTGCCGCTGCTTGGCCTGTCGCGCCCGGTCGCGCACGTCGCGCAGCCGGACCCAGCGGTGCACTGACCGGCCAATGGATGCGGATGCATCGACACAGTTATGCAACGTAAATCTACGTGGTGCGCGGCGTCGCCCCGCTGTCGATCAACTCAAGGAGGATGTATGGCAAGGCTTGAAGGAAAGTATGCACTGGTCACGGGCGGCACGACGGGGATCGGGCTGGAGACTGCCCGGCAGTTTCTCGAGGAAGGCGCGATTGTCGCGATCACTGGCCAGAACCCCGACACGCTCGCGGCGGCGGAAAGCCGTTTCGGGCGGGACGTGTGGGTAATCCGCAGCGATGCGGGCTCGGTCGCTGCGCAACACGTGCTCGCTCAGGTGCTGCGCGAGCGCTGGCCGCGCATTGACGCGCTGTTCGTGAACGCGGGCATCGTCACCAGCCACGGGCTCGATGTGGAGAGCGAGGAAAGCTATGACCGGCTGATGGCGATCAACGTGAAAGGGCCGCTGTTCCTGATCCAGGCGCTGGCGCCGTTGCTGGCGGAGCCGTCGTCGATCATCCTCTGTGGCTCGGTCAGCGGCCATCTCGGGCGCAGTGGCGTGAGCGCGGCCTATGCGACCAGCAAGGGTGCGCTGCTGTCGATGGCGCGCGCGCTGGCGGGCGAGTTCACCAGCCGGCGCATCCGCGTCAACAGCATCAGCCCGGGTCCGATCCGCACACCCGCGTTCGACAAGCTCGGGCTGGACAACACCGAGCGCGTGTTTGAGCAGGTCAAGGCGATGATTCCGGCCGGCCGGGTCGGGCTGCCGGAGGACGTGGCGCGCGCGGCCGTCTATCTGGCCTCGGACGAGTCAAGCTTCCTGCTCGGCTCTGAGATCGTCATTGACGGCGGCATGGTCTACGTATAGGCGCTCGGCGTCGGGCGTGGTGAACAGGTTCGCATGCAGGAAGTCGACGAAGACCCGCAGCTTCGGCGACGGATGCTTGCCGGATGGCCACAGCACGTGGAACGCGCCGGAGTTCTGCGTGTACTTGTCGAGCACGATCTGCAGTTCACGCGCGGCGAACGCGTCGCGCACCGCGAAATCCGGCAGGCACGCGATGCCGTGGCCGGCTTTCGCGACATGCAGCAGGGTCTCGATATTGTTGCAGGTCATCCGCGCTGGCAGTTGCAGGCTTTCGTCGAGCGAGTCCGCGCAGAGCGGCCACTTCTCGAGCTTGCCGGTGGTGAGGAAGCGGTGCTGGAGGCAGTCGTGTTCACGCAGGTCGGCGGGCCGCTCCGGCACGCCCTTGCGCGCGAAATAGTCGGGCGAGCCGACCAGCAGCAGACGGTAGACGCCGAGCCGGCGCGACATCAGTCGCGAATCGTTGAGCGTGCCGGTGCGCACCGCGGCGTCGAAACCCTCGTCGATCAGGTCGACGAGCCGGTCGGTGAAATCGATATCGAGCTCGATCTCGGGATAGCGCTGCATGAATGCGGCGATGACGGGCAGCATCAGGTCGCGCACCAGCGGCAGGCTGACACGGAACTTGCCGCGCGGCGCGTCGAGCGTGTGCGACAGCTCCGATTCCGCCACGGCGGCTTCCGCGAGAATGTGCTGGCAGCGCTTGAGGTAGAGCGCGCCTTCGGCGGTCAGATTCATGCTGCGGGTACTGCGATGCAAGAGCCTGACGCCGAGGCGTTTTTCCAGGCGCGCGATGCTTTTGCCGACCGCGGACGCGGACAGCCCGAGTTGCTGTCCGGCGCCGACGTAGCTACGCGTCTCGGCGACCAGAACGAAGACTGTGATGCCGCTCAACCTATCCATGGCTATTTCCGTGCGGAATATATTTCCCGTGTCAAAGGAATTGTATGTGATTTTTCTCTCCCACTGAATCTCGTACGCTTGAATCAAACCGGGTGAATCGGTTTGCAGGCAATTCGTGCATTCGCATGCGCGACTGCGCCGGGCGTGTCAGCCCGCGCGCGAACTCTCCTTCCTCTTCCTTACCGAGCCACTGACATTCTATGAGCCAATCCGAGCATCATCCGAACCGGGGCCACGCGAACCTACTGTTGCTGACCGCCTGCATGACCGCCGTGCTGATTCCGCTCAGCATCGCGGGACCCGTCGTGACCGTGCCGTCGATCAGCCAAGCGCTGGGGGGCACGGCGGTCGAACTGAACTGGGTGTCCAACGCGTACCTGCTGACCTACGGCAGCGCGACGATGGCGGCGGGCAGTCTCGCCGATGTATATGGGCGCAAGCTGCTGTGGCTGCTTGGCATGCTGGCCTATGTGCTGGTGACGGCCGCGATCCCGTTTGCGCCGACCGTGCTGGTGCTCGATGTGCTGCGCCTGGTACAGGGACTCGGCGCTGCCGCCGCGTTCGCGGGCGCGATGGCAACGCTCGCGCAAGAATTCCACGGCCGCGACCGCACCAAGGTGTTCAGCATGATCGGCACGACCTTCGGGCTCGGTGCCGCGTTCGGCCCGCTGGTGGCGGGCTTTTTGGTCGATACACTCGGTTGGCGCTGGGTGTTCTGGCTGCCCGCGCTGCTCGGCGTGCTGGTGGTGCTGTTCGTGCAGATCAGTGCACGCGAGTCGCGCGACCCGAACGCGGCCGGACTCGACTGGCCGGGTGCGATCAGCTTCACGAGCACGCTCGGGCTGTTCACCTATGCGATCCTGCTGGTGCCGGAAAACGGCTGGGGCAGCCGCATCGTGATCGGCTCGCTGCTGGCGTCGGCGGTGCTGCTCGCGATCTTCATCGCGATCGAAACCCACGTGCGTCGGCCAATGCTCGAACTGTCGCTGTTTCGCAACACGCGCTTCATTGGCGTGCAGGTGCTCGCGGCCGCGCCGGCCTATACCTATGTGGTGCTGATCCTGCTACTGCCGATGCGCCTGATGGGCATCGACGGGCAGAGCGCGTTCGAGGCCGGCTGCTTCATGATCGCGCTGTCCGCGCCGCTGTTGGTGCTGCCATTCGTTGCAGCGTATCTCGCGCGCTGGCTCACGGCCGGCGTGATTTCCGGCATCGGCCTGCTGATTGCGGCTGTCGGGCTCGCGTGGCTCGGCGTCGCGATGGCGTCCGGCACGCTTGCGAACTCGGTCGCACCGTTGATCGTGATCGGGGTGGGCATCGGCCTGCCATGGGGGCTGATGGACGGGATGGCGGTCAGCGTCGTCGAGAAGGAACGGGCCGGCATGGCGACCGGTATCTTCAACGCGGTGCGCCTCACGGCGGATGGGGTAGCGATCGCGGTGGTCGGCGCAATCCTGTCGGCGCGAATCTTCGGCGACCTGAGCCGCGCGGGGATCGCGGGCGCGGAGCCCGTCGCGCTGAAGGAGGCGGCGAACCGGCTCGCGATCTCGGATGTCACGCACGCCGTATCGCTGCTGCCGGAAGCGCCGCGGGCGCTGCTGTTGCAGGTGTATAACGCAGCCTTCGAGTTCCAGTTCTATTTGCTGGCGGGGGCGGCCGTGATCACGGCGCTCGTCGTGTTTGCCGCGCTAGGCTCAGTACGGACGCACGATGAGTCCGAGATGCCGTTGCCGGACGCGTCGTTGAGCAAGGAAGCCGGCTGAGCGTTGCCACGGCGCGGAGGGCGCCTGAATAGGCGACGGCGTGACCATCTGCCTTGCCCGGTCGGACCAGCATTTGTAGTGTCAACCAACAAGAATAACGAGACACATCATGGAAGAAGTGCAAGAGATGCGTACGGAGGCGTGGGCCACGCCGTGCATGCCCCTGCTGTCGCTCGAGTTCGGCCGGTGCGGCCTCGGCGAGCGCCCGGCCTGGATGGGTGGCAAGCGCGACGGCTACCGGTTTTCCACGCGGGACTATCCGAGCGAGCAGCGCGTTGAATCATGGGCCGAGCACAATCGGCTGCTCGAACTGACGATGCACGGCGTGCAGGCGGGCGGTTTCGCGTTCGATCAGGTGGATGTGCCGTTCGGGTCGATGGTGCTCGGCTTCCGGCGCTTCGAGAGCACCACGGCGGCCGCGCCGTCGAGCTATCGCTTCGAACGGACCATGGCGCTGATCCGGCAGGACGGTTTCGATTTCTTCTACCTGCTGCTCAATCCCGTCGGCACGCTGCGCTACGAGATCGACGGGCGCGGGTTCGAGCAGCCGTGCGCGTGCCTGGCGCTGCTGGACATGTCGAAGCCGTTCAGCGCCACGGTGCCGGAGGGTGAATCGGTGATCCTCATCGTTCCGCGCAGCATGATCCCAGTGTCGGCGAGCCTGCTGCATGGCCAACTGCTGAATTGCCACGCGAGCCTACTGCTCATCAGCCAGTTGCAACTGGCCGCGCGCTACCTGCCGGGGCTGCACGCGAAGCAGATCGCGCACATCGCGCAGGGTACGCTGAGCCTGCTGCACGCCGTGTTCGTGCAGGATGCCGATGTGATCGAGCAGTCTGCGCACGGCGTCGACCGCCTGAAGCACGAGCGCGCGCGGCAATACATCGAGGCGCACCTGGATTCGCCCGATCTGAACGTCGAGCAGATCTGCCGCGAGGTCGGGTTGTCACGTTCGGCGCTGTACAGGCTGTTTACGCCGATGGATGGCGTCGCCACCTATATTCGTCGGCGTCGGCTCATCAAGATCCGCACTCACCTGCTCGCGCATCAGGTATCGCACCGGACCATTTCCGAGCTGGCGTATCGATACGGGTTCAACAGTCCGACGCAGTTCTGTCGCGCCTACAAGCAGTATTTCGGCTATACGCCACGGGAAAGCCGTCTGATGGCGGCAGCAGGGCGGGCCGATCCGTCGCGGGGCTACAGCGCGTGGTTGCGCGCGAGCGGCGTGTGACCAGCCGCTCGGTGGTGCCGCCGGAGGTCGAGGCGATCGGCGTGTACGCCGAGGTTCGTGCGCCATGGCACAGTCGCTGGAGGTGGGCGACGTGGTGAAAGCCAAGGTCGCTACCGGTGAATATGCCACTGAAAGCGAAGTGATCCGTGATGGCCTGGGTCTACTGGTAACCCTGCGCCCCAGGCTGTTTGCTGACTAACGCCAGTTCCCGCATCAACCCACGGCCCTTGAGCTGCCCAGGATTCGCAGCCCTGGGCCGTTCATGTCTTGTTCGTCCGCGTTGCGCATGCCATCCGATTCAGGTTCCTGAATATTGCGCTCGGACTCCAAGCCAGTAATCATGGCTGCTCGACGACCCATACCAACGCCTATCAAGGATCGATACATGAAACTGTCCTGGCCGCGTTTAGCCCTGCCTGCTGCGTTACTTCTCTCTCTTTCCCTGTCCGGCTGCGTGTCCGATCTCGATTCGGGTGCCTACGGCAGCATGGACGATCCGCGTTACGCGCAGCTGTTGGACCAGGTGGACGCGGCACTCAAGGCGAACATGACGGTGGTGCTGGTGGCCGACGTGATGCCGCACAAGTCGCTGAGCGATGCGCTGACCATGACCCAGTGGACGCCGACGGCGATCTGGGAATACGAGAAGGACCCGAAGATAACCTTCGGCCGCAAGTTCCAGACCAATGCGCTGCAGAGAAAGCCTGGCGAAACCTACCTGTTCAAGGCCCTGGAGGTGCATATCCTGCCCCCTGGCAAATACCTGCTGACCGGAGGCGATGACTACCAGATCCGCGGCTTGCTCGACCAGGTCGGCGCTCGCAGCGGGCCACCCGGTTCGGGTCGTGGCGCCAATGGCACCGCCTACCTGTCCCCCGAGCTTTATCGCGAGTACTACCGGGAAGAGGTCTGGAAGGACGCCACCTATGGCAGCGAGATCAAGACCGAGAAGGTCTGTACCGCCGTGCACATGGCGTCAGGTGCCTGCGTGAGCTGGGGCGAGCAGCAATATACCCAGACGACGCAGGGCTCTGGGGCCGGTTATTACCAGCAGACCGACTCCCGCGATGTTCCGTCGATCAAGGTCCAGGCGCGCCTTCCTGCCGACAAGGCGCTTGCCAGCTTCACCGTCCAGGGCGGGCAATTGCTGCTGGCCCCGCGCATGCACCTCAAGACCCCTGGCTACAAGTATCAGCAGTCGAAGTGCCGGGCGATCGATCCGCAAAAGATCGAGTGTCCGCTCGACAACCTGACGGTCTACACCTGGCCGGCGCCCATGAGCTTTACGCAGAATCTCATCGAGCAACGCAACCTGAGCGATAAGCACCGGCAACTGTTGTCCAGACTCCAGCCCCTGCAGATCACGCCGCTGGGCAAGCAAGGCATGGAGGATCCGATCTGGGGCGTGCCACTGTCGCTGCGCCAGTAGGAAAAGCCCGGGCCCAGCATTTCAGGGCTATCGAGGGGCTGCCTCAAGGCCCCTCGATACGACGCAGGCATCTACGTTCGTCAAAACCAGGGGCCCCGATCTCAAGACGCGCTGGTGCAGATACCGGCGGGCCATGGCTACGTCACTGGTGAGAATCCTGGTTGCCTTGCCGCCTCGCGGATTGTCCGGATGGCTCCTGCAATGAAGTCCGGTTGGGCGGCAGGTCCCGGTAATCGTCACCCCGTGGGGCCTGATCTCCCTGCTTCTTCCATAGCTCTTCCATGCCACGTAGCTGGCCGGTCAATCTTGGACCTCAGCCTCGGTGGAGCCCCCACAAAGGTCGGCTCGGCACGCTGACGGAGCTATTTTCCGGGTTTCTTCAAGGTGACCGGCAAGCCCCACACCAGGTCCTCCATGCCTTTCTCACCCAGTACCTGGGTCTGCATCGGCTGGATGCGCGCCAGTACCTGGCGGCCTGTCTCGGAGAGTTTCGGTTGCTCGTGATCGATGAACTTCTTCGTAAACTCCATGGGCGCGGGCCGCATGTAGACCTGGATGTCCCGCAGGGCGCACTTGATGTTCTGCGTGTCCACGGCCTTGCAGGTTTTCGGGTCGTAGTGCACGCCCGGAGTCTTCAGGTGGAAGCGGTCGCTGAGCAGGATCTGGCCGGGCTTGATGGTGAAGGCCAGCGGGGCATAGGCGTCGGGTATCTGCGCTTGCAGCTTGATGGACTGGACGTCCTGGATCTTCGTGCCTTCGGTCCAGCCGCCCTGGGAGACCTGCTCGCGCTGGTTGTAGTTCTGCTGCGTCCAGCTCACGCATTGCCCGGAAGCCATGTGCACGGCACTGCAGACATTCTGGGAGTAGGTCCTGTCAGCATAGGAAGCATCCCGCCAATACTCTTCCTTGACGAACCGGCGATACAGCACGGCGGACAGGTTCACCGCGCCCAAGGGCGTGGCACCAGGCTGGCCCTTGGGCGCCTTGATGTCAGCCAGGGTGCTGTCGATCTTGTAGTCGATCCCGCCAGACAACAGGTAGGTCCCTGGCGGGATGATGTTGACCTCGAGGAAGTCCCACAGGTAGACGGCGTCCTTGATCTTCTCCAGGTCGTTGTTGGCGAAGGCCTGCATGTAGGCGATGCCGGGCATGTCCTTGTTCTTGAAGATGACCCGGTGCGAATAGCTGGAAAGATCGGTCACGCTCTTGTTGGGCATCAGCGTCGGCACCAGCACCACGGACATGCCTTCGCGGGTGGCCTGGTCGAGCATGTCCAGCAGTTTGCCGGTGGGGTTCTGTTGTGGGGGGCTGGCTGGTCCGCCAATCGAGGCGCAGGCTGCCAGCAAGCTGGCGGGGGCCAGGATAGCCAAGGGACGCAGGATTTTTGGAATGTTCATTGGATGTCCTTATCGGCACGAGGCCATGACTGGGTACTGGGGTGTGGCGACCGAAATTAGTGGGTGGGTAGCACCGAGAGTTCCAGACTGCCGTCGACGGGGTCACTGTCGAACAGCCGGATCGGCATTTTCAATAGCACTAAAGCCCTACGGGTGGAAAGCGCAGGGCGCTCTCGGACCAGGGCGTGACGGCAAGCGCGGAGGGACAAAACAATCGCCAATTACCGTGAGCAGTGAATTATTTCGGATTCCTGGCTATCTGATGGCATAGACCCCGGGTCGCTGCACATGGGTTATCTCACTGTTCGCTCATAGCTGTCTCTACCCGGCCCGGGGCAACCGTATCCACGAGCACAGTCCAGTCAAAGGGAATCTGCCATGAAGTCGCGCAAAAAAAGGGTCAAGCCGATCGGCTTGAAGGACATCACGATCGTGGACGATGCCAAGATGCGCAAGGCGATCACCGCCGCTGCGCTGGGCAACGCCATGGAGTGGTTCGATTTTGGTGTCTATGGGTTTGTCGCCTATGCGCTGGGCAAGGTCTTCTTCCCCAACGCCAGCCCCAGCGTGCAGATGATCGCCGCCTTGGCGACGTTCTCCGTCCCCTTCCTGATCCGGCCCCTGGGCGGGCTGTTCTTCGGCGTCCTGGGGGATCGCTACGGTCGCCAGAAAGTCCTGGCGGCGACCATCGTGATCATGTCCCTGAGCACCTTCGCCATCGGCCTGATTCCGTCCTATGCCTCGATCGGCATCTGGGCGCCGATCTTGTTGCTGCTGGCCAAGATGGCCCAGGGTTTTTCCGTGGGCGGGGAGTACACCGGCGCCTCGATCTTCGTTGCCGAATACGCCCCGGACCGCAAGCGTGGGTTCCTCGGTAGCTGGCTGGATTTTGGCTCGATCGCGGGTTTTGTCCTTGGCGCGGGCCTGGTGGTGTTGATCTCCACCATCCTCGGTGAGGAGAAATTCCTCGAATGGGGCTGGCGCCTGCCGTTCTTCCTGGCCTTGCCTCTGGGGCTTATCGGGCTCTACCTGCGCCATGCCCTGGAAGAGACCCCAGCCTTCCAGCAGCATGTCGAAAAGCTGGAGCAGGGCGATCGGGAAGGCCTGGCTTCCGGTCCCGCCGTGTCTTTCAAGGAAGTGGCGACCCAGCACTGGCGCAGCCTGGTGACCTGTGTCGGCGTGGTGGTGGCGACCAACGTCACCTACTACATGCTGCTGACCTACATGCCCAGCTACCTGTCGCATAACCTGCACTACAGCGAAGACCACGGGGTGCTGATCATCATTGCGATCATGGTCGGCATGCTGTTCGTGCAGCCGATCATCGGTTTCATGAGCGACAAGGTCGGGCGTCGGCCGTTCATCATCTGCGGCAGCATCGGCCTGTTCGTACTGGCCATTCCGGCCTTCATGCTGATCAACAGTGGTGTGCTGGGGGTGATCTTCGCCGGGTTGCTGATCCTGGCCGTGCTGCTGAATTTCTTCATCGGCGTGATGGCTTCCACGCTGCCGGCCATGTTCCCCACGCGTATCCGTTACAGCGCCCTGGCCAGTGCCTTCAACATCTCCGTGCTGATCGCGGGCCTGACCCCCACCGTGGCGGCCTGGCTGGTGGAAACCACGGAAAACCTGTACATGCCCGCCTACTACCTGATGGTGGTGGCGGTGATCGGCCTGATCACCGGCATTTCCATGCGCGAGACGGCCAACAAGCCGTTGCGCGGTGCGGCCCCCGCGGCTGCCGATATCGAGGAAGCGCGAGAGCTGTTGCAGGAGCACCACGACACCATCGAGCAGAAGATCGAAGACATCGATACGCAGATCGCCGAGCTCGAGGCCAAGCGCAAGAACCTGGCGCAACAGCACCCGCGGATCGACTAGGACCTGGGAGCGTATTTTGTCGCGCAGCCGCCCCGGGATAACCAGGAACATTGGGTTCCGGAGGTGGACGGCAGTAGCCAATGACTTGTGGGGCTGGCTGTTGGCAATTACTGTGCGACAAAATCCAGCAGGTACCCAGGATGCATGAGCGTAAACGGCATAACCTCCTGGCCATGGCGCCGGGAGAGCGACTCGATTATTTCGTGCGCAAGATCGTGGACTTCGAGCAGGCCTGGGGGCTGTATCAGGACGGTTGGGCCACCTCGGCCTTTGACGTTGGCGAGGCCGTGCCCCTCTGGCCCGAAGCGGCGCTTGCCGAGGCCTGTGCCACGGGTGCCTGGGCCGGTTTCGTGGCGCAGCCGATATCCCTCGATGACTTTCGCGGCCGATGGTTGCCGGGGCTGCGCGCGGATAGCCGGGTCTGCCAGGTGTTTCCCGTGCCGACGCAACAAGGTGTGGTGATATGCCCCGACGACCTGGGCAGCCTGATCAACGACGAGCTGCAGCCGTATCTTTGATCCGAGGATTGAGCAGGTTCCATGCAAGCACAAGAGCTTATTGAGCTGTATGTCGCCTTGAAATCCCTTGACCGCTTGGCGGGGCTCCAGGGTCCCCGGGCGCTGGCTGTCCCCGGATTCTGCCGGGACTTCATCGACCAGGCCTGGGCCTGCCTGGCCGGAGGGCCGGCGCCGGATTGCGAAGGCCTGGAGGTGGCGGTAGATGCAGTGGTGGTGGACGAGCAGGATGCAACCAGCGCCCAGATAATGGGCAACCTGTACCTGTATGCCTTCTCGGACCTGTTGCTGTACTTCGAGGAGGGGCAGGGGGCGAGCCTGGAGTGTGCCCAGGCTTCGATCATCGACCTGCATGATTATCTGGCCGCCCAGGCATTCTTCGAGCACGCGGGAATCGAACATGGCATCGCCCTGAACCCGGCCCAGGAGCGGCAGATCGCGGCAGACCCGGTCTACGCCCGGGAACGGCAGTTGCAGGAATCCGACCGGGCCCACGCAGGGCAGTGCAGCGATTGGGCGGCTGTGGTCCGTTGAGCCTGGTACTCGCTATCCACCCGTGCCGATGAACAGGGGGATGGGCTGGCCTGTTCGCGCATCCTGTGAATATGAATGAACTTGTTTTTACTTATATTTACAGATGTCATTTTTCCTGATTGTTAATGTAGTGGGCTCAATAGCCTGCGGCGTTCATTGCAATTTCGACATGTTCGAACAAGTGCTTCGGCAATATGCCGGGGTTTATCGAATTTTTACCAAAATTTAACTTCGATGAGGTTCTTTTGGACTCTGATGCAAGCTGCTGGCTGAAGGTCAAGGCCAAAGAAATATAGGTTGTGGCTGGTTTGGCGCGTGCAGCCGTACTGCGTTTTTATATCAAGTAGATATTGAATTAACCCGTTGAAGAAGTTTGGACTGAATTCTGCTGTGCTTCCGGTTGCGCAGTTGCAAGTTGCCGGCTATTGCTTGAAACCTCGATAAGTCTGCTGCGTGGAGCATGGGATCTCGAGGCCCAATGAATACATGTTTCTGCATGGTACAAGGCCGGACCATTCGGATTATCCAATCTGGAGTTTGGCGCATGCCTCCCTTTTCCCGTAGAACCCTGATCAAGTTGAGCCTGCTGGCGGCATCGCCGTTGGTGGCTCCTGCCATCGCCAGGGGCGCGCCAGCTCCCGCTGCCAAGACCGTCCTGGTGATCGGTGCCGGTATTTCCGGGCTGGCCGCCGCCCGGATGCTGCACGCTGCCGGCCATCGAGTGACGGTGGTCGAGGGCCGAGACCGAGTGGGCGGCCGGATATGGACCAATCGCAACTGGAAGGATGTACCGGTGGACCTGGGGGCCTCCTGGATCCACGGCATCGATGGCAACCCGGTGGCAGACCTGGTCCGGCAGCTGGGCATCGACACCGCGGTATACGACGTGGAAAGGCCTGCATCCAATCCGGTCTACGACGCCAACGGTCACCAGTTGGGCAGCAAGGAGCTGGAGTGGCTTACGCACCTCCAGGACCAGGCGAACAAGGTGCTTGGGCGTACGGTGCGCGGTGCGGCGCCGGAACTGAATGCCCGGGATGCGATGGAGCAGGTGCTCGCCGGGCTGGCCGGCACGGCGGCCGAAAAAGCCACTGTCCTGGAACTCTTCAGTCGCGAACTGGAAGACGGGCTGGCCGCCGATCCGCAGGACATCGCCGCCTGGGGGGTGAACGAAGGCAGTGGGTTCCAGGGGCATGAAGTGGTTTTTCCCCAAGGCTACGGGCAACTGGTCGACAAGATGGCCGAAGGCCTGGACCTTCGTTTCAACCACAAGGTCACCCGTATTCAGCATGACGCTTCGGGGGCGCGGGTGTTCACCAGCCATGGCGAACTGGCAGCCGACATCGCGATCGTCACCTTGCCCCTGGGCGTCCTGCAAGAAGGTGGGGTCACCTTCTCGCCGGCATTGCCGGAGAACAAGCGCGGTGCCATCGATCGCCTGGGCATGGGGGTCTACAACAAGGCGGTGTTCCTGTTTCCGGAGGTGTTCTGGGGCCAGGCTGCCATCATCAGCCAACTGCACACCGACAAGGGCTTGTGGGCCAATTGGTATCCCTTGAACCACTACGCGCAAAAGCCCGTGCTGTGTGCCTTGCATGGAGGCAGCCCGGCCCGGGTGCTCGAAGCCATGTCCAACCAGGACATTCTCGAGGATGCCATGGCCCACCTGCGCAAGATCTTCGGCGCCGCGATTCCGCTACCCACCGACATGCACATCACGCGCTGGCAGTCGGACCCGTTTGCCCGTGGCAGTTATTCGTTTCCCAAGACAGGTGCGCGGCCTTCCGATCGGCACGATCTTGCCGCGCCCGTCAACGCCACCTTGCTGTTCGCCGGGGAAGCCACCCACCCGGACTACAGCGGGACTGTCCATGGCGCGCTGTTGTCGGGCTGGCGCGAGGCGCGGCGGGTGCTGGGCGAACCGGTCTGAGCGACGTGCAAGCGTCGGTCCGCAAGGTCAGGGGCATTCACTGAAGCGTGCGCGCAGGTAGTCAGCCAGCTGTCGTACCTGAACCTGCTTGTCGTTCCAGTCATCGATCAGTTGCCCCAGGTAGGCGCGGCGCGCGTAGGCCAGGGTGTCGGCGTGCGGCAAGGGGAGCTGCGGGATCGCCCAGGCCGCTGCTTGGTCCTTGCCAAGGAAATCCCCGGCCTGGGCCGTGCGCCACATCCTGGCCAGGGTCAGCACGACGTTGCGCTCATCCCCGGGCAGCCCCTGCAGCAACGCCGGTAGCGCCTGGTCCATGGCCTGGCGCACCTGCTGCGGCGAGAGCTGGGGCAGCAATCGGGGGGCGGCGCATGGCAGGAGGGCAACGGCCTGATGCCGAGCCTGGACCAGCAGCAGGCTGTATTCAGGATCGCAATGGGGCGTTGGCCGTTCCCCGTTCTCGAAGTCTTCTCGCAGCCATTCCCCATAAACCAGTTCAGCCCGCGCCGCGACGCAGGGTTCGAGCAGGTCGGTGCGGCGAAAGATGATCAGTTCCAGGCAGCGCGGGCCTCCCGCTGCGGCCGGATGCCGTGCGGAGATCTGCAGCAGGCCGGCCGTCAGCGCACCGCGCTGCCGGGGGGAGAGGTCGTGCTCGACGATCGCCAGCAGATCGATATCGCTCTGTGGTTGCAGGCCTCCGGTGACAGCCGATCCGTGCAGGTACAGCGCCAGCAGGTCGTGGCTGAGGGTCTGCTGCAGCAGCGTCACAGCGGCATGAAGCTGCGAGTGTTGTTCAAGATCGTGTAGTGGCATGGTCAATCCGCTTGCTCCTGCTCCGGCGCCAGCACGGGCTCTGCCAGGCAGGCATGTTCCTTGAGAAAGGCCAGGCAGGTCGCGACCGCAGGGGTGCGCGGCCCGTGGACCGTCTCGAACAACACGATGTCACGCTGGATGCGTGGCTTGACGATGGGCAGCCAGGCCAGTTCATCACAGAGCATCCCCTGGGCGGTCAGGCGCGGCACGATACCCACGCAGAACCCGGCGCGGATCAGGCTGTACAGGGTTTCGGTGTAGGACACCCGGTAGGCAGCCTTGATGATGACCTCCTGGGCCTTGGGCGAACCCAGGGCCAGGTCGGCGACGCTACCGAGCAGGAAGTGCGCCACCGGCCGGGTATTGAGCTGGGCCCAGCTGGCGCAGCGGTTGCTGTACAACGGATCGTCCTTGCGTACCACCACGACCAGTTCGTCGCCCAGCAACCGGTGCATGGGCAACCCGGCCGCTGCATCGCCGGCACCGATCCCGAAGTCGACCTTGGCGCTGCGCACGTCGTTGATCAGGGCACGGGTGGGCAGGTCGATGAAGTCGAACCTGAGATCGGCGTGCTGCTGTCGCAGGCGCTGAAGGGCGGGAAAGATCCTGTGGGCCACCGAAGGCACGAGCCCGATGCGCACTGTCTGCTGGTGTTCGTGGCTGATGTGGACCATGTCGGCCATGGCGTTGCCCGCCGTGTTCAGCAGGTGCTCGGCGATGGGCAGGACTGCCGTGCCGATCGTCGACAGCGTGACCTGGTGGCCCGTGCGAATGAACAGCTCGGCTCCTATCAGGCGCTCGGTCTCCCTGATCGAGGTACTGAGCGCAGAGGCTGTCAGGGCCAGTTCCTCGGCTGCCAGGCGAAAGTGCAGGACCCGCGCGAGGGTGACGAAGTAGTGCAGGTGACGCAACGACAGGGCTGCCAGCAGGCGCTTGGAGACGCCGTTTGCTTGCATGGGCTTCATGTACGGATTCCGGCAGGAGAGCGTGTTGGTCAGTGTGCATTTTCATCAATAAAAATCTAATGAATATGCAGAATTAACAACTTTTTCTAATAACTCGCAGGCATATACTCAGCTCACCGGATGCCGCGCTTGAGAGCGGCAAGGACGGCTTGATGACCGTGCAACGCCAAGCAGAGGAGCGCTGGTCCATGATTCAAGACCCTGTTCTGGATGACTTCCTGCGTCGTGTTCCCAAGACCGACCTGCATATCCATCTGCTGGGCGCGATCCGTCCGGTCACCCTCATGACCCTCGCGCAAAAGCACGGCCTGGCGCTGCCGGCCGGTGATGCCGGGCAACTCTACGCGTATCGCGATTTCTCGGGTTTTCTCAACGTCCTGCGCCTGGCCGCCCGATGCCTGGTGGACCGGGAGGACTTCGCCCGCGTGGCCTATGAGTTGCTGGAGGATGCCCACCGCAAGGGCAACTGCCGGCACCTGGAGCTGTCGTTCAATCCCACGGTGTTCTTCGACAACCAGGTGCGCTACCCCACGGTGGTGGATGGCTTGATCGATGGCATGAGGGCCGCCCGGCGTGACTTCGCCATTTCCAGCCTGCTGATTCCCTGCATCGACCGTGAGCGCCCTGCGCAGGCAGCATGGGCCATGGTCGAGCAGGTGGTGCAACATCGGCGTGACGAGGTGGCAGGCATCGGCATGGATTTCGCCGAAGGCAAGGGCCCGCCCCAGCTGTTCATCGAGACTTACCGACTGGCCGCGCGCAATGGGTTGCGGCGCACCGCCCATGTCTGCGAGGACAACCAGCCGCTGGGCCTGGCGCCGCCCGGTCATCTGCGAATCTGCATCGAGGACCTGGCCTGTGACCGTGTCGACCATGGCTACAACCTGCTGGCCGACCCCAAGGCGGTCATCGCCGCGCGAGAACAAGGCATCGCCTTTGACGTCACCGTATGCACCGCCAAGAAAAGCAACCTGGACAACCGGATGGACGCGATCAAGTTGATGCACGATGCCGGCCTGAACCTGAACATCGGCACCGACGATCCCTATCTGCATCACACCGATCTGGAGCACTCCTGGGCCAAGTTGTTCAGCCACTGCGGCTGGGGCATCCACCAGGCCCGCCAGCTGGCGTTGGCCGGGGTCGACGCCAGCTGGCTGGATGACACCGACAAGCGAGTACTCCGGGAGGAATTTTCCCGAGAGATCGATCGGCTCATCGTGCAGGTGTGGCCCCGCATCAAACCGTCCTATATCGATGAGCGGGCCGCCTAGGCGAATCCGCCGCGACCTGTCGTTCGATACGGCACGCATCCGCCACGACTCTTGAGAGCCATCGCGATGAGCCACATAAAAACAATGCACCTGCGTCGTTCACAATGGTCAGCCGTGGCGTTGCTGATGCTGATGGGCATCGTCAACTACTTCGACAGGAGCACGGTGGCGATCGCCAATCATCTGCTGAGCACCGACCTCTCCCTGTCCGCCACGCAGATGGGCTGGATCTTCTCGGCATTCTCGTGGGCCTATGCCTTCTCGCAACTGCCGACCGGCGCCCTGGTCGACCGCAAGGGCGCGCGCCTGGTCCTGGGCTGGGCCCTGGCGGCCTGGTCCGCCGCGCAAGCGGTCTGTGGCATGACCACGTCGATGCTGCAGTTGCTCGTGGCGCGGATTTGCCTGGGCATCGGCGAGTCGCCGCAGTACACCGGTGGGGTCAAGGTGATCAGCGACTGGTTCCGGCTCGATGAGCGTGGCCTGCCGACGGGTGCCTTCCTGGCCTCCACCACCCTCGGCTCGATGATTGCTCCGCCGCTGCTGACCAGCCTGATGGTCACCTTCGGCTGGCGCGGGATGTTCGTCATCATGGGGGTGGTGGGCGGCCTGCTGGCAGTGGTCTGGCTGTTCATCTACCGGGATCGCAGCGAGGCGCGGCTGGATGCCGCAGACCTGGCCTATTTCCAGGCGGATGCTGGCGCGCCGGTGCCCAAGGCCAGCTTCGCCCAATGGAGGGGCTTGTTCCGGCACCGCACGACCTGGGGCATCGCGCTGGGTTTCATCGGTGTCATGTACATGGTGTTGCTGACCCTGGCCTGGTTGCCCGGCTACCTGGAAAGAGAGCGCCACCTGAGCGTGGAGGGCACCGGCTGGGCGCTGACCATTCCTTACCTGTTCGCGACGCTGGGCATGTTCAGCAGCGGCTGGGTAGCCGATCGCCTGGTTGCCTCGGGTGTCAGGCCGATCGCCAGCAGGAAGTGGCCGTTGATCATCGGTTTGCTGGGCGCGGCGCTGTTCTGCGTGCCCTCGGTCTTCGTGGACAGCATCGTTGCCTGCATCGCCTACCTGTCGGTCGCCATGTTTTTCGTCAACCTGGCCGGTGGTTCCGCCTGGGGACTGGTGAGCGTGGCCGCTCCACGCCAGCTCGTGGCATCGCTGGGCAGCATTCAGAACCTCGTCGGCTTCTTCGGTGGCTCCTTCGCCCCCGTGGTGAGTGGCTGGATCATCGATCGCACCCATTCCATTGCCCTGGCCTTCGTCCTGGCTGCCTGCGTGGCCTGCCTGGCGGCGCTGGCCTATTACGTCCTGGTCCACCAGCCCATCGGGGGCGAGGACGAACCGGAACCTGCCGAATTCGCCGTGACAATAAAAACAGGAGCCTGATCCGATGCTACCGACCACCATTACCCGCGAGTTCGTCAAAGGCCTGCCAAAGGCCGAATTGCACCTGCACCTGGAAGGCACGCTGGAGCCCGAACTGAAGCTTGCGCTGGCGCAAAGAAACCGGGTCGATATCGGCCAGACCACGATCGAAGAGGTCAAGCGCAGCTATCAGTTCGACTCGCTGTCGTCATTCCTGCAGGTGTACTACCCGGCGATGAACGTCCTGCAACAGGAAGAAGACTTCTATCAGGTGGCCATGGCGTACCTGTACAAGGCCCGGGAGCACAATGTCCGGTATGCGGAACTGTTCTTCGATCCTCAGGCCCACACCAGTCGCGGCGTCGCTTTCCAGACCGTCATCAACGGCTACCATCGTGCCGTCCGGGACAGTCGCACCCTTGGCGTGGAAACGGCCCTGGTCATGTGTTTTCTGCGGGACATGTCCGCACAGTCGGCCGCCGACACCCTGGAGCAGGCCCTGCCGTACCGGGACAAGATCCTCGGTGTCGGCCTGGACTCCGACGAGAACGGCAACCCGCCAGGGAAGTTCCGCGAAGTCTTCAGCAAAGCCCGGCAGGCGGGTTTTCACCTGACGATGCATTGCGACATCGACCAGCACAATTCCATTGGCAACATCCGTGAAGCCTTGCTGGACATCCAGGTGGATCGCCTGGATCACGGAACCAACATCGTCGAAGACCAGGACCTGGTGGCCTACGTGCGGGACAAGGGCATCGGCCTGACGTGCTGCCCGGTTTCCAACGGCTTCGTCGGCGACATGAAGGGCAGGGAGATCCTGCAGTTGCTGAGGGCCGGAGTGAAGGTCACGGTCAATTCCGATGACCCGGCCTACTTCCAGAGCTATGTGTCCGATGACCTGTTCGCCCTGGCACAGCACTACCCGATGACACCCGCCGAGATGGTGCAGCTGGCAAGGAATTCTTTCCAGGTCAGCTGGCTGCCGGCAGTCAGGAAGGCGGCGTATCTCAAGGAAATCGACGACTACGTGGCAGGTTATTGATCCGGGAAAACCGGGGGCGTCTCGCCAAGCGAGCTTGCAGGGGACCCGGCCTGTTTTCCGTGAATGCTCCTAGGTGCGCAGCCCGTTGAGCAGCAGGTCGGTAGCGATGTTCTCCAGGCCCAGGGACGCAACGCGTCCTGCCAGAGCCGATTCGGCCAGGCCGGCCACGGCGTAGCTGAACAGGTCGCTCAGGCCGATTGCGGTCAGGCCGATCTTGAACAATCCCTCCTTTTGCCCGCGGATGAAGAAGGCTTCCATGAGCTGTTCGTAAGCCTGCAGTTTCTGGTCGACTTCCCGGGCACGCGGGGTGTGGGGGGAGCGCCCGTAGCTCAGCAGGAAGGCACAGGCCTCCTTGTGCGCCAGGTGATTGTGCACCAGCCCGGAGAATGCCTGCGCTGCTGGCAGGTTGTCCTGCAGGGCCGAACGCGCGGCCTCCAGCATGGCGCTGATGCAGCGGTCGCGCAGGGTGTCGATCAGCTCCTCGCGAGTCTTGGCGTAGCGGTACAGCGTGGTCTTGCCGATGCGCACGGTGCTGGCCAGCTCTTGCAGGGAGGCGCGTGGATTACGAGCCAACGCAATGACGAGTTCATTGATGATGTGCTCGTCAATGACGGCTGTTCGCATGTCAATTCCTTACTTCGCGGATGCAGGCGTGAAAGTCTACAGGGCCTGCCGATGCTTGAGGAAAATTGCCGAGTGCCGCGCTGGCCATCCCGGCGCGGCTGGTCGGGTTCAGTACCAGGCACCTCCCAGCGCCCGATAGAGCGAGACCAGGGCCAGTTGCCGGTCGGTGCTGACCCGGATCAGGTCGATCTGGTCGTTGAAGTGGCTGCGTTGTGCCTCGAGGTAGCGCAGGTGATTGTCCACGCCACGCTCGTAGCGCGCCCTGGCCAGCACCAGCGCTTCGCCGCTGGCGCCGGCCAGCTCATGCCTTGCCCGGACCTCCCGGCGCAAGGTGTCGGTAGCATCCAGCGCGTCGGCCACTTCACGGAAGGCGGCCTGTACCGTCTGTTCGTAGCTGGCCACGGCCGAGTCCTTGCGCACCTTCGCCAGGCTCAGGTTGGCGCGGTTGCGCCCGCCCTGGAACAGCGGCAGCTCGAGGTTCGGAACGAAGCTCCAGGAGCGTGAGCCGCCTTCGAACAGGTGGGACATCTGGGTACTGGAGCTGCCGAAGGAACCGCTCAGGGTGATGCGCGGGAAAAACGCGGCCCTGGCTGCTCCAATGTCGGCATTCCTGGCCCTGAGCACATGCTCGCTGGCGAGGATGTCGGGGCGCTGCCCCAGCAGCTCCGAGGGTGCCCCGGGCGCGAGTTCCTGGACGATGCGTTGTTGCTCGCCTGGCGGGCCGGGCAACAGGCTGGCGGCATCCGGCGTACCCACCAGCAGCACCAGGGCATTGCGCGTCTGGCGCAACAGGCGTTCGCTGCCTTCCAGGTCGGCCCGGGCCTGTTCCACCAGGCCACGGGCTTCCTGGAAGTCCAGGGCAGTGGCGGTGCCGTTGGCCAGTTGCTGGCGGATCAGCTTCAGCGATGCCCGTCGAGCCTCCAGGGTCTGCTGGGTCAGCAGGCGCTGGCGCTGGGCCCCTTCCAGGTTGAGATAACCCTGGATCGTCTCGGCAATCAGGGCAATGCGCGCGCTCTCTGCCGCTTCCCGGGTCGCCAGGAAACGCTCCAGGGCCGAGTCGCTCAGGCTGTTGAGCCGGCCAAACAGGTCCAGTTCGTACTCGGGAAGACTCAGGCCGACCCGGTAGCTGGACGAGATTCCTTCCTTGCCCGAGCTGGATAGATCGGCCGGCACATGGGCGCGATTGGCGCCGGCCCCAGCGTTCAGCGACGGCAAGCGCTCACTGCGCTGGATACGGTATTGCGCCCTGGCGGCCTCGATGTCCAGGAGGGCCTGGCGCAGCGAGCGGTTGTTGCCCAGCGCCATCTCCACCACCTTGAGCAGGTGCGCGTCGGTGATGAAGGCGCGGTAGCCCTGGAGCCGGGCGTCGCCCGGGATAGCGTGCCCGGGAGACTGCGGCCAGTGCTGGGCCACCGGCATGGCGGGGCGCTGGTGCTCGGGTGCCAGCGAGCAGCCGGCGAGCACCAGGAACAGGGCCAGCAGGGCAGGGTGCTTGGGATCGATACGGGCCACTGGCATTACTCCTTCACCGGTTCCGAGGTCGTGTCATGGGGTTGTGGGGTGGGCTGTTTCCTGGACCGCAGGCCCAGGACCGAGACAAAGAAGATCGGCACCAGCACCACCCCCAGGAAGGTGGCCGAGATCATCCCGCCGATGACTCCGGTGCCGATGGCTTTCTGGCTGGCGGCGCCGGCGCCGACCGCCAGGGTCAGGGGCACGACCCCGAGAATGAACGCCACGGAGGTCATGATGATCGGGCGAAAGCGCAGTCGCGCCGCCTCCACGGCCGCCTCTTTCAGCGAGCGGCCTTGTTCGAGCAGGTCCTTGGCGAACTCGACGATCAGGATCGCGTTCTTCGCGGCCAGCCCGATGATGGTAATCAGCCCCACCTTGAAGTAGACGTCGTTGGGCATGCCCGCGACGGTTACCGCGGCTACCGCGCCCAATGCGCCAATCGGCACGATGAGCATGACGCTCATGGGGATGGCCCAGCTCTCGTAGAGCGCCACCAGCAACAGGAACACCACGACCACCGCCAGTATCAGCAGCTGGCTGGCCTGCCCGCTGGCGAGCTTTTCCTGGTACGACAGGCCGGTCCACTCGTAGCCGATGCCGGCGGGCAACTGGCTGGCCAGTTTCTCCATCTCGGCCATGGCTTCGCCGGTGCTGGTACCGGGCGCCGCGTCACCGGCGATCTTGATACTGGGATAGGCGTTGTACCTGACGATCTGGACCGGGCCTTCTTCCCATTTCAACGTCACGAAAGCGCTTAGTGGCACGAGGTTGCCGCTGCTGTTGCTGACGTGCAGATTAAGGATGGTCTCTGGGCGGACCCGATCCTCGGCGCGAGCCTGGACCACGACCCGCTGCTGGCGACCGGCATTGGAAAAATCGTTGATCACCGCGGAGCCGAATGCATTGGCCAGCGCATTGCTGATGACGTCGAAGCCCACTCCCATGGCCTGGGCTTTTTCCCGGTCGATGGCAACACGCAGCTGCGGTGCTTCGTTCAGCCCCTCCATCATGGCGTAGAGGATCTTGGGGTTGGCGCTGGCTTTTTCCAGCAACTGGTCCCGGGCCGCGAGCAGCGCCTGGCGTCCGACATTGGCGCGGTCCTGCAAGCGCAGGGCAAAACCGCCGGAGTTGCCCAGGCCCTCGATGGGCGGTGGACTGATCGCCAGGATGGCGCCGTCCGATGCCTGGGCAAAACGTTCGTTGAGTTTCTGCGTTTCGGCGGCTGCGGACTGCTCGGCGTCGCGTTCCGACCAGTCGGTGAGCGAAGGGAAGATCAGTGCGGCGTTTTCCCCCATGCCCGAGAAGCTGTAGCCCATCAGCAGGAATGTGGACGCCGTGGCTGGGCGAGCCAGCAGATACTCCTCCAGTTCGTCGCTGACCGCCGATGTGCGTTCGCGGGTGGCGCCGGGTGGCAACTGGATGTCGACGATGGTGTAGCCCTGGTCCTCGCTGGGCACGAACGACTCGGGCAGGCGCAGGTAGGCCAGGCCCAGCGCGCCCAGGAGGGCGGTGTAGATCAGCATGTAGCGTCCCGTCTGTTGCACCAGGCGGGTGCTGAGCAGGCTGTAGCGTTCGGTCAGCGCATTGAAGTGCCGGTTGAACGCGCCGAAGAACCCGCGTTTTGGCTCATGGCCGTGGGCTACCGGCTTGAGCAGGGTGGCACAAAGGGCAGGGGTGAAGGTCAGGGCCAGGAAGCCCGAGAACAGGATGGAGATGGCCAGCGAGATGGAGAACTGCCGGTAGATCACGCCTACCGATCCGCCCATCAGGGCCAGCGGCAGGAACACCGCCGCCAGTACCAGGGTGATGCCGATGATGGCGCCCGATACCTGCTCCATCGCCTTGGCGGTGGCCTGGACCGGAGACAGGCCTTCCTCGGCCATGATCCGCTCGACGTTCTCGACCACGACGATGGCGTCGTCCACCAGGATACCGATGGCCAGCACCATGCCGAACATGGTCATCATGTTCACCGAGAAGCCCAGCAGGCACATCACGCCCAGGGTGCCCAGCAGGCAGACCGGGACCACGATGGCCGGGATCAGGGTGTAGCGCAGGTTCTGCAGGAACAGGAACATCACCAGGAACACCAGCACCATCGCTTCGAGCAACGTGTAGATGACCTTCTCGATCGCCACCTTGACGAACCTGGAGGTGTCGTAGGGCACCACGAACTCGACGTTGTCCGGAAAGTACGGCGACAGTTCGGCCAGGCGCGCCTTGACCGCCTCTGCGGTCGCCAGGGCATTGGCCCCCGGCGACAGTTGCACGGCGCTGCCCACGGCGGGTTGCCCATCGAGGCGGGTGGCGAAGCTGTAGTCCTGGCTACCGACCTCCACGCGTGCCACGTCACGGAGCTTGACCCGAGTGCCATCGATATTGGCACGCAGGAGGATTTCCCCGAATTCGTCGGGTGTGCTCAGGGTGCCCTTGACCGCCAGGGTTGCGGTGACCTGCTGTTTGCCCGGGGTTGGCGCGGCACCGAAACTGCCGGCGGGCACTTCGACGTTCTGGGCCTTTATCGCCTCGCTCACGTCGTCGATGGACAGCCCGAAGCCGATCAGCTTCTGGGTGTCGACCCACACCCGCATGGCGCCTTCGGCCGCGAAGACCTGCAGCTTGCCGACCCCTGGCAGGCGGCGGATCTCCGGGTTGATGGTGCGTGCCATGTAGTCCGCCAGGGCGCTGGTGTCTTCACCGACCTGGCCGTCCTTGTACTTGAGGGCATAGATCATCAGGAAGCCGGACGTGGTCTGCTCGACCTCCAGCCCCTGGGTCAGCACCTGCTGTGGCAGCCGGGCCTCGGCCTGCTTGAGGCGGTTCTGCACGTCCACCTGGGCCAGGTCCGGATCGGTGCCCGGACTGAAGGTCACGATGATTTCGGCCACGCCGTTGGAGTTGCTGGCGGACTCGAAATAGAGCAGGCCCTTGGCGCCACTGAGCTCCTCCTCGATGACACTGGTCACCGAGTGGGTCAGGGTCGTTGCCGAGGCGCCGGGGTAGGTCGCATAGATGTTGATCTGTGGCGGCGCGACATCGGGGTATTGCGCCACCGGCAGGGACGGTATCAAGAGCAGCCCGAACATCGAGATGAACAGGGCCACGACCCACGCGAAGTTGGGTCGCTGGATAAAAAACGCAGGCATGCTGGGTTCCTCTGCTTCGAGTCGCTTCAGTCGCTCGAGGTCTGTTGCCGGAGATGGGACACGGGTGTGAAGTTGACCTTGTCACCTGCGCTCAAGCCTTCCAGATTGCTCACCACCACCAGTTCGCCGGTTTTCAGGCCATCGACGATGTGCCAGCGCGAGGTGTGCATGTCACCGGTCTGCACGGGGCGCAGTTCGAGCTGGTTTTGGCTGTTCACCACCCAGACCTGCGCCTGGCCCTGGCGATCTCGCTGGATGGCCCGTTGCGGCAGCAGCACTGCCTGGTGGTCCGTACCCTGGGGCGCACTGACCCGGACATACATGCCGGGCAGCAGCAGGCGGTCTTCATTGGCGAAGCGACCGCGCATGGTCACCTGGCCGGTGCCGGGATCGACCGCCACGTCGGCGAACAGCAGCGCGCCTTCGCGGTTGTAGCGGGTGTCCTCGATCTGTACGCGCAGGTGCTGGTCCGAATCGGCCGAAAGCGTGCCGTCATCCAGGGCGGCCTTGAGCCTGATGGCTTGGGAGGCCGACTGACTGAAGTCGACGTAGATCGGGTCCAGTTGCTTGATCTCGGCCATCAGCGAGGCTTCTCCCTGGCCCACCAGGGCACCTTCGGTGACCATGGCCTTGCCGATCTTGCCGGAGATCGGCGCCCGGACGTGGGCGTAGCCCAAGTTCAGGCGAGCTGTCTCGACATCCGCCTGGGCGCTCTGCTGGGCGGCCTGGGCGCGCTTGAGGGTGGCGACGGCGGTATCGAAATCCTCTGAGCTGATGGCATTGATCGCCACCAGGGGTTCGTAGCGCTTGATCTTCGACTGGGCGTCCATGGCATCGGCGCCAGCCTTGGCCAACTCGCCCTGGGCCCGAGCAAGGGCGGCCTTCATCGGCGCCGGATCGATTTCGAACAACAGGTCCCCGACCTTGACCTCGGCTCCTTCCTCGAAGTGGCGCCGGGTGACGATGCCGGGCACGCGTGCGCGGATTTGCGCGATGCGTATCGGTTCGACCCGCCCGGGCAGTTGCGCGGTCAGTTGCAGTCGAGTGGGGGCGATCTTCTCGACGCTGACCAACTTGATGACAGGCTCCTGCACGGGCTGTTCCGACTGGTGGCATCCGGCAAGGCTGGCCGGTGCCAGGAAGGCAGCCAGGGCCAGGGCTCGGCAGCGCTCTTTGCTATCCATTTTTCCCTCTCAAGGGTTTGGCGTTATGAAGGGCGCGAATGATGTCATTTAGGTTTTTTTGGAGCAATAATGCTCCACTATGAATTTAATGGTTTCATTTGGTGCAAGATATTTCAGGGTTGTATTCGCTGGCGACCAGATAGCTTTCACAGGCAAGGAGCAGGAAATGACAAAGAACACTCCGGACGAACGCGTGTTGAGGATATTGGCGCAGGCTATCGCGACCCGCCCCCACAGCACGTTGAAGGACCTGGCGCCGCAGGCCGGCATGAGCAAGGCGACCCTTCACCGGTTCTGCGGTACCCGGGAAAACCTGGTGCAGATGCTGCTCGACCATGCAGCGCAGGTCCTCAACACCTTGGTGGAGGCCTGCGAGCTTGACGTTTACAGCTCGAGCAGTGGCTTGCGCCGTTTGATTTCCATGCACCTGGAGCAGCGCGAGTTCATTCACTTCCTGATGTTCCAGGCACCGCCAGGTACCTTGAACGAAGCCGGTGATGGCGAGCGTTGGCACGGCTACATCGATGCGCTGGATGCGTTCTTTCTGCGCGGGCAGCGTGCCGGGGCCTTTCGTATCGATTTGCCTGCGGTGGCCATGTCCGAGTTGTTCATGGCGACGGTATGGGCGGTCATCGATGCCGAGCGCAGGGGACGCATCGCCCGTGCAGGCCGCAGTCAGATGATCGAGGAGTTTTTCCTGTCGGGAACCGCCCACCGGCTCTGTTGAGAGGCGTGCCCGTCCCTCGGGAGAGGGGCGGGCAAGTCACAAGATCCTGGGTCGCCGGTGGCGGTTTTTGCAGGTTTCTGGTCTATAGCCGAGAGTGCACGGCCGGGTATCGCTCACAAGCCTTGCACGATAGGACGACGGGCCGCGCGCAGCGCCGGCAGCAGTCCGCCGAGCAGGCCGACCGCACAGGCCAGTGCAATACCCTGGATAAACACCTGCGCGGTCAGCTCCAGTCGAAAGCCGATCTGCACCACGCCGCTGCCCAGAGTCGAGGTCGTCATGTCATTGAAGAGCAGCCAGGCCATCGCAGCACCGACGGTGCCGCCCAAGAGCGAGAGGCAGAGCGCTTGCGCCATGGCACCGAGAAAGGTCGCGCCGGGGGTGAAGCCGATGGCGCGCAAGGTTGCGATTTCCCTGCTTCGTTGTGCCACGGCGGTGTACATCGCGTTCATCGCCGCCACCAGGGCGCCCACGGCCAGGATCAGGGCCAGCGGCCAGCCGAGTTTCTGGATCAGGTCGAAGGTCCGCGCTGCTTGCACGGCGAAGTAGGCACGCTCCGACTGGATCGACAATGGCAGGCGCGGGTCGGCGTCGATATAGCGTTCCAGCTCGCCAAGGGCCTGCGCCGAGGCGAGGCGTACCCGTAGCGACTGGAAGCCCGATTGCCGGTCGAACAGATTCTGGACCGCGTTCAGGTCGCCCCAGATTTCCGATTCGGCTGCCGATCCACGGGTATCGAAGATGCCCACCACCGTCCACCGCGTGGTGCCGAGGCTGATTTGTGAACCGACGTCGAAGCCGCGATACAACTGTGAGCTGATGTGGCCGACCACCAGCTCGCTGGCTCCGGGTTGGAACAGCCTGCCACGGATGATCCGCAAGTCTTCGCGCAAGGTGGCGCCCGAGCTGTGCAAGCCACGCAGGGACAGGTTCATCCGCTGTCCATCCGAGCGGCGATAAGCGTCCACCAGCAGGTTGACTTCCGCAGACAGCAGCTCGATCCCGGGGCCACCCTGCACGATCTCGAACTGTTCGCGGCTGATGGAACTGTTGATTTCGGCCTGGGCGCCGCCACGCAGGATCACGGCCACGGTTGTGCTACCCGATTGCATCAGGGTTCGCTCGAAGCTTTTGGTCAGTGCCAGGAAGGCCTGGAGCACGACCACCATCAGGGCGATGGCCAGGATTGTGGAGATTGCGCCGAGAGGGCGCCGGTCGAGGCTGCGCAGGTTGATTGCCGCGACCAGCGCCGCTTCGCGCAAGAGTCTGGACATCTCAGTGCCTCCCCAGGGCGTCGACGATACGCACGCGCATCGCGCGGGCTGCCGGAATCAGGCCGGCCAGCAGTGCCAGTGCCAGGATAATGCCGAGGCCGGCGCCCCAGATCTGCCAGCCCAGGGTCATCCCTGGCGCAATCTGCACCAGGCTGCCGGCGACGATGCGTACGGCGAAGGCGGCCGCGGCCAGGCCTGCCAGGCCGCCGATCAGGGCGAGCACCAGCACTTCGACGAGCACCAGCCAGAGGATTTCCAGGCGACCGAAACCAAGGGCCTTGAGCACGCCGACCTCTCGGGTTCGCTCATGTATCGCCATCATCATGGTGCTGCCCAGGATCAGCAGCAGGCTGACCATGGAGGCCGCGACGACCAGTTTGGCCACCAGGGCCATGTCGCCGAACTGCCTGACGAAGGCCCGGTTGAAACTCATCTCGGTATCGGTGGTGGTTCGCACGGCCGCGGTGTCGAACAACCGATCGACTCGCTGGCCGAGTTCATCGCCGGCGACCCCCGCCTGGGGTTCGAGAATGATGAAACCGATGGTGCCGGTGCCTGTGGAACGGGCTTCGTCGAGGTAGTCGTGGTGCAGGTAGAGGAAGTTGGCATCGACCTGGGCATTGGCGCCATGGAAGATGCCGGCCACCAGCAGCTCCCAGGTACGGCTGCCGTCGTGCTTGACGATCCGATTGCTGAAGACCGGGATGCGATCACCGACGCGCCAGCCCCAGCGCTCGGCCATGCTGCTACCGATGATCACCGACCCTCGTTGTGCAAGAAAAGCCAGGCGCTGGTCTTCGGCAAGCTGGATGTCGTCGCGATAGACCTGCAGGAACGACTGCGGTTCGACCGCCATCGCGTGCAGGGTATTGCGCGGTTCGCGGTAGTAACCGCCGAACCAGGTCGCGTGGGTTGCAGCGGCTACGCCAGGCAGCGCGCGTACTCGTTCGAAATGGGCCTGCGGCAGCGGTTGGGTGAAGCTGATCTTGTTGACCACCACCATGCGCCCCAGGTCGCTGGCTTCGCTGCTGGTGGAGAACGCCCGCTCGAAGGAGGCGAGCAACCCGAACAGCAGCAGGGCGATACCGATGGACAGTATCAACAGCGCGGTGCGCATCCTGCAGCGGCGCAGGTTGCCGAACACCAGGGCCAGGCGGGTCATAGGGACTCCTCGGCGATGAAGCGACCCTTGTCCAGGTACAGCATGCGGTTGGCGTAGACACTGGCTGCCACATCGTGGGTCACCATGAGGATGGTCTTGCCCAGTTCGCGGTTGAGGTCGCGCAGGATGTCGAGGATTTCGTTGGCGGTGCTGCGGTCCACGTCCCCGGTCGGCTCGTCGCAGAGGATGATCTGCGGATCGCAGACAATCGCCCGGGCAATCGCGACGCGTTGCTGTTCGCCTCCAGACATCTCGTGGGGGTAGTGGTCGCGGCGGCCGGCCAGATGGACGAGGCCCAGTGCATCCTCGACCCGGCGCCAGCGCTCCGTGACCGTCAGCGAGGTCAGTAGCAGCGGCAGCTCGATGTTGCGCTTGGCCGTCAGCACCGGCAGGAGGTTGTAGAACTGGAAGATGAAGCTGATGTTGGCCGCCCGCCAGCTGGACAGTTCGCGCTCGCTGGCTTGCTCCAGGCGCTGCGAGCCAACCCGTATCGAGCCGCAGTCAGCCTGGTCGAGGCCGCCGATCAGGTTGAGCAGGGTGGACTTGCCGGAACCGGAGGGGCCCATGATCGCGACGAATTCGCCTTGGGCGAAGCTCAGGTCCAGGTCGCGGAAAACCTCGACGATCTCTTTTCCTCGCTTGAATGTCTTGGTAACGCCTTCCAGCTCAATCAAGGGTGCAATGCTCATGCGTAGGGTCACTCCGGGTCGATGGTCGAGCTGTGCGAGGGCGTATCGGGCATGGTGAAGGTGACCTTCACCGCCATTTCCGGGCGCAGGTGCCTGGAGGGCGGAGCAAGGGTGAGTCGGACCCGGATCGTGGAGCGCTCGCGGTTGGCCGAGGGCAGGATCGCGCTGACACGGGCGCTGAAGAACCGGTCCGGCAAGGCATCGACGACGGCCTTGGCTGGCATGCCGGGTGCCAGCCGGCTGATGTAGGACTCGGCGACGTCGATTTCTATCTCCAGGCTATCGAGGTCGACGAGGGTGCAAATGCCGATCCGGCTGGGCGCGCCGAGGGTCGAGATGGGCGAGATCATCTCCCCGGGTTGTGCCATGCAACTGGCCACCACTCCGGAAAAGGGGGCCTTGACGACGTGCTGCTCGAGAATCAGTTCGGCACGTTCCGTGCCCAGCCTGGCGGTCGTCTCGAGTGCGCGGGCCTCGGCCATTTGCGCAGCCAGTTGCTGATAGCGGGCTTCGGCGTTCTCCAGCGCGGTCAAGCTGATGGCCTGCACCGGGGCCAGTTGCCGCGCTCGCTCCCGGTTGCGCCGGGCTTCGCCCAGCTGTGCGGCAATCACCTGCACGTTGGCGGTCGCTGCCTCTGCGCGGGAGCGGGCGATTGTCAGGTCCTGGCGAGCCGTGGCATTGATGAGCCGGGCCATGACCTGGCCACGGGCCACGTGCTCGCCCTCGCCCACCAGCACTTGGGCGACCTTGGCCGTTACCTCGGAGCCTACGATGGCCTGGCGGCGTGCTACCAGATACCCCGCGACCTGCCAGCCAGTTGCAGGCGGTGGTCCCATGGCGGCTGGTGCTTGCTCCCCGGGATTGCTGGTTTTCAGTTCCGCCAGTTGCGCAGTGCCCGGCAGGCGCCAGCGTTCGATGCCCATGCCAACCCAGACCCCAACCGAGAGGATCAAGGTTCCGCACAGCAGGGGGCGTACCCTGGATGCCTCGCCGCAGCGGCCGGTGGGGCCTGGTGTTCCGGGCGAGGACCGGGGGATGCCCAGGCTGCGCAGCGTACTCAGGCGATCGTCGGTGCTTGGCTGCACAAGAACTCCAAAGGTGGATGGTCGTGTTTCCAGGCTAAGAGCGGTGTGGGGAGGCGGCAAACGCCGATGCACGGACGTATCGCTGTTGCGGGCGTTACTTCTTGAATGACATGTTCCTGCAGGCGTGATGGACAGGTGCGAGTGGTTCATGCACGAATGGAACATCGCGTGGCGGCTGGAAACGTCAGTGCGGGAAGTGTTATTTTTTTGATAAAGAGAATCATTCAAGATCAAGGAAGGCTGATGTGAACACTGCCCGCATTGATGTTTCCTGCCTCGCGAAATGGATGCCGCCGGCCTACGCCCGCAGCTTCGCTTTTTATGTCCTGGTGCCGCTCTTGCTGGCGCTGTTCACGGCGACGGACACCGGGTTCAACCGTCACTTCGGTTATGTCGGGGCCATGGTGTACGTCAGCCTGTTCGCCCTTGCCAACTGGTGGACGGCCGACCTGGCCACCCGTGTCGTCAAGGCTTGCCTGGCTCACTGGAAACCACGCCTGTGGGTATTGACGCTGACCGGGGCGTTGCTCGCCTGCGTGGCGGTGGCGGCCTATGCGCAGTTGCTCAGCGACGGGTTTCACGCGCTGGGTTTTCCTGCAACGCAGGCGAGCGAGGACCGTGAGCCGCAGTGGAGCGAAACCCTGATGCAGAGTGCTCGCGCGGTGGTTTTCTGGATGACCGCCAACCATGTGTTCCATCACTACCTGGGGCTGCCGCGTTTCACTTATGTTGCCGCTGCCGACGCGCCGGTCACCGACGAACCTGTGGTCGACACCGGTATTGTCGGGCCGGATTGCACACACAAGTTGCTGCGCAGTCTCAAGGCCTGCTCGTCGCTGGAAGACATCCTCGCCATCAAGGCCGAGGAGCACTATGTCCGCGTCATCAGCAGGGAGGGCGCGGAGTTGGTGCTCTATCGGTTCAGCCAGGTCCTGGTGGACCTGGCGGCAGAGGACGGGTTTCGTGTGCACCGCTCTTACTGGGTGCGCAAGGGCGCCATTGTTTCCAGGCGAATCAATGGCAAGGGGATGGACTTGTTGTTGAGCAATGGTGCGGTGATTCCCGTGAGCCGTCGATACCACGAGTTGCTCAATCAAGTGATCAAGGTCGAGGGTGAGCCCTCGCTGCGCTCCTAGGTTATTTCTGGCGTTGGGTGGCTGGGTGATTGGTCGTCGCTGTTCACCATGCGCCTGCCGCCTCGATAGGCACCAGGTGGCAGCCCGGTCCATTGCTTGAAGGCGCGCTGGAAAGCGCTGGGCTCCGAGTAGCCGAGCAGGTGCGCCAGGTCCGCGACGCTGGTAGCGCCCCGCGCCAGCAGGCTGCAGGCCAGGTCGCGCCGCAGGTCGTCGCGAATGCCGAGAAAGGTGGTGCCCAGTTCTGCAAGCTTGCGGGCCAGGGTTTGCCGCGACATGCCCAGGGCCTGGGCCGCCTCGATTTCAGATAACCCGGCAAAGGGCCTGGCCGCACCGAGCAGTCCGCGCAGATGCGCTTCGAAACTCGCTGCCGGGCCTGGGGCGATCAACGTCGGCAGCAACTGGCGGACAAACCGTGGAACCTCTTGTGGCCGGCGCATGATCGGCGCCCGCAGGTTCACTGCCGGCAGCTCCAGCAGGGCAACCGTGCCGCACCGGGGCTGGCGCCCGAACAGGAAACGGGTCTGGGGAGCGAAGCTGGCGAGGCCCTCCGGCAGGACCACCTGGCGCAGGGGCAGGGTCTGGCCCGCAAGCCAGCTGCCGGTGTGCCAGAGGGTGAGCAGCAACATGTGGGACCACAGCGTCGAGTCGGCCTGGACTGCGGTCCGGGGCATCAGGACCAGGCGGGCGATGTTGCCGTCCTGCTCCAGGCGCCAGGGCCGTGAGCCGTCGAACAGTCGGTAGAAGCGCGCAGCTTCTTCGAACGCATCGGCCAGGCTTGGCAGGTGTACCAGCAGTCGCAGCAACTGCGCGAAGCTGCCAAGGGGCACTGGACGGGCGAAGAAGCCAAAAGCCTCGTCATGCCCGCTGCCCACCGCCAGGCGGCTCAAGGCCCGGTAATGCAGTGGGGCGATGCGCTGGCCGTCGCGCAGCACCTGGGGAGACAGGCCGCTGCGTTGCAGCAGGGCGGCCTGCGCCCCTGGATCGAGACGCAGCTGGGCCAGCAGCTCGCGGGCGAAGCGTGCGGGAATGGTCGGGGCAACGATCCAGTGGGTCATGTCAGTTGAGGCAAAGCGTCATTGGCGGTGACTCCGCAGTTCTGCACAGTGCTACGACCTATTACCTGGGAGCGAAGCGATGACTGACAAGACCTTGCCCGAGCAGCGGGACTACATGAACAGCGGTTATGCCAGGACCTACCCCTCGACCGCCGGCACCCAGGAGGCCGTGCCGACATCGCGCATCGATTCACTCATGGACGATCTGCAGCGCGATGGTTTCGTGGTGCTCGAGCGATTGTTCGATGAGCAGCAGGTTAGCCGGATACGCGAGGAACTGCTCGCACAGTTATCGCCCCATACCGGCCGCAATGCCTTCGAAGGCGTGCGGACCCAGCGCCTGTATGCGGTGATCGCCAAGACCCTGGCCTGCAATCCGCTGGTGGAGCACCCCATGGTGCTTGGCCTGCTGGACCGGGTCCTGGCACCCAACTACCTGCTCTCCCAACTGCAGGCCATCAATATCCTGCCGGGGGAAGCGGCGCAGAGCCTGCACTACGACGATGCCTTCTATCCCATGGCCCGCCCGCGTCCGCCCTATGGCGCGGCGACAGTAATGGCCATCGACGACTTCACCGGGCATAACGGTGCCACCCTGGTGATCCCCGGCAGCCATTTGTGGGACGGACGCCTGCCCACCGACGCCGAACGTGCGGCGGCGCGGCCGGTGGTGATGCCCCGGGGATCGGTGGTGCTGTTTCTCGGCACCCTGTGGCATGGCGGTGGCGCCAACCGCAGCGAGGCCCCACGCCTGGCCCTGACGGCACAGTACTGCGAGCCCTGGGCACGCCAGCAGGAGAATTTCAGCCTGTCCATTCCTCGCGCCACCGTGCGCCAGTGCAGCGAGCATATCCAGCGCTTGCTGGGCTATTCGATCCATGCGCCGTTCATGGGCATGGTCAACGGCATGCACCCCAAGCGCGTCCTCCAGGAGCCGTCCGGCCAGGAGAGGCTTTGAGGCGAGATTGACGTCTGTCAGTCGTGGTCCGGCGGGGTGAGTGCGCCGGGCCGACCGGGGGTTCTGGCCGTCAGTCGGCTGGAGTGGCGAAGAGCAGGCACCGGACAGAATAAGCTTTTGAATACCGGGGATATTCTGTAGCCTTGCGGCGGTTTCAACGTTGTCCGTGCCTGATGCATCCACTCTCCCGGCGGGGCCCCGAGCGGTCCGGAGCCGGTGGTATACTCGACTTTCGCGCCCAAGCGCCTGCAGGTCTTGCGAACATGACGCAAATTTCCGAACGCCTTCTGGTTCAAGCCCATCTCGATGCCAAGCAACCTGTGCCATTGAGTGCCGAGCAAGAAGCTCATTTCCGTACCGCCATCGCGGCTGAGCTCAAGGCCCAGGATGCGGTGCTGGTTGCCCATTTCTATTGCGATCCGGTGATCCAGGCCCTGGCCGAAGAGACCGGTGGCTGTGTTTCCGACTCCCTGGAAATGGCCCGCTTCGGCAATGCCCATCCGGCCAAGACCGTGGTGGTGGCCGGCGTGCGTTTCATGGGGGAGACGGCGAAGATTCTCAACCCTGAAAAACGCGTGCTGATGCCGACCCTGGAAGCCACCTGCTCGCTGGACCTGGGATGTCCGGTAGATGAGTTCTCGGCATTCTGCGACCAGCATCCCGAGCGTACCGTGGTGGTGTATGCCAACACTTCCGCTGCGGTGAAGGCCCGGGCCGACTGGGTCGTGACGTCCAGCTGCGCCCTGGAGATCGTCGAGAGCCTGATGGACAACGGCGAGAAGATCATCTGGGGGCCCGACAAGCACCTGGGCACCTATATCCAGCGCCAGACGGGTGCCGACATGCTGTTGTGGGACGGCGCCTGCATCGTGCACGAGGAGTTCAAGTCCAAGCAGTTGGAAGACATGCGCGCGCTGTATCCGGATGCTGCCATCCTGGTGCATCCGGAGTCGCCGAGCGCGGTGATCGAACTGGCCGATGCGGTGGGTTCCACCAGCCAGTTGATTGCCGCCGCGCAACGCCTGCCGAACAAGACTTTCATCGTCGCCACCGACCGCGGCATCTTCTACAAGATGCAGCAGCTGTGCCCGGACAAGGTGTTCATCGAAGCGCCTACCGCCGGTAACGGCGCGGCATGTCGCAGTTGCGCCCATTGCCCGTGGATGGCCATGAACACCCTGGAACGCACCCTGCATTGCTTACAGCAGGGCAGCAACGAGATCCATGTGGATCCGGCGCTGATTCCCAATGCCATCCGCCCGCTCAAGCGCATGCTGGACTTCACCCAGGCTGCCCGGATGAAGCTGGCTGGCAACGCCTGAAGGCGGTTGTCACGGACAAAAAAACGCCCCGACCTGTCGGGGCGTTTTCATGTGTGGCAGATCATTTTTTCCGCTTGGGGATTCGCACCAGCTGGGTATTGGAATAGATGTCGTGCCAGCTGCGTTTCTGCTTGTCCACCAGCACCCAGAAAAAGCCCAGGCCGGCACACAGCCACGAGGCGATGGACACCATGAAGCGCAGCAGGGCCTGCCACAGGCTGATGCGGCTGCCATCGGCGTTCTGCACCCGGATGCCCCATACCTGCATGCCCAGGGTCTGGCCGGTGTGGGTCCAGAATTTGGCGAAGAAACCGAACAGCACGAACAGCAGGATCGTGGAATACAGCGGATCGCCGTCCAGGGCGCCGGACTCGGTCAGGGTCCGCATCCGGGTTTCACCGATGATCTGCATCTGGATCAGTTTGTAGAGGCCGCCGGTGACGATCAGCAAGGCGACGCACAACAGGAAATCATAGAACATCGCTGCCAGGCGACGACCCAGGCCGGCGGCGGGGAATTCGCCTTGGGGGCTTAGCAGATGTTTCGACATGACAGGCTCTCATCTGGAAAAAGAAGCCATTTTACGGAATTGCGCGCACAAAAAAGCCCCTGATGTCAGCATCAGGGGCTTTTTCGTTGCAGAAGATTAACCTTCTGCTTGTACTTCGTCAGCCTGCATGCCTTTCTGGCCTTGCACAGCGATGAAGGTCACTTTTTGGCCTTCTTTCAGGCTTTTGAAGCCGTTGCCCTGAATGGCGCGGAAGTGTACGAACAGATCCGGACCGCTCTCTGGAGTGATAAAACCAAAACCTTTCTCGTCGTTAAACCACTTGACGGTACCGCTCTGACGTTGGGACATTTCTTATTTCCTTTGACGCTAAAAAATTAATGACAGTCTCTTCCTGAGGAAGAGTACTGGGCTGGGTTGCAGGAAAGTAAGAGGCGTCGAACGGGTGTAGCAAACTTGTTGGCTACTGCCCAGGTCACGATTCCAAGCGACCCATGCAAACACAGTGGGGAAACTCTACGCCAATTACGGGAGAAAAAACAAGCCCCGCGAAGCCCCGGATTTACGCAGCTTGCCGAGGTTTGGCGGAACTAGCGTGCGGGGCTTATTCGATAGAGTTGTTCAATTGTTTTCGAGCGTTATAAGTGACTTTCAGTATCGAAAAAGATGCACTGTTTTATGGCGGTTGCGTTACAGATTAGTGCACTTCTAACGCAACCGCGTTACTTATAGAAACAGTCCTTTAGCCACGATAGTAGCGTTGGGGTACGAATGGCATTTTGCTTACAAGCATTGGCACCTTTTTCCCACGAACTACTGCGGCAACTGGTGTGTCGAGCGCCGTGTACTGGATATCCAGGTAACCCATGGCGAGCGGGCCACCCAGGGTCGGGCCGAAGCCGCCACTGCACACGCTGCCGATGATGTTGCCATCGGCATCGACGATGTCCACTCCCTCGCGTACCGGTGTGCGTTCCTGGGGCAGCAGGCCGACGCGCTTGCGGCTGACGCCGCCCTGTTGTTGGGCAAAGATCACCTCGGCCCCGGGGAACCCTCCGGCCCGTGCGCCATCGGCACGGCGAACCTTGGAGATCGCCCACAACAGGCTGGCCTGGATCGGGGTGGTCTGTTCGTTCATGTCATGGCCATAGAGGCACAGGCCGGCTTCCAGGCGCAGCGAGTCGCGGGCGCCGAGGCCAATGGGGGCCACTTCCGGTTCGGCCAGCAGGGCACGGGCGATCTTCTCGGCCTGGGCCGTCGGGATCGAAATCTCGAAGCCATCTTCGCCGGTATAACCCGAGCGGCTGACGAAACAGTCCACGCCCAGCAGCGCCACCGGCTTGAACTGCATGAAGGTCATCTGCGCCACTTGCGGCGCCAGGCGTGCCAGCACGGTGACCGCCGCCGGGCCTTGCAGGGCCAGCAGGGCGCGTTCCTCGAACAGCGGCTGGATATCGCATTGCTCGCCGATGTGTCGACGCAGATGGGCCAGGTCCTGGTCCTTGCAGGCGGCGTTGACCACCAGGAACAGTTGCTCGTCACCCAGGTTGGCCACCATCAGGTCGTCGAGGATGCCGCCTTGTTCATTGGTGAACATGGCGTAGCGCTGCATGCCCACCGGCAGGTCGATGATGTCCACCGGCACCAGGGTTTCCAGGGCCTTGGCGGCGTTGCTGCCACGCAGCAGGATCTGCCCCATGTGGGACACATCGAACAGGCCAGCCTGCTCGCGGCTGTGCTGGTGTTCCTTCATCACGCCCAGCGGGTACTGCACGGGCATGTCGTAGCCGGCGAACGGCACCATGCGCGCGCCGAGTTCCAGGTGCAGGCTGTGCAACGGGGTTTTCAACAGTGTTTCGGTGGACATGGGGCAACTCCTGAAATTGGACCGATACCAGGCTTGGGTATCAGCATTCGATAATGTTCACGGCCAAACCGCCACGGGCGGTTTCCTTGTATGTGCTTTTCATGTCGGCACCGGTCTGGCGCATGGTGCGGATGACCTTGTCCAGGGACACGAAGTGCTGCCCGTCTCCCCGCAGGGCCATGCGCACGGCATTGATGGCTTTCACCGAACCCATGGCGTTGCGTTCGATGCAGGGCACCTGCACCAATCCGCCGATGGGGTCGCAGGTCAGCCCGAGGTTGTGTTCCATGCCGATTTCCGCGGCGTTCTCCACTTGCTGCACGCTGCCGCCTAGCACCTCGCACAGGGCCCCGGCCGCCATCGAGCAGGCCACTCCTACCTCGCCCTGACAGCCGACTTCGGCACCGGAGATCGAGGCGTTTTCCTTGTACAGGATGCCGATGGCGGCTGCGGTCAGTAGAAAACGCACCACCCCATCCTCGTTGGCCCCGGGAATGAAACGCATGTAGTAGTGCAGGACCGCCGGGATGATGCCGGCCGCGCCGTTGGTGGGCGCGGTGACCACCCGGCCGCCATTGGCATTCTCTTCGTTGACCGCCAGGGCATAGAGGTTGACCCAGTCGAGCACTGACAGTGCATCGCGCAGGGCAGCCTCCGGATGCTTGCACAACTGGCGGTGCAGGGCCGGCGCCCGGCGCTTGACCTTGAGCCCGCCAGGCAGCACACCTTCATGCCGACAGCCGGCATCCACGCAGTCCTGCATCACCTGCCAGATCTTCAGCAGGCCCTCGCGGGTCTGGGCTTCCGGACGCCAGGCACTTTCGTTGCCCAGCATCACCTGGCTGATGGACAGGCCATAGGTGCTGCAATGCAGCAGCAGTTCCTTGGCGGTCTTGAAGGGGAAGGTCAGGGGCGTGGTGTCCTCGACGATGCGGTCGGCGCCGGCGGCGTCTTCATCGACGACGAAACCACCGCCCACGGAGTAGTACTCGCGGCTGCGCACCTGCAGGCCGGCGCTATCGAAGGCACGGAAGATCATGCCGTTGGGGTGATAGGGCAGGGGCTTGCGGATCATCGCCAGGTGTTCTTTCTCGTTGAACGCGATGCTGCGTTCGCCGAGCAGGTTGATGCGCCCATCACTGCGAATGGCCTGCAGGCGTGCAGCGATGGTCTCGGTGTCCACGGTGTCCGGATGTTCGCCCTCCAGGCCCAGCAGCACGGCCTTGTCGCTGCCGTGGCCTTTGCCCGTGGCACCCAGTGAGCCGTACAGCTCGACCTTGACGCAGGCGGTCGCCGTCAGCAGGTCATCGCGCCGCAGGCCTTCGACAAAGCGTGCGGCCGCGCGCATCGGGCCAACGGTGTGGGAGCTGGAGGGGCCGATGCCAATCTTGAACAGGTCGAACACGCTCAGGGACATGTTGGTTCTCCGGTTTCTTATTATTGAGAGTAGCGGCAAGCCACAAGCCACAAGCTGCAAGAAAGAGCCGATCGGCTTTTAACTTGCCGCTTGCCGCTTGAAACTCACCACTGCTTCTCAGGCGTAGTTTTCAATCGACGGACAAGCGCATACCAGGTTGCGGTCGCCGAACACGTTGTCGACCCGGCCCACAGGTGGCCAGTACTTGCCTTCGATCAGCGACGCCACCGGATACACCGCTTGCTCGCGGCTGTACGGATGGGTCCATTCGCCCACCAGTTCCGCTGCGGTATGCGGAGCGTTCTTCAGGGGGTTGTCGTCCTTGTCCAGGGTGCCGTTCTCCACCGCGCGGATTTCCTCGCGGATGCGGATCATGGCGTCGCAGAAACGGTCCAGTTCTTCCTTGGACTCACTTTCGGTCGGCTCGATCATCAGCGTGCCGGCCACCGGGAACGACATGGTCGGAGCGTGGAAGCCGAAGTCGATCAGGCGCTTGGCCACGTCGTCGACACTGATGCCGCTGCTGTCCTTGAGCGGGCGCAGGTCGAGGATGCACTCGTGGGCCACCAGGCCGTTGCTACCGGTGTAGAGCACGGGGTAGTGCTCTTCCAGGCGCCGGGCGATGTAGTTGGCATTGAGGATCGCCAGTTGCGAGGCACGCTTGAGGCCGGCGCCACCCATCATGCGGATGTACATCCAGGTGATCGGCAGGATGCTGGCGCTGCCGAACGGTGCGGCACATACCGCGCCTTGCTTGTTGTCCAGCACGGCGTGGCCGGGCAGGAAAGGCGCCAGGTGCGACTTGACGCCGATCGGGCCGACACCCGGGCCGCCACCGCCGTGGGGAATGCAGAAGGTCTTGTGCAGGTTCAGGTGGGACACGTCGCCGCCGAACTTGCCCGGGGCGCAGAGGCCGACCATGGCGTTCATGTTGGCGCCGTCGATGTACACCTGGCCGCCGTTGTCATGAATGATGGCGCAGATCTCGCGGATGCCTTCCTCGAACACGCCATGGGTCGATGGGTAGGTGATCATCAGCGCGGCCAGGTGCTCGCGGTGCTCGATGGCCTTGGCTCGCAGGTCCTCGATATCCACGTTGCCACGGGCGTCGCAGGCGGTGACTACCACGCGCATGCCGGCCATGTTGGCGGTGGCCGGGTTGGTGCCGTGGGCCGAGGAAGGAATCAGGCAGATGTCGCGACGTTCGTCGCCACGGCTCTGGTGATAGGCGCGGATCGCCAGCAGGCCGGCGTACTCGCCCTGGGAACCGGCGTTGGGTTGCAGGGATACGGCATCGTAGCCGGTAGCGGCGCAGAGCATCGCTTCCAGTTCGTCGGTCAGTTGCTGGTAGCCAGCGCTTTGCTCGGTCGGGGCGAAGGGATGCAGGGCGCCGAATTCGGCCCAGGTGACCGGGATCATCTCGCTGGCGGCGTTGAGCTTCATGGTGCACGAACCCAGCGGGATCATGGTGCGGTCCAGGGCCAGGTCCTTGTCGGCCAGCTTGCGCAGATAGCGCATCAGCTCGGTTTCCGAGTGATAGCGATTGAACGCCGGATGGCTGAGGATCGCCGACTGCCGCACCAGCTCCGCCGGGATGCGGCTGGAGACGGCCTGGGCCAGGGTGGCGAAATCCGGCACCGGCTTGCCGTCGGCCAGCAGCGTCCACAGGGCTTCGACATCGGCCTGGGAACAGGTTTCGTCCAGGGACAGGCCCAGGCGCTGGGCGTCGATCACCCGCAGGTTGATGCGCTGTGCCCGCGCCTGTTCATGCAGCGCGGCGGTGCGGGCGCCGGTGTGCAAGCTCAGGGTATCGAAGAAGTGTTGCTGCTCTGGAGCCAGGCCGAGCTGGCCCAGGCCCTGGGCCAGGATCGCGGTCAACTGGTGGATGCGCTGGGCGATCTGCACCAGGCCCTTGGGGCCGTGGTACACGGCATACATGCTGGCGATGTTGGCCAGCAGCACCTGGGCGGTGCAGATGTTGCTGGTGGCCTTCTCGCGACGGATGTGCTGCTCGCGGGTCTGCATGGCCAGGCGCAGGGCCGGCTTGCCGAAACGGTCCACCGAAACACCGACCAGGCGGCCGGGCATGTCGCGCTTGAAGGCATCGCGAGTGGAGAAATAGGCCGCATGCGGGCCACCGAAACCCAGTGGCACACCGAAGCGCTGCGCGCTGCCGATGGCCACGTCGGCGCCGAATTCGCCCGGTGGGGCCAGCAGGGTCAGGGCCAGCAGGTCGGCCGCCACGGCTACCAGGGCATTGGCCGCGTGGAAACGCTCGGCCAGCTCACGGTAGTCGAACAGGTCGCCATTGCTGGCCGGGTATTGCAGCAGGGCGCCGAAGAAGCCGCTGACGTCGGTCAGCTGGTGCTCATCGCCCACCACCACTTCGATGCCCAGGGGTTCGGCGCGGGTGCGCAGGACATCGAGGGTCTGCGGATGGCAATGCACGGATGCGAAAAAGGCGTGGCTGCTCTTGTTCTTGCTCAGGCGCTTGCAGAAGGTCATGGCCTCGGCTGCAGCGGTGCCCTCGTCGAGCAAGGATGCGTTGGCGATCGGCAGGCCGGTCAGGTCGCTGATCAGGGTCTGGAAGTTCAGCAGGGCTTCGAGACGACCTTGGGAAATTTCCGGCTGATAGGGGGTGTAGGCGGTGTACCAGGCCGGGTTTTCCAGCAGGTTGCGCAGGATTGGCGAAGGCGTGTGGCAGCTGTAGTAGCCCTGGCCGATGTAGGTCTTGAACAGCTGGTTGCCAGCGGCAATGGCCTTGATCGACGCCAGCGCGTCGGCTTCGCTCTGGCCGGCGCCGAGGTCCAGCACGCTGGTGCCCTTGATGCTGTCGGGGATCACGCTGGCGCCCAGGGCTTCCAGGGAGTCGAAGCCCAGGCGGTTGAGCATGGCCTGCTCATCGTCCTGGCGCGGGCCGATGTGGCGGCCGATGAATTCGTTGGCTGTGGTCAGGTTGACGGTCATCACGGGCTCCTCAGGCTTCGGCGTTGGCTTTGATCAGGCGGTCATAGGCGTCCTGATCCAGCAGTTGGCCAACGGCGGCGGCATCGCTTGGAATGAAGCGGAAGAACCAGCCTTCGCCCAGCGGGTCTTCGTTGACCAGTTCCGGGCTGTCTTCCAGGGCCGGGTTGGTGGCGACCACTTCACCGTCCAGGGGCATGTACACGCCGCTGGCGGCCTTCACCGACTCCACGGTGGCGGCTTCGGCGCCCTTGTCGTAGCTCTGCAGCTCGGGCAGTTGCACAAACACCACATCGCCCAGGGCGTTCTGGGCGAAAGCCGTGATGCCGACGGTGACACTGCCATCAGCTTCGGTACGCAGCCATTCGTGATCTTCGGTAAAACGCAACTCGCTCATGGAAACTCCTCAGGGGCCAGATTTCGTCTGGTGGACGCGATTGAAGGCTCGTGCAGGGCCGAGCCGAATGGCGATATCCATAGCAAGAATATGGCCAATATTTATTTATTATTTATAAATCAATGAGTTGTGATTATTTCTGGGCGATCGGCATTGCTTGGCTGTAGCGAAATCAATACAGCTGGAGGCAGGGAAAAAAGGCTTTGTCGATCAAAGCCTTGGAGAGTAAAGGTTGGTCGCGACTGTATCGAAAACGTTCCGCTGTAGCGCTTTCAGTACAGATGGAGGTCGCTTTTCACCGGTTTTTGTAGGAGCGAAGCTTGCTCGCGATCAACCCGAGGACACTGCGCAGGCTCCAGGCACTGTGGCGTCATTGAGATTTTCCGCGAGCAAGCTTCGCTCCTGCAGAGCCGCTTGCTTCAGGCCTTGCCGGGAATACCGTATTTGCGCAGGCGGTGAGCGATGGCGGTGTGGGAGGTCTGCAGGCGGTTGGCCAGTTGCCGGGTCGAGGGATAGTTGACGTAGAGGTTTTCCAGCAGTTGTTTCTCGAAGCTCTCCACCGCCTGCTCCAGGCTCTCGACCTCGGCATCGTTCTGGCGCGCCACCGAGGTGCCGGCGATGTCCAGGTCGCCGATGTCCACCAGGTTGCCTTCGCAGATCGCCGCCGCGCGAAAGATCACGTTCTGCAACTGGCGCACGTTGCCAGGCCAGCGGTTGCCCAGCAGCGCCGGGTAGGTGCCAGGGGTCAGCCGGCATACCGGTCGCTGGATCTGGGTACAGGCCTGCTGCATGAAATAGCGGGCCAGCAGCAGGATGTCCTGGCCACGTTCGCGCAGGGGCGGTACTTCGATGTTCAGCACATTGAGGCGGTAGAACAGATCTTCGCGAAAGCTGCCCTCGCCGACCATCTTCTCCAGGTCGCGATGGGTCGCGCTGAGGATGCGCACATCGACCTTGACCTCGCGGTCGCCCCCCACCCGGCGAAAGCTGCCGTCGTTGAGAAACCGCAGGAGCTTGGCTTGCAGATAGGGTGACATCTCGCCGATCTCATCGAGAAACACCGTGCCCTGGTTGGCCAGTTCCATCAGCCCCGGCTTGCCGCCGCGCTGGGCGCCGGTGAAGGCGCCGGGGGCATAACCGAACAGTTCGCTCTCGGCGAGGTTCTCCGGCAGTGCCGCGCAGTTCAGGGCCAGGAACGGCGCGTTGTGGCGGGCGCTGATGGCGTGGCAGGCGCGGGCCACCAGCTCCTTGCCGGTGCCGGTTTCCCCCTGGATCAGGAGCGGTGCATCCAGGGCAGCGACCCGCAGGGCCCGGGCCTTGAGGGTACGGATCGCCGGCGACTCGCCTAGCAGGGCATCGAAACCCTCGGCATGATCGTGGTGCAGGGCCGACAGCTGCTCGCCAATGCGGTTGGGCTGGTACAGGGTCAGCAGTGCACCGGCGTCGGTAATGGGGGTGGCGTCGAGCAGCAACGTCTGGCCATTGACCGTGACTTCCCGCAGGGGCAGGCGAAAGCCCTGTTCCAGGAGCGTATCGAGCAGGCCAGGATCGGCGAACAGCCCGGCGACGCTTTCCCCGGCAGGTTCGCGACCATACAGGGCCACCAGCGCCGGGTTGGCCAGCAGCACCTTGCCGGTGTTGTCCAGGGCCAGTACCGGGTCGGTCATGGCGGCCAGCAAGGCATCGAGCTGCAGGTGGCGCCGCTGGCCAGGCAGGATGTCGACCACCGTCACCGACTGCACGCCATGCACGTTGAACAGGGCATCGCTCAGTTCTTCAAGAACCTGCGGGCTCAGGGTCGGAGCGTCGATGTAGACGTTGGGCGGGACCATCTCCACCGCATCCAGGTTGAGGTTGCGCCCGCCAAGCAGGGCCAGGACTTCCTGGGTGATGCCGACGCGATCGATGAAACTGACGTGGATACGCATGGGGTGAGGGAGGTTTCTGGGGCTCTGGAGGGCTGCCAGTATGCCTTGGGCGAGGGGCTTAGTCGAAAGCCTCGTGGCTGGCGCAGCAGCCTGGGCATGGCCCGGTGCAGGTCCGGGAGCCCACCGGGCGGGGGCGCCGGCAGGCCGGTTGCTGCCCGGCGCTTATTCCAGGTGTTCGGGTTTCATCGGGTCGCCGGGCTTGACGTCCAGCTGCTTGCGCACATCCTCGAACATCTCGTCGTAGTACTTGTGCATGGACGCGATGCTGGCGTTCTTGGGCAGCCCGTGCTGCTGGGCAAGACGCGTGGCATGGCGGGCGAAGTCGAACGCCTGGTCCTTGGCCAGGAAGAACTGCTCCTTGAGGGGCTTGTCCTCGATGGTGCCGTGCAAGGTGAATTGCATGCCCTTGCCTTCCTTGGGGTCCTGGGCGAGTTGATAGTCGATGCACAGGTTGTAGCTGAAGTCGTCCTTGTTCAGCGCATGACGCTCGATGTGCAAGTGACCGGGCTCAAACATGGCCATAGGCTTGGTCCTCCTGGGCGTTGAAGAAAGGGCAGGCTGCGGGCCTGCCCCTGTTCCTGCAACAAGCGTCTAAAGGTAGCTGATGCCGGGTTTTGCTGTGCTGATGCGCGTGCCGGCGTGGCCCTGGACGATTGCTTCGATGTCCGAGAGTGAACCGATCACCGCGACTTTTCCAGTGTGCTGGGCGAATTCACAGGCGGCCTGGACCTTGGGTCCCATGGAGCCTGCGGCAAAGCCCAGCTTCTCGATTTCATCGGGGTGGGCCTGGGCGATGGCCTTCTGGGTCGGTTTGCCGAAGTCGATGAACGCCGCGTTGACGTCGGTGGCGATCACCAGCAGGTCGGCTTCCAGTTGCTCGGCCAGCAGCGCCGAGCACAGGTCCTTGTCGATCACCGCCTCGATGCCCTTGAGCTTGCCATCCTCGCCGTACAGGGTCGGGATGCCGCCACCACCGGCGCAGATCACGATGCTGCTTTTTTCCAGCAGCCACTTGATCGGACGGATTTCGAAGATGCGCTTGGGTTTCGGGCTGGCCACCACCCGGCGGTACTTGTCGCCATCCGGGGCGATGGCCCAGCCTTTTTCCTTGGCCAGCTTCTCGGCTTCCTCCTTGCTGTAGACCGGGCCGATGGGCTTGGTCGGGTTGTTGAAGGCGGGGTCCTTGGCGTCCACTTCCACCTGGGTCAGCAAGGTGGCGAAGGGCACTTCGAAGTCCAGCAGGTTGCCCAGTTCCTGTTCGATGATGTAGCCGATCATGCCTTCGGTCTCGGCGCCGAGCACGTCCAGCGGGTAGGGCGAAACCTGGGTATAGGCCGCCGCCTGCAACGACAGCAGGCCCACTTGCGGGCCATTGCCGTGGGCGATCACCAACTGGTTGCCGGGATGGATCTTGGCGATCTGCTCGGTGGCGATGCGGATGTTGGCGCGTTGGTTGTCCGCAGTCATGGGTTCACCACGGCGGAGCAGGGCGTTACCGCCCAGAGCAACGACGATACGCATAATGCATTCCTTCCAGAGTTCGGTGATCCCGTGGGGGCGTGGCTGGCCGGCGATCATGCGGGGTCAGGGGTGACCCCGTCGCGGGCAAGCCTCGCTCCTACAGGGCCCGGGAGGTTGTCCCGGGCATGGTGGTTACAGGTCGGCCAGGGTCGAGACCAGGATCGCCTTGATGGTGTGCATGCGGTTTTCCGCCTGCTCGAAGGCGATGCAGGCTGGCGATTCGAACACGTCGTCGGTGACTTCGATGCCGTTGGCCAGGTGCGGGTACTGCTCGGCGATCTGCTTGCCGACCTTGGTATCGCTGTTGTGGAAGGCTGGCAGGCAGTGCATGAACTTGGTCCGTGGGTTACCGGTGGCCTTCATCAGCTGGGTATTGACCTGGTAGGGCAGCAATTGCTCGATGCGTTCAGCCCAGGCCTCCACCGGCTCGCCCATGGAGACCCAGACGTCGGTGTGGATGAAGTCCACGCCCTTGACCGCGGCTTTCGGGTCTTCGGTGAGGGTGATGCGGGCGCCGCTGTCCTCTGCGTACTTCTTGCAGCGCTCGACCAGGTCGTCATGGGGCCACAGGGCCTTGGGCGCGCAGATGCGCACGTCCATGCCGAGCTTGGCGCCTACCAGCAGCAGCGAGTTGCCCATGTTGTTGCGGGCATCGCCCAGATAGGCGTAGCTGATGTCGTGGATCGGCTTGTCGGCGTGTTCGCGCATGGTCAGCACGTCGGCGATCATCTGGGTCGGGTGGTACTCGTCGGTCAGGCCGTTGAACACCGGCACCCCGGCGAACTTCGCCAGTTCCTCGACGATTTCCTGCTTGAACCCGCGGTACTCGATGGCGTCGTACATGCGCCCCAGCACCCGGGCGGTGTCCTTCATGCTTTCCTTGTGGCCGATCTGCGATGAGTTGGGGTCGATGTAGGTGACGTTGGCGCCCTGGTCATAGGCCGCCACTTCGAAGGCACAGCGGGTACGGGTCGAGGTTTTCTCGAAGATCAGGGCGATGTTGTTGCCCTTCAGGTGCTGCTGCTCGGTGCCGGTGTACTTGGCGCGCTTGAGGTCGCGGGACAGGTCCAGCAGGTAGCGCAGTTCGCGTGGAGTGTGGTGTTCCAGGCTCAGCAGGTTACGGTTGTGGATGTTGAACGCCATGATGATTCTCCTTGCCGACGCGGTGAAAGCTACTGCGCGTTGCGCTCGCTACGCTTTCACGGCATCGGTTTGTGGTGGGTCAAATTCAGTTGAACTGCTCAGTAGTCGATCGGGTCGCGAATGATCGGGCAGGTCATGCAGTGGCCGCCGCCACGGCCCCGGCCCAGTTCGCCGGCGCTGATGGTGATGACTTCCACGCCGGCCTTGCGCAGCAGGGTGTTGGTGTAGGTGTTGCGGTCGTAACCGATCACCACGCCAGGCTCCACGGCCACCACGTTGTTGCCGTCGTCCCATTGCTCGCGCTCGGCGGCGAAGCTGTTGCCACCGGTTTCCACCACGCGCAGGGCCTTGAGGTTGAGCGCTGCGGCCACGGTGTCGAGGAAGCTGGTCTTCTCGCGCTGGATATCGATGCCGTGGGGCTTGCTCTCGTCAGGGCGCAGGGTGAAAGGCACGATCTGGTTGACCACTTCGGGGAAGATGGTGACCAGGTCGCGGTCGCAGAAACTGAACACGGTGTCCAGGTGCATCGCCGCGCGGGATTTTGGCAGGCCGGCAACGATCACCCGCTCCACCGCCTTGTTCTTGAACAGGTTGCGCGCCAGCTGGCCGATAGCCTGGTGGGACGAGCGCTCGCCCATGCCGATCAGGACCACGCCGTTGCCAATGGGCATCACGTCTCCGCCTTCCAGGGTGGAGGCGCCATGCTCCTGGTCGGGGTCGCCGTACCAGATCTGGAAGTCGGCGTTGGTGAACTCGGGGTGGAACTTGTAGATGGCGGTGGTCAGCAGGGTTTCCTGGCGTCGCGCCGGCCAGTACATGGGGTTGAGCGTCACGCCACCGTAGATCCAGCAGGTGGTATCGCGGGTGAACTGGGTGTTGGGCAGCGGCGGCAGGATGAAGCTTGCATGGCCGAGGAAGTCGCGGAACATCTCGATGGTCCTGCCGCCGAAGCTGCTCGGCAGGTCATCGGCCGATACACCACCAATCAGGAACTCGGCGACCTTGCGCGGCTCCAGGCTGCGCAGCCACGAGCCGACTTCATCCACCAGGCCCAGGCCAACGGTGTTGGCGGTGATCTTGCGTTCCAGGATCCAGTCCAGTGCTTCGGGGATGGCGACGATGTCGGTCAGCAGGTTGTGCATTTCCAGCACATCAATATCCCGCTCGCGCATCTTGGTGACGAAGTCGAAGTGGTCGCGCTTGGCCTGGGCAACCCAGAGCACATCGTCGAACAGCAGTTCATCGCAGTTGTTGGGGGTCAGCCGCTGATGGGCCAGGCCTGGGGAGCAAACCATGACTTTGCGCAGTTTGCCGGCTTCGGAATGGACGCCGTACTTAACTTTTTCCGTGGTCATTACTGTGATCCTCCAGAGACAAAACAATCAGGGGTGTTGCAGATACAGCTACAGGGTCAGGAAACCGTCGTAGAGGCCGTAGGCCGCCACGGCGGCGCCCGCGACCACTGCGGCGAAAATCAGTTTCTCGACAGGGGTGAAAACCGGTTTGTGCAGTTCCATCTTGGCCTTGGCGAAGAGCACTGCGCCCGGGGCATAGAGCAGGGCCGACAGCAGCAGGTACTTGACCCCACCGGCGTACAGCAGCCAGATCGCATAGACCAGGGCGATGCTGCCGATGACCAGGTCCTTCTTGCGCTCGGCCAGGGCTTGTTCATAGCTCTCGCCGCGTACTGCCAGCAGCACCGCATAGGCCGCCGACCACAGGTACGGCACCAGGATCATCGAGGTGGCGAGGTAGATCAGCGACAGGTAGGTGCTGTTGGAGAACAGGGTGATGACCAGGAAGACCTGCACCATGGCGTTGGTCAGCCACAGGGCGTTGGCTGGCACGTGGTTGGCGTTTTCCCGGCGCAGGAACTCCGGCATGGTGTGGTCCTTGGCAGCGGCGAACATGATCTCGGCGCACAGCAGCACCCACGACAGCAATGCCCCCAGCAGCGAGATGATCAGGCCGACGCTGATCAGCACCGCGCCCCAGTGGCCCACCACGTGTTCCAGCACGGCGGCCATGGACGGGTTCTGCAGCTTGGCCAGTTCCGGCTGGGTCATGATCCCCAGGGACAGCACGTTCACCAGCACCAGGAACAGCAGCACGGTGATGAAACCGATGACGGTGGCCTTGCCCACGTCGGAGCGTTTCTCCGCCCGGGAGGAGAAGATGCTCGCGCCCTCGATGCCGATGAACACCCAGACGGTGACCAGCATCATGTTGCGCACCTGGTTCATCACGCTGCCCAGGTCCGGGTTCTTCACGCCCCAGATGTCGGCGGTGAAGATGTCCAGCTTGAAGGCGAACAGGGCGATCAACACGAACAGCAGCAGCGGCACGACCTTGGCGACGGTGGTTACCAGGTTGATGAAGGCGGCTTCCTTGATGCCGCGTAGCACCAGGAAATGCACGGCCCAGAGCAATACCGAGGCGCCGATGACTGCGGCAGGGGTGTTGCCCTCGCCGAAGATCGGGAAGAAGTAGCCCAGGGTGCTGAACAGCAGGACGAAGTAACCGACGTTGCCCAGCCAGGCGCTGATCCAGTAACCCCAGGCTGAAGAGAAGCCCATGTAGTCGCCGAATCCAGCCTTGGCGTAGGCATATACGCCACCGTCCAGGTCAGGCTTGCGATTGGCCAGAGTTTGAAAGACGAATGCCAATGTCAACATACCGACAGCGGTAATCGCCCACCCAATAAGAACTGCACCGACATCGGCGCTGGCTGCCATGTTTTGCGGCAAGGAAAAGATTCCCCCGCCAATCATGGAACCCACTACCAGGGCGACTAAGGCGCCCAGTCTTAGTTTTCCGGGAGATTCAGACATTGCATGACTCCAATGCAGGAGAAGAGAGGCTTCAGAGTAAGTCTGCTGGCATTCAAAACAGCTGACTTGGATCAGTTCATTGCTGCATTTCGTTGTGAATGAATGACTTAAGATTTATGGCGGGAGGTAGAATGCTGCCCTGAGAGGGCCATTCCAGAAGGTTTTGATCTCCATTCAAGCGGGGTCATTCCATGGTCGATGTCGATTGACGCTAGACCCTTTCAAAGAATATGCAAATTATCCCGGGTACTAAGTAGGTGGGATTTCAGTGATGGCACTTCATGCATGTTCTTAACAAAATACTCGGTTATTCAGGATGTTCTGCGAGGTGTTCGCAGAGCCCCCGGATAAAAGGTGGTTAATTGACTGTTACTGCCAGAATCAAATTTCTAGAAAGTTGTTTAATTGCGTCTAATTTTATCGCCAGGGCGACTCGCTGATATAAGAGGTAGGGATGTCACAACCGGCACAGAAGCTTCAACTTGGTGCGCTGATCGCATTGGTGGTGGGCTCGATGATTGGCGGAGGAATCTTTTCCTTGCCGCAGAACATGGCCGCCCGGGCCGACGCCGGGGCCGTGCTGATCGGCTGGGGCATCACCGCGGTCGGCATGCTGACCCTGGCCTTCGTGTTCCAGACCCTGGCCAATCGCAAGCCTGAATTGGATTCGGGGGTCTATGCCTATGCCAAGGCCGGCTTTGGCGACTACATGGGTTTCTCCTCGGCCTGGGGTTACTGGATCAGCGCCTGGTTGGGCAACGTCGGTTACTTCGTCCTGTTGTTCAGCACCCTGGGCTACTTCTTCCCAGTGTTCGGCCAGGGCAATACCCCGGTCGCCATCGGGTGTGCCTCGATCCTGCTCTGGGCCGTGCATTTCCTGGTACTGCGCGGCATCAAGGAAGCCACCTTCATCAACCAGCTGACCACGGTGGCCAAGATCGTGCCGCTGGTGATGTTCATCGTGATCGCCGCGGTGGCCTTCAAGGCGGAGATCTTCACCCGTGACATCTGGGGGCGCAGCAACCCGAACTTCGGGGGCGTGCTGGACCAGGTGCGCAACATGATGCTGGTCACGGTCTTCGTGTTCATCGGCATCGAAGGCGCCAGCGTGTATTCGGCGCGCGCGCAGAAGCGCGCGGATGTCGGGCGAGCCACGGTGATAGGTTTTCTCGGGGTCCTGGCACTACTGGTATTGGTCAACGTGTTGTCGCTGGGGATCATGAGCCAGCCGGAACTGGCAAGTCTGCAGAACCCGTCACTGGCTGCGGTGCTGGAGCATATCGTCGGTCCCTGGGGAGCCCTGCTGATCAGCATCGGCCTGGCAGTGTCACTGCTGGGGGCGCTGTTGTCGTGGGCCCTGCTGTGCGCGGAAATCCTCCACGCCACCGCCAGCGACCGGACCATGCCGGCCTTCCTGCGCAAGGAAAACGCCAACCACGTACCGGTCAATGCCCTGTGGCTGACCAACGTGATGATCCAGGTGTTCTTGCTGATCACCCTGGTGTCTGCCGGCACCTACACCAAGCTGATCTACCTGGCCTCGTCGATGATCCTGGTGCCGTACCTGTGGTCGGCGGCCTATGCGGTGCTGCTCAGCGGTCGCGGCGAAACCTACGAGCAAGCCTCGGGTGAGCGTCTGAAGGACCTGTGCATCGCCACCATTGCTTTGAGCTACGCCATCTGGCTGCTGTATGCCGGTGGGGTCAAGTACTTGCTGCTCTCGGCCCTGCTCTACGCGCCGGGGGTGATCCTGTTCGCCAAGGCCAAGCGCGAACAGGGCAAGCCGCTGTTTACCCTGCCGGAGAAGCTGATCTTCACCGCGGTGATCATCGGTGCGTTGCTGGCCGCCTACGGTCTGTACAGCGGTTTGCTGGCGCTGTGAGCCCGCACCAGCGGCTACTGCTGCCCTACCAGGGGCCCTACGACTGGCAAGCGATGCTGGGCTTCTTGGCGATGCGCGCCATTGGCGCTCTGGAAGTGGTGCAGGGCGATGTCTACGCCCGCAGCTTCGAGCTCGAGGGCCGGCAAGGCACCTTGAGCGTTCGCCCGGGGCCTGGTGAACAGCTGGACCTGCGGGTGAGGCTGGCGGGCCAGGACCTGACCCCGTCGCTGATCGGCCAGTTGGTGAGGCGGGCACGCCGGCAATTCGACCTGGATGCCGATGTGCAGCGTATCCACCGTGAGCTGGCCGTCGACTCGCTGCTGCAACCGTTGCTGGCGGCGCGTCCCGGGTTGAGGGTGCCGGGGGCCTGGGATGGCTTCGAACTGGCGATTCGGGCGGTGTTGGGCCAGCAGATCACGGTGCAGGGCGCCATCCGCCTGGCGAGCCGACTGGTAGCCGTACATGGCCGGCCCCTGGCGCTGCCCGACCCCGACTGGCCGGAACTGACCCATGTGTTCGCCACACCGGGGGCGCTGGCCGTGGCCGACCTGGCTGCCCTGGGCATGCCGGCGAGCCGTGGCCGGACCCTGTCCACCGTGGCCCGGGCGGTGCTCGACGATCCGCAGTTGCTCGAGCCCAAGGCCAGCCTGCAGCAGGGGCTCGAGGGCCTGTTGCGGCTGGGCGGGATCGGCGACTGGACGGCGCACTACATCGCCTTGCGGCACATGCGCGAGATGGACGCGTTCCCGGCGGCCGACGTGGGCCTGCTCAACGCCATGGCGCTCCTGCAAGGCCAGCGCCCCACTGCGCGCCAGTTGCTGGCGCGAGCCGAAGCCTGGCGGCCATGGCGCGGTTATGCGGCGCAGCATCTGTGGTCGGTTGGCAACTGAGGCGCAGTGTCTCTACCACCACCGAGCGCGGTGCGCACCCAGGGGGCCGGCCGGGCAATCCCACTGGATCGGGGTGCCGCTGATGTGCAGGGGCACGCGCAAGCGATGGGCCGGGCCCCAGGCGGTCTGTTCCAGGACGAGTCCCTGGTCGTCCTGGTCTTCTGCCCTCAAGCCGCTTTCGGTTTGCCCTGGGTCCGAGTGCTCGACCAGCAGCTTGGCGGTCCGGGCCAGGGACAATCGTGCCTGCCCACCCTGCTGCCAGGAGGGGCTCAGAGCCCGCAGGGCGCTGGCGGCCATCAGGTAGCCGGTGGCGTGGTCCAGGGCCTGGACCGGCAGCGGCATGGGCCGATCCGCGACTTTCCAGGCCATGCCGGCCTCGGCGATGCCGCTACTCATCTGCACCAGGCTGTCGAACCCCCGGCGGTTGCACCAGGGGCCGCTCCAGCCGTAGGCGTTGAGGCTCACCTCGACCAGTCCGGGGGCCAGGCGCTGGCGCGCTTGGCTGCCATACCCCAGACCCTCCAGGGCATCGGCGCGGTAGCCGTGGAGCAGCAGGTCGGCCTGGGCCAGCAAGCGTTCGAAGGTGGCACGATCCGCAAGGTCGTGCAGGTCCAGGCGTGCGCAGCGCTTGCCCAGGGTCATTTCCGGCTCCACGGCCGGCTCGTTCCAACAGGGCGGGTCGATCCGCAGCACGTCGGCGCCGAGCCCGGCCAGCAGGCGGCTCGCCACGGGGCCGGCGAGGACCCGGGTCAGGTCCAGCACCTTGAGGCCGGCCAGCGGCTGCGCTCTGGAGCCGCTCCAGGGTTTGGCGCGGGGTTCGCCCCCGGGCAGCCAGTGCACCAGGGGTTCGCTGCCCACTGCCTGGCCCTGGGGGTGGGCCTGCCACTGGGCCCAGCTACGCATCTGCGCCGCGCAGCCGCCCTGGTCGACGATCGCCTGTTCCAGTTCCTCGGCGTTCCAGCCAGCCACCCGGGCGGCCATGGTTGCACGGTCGTTGGCGGCGCCCAGTACCTGCTCGGCCACGGCCCGATGATGGGGAGCATTGGTGTGCAGGCGAATCCAGCCGTCACCGGTGGCATAGTCGCCGGCGATCGGGTCCCACAGTCCAGGTGGGGTCCACCCCTGGGGCCGCAAGGAGCTGGCGAACCAGAACGAGGCCAGGCGCCGGTCGACGCCGACAGCGGGGCGCTGGCCGGTATGGTCGTGCAGGAACTCGGCCAGCGCCAGGCCGGCAGCGCCGATGCTGGCGCTGGCCAGGTCGCTGACGGCGAAGGCCGAGGGCAGGGCGCCTTCGCCGTGTTCGGCGAGGTTGGACGGCGCTAGCTTGAGGGCGGTTTGAATGGAGGCCAGCAGCAGGGACATGGACGGCTCCTCGAAACAAGAGGAGGGCATTGCACCCTGAAACGCCGCCAGCTGTCGAGGCGCAAGGTCGTCCCCGGTGACGCGCTCGCCGCGTCACCGGGGCACGATTCAGACCCGGAACTGATCCATCAGCTGCATCTGCTGGGTGGCCAGGGCATTGAGCTGGCTGCTGACCTGGGCCGATTCGCTGGCCTGTTCGGTGAGGGTCTCGGTGACACTGCGGATGGCCGAGACATTGCGGTTGACCTCTTCGGCCACCGCGCTCTGTTCCTCGGCGGCGCTGGCGATCTGCAGGTTCATGTCGCTGATCACGGTCACCGCGTCGCTGATCTTGCCCAGGGCCTGTACGGCCAGCTGGATCTGCCCGGCATTGCTCTGCGCCTGGTTCTGGCTGGTATGCATGGTGGTCACCACGTCGCGGGTGCCGCTCTGGATACGCTCGATCACCACGCGGATCTCCTCCACCGAGTCCTGGGTACGTTTTGCCAGGTTGCGCACCTCATCGGCGACCACGGCGAAGCCGCGACCGCTTTCCCCCGCGCGGGCCGCTTCGATGGCGGCGTTGAGGGCCAGCAGGTTGGTCTGTTCGGCGATGCTGCGGATCACCTCCAGCACCGAACCGATCTGCTCGCTGCTCACCGCCAGGGCCTCGACTTCGCCAACAGCCTTGCTGACCTCGTTGGCGAGCAGGCTGATGTCCTGGGTGCTGCGCTCGATGATGGTCATGCCTTCCCTGGCCGATTGGTCGGCACCCCGGGCGGCCTGGGCGGCATTGGCCGCGCTGCTGGCGACCTCATGGGCGGTGGCGCTCATTTCGTTGGAGGCGGTGGCCACCTGGTCGATCTCGCGGAACTGCACCTGCATGCCTTCGCTGGTCTGGCGGGCGATCTCCGAAGACTGGTCGGCGGTGCCGCGGGCCTCGATGATGCTCTGCTTGATCTGGGCGATGGTCGGTTGCAGCTTGTCGAGGAAACGGTTGAACCAGCCCACCAGCTCGCCCAGCTCGTCCTTCTTGCTGTAGTCCAGGCGCTGGGTCAGGTCGCCGTCGCCGCTGGCGATGGCCTTGAGCATCTGCGCCACGCTGTTGATCGGCCGGGTCACGCCCGAGGCGCTGAGCCACATCAGGGCCAGGCCCAGCAGGCCGGCGCCGATGGCCACCAGCACGGTCTTGATCGTGCCGCTGGTCTGGGCTTCATCCAGCAATGCCTGCAGTTTCACCGAGTCGGCCAGCAGCACCTGCTGGGGCAGATCGATAGTCACGCCCCAGGGCTTGGCATCGGCGATGGGGCTGAAAGGATAGACCGCGCGAATCAGGTCGCCCTGCTGCAAAACCTTGGCCTGGCTGCCGCCCAGTACGGCGAGGATGTCCTTGCCCTGGGCGCCGAGGGTCTCGCCGATGTTCTTGCCGACTTGCGCCGGGTTGGCCCCGACCGCGGCCTGCAGGCCGCTGCCGGCGACGATCATCATGTGCCCGGCACCGTCGAACAGAAAGCGCTGGGCTTCGTCGGCGGCCGCTTGCAGCGAGTCCAGGGCGATGTCGATGCCCATCACCCCGATCACCTTGCCGTCCACCAGCAGGGGTAGGGAGATGGTGGTCATCAGCACTTGCTTCTTGTCTTCGCCGATGGTGTCGGCGTAAGGGTCGAGCAGGCAGGTGCGGCGGGTGTCCCGAGGGCAGGTGTACCAGATGTTGTAGGGCGTGCCGCTGAGGTTGAGGGTGGTCTTGGTCAGGTCATCCTCGACCATCACGGTGTTGAGCCCCTGGCCGCCGGACCGGCTCCAGTAGGTGGCGAAGCGCCCGCGCTCGTTGGAAGAGCGGGCCGCATCGTTGGCGAACTCGCTGTCCTTGCCGTCCAGGGCGTTGGGTTCGTAGGCCAGCCAGATGCCGAGCACCTTGGAGTTGCGCTCGAAGGCAGTCTTGAGGCTGTGGTTGAGCTCCTCGCGCAGGGCCGAGGCTTCCAGCCCGCGCTTGCTGGCCATCTGGCGCAGATCGCGAACCTGATCCGCCAGGGCATTGAGGGCTAGCTGGCTTTCACCGAAGGTCTTCTGCACGCGCACTGCCTGGTCGGCCGCCTTGGCCTGCAGCAGGCCCTCGACGCCGGCCGTCAGCATTCGCGTGCTGGAAGTGTTGACCAGCTGGTTGTTCTGCCGGCTCTGGTAGAGGTTCATGCCGACGATCAGGGCTACCACGCCCAGCAGGCACAAGCCGGACAGCAGCACGATCTTCAGGCGAATGGAGAGAGAGTCGAACATGGGGCGATCTCGCGAAAGGACGGATGGGAAGCACGGAATCGGATGATTCCGGTCGCCAAGTCCATTCAGCGCCATGCCCGGAACATCGGCTTGGGCGACCTTTGCGTGAGGGTTTGCCGACGAATGGTCATGCCCTTGGCCTGTATGGCCTCAGTGCACAGGGCATAGCCGCCAGGCGCCCGGATTCAGGAGGTTTGCGCCAGGGTCTCGGGGCGTGACCAGATCCACAGGTTGCCCAGGGTCATGCCGGCGATGGCGGCGTACAGGGTCCAGTGATGGTTGAGCAGGGTCAGCATCAGGCCGGCGCACAGCAGCATGCTGAGGGTGGCGCTGACCTTGGCCTTGCGGCTGACGATTCGGCCATTGCGCCAGTTGCTCAGGATCGGTCCGAACAGGCGGTGGTTCTCCATCCAGGCGCTGAGCCTTGGCGAGCTCTTGGTGGCGGCCCAGGCGGCCAGGAGAATGAATTCGGTGGTGGGCAGGCCCGGCACCACGATCGCGACCAGGCCGATGGCCAGGCTGACATAGGCCAGTGCGCCGAACAGCAGGCGGGAGATTTTCGAAGACGGGGGGCGAGTGGGGGTCATGGCGTCGATGATGGGGTAACGCGTGGTACGGCTCAATCCGCAGGGCGGCTCGGGCGACAGGATACCGCTGCGGGCAGGCACACTCCATCGTGTCCTGCCCGCAACCAGTGGATTCAGGCCGGCTGTGCCGCGTTGGCGTAAGCCTGTTCCAGCAGCACGGTGAAGCGGTTGAAGGCGTCCAGGGCGCCTTTTTCCGCCGCTGCTTCTTCTTCGGCGCTGAACTCCAGGCCATCGAGGATACGGGTGAAGGTCTTCCAGCCTTCGGCACGGCCACCAGCCGGTTCGCCCAGGTGACGGGCGCCGAAGGTTTCGCTCAGGCCCAGGCCAACGGCGCGCTTGATCAGGAACGCTGCGCCGAGCTTGGAGCCCTCGGACACGAAGATCCAGCCCAGGGCCTCGGCCTTGCTCGGATTGCTCACTGCACCAGCGACCGGCGCCGGCACTTCGGTGTCCAGGTCGGCCAGGTCGGCCTTGGCCGCTTCGGCGCGGCAGCGCTCGGCCAGGTCCGGGACGATCTTGATCAGTTCGGGGTCGTTGTACAGCTCGACCAGTTCGGACTGGAACAGGTACTGGGCCACCACGAAGCGGGCGAAGGCGCCCTGGGTTTCAAACGGCGCATGGGCCTTGACCAGGGCGTCGAGCTTGGAATGCGGCTCGTGGGTGATCTGGTTCAGGCGCTGGGAGCGCAGGTGATGAGGCTGGGCAGAATCCTGGGAGGTCATACCGATGTCCTTGAGAATGAGAGGCACTTAGTGACTAGACGAACAAGAAGACGCGACACAGTAAAAAATCCTCACTGCCCTTGATGAAAAAGAGCAATGAGGAGCGCTGGGATCAGATATCCCAGACCAGGTTCACCGAGAAATTGCGGCCGGGCATGGTCAGGCGGTCGAGGTTGGCGGGGGCGGTCTGCCCGGCTTCCCCGACGCTGTCGTAGCCGCGCACGTCGTCCCAGTTCCAGTACTTCTTGTCGGTCAGGTTGTACAGGCCGGCATTGACGGTCAGGTCGTCGGTGACCTTGTAGAACCCGGTCAGGTCGAGAATGCCGAAGCCGGGCGTCTTGAACTGGCCGCTGGCAAGACGACCGTCCGGAGCCTTGAAGGTGCTGTCGTCGACCCGATCCTTGCGCTTGACCAGGGTCCAGCTCAGCAGGGCGCCGTACTGGTCCTGCTCATAGCCCAGGCCGAATACGCCCTTGAGCGGGTTGACGCTGTTGATCGGTTCGCCATTGTCGTTGTTGCGCCCGTAGGCATAAGCCACCGAGCCGATGCTGTAGAGACCCTGGGGAGCACCGAAGGCGTCCAGGTTCAGGCGGCCCTTGGCCTCGGCCCCCTTGATGGTGGCACGCTTGATGTTGTTGCTCTGGATGACCGCTTGCAGTGCGCCAGCAGTGGTGGCGTCTTCATTGATGAAGTCGCGGTACTGGTTGTAGAACACCGACACGTCGAAGGAACCGGCGTCGAAACTGCCGCGCAGGCCGGTTTCGATGCCCTTGCTGGTTTCCGGCTTGAGCTTGGAGTTGGGTTCGACCACATAGCCGCCGGCGATGTTCTCGAAGCGTCCGTAGAGGGCTTTGGCCGATGGGGTACGGAAGCCTTCAGCGTACTGGCCGTAGGCAGTGTAGTGGTCATCGAAGGCATAGGTCAGGCCGAACTTGGGCGAGACCCGGTGCCAGGTCTTCTTCTCATCGCTGACCGGGAAGGCGCCGTTGGGGTTGACGGTGTTGAGGAATTCCTGGGTCACATGCGGCTTGAGCTGGATATAGTCGTAGCGCAGGCCCGGAGTGAAGGTCCAGGCATTCCAGCTGATCTGGTCTTGGGCGAACAGGGCGTAGCTGTTGATGGTCGGATCCGGGAAATCGCTGGATTTCTTCACGCTGTCGCTGGCGGTCGGGCTGGGGGCGCCGATGGCCGTGCAGCCGCCACCGACCTTCAGGCAGGTGGCGGTACCGAAGCGCGAGCCGGTGACCTTCTGTTGCTTGAGGGTGGTGCCGTAGGTCAGCTGGTGGTCGGTTTCACCCAGGGTGAAGGCCTTGTCCAACTGGGCATCGAACACCCACTGCTTTTCCTCGTACAGGGTCTGGCGTTCGCGCAGCACGTCACGCGCCACCGGGCTGAACACCGAGACTGGGTTGTAGCGTTCGCTGGTGGTCTGGTCGGTCTTGGCGATCTGGTAGTTCAGGCTCCATTTGATCCGGTCCGCCAGGGGCGACTCCAGGGCGAAGCTGTTTTCCAGTCCGAAGCGTTCACGAGTGATGGTGTCGTTGCCGGTCCGCGAGCGGTACCAGTTCTGCCCCACGCCATTGAGAAACAGGCCGCCCACCGCGCTTTTCTGATTGGTGTCGCGGTCGTCCTTGTATTTCTCGTAGGTCAGGCCCAGGCGTGCATCGTCGGCATAGTTCCAGCCCAGCTTGGCCAGCACATTGGTGGTGCGCACATCCTCCGGGTTGGCGGCGGTGCGGCCCAGGCCGGTGCCGTTGTTGCTGCCGTAGGATTCGGTCTCGTGACCATCGCGCCGGCTCAGGTGCAGCAAGCCGTCGAACTCGCCGACGCGGCCGGCGAACGTGCCGGACTTCAACCAGCTTTCGTCGGCCGAGCTGTAGCCGGTCTTCAGGCGTGCGCCGACGTCCTGGCCGGGCTTGATGATGTCGTCGGGGTCCAGGGTGTAGTAGCTGACCGCGCCGCCAATGGCGTTGCTGCCATACAGCACCGAGGCCGGGCCGCGGAGGATTTCCACGCGCTTGACGACTTCCGGGTCGACGTAGTTGCGGTTGGTCTTGGCGTAGGGGCCGCTGAAGAACTGGTTCGGGACTTCGACACCGTCGACCTGGGTCAGGATCCGATTGCTGTCGATGCCGCGGATGTTGTAGCCGCTGATGCCGGCGCGCTGGCCGGCACCGCCCACCGAAACCCCGGGTTCGTAGCGCACCAGGTCCTTGATGTTTGTGACGTTCTGGCGGTCGAGTTCTTCCCGGGTGTGCACGCTCACCGTGCTCGGTACCGAGTTGATGTCCTGTTCCTGGCGGGTGGCGCTGATGGTCACCTGCTGCAGGTTCACCGCATTGGGGTTGCTGCGTTTCTCCAGGACGATGTTGTTGCTGCCCAGCTTGCGATAGCTCAGGTTGGTGCCGGCCAGCAGCCGATCCAGGGCTTTCTCCGGCGTCAGCGAGCCGCGTACTCCCGGAGAAACCACGTCCTTGCCCAATTCGGCCGGCAGGCCTACCTGCCAGCCGGTGACGGTGGTGAAGGCGTTGAGGGCCGACACCAGGGGCTGCTGGGCGATGGCAAAGGTGTAGTTGCCCATGCGCTGGCTGGAGGCGGCGGGGGCCTGGTCGGCCAGCGCCGGAGCCGCCTGGGTACCGGCCAGCAGGATGGCGGCGGTGAGCAGTGACAGGGTGCAATGTTGCAGGCGAGAGTTGGAAACAGCGGATCGGCTGTTGAGACGAGAAGACATCGAAAGCGCTCCGGGTCGCACGAATCTTTATAGGTGTGCAGATTTGCACTCAAAAATGCGAATCAATTGCATTGGCTATAACGAGACGTACGACCTGTGGCTGTCGCGTAAAAATAATTGTTCTCAATTGAGAATCACCAGCGCTGGCAGTTCCGAAAGGCGTGCCGACGTGATGTGGGCCAGGGAGCGCACCACGTCCAGAGGCTGGTCCAGGCGGTAGTTGCCGGTCACCGCGACATTGGCCAACTGTTCGTTGGTGTTGACGATCCAGCCTGGATAGTAACGGCGCAACTCGGCCAGGACCTGGCTCAGCGGGCAGTTTTCGAACACCAGGCGACCGTCGACCCAGGCCAGCTCCTTGCCGGCGTCGAGCCTGGCCGGTTGGTCGAAGCCCTTGGGGCCGACCCTCACGCTTTCACCGGCGCTCAGGCGCAGGCGCTGGTCGGCATGGGTGGCTCGCAGGTCTAGGTCCCCGCGCTGCACCTGGACCTGGGCGACGCCATCCAGGTAGCGCACGGCGAAGGTGGTATCACGCACGCTGGCGCGCACCGGGCCGGCGTCCAGCTCCAGGGGCAATCCGCGATTGCCCGGGACTTCGAAGAAAGCCTCGCCCTGGTACAGCCGCGCGCTACGTTGGTGGTCGTCGATATTGCTGGAGAACGCCGAGTTGGTGTTGAGCAGCACCCGGGAGCCGTCTTCGAGCTGCAGGCGCTGGCGCTCGCCCACCAGGGTCAGGTGATCGGCCTGCAGGCGCAGGGGCAGGTTGCTGAAGCTGAACAGCCCCAGGACCAGTACCGCGGCGGTGGCCAGGGGTTTCCAGTGGGGGCGCAGGCGCGCCAGCAGCGAGACTTTCGGCGGGACGGCCAGGGTCAGCGCAGACTGCGCCACTTGTGGCCCATCCCAGATGGCCTGGGCCCTGGTGAAGGCCTGGGCATTGAGTGGCGATGCGGCCAGCCACTGCTGGAATTGGCGTGTCTGTTCCGGGGTCGGATGTTCCAGCTCGATCAGCCAGTCCAGGGCCTGGTCCATGGCCTGGATGCTTGGGGGCGTGCCAGCAGGGGTAGGCGGCTCGGCGCTGTGAAGGTCCGTCACGGGTGTTCCTCGGCCGCGTCTGTGCGCAGCTGTTTTTTCAAGAGAGAGCGAAAGCCGGCCAAGGGTAACAAAGGCCCGGGGCTGACGCAGTCATTCTGCCTGGCGGTTGATGCTCACTGGCCGTCGAGGCGTTCGGCGACGCCGATGCAGATGGCCATGATCAGTTTCAGCTCCTTTTGCACCGTGCTCGGGGAAACCTTCAACTCGTCGGCGATCTCCTGGTAGCTCTGGCCATGCAGGCGGCTGAGGATGAAGATCCGCTGCTGGCGGGCGCTGAGTTGACCGAGGCTGATGTTCAAGCGCTCCAGCAACTGCTCGGCATGAGCGGCATCCTCGGCGCTGCTGGTGGGGGCGGCGACACTCTCCAGCACCTGGAGTGGCACGTCCTCGAGCAGGGTACGGTCCTGGATGCGCCGGGCCCGCAGATGGTCGAGCGCCAGGTTGCGCGCAGTCTGGAACACGAAGGGTTCCAGGTGGGTGATCGGCCGCTCGGTGAGGGCCCGGGTCACTCGCAGGTAGGTTTCTTGCAACAGGTCTTCGGCGGTGCTGTGGTTGTTGACCATCCGCTCCAGCGTGCGCAGCAGAGAAATCCGTTGAGTGAGGAAGACATGGTTGAAGTGCGATTGGCTCACAGCAAGACCTGATCCATTTTTAGCAGATGATAATGATTGTCATCTACACCTGCGGTCAAGCCTTGCGTGAATTGTCCCGTCCGGCAGCGTTCGGCTGGCCGGCGGGAACCGGTGCCGATGGCCGGTGGTCAGCCGTTCATTCGGCGTTGCACAGGGCCAGACAGTTATCCAGCATGCGGTTGGAGAAACCCCACTCGTTGTCGTACCAGGCCAGGACCTTGAGCAGGCGGCCGCCGCTGACCTTGGTGTGATTGGCGTCGAAGATCGACGACAGCGGGTTGTGGTTGAAGTCGCTGGAGACCAGCGGCAGGGTGTTGTAGCCCAGGACCTTGGAATGCTGGCTGGCGCTCTTGAGCAGGGCGTTGACTTCCTCGGCCGTGGTATCACGCTTGAGGGTCACGGTCAGGTCCACCAGGGACACGTTGATCACCGGTACCCGCACCGCCATGCCGGTCAGCTTGCCGGCCAGGTCCGGCAGCACCAGGCCCACGGCCTCGGCTGCGCCGGTCTTGCTCGGGATCATGTTCTGGGTGCCGGAGCGGGCACGGTAGGGGTCGGTGTGATAGACGTCGGTGAGGTTCTGGTCGTTGGTGTAGGCATGGATCGTGGTCATCAGGCCGTTGTCGATGCCCAGTTCGCGATGCAGCACCTGGGCCACCGGGGCCAGGCAGTTGGTGGTGCAGGAGGCGTTGGAAATGATCTGGTGCGACTGGCGCAGGATGTCGTGGTTGACCCCATACACCACGGTGGCGTCAGCCCCCTTGGCCGGCGCCGAGATGATCACTTTGCGGGCGCCGGCAGTAAGATGGGCGGCGGCCTTGGCGCGGTCGGTGAACAGCCCGGTGCATTCGAACACCACGTCGATCTTCTCCGCGGCCCAGGGCAGGTCGGCCGGATTGCGGATGGCACTGACCGCGATGCGGTCGCCATTGACGGTCAGGCTTTCCTGATCGTGCTGGACATCGGCATCGAACAGGCCGTGGACGGTATCGTGCTTGAGCAGGTGGGCATTGATAGCGCTGTCTCCGAGATCATTGATGGCGACGACCTGCAGATCCTGGCGATAACCTTGGGTATAGAGTGCGCGCAGGACGTTGCGGCCGATGCGGCCAAAACCATTGATTGCGATTCGAAGAGTCATGGGTAAACGCCTGTCGGTGAATTTGTTGTTGGAATTACAAGATTATTCGCATAGAAATAGAAAACAAGCCTTTTTAGTGGCAATATTTTGTCTTATCTACAACGAGTGACCTGAATCAACTGGTCCGAATGGTCAGGAATTCCCTCCGCTGTCCCCCAGTGGCGGGCCTTCCACCAGCATAGACAAACAGGTCGCCACATCCGTTAGCCTGGAGTTCTACACATGCATCCCCGCGTTCTTGAGGTCACCGAACGGCTCATCGCCCGTAGTCGCGCCACTCGCCAGGCTTATCTCGCCCTGATCCGCAGTGCCGCCAGCGACGGCCCGCAGCGCGGCAAGCTGCAATGTGCGAACTTCGCCCACGGGGTGGCCGGTTGCGGCACCGAAGACAAGCACAGCCTGCGGATGATGAACGCGGCCAACGTGGCGATTGTTTCGTCATATAACGACATGTTGTCGGCGCACCAGCCCTACGAGCATTTCCCCGAGCTGATCAAGCAGGCCCTGCGCGAGATCGGTTCGGTCGGCCAGTTCGCCGGGGGAACCCCAGCCATGTGCGACGGCGTGACCCAGGGCGAGGCGGGCATGGAGTTGAGCCTGCCCAGTCGCGAGGTGATCGCGTTGTCCACTGCGGTAGCGCTGTCGCACAACATGTTCGACGCCGCGCTGATGCTGGGTATCTGCGACAAGATCGTTCCGGGCCTGATGATGGGCGCGCTGCGCTTCGGCCACCTGCCGATGATCTTTGTCCCGGGCGGCCCCATGGTTTCCGGGATCTCCAACAAGCAGAAAGCCGACGTGCGCCAGCGCTATGCCGAAGGCAAGGCCACTCGCGAAGAGTTGCTGGAATCGGAGATGAAGTCCTACCACAGCCCGGGCACCTGCACCTTCTATGGCACCGCCAACACCAACCAACTGCTGATGGAGGTCATGGGCCTGCATTTGCCCGGTTCATCCTTCGTCAATCCCAACACGCCGCTGCGCGATGCCCTGACCTTCGAGGCGGCGCAGCAAGTCACCCGCCTGACCCGGCAGAGCGGCCACTTCACGCCCATCGGTGAAATCGTCGACGAGCGTTGCCTGGTCAACTCCATCGTCGCCCTGCACGCCACAGGCGGTTCCACCAACCACACCCTGCACATGCCGGCCATCGCCCAGGCCGCGGGCATCCAGCTGACCTGGCAGGACATGGCCGACCTGTCCGAGGTGGTGCCGACCCTGTCCCACGTCTATCCCAACGGCAAGGCCGACATCAACCACTTCCAGGCCGCTGGCGGCATGTCGTTCCTGATCCGCGAGCTGCTGGAGGCCGGCCTGCTGCACGAGGACGTCAATACCGTGGCTGGCCGTGGCCTGAGCCGCTACACCCGGGAGCCGTTCCTGGATAACGGCAAGCTGGTCTGGCGCGACGGCCCGATCGAAAGCCTCGATGAAAGCATCCTGCGTCCGGTGGCCCGGGCCTTTTCGCCGGAAGGCGGCCTGCGGGTGATGGAAGGCAACCTGGGGCGCGGGGTGATGAAGGTGTCCGCCGTGGCCCCGGAGCACCAGGTCGTCGAGGCGCCTGCCGTGGTGTTCCAGGACCAGCAGGACCTGGCCGATGCCTTCAAGGCGGGCCAATTGGAGAAGGACTTCGTGGCGGTGATGCGCTTCCAGGGGCCACGGTCCAACGGCATGCCCGAACTGCACAAGATGACCCCCTTCCTGGGCGTGCTGCAGGATCGTGGCTTCAAGGTGGCCCTGGTGACCGACGGGCGCATGTCCGGCGCCTCGGGCAAGATTCCGGCGGCGATCCACGTCAGCCCCGAAGCCCAGGTCGGCGGCGCGCTGGCACGGGTACGGGACGGCGATATCATTCGTGTGGATGGCGTAAAAGGCATCCTGGAGCTTAAGGTGGACGCCGAGGAGTTCGCCGCCCGTGAGCCGGCCAAGGGGTTGCTGGGCAACAACGTCGGCACCGGTCGTGAACTCTTCGCTTTCATGCGCATGGCCTTCAGCTCGGCAGAGCAGGGCGCCAGCGCCTTTACTTCTGCCCTGGAGACGCTGAATTGAAACTGGCCCTGGTCGGTGACATCGGAGGCACCAACGCGCGGTTCGCGTTGTGGAAAGACCAACAGCTGGACGCGATCCAGGTTCATGCGACCGCGGACTACAGCTGCCCGGAGGACGCCATCAAGGCTTACCTGCAGGAACAGGGTATCGCCCTGGGCGCGGTGGGATCGGTATGCCTGTCGGTGGCCGGCCCGGTCAGCGGCGACGAGTTTCGCTTCACCAACAATCACTGGCGCCTGAATCGCCAGGCGTTCTGCCAGGCCTTGCAGGTCGAGCGCCTGCTGCTGGTCAACGATTTCTCGGCCATGGCCCTGGGCATGACCCGGCTGCAACCGGATGAGTACCGGGTGGTCTGCCAAGGCACTGCCGAGCCGCTGCGCCCGGCGGTGGTGATCGGCCCGGGCACGGGCCTCGGGGTAGGGACTTTGCTGAGCCTGGCCGATGGCCGCTACCTGGCTCTGCCGGGTGAGGGTGGCCATGTCGACCTGCCCTTGAGCAGTCACCGGGAAACCCAGCTCTGGCAGCACATCCATGACGAGATCGGCCATGTCAGCGCCGAGACCGCCCTCAGTGGCGGCGGCCTGCCGCGGGTGTACCGGGCGATCTGCGCGGTGGACGGCCATGAGCCGCGCCTGGACACCCCCGAGGCGATTACCGCTGCGGGCCTGGCCGGCGACCCCATCGCCCGGGAGGTGCTGGAGCAGTTCAGTTGCTGGCTGGGCCGGGTCGCCGGCAACAACGTGCTGACCACCGGCGGCCGGGGCGGGGTGTACATCGTCGGCGGAGTGATCCCGCGGTTTGCCGACTTTTTCATCCAGAGCGGCTTTGCCAAGAGCTTCGCCGACAAGGGCTGCATGAGCGACTACTTCAAGGGCATCCCGGTGTGGCTGGTGACCGCACCCTATTCTGGGCTGACCGGCGCCGGCGTGGCCCTGGAGCAGGCATAATCGTCCTCCATTCATGACAACAACAAAGGACGGCATGGGTGACTTCAGTCAGTAGGTCGATCTTGTTGGTCGACGACGATCAGGAAATCCGCGAGCTGCTGGAAACCTACCTCAGCCGCTGTGGTTTCCAGGTGCGCAGCACGGCCGATGGCGCGGGTTTTCGCCAGGCGCTGAACGAGGCGCCCAGCGACCTGGTGATCCTCGATGTGATGCTGCCCGACGAAGACGGTTTCAGCCTGTGCCGCTGGATTCGCCAGCACCCCAAGCGCAGCCAGGTGCCGATCATCATGCTCACCGCCAGCTCCGACGAGGCCGACCGGGTCATCGGCCTGGAGCTGGGGGCCGATGACTATCTGGGCAAGCCGTTCAGCCCCCGCGAGCTGCAGGCGCGGATCAAGGCCCTGCTGCGCCGCGCGCAGTTCGTCCAGGAGCGGGTGGCGGGCGAGGTGCTGTGCTTCGATGAATGGCGCCTGGACGTGATCAGCCATCGCTTGTTCCACGTCGATGGCGAAGAGGTCATCCTCTCCGGCGCCGATTTCGCCCTGCTCAAGCTGTTCCTCGACCATCCCCAGGAAATCCTCGATCGCGACACCATCGGCAACGCTACTCGCGGACGCGACCTGATGCCCCTGGATCGCATCGTCGACATGGCCGTCAGCCGTCTGCGCCAGCGCCTGCGGGACACGGAAAAACCCCCGCGGCTGATCCGTACGGTGCGGGGCAGCGGTTACCAGTTGGCGGCCAATGTGGTGGCCGGCAATGGTCACTGAGACCCTGCGCAGGGTATTGCCACGGGTGCCGATGCCCCGTTCGCTGTTGGGGCGGATGCTGTTGCTGACGCTGTTGGCGGTGCTGCTGGCCCAGGCCCTGTCCAGCGTGATCTGGGTCTCGCAGCTGCGGGCCACCCAGCTCGAAGGCCTGGTGACCAGTGCTCGCAGCCTGGCCCACTCGATGACGGCCAGCGTCAGTTATCTGCGTTCGTTGCCGGTGGCGTACCGCCCGCTGGTGCTCGACCAGTTACGCAGCATGGGCGGCACCCGGTTTGTCGTGACCCTCAACGACAAGCCCTTGGACATGCAGCTATTGCCGGTCACGCCGCGCAAGGAGGCGGTATTGCGGGCGGTGGAACAGGTGCTGCGCCAGTCCCTGGGTACGGATGCGGATATTTCCGTGACCTTCGTACGGCCCGATGACCTGCGGATCTTCAATGGCGGCCTGAAGCTCGACGAACTGCCGCGCTCCTGGGCCCACTACGCCCTCACCCTGGAACCGGTGAACCCGCCGGTGCTGGTGACCCAGATCCAGATGGCCCCGGGCGAGTGGCTGTACATCGCCTCATTGCTGCCTGAACCCTATACCAGCCTCGAAGAGCAGGGCCTGCCGGCGCAGCAGGTGTGGTTCATCCTGCTGACCAGCAGTTTCCTGCTGCTGTTCATCGGCCTGCTGGTGCACTGGCAGAGCCGGCCCCTCAAGCGCCTGGCCCGGGCGGCCCGGGAGCTGTCCCTGGGGGCCGATGTACAGCCGGTGGCACTGGGCGGTGGCAGTGAAGTGGTGGAGGTGGGGCGGGCCTTCAACAGCATGCGCGAGCGCATCAGTCGCTACCTGACCGAGCGCAGCCAACTGTTCAGCGCCATCTCCCACGACTTGCGCACCCCCATCACCCGCCTGCGCCTGCGTGTCGAGCTGCTGGAGGACGAACAGCTGCAAGTCAAGTTCGGCCGCGACCTGGACGAGCTGGAGTTGCTGGTCAAGGGCGCACTGCAGTGCGTCAAGGACACCGATATCCACGAGAACATCGAGCCGGTGGACCTCAACCAGGTACTCGATTGCCTGGTGGAGCCCTACCTGGCGCCCAGCGGCAACGGGCGAGTGACCCAGCAGGGCCGGGCCCTGGCCAGTTATCCGGGCAAGCCCCTGGCGCTCAAGCGCTGCATGGGCAACCTGATCGACAACGCCCTCAAGTACGGGCAGAACGCCCACCTGCACATCGAAGACGACGCCAGTGCCTTCATCCTGCATGTGGACGATGAGGGCCCTGGTGTGCCCGAGCAGCGGCTGGAGCAGGTCTTCGAACCGCACTTTCGCCTGGCCGGCCAGCAGCAGGGCTACGGCCTGGGCCTGGGCATCGCCCGCAACATCGCCCACAGCCATGGTGGCGAAGTCAGCCTGCAGAACCTGCGCGAAGGCGGCCTGCGCGTGACCCTGTACCTGCCTCGTTCCGCGGACTGAACAACTCTTCTCCTCCTGTAGCAGCGAGGTTTGCCTGCGAAGCGTCATGCCTGGCACGGCGCGTTATCGTTCATCGCGAGCAAGCTTCGCTCCTACCGGCGTCCGGTTGTTTGTCACGGCCTGGTGACATTTGCCGTGTGCTTCGTTACCTGGGGCGAACATCGGCTTGATTAGACTCAAGCCTTCGACAAGAACAACAACAGGTCGCCCATGGAACCTCTCTCCCTGCCGTTCAGCAGTTGGCTGAACGCTCCCGCCCATCACCACTGGCTGGCCGCCGAGGGTCTGCGCCTGCTGGACTTCGCCAAGGCCTCGCGACTTGCCGAGGGCTTCGGCAACCTGGATGCCCGGGGTTGCCTGCCCGCTGGCGCCCTGGCTGAAACCATGAATACCGCCCGCATGACCCACAGCTTTGCCATGGCCCATGTCCAGGGCCTGCCGGGGTTTGCCGACCTGGTGGATCACGGCATCGCCGCCCTGGCAGGTCCCCTGCGCGACGCCGAGCACGGTGGCTGGTTCGCCATGGCCGGCCAGGCGGACGGCAGTGGCATCAAGGCGGCTTACCTGCACGCTTTCGTCGCCCTGGCCGCAAGCTCGGCAGTGGTGGCCCGGCGCCCTGGAGCCGAGGCCTTGCTGGAAGAGGCGATCGGCATCATCGAGGCGCATTTCTGGAGCGAGCACGAGGGGGCGATGATCGAGTCCTTCAGCCGTGACTGGAGCGAGCAGGAAGCCTATCGCGGGGCCAACAGCAACATGCACGCTACCGAAGCCTTCCTCGCCCTGGCCGATGTCACCCAGGACCCGCGCTGGCTGAACCGGGCGTTGCGGATCGCCGAGCGACTGATCCATGGGCATGCCGCCGCCAACGATTTCATGGTGGTCGAGCATTTCGACCTCCAGTGGCAACCCTTGCGCGACTACAACCGGGACTTCCCCGCCGATGGTTTCCGCCCCTTCGGCACCACGCCGGGCCACGGTTTCGAATGGGCACGCTTGCTGCTGCACCTGGAGGCTTCGCGGGTCCAGGCCGGAATGCTGACCCCTGGCTGGCTGGTGCTGGACGCCCAGCGCCTGTTCGAGAGCAACTGCCGCAACGGCTGGAACGTGGATGGTGCCCCAGGCATCGTCTACACCCTGGACTGGGAAAACCGCCCTGTGGTGCGCCAGCGCCTGCACTGGACTCACGCCGAGGCCAGCGCCGCCGCCAGCGCTCTGCTCAGGCGCACCGCAGAGGAGCGCTACGAGACCTGGTACCGGCGTTTCTGGGAGTTCTGCGACGTGCAGTTCATCGATCGCGAGTTCGGCAGCTGGCACCACGAACTGGGTCTGGACAACCGTCCTGCGGCAGAAATCTGGGGCGGCAAGCCGGATCTTTATCACGCCTGGCAGGCCGTGCTGATTCCGCGCCTGCCCCTGGCGCCGAGCATGGCCTCGGCCCTGGCCCAGGGCTCTGTTTCGGGGACTGTGTAACCATGCGGTGACATTTCTCCATCGCTTCGTTACCCGGGCGCTGGACTAGGCTGTTTAGACTCGTTTGCAGCGCAAGCACCAGACTTGCATGCATAACAACAAGAAAGGTACTTCAGATGAATGCGATTTCTCGCCTCGCCACTGTCATTTCCCTTGCCTCCCTGTTTCCCCTGAGCGCCCTGGCTGCCGACTCCAAAGGTTCCGTGGAAGTGGTCCACTGGTGGACGTCGGGTGGCGAAAAAGCCGCGGTCGATGTCCTCAAGGCCCAGGTGGAGAAAGATGGCTTCACCTGGAAGGATGGCGCCGTGGCCGGCGGTGGCGGTTCCACCGCGATGACCGTGCTCAAGAGCCGTGCGGTGGCCGGCAACCCGCCCGGTGTCGCGCAGATCAAGGGGCCGGACATCCAGGAGTGGGGCAGCACCGGCCTGCTCAGCACCGATACCCTCAAGGACGTGGCCAAGAGCGAGAACTGGGACGGCCTGCTCTCGTCCAAGGTGGCCAACACCGTCAAGTACGAAGGTGACTATGTCGCCGTACCGGTGAACATCCACCGGGTCAACTGGCTGTGGATCAACCCCGAGGTGTTCAAGAAGGCCGGGATCGACAAGGCGCCCACCACCCTCGAAGAGTTCTATGCCGCCGGCGACAAGCTCAAGGCTGCCGGTTTCATTGCCCTGGCCCACGGTGGCCAGCCATGGCAGGACAGCACCGTGTTCGAGGACGTGGTGCTCTCGGTCATGGGCGCCGATGGCTACAAGAAATCCCTGGTGGACCTGGACCAGAAGACCCTTTCGGGTGCACAAATGACCAAGGTCTTCGCCGAGCTGAAGAAGCTTTCCGGCTACATGGACCCCAACCGCGCCGGGCGTGACTGGAACATCGCTGCTGCGGATGTGATCAACGGCAAGGCCGGCATGCAGATGATGGGCGACTGGGCCAAGAGCGAATGGACCGCGGCCAAGAAGGTGGCCGGCAAGGATTACCAGTGCGTGCCGTTCCCGGGTACCGACAAGGCCTTCACCTACAACATCGATTCGTTGGCAGTGTTCAAGCTCAAGGCCGATCGCAAGGGCGATATCGCCGCCCAGCAAGACCTGGCCAAGGTTGCCCTGGGCAAGGACTTCCAGAAAGTCTTCAGCATCAACAAGGGCTCCATCCCGGTGCGTACCGACATGCTCAACGACATGAGTGCCGAAGGTTTCGACTCCTGTGCCCAGGCGGCGGCCAAGGACTTCCTGGCGGACGAGAAGACCGGCGGCCTGCAGCCGAGCATGGCGCACAACATGGCCACCTCCCTGGCGGTGCAGGGCGCGATCTTCGATGTGGTGACCAACTTCATGAACGACAAGGATGCGGACCCGGCCAAGGCCAGTGCGCAACTGGCGTCGGCGGTCAAGGCCGCGCAGTGAGGCCTGGGCCGCAGGCGTGCCTGCGGCCATTCCCGAAACGCTCTCCCTGGTAGGAGCGAGGCTTGCCCGCGAAGGTGGTGCATCGGTCGGTATCGACTTGAGTGTCGGTGCCCATTCGCGGGCGAGCCTCGCTCCTACGGATACTCACTCTTTCACACTGGATTATCCCCATGAGCTCTGTGGCGGTTTTCAGCAAAGCCTCGCCGTTGGATGCCTTGCAGCGCTGGTTGCCCAAGCTGGTGCTCGCGCCCAGCATGGTGATCGTGCTGGTGGGCTTCTATGGCTACATCATCTGGACCTTCATTCTGTCCTTCACCAACTCCAGCTTCATGCCGAGCTACAAATGGGTCGGCCTGCAGCAGTACCTGCGGCTGATGGACAACGACCGCTGGTGGGTGGCAAGCAAGAACCTCGCGCTGTTCGGTGGCCTGTTCATTGGCATCAGCCTGGTGCTGGGGGTATTCCTCGCCGTGCTGCTGGACCAGCGCATTCGCAAGGAAGGCTTTATCCGCACCGTCTACCTGTACCCCATGGCGCTGTCGATGATCGTTACCGGCACCGCCTGGAAATGGCTGCTCAACCCGGGCCTGGGGCTGGACAAGATGCTGCGCGACTGGGGCTGGGAAGGCTTCCGCCTGGATTGGCTGGTGGACCAGGACCGGGTGGTCTACTGCCTGGTGATCGCCGCCGTGTGGCAGGCCTCGGGGTTCGTCATGGCGATGTTCCTGGCGGGCTTGCGCGGTGTCGACCAGTCGATCATTCGCGCGGCCCAGGTCGACGGCGCGAGCCTGCCGACCATCTACCTGAAGATCGTCCTGCCGAGCCTGCGTCCGGTGTTCTTCAGCGCCTTCATGATCCTGGCGCATATCGCGATCAAGAGCTTCGACCTGGTGGCGGCGATGACCGCCGGTGGCCCTGGCTACTCTTCCGACCTGCCGGCGATGTTCATGTATTCCTTCACCTTCAGCCGTGGCCAGATGGGCATCGGTTCGGCCAGCGCCATGCTGATGCTGGGCGCCGTGCTGATCATCCTGGTGCCGTACCTGTATTCCGAACTGCGGGGCAAACGCCATGACTGATTCGCTCGCCCGGCCGCGCCTGAATTTCAGCCGGCTCGCCATCTACGCCACGCTGCTGCTGGCGGCGGCGGTGTACCTGATACCGCTGGTGGTGATGCTACTCACCAGCTTCAAGACGCCCGAGGACATCCGCACCGGCAACCTTTTGAGCTGGCCCCAGGTGGTCGACGGCATCGGCTGGATCAAGGCCTGGGACACCGTGGGCGGCTACTTCTGGAATTCGGTGAAGATCACCGTGCCGGCGGTGCTGATCTCCACCTTCATCGGTGCCATGAACGGCTACGTGCTGTCGATGTGGCGCTTTCGCGGCTCGCAGCTGTTCTTCGGCCTGCTGCTGTTCGGCTGTTTCCTGCCGTTCCAGACCGTGCTGCTGCCGGCCTCGTTCACCCTCGGTCAGTTCGGCCTGGCCAACACCACCACCGGCCTGGTGCTGGTGCATGTGGTCTACGGCCTGGCCTTCACCACACTGTTCTTTCGCAACTACTACGTCAGCGTGCCGGATGCCCTGGTCAAGGCGGCGCGCCTGGACGGAGCGGGGTTCTTCACCATCTTCGGCAAGATCCTGCTGCCGATGTCGGTGCCGATCATCATGGTGTGCCTGATCTGGCAGTTCACCCAGATCTGGAACGATTTCCTGTTCGGCGTGGTGTTTGCCAGCGGCGACGCGCAACCGATCACCGTGGCCCTGAACAACCTGGTCAACACCAGCACCGGGGTCAAGGAATACAACGTTGACATGGCGGCGGCGATGATCGCCGGGCTGCCGACACTGCTGGTGTACATCTTCGCCGGCAAGTATTTCCTGCGCGGGCTGACGTCCGGCGCGGTCAAGGGGTAAGGCATGGCAACTCTCGAATTACGCAACGTCAACAAGACCTACGGTGCCGGCCTGCCGGACACCCTGAAGAACATCGAACTGAAGATCGATGACGGTGAGTTCCTGATCCTGGTCGGCCCCTCCGGTTGCGGCAAGTCGACCCTGATGAACTGCATCGCCGGCCTTGAAAACATCAGTGGCGGGGCGATCCTGGTGGACGACGCCGACATCAGCGGCATGAGCCCCAAGGACCGGGACATCGCCATGGTGTTCCAGTCCTACGCGCTGTACCCGACCATGAGCGTGCGCGACAACATCGCCTTCGGCCTGAAGATCCGCAAGATGCCCACCGCCGAGATCGATGCGGAGGTGGCGCGGGTGGCCAAGCTGCTGCAGATCGAGCACCTGCTGACCCGCAAGCCGGGCCAGCTCTCCGGCGGCCAGCAGCAGCGCGTGGCCATGGGGCGCGCCCTGGCACGGCGGCCGAAGATCTATCTGTTCGACGAGCCGCTGTCCAACCTCGACGCCAAGCTGCGGGTGGAGATGCGCACCGAAATGAAACTGATGCACCAGCGCCTGAAGACCACCACGGTCTACGTCACCCATGACCAGATCGAAGCCATGACCCTGGGGGACAAGGTGGCGGTGATGAAGGATGGGATCATCCAGCAGTTCGGCACGCCGAAGCAGATCTACAACGACCCGGCCAACCTGTTCGTGGCGAGCTTCATCGGCTCGCCGCCGATGAACTTCATTCCCCTGCGCCTGCAGCGCAAGGATGGGCGCCTGCTGGCCCTGCTGGACAGTGGCCAGGCTCGCTGCGAGCTGCCCCTGGGGCCCCAGGATGCCGGGCTCGAGGACCGTGAAGTGATCCTCGGTATCCGTCCCGAGCAGATCAGTCTGGCATCTGTCGAGGCCAACGGCCTGCCGAGCATCCGGGCTGAAGTCCAGGTGATCGAGCCCACCGGCCCCGACACCCTGGTGTTCGTCACCCTCAATGGCACCAAGGTCTGCTGCCGCCTGGCCCCGGACCAGGCGCCCGAGGCCGGGCAGACCCTGACCTTGCAGTTCGACCCGGCCCGGGTCCTGCTGTTCGATGCCCAGAGCGGCGAGCGCCTGGGGGCGGCGAGGCCTGCCGTGACCCAAGGGCACGGCGGCAATGTGGCGCAATTCAAGGGACGTTGAATCCGTGGCAGATGGCCTGTCATCTGTCGCAAGGACTGTAAACCGCGTTGGATAAATCGTTAATAACAATAAAGACGAGGATGTAGGGATGAAAAAGCAACATGGCAACACCCGCCTGCTCTGCCAGCTGTCGGCAGTGGCGGCGCTGGTCCTGTCCGGCCATGCGATGGCCGATGAAGCCTTCAGCGCCGACTCCAAGTGGATGACCGGCGACTGGGGCGGCGAACGCACCAAGCTGATCGAGCAGGGGATCGACATCAAGGCCGACTACGTCGGGGAAATGGGCGCCAACCTGCATGGCGGCTACAACGACGACAAGACCGGGCGCTACAGCGATCAGTTCGGCCTGGGCGTGGCGTTCGACCTGCAGAAGCTTTTGGGCTGGGACAATACCCAGGCCAAGGTCCAGCTGACCAACCGCAATGGCCAGAACATCTCCAACGATCGCATTGGCGATCCCCGTGCCGGCACCCTCAGTTCTTCCCAGGAAGTCTACGGTCGCGGGCACATGGTCCGCCTGACCCAGTTGTGGATCCAGCACCAGTTCCTGGACGGCAAGCTGGACGTCAAGGCGGGTTACTTCGGCGAAGGCGAAGACTTCAACACCTTCCCCTGCGACTTCCAGAACCTGGCGTTCTGTGGCTCCCAAGTGGGCAACTGGGCCACCGGCATCTGGTACAACTGGCCGGTCAGCCAGGCGGCACTGCGCATCAAGTACCACATCACCCCCGAGCTCTATGCGCAGATCGGCGCCTACAACCAGAATCCGTCGCAACTGGAGCATGGCAACGGCTTCAAGCTCAGCGGCAGCGGCACCAAGGGCACCGTGCTGCCGGTGGAGCTGGTGTGGTCGCCGAAGGTCAACAACCTGCCTGGCGAGTACCGCGTGGGTTACTACAAGAGCACTGCCGACGCCAATGACGTGCGCGAGGACGTCAATGGCCTGGATGCCGCCAGCACTGGCAGCGCCTATCGCGTGCACAACAGCAAGCACGGCTACTGGTTCGTCGCCCAGCAGCAACTCACCACGCACAACGGTGACGCTTCCCGTGGTCTGAACATCGCCGCCAACGCCACCTTCCATGACAAGGACACCAACGTCGTCGACAACTACCAGTCGCTGATGTTCGTCTACAAGGGGCCGTTCGATGCCCGGCCCAAAGATGACGTGGGCATTGGTTTCGCCCGTATTCATGTCAACGATGACGTGAAGAAGAACGCTCAGCTGGCCAATGCCGCCATTGGTATCAGCGACTATGACAACCCGCTGTACTCACCCCTGCGCGAGACCGAATACAACTACGAAATCAACTACGGTTTCCATGTGACCAACTGGCTGACCGTGCGGCCAAACCTGCAGTACATCACCCATCCGGGCGGTGTGGATCAGGTCGACAATGCCCTGGTGGCCGGCCTGAAAATTCAGTCGGTGTTCTGACGCTGTTGCGATAAGCTCCTTTCTCTGTGCGCATATTGCGGATGGCCCTGGCTATCCGCTTTTTTTTGCCAGGCGCTCTCGCTACAGCCGCTAGCTGTACGACTACCCCCATGATTTTCAGGACCGCGGCACATGCATGAGCATCCCCTGCAACGCTTTTTCAAGACCCTGCGCGAGCGCCCGGTGTTTGCCTGGGAGCGCTACCAGATGCGCGATGTGCTGGTGATTGACCACCCGCTGTGCCAGGCGGTATTCAGTCGCCAGGGTGCGCAGTTGCTGCACTTCCAGCCTGTCGGGCAGAAGCCCTGGCTCTGGTGCGCCGCGAAGTGGCCGCAGGTAGGCGCGATTCGCGGCGGCGTGCCGGTGTGCTGGCCCTGGTATGGCCGCCATCCGAGCGAGAATGCCTGGCCTTCCCATGGTTGGGCGCGGCTGCTGGACTGGAAGCTGCTGGACAGCGACAGCGATGAAGACGGTGTGCGCCTGCATTGGCAATTGCAGCTGTGCGACTGGAAGGTCGACCTGCATGCGCACCTGGGCCAGGGCATGGACCTGCGCCTGAGTACCGAGCACCAGGACAGCGAACCCTGCCAGTTGAGCCAGGCTTTGCACGCCTACTGGCGTATTGGTGACGTTGGTGAGGTAGCGCTGTCTGGGCTCGATGGCGCCGAGGGTTACGACCATTTGAGTCGCCAGGCTTGCCGGCAGCAGGGCGAGTTGCGGGTCGATGGTGGCTGCCAGCGGGTGTTCCAGCACGAGGGTGAATTGCAGATCGAGGACCGTGCCTGGCAGCGTGCGTTGTGCATCGATACTGGCGAGGACGCCGACACCGTGGTCTGGCATCCCGGGACCCGGCCATTGCTGGGGGTGAGCTGGAGCGAGGTATCGCGTTTCGTCTGTGTCGAAGCGGCTGCCGGAGGCACCGACCGCTTGCGCCTGGCGCCGGGGCAGCGCGCGCACCTGAGCTTGCAGGCACGGATGGCGGGGTAGGGGGGACCTTGGCTCCGGCGGTTTGCCGCAGGAGCCGGTCATGGAGGCTGTCAGTCGAACTCGTCGCCTGCCGGGTAACGGCTGGCATTGAGGCTTTCCTTGATCTTGCGCAGGTGCGGCTGGAAGTCCACGCCACGGCGCAGGGTCATGCCGGTGGCGAGCACGTCGAGCACCGTGAGCTGGATGATCCGCGAGGTCATTGGCATGTAGATGTCGGTGTCCTCCGGCAGCGGCAGGTGCACGCTCAGGCTGCACGCCTTGGCCAGCGGCGAGCCGGCGGCGGTGATACCGAGCACCGAGGCGCCGTTTTCCCGGGCCTGGCGCGCGACTTCCACCAGCTCGCGGGTGCGGCCGGTGTAGGAGATGATCACGAACAGGTCGCCGGTATGCGCCACTGACGCGAGCATGCGTTGCATCAACACGTCGGGGTGGGCCGACACCGCGAGGTTGAAGCGGAAGAACTTGTGCTGGGCGTCCATGGCCACCGGGGCGGAGGCGCCGAGGCCGAAGAAGTGGATCTGCCGGGCCTGGATCATCATGTCCACGGCGCGGCTGACCTGCTGCGGATCGATCTGCTGGCAGGCACTGTCCAGCGAGGCGATGGCGCTGGCGAAGATCTTCTGGGTGTAGGCTGCCGGGTCATCGTCGGCTTCCACTGCGCGGCTGACGTAGGCAGCACCGCTGGCCAGGCTCTGGGCCAGCTGCAGCTTGAGTTCCGGGTAGCCGCTGACGCCGAACGAGCGGCAGAAGCGGTTGACCGTCGGTTCGCTGACCGACGCGGCCTGGGCCAGGGCGGCGATGCTGAAGCGGGTGGCCTGCTGCGGGTTGAGCAGGATGACTTCGGCGACTTTGCGTTCCGCCTTGTTCAGTTCTTCAAGGCGGTTCTGGATCTGCTCCAGTAGATTTCGCACTCGGTCCATTCAGGTTTCCTAGATCGGCTAGACAGGTGAAACGGCGAGGCCGGGAGGCGGTCAATCCAGGGAAGGGCATGGGTGATCGTGGCGCTGTTGCTGTCGCCAGGCTTCCTGGGATTATCCTGCGCGCCGGGCCTGCCGCGCCTGCAATGCGAAGTTGAGAGGTGGCCTATCCTACTGGTGGCCCGGAACGACCACCACCTGGAATCGGTATTTTGTAAAAATGTTGTGTTTATTACTACATTTTTCCTTGAGTGATCCCCTGAAAAAGGGTATTTGTAGCTTAACTTGATAAAAGAACAAACATCATGCCTTCGATTACGGTTGAACCGTGCACCTTTGCCTTGTTCGGCGCGCTGGGCGATCTGGCGCTGCGCAAGCTGTTTCCTGCCTTGTATCAACTCGATGCCGCCGGCCTCCTGCATGAGGACACGCGCATCCTGGCCCTGGCTCGGGAGGCGGGTAGCGAGCAGGAACACCTGGCCAATATCGAAGCCGAATTGCGGGGGTACGTTGGCGACAAGGACCTCAATGCCGAGGTCCTGCAGCGCTTCCTGGCCCGCCTGAGCTACCTGCACGTGGACTTCCTCAAGGCCGAGGACTACGTGGCCCTGGCCGAACGCGTGGGCAGCGAGCAGCGCCTGATCGCCTACTTCGCCACCCCGGCGGCGGTGTATGGCGCGATCTGCGAGAACCTCTCGCGGGTCGGGCTCAACCAGCACACCCGGGTGGTCCTGGAGAAGCCCATCGGCTCGGACCTGGAGTCCTCGCGCAAGGTCAACGACGCCGTGGCGCAGTTCTTCCCGGAAAACCGCATCTATCGGATCGACCACTACCTGGGCAAGGAAACGGTACAGAACCTGATCGCCCTGCGGTTCGCCAACAGCCTGTTCGAAACCCAGTGGAACCAGAACTACATTTCCCACGTGGAAATCACCGTGGCCGAAAAGGTCGGCATCGAGGGTCGCTGGGGTTACTTCGACAAGGCCGGCCAGCTGCGGGACATGATCCAGAATCACCTGTTGCAGCTGCTCTGCCTGATCGCCATGGACCCGCCGGCCGACCTTTCGGCCGACAGTATCCGTGACGAGAAGGTCAAGGTGCTCAAGGCCCTGGCGCCCATCAGCCCGGAAGGCCTGACCACCCAGGTGGTGCGCGGCCAGTACATCGCCGGCCATAGCGAAGGCCAGTCGGTGCCGGGTTACCTGGAGGAAGAAAACTCCAACACCCAGAGCGACACCGAGACCTTCGTGGCCCTGCGTGCCGATATCCGCAACTGGCGCTGGGCCGGGGTGCCGTTCTACCTGCGCACCGGCAAGCGCATGCCGCAGAAGCTGTCGCAGATCGTCATCCACTTCAAGGAACCCTCGCACTACATCTTCGCTCCCGAGCAGCGCCTGCAGATCAGCAACAAGCTGATCATCCGCCTGCAACCGGACGAGGGCATCTCGCTGCGGGTGATGACCAAGGAGCAGGGCCTGGACAAGGGCATGCAACTGCGCAGCGGACCGCTGCAACTGAATTTCTCCGATACCTATCGCAGTGCGCGGATCCCCGATGCCTACGAGCGGTTGTTGCTGGAAGTGATGCGTGGCAACCAGAACCTGTTTGTGCGCAAAGATGAAATCGAAGCCGCGTGGAAGTGGTGCGATCAACTGATTGCCGGCTGGAAGAAATCCGGCGATGCCCCCAAGCCTTATGCAGCCGGGTCCTGGGGGCCGATGAGTTCCATCGCCTTGATCACGCGGGACGGGAGGTCTTGGTATGGCGATATCTGATTTGCAACTGCCGGCGGGCGTGCGCGCCCAGGAATTTCGCAGCTCGACCTTGCTGGCTGCTGGCCTGGCCCTGAAGGTTGCCGAACAACTGCGCGAGGCGATCAGTGCCCGGGGCAATGCGACCCTGGTGGTGTCCGGCGGCCGCAGCCCGGTGGCGTTCTTCCAGGCCCTGGTCAAGCAGGAACTGGACTGGTCCCGGGTACTGATCACCCTGGCCGACGAGCGCTGGGTCCCGGTTGAGCATGCCGACAGCAATGCCGGCCTGCTCAGGCAGCATCTGCTGGTGGGGCCGGTGGCCAAGGCGCGTTTTCTCGGGCTCTACAGTGCGGCAACCAGCCTGGATGAGGCGGCGCGCCAAGCCGACCAAGCCCTGGCCGAGCTGCCGGGGATCGATGTGCTGGTGCTCGGCATGGGCGATGACGGCCATACCGCCTCGCTGTTCCCGGGCAGTCCGAACCTGGCCGAGGCGCTCGATGCCAATGGCAGCCGCCGCTGCTGGCCGATGCTGGCGCCGACCGTACCCCATCAACGTCTGAGCATGAGCCGGGCGTTGCTGGCGTCGGCCCGCAACAGCCTGCTATCGATTTCCGGTCAGTCCAAGCTGACCACCCTGAGTGCCGCACTGGCTGGCGACGTGATCGCCGACATGCCGATTCGCGCCTTCCTGCAAACCCCGTTAGAGATTTACTGGTGCCCATGAGCCAAGGATCAGCCGCTATGACAAACCTACCCCCGACCGTTTCCATGGCGGACAAAGTAGCCCTGCTCGACAGCCTCTGTGCCAAGGCGCGGATCCTGCCGGTGATCACCATCGCCCGGGAGCAGGACGTGCTGCCGCTGGCCGATGCCCTGGCTGCAGGTGGCCTGACGGCCCTGGAAGTGACCCTGCGCTCGCAGTTCGGCCTCAAGGCCATCCAGATCCTGCGTGAGCAGCGGCCGGAACTGGTGACCGGCGCCGGCACCGTGCTCGACCCGCAGATGCTGGAGGCAGCGCAAGCGGCGGGCTCGCAGTTCATCGTCACCCCGGGGATTACCCGCGAGCTGCTGCAAGCCAGCGTCGCCAGCCCGATCCCGCTGTTGCCCGGGATCAGCAACGCTTCCGGGATCATGGAGGGCTATGCCCTGGGTTATCGCCGGTTCAAGCTGTTTCCGGCTGAGGTCAGCGGTGGCGTGGCGGCAATCAAGGCCCTGGGCGGTCCGTTCGGTGAGGTGAAGTTCTGCCCGACTGGCGGCGTCGGTCCGGCCAATATCAAGAGCTACATGGCGTTGAAAAACGTGATGTGCGTGGGCGGTAGCTGGATGCTCGATCCGCAGTGGATCAAGGACGGCGACTGGTCCCGTATCCAGGAGTGCACGGCCCAGGCCCTGGCCCTGCTGGACTGAAGCTCCAATCCTATTCGTTGGTGTGTTCTACGGCTTTATGGTGCGCTTGGTCGGCGCACCTTTTTTTTGCCCGGAAAAAAGTGCCAGCCGGCCTGAACTCCCAGGAACCGCTGGCGCGAAAGGCTGGTGGCGGCCCTGTGGCAGCGGTGCCGGAAGGTTTCAGCGGGTGGCCAGTTCCGTGAGGGCCTCGAGCAGTCGCTGGATATGCTCCAGCGGTGTCACCAGCCCCGGGGTGATGCGAATGCAGGGGCCGAAGCCTGCGCCAGTGCGGAGCACCGTGAACAGGTCGTAGTCGCGCAGCAGGCGGTCCACCAGGGCTTGCTGGTCCTGGTGGCGAGTGAAGCGCAGGGCGCTGATGGCGCAGCACAGGCGAGGGTCCGCAGGCGTCATGATCTCGATGCCCGGCAACTCGCGCACGGCTTCAGTCCAGGTTTCGCGTAGGTAGTTCAGGCGTGCGCCCTTGGCTGCCGCGCCGCCCATGGCCCGGTGTTCCTCGAACACCAGCGGCAAGGTCATCAGGGCCGGGATGTTGGGCGTGCTGTAGGGCGTGCGGGCACGTATGTCGTGTGCTGGAAAGTGGAATTCGCCCATGTCCGGATCGATGTCCTCCAGTCGCTCGGGCTGGATATAGAGAAAGCCCAGGCTCAGCGGTGCGCCAATCCATTTGTGCAGGTTGAAGCCGGCAAAGGCGATGCCCAGTTGCTGCAGGTTGAAATCGATCTGGCCCAGGGCATGGGCGCCGTCGAGGATGATGTCGACCCCGTGTTCCCTGGCCAGGTCGGCGATGGCCTGGACCGGCATTACCAGACCGCTGCGATGGGTGACGTGGGTCAGGGGCATCAACTTGAGGCGCGGATGGCGCTCGAATGCATCCTTGTAGGTCGCTACAAGGCTGTCAAAACTGGCAGGGTGCTGGTGCTGGATTTCTATCACTTCCACCCCGCGGTGCCGGGCGAGCCAGCGTATGGCGCTCTTCACCGTGTCGTACTCCAGGTCGCTGAGCAGCACCTGGTCTCCGGGTTGCAGGCGATTGTAGTTGCGGATCAGTGATTGCAGGGCGTCCGAAGCGCAGCGGGTAATGGCCACGGCGTTGTCCGCAACCTCCAGTAATTGAGCCAGCTGATGGCGGATCTGTAGCGCTTCGACCTGCTCGAAGCGTTGGCGCACGTGTATCGAATTGCTGCTGTTCACCCACAGGATATTGCGTTGGTAGTCTTCGGCCACCTTGCGGGTCATGCGCCCGAAATAGCCGTTCTCGAGGTTGACCGGTCCGGACTCAAGGTCGAATTGCCGGGCGATGCCCCGCCAATGTTCTTCGTCGCGGGCCAGCGTGGTGACAGTCCTTGGCATGGTGGGCTCGTTATCCGGTGAGGGGCTTGTGCTGAAGAGATTCAGGTCAATGGCGGGGCTTTGGCTTGCCGTGTTTTGCGCGCAGCGGATCGAGCAGGTCGGACAGGCCGTTATGGTCGATTTCCTGCATCAGGGCCAGCAGGCCGCCAAGTTCGCCCTTGGGGAAGCCTTCACGGGCGAACCAGTTGAGATAGGGGCCGGGCAGGTCGGCGAGGATGCGTCCCTTGTACTTGCCGAAGGGCATTTCCCGGGTGACCAGGAGTTCGAGTGTCTCAGGGGTCATGGTGGCCACCGTGGCGTGATTCGAGAGTCTCGGAAAATACAGGCATTCTGCATGCAGGCCAAATGACAGATCATGCAAATAACGCGGATACAGATCCTGTGCTTTTATTCAAGTCATTGAAAAATAAGTATTAATTTTTATTGAAAAGTCTGGCACGGCCAATGCAACAGGAGATGCAGGACGGTCGGCCATGGCCGATCCCATTCTCGTAACCTGCAAGGAACCTGAAAATGACTGACTTGAACAAAGAAGCGATTTCGGTACTCAACAGCCTGATCGAGACCAGCAAGGACGGCCAGGAAGGCTTCAAGACCTGCGCCGAAGACATCAAGCATCCGGAGCTCAAGGCGCTGTTCATCAAGCGTTCGACCGACTGTGCCGCCGCCGCGGCCGAGTTGCAGTCCGTGGTGCGTTCGATGGGCGGCGATCCGGAGACTTCCACCAGTGTCAGCGGCGACCTGCATCGGCGCTGGGTGGACCTCAAGTCGCTGGTGACCGGCAAGGACGAAGAGGCCGTGCTCAACGAAGCCGAACGCGGAGAAGACCACGCCCTGAAAGCCTACAAGGACGCCATGGAGAAAATCGGCAAGCACAACCTGGTGGGTATTCGTGACGTGGTGGAGCGCCAGTACCATGGTGCGCAACGCAATCACGATCAGGTGAAGGCTCTGCGCAACCAGGCTCGCGCCCGCTCTTAAGCGCAAAAACCTGTCAAAAACGCCAGCCAGTCTGGCGTTTTTTTGTGCCTGGGATTTAGTGCTGGACGGGATTTAGTTAGCTTGCTAATAATTAGCTCACGCCCGCTGCCGGGCGTTCCCTACTATGTTTAACCCATACCTCCAAGAGTCCTTGTCCGTGCCCATTACCCTGCAGGCATTGCTTGCTCCGAGCCTCCCCGCGCTGCAATTCGCGATCAAGACCCTGCTGGGTGGCGGGTTGGCGTTGTGGCTGGCGTTACGCTGGGGCCTGGAACAGCCATCCTGGGCACTGATGACGGCGTTCATCGTCGCCCAGCCGTTGTCTGGAATGGTGCTGCAAAAGGGCCTGGCCCGGCTGCTGGGGACCCTGGTTGGCACCATCATGTCAGTGGTGTTCATGGGGCTGTTCGCCCAGACGCCCTGGTTGTTCCTGCTGGCCCTGGCGTTGTGGCTGGGGCTGTGCACCGCCAGTTCCACCTTGCTGCGCAGCGCCTGGTCCTATTCCTTCGTGCTGGCCGGTTATACCGTGGCGATCATCGCCTTGCCCGCCCTCAATCATCCCTTGAGCATCTTCGACCAGGCGGTGGCCCGTTGTACGGAGATCTCCCTGGGGATCATCTGCGCCACCGCCAGCAGCGCCCTGATCTGGCCAATGCGCGTGGAGCGCCAGCTGGCGGAGCAGGCCCGGGCAGCCTGGCAGAGCGGGATGCAGGCGGCACGTGCCACCCTGGCCGGCGATGCCTTGGCCCGCAAGGGGCTGCTGGAGATACTCGGCCGGATCGTTGCGGTGGACTCTCAGCGTGAACATGCCTGGTTCGAAGGGCCTTCGGGACGCCAGCGGGCCCGGGCCATCAGTGGCCTGAGCCAGAAACTGCTGAAGCTGCTGCGTATCTCCCGCTCGGTGCGGCGCCAGTGGAAACAGCTGGACGCCGATGAGGCCGGGCAATTGCAGCCCTGGATGGACGAGGTGCAACAGGCCCTGACCGTCGCGGACCAGGGTGATTTGCAGGCACTGCGCCCGCGCTTGCTGGAGGCTTCCCATGAAGAACGCCTGAGCCCGGCGCAAGGTTTCTGCCTGGCACGCTTGGCCTTGTTGCTCGAGACCGCCCTGGCCGCCGGCCAGGCCCTGGATGCGGTGCAACAGGGGCGGGCACCGGTGGAGCAACCGGCGACCCTGACACCCCACCGCGACTTGTCGCTGGCCCTGGTCTTCGGCGCCCGCAGTGCGTTGGCTTTCCTGACGGTGGCGAGTTTCTGGCTGGCCACCGCCTGGCCTGCCGCCTCCGGGGCCATGCTGTTGACCTGTGTGGTCTGCGGCCTGTTCGCCAGCCGCGAGAACGGCGCACAGATCGGCATGAGCTTCATGCGTGGCATCTTCCTCGCCGTACCCGCAGCCTTTGTCGTGGGGCAGATCCTGTTGCCCCAGTGGAGTGGCTTCCCGATGCTGGCGATGGCCATGGGGCTGCCGCTGTTCCTCGGGGCCCTGGGGATGGCGAAGCCGCAGATAGGGGCTACCGCCACCTCGTTCTGCCTGCATTTCATCGTGCTGATCTCGCCGATGAACCGGATGACCTTCGATGTGGCCAACTTCCTCAATAGCGCCCAGGCCATGGTGCTGGGGGTAGGGGCTGCAGTGCTGGCTTTCCACCTGCTGATTCTGCGGGATCCGGCCTGGCACGGCCGGCGCCTGCTCGCAGCGACCCTGAGCGATCTGGTGCGCCTGACCCGGCGCAACCTGCGGGGGGCCGAAAGCTGGTTCGGCGGACGCATGGCCGACCGCTTGCTGCAGTTGGCCCGGCATTATCCGGAATTGCCCGAGCCGGCCCGCAGTCGCTGGGATGATGGCCTGCTGGGCCTGGACATCGGCGATGAACTGATGCACCTGCGCTTGAGCCTGGCGGTGGCCCAGGTGCCGGTGAGCCCGGCGCAGCGCAGGTATTTCGAACAGCTGCAACGAACCCTGGAGCAGGGGCCGGCGGGCAGTCGCCAGGATGCCCTGGTGGAGCCCAGCGCGGCCTTGCTCGCAGCCCTGGAGCAACAGCCATCCAGTGATGCCCTGAAGCTGGCCAAGGGCGCGGTGCTGCAATTGCAAAACAGCTGGCGCAGCTGGTGCCGGCAGCAGGAGGACAGTCATGGGGTTGCGTGAGTGGTCGCTGGGCGGAGTGCTGCTCAGTCCGTTCTTGATCTATGTGGTATTGGCGCTGGTGCTCACCGGTGTGCTGCGCCTGCTGGTGCGGGTCTGCGGGCTGGGAAACTGGATCTGGCACGAAGCATTGTTCGATTGTGCGTTGTATGTCTGTGTGCTGACGGCAGTCACGGTCGTCCTCGGACCTTTATAAGGAGTTGATCATGCGTACACCCGTACGTGTCCTGTTTACCCTGTGCCTGGTGGCGGTGGCGATCTTCGCCGGTTATCACCTGTGGCAGTACTACATGCTCACCCCCTGGACCCGCGATGCGCGGATTCGTGCCGACGTGGTGATCGTGGCCCCCGATGTCTCCGGTTGGGTGCGCGAGCTCAAGGTGGTGGACAACCAGCAGGTCAAGGCCGGGGAGTTGCTGCTGAGCATCGATCGCGACCGCTTCGAAGCCGCTCTGGATAAGGCCCAGGCGGTGGTGCAGACCCGCCAGCAACAGCTGAGCCTGCGCGAGCATGAAGCCAGCCGCCGCGCGGCCCTGGGCCCGCAGGCCATCAGCGCCGAGCTGCGGGAGAATGCCCAGATCAATGCCGGTATCGCCCGGGGCGAACTGCGCCAGGCCCAGGCCGAAGCCAAGGTCGCCGAGTTGAACCTGGCTCGCAGTCAGGTGCGTGCCCCGCGCGATGGGCATATCACCAACCTGCGCCTGGCTGAAGGCAACTACGTCAATGCCGGGCAGTCGGTGATGGCCCTGGTGGATGACTCGACCTTTTATGTCCAGGCCTATTTCGAGGAAACCAAGCTGCCGCGGATCAGGGTCGGCGACCCGGTCAAGGTCTGGCTGATGAGTGCCGGCGATGCCTTGCAGGGCCATGTACAGAGCATCAGCCGGGGCATTACCGACCGCAATGCCACGCCCGACGGGCAATTGCTGGCGGAGGTGGAACCGACCTTCAATTGGGTGCGCCTGGCCCAGCGGATTCCGGTGCGGATCCAGCTCGACAAGCTGCCGCAAGGTATCAACCTGAGCGCCGGCATGACTGCCAGCGTCCAGGTGGAGGAGGAAGGCAAGCGGTAGGCGCTGCTTGCCAGCGAATAGCTCCACATGGAGTTCCAATGGCAAGCGCGGGTTACGGAAGGAGGCTCAGCCGATGGTGATGGCTGGCAGCGTGGTCAGGGTCACGGTCTGCTTGCGACGTGGGGCTGCGATCTCGGCTTCGCCATCCACGACCAGTTCATCGTGCTGGTTGAACACGCGAGTAGCGATGCGCACGCGGAACTTGGGCAGTTTTTCCAGGATTTCCAGGCGTACGGTCAGGGTGTCGCCAATCTTCACGGACTTCTGGAAGGTCATCTGCTGACCGATATAGATGGTGCCCGGGCCGGGCAGCTCGCAAGCGACTGCGGCGCTGATCAGCGCACCGCTGAACATGCCGTGGGCAATGCGTTCCTTGAAAGAGGTGGCTGCGGCGAACTCGGGGTCCAGGTGCACCGGGTTGTGGTCGCCGGACATGGCGGCGAACAGCTGAATGTCACGCTCCTCGACGGTCTTGCTGTACTGGGCGGTCTGGCCGACTTCCAGGGCGTCGTAAGGGGTGTTGGTAACCTGGGTCATCTTGTGGAAATCCTCTGGCAGATAAATGAGCGTACTGGCCGCGGCTTACTCCGAGCGCGCAGGCCTGCGGTGTTGCAAGGCCTGCTCCAGCCAGGCCAGTACGTCTTGGGTCACTTGGTCACGATTGCTTTCGTTGAACAGCTCATGACGCGCCTGCGAATAGACATTGAGCTGCAGGCACTGGTTGCCGGCCTCGCGCAAGGCGCCGGCCAGATCCTTGAGACGCTTGCCATCGCTGACCGGATCACATTCCCCGCCAATGACCAGCAGCGGCAGGCCCGGATCGATCTGCTCCAGGTTGGCAATCTTGCTGATCTGCTGCAGGCCGCCCAGCAGGTCGATCCACAATTGGTTGGTGCAGCGGTAACCGCACAGCGGATCGTTGACGTACTTGTCGACTTCCGCCGGGTCCCGGCTGAGCCAGTCGAAGGCCGTGCGATTGGGCTTGAACGCCTTGTTGAACGAACCGAAGGACAGCCACTCGATCAGTGCGCTGCGGCCCTGGCCACCCTGGCGCCAGCGTTCGAAGCGGGCAATCAGGCGGGCGGCGCGGTACAGGGCTACGGGTTGGAAGTTCGAACCGCTGAGTATCGCCCCGTGCAGGCTGGCGCTGTGGTGCAGCAGGTAGGCCTGGGCGATGTAGCTGCCCATGCTGTGGCCCAGCAGCACGATGGGGGTGCCGGGGTGTTGCTGGCCGAGGTGCTGGTTGAGGCTGGCGAGGTCGCCCACTACCTTGCTCCAGCCCCCGTGGTCCGCGTAGTGGCCGAGCACCCCGTGTTCGGCGGTGCGGCCATGGCCACGCTGGTCCGGGGCGCAGACGCCATGACCTGCATCGCACAGGGCCTGGGCCAGGCGGGCATACCGACCGCCATGTTCGGCCATCCCATGGGACAGCAGGATGATTGCCCTGGGTGGGCTGGCGGGCATCCACTGGTTGACGAACAGGCGGTGGTGGTCACTTGTGGTCAACCAGAACATGTCATGGGTCATGGCTATTCCTTTGCTCGAAGACGCTGCACTTTATAGCGCATCGTCATGGGCTCGTCTGATTCGCACGCCTGTTGGAGGCAAGATTCACACAATTAATGACACACTTGCGCATATTTGCCTGAATCGCCATAGCTGCTAACGTCCGAGGAGCCCCGCCGCTGATCGCGTCGCAGAGGCGGCCAGGATCGCTCAGGCAAATAAGAGGACAACAAGAATGCAACCTGATTTCTGGAATGATAAACGCCCTGCCGGCGTCCCCAACGATATCGACTTGGGGGCCTACAAATCGGTGATCGAGGTGTTTGAGCGTTCCTGCAAGAAATTTGCCGATCGCCCGGCCTTCAGCAACATGGGGGTGACACTGACCTACGCCGAGCTGGAGCGCTACAGCGCGGCGTTCGCCGGCTACCTGCAAAGCCGGACCGACCTGGCACCCGGGGATCGCATCGCGGTGCAGATGCCCAACGTCCTGCAATATCCGATCGCCGTGTTCGGCGCCTTGCGCGCCGGACTGATAGTGGTCAACACCAACCCGCTGTACACCGCGCGCGAGATGCGCCACCAGTTCAAGGACTCCGGTGCCCGGGCCCTGGTCTACCTGAACATGTTCGGGCAGAAGGTCCAGGAAGTACTGGGGGACACCGACATCCAGTTCCTGATCGAGGCCCGCATGGGCGACCTGATGCCCGCCGCCAAGGGTTGGCTGGTCAATACCGTGGTGGACAAGGTCAAGAAGATGGTGCCGGCCTATCGGTTGCCCCAGGCCATTTCCTTCAAGAGTGCCCTGCGCCTGGGGCGTGGCCAGGGGATCAAGCCGCTGGCGGCGGGGCTCGACGATGTAGCGGTGCTGCAATACACCGGTGGCACTACCGGCCTGGCCAAAGGGGCGATGCTGACCCATGGCAACCTGGTGGCCAACATGCAGCAGGCCCGCGCCTGCCTGGGCCAGCACGGACCCGATGGTCACACCCAGTGGCGCGAAGGCCAGGAGGTCATGGTGGCGCCGCTGCCGCTTTATCACATCTATGCCTTCACCGCGAACTGCATGTGCATGATGGTCACCGGCAACCATAACGTGCTGATCACCAACCCGCGGGACATCGGTGGCTTCATCAAGGAGTTGAAGAACTGGCGTTTCTCGGCGCTGCTGGGGCTCAACACGCTGTTCGTGGCGCTGATGGAACACCCGGAGTTCAAGAACCTGGATTTCTCCCATCTCAAGCTGACCAATTCCGGTGGCACGGCATTGGTCAAGGCCACGGCCGAGCGCTGGCAAAAGCTCACCGGATGCCGGATCACCGAAGGCTACGGCCTGACCGAGACGTCGCCGGTGGCCTGCACCAACCCCTATGGCGACCGCTCTCGCCTGGGGACCGTCGGCTTGCCGGTGCCTGGCACTCTCGTCAAGGTCATCGACGACCAGGGCGTCGAACTGGCGCTGGGCGAACGCGGCGAACTGTGCATCAAGGGGCCGCAGATCATGAAGGGCTACTGGAACAAACCCGAGGCCACGGCAGAAGTGCTGGATGCCGAGGGCTGGTTCAAGTCCGGCGACATCGCGGTGATCGACCCGGACGGTTTCGTGCGGATCGTCGACCGCAAGAAGGACATGATCATCGTCTCGGGTTTCAACGTGTATCCGAACGAGATCGAGGACGTGGTCATGGCTCACCCGAAGGTCGCCAACTGCGCGGTGATCGGAGTGCCGGACGAGCGTTCCGGCGAGGCCGTGAAGCTGTTTGTCGTGCCCCGGGAAACGGGGGTCAGCCTCGAAGAACTCAAGGCCTACTGCAAGGAGAATTTCACCGGTTACAAGGTGCCCAAGCACATCGTCCTGCGTGAATCGCTGCCAATGACGCCGGTTGGCAAGATCCTGCGTCGCGAGCTGCGCGACATCGCCTGAGCCCCGTCGGTTCGGCCTTGCGGGCAAGCCGGTGGGTGCAGCGGCTTGCCCGCGTTGCTTTTTCCAGGCGCAAAGCCGCGGGCCAGAGCGGAAGTGCAGGATGTAGAATTTTTACTCTAAAAATGACTATTGAATGGTCTTTAGTCATTTTTGTGACTATTCAGGCCTTATCTGGCTCTAGGCGGCCTTTTCCAAAGCTGCTACTCTCGGCGCGCTTTGTGACTTCTCGGCCTAGTAAAAAGCCAGACTCACCACAAAAAAGACACCAATAAAAACACACACCCAATAAAAATCGCATTGAATGCGGTGATGAATTCGCGTTGCTGAGGAGTGGGCTTCCATGATCGAAGACTTTTGGAAGGATAAGTACCCAGCTGGGATTGCTGCCGATATCAATCCAGACGAGTATCCGAATATTCAGGCGGTGTTGAAGCAGTCCTGCCAACGTTTCGCTGACAAACCGGCCTTTAGCAACCTCGGCAAGACAATCACCTATGGTGAGCTGTACGAGCTGTCCGGGGCCTTTGCCGCGTACCTGCAACAGCATACCGATTTGCAGCCCGGCGATCGAATCGCCTTGCAACTGCCCAACCTGCTGCAATACCCGATCGCCGTGTTCGGTGCGATTCGCGCCGGGCTGATCGTGGTCAACACCAACCCGCTGTACACCGCGCGTGAAATGGAGCACCAGTTCAACGACTCCGGAGCAAAGGCCCTGGTCTGCCTGGCCAACATGGCCCACCTGGCAGAGAGCGTGGTGCCCAAGACCGGCGTCAAGCACGTGATCATCACCGAGGTGGCTGACCTGCTGCCCCCGCTCAAGCGCCTGGTGATCAACAGCGTGGTCAAGTACGTGAAGAAGATGGTGCCGGCTTACCACCTGCCTCAGGCCGTCAAGTTCAATGACGTGCTGCGCAAGGGCCAGGGCCAGCCTGTCCATGAGGCCAACCCGGCCAGTGGCGACGTGGCGGTACTGCAGTACACCGGAGGCACCACCGGCGTGGCCAAGGGCGCGATGCTGACCCATCGCAACCTGGTGGCCAACATGCTGCAGTGCAAGGCGCTGATGGGTTCGAACCTCAATGAAGGCTGCGAGATCCTGATCACTCCGCTGCCGCTGTACCACATCTATGCGTTCACCTTCCATTGCATGGCCATCATGCTTTTGGGCAACCACAACGTCCTGATCAGCAACCCGCGGGACTTGCCGGCGATGGTCAAGGAACTGTCGAAGTGGAAGTTCAGCGGTTTCGTCGGTCTCAACACCCTGTTCGTCGCCCTGTGCAACAACGAGGCGTTCCGCAAGCTGGACTTCTCTGCACTGAAGGTCACCTTGTCCGGCGGCATGGCCCTGCAACTGGCGGCCGCCGAGCGTTGGAAGGAAGTGACCAACTGCCCGATCTGTGAAGGTTATGGCATGACCGAGACCAGCCCGGTGGCCACGGTGAACCCGATCCAGAACATCCAGATCGGCACCATCGGCATTCCGGTACCGTCGACCCTGTGCCGCGTCATCAACGATGCCGGTGAAGAACTGCCGCTGGGTGAAACCGGCGAGCTGTGCGTGAAGGGGCCGCAAGTGATGAAGGGCTACTGGCAGCGCCAGGACGCCACCGACGAGGTCCTCGACAGCGCAGGCTGGCTGAAGACTGGTGATATCGCCCTGATTCAGCCCAACGGCTACATCCGCATCGTCGATCGCAAGAAGGACATGATCCTGGTCTCGGGTTTCAACGTGTACCCCAACGAGCTGGAAGATGTGCTGGTGTCGCTGCCGGGTGTGCTGCAGTGCGCGGCGATCGGCGTGCCGGACGAGAAGTCCGGCGAGACCATCAAGATCTTCATCGTCGCCAAGCCAGGTGTGACCCTGACCAAGGAGCAGGTGATGACCCACATGCGCGCCAATGTCACCGGCTACAAGGTGCCCAAGGCCGTGGAGTTCCGTGATGCCCTGCCGACCACCAACGTCGGCAAGATCCTGCGCCGCGAGCTGCGGGATGAAGAGTTGAAGAAGCTCGGCGTCAAGAAGTAAGCCGCAGCCTCCATGAAAAAGCCCCGCAGTGCGGGGTTTTTTTGTGGCAGCGGGGATACCGGCCGGTTACTGCTGGAACTGGGCGAAACCCAATCCAGTGCCTGCGGGGCGCACGTCCTTGAGGAAGGAATCCTTGTCGGCACTCAGCTCCAGGCTCAGGGTGCTCTTGCGCTTGCCTTCGTTGCGTACCACCAAGGCCTCGCGCCGCTTGCGCAGGAACGCGGTCGGCACCTTCAGGTGGATCAACCGGTCGGTGCTCGGAGTGTGCAGCAACAGGTGCACCCATTCGTGCTGCCCGACAGCCAGGCGGGCGATCAGGATGTCGAACCACCAGATATTGCGGTTGCGGTTGAGCTCCGCGAATTGGCAGTTATTGACGTCCAGCACCGCACCGCCCAATTCCTGGTTTCTACGGGCGATGGCCTGCTTTTTATCGAGTTTCATAAACTTCCTACGCAAATGGGATCTTCAGGGCTCGGCCTGAACAGCCGGGCATTCTCCCGGGTTGTCCGGCAAACATAAAGCGCAACCGCAGATCGACGATCAAAGGCCAGGGCAAAATAATTGAAACTCTGCGCAACGGCCGCAGGTCAACCCAGGGTAGCAACGCATTTGCTTTTTATTCGAGCCATCATCGTCTCACGGAGAAATACCATGGGTAGCACAGCTGATAAGGCAAAAGGTCTGGTCAACGAAGCCGTCGGTAACATCAAACAAGGTGTTGGCAAGGCCACCGACAACACCAAGCTGCAGACCGAGGGCAAGGTGCAGGAAAAGAAAGGCGAAGCCCAGCAAGCGCTTGGCAATGCCAAGGATGCGGTGAAGAAGACAATCGACAAGGCCTGATGCGGCTGGCTCGAGAGTTGTCCAGGCGGCCATCCTCGGATGGCCGTTTTCATGTCTGCGATAGCCATGATCGGCAGCCACCGTGGTTGTGGTTCGCCAACTAGGCTAATTTGTTGTAGAAAACGCCCCCTGAGTCGCCAGCGACTTCAACCTTTTTGCGGCGAAAGGAGACGCTATGATTTTTCCGGACCTCAAAGGTTTGCCCTTGCACCGTGTATTGATCCGCACGGTCAACGAGTTCGTAGAGGACGAAATGTCCACCTACGCGTCAGCCCTGGCCTACCAGATGCTGTTCTCGCTGTTCCCTTTCATCCTGTTTCTCATCGCCCTGATCGGTTTCCTGCACCTGCCGGATTTTTTCTCCTGGCTGCGCATGCAGGCCGAGCTGGTGCTGCCCCACGAGGCCCTGGAGCAGGTGAACCCGGTGATCGACCAGTTGCAGCAATCCAAGGGCGGCTTGTTGTCCGTGGGTATCGTCATCGCCCTGTGGACTGCTTCGGCAGGCGTGCGGCTGATGATGAGCGCCATGAATGCCGCCTACGACGTGGTGGAAGGGCGTCCGATCTGGAAGCGTTTCCCGCTGTCGATTTTCTACACCGTGGGCATCGCCGGCATGCTGCTGGCTGCGGCGGCGTTGATGGTGCTGGGCCCACAGGTGATGGCCTGGCTGGCAGGGCAGGTGGGCCTGGAGGATTTCATCGTCACCTTGTGGACCATCCTGCGTTGGCCGGTGATCGTGCTGTTGATGATGGTGGCCGTGGCCCTGATGTACTACGTGATGCCCGATGTGAAGCAGAAGTTTCGCTTCATCACCCCCGGCTCGGTGCTGGCGGTAGTGGTTTGGATCGTTGCCTCCTTGGGGTTTGCCTACTACGTGAAAACCTTCGCTAACTACAATGCGATGTATGGCAGTATCGGTGCGATCATCGTGCTGCTGCTGTACTTCTACATCTCTGCCGCAGTGCTGTTGCTGGGGGCGGAAATGAACGCGGTGATCGAACACATGTCGGCCGAAGGCAAGGACCCTGGTGAAAAGGACTTTGACGGGCCTGGCGACAAAAAACACCTTTCGGGACTGGGCCGGGATCACTCGCTCCAGCCGAGCACTGACGAAGCCTGATCATGATCCGTGAAATTCTCAAGATGGGTGACGAACGCCTGCTGCGCGTCGCGCCTGCGGTACCGCCCGAGATGTTCGATAGCCCGGCGTTGTGGGAGCTGATCGACGATATGTTCCAGACCATGGAAAGCGTGGGGGGAGTGGGGCTTGCGGCGCCACAGATCGGCGTCGACCTGCAACTGGTGATCTTCGGTTTCGAGCACAGCGAGCGTTATCCGGACGCCGAGGCCGTGCCCCAGACCATCCTCATCAACCCGCTGATCACCCCATTGAGCCCTGAGCTGGAAGAGGGCTGGGAGGGTTGTCTTTCGGTGCCGGGCTTGCGCGGTGTGGTGGAGCGCCATCGCCATATCCGCTACGAAGGCTTCGACCCCAAGGGTGAGCCGGTTGTTCGCGTGGCCTCGGGGTTCCACGCCCGGGTGGTCCAGCATGAATGCGACCACTTGATCGGTCGCCTGTATCCGTCGCGCATCAGCGATTTTCGCAAGTTCGGTTTCACCGAGGTGCTGTTCCCCGATCTCGATCCCAATGCCGACGAATAACTCCGTGGTTCAGGCGAGAGTCCGCTCCTCGCGGCCCATGGCTAACAGGGGCTTGCTGCGCTGATAGCGAGCCAGCCGCTCGACCAGGGGTTGCGGTAGTGGCGGGTCGGCGGCAAACCCCAGGTGCCGGTACAAGGGAACAAGCTCCGGATGGCAGAACAGCCAGACCGGTCCCTCGAGCTCGTGCCGGGCGTCTTCCAGCAGTCGTCTGGCCAGGCCCTGGCCGCGCAGCTTCGGGGCAACGTACAAACCCGTTAGCCAATACCCCCGGGCCACCGGTGTCAGGCTCATTCCCGCCACGATCTCGCTATCGCGCACGACCCACAACAGGCCATCGCCACTGGCGCGCATCGGCGATCGGTGCTGGCGATAGAATTTGTTCAGCAGGGGGCGAGAGTCGTCGGCAAGCTGGCTGATGCGGTAGTGGGGCATGGGTTGGGCGGGTGGCTGGCGGGAAGCGCGGATTATAAGCAAACCCTGCGCCCATCACAGGCCTCGGTACACGCCGCCGGTGATGGATGCAGGGTCGGGGCCGGTGTCGTATGACTACCGGCGGATCGTCAAGAGCCGGTTCAGGCCAGTTCGACTTCCAGTGCGGCGCGCACTGCCGGGCGCTGTTCCACTCGCGCCTGGAACTTCACCAGTGCCGGCCAGGTTGCCAGGTCGATGTCGAACAGCGCGGTCCAGCGCAGCACGGTGAACAGGTAGGCGTCGGCTACCCCGAACTGCGCACCTTGCAGGTAATCCTGGCGTTCCAGCTGCTTGTCCAGGATAACCAGGCGTTTGGCCAGTTTCTGCCGGAATATTTCTCTAGCCTTATCGTCGAAGTCGGGATTGAACAGCCAGTTCAGGATGCCGTGCACTTCGGTGGTGACGTAGTTCAGGCTTTCCTGCAGGCGCACTCGCTGCCAGGTGCCGTTGGGTGCGCCGAGACCGGCTTCGGGCTTGAGGTCGGCGAGGTACTGCAGGACCGCCGGGCCTTCGGTCAGCACTTCGCCGTTGTCCAGCTGCAAGGCCACCACGTAGCCCTTGGGGGTGATGCTGTAGAAGTCCTGGCCGTCTGCGGTGCGCTTGGTGTGAACATCGACGCGGACCAGTTCGAACGGCACTTGCAGTTCCCGCAGGATGATGTGCGAGGCCAGCGAGCAAGCTTGGGGAGCGTAGTAGAGTTTCATGGGCAATTCCCTTTGAAGGTTGAGGCCAGTGTGGAGTACACCGGCAGCATGGGTAAAATTACTCTTTCAGAAATACGCCATAAGGATAGCTACTGTCATGATGAATTTGATGCACTGGCGCCTGTTGGTGGCAATTGCCGAGCGCGGCACCATCACTCGTGCCGCTGAACAGGTGGGCATGACTCAGTCCGGTGCCAGCCAGGCACTGGCACAGATGGAAGACATGCTGGGTGTGCAATTGTTCATTCGCGATCACCGCCGGGCGTTGCCCACGGCGATTGGCCTGCAGGTGCTGGAGCAGGCGCGAGTGATGCTCGGCGCCCTGGCACAGATCCGCCGACAAGTGGACAGCGCCCGCGGGATACCCCAGGGCAGCTTGCGCCTGGCGGGGTTTCCGGTGGTCCTGGCGACCTTCATGCCACCCTTGCTGCGGCGTTTCAACCAGCTGTATCCGGGCATCGAGGTGGTGCAACTGGAAGTCAGCGACGATGAGGTGGACGCCCTGCTCGATGCGCAACTGGTGGATCTGGGTGTGGTGCTCAACCCGGAACCTGGACGCCGTTCATGGTTGCTGGGCCGTGATTCGTGGGTGGCCGTGCTGCCCGAGGGGCACGCCTGGCGCGAATCCAGTATCGATCTGGCGAGCCTTCTCGTGCAGCCCTTTGTCCTGGCAACAGGGGGCTGCTCGGTGAATGCGCGCAGCCTGGCGGCCGAGGCGGGGATCCCCATGACGGATGTACGGATCGAGGTGCGGGAGTGGAACAGCGCCTTCAGCCTGGTGCGTGAACGGTTGGGCGTGACCCTTGTGCCGCGCAGCACCTTGCCCGAGCAGCGCCAGGGGCTGCGCGTGCTGCCGTTGAGTACCCCGGTGGAGCGGGTGTTTGCCCTGGTGCCGACCAAGGGCGGTGAACCCGGTGCGCTGGTCCGGGCTTTCCTGGATACCCTCGAGGAGTGCTGACGCAGCGGCAGGCAAACAGCAGTAAGCAGGCAATATTCATGTCTTGTTTGTTACATGGTGCCAGTCAATTGCAGCTCTTCGAAAGTTGTGAATAAAGCCTGACTAGTGGCCTTGCATAGAGTCATCGGCTGTCTATGCTCAAGCGTGAAAATTCGTATTCGTTGGCCTTCGAATATCTGCTTCGCGATATGGGTGTCCTTGTAAGTGATGTTTGCGGCGCTCTTCTCTGAAGCATTGCGTCGGCGTCGACAATAGCCGCAAGAGTGCGCATCCAGAGGCACCGCCGGATCAGGAACGTTCAACTAGATGGAGTCTGATTTCCCTGTTAGGTCCGACCCGGCATGGGTCATCAAGAAAAGGATGGCTTGATAAGAGCGTTGCAACATGGACTCTCCGATTAAACATCATTTATCACCTGACACTTCCCTGCACTTATGCCGGGAACGCTTGCCCTGTTTTATGAACGTTGTGGTGGATCAGTTGAAAGACTCGGAACTTCCGTCAATCAAAAGACCGCGTTGAAGGTGATACAACCATGTTTAACCTACATCACAAGGCTGACCTGCTGGAAATCGAGCGTTTCAATTGCGCCTTGAGCGAGGCCAATGGCAAGTTGGCGGCCATCAGTCGTTCCATGGCGATGATCGAGTTTTCCCCGGACGGGATCGTCCTCGATGCCAACGAGAATTTCTGTCAGGTCATGGGGTATTCCGTCGACGAGATACGTGGCAAGCATCACCGGATCTTCTGCGAGGAAGAGTTCTATCGCAGCGAGGACTACAGCAAGTTGTGGCGCGACCTGGCCCGTGGCGAGCCCATCAGTGGCACGTTCGTGCGCTTGAACAAGCGGGGCGAGGAGATCTGGCTGGAGGCCAGCTACATGCCGGTGCTCGATGCCAATCGCCAGGTCAGGAGCGTGATCAAGGTGGCCGCGGACATTTCCGACCGTATCCACCTGGAGCATGAGAACCAGAGCCTGCTGAACGCCATCGGGCGCTCCATGGCGATCATCGAGTTCAGCCCGGACGGCAGGATCGTCATGGCCAATGACAATTTCCTCAAGACCATGCAGTACTCGCTCAACGAGATCATGGGCCAGCACCACAGCATGTTCTGCCACCGGGCCGAGGCCGAGTCTGCCGAGTACAAGCAGTTCTGGGCCTCGCTCAATCGCGGCGAGTATCACTCCCACCGGTTCGAACGGGAGAACAAGTACGGCGAGACCGTATTCCTCGAAGCCTCCTACAACCCGTTGTTCGATGCCAAGGGCCGCTTGTACAAGGTGGTCAAGTTCGCCAGTGACATCACCCAGCAGATGACCACCTTGCAGTCTGCCGCCGAGTCGGCCCACAGCACTTCGGTGCAGAACGATGCCTGTGCGCAGAAGGGCTCGGAGGTCGTGCAGCAGACCGTGGAGATCATCCAGCAGATTTCCCACGACCTCAACGAGGCAGCGCTCAGCATCGATGCGGTGAGCAAGCAGTCGGAGATCATCGGCACCATCGTCCAGACCATCCGCGGGATTGCAGACCAGACCAACCTGCTGGCGCTCAACGCTGCCATCGAGGCCGCCCGGGCCGGCGAGCATGGACGAGGTTTTGCCGTGGTGGCGGACGAAGTGCGCAGCCTGGCGGCTCGTACCAGCCAGGCGACGGTGGAGATCGTCGAGGTCGTGCGCAAGAACCACGACCTGTCCAAGAGCGCGGTCAGCAGCATGCAGTCGAGCCTGAGTCGCACGGGGCTTGGCGTCGAGCTGGCGAATGAGGCAGGGGAGGTGATCCTGGAGATCCAGCAAGGTTCACGGCATGTGGTGGATGCCATCAGCCAGTTCAATTCCTCCCTGCAGTTGCAGTAATCGGCCAGGCACAAAAAAGGGTTCCCGATGGGAACCCTCCTTCATGGTCTTGCATTGCCGGCCTTACAGTGAAGCGAGGAACTTGTCTTCGATCGGCTTCACGCTGTCCCGGGCCAGTTGCGGGTCGGCCTTGGCCAGTTTCAACCTGTCCTGCATGCGCTGGGCGATTTCCTGGTTGATCGCCACGAGGCGCTCGGCCGGCATGTTCTTCAGGTCTTCCTCGGTCAGCCCCATTTCCTTGAGGATGCTGTCGCGCAGGCGCTGTTCGGGGCTTTTGCTCATGTAGTCCTTGAATTCGGACAGAGCGTCGCTCTGGGTCGGGCTGTTGGCCTGTGGCGTGCTGGTAGCGGGTGGCGTGGCTTGCTGCAGCAGGACGCGGGTCTTGGCGAAAGCAGCGTTGACGTTGTCGTCCACGCCGTTGACCTGCTGCTGGTTGGACTGGCTGGCCGGAACGGTCACGGAGTTCTGGGCCTGTTGCAGCATGCCACTGTACAGCGCGCTGGCGGCTGCAGTGGTCGGGTCCATATCGGTGCGCGAGGTGGGCTGCACCGAAACGGAGTTCTGAGCGTTGACCAACATGATCGGGAACCTGTGTAAGGGAACTAGGCTGATGGTTTAGCAAGTTCCATGCCGATATTTTTTTACCTGTTTAATCAACGGCTTGGCGGGAGCGTCAGTGTCTGGTCGGCTGAAAGCGGAGAGCTATTGCCGCTTTCTGGCAATTGCAGTCCGCAGGGGTTGGGAGGTTTCAGGCCGGCTCAGTAGGTGATTGCAATGCCGAAGTCTTCCTGGAAGGCATCGTCCAGAGGTTCATAGCCCAGTACCCGTGTCGTTTCGCTGAGGTCCAGGCGCTTGAAGCGATTGTTGGAAATGCCATGACCGATGAAGTGCTGGACCCCCGGGGTTTGCACCGCCCGTTGCAACAGTTGCACGGCGTCCCGTGGGCTGAGCCAGGCGCTCAGGTCGCGGGTGGTGGTCAGTTCATGGCGCTCGGGAAACTCGAAGGCACCGATGCGCAGGGCGATACAGGACAGGCCTTTTCGGGCGGCGTAGAAGGCGCACAGCGCTTCGCCATAGCATTTGCTGACGCCATACAGGTTGGCCGGCATCACCGGCATGGTCGAGGTGACCTGCCGGTCCACCGGGTAACCCTCGATGGTCTGGGCACTGCTGGCGAAAACCAGGCGTTGGCAGCCTGCGTTCGCCGCCGCTTCGAACAGGCGGGTGGTCGCAAGGATGTTGTTGGGCAGCAGTTCGTCGAAACCGGCATTGGCATCGGGAATGCCGGCCAGGTGCACGATGACGTCGATGCCGGCCAGGAGCTCCTCGAGGGCCTGTGGGTCGTTGAGATCCAGGCGCACGAAGCGGTGCGGCGCGGGAACCTCGAAACTCGGTTCCAGCCGGTCGGTGAGAGTGAAGCGATAGCGTTCCAGGGAACCCTGGAAAAATACCTTGCCGATCCGGCCGCAGGCGCCGGTCAGCAGCACGTTGAGTCTATCCATGTCGTACCTTCGATTTTCGGGGGGGGTGTCTGGGGGCGTGGCAGGATCAAGGCGTGCCGTTGCGTCCGTGGAGGAGAAAGCCCGGGCGTTGGCTCAAGCGTTCGTAGTAGGCCGCCACGGCCGGAAAATCCGGGTGCTCCATGGGGGTCATGCGCCAGCGGTTGACTGAAAGCCCGAGGACGATATCGGCCAGGCTGAAGTCAGCGCCGACGACGTACGCCTGGGTGCGCGCCAGTTGCTGCTCGAGGATTGCCATCTTGGCATTCCAGGCCAGCAGGCTGGCGCCCAGGCGCCGGCTGTCCTGGCAGTCGGGATGCTGGCGCACCAGGCCCATGAAGGCGTAGCTCCAGGACGGGTTGAGTTCCGTGGCTTGCCAGTCCATCCACTGCTCCACCAGGGCCCGGGCACGTGGGGCGATGGGTAGCAGGCCACTGCCAGGATGCAGGTTGGCCAGGTAGCGGCAGATGCTGTTGGATTCCCACAGGGCGCCGGCCTCGTCGATCAGCACCGGCACCTGGGCATTGGGGTTCAGTGCCATGAATTCAGGGGTGTGGGTCGAGCGAAAGCCGCTGCCCCAGTCTTCCTGTTGGTAGGGCAAGCCGAGTTCTTCGCAGGTCCACAAGACTTTCCTGACGTTGATGGACGAGGCTTTACCGAGAATTCTGCAGGGGGTTCCCATGACGCTTCCTTGTTCTTGGCATAGGCAGGTCCAGGGAATCTAACAGTGTCGCATCGTTGCCGCGATGGGCAATGTGCCTGTCGTGGTGCTCGCGGTATTCAGGCCGGGTCGGGCAGCGCCGAGGCCGGCAGGCCGAAGACCCGGTCGAACAGCCAGTTGAAGGCAAAGGTATAGCAGGGGATGAACAGGATCAGCGCCAGGTCCAGCAGGAAGGCTTGCACCAGGCTGATGTCCATCCACCAGGCGATCAGCGGGATCAGGAACACGATCAGGGTCAACTGGAACCCCACGGCATGGGCGATGCGCCGCTTGACGGTGCGGGTGCGTGAGGCCTGGCGGCTTTCCCAGCGCTCGAACAGGCTGGTGTAGATGAAGTTCCAGGTCACGGCGATGCTGGTGATGATCACTGCCAGCGGCCCGGTACTGCTGGGCGAGGTGCCGGACAACAGGGCCAGGCCCAGGGCCGAGAAGGTCATGCCGAATACTTCGAACAGGGAGACGTAGACCAGTTTGCGCTTCACGCCTTGCATGGGGATTCCTTGATGTTGAAGGGGCGGCCAGCATTGGGCTGGCGAAGGGCGTAAAAGATACGTTCAGTAGGAGTGACAGAAAAAGTCGGAAGCTTTCAGTAAATCTGATAGGTTGCTTGCATGAATTTTTCCAGTGACAGCATCCAGTTGTTTCTTGCCGTGCTCGAGCGTGGCTCCTTTTCCGCCGCGGCCCGGGCGCTGGGCAAGGTGCCTTCAGCAGTGAGCATGGGCATCGCCAACCTCGAGGCCGAGCTGGGTTATGCCCTGTTCGATCGCAGCCATCGCGAGCCGGTACCTACGCAACTGGCCCTGTCCCTGGCGCCCCATGCGCGATTGATCGCCGATCAGTTGCGACAGTTGCAGGTGCACGCCGTCGAGCTCTCCCTGGGGCTGGAGAGCAAATTGTCGGTGGCGGTGGTGGACGATATCGACAAGCAACGGCTGCTGGCGGCCATCAAGCTGATTGCCGAGCGTCATCCGCTGCTGGAGATAGAGGTGCTCAGTGCACCCCAGGACGACGCGCTGCAGCTGCTGCACAGTGGACGGGTGAGTGTCGCGATGGCGTTCGCCGGGTTGAGTGTCAATGCTCTGGAGTATTTCCAGTACGTGGGCAGCGAACAGATGACTGCCTGTATCTCGGCTCGGCACCCGCTGTTTCAGGCCAGCGATGGCAGCCTGTACCTGGAGGACCTGATCCAGGTCCGCCAAGTAGTGGTCGCCAGCCGCGACCTGCCCATCAGCGATACCCGACCCCTGGTGGGTGAGTCCCGCTGGCGTACCGACAGTCTGGCCATGGCCCTGCACATGGTGGAGGCAGGTATCGGCTGGGGCAATTTCCCGCTATCGGTGCTGCGCCCGCTGTTCGCAACGGGGCGTTTGCAGCGCTTGCGCTTCAAGAACATCGACAACGGCCTGACACTGCCGGTGCATGCGGTGTGGCTGAAGAACCAGCCCCTGCAGAAGGGCGCCTTGGCCCTGGTGCAATTGCTCAGCGGCCAGGACCCGGCCCTGGATGACCTGCCTGCGCCGCAGGGTTCAAGTCCGGGCCTGTTCCTGTAGCCAGCGCAGCAACTGCCCCGACGCCGAGTCCTCCTCGATGGGTTGTGGCGACAGCAGGTAATAGGCGCTGCCGTCATCGATGAAGTCGAAGGGCGCACACAGCAATCCGCTGGCCAGGTCGTCGCGCACCAGTTGCCAGGGTGCGATCGCCAGTCCCAGCCCCGCCACGGCCGCTTGCAGGCTGAAATAGAAATGCTCGAAGACCTGTTCCTGTGGTGCCGGGGCGTCAGGCAGTTGCTGCAATTGCAGCCACTGCTGCCAGGCCGTTGGCCGGGTGGCGCTGTGCAGGCGCGGGGCGTGCCGAGCCAGGTGCGGTCGGTCCTGTTCCCGGGGTGCCCAGTCCGGTTGCTGCTGTGGGCGACAGACCGGGCCGATGCGTTCGTCGAACAGCCAGTGGGCCTGGGTCTGGTCGCTCCAGGTGAAGTCGTTGCGGCGGATCGCCAGGTCAATCCCGGAACTGAAGGAAAACGGCCCACCGCCCGCCAGCAACTGGATCGACACCTGCGGATGTGCCGCGTGGAACTGCGGCATTCGCGGAATCAGCCAGCGCATCAGCAAGGTCGGCTCACAGGACAGCACCAGCGGCGCCTTGTTCTCGCAAGCACGCAGGCGGCTGGCAGTGCCTTCGATCAGGTCCAGCGCCTGGCTCACGCTGTGCAGCAGTTCGCTGCCGGCGGGGGTGAGAAATACCCGTTGGCTGCGGCGTTCGAACAGCGGCGTGCCGAGGTCTTCTTCCAGGGCGCGGACAGCGCGGCTGATGGCGCCGTGGGTCAGGTGCAGGGCGTCTCCGGCGCGGGTGAAACTCTCCAGGCGCGCGGCGGCCTCGAAGCAGCGCAACGCTCCCAGGGGCGGTAGGCGTCGGCGCAGTGATTGTGAGTTTTTATCACCGTTGATGTCAGTTTTCATCGTTGGCTGTTTCCGTGAAGGTCCCCATACAGTAGCGCCTGATTCTATAGCCAAGGCGTAGCCCACGTGACTGAACTGTTAGTTGTCATCACCATTACCGTCTTTGCGGTACTCAGCCCCGGGGCCGACTTTGCCCTGGTCACCCGCAACAGCCTGATGCTTTCGCGGCGTCACGGAGTGCTCACCGCGCTTGGGGTCGGCCTGGGCGTCATGCTGCATGTTGGCTACAGCCTGTTGGGGGTGGGCGTGCTGCTGCAACAGTCGCCGCTGGGGTTCACCGCGCTGAAGATCGCCGGGGCGATGTACCTGATCTACCTCGGGTTCAAGTTGCTGCGCAGCCCGGTGCCCAGTAGGCAGGACGCCTTTGCTGGGCGGGTGGTGATGTCAGGTGCGGCGGCCTTGCGCAGTGGCCTGCTGACCAATGCGCTGAACCCCAAGACAATGATTTTTGTCCTCAGCCTGTTCATGCAGGTGATCGAGCCGGGGACCGCCTTGCCGGTGCAACTGGGCTACGGCGCGATCATCGTTCTGGTCCACGTCGTGTGGTTCGTGGTGGTGGCGCTGTTTTTCTCGGCGCCGGCCATTGCTGGCCGGCTGCTGGGCTACAAGCGCCGGATCGACCAGGTGTTCGGCGCCGTGCTGGTGGGTTTTGGCCTGTTGCTCGGTGTCCTGGGCGCCAGGCCCTGAGGCCTTTCAGGTGCTTTCCCGAATCCGCAGTTCAAAACCCATGTCGACCACCGGCTCGGCCACGCTGTTGCCGGCCAGCAGGGTCAGCATCTGTTCGGCGGCGCGGCGGCCGATGGCTTCGCGCGGTGTACTGATGCTGCTCAGGCGCGGCACCATGTACTCCGAGGATGGCAGGTCGTTGAAACCCAGCACTGCCACTCGCTCGGGGACCTTGATGCCGCAGCGCATGGCTTCCAGCAATGCACCCTGGGCCAGGTCGTCGTTGCCGAAGAAGATCGCGTCCACCTGGGGCTGGCTCTGCATCAGGTGCAGGAACATCTCGCCGCCCAGGCCCACGGAGGAGGGGCGTGGGGTGAGCAGTTCCAGGTCGGGGTTGTACAGCCCGGCTTCTTGCAGGGCTCGGCGAAAGCCTTCGCCGCGCAGCAGGGTCCGCTGGTCCAGCTGCGCGCCGATGTAGGCCAGGTGCCGGCGACCACGGGAGATCAGGTGGCGGGCGGCGGTTTCCCCGGCGCTCAACTGCGAGAAGCCTACGCAGTTGATCCCGGAGGCGGTGTCCAGGTCCATCATGTAGACGCATGGAATGTTGTTCGCCTCGATCATCCGCCGAGCACTTTCGGTTCGGTCGAAACCTGTCAGCAACAGGCCGCGCGGCTGGTAGGTCATGTAGTTGCGCAGCAGGTTCTCTTCTTCGTCGCGGGAATAGTGATAGTTGCCGATCAGCACTTCGAAGCCCTTGGGTCGCAGCACCTGGTGGATGGCCTCCAGGGTTTCGATGAACAAGAGGTTCGACAGCGACGGCACCAGCACCACCACCGACTGGCTCTGGGCCGAAGCCAGGGCGCGGGCTGCGGAGTTGACCACGTAGTTGAGCTCCAGCGCCGCCTTCTGCACCCGCTCCACCAGTTCGGTGGCCACGCTGCTGACGCCGCGCAGGGCTCGGGATGCGGTAATGGGGCTGACGCCGGCCAGGCGCGCGACTTCGTTGAGGGTAGGGCGGCCCGTGGTGCGGGTATTTTTATCGTTCTTCTGGGTGGTCATCAGACGGCTTGCCAAACAAAATTCAAGTCACTAAGGTAGCGCTGTCCTGAAACAGCTGCAATGCGTGAGCGGGGTGTGCCTGACTCCTCGCTCTTTGGTTTTGCGGACTATATACGCGGCAACCCACAAAAATGACAAGAAGGCGTCGGCAGACACTGTTTTTGTACTAGAACTAGAATTAGCGAAGGTAGCGCTGTCTGCGCGCTGAGGTCTTATATGAGTCAACCTATTACCGCCCTGGTCATCATGGGCGTTGCCGGCTGTGGCAAATCCAGCGTCAGCCAGGCCCTGTGCCAGCGCAGCGGTGCCACGGCCATTGAAGGCGATACGTTCCATCCTGCCGCGAACATCGCCAAGATGAGCGCCGGAATTCCCCTCGACGACGACGATCGTGCTGGCTGGCTCGACAGCCTGTGCGAGGAACTGCGTCGTGCCCTGGCTGCCGGCCAGCGCCCCGTGCTGACCTGTTCGGCACTCAAGCGCAAGTATCGCGAACGCCTGCGCGCCGCCACCCCGGGCCTGGGCTTTGTCTTTCTCGAACTGACGCCGCAAGTGGCCGCCGATCGCGTGGCGCACCGGCCAGGGCATTTCATGCCTTCGACCCTGATCGACAGTCAGTTCGCCACCCTCGAATCCCCGGTGGGAGAGCCGCTTACCCTGGCGCTGGATGCCAGCGTCCTGAGCGTCCAGCACCTGGCCGAACTGGCCAACCAATGGTGGCTGGAAAACGGCCTCGAAACTTCACGCTAAGTGTTGCCTCGAAACAGGTAGCGCTATCCCACTCGGCCCTTGTTTTTAACGCTTTAATAAAAACAACAAACCGGAGGCACACTCATGTTTGGCATGTCCCAAGAGACCTATCTGCTGGTTGATGCAGTGGTCACCATCATCGGGCTGATCGTGTTGATCACCCGTTTCAAGCTGCATCCCTTCATCGCCCTGATCATCGCGGCCGGTTTCCTCGGCCTGACTTCGGGCATGCCCGTGGACAAGATCATCAAGGCGTTCCAGGACGGTTTCGGTGGCGTGCTCGGTTTCGTCGGCATCATCCTGGCCCTGGGCACCATGCTCGGCAAGATGATGGCCGAGTCTGGCGGTGCCGATCAGATCGCCCAGACCCTGATCCGCTCGTTCGGCAAGGAGCGGGTGCAGTGGGCGATGATGTTCGCCGCCTTCCTGGTGGGCATCCCGCTGTTCTTCGAGATCGGCTTCGTGCTGCTGATTCCGCTGGTGTTCATTGTTGCAAGGCGTACCGGAGTCTCGCTGATCAAGATCGGCATCCCGCTGCTGGCCGGCCTGTCGGCGGTGCACGGCCTGGTGCCGCCGCACCCGGGTCCGTTGCTGGCCATCGGCGTGTTCGGTGCCGATATCGGCAAGACCATTCTCTACGGCCTGATCGTGGCGCTGCCCACGGCGATCATCGCCGGGCCGATCTACGGCACCTTCATTGCCAAGTACATCCCTGGCAATCCGTCCCAGGAGCTGGTGGATCAGCTGGCCCGTGAACCCCAGAGCAGCGAGTTGCCCAGCTTCGGCGTGACGCTGGTGACCGTGCTGCTGCCGGTGTTCCTGATGCTGCTCAAGACCTTCGCCGACGTGGCGCTGCCGGACGGACACTTCTTCCGCATCTGGATGGACATGATCGGTCACCCGATCACTGCCTTGCTCCTGGCGCTGCTGCTGTCGCTGTACACCTTCGGCTACAAGCAGAACATCGACTCCAAGCGCATGCTCAAGCTGCTGGATGCGAGCCTGGCGCCCACGGCGGCGATCATCCTGATCATCGGTGCCGGTGGCGGTTTCAAGCAGATGCTGGTGACCAGCGGCGTGGGTGATGTGATCGGCCACATGGCGGTCAACGCGCAGATCTCGCCGATCCTGCTGGCCTGGCTGGTGGCGGCGGTGATCCGGATCGCCACCGGTTCGGCCACCGTGGCGACCATTACCGGTGCCGGCATCGTGGTGCCGGTGGTGGGGATGATTCCCGGGGTCAATCGCGAGTTGCTGGTGCTGGCCACCGGTGCCGGGTCGCTGATCCTGTCCCACGTCAACGATGCCGGCTTCTGGCTGGTCAAGCAGTACTTCAACATGACCGTGGCCGAGACGTTCAAGACCTGGACGGCGATGGAAACCATCCTGTCGGTGGTGGGGCTGATCTTCATCCTGCTGCTGTCGCTGGTGGTCTGACTTCCCGCGCTACGCCGCCCACAAAAAAACCGCATCGCTGCGGTTTTTTTGTGCCTGTTCGGCCGTAGGAGCGAGGCTTGCCCGCGATACAGATGCTGCGGTCCGGCTGGCTCACCGCGTTATCGTTCATCGTGAGCAAGCTTCGCGCCTACGGGATCCGCGCCACTTCGGCCGGATCAGGCGCCCTTGGTCACCAGGCCATCGGCCCGGAACATGCCGCGGATGCCGCGCACGGCCTGGCGGATACGGTCCTGGTTCTCGATCAGGGCAAAGCGCACGTGGTCGTCGCCATACTCGCCGAAACCCACGCCCGGGGAGACGCAGACCTTGGCCTCGGCCAGCAGTTTCTTGGCGAACTCCAGCGAGCCCAGGTGGGCGTAGGCCTCGGGAATCTTGGCCCAGACGTACATCGAGGCCTTGGGGTTCTCCACCATCCAGCCCAGCTCGTGCAGCCCCTTGACCAGCACGTTGCGCCGCTGCCGGTACTGCTCGGCGATGTCCAGCACACACTGCTGGTCGCCTTCCAGGGCCGCGATTGCCGCCACCTGCAGTGGCGTGAAAGTGCCGTAGTCGTGATAGCTCTTGATTCGCGCCAGGGCGCTGACCAGCTCCGGGTTGCCGACCATGAAGCCGATGCGCCAGCCGGCCATGTTGTAGCTCTTGGACAGCGTGAAGAACTCCACAGCGATGTCCTTGGCGCCAGGCACCTGCATGATCGACGGGGCCTTCCAGCCGTCGTAGACGATGTCGGCATAGGCCAGGTCATGGATCACCAGCACGTCGTACTGCTTGGCCAGGGCGATCACCCGCTCGAAGAAGTCCAGCTCCACGCATTGGGCGGTGGGGTTGGACGGGAAGCCGAGGATCATCATCTTCGGCTTGGGGATCGAACCGCGAATGGCCTGTTCCAGCTCGGCGAAGAAGTCCACGCCGGGCACCAGCGGCACCGAGCGCACCTGGGCGCCGGCAATCACCGCGCCATAGATGTGGATCGGGTAGCTGGGGTTGGGGACCAGCACCGTGTCGCCCTGGTCCAGGGTCGCGAGCATCAGGTGCGCCAGGCCTTCCTTGGAGCCGATGGTGACGATGGCTTCGCTTTCCGGGTCGATATCGACCTGGTAACGCTCCTGGTACCAGCGGGAAATCGCCCGGCGCAGCCGTGGGATGCCCTTGGAGGTGGAATAGCCGTGGGTGTCTTCGCGCTGGGCAACCTGCACCAGCTTCTCGACGATGTGCGGTGGAGTCGCGCCGTCGGGGTTACCCATGCTCAAGTCGATGATGTCTTCGCCGCGCCGACGCGCAGCCATCTTCAGCTCGGCAGTGATATTGAAAACGTAGGGGGGGAGTCGATCGATGCGCGCAAAGCGGCGCGGCGAACCTTGGTCGGCCATTGTTGCCTCGAGAGTACGTAAGCGCCCGGAACCGTCCGAGCGACGTTGGCCACTGCGGTGGCCTGCGGGGCAGACGATAAGGGCGTCGGCGGCGACTTGTCCAGAGGGGCGAAAAATTATTTTGCAGGCCACACGGGCATTTGCGAGAGCCCGGGCTTTGTCGCTATAACGTGCACGCTTCTTGCTGGCTCTGGCCGCGAGAGGGGCGGGCCAGGCGGGTTTTCCCGGACTCAAGCGCCCCCGGCGAGCCTTCGAACAACAGCAGTACATGGGATGGATGATGGAATTTACCAGCGGCTTCTTGCTCAGCCTTTCGTTGTGCCTGGATATCGGCGTGGCCAATATCGCGATGATCACCCTGGCCATGCAGCGTGGTTACTTCCAGGGCTTTTGCCTGGGCCTGGGGACCTGCGTCGGCGACCTGGTCTACGCGCTGTTGGCACTGGCCGGGATGACCGTGCTGCTGCAGTACGAGACGGTGCGCTGGGTGCTGTGGCTGGGCGGCTCGGCGCTGTTGGTGTACTTCGCGGCGAAGATGATCTACGCCGCGATCCATCACGATGCGCTGCTCGACACCAGTGGCGAGGTAGACCCGGGCTCGCCGCGCAAGGAGTTCCTGCGGGGGATCTTCCTGGCCATGTCCTCGCCCAGCGCAATCCTCTGGTTCGCCGCAGTGGGTGGCACCCTGATCGCCCGATCCGGAGGCGGCAGTACCGCCGATTCCGCGTTGTTCCTGGCCGGTTTCTTCTGCGCCGGGCTGACCTGGACAATGGGCTTGTGCCTTGCTGCGACCCAGGGCGGCAAGCTGCTGGGCGACAAGCTGCTACGCTATTCCTACCTGGCATCTGCAGCGATCTTCTGTTATTTCGCGGTGTACGTGATTCTATCGGGTTACCACGAATTCATCGTCGGGCCTCGGCCGCTCGACCTTCCGGCGCTCTGATCCAGGCCCTGGCCACAGGCTTCTATACTTGCCTGCGAACCCATTTTTTAGCGGCAGGAGTGGTACTCATGGATGAGCAAGAACAAGGTGCAGGCCCGCAGCCACGCTTCGAAAGAGGGCATTTCCTGCTGGTCGCCGGCTTCAGCCAGTATTTCACTCCAGCCAATACCCAGGTGATCGGCCAGCTGTGGCAACGTTTCATTCCCCATATCGGCAAGGTGCCCGGGCAAGTGGACGACGTGACCTACGGCGTGTGCTGCAATCCTGATGGACAAGGCGGCTTCGAGTACATCGCCGGGGTGCAGATCAGCAAGCTCGACGACTTGCCCGAACACTATCGCTGGATCGAGCTGCAGCCGCAGCAGTACGCAGTGTTCGAGCACACTGGTTCATTGCAGCAATTGCCCCGGACCTTCGACTACATCTGGCAGACGTGGCTACCGCAATCCGGCCACCAGGCTGCCGATACTCCTTGCTTCGAGCGCTACAGTGCTGATTTCAATGCCGACACCGGGCAGGGCGCCCTGGAAATCTGGCTGCCCCTCAGCACGGCTTGAAGCTTGTGGGGCGCCCACGCGTTGTCCGTCCCTGGCACTGCTGATCGAACTGCAGGCGGGTTACCGCCTGGTGGGGCTCTGGGCGCGGGCGGCAGTGTCACTGGGCGCCCGCTTGTCGCGACGGCGTTCGTGCAGGAAGTCGAGGTAGAAGGTGATACCGCCGAAGAGGGCGATGGCGAGCAAGATGAAAAAACCGATCTGGGCAGAGCTCATGGTCTAGGTCCTTGGCAAGACGCGGCGAAGCGGACCGGAGCCGGTCGCGAAGCGTCGGGGAGCTGATAGATAGTCCCTCTGCGCGAGCCTGGCCAGGGCTTATATGAAAGCTTTACGCTGCGGCCAGCGAACGCTATGCCGGTCATACACAACGCCGGGTCCTTGCTAGAATCGGCCACCCTCAACTGACTTCAGGCTGCCGTTCCATGACCGCTCCGACCCCGTTGATTCGCACAGTCCTGCCTGCCGACCTGGACCGCTGCTTCGCCATCGAGACCCAGGCCTATGAAGGCGACGAAGCGGCGACCCTGGCCAAGATCGCCACCCGTATCGCCACCTGGCCCGAGGGCTTCATCGTCGCCGAAGTCGAGGGCGTGGTGGCCGGTTTCATCAATTCCGGCGCCACCTTCGAGGTGCAGATGGCCGATGAGGCCTTCAAGGAACTGGTCGGCCACGATCCGGCAGGCTCCGAGGTGGTGATCATGTCGGTGGTGGTGCATCCGGACTTCCAGGGCCTGGGCCTGTCGCGACAGTTGCTGGAGGCGTTCATCGCGCGGATGGCCGCAGCCGGCAAGGCGCGTATCCACCTGATGTGCAAGGAGCGCCATGTGCCGCTCTACGCGCGCTTCGGTTTCGTCTACCTCAAGGCCTCGGCATCGGATCACGGCGGCATGGCCTGGCACGAGATGGTGCGAGCCCTGTAGGAGCGAAGCGTGCTCGTGATGCTCGTCAACGGTAGCGCGCATTGACTGGGTAAACGCAGCGCTCTGACGTCCATCGCGGGCCAGCCTCGCGTTTGCCATTTCCTTGACTGATCGGCATTACGCTATGTCGCGGCCTTTTTTTCACGTGCATTGTCGATTGTGTGAAATCCCAGGCGACTAGGGATGAATCGAGCAGCTTGCTCGGTGACATCCATTTCACGTTCCGAGGAATTTCGCCATGTCCAACCCATCCAGTGAAGCCCGCGTACGCAGCCTGATCGAGCACTGGCAACAAGCAGTGATGGCCAGGGATATCGAGCAGATCGTCAGCTTCTACGCCGATGACATCGTTTCCTTCGATGCGGTCGGCGCCTTGCAATTCAAAGGCAAGGCGGCCTACCGGGCGCATTGGCAGGCCTGCATGGAGGTCTGCCCCGGGCCGGGTATCTTCGAGTTCCACCAGTTGCAGGTAAGGGCCAGCGATGAGCTGGCGTTCGCCCACTGGCTGGCCCATTGCGGCGGTACCGATGCCGAAGGGGTGAGCAAGGCCTGCTGGATGCGGGTGAGTGCGGCCTACCAATGCCTGGGCGGCCAATGGCAGGTGGTGCACGAGCACTGGTCGGCCCCCTTCGACATGGCCACCGGCACCGCTCTGTTCGACCTTGAACCCTGAGAGGCGGCGGGTTCGCCAAAGGTGAAAACAGCGACCATAGTTGATCGGCCGATCACGGAGACGTCCCATGAAATATCTATGCCTGGTGTATAGCGACGAACAGCAACTGCACAGCTTGCCCGACAGCCCTCGGGATGCCGAATGCCTGGCGTACGCCGAGTCGGTGCGCGACAGCGGGCGGATGCTCGCCGCCGAGGCCCTGCAATCGGTGCAGACCGCCACCACCGTGCGCATGCGTGGCGGCAAGCTGTCGATTACCGACGGCCCGTTCGCCGAAACCAAGGAGCAACTGGCCGGTTTCTACCTGGTGGAGGCCAGGGACCTCAACGATGCACTGCAGATTGCCGGGCAGATCCCGGCAGCCCGGGTCGGCAGCGTAGAGGTGCGCCCGGTGCGCGAGCTCAACCCTTGATAAAAACAAACCTGAGGAATTTGGCGATGACTTTGCAGACTGCGGGCCGTGCGCCCGCCGAACATGAGCTGTCCATCAGCCAGTTGATCGATGCCCCGCGCAGCAAGGTGTTCCGTGCCTGGACCGAGCCCGCGCTGTTGGCGCAATGGTGGGGACCGCATGGCATGACCACCCCCGAGTGCGAGATGGACTTGTGGGTCGGCGGCCAGTTTCGCACCCTGATGCGCGCGCCCGATGGCAGCGAGTATCCGACCATGGGCGTGTTCCTGGAGATCGACGCACCGTCGCGACTGGTGTTCACCGATGCCTTCCTGCCGGGCTGGATTCCGTCGGGCAAACCGTTCATGACCGCCGAAGTGACGTTCGAGGAGCAGGATGGCAAGACCCTCTACACCGCCCGCGCCATGCACTGGAGCGAAGCCGACCGCGAGGCCCATGAGGCCATGGGTTTCCATGAGGGCTGGGGGCAGAGCCTGGAACGCCTGGTGACCTTGGTGACCCGGGGCATGCCGGACTGATGTCGGGCCAGTCCGGGGTGGCGGTGAAGGCACGGGTGGAACAGGTCTACCGCGAGCAGTCGCGGCGCATTCTCGCCACCCTGATCCGGTTGCTGGGGGATTTCGACCTGGCCGAGGAGGCCTTGCATGAAGCCTTCTTCGTGGCCGTGGAGCGTTGGCAGGATCACGGCATCCCGGACAACCCCCGGGCCTGGCTGGTGTCCGTCGGGCGCTTCAAGGCCATCGATGCGTTGCGCCGTCGGGCGCGCTTCGCCGCTTCCCAGGTGGCCCTGGCCAGCCAGCTGGAGCAACTGGAGCAGGAGGATTGGAAGGGTGAGGACGTGCAAGACGATCGCCTGCGCCTGATCTTCACCTGCTGCCACCCGGCCTTGGCGGCGGATGCCCAGGTGCCGCTGACCCTGCGGGAGATCTGCGACCTGAGCACCGAGGAAATCGCCCGGGCCTTCCTGGCGACACCGGCCACCATCGCCCAGCGCATCGTGCGCGCCAAGGCGAAGATCCGCGATGCAGCGATTCCCTACCAGGTACCCGCGCTCAACGAGCTGCCCGAGCGCCTGGAGAGTGTCCTGCGGGTGGTCTACCTGGTGTTCAACGAGGGGTACTCGGCGTCCCTGGGGGCCGAACTCACCCGTGAGGACCTGACCCGTGAAGCGATCCGGCTGGGGCGCCTGTTACTGGAGCTGCTGCCGGAAGCCGAGGTGATGGGGCTGCTGGCCTTGATGCTGTTGCACGAGTCGCGGCGGGCGGCACGCATGGGGGCCGATGGCGAGTTGATCCTGCTGGAAGACCAGGATCGCTCCTTGTGGCAGCAAGCGCTGATCGATGAAGGCTGTGCACTGGTGGAACAGGGGCTGCGGACCGGGCGTGGCGGGCCTTATTGTCTGCAGGCGGCGATCGCCGCAGTGCATGCCGAAGCGCCCGTGGCCGGGCAGACCGACTGGCCGCAGATCGTTGGCCTGTACGATGTGCTGCTGCGCCTGCAACCTTCGCCGGTGATCGAGCTCAACCGCGCCGTGGCCCTGGCCAAGCGCGACGGTCCAGCGGCCGGGCTCGCCCAGGTGGAACAGATCCTGCGGCGTGGCGATCTGGCGGACTATCACCTGGCCCATGCCGCGCGTGCCGATTTCTGTCGTCAGCTGGGGCAGCTCGAGGCGGCCCGCGAGTCCTACCTGCGGGCCCTGGAGCTGGTGCGGCAGGCGCCGGAGCGGCGTTTTCTCGAACGCCGCCTGGGTGAGTTGTAGCCTCGATCAGCCGAGCATCCGCTGCAGGAACCAGCTGCCGGCCGGTCCCGGAGGGTGCAGGCGCGACCAGAGCGCATCCACCACTACCGGGCGCGGCCAGCCCCGGACCTTGAGTTCCTGCAGCCTGCCGGCGCCAAAGTTGTCCACCAGCCAGCGCGGCAGCGGCGCCCAGCCAAAGCCGCCCTGGGCCATTTCCATCAGCATCAGGTAGCTGGGGGCCGACCAGACCCGGCCCTGGGTCCGGTTGTCATAGGGGTTGAGCACGGTCGCCAGGCGCAGTTCGCGGTGCTGACGCAGGGCCTGCTGATCCACCTGGTCGAGCCTCGCCAGGGGGTGCTGGCCCGAGACGAACAGCGATACTTCGCCGCGTTCGTCCATGGTCTGGTGCTCCAGATCCGCGGGGTAGTCGGGCCGCCTCTCGGAGAAGCCCAGTTGGGCTCGGCCGCCCTGCACCAGGGCGATCAGGTCGTCGCATTCGGCGATCAGGCATTCCAGCTCCAGTTCCGGGTACCGCTGCTCGAACGCATTCAGGCAGTTCTCGAAAAGATCCGACTGGTAGGTGTCGGACAGGGCCACGGTGAGTTTCGCCTCGATACCCTGGGACAGTTGGCTGGCAGCCATTTCCAGGCGGCCGGTAGCCGCGAGGACTTCCTCGGCACGCTGCAGCAGCACATGCCCGGCGGGGGTCAGGCCGGGCTTGCGGCTGGAGCGGTCGAACAGTTGCACATCAAGGTCGATCTCCAGGCTGGCTACCGCCGCGCTGATGGTCGACTGGCTTTTGCCGAGCTTGCGCGCGGCGGCGGAAAACGAGCCCTGGGTCGCGGCCTGGACGAATGCCAGGAGCACTTCGTTGGATGCCATGAAGTATCGCCATGATCGATGGTTATTGGTTATGAAGTATCGATCGTATCCTGGAAGATCGCCAGCGTCTTCATTTCAGGAGCCAGGCCATGAGCCTTCACAAGTCCCTCACCGAACGCATTGCCCAGGCTGTCGCCTTCGAATTGCTCGCGCTGCTGATCTGTACTCCGCTGCTGTCCTGGATCATGGACCGGCCCATGGTCGACATGGGCGTGGTCACCCTGGGCATCGGCCTGCTGGCGCTGGCCTGGAACGTACTGTTCAACAGCCTGTTCGATCGGGTGCTCAAGCGCCTGCGGATCGCCCATGGTGGCTGGACACGAGTGGTGCATGCGCTGCTGTTCGAAGGCGGGCTGGTGGCGGTCGCGGTGCCGTTGATCGCCTGGTGGCTGGGAATCAGCCTGTTGCAGGCATTGATCCTCGACATCGGCGTGCTGCTGTTCTTCCTGCCCTACACCTACCTCTACCACTGGGCCTACGACGTCCTGCGCGACAAGTGGCTGCAGGCGCGCCTGGCCCATTGAGTCCGGCCTCAGGCCTGGCGGTACAGGCCCTCGATGACCGCCAGGTAGGCCTCCAGGGCCCGGGGCACTTCCTCCAGCAATAACTCACGCTTGAGCTCCTGCTGTTCCTGGGCCCGCTGGAACAGGCCCAGGGGCAGGCCGAGCAGTGCCTGCACATGGGTTTGCCGTTGCCGGACGCTGGCCCGGGGCAGACGCACCCGCAGCACCCGGTCGTAGGCGCTCTGCATCTGCGCGTGCAGGTCCGGGGCCTGTAGCTGGCCCAGGGCGTAGGCCGGGTTGAGCATTTGCAGCAGGTCCGGGTGCTGCTCGATGTACTGCAGCAGCGGCAGGGCGATCTGTTCGATCACCTGCCGGGAACTCAGGCTCCGCCAATGACTCTCATCGACGGCATCCAGCGGTTCGGCAATCGCGCTCATGGCGGCAACATGGCCCTGGGCCAGGGCTTCGAGCACTTGCTGCTTGTCGCTGAAAAAGTGGTAGAGCGAGCCGATGGAGGTACCAGCCTCTCGGGCAATGCCGTGCATGGTCAGGTTCGATACGCCCTGGTGGACCAGCAACCGGGCGCAGGCCTCGAGGATGGCCGTGACCCGCAGGTGGCCACGAGTCTGCTTGGGGGTGCGCTGTTGCCTGGTGGAGGAGGGCGTGGAATCGGTCATGGTCGGCGAAATTTTTCGGGGCGCCTATTATGGCGTAGATGGCAGCATCGAGTCCTCGGATAAAACTAGACACCACCCTCTACTTTTGCTGAAAATACCTGGCGGCGAGAGCCTGCCTCTGTACTTGCCGATCTTCCGACGTCCTGAAGACCATGACTATTTCCCGCAACTGGATCATCTGTGAACACTGCGACTCACTGTACGAGTCCGTGCCGCTGGGCAAAGGCCAGGCGGCGCAATGCTCGCGCTGTGGAGCGCTGCTGGCCCGCGCCCGGCACTTGAACGTGCAGCAGCTGTTCGCCCTGTCGATCACGGCCGGGTTGCTGTTCGTCTTCGCCAACTTTTTCCCGGTGATCAAGATCAGCCTCGAAGGCCTGAGCAACGAAGCAACGCTCTGGCAATCGGTGGAAGCCCTGGCCCAGGGGCGCATCAGCCTGATCGCCGCCGTCACTGGCTTGACCATCATCCTCGCCCCCGGCCTGCAGATCGCCCTGCTGTGCTGGGTGCTGGGCTTCGCCAATTTCGGTCGCGCCGCGCCAGGCTTCAAGGCCAGCATGCGGGCCCTGGAGCACCTGCGGCCCTGGAGCATGCTCGAGGTCTGCCTGCTGGGAATCCTGGTGGCCATCGTCAAGCTGGCGGGCATGCTCGACGTGCATCCCGGGCTGGGGCTGTGGGCCCTGTCGATGCTGACGGTGCTGATCATCCTGATTTCCGGCAAGGACATCCGCCACCTCTGGGATGACCTGGAGGGTCGCTACTGATGAGCGCGCCCCCCTATGCCCGGGACCACCAGCTCAAGCTGTGCCACACCTGCGGCCAGGTCTGCCAGCAGGCCGACCACTACTGCCCGCGGTGCGACTCGGTGGTGCATGCGCGCAAGACCAACAGCCTGTCGCGCACCTGGGCACTGCTCCTGGCCAGCCTGATCTTCTACATCCCGGCCAACCTGCTGCCGGTGATGCACACCAACATCTTTGGCAACGCCAGCGAAAACACCATCATGAGTGGCGTGGTGGAGTTCTGGAAAGCCGGCTCCTGGGATATCGCGCTGCTGATCTTCGTCGCCAGCGTGGTGGTGCCGGGCATCAAGTTCTTTGTTCTCGGCATCCTGTTGGTGACCTGCCAGCGCCGCTCGCGCTGGGCTCAGCGCGAGCGTGCCAAGCTGTATCGTTTCGTCGAGGTGATCGGCTACTGGTCGATGCTCGATGTGCTGGTGGTGGCCCTGGTGGCGGCCCTGGTGCAGTTTCGCGCCCTGAGCTCCATCGATCCACGCATGGGCATCCTGTTTTTCGGTTTGGTGGTGGTGCTGACGATGTTCGCCGCCATGAGTTTCGATCCCCGGCTCATCTGGGATGTAGAGGTTGAAGATGTCTGATCATCCAGGTTCCAACGCAGCAAGTCCCCAACCCGCCCCTGGTGCCCCGGCGCTGCGTACACGGCGCTTCAACGTCTCGCTGGTCTGGCTGGTGCCCATTGTCGCGGCCCTGGTGGGGCTGTCGATGGTGGTCCACAAGTCGATGTCGGCCGGGCCGGAGATCAGCATCAGCTTCCAGACCGCCGAGGGCCTGGAAGCCAACAAGACCCAGGTCAAGTACAAGAACGTGGTGATTGGCAAGGTGACCTCCATTGCCTTGAGCGATGACCGGCGCAAGGTGGTGGCCAAGGTCGAGCTGGACCAGTCCGCCGAGCCTTTCACCGCCGAGGACTCGATGTTCTGGGTGGTGCGCCCGCGCATCGGCGCCAGCGGGGTTTCCGGCATCGATACCCTGTTGTCCGGGGCTTTCATCGGCGCCGATGCCGGCCGCTCGGACAAGCGCAAGGACAGCTTCAAGGGCCTGGAAACCCCGCCGCCCATCACCTATGGCCAGAAGGGCAAGCGCTTCACCCTGCACACCGATGACCTGGGGTCCCTGGATATCGGCTCGCCGGTCTACTACCGGCGCATCCAGGTTGGCCAGGTGGTGTCCTTCCAGTTGGCCAACAGCGGCAAGGGTGTGGATGTGAAGATTTTCGTCAACGCGCCCAACGACAAGTACGTGACCACCGACAGCCGGTTCTGGAACGCCAGCGGCGTGGATGTGACCCTCGGCGCCAATGGCCTGAAGGTCAACACCGAGTCGGTGTCGTCGATCCTCGCCGGCGGCATTGCCTTCGTCGAGCCCAAGTACAGCCCCAACGCCAAGCCGGCCGAGGAAAACGCCGAATACAACCTGTTCGGCGACCAGGACACGGCCCTGGCGCCACCGGACGGTGCCCCGTACTACATCCGCATGCGCTTCGACCAGGCGCTGCGTGGCCTGGCCATCAACGCCCCGGTGGAGTTCCTCGGGGTGAACATCGGCAAGGTGGTCTCCATGGACCTGGACTACGACGAGCAGCGCAAGTATTTCCCGACCCTGGTCGGCGCGGTGATCTATCCCGAGCGCCTGGGCAAGGCCCATGAAAAACTGGTGAAGCAGGCTGGTGGCGAAGACGACGCCCGCTCCGCGCAATTGATCGGTGCCTTCGTCCGCAATGGCCTGCGGGCCCAGGCGCGCAGCGGCAACCTGCTGACCGGTCAGCTGTTCATCTCCTTGGACTTCGTGCCCAACGCCAAGCCCGTGGCCTACAACCCCAGCGCCCGGCCGCTGGAGATCCCTACCGTCCCGGGCAGCCTGGACAAGTTGCAGGAGCAGCTGCAGGCGACCATGGACAAGATCAGCAAGCTGCCGATCGACTCCATTGCGGCCAACCTGGACGCCAGCCTGGCGGAAATGAACAAGACCCTGAAGCAGGTCAACGGCCAGGTATTGCCGCAGATGCGCGAGACCCTGGAGCAGTCGAAGAAGACCCTGGCCAGCGCCAACGAGAGCTTCTCCGAAGACTCGCCGCAACGCCAGAAACTCGGCCAGGCCATGGAGGAGGTGCAGCGCACGGCGCGCTCGGTACGAGTCCTGACCGACTTCCTCGGTCGTCATCCGGAGGCGCTGATTCGTGGGCGCCTCAAGGACAATCAACCGGATGCCTACTCGTCTTCATCCTCCTCCGTTCGCGAATCCGTACCGGAATCCCAGCCATGAAAACCCGTGCCCTGTTGTTGAGCCTGACCCTGGGACTTGCCGCGTGCAGCTCCGCGCCGACCCATTACTACACCCTGATGCCGCCCGTGGCCGAAGGCGCCGCACCCGTCGCATCGGGCCTGCAGTTCGAGATGTCCACGGTGCGGATCCCGGTCCAGGTGGACCAGCCGCAACTGGTGGTGCGCCAGGACAGTGGCACCCTGGCGATCCTGGAAACCCAGCGCTGGAGCGCACCCCTGGTGGATGAGTTCCATGACGCCCTGGCCAGCCAGCTGGAGTCGAAGCTGGGCACCCGCAATCTCGAAGGCCTGCCGAAACAGCCAGGGCGTCCGGTCCTGTCATTGCAGACCGATGTGCGTCGCTTCGAGTCCCTGCCTGGGCGTTATGCGCTGATCGATGTGGTCTGGAGCCTGCGCCAGCGCAGCGAGGGCAAGCCGGCGCGCAGCCTGACTTGCAGCAGCCAGATCCGCCAGCCATCGGGGGTCGGGCTCGGTAGCCTGGTGCAGGCCCACCAGCAGGCCATCGCCCAACTGGCCGGGCAGATTGCGGGCGCCGCCCAGCGCTGGACCTGCCCCTGAGCCAATGCAGGCTGCGCCCGGACGCGTAGCGGCCGCAATCGCTGAAGGTCCTGCGGACCTTGTCGCAGCCTCGCGGGCTCGACAGCGGCTACAGGTCATGGGCTGGGCTCAGCGACGTGCGGACAACTGCTGGGGCGCGAGGAACGCGTCGCGAAAGTAATCGCGCAGCGCCTGCATCGCCGGGGTGAAGCTTCGTTCGCGGTGCCAGGCCAGGCCGACGCTCATGGGCGTGACCGCATCGCTCAGGCTCAGGGTTTCGATGCGCTTGCCTTCCAGCGACCAGGGACGATGCACCAGGTCCGAGAGGATCGCCACGCCGCTGCCGTTGGCCACCATGCTGCGCACCGCCTCCACCGAACTGGTCCGCACCCGCACCCTGGGCTGCTGGCCAGCCTGTTCCCAATAGCGCATGGCGCTTTGTTCCGCCTCATCCACGGTGAGCAGGATGAAAGGCTCTGCCGCCACGTCCGCCAGGCTGATGCTGGCCCGTTCGCATAGCGGATGGTGAGCCGGCAACCACAGCCGGCGCTCGGAGTTGAACAGGGTTTCGGACACGATGTCCGGATGGGTCAGGTTGGCGGTGAGCACCACCGCCATGTCGAAGTGCCCGGCCAACAGCCCCTGTTCGATAGCCTGGCGCTCCTGCTCATGCAACTCGATGGTGACGTCCGGGTGCCAGTGTCCCAGGCGCTGCAGATGGTGCGGCAGGAAATAGCCGATCACGGTGTAGCTGGCGGCCAGGTGCAGGGTGCCGCTGGCGCGGTAATCGGGCATCGGGCTGTTGAGCGCGTCATCGACGCTGCGCAGGATCACGTAGGCGCGGTTGAGGAAGTGCCGGCCAGCGTCGGTCAGGCTCATGCCCTGGGCCGAGCGCACGAACAACTGTACGGCGAGCATCGCCTCCAGCTCCTTGATCGCCGTGGTCACCGCAGATTGGGAGATGTTCAGGTGGATCGCTGCCTGGGAGATCTGGCCGATCTCGGCAGTGGCCACGAAGTACCGCACCTGGCGCAGGGTCAACGACATTTCTATCCCTTTGGGTATCTGTTTTTCAGAACAACCCCTATCTGATAATAGATCTTCCCAAGGGGTCAAGGCCGCTCTAACGTCCATGGCACGAGTCACGGACGTTGGAGCAACAGTGATGCAGGCAGTGGATTTCAATTCGGACATGGGCGAGAGCTTCGGCCCGTGGACCATCGGCGATGGCGTGGACAACGAACTGATGGGCTTCATCAGTTCGGCCAACGTCGCCACCGGTTTTCATGCGGGTGACCCCGGCACCATGCGCCGCACCATCGAACAGGCCAGGTTGCGCGGCGTGGCCATCGGCGCCCATCCGGGGTTTCGCGACCTGGTGGGGTTCGGTCGGCGCCATATCAACGCCCCTGCCCAGGAGCTGGTGGACGACATGCTCTACCAGCTCGGCGCCCTGCGCGAGATGGCCCGGGTCCAGGGCCTCGCGTTGCAGCACATCAAGCCCCATGGCGCGTTGTACATGCACCTGGCCCGGGACGAGGAGGCGGCGCGCTTGCTGGTGGAAAATCTGCAGAAACTCGAGCCCGAGCTGTTGTTGTACTGCATGCCCGGCTCGGTGATCTGCCGTATCGCCCAGGAGCTGGGGCAACCAGTGGTCCGCGAGTTCTACGCCGATCGCGATTACGACCTCAGTGGTTCAATCGTCTTCACCCGCCAGGTTCGTGCCCTGGATCCGGATACGGTGGCTGCCAGGGTGGTGCGCGCCTGCCAGCACGGTGTGGTTCGCACGGTCGAGGGTGAAGACCTGGCCATCGAGTTCGATTCCATCTGCCTGCACAGCGATACCCCGGGGGCGCTGGACCTGGTGGAGGCCACCCGCGCGGCGCTGGACCTGGCCGGCATCCAGGTACGAGCGCCACGCTGAGGCGGTTTTTCCAAGCACCGCGCACAGACGCGATTTCACACGGTTTTGCTTTTTTGCCTGCCTTTCGACAACTATTCCAAGAGAAACAGACATGGCCGAATACAACGTCATCACCCCTTTGCCGGGCACCTTCTACCGCAAGGCCACTCCCGAGTCGGCCCCCTTCGTCGAGGTCGGCGACCGTGTCAGCGCCGATACCGTGATCGGCCTGATCGAAGTCATGAAGCAGTTTTCCGAATTGACCGCCGGCAGCGCCGGCCAGGTCGGTGCTTTCCTGGTCGAGGACGGGGATCCGGTGGAGCCGGGCCAGGTCGTCGCGATCCTGGTCGAATGAGGGCTGTGACATGACCGATTCCATCCGCAAGCTGCTGGTCGCCAACCGTGGCGAGATCGCTGTGCGCATCATCCGCGCCGCCAAGGCCCTGGGCATCCCTACCGTCGCTGCCTGCAGCGAGGCGGACGCCGACTCCATGGCCGCGCGCCTGGCCGACGAAGTGCAGGTCATCGGCCCGGCCCGGGCCGACAAGAGCTACCTGAACAGCGAGGCGCTGCTGGGCGCGCTCAAGGCCAGCGGGGCCAATGCCGTGCACCCGGGGTATGGCTTTCTTTCGGAGAATGCCGAGTTTGCCGAAGCGGTGGTCCAGGCTGGCGCCATCTTTGTCGGACCCGACGCCCGGACCATCCGCCGCATGGGCGACAAGGCCGAGGCCCGACTTACTGCCCAGGCTGCTGGGGTACCGGTGGTACCGGGTTCGGCCGGCGAGTTGTTCGAACTGCAGGCGGCGCTGCAAGCCGCCGAGACGGTGGGTTTCCCGCTGCTGATCAAGGCATCGGCCGGAGGGGGCGGGCGGGGTATTCGCCTGGCCGAGGACGTCGCACAACTGGTGGAGGAGTTTCCCCGGGCGCAGCGCGAGGCCCAGGCGGCGTTCGGCAATGGCGCCTTGTACCTGGAGCGTTTTATCGGCCGGGCCCGGCATATCGAGGTCCAGGTGCTGGGAGACGGCAAGCGTGCAGTGCATTTGTTCGAACGCGAATGTTCGCTGCAACGGCGGCGGCAGAAAATCTTCGAGGAGGCGCCGTCGCCGGTGCTCGACGCCGTCCAGCGCGAGCAACTGTGCAGCAGTGCCGTGCGCCTCACCGAGGCCCTGGGCTACCAGGGGGCCGGGACCCTGGAATACCTGTATGACGACAGTACCGGCGAGTTCTTCTTCATCGAGATGAATACGCGGATCCAGGTGGAGCATCCCATCAGCGAACTGATCACTGGCATCGATCTGGTCCAGGCCATGCTGCGTATCGCTGGCGGCGAACCGCTGGGGCTGTGCCAGAGCGATATCCGGCTCAACGGCGCGGCCCTGCAGATGCGTCTGAACGCCGAAGATCCGGCGCGGGATTTCTTTCCCAGCCCGGGCAAGGTCGAGCAATTGATCTGGCCGCAAGGTGCCGGGGTGCGAGTCGATAGCCACCTGTACCCGGGCTATGCCGTGCCGCCTTACTACGACTCGCTGCTGGCCAAGCTGATCGTCCACGGCCGCGACCGTGGCGAAGCCTTGGCCCGGGCACGGATCGCCGTGGAGCACACCACCCTGAGCGGCATGGCCACGACCTTGTCGCTGCACCGCGAACTGTTGGCCGAACCCTGGTTGCAGCAGGCCGACTTTCACACGGGAACCCTGGAAACCTGGCTGGCCGAGCGCCGCGCCGGAGGTGTCGCATGAACCAGCCGATCCGCTACAGTTTTGGTGCCGACGAGCACCTGTTCGCCGAAGTCAGCGACAGCATGTCCCTGGAGGCTTTCTTCAAGGGCATGGCGGTGACCCGCGCCGTGGAGCGCCTGGAACTGGATGGCGTGCTGGATGTGTGCCTGGCCAACGCTTCGTTCCAGATCCGTTTCGACCCGGACCGCATTGCCCCGCACGCCCTGCTGGAAGCCGTTCGACAGGCCGAGGCCGGAGCGGTGGCCGAGCGCAGCCTGAACACCCGGATCATCGAGATCCCGGTGCTCTACAACGACCCCTGGACCCATGAAACCCTGATGCGCTTTCGCGACCGGCACCAGGACCCCAGCGCCACCGATCTTGAATACGCGGCGCGGATCAACGGCCTGGCGGATGTCGACGCCTTCATCGCTGCCCATAGCGGCGCGCCCTGGTTCGTCTCCATGGTGGGCTTCGTCGCCGGCCTGCCGTTCATGTTCCAGATGGTCGAGCGCGAGCGCCAGTTGCAGGTGCCCAAGTACCTGCGGCCGCGTACCGACACGCCGAAGCTGACCCTGGGCCACGGCGGCTGCTTTGGCTGCATCTACTCGGTGCGCGGTGCCGGCGGCTACCAGATGTTCGGCGTTACCCCGGCGCCCATCTACGACCCGCAGCAACAGCTGGCCTACCTCAAGCAGCACATGGTGTTCTTCCGCCCGGGAGACATCGTGCAGTTCAAGCCCATCGACCGCGAGGCCTATGACCTGGCCGTGGCCGAGGTCGAGGCCGGGCGCTTCGACTTGCGCATCCGCGAGGTGGAGTTTTCGCTGGATGCCTTTCTCGCCGACCCGGTCGGTTATCCCACGTCGCTGCAGGAGGTGCTGGCATGATCAAGGTCATCAAACCGGGCTTGGCCACATCGGTACAGGACCTGGGCCGCGAAGGTTTCTATCACCTGGGGATCCCGCCGTCCGGGGCCCTGGACCAGTACGCCCTGAGCGCCGCCAACCAACTGGTGGGCAACGCGCCGGGGGCGGCGGGGCTGGAGTGCACCTTGCTCGGGCCTGAACTGGAGTTCGGCGCCGATGCTCTGGTGGCGGTCTGCGGTGCCCACATGACCCCCAAGCTCGATGGCGTCGACATGCACCTGGACACCGCCTTTGCGGTCAAGGCCGGGCAAGTGCTGCGCTTCGACTTTCCCAAGGCCGGGGCGCGGGCCTATCTGGCGGTGGCCGGAGGCATCGACGTGCCGCTGGTGCTGGGCAGCCGTTCCACCTATGCCCTTGGCGCCCTGGGTGGTTTCCAGGGGCGGCGCCTGGCCATTGGCGATGAATTGCCGGTGGGTGTGGACAGCGGCAAGAGTCGCCCGGGGGCCAGCCTGCCCATGGCGCTGCGCCAGTCCCTGGGGGGCGAAATCACCTTGCGGGTGGTCCCGGGCCTTTACTACGAGCGCTTGAGCGAGGCGGCCAAGGCCAGCTTCTTCGCCGAACCTTGGACCGTGGGCTCGGAGGCGGATCGTATCGGCTATCGCTTCAAGGGCGGCAGCGCGCTGAGCTTCCAGCCCCGGGAGCAGCCGTTCGGTGCCGGTTCCGATCCGTCGAACATCGTCGACAGCTGCTACCCCATCGGTTCGATCCAGGTGCCGGCGGGGCTGGAACCCATCGTCCTGCACCGGGATGCGGTGTCCGGGGGCGGCTACGCGATGATCGGCACGGTGATCAGCGCCGACCTCGACCTGATCGGCCAGATGCAGCCCAACCAGAAGGCGCGTTTTGTAGCGGTGACCCTGGATGAAGCGCTTGAGGCGCGGCGTTCCTACAAGAAAAAGCAGGCGTGCCTGGCCAAGCTGTTTCCCTCCTGATCCACCCCAGTCGTAGCGGCTCACGCACTGTGTCGCCGCTGCCGCAGGCTGCGCAGGGTTCGGTACTCGCCGTCAGGTTCTGCGGGGCTGCGCCCCGTGCGCAGCCTCGCTGGTGCTCGACAGCGGCTACAGCAGATAGGGCTGCTGCTTCGTGTAGCCGCTGCCGCAGGCTGCGTACGGCTCGGTATGAGCCGCTGGGGATTACCGGCTAGAACAGTTGGGTGAACAGCCAGTACAGGCTGCCGGACAGCAGGATTGCCGCTGGCAGGGTCAGCACCCAGGCCATGGCCAGGTTGCGGATGGTGCGCATCTGCAAGCCGCCGCCGTTGGCCACCATGGTGCCGGCCACCCCCGAGGACAGCACATGGGTGGTGGATACCGGCAGGCCGAACATGTCCGCCGCGCCGATGGTCAGCATCGCCACGGTCTCCGCCGAGGCGCCCTGGGCGTAGGTCAGGTGGGTCTTGCCGATCTTCTCACCAACGGTCACCACGATGCGTTTCCAGCCGACCATGGTGCCCAGGCCCAGGGCAATGGCCACGGCGATCTTCACCCACAGCGGGATGAAGCGCGTGGCGTTGTCGATCTGTTGCTTGAACAGCTGCAATTTGTCCCGGGTGTCCTGGTCGAAGTGGCCCACCTGGTTCTTGTCCATCAGGCGGATCGCTTCGCTGGTCAGGTACATGTCATTGCGCACGTTGCCCATGGCTTCGGCTGGCACCTTGGCCAGCGAACCGTAGCCCTTGACCTCGGTGCCGATGGCGCCGGTGAGGGCGGCCAGGGCCGGAACCAGTTCCGGCGTCGCCTGCTTGCTGCGCATGTACTCCGAGAGCACCGCGCGCGGGTCGGCCGGTGCCGCCTGTGGGTAGCTCTTGACCAATGCCTGTTGGGTGACCTCGGCCACCGCGGCAAACTGCAGCGACTGGTCGGCGGGCATGGTGCGGTTCAAGGCGTAGGCCATGGGCAACGTGCCCACCAGGATCAGCATGATCAGGCCCATGCCTTTCTGGCCATCGTTGGAGCCGTGGGCGAAGGACACTCCGGTGCAGGTCAGGATCAGCAGGCCGCGGATCCACCACGGCGGTGGGGTGTCGCCCTTGGGTGCCTTGTACAAAGCGCGATTCTTGACGAACAGGCGCAGGGCCACTAGCAGCAGGGCGGCGAATACGAAGCCGATCAGCGGCGAGAACAGCAGGGCGTAACCGACCTTGGTGGCCTGGCTCCAGTCCACGCCGCTGGTGCCATCGCGACCGTGCATTAGGGCGTTGGCCACGCCGACCCCGATGATCGAGCCGATCAGGGTATGGGACGAGGAGGCAGGCAAACCCAGCCACCAGGTGCCGAGGTTCCACAGGATGGCGGCGATCAGCAGGGCGAAGATCATGGCGAAGCCGGCGGAAGAGCCCACCTGCAGGATCAGCTCCACCGGCAGCAGGGCAATGATGCCGAAGGCCACCGCGCCGCTGGACAGCAGCACCCCGAGGAAGTTGAACAGGCCCGACCAGACCACCGCGAACTGGGGTGGCAGGGAGTGGGTATAGATCACCGTGGCCACGGCGTTGGCGGTGTCGTGGAAGCCGTTGACGAATTCGAAGCCCAGGGCGATCAGCAACGCGACGCCCAGCAGCAGGAACGGGGTCCAGGTGGTGACCGTGGTACCCAGTTCGTGCATGTCGTGCATCAGGCTGTAGGCGGTGAACAGCAGGCCCATGGCCAACACCGCGAAGAACACCACCAGGGTGAAGGGGCTGGGTTTCTTGTCCAGTTGTGGTTTGGCGTCGAGGCTGGGGGGCGCGGCGCTCAGAGAAGGGGTGGCCATTGCTGGACAATCCTGTGGCTGGAAGGAGTGCAGTCCATGATCGTTGCCAAATGTTACAAGCAGACTGCCTCAGGTCATGGTTTGTGCAATTGGCCAGCCCGTTGATCCGTTTGCCCACCCTGGCGGCTCGTGCGCAGCCTGCGGCAGCGGCCACACGAGGCGAGGTCTGCGTGCATCACTGATCCACGGCGCCCTGTAGCCGCTGTCGAGCGCCAGCGAGGCTGCGCACGGGCGCGTAGCGGCCGCAGGGTTCAGTAATCCTGGCGCTTGCGAAAGGCCCAGCGTCCGGCGATCACGGTGAAGGTGGCCACCAGCGCCACCAGGATCCAGAAACCCTCGGGGTCGGCGGAGAGGGGAATGCCGCCGACGTTCATGCCGAAGAAGCCGGCGATGATATTGATCGGCAGCGCCAGCACCGTGACGACGGTCAGGGTGAACAGCGTACGGTTGCTCTGCTCGTTGAGGTTGGCGGCGATTTCCTCCTGCAGCAGCTTGATCCGCTCCCCCAGGGCCGTGAGGTCATTGATGATCAGGGCGAACTCCTCGGTGGACTTGCGCAGCTCCTTGACGTCTTCCTTCTGCAACCATGGCGGCGGGCGGTTGAGCAGGCGCAGCAGCGAGCCCGGCTCCAGGGCCAGCAGCCGCTGCAGGCGCACCAGCACTCGGCGCATGGCCCCCAGTTCGGCACGATTGGTCGAGGCCCGGGCGGCCAGCAACTGGTCTTCGATCTGGTCGACGCTGAGGCTGGTCTTGCGCACGATCTGGGTCAGCACTTCGCCCTGGTCGCGCAACAAGTGCACCAGCAGTTCCAGGGGCGAGCGGAAGTGCTCGCCGGCCTTCACCGAGGAGCGCAGCTTGTCCACCGAGTGCAGGGGCTGCAGGCGGGCGCTGATGATCAGGTTGCTGCGTACGCAGACCCACAGGGTGGAGATGTCCGAGGAGACCATGTTGCCGAAGTTGAACACCACATCGTTGACCACTGCCAGCAGGGCCGAGTCCACGTGCTCGATGCGGGTCGAGCGCGAGCCTTCGTGCAGGGCCTCGAAGAATTCCTCGGGCAGTTGCAGGTGGGCCTTCATCCAGCGTTCGCAGGCGGCATGGGCCAGGTTCAGGTGCAGCCAGAGGAACTGGTCGTGGTGTTCGGGAGCCTGCAGGGCTTGCAGCGCCTTGGCCGAGTCCAGTTCGCAACCACGTTCGCCGGGGCGAAAGCGGTAACCGTAGAGCAGGCCGAACAGGTCGGAATCGCGGTGACTCTGGTCGAGGCTGTGGTTCATGGAGGCTCGCAGGAGGAACAGTGCCTGGCGCGGATTTCACAGGTTCACTTGGGCTCGATCATGGCAAGGTCTCTTGACGTTTTTGTGACAGTTGCAAGTCCATGATTCGCCCCGTTCTACCAGTGGTCGGAGGCCCTCAAGATTGTCCGGGCGAGGCCGATCACTGCTCACATGCAGTACGCATTCGGCCCGGCTCGAATGCACCTGACAGGGAAGTTCGGACTTACGCATGGCCTTATCGGGCCTGTTTCCTCCCTGCCATGAGATCTTCTCGATGTTTTTGCAAAAATCCCTGAGGGCGCAAATTCTCGCCCTGCTGAGCGGCAGCCTGCTGGCGGTGTTGTTGATCGCCCTGGCGTGCTTTCAATTGCTGTCCAACGGTGTGCAGAACTATCGCCAGCTGATCGAGGGGCCGCTGCACAGTTCGCAACTGATCGATGAGGCCAACCTGCAGTTCAAGATCCAGGTGCAGGAATGGAAGAACGTGCTGCTGCGGGGCAAGCAGCCTCAGGAACTGAACAAGTACTGGCAGCAGTTCGAGGACCGTCAGCGCGATGTCCAGACTATTCTGGGGCAACTGGTGCAGACGCCGGAGCTGGAACCTTCGCTCAAGAGCCGGGTACAGCGCCTGGCCCAGGAGCATCTGGCCCTGGGCCAGGCCTATCAGAGAGCCCGTGACGCCTATGTGGCCGGTGGTGCCGATCCGAGTGCCGGTGATGCCGCGGTCAAGGGCCTGGACCGTGCCGCCAGCGACCAGATGAGCGAGCTGGTGACCGAGTTGCGCAAGCAGGGCGAGCGGCAGTCGCAGCAGATCAGCAGCGCGGCCGATCGTACGGTGTGGCTGGGCATCCTGGTGATGCTCATCTCCGCCCTGCTGATCGGCCTGCTCAGCTTGTGGCTGGTCAACCGCAGCCTGGTGGAGCCGATCCGCCAGTTGATCGACTACGTGGCCCAGCTCAGCCGTGGCCAGTTCTCCCAGCGAGTGGACAGCACGCGCCAGGATGAACTGGGCAAGCTGGCAATGGCCGCCAATACCCTGCGCGATTTCCTCGCCCAGACCTTCACCAGCCTGCAGCGCAGTGCTTCGGACCTGGATACCTCCAGCGGTGAACTCAACGCCATCGCTACCCTGATGTCCCAGGGCACCAATGAGCAGTTCAGCCGCACCGATCAGGTGGCCACGGCAATGAACGAGATGTCCGCCACTGCCCAGGAGGTGGCGCGTCATGCCGCCGATGCTGCCCGTGCCGCAGATGATGCCGATCAGTCGGCGCAGCAGGGCGAGCAGGTGATGCAGAGCACCATCGACAGCATCACCCGGATGCGTGGCGAGATCGCCAACACCGCCACGGTGATTCGTCGCCTGGAAGCCGACAGCGGACGGATCGGCAAGGTGCTGGAAGTGATCCAGGGCATCGCCGAGCAGACCAACCTGCTGGCCCTCAACGCGGCCATCGAGGCGGCCCGGGCCGGCGAGGCCGGGCGTGGTTTCGCCGTGGTCGCCGATGAAGTGCGCAGCCTGGCCCAACGCACAGCGGCGTCGATCACCGAAATCAACCAGATCATCCAGACCGTGCAGACCGGTGCGGTGGATGCTGCCCACGCCATCGAGAGCGGTCAGTCGCGCAGTGAGCAGAGTGTGCAGCAGGTGACCGAGGCCGGGGCCATGCTGGAGCGCATCACCCAGGCGGTGGAAGCGATCCGCGACATGAACCGGCAGATCGCCACGGCGGCCGAGGAACAGACCTCGGTGGCCGAGGACATCTCGCGCAACCTCACCGAGATCACCAGCATTGCCAGCACCAACCTGGACAATGTCCAGCGCACCGAGGCGGCAAGCCGCAACCTGCATGCCCTGTCAGGTCAGCTGAACGAGGTCACGGCGCGCCTGAGCGCCTGATCGACCAGGCCGTAAAACACGAGGCCGCGCTCCCGAATCGGGGCGCGGCCTGGTGCTGCATGGGGGTTACTGGTCTTGCTTGTTGCCCAGGACCTTGCCGGTCTTGGCATCCAGGTCCACGTCCCACTCGATGCCTTTGCTGTCGCGCAATTCCACCTGGTAGACGTAGGCGCCAGCGGCTGTCTGTTCCAGCTCGGTATCGGTGATGTTGGCGGCGCTGGTGCCAGGATGCTGGGCGAGGGCGGCCTGGTTGAGCTTTTCCAGGTCCATGATCGCGCCCGACTTGAGCAGGCCCGGGATCAGGTCTGGGCGGACATCGGCCTGGGCCAGGCCGGCGGTCAGGGTCAGGGCGGTGGCGGCCAGCAGTGCGGAGAGTTTGCTCATGGATGTTTCCTCGGAGGTGATGGGTTTCGATGGGCACAGGTTAACCGGCACAACTTAATTCACCCTTAATTCCCGCTGGCGGTTGCGCCATTTGTTCAAGCTTGCGGTTCCCCTGCATCGGCAAGCTGGCGTCTCCTTAACGACGGAGACAAAACGGATGAAACGAATGCTTGCGTGGTTGTATGGGCCGTTGTTCTTCAGTGGCTTCATCGGCGCCGGTATCGGGTGGATGGGCAGCGCTGGCGGTTCGGCGACGGGCCTGCTCTGGTTGTTCCTGGCGGCCCTTGGCGTGTCGTTCGTGGCGGAGTGGCTCCTGCCCTACGAACCGGCCTGGAATCGCTCCCAGGGCGACCGCTTGCGCGATTGCCTGCATGCGGTGGTCAACGAAGGCTTGAATGCGCTCGGCTTGCTGGCCTTGCCGGGACTGGTGGCGCTGTTGGCCCATGACGGCTTGTGGCCCGGGCAATGGCCGCTCTGGGGGCAGGTACTGCTGGCCATCACCCTCGCGGATTGCGGGATCACCCTGGCTCATTACGCCAGTCATCGCTGGGCCTGGCTCTGGCGCCTGCATGCCGTGCACCACAGTGTGCAGCGCATGTATGGCTTCAATGGCCTGCTCAAGCACCCCTTGCACCAGTTGCTCGAAGCCTCGGCCGGGCTGTTGCCGCTGCTGGTGCTGGGTATTCCGTTGCCGGTGGCGCAGCTGTTGGCCCTGGCCATTGCCATCCAGTTGCTGTTGCAGCACTCCAATGTCGACATGCGCCTCGGGGTACTGCGCCTGGTCTTCGCCTGGGCCCCGGTGCACCGCTTTCATCACATGAAGTACGGGCGTGCCGGGGACGTGAACTTCGGGCTGTTCTTCAATCTGTGGGACTGGCTGCTGGGCACCGCCTTCTACCGGCATGACTATCGGATGCGCCCGGGGGACCTGGGGATCGGCAGTCGCCCGGACTACCCCGTGGCCTACGGGCAGCAATTGCTGGAGCCGTTCAAGGTCCAGCGTTACAGCACCGAACCCAAGGTGCCGCCGGCCCTGCGCCGTCGGGTCAGGCCAGCAGGCGAGGCCTGAGGGTCTTGAGGGTCTGGCCGGCGGTGACGCCGAACAGTGCCTTCAAGGTCCGGGAAAAGTGCGCAGCGTCGGCGAACCCGGCCTCGTGAGCCGCTTGGGTCATGGCCTGGCCCTGCAGCATCAGGGCCATGGCCAGGCGCAAGCGCCGCCACAACACCAGGCGGCGCACCGGCAGGCCTACATCCCGGGCGAAGAGGCGCTCCAGCTGGCTCAGGGAAATGTGGGCCTGGGCCGCCAATTGGGCGGCCGCCACCTTGCCGTCCAGGGCTGTGTCCAGCATCTGCAGCGCCCGGCCTACGCGACGATCGGCAATCGGTTGGCGTCGACAGGTGCGCAACGCCGCCTCCAGGCCGGGCAACGTGGGTGTGACGCCGCTGATGCTCTGCTGCAGGTCTAGGGCGTCGATCGACAGCGGCTCGGCGTAGACCGTGAACGCTGCTTCGGGAGCCTCGACGATGGCATGGCGGGACAAGGCCTGGATCATCAGGTAGTGACCGCACTGCCGGACACCGTCCAGTTCCACGGTGACCGGCAGCCCGGGAGCGATGATTAATTGATGGGCGTAGTGGGCGTGGGGCGCGGTAGGCCCCATGAGGCCATGGACCAGGCCGAAGTCACGGCCCAGCCAGAGTTCGCCATTCCAGTGCGAGGAGGACACTCAGTAGCCGCTGGCGTCCAGCAATCGGCTGACACTGGTGCCGGCCGGACGCTGGAAGTACTTGAGCAACTCGTCGCTGCGGTTGGTGAAGATGCCATCGACTCCGGCACTCATGACCTTCTGCAAGTCCACTGGCTCGTCCACCGTATAGACATGCACCAGCAGCCCCTGTTCATGGGTGTACTGGTTCATCCAGGGTTGCACCAGGTCGGCGTAGCTCTGTTCGCCACCGCCCGAGAGGGCCGCCGAAGGGCCGGTGCCAATGGCTCCCCGGGCCTTGGCGAAGTCTACCCAGCGCTTGAATTCAGCCTGGTCGCGGGGTTGCTGGCGGGCATAGAAGGCGGCCTTGTCGGTTTCACCGCTGCTGGCGAAGCTCTGCCCCGAGGCCGGTTCGATACTGCCGGGCGCCAGCCACAACAGCAGGATTTTCGGCACCCTGGGCATTTCCTGGTACAGCAGTTCGAGGCTGTGCTTGTCGAAGGTCTGCAACACCACCTTGCCCTGGCCCTGGCCCACCGCCAGATCGCCTTTGGCCAGGGTAGAGCCGGACGGGCTCAACCAGCCACGGTGCTGGAGCTGTTCCTTGAGGTCGTGCTCGATCCCGGGGAAGAGCTGTGGCTCCTTGGTCTCGATATAGAGCCCGGGCTTGTGCTGCGAGCTGCCCTGGGCAATATCGATGATCTCGTCCAGGGTGAGGATCTTCAGGCCGACGAAGCCTGGGCGGGCGCGATCGGGGTGGGCCTGGTTGAACCAGCTGCCGGCATCCAGGGTCTTCAGCTCGGCCATGGTGAAGGCATTGGCGGGGCTGTCCTTGCGCTCGGGGAACTTGTGCGCCACGTCGGTGGTGCGCTGCAGGTTGTTGTCATGCAGGGCGAACAGCACGCCATCCTTGCTGCGCTGCAGGTCCATCTCCAGGTAGTCGGCCCCCAGGTCCCGGGCCAGTGTGTAGGAGGCCGCAGTGGACTCCGGGGCATCGAAGGAGGCTCCGCGATGGGCGATGACCGCCGGCCGGGGGATGTCCAGGCGAGCGGCCAGGGCCTCGGGGGCGAGCTGTTCGGCGGCCTGGGCCAGGCCACAACCGAGCATCAGGCCCAGCATCAGGGCGCTGGGGTGGAGGGTGGCAGGCATGGGCGGAATCCTTTCGTGGGGGCGGGTACACGTCGCTATCTTTTAGCAACTCGATGACGCTTGTGCTATCGCCAAAGCGACACATATCAAGCTCTTGCGCATGATCCGGATTTTTTCCGGCACTTTGCAGTACTCTTGGACGCCACAGTTTCCCCAGCAGAGGGAAGCCAGACAAAACACCGCTGTTCCTTGCCTCGCGTGTAGACCATCGATTTCCCCTCCTGCGGGACCCATAACGAGGTTTACCATGAGCATCACTTCCGAACTCATCTGCCAGGCCGCCGACCAGCTCAAGGGTTTTGTCGGTTTCAATCGCAAGACCGGCCACTACATCGTGCGTTTCAGCGAGGACTCCTTTGGCATGGACGTGGCCGACGACGCCATTGTCCCGGCCAGCGAATTTGTCTGGGCCTCAGGTGACGGCGAGGCCATGAGCCTGCGGCGCAAGCAGATCCAGTTGCTGCTGGACCAGAACATCGACGATCGGATCAACATCAGCGAGCCGTTGCGGGTGTACATGCGTCGCCGCGACCTGCCGGAAATCCAGGCCGTGCGCAGCCTGCTGTCAAGCGCCCGGAGTTGATCCGGCACGACTGCCCGGGGCGCCCTCGCGGGCGATCCGGGAGTCCCCTCATTCGCCGAAACCGTAGGCTCGCTCGACCTTGCTCACCCGGACTTGAAAGTGCCGGTACCACTGGGTGCGGCCGTGTTCGCGGGCGACGCTGTGCTCGGCCTGCCGCTTCCAGGCCAGGATCGCCGACTCGTCAGTCCAGTAGGACACGGTGATACCGAAACCATCGACACCCCGTGCCGATTCGACTCCTAGAAATCCAGGTTGCTGGCGTGCCAGCTCGACCATGCGTGCGGCTGCCTGGTCATAGGCGAGGTCGGCGGCATTGCGCAGGGAGCTGAAGATCACCGCGTAGTAGGGCGGGACCGGGGTGCTACCGATCATCGCCGCAGCTCCTGGCAGGCCTGGAGCAGGGCCCGGGCCAGGGGCGGGGTGTGACCCGCGAGGGCAGCGCGCTCGGGTTGGAACAGGGTGGCGACGAAGAACGGATGGTCGTCCAGTTCCACGGCGCGCAATTGCCCGGCCTGGTCGTGGCCGCTGGGGCGCAAGGTGCTACTGAGCAAGGGGCCGGCGAAGTCCGGATTGACTCCGTAGCGGCAGCGGTAGCCTTCTTCGATGCTCAGGCTGGCGTAGGCCCTGGCGATCAGGCTGCCTGGCCGCAGCTGGATGCGATCGCGGGTTTCCACCAGGGCGCAGCTCAGCAGGCTGAGTACCGCTCGCTCGGCCTGTGGAGCGGTTTCCCCATGTTCGGCATTGGTCCAGCCCAGCACGTTGCGGGCATATTCCAGGACCGCGTGCTGGAAACCGCCACAGGTGCCGAGAAAGGGGCGCTGCTGTTCCCGGGCCAGGCGGATCGCCAGTAGCGCCCCGGTCGCGTTGCGATAGGGGCTGCCGGGCACGCACCAGAGGCCATCGAAACCCTCCAGTTGCTCGGCATCGTGCAGGTGTTCGGTCGCCAGCCACTGATACTCCACCTGGGTGCCAATTTCGTCCGCCGCTCGTTGCAGGGCCAGGGGCAGCGCCTGGTGCGCGGTGATCAGGGGGTCGTGATCGCCCACCAGGGCGATGCGGATGGGGCGTGGGGACATGGGCTTCTCCTGTGGTCATCCCGGCTTGTCGCCAGTTGGTGGCCACTATAGATTGGCGTCTGCGCAATCAATATTGGCGTTTATCCAAGTGATCAATGCAGTGACGCACTATCAGCTGGACTATCCCGACCTGGCTCTGGTCCTGGCCCTGGTCCGTGGCGGCTCCCTGGCCCGCGCCGCGGCGCTGCTCAAGGTCGATGTCTCGACGGTGTTTCGCGCGGTGCGCCGACTGGAGGCCGGGCTCGGCCAGCAGCTGTTCGCCAAGAGTCGCGCCGGCTACCTGCCCACCAGCCTGGCCCAGGCCCTGGCGCAGCAGGCCGAGCAAGCGGAACAGGCTCTGGAAGCGGCGCGGATCGGCGTGGCCCGGGGCGGTGAGGTGATCAGCGGCACCGTGCGCCTGACGTGCACCGACGCGGTGTTGCACAGTCTGTTGCTACCGGCCCTGGCGCTGTTCATGCCGAACTACCCGGCATTGGTCATCGAACTGTGCACTTCCAATGACTTTGCCAACCTCAGCCGGCGCGATGCGGACATTGCCGTGCGCCTGACCAGCACACCACCGGAGCACCTGGTGGGACGCTGCCTGGGGGCTGTGTCCTATCGCGTGTATGCCAGCGAGGCGTACCGGCAGCAGGTGGATTGCAGCGATCTGTCACAGCTGGCGTGGATCGCCCCGGATGATTTCCTGCCCGACCACCCGACGGTGGCCTGGCGGCGCCAGCAGTGGCCCGCCGTGCAACCTGCCTATCGCTGCAACAGCATGCAGTCGGTGGTCGAACTGGTGCGAGCGGGGCTTGGGATCGCGGCGCTGCCGGACTTTCTCGTGGCTGATGGGATGCTGGAGCCGTTGAGCGAGCCCCTGGGTCCTGAAACGGCCCTGTGGTTGCTGACCCGACCGGATTGCCGGGCCCTGCGTTCGGTGGTGACGTTGTTCGACGAGCTGGCGCGCCACCTGCGCTGGAGCTGACGCGATCAGGCCCGGGGCTGTTCCTTGCCCACGAAGTGCTGGTGCATGTCGCTGGTGAGGTTCTCGATGCGTTCGGTCAGCTGTTTGGTCATCTCCGTCAGGCGGGTGTTCTGTTCCAGCAACTCCAGCAGTTGAGCGGTGGTGTGGGCGGCCTGGGCCTGGCGTTCGGTGTTGGCGATGGCCAGGGCTTCCCGGTGTTGTGCATCGGCGTCGGCCTGGGCCTTGTCCCGCGCGGCCTGGCGGGTCTGGGCCAGGAGGATCAGGGGCGCGGCATAGGCCGATTGCAGGCTGAACGCCAGGTTCAGGAGAATGAAGGGGTAGACATCGAAGTGGGTCAGGCCGCTGAGATTCAGGGCCACCCAGATCACCACCACCAGGGTCTGGGCGCCGAGGAAGGTCGGGGTGCCGAAGAATCGGGCGAAGGCTTCCGCCTTCAAGGCAAAACCGTCGGTACCGAAGGTGGGCGCCAGGTGGGCATGGGCCCGGTGAAAGCGCAGGTGATCGATGCTCGGGGTGGTTTTTTCCGGGGTGTCGCTGGAACTCATGGTGGCCTCCGCCAGGCGCTGGAACGTCGGCCCACTATAGTCCTCCAGGCCTTTCCCGACGCTGCTATCGACGTCGGGAAAGGTTTCTCTCAGAGCGCGCCGCGGTCCCCGGCGAAGACGCTCACCGCCTCTACCGCCTCACTGGCGCCGTCGCGAATCTGCAGGATCGCGGAACCGGCCTGGTCCGCCAGTTGTACGCCCTTGGCCGCCCGCTCCCGGGTGCCGTCCATGCTCTTGATGGCTTGCTGGGTCTCGTTCTGGATCATGTCGATCATGCTGGAGATTTCCGCTGTCGAACCACTGGTTCGGGCCGCCAGCTGGCGCACTTCGTCGGCCACCACGGCGAAGCCGCGGCCTTGTTCGCCGGCGCGGGCGGCCTCGATGGCGGCATTGAGCGCCAGCAGGTTGGTCTGGTCGGCGATGGCACGAATGGTGTTGACGATGGCGGTGATCTGTTCCGAGCGCTCGCCGAGCCGGGCGATCTGCGACGAGGAGTCCTCGATGTTGCTGGCGATCTGACGCATCTCGCTGGCGGCCTGCTGGATCACCTCGGTGCCTTGCTCGGCGACTTTTCGGGTCTGTACCGAGATGTGGTAGGCCTGGGCAGCGCTCTGGGCGTCATGCTCGTGCTTCTCCACCTGCTCGGTGACGTCGGCGGCGTACTTGACCACCTTGCACAGGCGCCCGGCGGCATCGTAGACCGGGTTGTAGTTGGCCTCCAGCCACAGGGTGCGGCCATGCTTGTCGAGGCGCTCGAAACGGCCATTGAAGAATTGTCCCTTGTTCAGGCGGTTCCAGAAGTCCTGGTAACCGCTGCTGTTGGCCAGCTCCGGCTTGCAGAACATCCGGTGATGCTTGCCCTTGATGTCGGCCAGGCTGTAGCCCAGGCGGCTGAGAAAATTGGAGTTGGCGCCGAGGATGGTGCCGTCGAGATCGAACTCGATCACCGCCATGGCCCGGTCTATGGCATCCAGCTTGCTGCGTGCCTCGACCTCTTCCTGGATTCTGGCCGTGACGTCGAGGGCATACTTGATCACCTTGTAGACCTTGCCGGCCTCATCGCGGATGGGGTTGTAGCTGGCTTCCAGCCATAGGCTGCGGCCATCGCTGGCGATACGCTCGAAGGTGCCGGATTCGAAGTGGCCGTCCTTCAGGCGTGTCCACAGCTTCTGATAGTCGCTGCTACGGGCAAACTCCGGGGTGCAGAACAGTCGGTGGGGCTGGCCGAGCACCTGGTCTTCGCGATAGCCCAGGGTCTTGAGGAAGTTGTCGTTGGCCCGCAGTACGGTGCCATTGAGGTCGAACTCGATCACCGCCATGGAGCGGTCGATGGCGTCCAGCATGCGGGATTGTTCGGCGATGGTCCGGTTCAGGGAATCGATGGTCTTGTTGTGGCGGTTGAATAGCATGTTGGCTGGTGCTCTGTGGGAGAAACGTTGCGTCGATCCCTATGAGTGCGCCGGTATGCCGAATGCTCCCTGACACCCGGCATTATCTGCTCAATGCCAGCGTTCCATGACTGGCAGAAAAACTCGCAGTGATGCTTCGGCCGCCATCTGGGGCGAACACCGGTGGCCGAATCAAGAGGATACGTAATGGCTGCGAGTCGATTTAATGGGCTTGCGTGGCCACGGCTGTCGTTGCAGTGCTGCACAAGAAAGGCCGTCGCTGTCGCGAAGTGGCGGCATTATGATGGCATTTACCCTGAAAAAGCTAAATTAACTTGTACAAAAATGTTTTTTACTTCCTTTTTGTATAAGTTTTGCTGGCTCTTATGCCATTTGTTTCTGTGACACCTGTTGTCCTCCATCGCTGCTGGCGATCCGGTTGCGGCCATTGTTCTTGGCCTGGTACAGCGCCTGGTCTGCGGCGTGGAGCCAGCGGGACGGATCCTGGAAGTTCGGGTCGAAGGCGGCGAGGCCAATGCTCAGGCTGACCTTCAGGCCTTCTACCTGTGGGTGCCGATATTGGCTGAACACCTGGCGCAGGCGCTCCATGACATCCACGGCCTGCTGACGGGTCATGCGGGGCAGGATCACGCAGAACTCGTCACCGCCATAGCGCCCGGCCAGGTCATCATGGCGCAGGTTGCGTCGCAGCTCGTTGCTCAGGTGGCGCAGTACCGTGTCGCCGATGATGTGGCCGTAGGTATCGTTGATCGCCTTGAAATGATCGATGTCGATCAGCGCGATGCTGGCTTCGATCTGCCGCTGCTGGCATTTGTGGAACTTGATGTGCAGCAGGTCCTTCCAGGACCCATGGTTGAGCAAGCCGGTGAGACTGTCGGTGCGGCTCAGGGCACTCAGGGCCCGCTTGTGCTCGGACAGCTTGATCGCCAGGCGATAGCAAACCGTGCCCACCGCCAGCGGATAGAGGGTCAGCATGGGCAGGCAGGCGTAGATCTGCAGTGCGCTGATCCGGGTCGTGAAGGTGGCTGAAAACAGCATCCATGACAGCAGTATCCCGCCACATTGGGCCAGGCTGCCGCGGATGAAAAAGCGCAGCCCACCCGCGGCCACATTGTTCATGGCCATCATCGACAGGATGGTCACCGTGGGTAGCGGATTGAATTGCATGGTGGCTGCCCAGAATCCGCCGAGCAGTGAGTCGTACAGCATGTTGCGTCGCTCTGCCTGGTAGGGGAAGGCCGAGCGGGTGGAGAGCTGGAAAGCCAGGTGGGGCCAGACCAGGCCATGGAACAGGAGCAGGGCCCAGACCCAGTCCGGTGGCGCCAGGGGGTAGATTGCGGCGCAGACACTGATGCCGCCGATGCCCAGACCTATGATCCTTGGTCGATAGATGCGCCGGGCAAATGACAGCCCTTTGCCGCGTTGATTTTCCATGTATTCCTGCACCAGGTTCTGTACTGAAGCACCTTGCAGGTGCTCCTGCGGCGTGGCCGCTTGCCGGATCAATCCGGTGAATATTGTCATTTATTCCAGAGGGAATAATTAGTGTCCTTCGAAGCCATTTCTCGGTGGCCGGGAGCGGGTTGGGGCGGGCAAAGGGGCCAGCAGCGGCAGCGTGTTCAGGCTTGATAGTGACCGAGGAACATGTCCAGGGCCGACTCGACGACCCGCGATTGCACGTCCGCTGCCAGGGGCGGCTGGCCCAGGGTGATCTGGGGCCACAAGGCAAAGCTCTTGAGCAGTCCGTGCAACTGCTGGGCAGCGAATTCCGGGTCCACCGGCTTGAGCCGGCCGTCGGCCTGAGCGCCGCGAATCCAGCGAGCCAGGCCTTCTTCCCGTTCGCCCAGGCGCGCCACCATGTTCTGCGCGCGTTCCGGTGAGTGAATGGCGGCGGCAATGGCCACTCGGGCCAGGTCGAGGAAATTGTCATCGGCAAGCAGCAGCAGCTTGGCTCGCAGCAAACCGGCCAGCTGTTCGCGCAGAGGCTGGTCGCCGTGGTAGGTGATTTCCGTCTGTGTGCTGATGCTGACCCAGAGCTTGTTGAGGATCTCGGCGAACAGCTCTTCCTTGCTGGGGAAGTGGTTGTACACCGTACGCTTGGACACCCCGGCCGTGGCAGCGATCTTGTCCATGCTGGTGATGTCGAAACCACTGGTACGAAACTCCCTGATCGCAGCCTGAACGATGGCATTGCGCTTGAGGTCGGTAAGGCGCTTCGGAGCTGTCATAAGTCGGGTTCGGTCGGGGTGGGCGAGGAGAGCATCCGGCAGTCTACTTTGTCTTAATCCTGTTGCAATCCAGAAACTACACTGTGTAGTGTAGTTGCTCTTCAAGACGATGATCTGCCTTGCCACTTTCGCGCCCCGGCCAGCAGATCATCCTGCAGAACAACGTCTGAACCTCGCTGCGTTCCATGGAGTCACTCAAGTCATGGCCATTGTCTCGTCCAGCGTCACCCATGTTCCTCGTCAGGAAACCTCGCGCCAGGAGCAGGGTGCTTTCCGCAATCACGTACCGGTGAGCCGTGCAGGTTTCGGCAAGACCTTGCAGATCTTCTGGAACATGCTGTTCCACAAACCCCGCAATACTCGTCCGGCCGGCGCCATTCCGGTGTCCCCGCTGACCCGCGAACAATTGCTGGCCGCGCCTGACCAGAGTGTCTTCCGGCTTGGGCATTCCACGGTGTTGCTGAAGATGCGTGGCAAGTTCTGGATCACCGATCCCGTATTTGCCGAGCGTGCTTCACCGGTGCAATGGGCCGGGCCAAAACGCTTTCATCAACCGCCCATCAGCCTTGCGGCATTGCCGGAAATCGAGGCGGTCATCCTCTCCCACGATCATTACGATCATCTGGATCACCAGACGGTGCTGGCCCTGGCGAGCAAGACCCGGCATTTTCTCACTCCCCTGGGCGTGGGTGACACGCTGATCAAGTGGGGAGTGCCCGCAGCCAAGGTGCGGCAGCTGGACTGGTGGCAGGGATGTGAAATCGAAGGGGTCTGTTTCATCGCCACGCCATCGCAGCATTTTTCCGGGCGTGGCCTGTTCGATGGCAACCGTACCTTGTGGGCCTCCTGGGTGATGATCGATGGGCTGACGCGAATTTTCTTCAGCGGCGACACCGGTTATTTCGAAGGTTTCAAGCGTATTGGCCAGCAATACGGTCCATTCGACCTGACGCTGATGGAAACCGGCGCCTACAACGTCGAATGGCCCCATGTGCACATGCAGCCGGAGCAGACCCTGCAGGCTCATCTCGACCTTCAGGGGCGCTGGTTGCTGCCGATCCATAACGGCACCTTCGACCTGGCCATGCACGCCTGGCATGAGCCTTTTGACCGTATCCTGGCCCTGGCCTGGGAGCGCAGTATCAACATCACAACGCCGCAGATGGGGCAGGCCTTCAGCCTTGGCCAGCCCGAGCGGGGAGCGGCCTGGTGGCTGGAGGTGGATGGAGCCCTGGAACAGGTGGGTGTCGAGTCTGCCTGAGTCCGGTCCCGGTCCGTGCGCCCGGACGACGGCAGCTTCGACCCCGGAACGGGATCATTCGATCATGGCGTAGTCCGGGCGCTCCATCGGATTGGGGGTTGCCCCCTTGATGTTCATGCCCCGGCCAGGGGCGAAACCCGGAAAGAACACAAGGCCCTGGGCTTCAAGACAGAACGCCAGGGCCAGGCGCGTCACGTCTCGAATATCGAAGCCGGCTTCGAAACGCTGTATGGCTTGTACCGAGACCGTCGATTCGCGGGATAGCTGCTCCATGTCCCAGCCCAGCATGTCGCGGGCCTGGGTACAGTGCGTTGGGGTGAACTGGTAGAGAGCGATACGTTCCAGGGTGATTTTCATCGCTAGAGAGGCCATGGTTTCTCCGGAAGGTCGATGCGTTGATTTGTACTGTATATTTGTACAGTTGTTTGGCTTCCAGATCAAACCCGATTGTTGTTGCTGTGGAGCCCTTTGGTCACAGGGTCTTTCCCAGCGCCGGCTCCAGGCGGTTCAGATAGAGGGTTGGGGGCTGTCCCAGCACCCGGCGAAACATGGTCGAGAATGCACCGGGGCTGTCGTAGCCGAAGTCCAGAGCGATTCGTGTCACGCTCTGCGCCTCTGCCAGGCGTGCCAGGGCCTGGACTACGCAGGCCTGTTGGCGCCATTGAATGAAGCTCATGCCCGTCTGCTGGCGGAAGCTGCGATTGAAAGTTCGCAGGCTGACATGCAAGTGATCGGCCCAGCGTTGAGGGGACTGGTGGATATCGGGACAGGCGAGAAAGGCCTGGCACAGCTCCAGCAGAGCTCCCGCGGCAGGCAAGGGGATGTGCAAGGGCAGGGGGCGGCAGCGCTGCAATTCCTGCAGCAACAGTTCGACCAGTAATCCATCACGTCCTCGTTGATCGTATTCAAGAGGAATCTCCACCGCCTCCAGCAGCAATTGGCGCAGCAGTGGCGAAACGCCGATGACCCGGCAGCTACTGCTGTCCAGCGGGGCCGCGGCAGGCTCGATGTACAGGCTGCGGGTGCTGACTCCAAGCATCAGCACTTCATGCTCCACTCCCGGGGGGATCCACACCGCTCGCTGGGGAGGAACCACCCAGTTTCCCAGGTCGGTGCCCACTTGCATGACGCCAGTGGCGCCGTACAAGAGTTGCGCCCGCCGATGACGATGGCGTGGCAGGCGTTGCCCATCGGCGTAGTCGGTGCCGATGGCGAGCACCGGGCGTGGGGTCTGGTCCAGTTGGTCAATGGAGATATTGCGCATGCAAACAAGTCTCGTGCCTGGCGTAAACACCAACATTATTGGCTGACTTGCTGAAGCCGGCCAAGCCCCCTCGTTCTATCGTGCAGCTCCTTGGCTGACGGATGCTGTTCGATGTTCTATCTACTGCTGGCAATCTTTGGTTGCATGACAGGCATCAGTGCGGTGCTGTTCGGTTTCGGCGGCGGCTTCGTGGTGGTGCCCCTGTTGTACTGGATGCTCCTGGGCACTCATGGGGCAGGCTCGGCAGCGGGGCAATCGGCGATGCACATCGCGGTGGCCACTTCCACCTGCGTGATGATCGTCAATGCCCTGGTCGCCAGCCGTCGGCATCAGCGTGCAGGCAATCTGATCCGTCACTACCTGTGGCCTCTGGGAGCCTACATCGGCCTGGGGGCCATCTTCGGCGCGGCAGCGGCCATGTGGGTCAGTGGCGAGATGATTCGCTATGCCTTCATTGCCTATCTGGCTGTGACCATCGCCGATTGCTTGCTGCGGCGCGGCTTTCTCGAACAGGCCAAAGGGCTGGAGGCGCGTCGTCTGGGCACCGCAGAAACCCTCTTCGGCGGCGTAGGCATCGGTGTGATTGCCACCTTCCTGGGGGTCGGCGGCAGCGTGATGACGGTTCCGCTGTTGCGCCGTTGCGGCCTGACCATGACCCAGGCCACCTCGATGGCCAACCCCTTGAGCGTGCCGGTGGCGCTGGCGGGTACGGCCACCTACCTGTTGCTTGCCGGGTTCAGCCGCTTCGACCTGGGGCCCTGGTTCGTCGGTTATGTCGACCTGATGGCGTTCCTGGTGCTGACCCTGGGGTCGCTCTTGGGCATTCGCCTGGCCACGCCCTGGATCGGCCGGATCCCGGATCGGGTGCATGCGCGGGTGTACATCGGGCTGCTGGTACTGGTGCTGCTGAGCATGTGCCTGAAGTGATGGGCACATCACGCTCGGTGGCTCGATTGTCTTGGAAGGGCGGTTCATAATTGCCTACCGCCACTCTGGCCGAGACCTCCCTCGGGGAGGCTCCGGCGTCCAATGCAAGGGACTCACAATGGTTAATGGAATGATGCGCCGGCTGCTCTGTGTCCTGTGGTTGTCGATCCTGGGGTCGACTGCGCAGGCTTCGTCTTCCGAACAGGTTCTTGTCGGCACCTTGGGCAGGATGCCGATCGTGATGGAGCTCAGCATCAGCGATCCGCAGAAGGTCACGGGGCGTTATTTCTATCAGAAGTACCACCGTGACCTGGCTCTGGCAGGCACGCTCGAAGGGCAGTCGTTGCAGTTGCGCGAAGGTCGGCAGGGCTACGAGCAGGACTCACCGCCCCAGGCCACCTTGCAGTTGCAGCGCACTGCCGATGGCTGGCAGGGCCAGTGGCAGGGGGCCAAGGGCAAGGTCCTGGAGGTCCGGCTGGCACCCGCCAGCGCCGAGGCGCCAACGCCGGAGGCTTTGCCCTACCTGGCTCAGCTGTACCAGAAAGACCTGTACGAGTACTTGCGTTTTCAGGGCCTGCCGCTCAAGCAGGGCAAGCAGCAGAACTTCATGGGCTACACGCTGCAATGGTGGAGCGAGCCATCGTCGCAACTGTCGATGTTCAAGGTGATTGCCGGTTACCCGCAAGACCGGCAAGACCTGCTCAACCAGTTGCTGATGGAGCGTCTGTGGCGCGAGGTGCAGGCTTATCACGAATGCCTGCTGGAGGCCGGCGAGAGCGGCGAGTTCACGCAGACCGTCAAGCCGCAGTTTTTCTCCCGGACGTTGCTCAGCGTCAACATAGGCACCAGCTACACCTGCGGCGGTGCTCATCCGGACAATGGCGACTCGCCCCTGAACATCGATGTGAACAGTGGCCGCAGCCTGCTCCTGACGGATGTGTTGTGGGTAGGTAAGGGGCAGCCCCTGAAGCCGGCCGACTACAGCGCCCTGTATGAGTACAACACGGGGCGGTTGGGGCCATGGCTGGTCAAGCAGTTCACGGCCCTGCACCCGCGTGAAATGCGGCCGATCAGCGAGGATGAAGGCTGCAACTACAGTGACCCCAGCGTGTGGGGCGATAACGCCTGGTATTTCACGCCCAAGGGCTTGTTCATCAAGGCCCTCTTTCCGCGGGTACAGCGCGCGTGCGACGGACCGGAGTGGGCCGTGCTGCCGTACTCGGTGATCAGGAAACACCCTGGCGCCATGGTCCTGGAACTGCCCCAGCGCTGAAAGCTGCAGTCCGTCCTGGGGTTACTTTGCCTCCAGCCCCGGGGCCTCGCGGATCACGAAATGATCCAGGTTCTCGATATTGGCGCTGAACACCCCGAAGCTCGCGTCGGGGTGTTTCTTGCTCGGCACCTGCTTGAAGACAGGCGTCACGCCGTAGAAAAAACAGTACAGCTCGCGCTGGCTGTCGATGGCGAGCTTGATCTCTTCCAGAAAGGCTTTGCGCTTGCGGTAGTTGTCGACCAGTTTCTTGCTCAGGTAGACGTTGACTGAATAGGGTTTCTTCTTGCCCTCATCTCCTTCCTTGAACCAGACCTTCTGGGCGAAATCGATGCGAAAACTCTGGGTGTAGTCCTTGATCTGCTTGATCTTGCCCCAGTAGATCAACCCGTTGTTGTCCTGCAGGTACTCGATCTTCTTGAAGAACGAGGCATAGGACGCCGTGTGTTCACCAATCTTCAACGGCATGCGCTTGAGCAGGTCCTGATCGTCGATATTCGACACGAAGCATTCCACCGGATGGGCGAAGACACTGGTCTTGTCCGGAACGCCGTCGTGCTCGGCGCGGGGCTGAACGGTCTTGACGGCGCTGGCTGGCTGCAGGGTTGCGGGGTTGTCCGGCGAAGTGACCGGAGCCACTGGCTGGCGCACGTATTCACGACGGGTCAGCAGCAACTCCGAAGGGAAATGTTCCTCGCGATCGTTGTCGGTCGCCGCGTTGTCGGGGTTGCCCACCGTCCTGCTGGCCGCGTAGGGGCAGCCTTCTGCATGCCGGGTGCCGGGCAGGTTCTTGAAGTGCGGCGTGCGGATGTAGTTGAGGTTCTTGGCATTGAAGGTGCCCAACTGGTTGCTGGCCTCGAACGCAGTGCGGCATTCGTCGTTGGGGCATTGGAAGCGTTCCCTGGCCGAGTCGAAATCCATGGTTTCATCGAAGTTCAGGTCCCGCACGTCATAGATCGACAGCTTGTCGTCGAGGCTGATGCAGTAGGCGGTGGCGAATTTCATGGGAGCCTGGATCCTTGGGCGGGGGAGGAGACTTTATAGCGTTAGCTCCGCAAGCCTGCACCTGTTCTTTGCAGGCCAGGGCCCTGCCAATGGGAGGGGCCGCGACAGCGTCTTCCCCCGTGTCCGGCAGCCATCGCTGATTCCTCGCACAGGCCTTTGGTGACTAGAGGGAAGGGTGCAGGCCGCCATCCATGTCGATGACGGCACCGGTTACGTAGCTGGCTCGGGAGCTGGCCAGGAACAGGGCGACATCGGCGATCTCCGCAGGTGTTGCCAGCCGTCCGATGGGCAGCGCCGCTTCCTTGGCCTCGAGCACCGCCTGGAGGCTCGTGTGGTTGCGTTCCGCCTCGAAGGCCAGGGTCTGTTCCGTGCGGGTGGTCAGGGTCAGGCCGGGGTTGATGGCGTTGATGCGGATGGCATGTGCCGCATGGGCGTTGGCCAGGCCGGCATTGAGGAACAGCAGGGCTGCGTTGGCCAGGCCGCCGGCCAGGTGGTTCGCCATGACGTGGCGGCCGCCGATGCCGATGATGTTGACGATCGCCTTGTCGTCCCGCGACCCGTGGGTGCGCTGGTGGGTAAAGGACTGCAAAGCCTGGTGCTGCATGTTCAGGTAAGGATCGAACTTGGCCTGCAGGGCTTCGTGGAAGTTGGCCGGCTCCAGTGTCTCGAGGGGGTATTTTTTCGCCGCGCCTGCGCAGTTGACCAGGATATCCAGCGGTCCGAATTCACCTTCAAGGCTGGCCATGGCCTGCTCGCACCCTGTGGTCGATCCCAGGTCCTGGGCATGCACGATCACCGGTAAGCCACGTTGGGCGAATTCGGCCTGGGCGGCCGTGAGGTTGGCAGGGTCGCGGGAGATGATCGCGACTTGTGCACCCTCTGCCGCGAAGGCGATGGCGCATGCCAGCCCTATGCCCTTGCTGCCACCGGTGACGATCACGCGCTTGCCATGCAGATGCAGGTCCATTGCTCACTCCGTTTGCTGTTTGCCGTGTTCCAGTTCGTTCAGGTATTCATCGACTTCATTGGCCAGCCAGCTGGAGAAAACCCGCTGCTTGATCTCCGAGCGCTCCCGGTTGGGCAGCACCAGCCAGTACGGGTAGGGGTAGGGAGCCGTGACCTTCGAAAGCTGGACCAGTTCGCCGCGCTTGATTGCGTCGTGCACCAGGCTGCGGCGCTCCAGCGCGATGCCCTGACCCAGGCGAACGGCCTGCAGCACCAGGTTGGAATCATTGCTGCAGAGGCCGATGCGCGGGACATCCAGGTCCAGCCCGGCGGCCTGGCACCAGGGTTGCCATGACTCCATGTTGAAGATGATGTTGCTGCTGATGATTTCTTCAGGGGTCTGGGGCATGACCCCGCCATTGAAGTGCGGAGCGGCGACCACCAGGGTCTCGTCATGAAAGAGCAGCTGCTGCTCCAGCCCGTCCCAGTCGCCCTTGCCCATGCGAATCCCGACGTCCACCGATTCCCGGGTCAGGTTCGAGACTGCGAGGCTAGCCTGCAGCCGGATGCTGATGTGTGGTTGCAATTGCTGGAAACGCGGCAAGCGTGGCAGCAGCCAGCTGAAGCCGAACGAAGGCAGGACGGCCACCACCAGCTCCGTGGATTTGGGCTGGGTCTTGATCAGCCGAGTGGCTTCGGCGATTCCGCTCAATGATTCACGGATCTGCAAGGCGTACAACCGCCCGTCCTCGCTGACCCGCAGGCCCCGTCCCTCTCGCACGAACAGGGTGACGCCGATCATCTCTTCCAGCACTTTGATCTGCTGGCTGATGGCCGAATGGGTGACATGCAGTTCCTTGGCGGCGGCGGTGACGCTGCCCAGCCTTGCAACCGACTCGAAACTGCGCAGGCAGGTGATAGGGGGAATACTCGACATGTAATTTATTCTTACGCGTTATGGTAAAAAATATCGATATATAACTGTGGAGGTTCTCACTAGTGTAAGGACTAGTAAAGTCTTGGACGGCAAGAGGACTAGTGCCATGGACAATGCATGGAGGGGGCGACACACCCCGACGGACAGCCCCGACGGCGATGATCAGCAGTGGCTGCACGTTTCATTGGCCAGGGCGCAGCTGCTTTCGGTACGTTTCGCCCACGATATCTACACTCGAGCAGTGAGCGGCCGGCATTGGATCAGCACCGAGGGCATCGACTTCTCGATTGGCCCCGGCGAACGGGTGAAACTGTCGGCCGGGCTGGCCTTGATCGACGGAGAGGGCGAGCTGCAACTGGCGTCGGCCGAGGTCGACGAGCCACGTTCTTCGTCTGTGCGTTCATGGCGGCTGGCCCAGCTGTTCAAGCGTCGCACGGCGGCGCTAGAGATCAATATCAACTAAGGAGAGTGATGGATGAAACTCATTGGCATGCTGGATTCACCTTATGTGCGCCGGGTGGCCATTTCCCTGGATCTGCTGGGAATCAAGTTCGAACATGACCCGTTGTCGGTGTTCAGCACCTTCGAGGCGTTTTCCCGGATCAACCCCGTGGTCAAGGCGCCAACCCTGGTGCTCGATGATGGTTCCGTCCTGCTGGATTCGACGCTGATCATCGATTATTTCGAGACCTTGAGCGCACCCGCCAGCAAGCTGCTGCCGCAGCAACCGCAAGCCTTGGCCCAGGCCTTGCGTACGCTGGGGCTGGCGCTGGCGGCCTGCGAGAAAACCGTGCAGATCGTCTATGAACACAATCTTCGTCCGGCAGAAAAACTCCACCAACCCTGGATCGAGCGTGTCACCCGGCAATTGCTGGCCGCTTGTGGCGAGCTGGACAAACAACTGGCGGCGCAACCGGCGCAAGGCGAGCGGCCTGACCAGGCTGGCGTCACCAGTGCCGTGGCCTGGTCGTTCATGCAGCTGATGCTGCCCGACGTGGTCAAGGCCGATGACTTCCCGGCCCTCAAGTCCCATGCGGCTCGCCTGGAACAGACCGAACTGTTCAAGCGCTACCCCATCGCCTGAACCCGGGCGCGGTTCGAGCCTGGCTCGACCGCGCCGATTTCCCCTGCCGCCATCCCCTGGCTTTTGCGAGCCGTTGCCATGTACACACTTTATTTCGCGCCGACGGCCAATGGTCACAAGATCCTGATCATGCTGGAGGCGCTGGGCGTGCCTTACCGGATTCACCGGATCAACCTGGCGCTGGGCGAGCAACACCAGCCGGACTTCGCCCGCTTGACGCCCCACGGCAAGATCCCGCTGCTGGTCGACCACGAGCAGGCGTTGAACCTGCCCGAGTCCGCAGCCATCCTCCAGTACCTGGCGGAAACTCACTCACGCTTCCTGCCGTCAGCCGGTGCCGAGCGCTATGGGGTACTGCACTGGCTGGCCTGGCAGGTCAGCAGCCTGGGACCGATGGCCGGGCAGCATTATCACTTCATTCACCAGGGGCTCGAGGGCAACCAGTACGCCAGATCGCGCTACCAGGACCAGACCCTTCATCTGTTCAACACCGTGGAGAAGGCCTTGACCGGGTGCGACTACGTTGCCGGGGCCTATTCGATTGCCGACATGGCCATCTATCCCTGGCTGCGCATCCATGGGCAATTGCAGGTGGATATCCGGGCGCTGCCCAATGTGACTGGCTACCTGCAGCGCATGGCGGCCCGCGCCGAAGTCCTGGCGGCCTATGCCAAGGGAGCGGCGCTGGCAGCGCCACCCCCGGTGCAGGTTCAGGCGGGTATGGCAGCCGGTTGAGCCGTGGCATAGCGACCACCGTGGAAAATCAGCGGATCGCCCTGGGCGTGGCTGAAATCGAGCACCTCGCCAAGGAATATCCAGTGGTCGCCACCGTCGAGCTGACGGTACTTCAGGCATTCGAACTGGGCGATCGCCCCGTGAATCAGCGGCATGTTGTGCTTGCCCAGGGCAAAGCCGACGCTGTGGAACTTGTCGGGCATCGGCTTGGCAAAACGATCGCTGACCTCCCGCTGCCCCTCTGAAAGCACATTGATGGCGAAGCTGTCGGCGACCTGGAAGGCCTCCGCGCTCCAGGACTCCTTGCGCAGGCTCCACAGCACCAGCGCCGGCTCCAGGGACACCGAATTGAAGCTGTTGACCGTCAGGCCGGTCGGCTGGCCCTGGGGGTCCAGGGTCGTCACGATGCAGATGCCCGTGGCGAACTGACCGTAGGCGTTGCGCAGGGCGCGTTTGTCCGTAGCGATGCTGTTCATCGTTGCTTCCTTCTCAAACGAATGATGAAACGCTCGTGATGTCTCCCAGGCATTGGCCCAGGATCGACAAGCCGTCGGCCAGGGTCTGGGTGTCGATGGTCAATGGCATCAGGAAACGAATGACGTTGTGGCGCGGACCGCAGGCCAGCAGCAGCAACCCACGTTGCTGGGCCAGCCTGACCAGCAAGCGGGTGAGGTCGGTGGCCGGCACGCTCTGCCGGGCATCGTCGAACAGCTCCAGCGCCACCATGGCCCCGAGGCCGCGGATTCGGCAATGGACGCCCAGGCCTCGGGTGATTTCGTCCAGCGCGTGAGTCAGCTCGCTGCCCAGGGCAATGGCCTTGTCCAGCAATTGTTCCTGCTCGATGACATCCAGCACCGCCAGGGCCGCGGCGCAGGCCAGGGGATTGCCCGCGTAGGTGCCGCCCAGGCCACCGGGACCGATGCTGTCCATCAGGTCGGCGCGTCCGACCACGCCCGAGAGCGGCAGGCCGCCGGCCACCGATTTGCCGAACACGATCAAGTCGGCATCAACGCCCATCTGTTCCATGGCGAAGAACGTCCCCGTGCGACCTGCGCCGCATTGCACTTCGTCGGCGATCAACAGGATGCCGTGCTGGTCGCACAGGGCCCGCAGCGCGGTCATGAAGGCCGCCGGGGCGGTATGGAAACCGCCTTCGCCCTGCACGGGCTCGATGACGATCGCGGCGATATCGGTCGGTGCCGCATCGCAATGGAAGATCCGCTCGAGGCTGGCCAGGGCCTGTTGCGTATCGACTTCGACACCGTCGGGAAACAGCGCACGGTAGACATGGCCCGGCATCAGTCCCATGGCGCTGCGGTAAGGCGCGACCTTGGCGGTCATGGCCATCGTCAGGAACGTGCGGCCGTGGAAGGCTCCGGTAAAGGCGATGACGCCGGTTCGTCCGGTGGCTGCCCGGGCCACCTTGATGGCGCTTTCCACCGCTTCCGAGCCGGTCGTCAGCAACAGGCTGCGCTTGTCGAACGCCCCCGGCATATAGCCGTTGATGCGCTCGCACACGCTGATGTAGTGCTCGTAGGGCAGCGCTGCGAAGCAGGTGTGCGAGAACAGCGCCAGCTGGGCTTGCACGGCCTCCACCACGCGCGGATGCAAGTGCCCGGTGTTGAGCGCGGCAATGCCGCCGGCGAAGTCGATGTAGCTCCGGTCATTGGCATCGATGAGTCGCGAGTTGCTGGCGCTTTTCACGTAGACGGGGTGGAGCTGGTTGATTCCACGCGCCACGGCGGACTGCCGACGGGCGTCCAAGGACGGGAATTCACTCTGCATGGGGAACCTCCGGTTGTTGGGCCAGACCGCACCCGGCACGGGCTGTTCACGCGTACCGGGCAGCTTGAGGGTTGGGGTCAGCGCTGGCGCCACTGGACCAGGGCCAGGTCGGCTGCCTGGTTCAGCTCTTCGCGGTCGCCGTAGCGGTAGCTGTCGAGGAAGTCGAATTTCACCGGGGTCATGCCGCGATCGAACAGCGGCTTGATACCGCCGGGTGGATTGTGGGCCCACAACAGCAGTGAGTCGGCGAAGGGCTGGCTGGCTCGGGACAGGAAGCGGTTGGAGAAGTCAGCGAAATCGATCGGCAGATGCTCGCGGTTTTCCTCGAACAGGCGCTGCAGTACTTCGATGGTCTGCGCTTCGCTCTGGCTACCCGCTGCGTAGCTCTCCATCGCCGTGCAGGCGTGTTCGAACAGCGCCTCGAAGGCAGGGCTTTCGATGGACAGGTGGCCGGCGTAGCTTGCGTTTTCAAAGGCCTGGCGCAGCTTTGCGTCATCGCCGTCGGCCAGGTAGTCCGCGTAGATCTTGCGCAGGCGCAACACGCCGATATAGCTGCCGCTGATCCACACCCGGAACCAGGCATTCCACAGCGTGAAGCTGTCGAAGGCGGTAAAGGAATTGGCCACCAGGCGGTCGTTGATCCTGACCACCTCCAGGCTGTAGTCCTGGTAGGCGAGGAAGTCGGTCTTGTCCCAGGTGTTGGTCCTGACCGCGTCGATGAGCGCGGGCGCCACGCGAGCGATCGACTCGAAGGTGTTGACCAGGCCGCGGGAAAACAGCGGATCGACAAACCCCACCGCGTGTCCCAGCAGGCAGTAGCGATCGCCCACGCTTTCGCGGCTGGTGTAGTTCAGCCGTGGGGCCACGGTCCATTCGCGCACGCGGGCGGCGCCTTCGAAGTGACGGGCCACCGTGGGGTGTTCATCGAGAAAGCGCTGGAACTCTTGTTCTGGATCGACCGCAGGCCCGTGTTTGTCGATGTCCACTTGCAGGCCGATGCTGCACAGGGTGTTGGTCGAATGCGGGTGGTTGTCGAACGGAATGATCCACAGCCAACCGCCTTCGAACATGTGGTGCAGAGTGCTTTGTGCCAAGGCTGTCGGCGAGCCCGTGACGTCGGTGCCGGCCACTGCCTCTTCGTACAACTTCACTCCGGTCATGTGGGTGAAGAGCGAGCGCGTGCGTGCCTGCATCTCGCGTGCGCCTTTGCGCAGCTCGAACTTGTCGGCGATCGGCGAGCGATAACCGGCGGCGTCGACCACGTAGCTGGCCTTGATCTGTTCATTGCCCAGGTTCAGCAGCATGCCGTCTGGCGTCTCTTCGATGTCCTGAATGCGCACTTGCTGGCGGACCGTGGCGCCCAGGCGGGCTGCCAGTGCCAGGTAGTAGGCATCGACGTCCTGGCGAAACAGGTGGGCTTCTGGCGCGATGACCGGGGTGGACACGACATCCAGCGGGTTGTGCTCGCAGTTCTTGCCGTTCCAGGCAAAGCTGAAGGCCAGCTTGATGCCGGCGCTGGAGGAGCCGACATGCTTGATCAGCGAGTTGAGTTCGCCGGGGTACGCCAGTTCCGCAATGCCGTAGCGCTTGGCAAGGATTTTCAGCAGCACGGCGCTTTCCGGCACCATCGATTCGCCAACGGCAAAGCGTGGATGGCTGCCTGCATCGATGATGACGGTCTTGACGCCTTGGCTGGCCAGAATCGCTCCCAGCATGGTGCCTGCGATACCGCTACCGATGATTGCTACATCAAAAGTCTGGTTGTGCATTTTTCGATTTCTCAATGTGGAGGGCGAAGGGGGCAGTCACAAGCAAACGAGCCGCGTCTGGACCTCGATCCCACGATCGGGCTCGAAGTCGGCGCGGCACAGGAACAGGTATTCGGCCTGGCCGCTTTGCAGCCAGTGTTGCGCCAGGCTGTCGGCGATGGGCCGGGACGTGGCCTCGGGCATCGTCAACACCAGGGTCGGCCCCTGGAAGCCATAACGGGTGCAGCAGATGGAGAGCGGAGCGCCGGCATTGGCGTTGATGAAGTCGACCGGCGACACGCGGCCGCGCGCCTGGAGGTCGCTCACGATCTTGCCGGTCAGCTGGCTGGGGAACGCACTTCCGTACTGGATCATGCCGACATTGGCACGGTGCTCCTCCAGCGCTCCGACATGCTGTTGATGCAAGGCACTGACGCTTTCCAGCACGCTGAAGACCAGCGGGTCCGAACTCTTGAGGCCCCGACGCAGGTTTTCGTCGAGATCCGAATAGGTCAGCGAATGGGCGTTGCTGATATCGAGTGTTTTCATCTCAGATCCTCGGGCGGCCTTATTGGTCGAAGCGCTGGAACACCAGGGCCGTGTTGAAACCGCCGAAACCTATGGTCAGGCTCAGGCCTACCTTGCTGCGGGTGCTGGCCGGCTGCCCGACCGGCAGGTCGAACTCCAGGTTCGGCAGCGGTTGCTGCAGGCCGAACACCGCTGGCACGACCTGGGTCTGCAGGGCCTTGATCAGCGCAATGGCCTCGATGGCGCCGGTGGCCCCAAGGGTGTGTCCGAAGGCACCCTTGGTGGCGAAGACCAGAGGGTGGTAGTCGCCGAAGTACTCGTTGTAGGCAGTGCTCTCGACCCGGTCGTTGGTGTAGGTGCCCGAGCCGTGGGCATTGATCAGGCCGACCTGGTTGCGGCTCAGGTCGGCCTGCGCCAGTGCGCGATCCAGCGCCAGGCGGATGCCTGCTCCGGTTTCATCCGGCGCGGTCAAGCCGGCGGCATCGTTGGCGGCGCCACAACCCAGCAGATAGGCATAGGGCTTGTGTTTCTCCAGCCCTTCGCGTTGCAGCACGACAAACCCCGCACCCTCGCCCAGCAGGGTGCCGTCGTGGCCCTGGTCGAAGGATTTCAAGGTGGTCGCCGAGAGCGTGCCCAGCGCTGTGTGGGCCAGCCGCTTGGCGTCCCCCAGCACGTCGGCTCCGCCGCAAACGCACAGGTCGGCCTGTCCCGAGCGAATCAGGTGGGCGCCCAGCAGGATGGCGTCGGAACCCGACGAACAGGCGGTCGACAGGGCCAGCGCGGACAACCCGACCCTGGCGCCCACTTCATCCGTCCAGTGGTGCAGCGGATCTTGGTGAAACGGCTCGCTGTCGAGCCGGTAACCCAGGCTCGTGCCGATGATCAGCAGCGCGTGGGGGTTGGGCGCCTGTCCATCGACCCTGGCATCGCGCAACGCCGACTCGACGGCCTTCGCGGTGAGCTCGATCAGCCGCGCCTTGTGGTCGGGGTTGTCGATGTCCTCGAGGTACGCGGCACGGTCATTCTTGAGCCGCAATTCACTGGGCAGGGGCCGCACGCCTGACTGGCCGTCGAGCAGGCGCGCCGTGACGGCATTCACGTCGTCGCCCAGTGCGGTGTTCCATCCCAGACCTGTAACAACGACGACATTTGATCTGACGTCCATGATCGTCACCTCATACATAGTGCACAGGAGTGAAGGGTTGCCGGCCCGGTGGCCGGGCAACCGCTATCAATTGAAGGTTCGTTGAAATTCGTCGAGCGGCTTGCCGCTCACGGGCGATGGATAGAAGTTGTCTTCGATGTGATTGCCCTTGAGCTGGATCTGGCGAATGAACGGATCTTTCTGCAGCCAGCGCTCGCTATGGATGAAGTGCGGGTGGATGTCGGCAGCGTTGAATCCGTCCAGCTCGTCCGGGTGGACCAGCTTGCGCTTGGGTTTGTCCAGGACCTGGGCGTAGGCCGAAACATCGAAGTAGCGGATGCGCTTGTCCTGGATCACGGCATTGATGCAGTGCCAGCGCTGGGGCAGGTACAGGTAGTTGACGAAGATGTTGCGCACGGCATAGACGCGCTCGCCGGTCATGACATGCAGCAGGGTCCCGGCGACATCCGCCATCTGCGAGCAGAAGCAGGGCAGGCGAGTGTCGGGCTCGAGCATGGCGTGCAGATAATCGTCGACGCCCAGCGCGGCGATCACCGTGTCCCGGTAATGTTGGTAGCGCTGGATGTGCTGTGCCCACTGCTCCTGCGGGTACTTGAGGCGCACGATTTCCGGCGCGTAGGTCTGGAACACGTCCGACTCTTGCAGGACATGGCACAGGGTCAGGGGCACCTTGGCCATGATGTCTTCGATCGAGCGCAAGCCGTGCAGCGCAATGACCTGCCGGGCCAGTGATTGGGTATGGCTGTTCATGGGGGCTCCTTACTTGTGGTTCGTCATGCTCTGGGCATCGCGGTGCAGCAGCGCTATCGCCAGGGGCCGCTCGTAATGCTTGAGCTGCTTGAGCAGGCGGGTCTTGAAATGGTCGCCCTGGTGTTCGCGCACCACATCCCGGTCGACGGTCAGTTCCAGTTGGAAACCCGCCAGCGTCGAGGCCTCCCTGACCACCTCGGTCCGGCACGCCAGGACGCCGGGCACGCGCTTGCACAGCTGCTTGATCGCACCCAGGTTGACCTTTTCATCGCGGATGACGATGAAGTCCGAGTTGCGACCCTTGAAGTACAGGTAGCCTTCGTGGTCCTGGCTGAAGATGTCGCCGGTCTTGAGCCAGCGCTTGCCCTGCAGTTCGATGATCGGGGTGTGGCTGTCCTGGCCGATTTTCCGGGTCAGCAAGGTGTCCGAACTCACCAGCAACTCCCCTTCGAGGCTGTCTTCGCCGGGCCGCAGGAGCATCACCTGGGTGCCGTCCAGGGGCAGCCCTACCGAGCCCAGGCGCTGGGGGGACACTCGGTGCGCCGCGCAGGTCGAGACCCGCGGCCCGGCTTCGCTGATGCCATAGGTCAGGTACAGCTCCAGGCCGGGATGGCTTGCCAGGCACTGGCTTACCTCCGCTGGCGCTGCCTGGTCGCCACCGACGGTGAGCAGGCGCAGGCAGGGCGCGAAGGGTTGCGGGTGGGCATTGAGCTGGCGCAACAGCACCGGTGTCACCGAGCTGGCGGTGATGTGGTGCTCGCGCAGGTCTTCCAGGTAGGTCGGTACCAGGAACGGCGGGCCGCTGATGACCAGGTGTGCGCCCAGTTCCAGGGCCGCGATGGTCTGGGCGACCAGCGCCGTGGAGTAGTACATCGGCAGGTTGACCAGGATGCGGTCGGCGCGCGTCAGGCCGATGCTGCGGGCATGGCGCAACGCATTGGTCTGCAGGGAGCTGAACCAGTGGACGCAACCGCTGCTGAAGGCTCGCGAAGTGCCTGAGGTGGCGATCACGACCTGGCCCGCCTGGGTGAGCGGCAGCGGTGCATTCGCCACGTGGCCGACCTGCCAGCGGCCGAGTTCCGCGGCCTGGGATACCCCGTAGCCTGTCCAGGTGGTGTGCTGGGCAGCGGAACGGATCAGTGCGCCAGCGGCAAAATCCACGATCATCTGCGCGACCCGTTCCCCGGGGGTGGTGGGGGCGATCAGTGCCGGGACGTAACCGCTGTTCAGCACGGCGGCAAACATGGCCAGCAGGTCGGGGCTATTGGGGAGCGCGATCAGTACCACCTGTCCGGCCGGCAATGGCTGGTCTTGCCAGTAGGCCAGGTAATCCTCGTAGAGACTGGATACATCGGCACGCTCGCCCACGCTGGCGGTGGTGGAGATGTTCTGCAGTTGGCCGGGGAAAATGTAGTGTTCCCTTTGCCCGAATTTGGCGAGGCTGTTCATTGTTGCAATGCCCCGGACTTTTCGATGACCAGGCTGGACAGCGTGTGCACGCTGAAGAAGTGCTCAGGCACGAACTCTTCTTCGGCGATCTGGATCTTGAACTCCTCTTCGCACTGGAACTTGAGCTCGATGAAGCCGATGGAATCGACCCCCACTTCCGAGGCCAGGCCCGCGGTCTCGTTGATTCCGGACATCGGGATATCCAGGTCCAGGCGCTCGGAAATGATTTCCTTGATCTTATTGGCTACAAGAGTGGCATTAAGCTGAGTCATGTTTAGCTCCACAAGGGTCATTGCATCAGTTGAAGTTTTTTTCCGCGATGGCGGGTCGGGCGAATGCTCGAGTGCCGCGTTGCGTCACTCGACGAACCAGGGGCGTAGTGGTGGCGGTGACAATCAGTGCCACGGTCACCAGCAGGCTGTAGACGGTGGGGGATATCAGCTGCAGTTCCAGTCCGATGGACAGCACGACCAGTTCCATCAGGCCGCGGGTATTCATCAGTGCGCCCGTCAGGGTCGAGTCCTGGTAGGAGAAACCGCTGCGGCGGGCGCCGAGGTAGGCACCGAGGAACTTGCTGACAAAAGCCGCGACCAGGAAGATCAGCAGCCATTTGAGCTCCATGGCATTGCCGGCCGTGGTCAGCGAGGTCTTGAGCCCGGCGCTGGCGAAGAACACCGGCAACAGGAAAACTCTCAGGAAGCCGCCGATCTGCTGGTTCCAGTAACGGGCGAACCCCGGGGCGCGGCTGATCATGGCGCCGGCCAGCAGGGCGCCGATTCCGGCATGCAGTTGCAAGTGCATGGTGACCCAGGCACTGCCCAGCAGGTAGCACAGCACCCAGGGCAGGTGGCGCGGGTACTCGGTGGCATCGGCCCTGGCCAGGACCCGTTCGATCCACTGCAGTGACAGGGCCACGTAGCTGGCGCCCCCCAGCAGCAGGCAGAAGCCGAACAGGGCTACCAGCTTCAGGTCGTGGTGAAAGGCAGAGAACACGATCACCGCGCCCAGGGCCAGCCAGCCTGCAATGTCGGTCAGCACCGCGGCCCGCAGTGTCACGGCGACTGCCGGCAGGTCGCCGATGCCCAGGTCCTCGACGATGCGGATCATCACCGGCAGCGCGGACACCGCCAGGGCAATGCCGCAGAACACGATGAAGGACAGCGGGTCGAAACCGGGGGCCAGTACGGGATGCGCATACCAGGCGACGACGATCCCCGTGATGAACGGCAGCACGAGGCCGGCGATGGCGATTCTGAGTGCCGACTTGTTTTCCTGGGGCTTGTGCTGGCCATTGCCCGGGGCGAGGTGCATGCCCACTTCGAACATCAACAGGACCAGGGCCAGTTCGGCCAGGGTACTGATCCAGCCGATGTGCTCGGGGGCAAACAGCGAGGACTCCAGGCCCAGGGACCGTTGCAACGGTTGCAGCAGCGTGGGGCCAAGCAAGATGCCCGCGGTGATTTCCCCGACCACTCGGCATTGGCCTATGCGTTGCGCCAGGCTGCCTAGCAACTGGCTGAGGAGAAGAATCGCCAATAGTTGAATGGTGAACATAACCGTCATCTCCATTAGTGCAAATACGCGGGCACGACCAGACGCCTAACTTCCCGTCGGGTAAGCCAAGTTGTTCTAAATAAGAGAAAGTTGTTGCGTTGTTACACCGGCTCTATTTGGCGGCTTGTATATCGAGGGTGGTGTTCTTGTTGTTGATCCAGGTTATTGCAAGTCCAATGGCGGTCACGATGAATGCACTTATACATATGCCGCGCCAACCTGATTGTTGGTAGATATAGCCGGCGGACAGGGAGCCCAGGGCGCCCGCGCCGTAGTAACAGAACATGTAGACGGCGAACAGGCTGCTGCGCAAAGTGGGTTCAAGGCGAAGCGCGCGAGTCTGGTTGGCGACCTGTGCGGAAAAGCAGCCCAGGTCGAACAGTACGACGCCAATCACCAGCCCGGTGATCGAGTGGGGGAACAGGTACAGGACCGCGACGCCACCCAGTACCAATGACAGGCCCAGGGCAATGACGGTGCGACTGCCGATCTGGTCCGCGAGGGCGCCGGCATAGCGGGCCATCAGCAACCCGGCCAGTCCGGCCAGCCCGAACAGGCCAGTGGCGGTGGGGTCAAGGTTGAGCGGTGCAGCCTGCAGATGGAGCATCAGCGCGACCCATAACATGCTGAAGACAAAAAACCATGCCCCGCCCACCATGACCGACTCTCTCAAGAGCGGGTAGCGCCCCAGCAGACCGGGCAAGCGGCCGAGCACCTGTCGGTAGGAGGCACGGTTCGAAGGCGCGCAGGCGGGTATCACTCGACGTCCCGCCAGGGCCAGCACGAGCATCAGGGCGGCGATGCTCATCAGCATCTGTTGCCAGCCCCAGGCCTGGGCAATCGCTCCTCCGACGAACCTCGCCAGCAGGATGCCTGCACTGATTCCCATCGTTATGGTGCCTACCGTGCTGCCTTTTTCGCTCAGTTGGAAACCCAGTGCATTGAGCTGGATGGCATTGGTGGCCATGCTGCCGACCACGATGCAGGCCAGGAAAAACGGTATGGGAGAGGTAGAGAGCGCGCAGAACCAGATCGCTGCAGCCAGTATCAGGAACTGCCAGGTGATCTGCGTGCGTTTATCGAGCACGTCCCCCAGGGGCACGATCAGCAATATGCCGAGCATGTAGCCGATCTGGGTGCTGGCGGCGATCAGGCCCGCGCTGGCGAGGTCGATCCCCAGGGTCGTGGCCACGGCCGGCAGCACCGGTTGCAACAGATAGTTGCTGGCCATGGCCGTTCCCGCAGCAACGGTGGCAAAGACCGTGAAGAAGGGTGAAAGACGGGCGTTCATGTGGGCTCCGGAACTTCGGCTGGCTGTTGGCGGCGTGCCACGACTTCCATGGCAACGATCATCTTCCGCTCGGGGAATGGCAGCACGTGAAGTAGCGTGAAGGCCGGCCGGATGTCATGAAAATACTGTCCATGCACAGTGGCGGCTTCTTGCCAGCTATCGATCTGGGTCAGATAGAGTCGACTCTGGATAACATCTTCAAGTTTGAAGTTGGCTTGTTCGAGCACTCGCGAGATGTTTTCAAGAACGATGCGCGTCTGTTCGGCAACCCCTGTGGCTGTTATTTCTCCATTGGCATCCAGGGGGCCGGTTTTTGATACATATAATGTATCGCCAACTTCTATTGCGCGGGAGAAGCCGAATGCAGCTTCCCACTTCGAGTTGGAGGAATGCAATTGCCGAACATTCATCTAAAGCACTTCCTTGGCTGTAGGGCAGACCGAATATAGGCGAGCCAAAGAGTCGATGTCTAGTGAAAAAAAAGCCAAAGAATAAATTTTTTCTAAAGTGTTTTGTCTATTATTAAGGTAATGAATGTGTTCATGTAAGAATATCTAAACATACGGCCAAGTTGTTAAGTGAGTATTAAATTTGCCTTCGGATGTTTGTTATTGGTGCAGTCGATGCACCAAAGAGGTGCCTTGTTGTAAATGACGGAGGTGTTTCAAAAGTCGGTAAAGTTGTATGCAATTTTGTGATGGAATCATCACGGTTCAACTTGGCTTGACGTAACTGATGTTTAATTCGGAACTCGTTAGTTGGGATGTGACTGTCAAGTCGTCGTGGGCAACTCGATGATAGATAGCAGTAGGCATAGGCCCAGTACTGAAGATGGCGCGGGTGAATCTTGTTCTACATGACCCTGCCATCAGCAGCCGTGGCGGTTATGGGAGTAGCAACGCTTGAAAGGGGCTGGGTGGGCGATTCAGACCGTGTTGGCAGCTGGGTGATGCAGGGGGTACGGCTTGAGGGGGTAGGTCGAGGCATATAAAGGAAGCGACCCATAAAAAAGCCCTGACCAGGTCAGGGCTTTTCGATTCACCGGTGCAGCGAGCGGGGTATCAATCCCAGCTCAGTGCGCCGCCGGTCTGGTACTCGATCACGCGGGTCTCGAAGAAGTTCTTCTCTTTCTTCAAGTCCATGATCTCGCTCATCCATGGGAACGGGTTGGTGGTGCCTGGGTATTCTTCCTTCAGGCCGATCTGCGACAGGCGACGGTTGGCGATGAACTTGAGGTAGTCCTCCATCATGGCCGCGTTCATGCCCAGCACGCCGCGAGGCATGGTGTCGCGAGCGTATTCGATCTCCAGTTGGGTGCCCTGGAGGATCATCTGGGTGGCTTCTTCCTTCATTTCGGCATCCCACAGGTGCGGGTTTTCGATCTTGATCTGGTTGATCACGTCGATACCGAAGTTCAGGTGCATGGATTCATCGCGCAGGATGTACTGGAACTGCTCGGCGACGCCGGTCATCTTGTTGCGCCGGCCCATGGACAGGATCTGGGTGAAGCCGCAGTAGAAGAAGATGCCTTCCAGCACGCAGTAGTAGGCGATCAGGTTGCGCAGCAGTTCCTTGTCGGTTTCGACGGTGCCGGTGTTGAATTCCGGGTCGGAGATCGCGCGGGTGTAGCTCAGGCCCCAGGCGGCTTTTTTCGCCACCGACGGGATCTCGTGGTACATGTTGAAGATCTCGCCTTCATCCATGCCCAGCGATTCGATGCAGTACTGGTAGGCGTGGGTGTGGATCGCCTCCTCGAAGGCCTGGCGCAGGATGTACTGGCGGCACTCGGGGTTGGTGATCAGGCGGTACACGGCCAGGGCCAGGTTGTTGGCCACCAGGGAGTCGGCGGTGGAGAAGAAACCCAGGTTGCGCATGACGATGCGGCGCTCGTCGTCGGTCAGGCCTTCCGGGCTCTTCCACAGGGCGATGTCCGCGGTCATGTTGACCTCTTGCGGCATCCAGTGGTTGGCGCAGCCATCCAGGTACTTCTGCCAGGCCCAGTCATATTTGAAAGGAACCAGCTGGTTGAGGTCGGCGCGGCAGTTGATCATGCGCTTTTCATCAACCGCAACACGGGCAGCGGAACCTTCCAGTTCAGCCAGGCCTTCAGCGATATCCAGCTTGTCGAGGGCGGCCTTGGCGCGGATTACCGCAGCCGAGTCGGTGGAGGTGACGGCGCGGGCTTCGAGGGCGGCGGCGCCACCGGCGCTGTCGAGGCGGTCCATGGTGGCATCGGAAGCCTGGCCGGCGTTGGTGCCCTTGGCCGTGGTTTCGCTTTCTTCTTTATCGAATTCGTCCCAGCTCAGCATGACGTGTCGTCTCCTGCTCGAGGGCCAGATGCCCGTGTGAAAACAAAAAGTTTGGCTTTTCACACGGCGCTACTGGCCGCGTTAAATCAAAAGAAATCGTTTGTTGCAGCAGTGACGCAGGCAATAAACAGAAATTCGTGTGCGGGTGCTCGAAGCTGCTGTCGGGCAGGGCTGAGGGTGTCGGCTCCGGTGCGCAATCCAGCAGGTCGTTTTCATCCGGTAAGGGAATGTTGCAGGCCCGTTTTGAGGACGCATTATAAGGATATTTTCAGGGGCGTGGGGCGACCGATGGGCGCAGGCGAGCTCGAGAAGGTGGGGGAGTTGAGGCAGAGCGCGGATTTACAGGGCTTTGGCTGGAGAAGATTTTTTTTCAGCCTGGTAAAAAAATCCTCGAATCGCTCAAAAAATAACCAAATTTACTAGATGTTGTGTTTTAAAGGGCCTTTTCCAGGTTTTTGACACAACTCAAAACCTGCCGTTTCCCTGTCTCGAAACACCTGGCGGATCTCCAAGTCAAGGGCAAGTCGCCATCAATCCTGGTCATTGGCAGCGACTTTCGAGCAGGGCTCAGCGACGCTGTGGGCGGTCATCTGAAACCCGGGAAAAGATGCGTGCGATTGCCGCGATCGCACGGCGTGGGGCGATGCTTCTGGATGCTCCCGGGGAGGGGGAGGCGGGCATCGTTGCCGCAAGAGGGATTTCCTGCGGCCGGCAGTCATTGGAGCCTGGACATGAGTCCGGTTATCAACCGTTGGAGCAACCGTTGCCCATCACACGGTATTGAAGAATATGCCGCTGTCCCTTGGAGTCTTCGTATTCCATGCGTGCGGGTACAACTTCGCATACTTCTGGAACTTCGCTCATGGAGATGACCTTGGCGATATCCAGGTCACTGGAGTAACTGTATTCCTCTACTGCTACTTGCTGGTTTGCGACATCAGTCGGGATCTCATCAGCCATTGCTGTAGCGCACAGACTGCTGAGGGCCAGAACTAATAAAGCTTTCATTTGCGTTTTACCTTTCTAAGGTCGTGTGGGGTCACGCAGCCTTTTTGGGGCTGCGTGTGGAACTTGAGTAGAAGTTTGATTAACTGCCTTCGTGGGGGCTGCAACTTGGTTAATCAGTTTGCCTGTTGGGCGATGCAGATTTTAGGCGCGGGGTGTGCCGCCATATAGGCGTACTTTTGATAAACACCTTTGACAGTTTTTGTAACAATCGCCGAAAAACCGCTCTCCAAAGGCCCTCGTTAACATTTTTTGATTGGGCAGATCTGGCTGCAGGGCCTGTTCCTGAAGGGGCTTGGTAAATCCCGGGGTATTTGGCAGGGGGTTGTTACTACCATCGTCGAATGGTTCTATAGGCCTCCCCCGGCTACAACGGGGTCATACAAAAACAACTATGTCACCGAGGTAAGAAAGATGAGTGCGGCTTCTGTGTATCCCGTTCGTCCCGAGGTTCTGGCCAAGACGCTGACTGACGAGGCGACCTACAAGGCCATGTACCAGCAGTCGGTCGTGAACCCGGACGGTTTCTGGCGTGAGCAGGGTAAGCGTCTCGACTGGATCAAGCCTTTTACCACGGTGAAGCAGACCTCTTTCGACGACCATCATGTCGATATCAAGTGGTTCGCCGATGGCACCCTGAACGTCTCCTACAATTGCCTGGACCGCCACCTTGCCGAGCGCGGTGATCAGGTCGCGATCATCTGGGAAGGCGATGACCCTTCCGAAAGCCGCAACATCACCTACCGCGAACTGCATGAACAAGTCTGCAAGTTCGCCAACGCCCTGCGTGGCCAGGACGTGCACCGCGGCGACGTGGTGACTATCTATATGCCGATGATTCCCGAGGCGGTGGTGGCCATGCTGGCCTGTACCCGTATTGGCGCGATCCACTCGGTGGTATTTGGCGGCTTCTCGCCGGAAGCCCTGGCCGGGCGCATCATCGATTGCCGTTCGAAGGTGGTGATCACCGCCGACGAAGGCATTCGTGCCGGCAAGAAGATCTCGCTCAAGGCCAATGTCGACGACGCCCTGACCAACCCGGAAACCAGCAGCATCCAGAAAGTCATCGTGTGCAAGCGCACCGGTGGCGACATCAAGTGGAACCAGCATCGCGACATCTGGTACGAAGACCTGATGAAGGTCGCCGGCAGTGTCTGCGCGCCGAAGGAAATGGGCGCCGAAGAGGCGCTGTTCATCCTCTATACCTCTGGCTCCACCGGCAAGCCCAAGGGGGTGCAGCACACTACCGGCGGTTACCTGCTGTATGCATCGCTGACCCATGAGCGAGTGTTCGATTATCGTCCGGGCGAGGTCTACTGGTGCACCGCCGACGTGGGCTGGGTCACCGGCCATACCTACATCGTCTATGGTCCGTTGGCCAATGGCGCCACCACCCTGTTGTTCGAAGGTGTGCCCAACTATCCGGACGTGACCCGGGTGGCGAAGATCGTCGACAAGCACAAGGTCAACATCCTCTATACCGCGCCGACCGCCATTCGCGCCATGATGGCTTCGGGTACTGCGGCCTGCGAAGGCGCCGATGGCAGCAGCCTGCGCCTGCTGGGTTCGGTGGGCGAGCCGATCAATCCGGAGGCTTGGGACTGGTATTACAAGAACGTCGGCCAATCTCGCTGCCCGATCGTCGACACCTGGTGGCAGACCGAGACCGGTGCCACCCTGATGAGCCCGCTGCCTGGCGCCCATGCGCTGAAGCCGGGCTCTGCGGCGCGGCCATTCTTCGGTGTGGTGCCTGCCCTGGTGGACAATCTGGGCAACATCATCGAGGGCGCTGCCGAGGGCAACCTGGTGATCCTCGACTCCTGGCCGGGCCAGGCGCGAACCCTGTACCGCGACCATGATCGGTTCGTCGATACCTACTTCAAGACCTTCCGTGGCATGTACTTCACGGGCGACGGCGCACGACGCGACGAGGATGGTTACTACTGGATCACCGGTCGCGTGGACGACGTGCTCAACGTGTCCGGCCACCGCATGGGGACCGCCGAGATCGAGAGCGCGATGGTTGCCCATCCGAAGGTCGCCGAGGCGGCAGTGGTGGGTGTGCCTCATGACATCAAGGGGCAGGGCATCTATGTCTACGTGACCCTCAATGGCAATGAAGAGCCGAGCGAAGCCCTGAGGGCCGAGTTGAAGAACTGGGTGCGCAAGGAGATCGGGCCGATCGCCTCGCCGGATGTCATCCAGTGGGCGCCAGGGCTGCCGAAGACGCGCTCCGGGAAGATCATGCGGCGAATCTTGCGCAAGATCGCGACCGCTGAGTACGAGGGCTTGGGTGATATCTCCACGCTGGCCGACCCGAGCGTAGTGCAGCACTTGATCGACACCCACAAGACCATGAACGTCGCCTGAAGCGAGACGTGAGTCGTCGAGCCCCGCCCGGCCTTGCCGGGCGGGGCTTTTTCATGGGTCGTGACGGGCTGCCGAGGCCATGCTGGCAGGGTGCGGCGCTCGGCAGTAACGTTGAATAAATATCGATTTGCCCTACAGGCGTATCTGAATGTTACCGAGACGGCTGCAGGTGTAACCTTGTGCTCGATTTCGGGGCGATGGGAAACGTCGTGCTCTGCTTCAGGGGGTTTTATATCCGTATTAAAAATAAGTCATCACGCTGAGCTTGCCGGAATAGAAGGCTTTGCCAATAATAGGCCCGCAATTTGCAGCATAGATCGGTTCCCTGTCTTTTGCTCTTGCATAATCCTGAAGAGCTGTCAATATGCCGGCCCGGCATTCTCGATGCTTGTGTAATTTGTTGTCGCATTGAGGAAATATCGGCTTCCGACCTGTCGTTAGAATGCCGGTCACTCGCTCGTCGTTACCTGTGTGTAAGCCCCCTTTCGAGGTTTTCAGGACGCAGCGCCGCTTTTGAGGGTTCACCCATTCGCATATTGGGCTGTTGCTCACTCTGCCGTTTTCGCCCTTTACCGATGGAGTTCTAAGAATGAAGAAACTCGTGCTTCTTGGCGCCCTGGCACTGTCCGTGCTCTCCCTGCCGACCATTGCCGATGAAAAACCCCTGAAAATTGGTATCGAAGCGGCTTACCCTCCATTTGCCTCCAAGGCTCCGGACGGCAGCATCGTCGGTTTCGACTACGATATCGGCAATGCTCTGTGCGAACAGATGAAGGTCAAGTGCGTCTGGGTCGAGCAGGAGTTCGACGGCCTGATCCCGGCGTTGAAGGTGCGCAAGATCGACGCGATTCTGTCTTCGATGTCGATCACCGATGATCGTCGCAAGTCCGTGGACTTCACTGGCAAGTACTACAACACCCCTGCGCGCCTGGTGATGAAGGCCGGGACCCAGGTCAGCGACGGCATGGCCGAGCTCAAGGACAAGAACATCGGCGTGCAGCGCGGCTCGATCCATGAGCGTTTCGCCCGTGAAGTCCTGGCGCCCCTCGGTACCCAGATCAAGCCTTACGGTTCGCAGAACGAAATCTACCTGGATGTCGCGGCCGGTCGCCTCGACGGCACCGTGGCGGACGCTACCCTGCTCAATGACGGTTTCCTGAAGACCGATGCCGGCAAGGGCTTCGCCTTCGTCGGGCCGGCCTTCACTGACGTCAAGTACTTCGGCGACGGCGTAGGGATTGCCGTGCGCAAGGGCGACAAGGCCAATCTGGACAAGATCAACGCCGCCATCGCTGCCATTCGTGAGAACGGCAAGTACAAGCAAATCCAGGACAAGTACTTCGACTTCGACATCTACGGCAAGTAAGTCGTCGAACCTGTCAGTCCGAGATGGCGCAAGCAGCAGAATCTCTGAAGTTTGCGCCATTTTTTCATCCCAATTTTCGAGGACCTGAATCATGTTGAAAGGCTACGGGGCTGTCATCCTCGATGGCGCTTGGCTGACGCTTCAGCTCGCCTTGTCGTCCATGGCCCTGGCCATTGTTCTAGGTCTGATCGGGGTTGCGCTGCGCCTGTCGCCGGTACGTTGGCTGGCCTGGCTGGGCGACCTGTACTCCACCGTGATCCGTGGCATTCCCGACCTGGTGCTGATCCTGCTGATCTTCTACGGGGGCCAGGACCTGCTCAATCGCGTGGCGCCGCTGCTGGGCTACGACGATTACATCGACCTCAATCCGCTGGCTGCCGGCATCGGCACCCTGGGTTTCATCTTTGGTGCCTATCTGTCGGAAACCTTCCGTGGCGCCTTCATGGCGATCCCCAAGGGGCAGGCGGAGGCCGGCATGGCCTATGGCATGAGCAGCACGCAGGTGTTCTTCCGGGTGATGGTGCCGCAAATGATTCGCCTGGCGATTCCCGGCTTCACCAACAATTGGCTAGTCCTGACCAAGGCGACCGCGCTGATTTCCGTGGTGGGGCTGCAAGACATGATGTTCAAGGCCAAGCAGGCGGCGGATGCCACCCGTGAGCCTTTCACCTTCTTCCTCGCAGTGGCGGCCATGTACCTGGTGATCACCAGTGTCTCGTTGCTGGCATTGCGTCACCTTGAGAAGCGCTACTCGGTAGGCGTAAGGGCGGCTGATCTATGATCTTCGACTACAACGTCATCTATGATGCCTTGCCGCTGTATTTCAGCGGCCTGCTGACCACCCTGAAGCTACTGGCGCTGTCGCTGTTCTTCGGTTTGCTGGTGGCGCTGCCCCTGGGGTTGATGCGCGTATCCAAGCAGCCGCTGGTGAACATGACGGCCTGGCTGTACACCTACGTGATCCGTGGCACCCCGATGCTGGTGCAGCTGTTCCTGATCTACTACGGCCTGGCCCAGTTCGAGGCGGTGCGCGAGAGCTTCCTCTGGCCCTGGTTGTCCAGTGCGACCTTCTGCGCCTGCCTGGCCTTTGCCCTCAACACCAGCGCCTACACCGCGGAAATCATCGCCGGCAGCCTCAAGGCCACACCCAATGGCGAGATCGAGGCGGCCAAGGCGATGGGCATGTCGCGCTACAAGATGTACGGCCGCATCCTCTTGCCCTCGGCCCTGCGCCGGGCGCTGCCGCAGTACAGCAACGAAGTGATCATGATGCTGCAGACCACCAGCCTGGCATCCATCGTGACCCTGATCGATATCACTGGCGCGGCCCGTACTGTCAACGCGCAGTACTACCTGCCGTTCGAGGCCTATATCACCGCTGGCCTGTTCTACCTGTGCCTGACCTTCATTCTAGTGCGCCTGTTCAAGATGGCTGAGCGTCGCTGGTTGAGCTACCTGGCCCCGCGGAAGCACTGATATGGAACGCATCGATCACGTATTGCCATGGAACCACCTGGGTAGCGAGCGCAAGATCTCGGTGTTCCGTTTCGGTAGCGGCGAGCGCAAGGCCTATATCCAGGCCAGCCTGCATGCCGACGAGTTGCCTGGCATGCGTACGGCCTGGGAACTGAAAAAGCGCCTGGCCGAGCTGGAAGCCCAGGGCGCCCTCAAGGGTGTCATCGAGCTGGTGCCGGTGGCCAACCCGCTGGGTCTGGGACAGTTGCTGCAAGGCAACCACCAGGGGCGGTTCGAGGCGGGTAGTGGCAAGAACTTCAATCGCGATTTCGTCGAACTCAGTGCACCCGTGGCCCAACGCCTGGAAGGGCGGCTGGGTGACGATGCCCATGCCAACGTGCAACTGATTCGCCAGGCCATGAGCGACGTACTGGCCGAGCTGCCTCCGGCCGCCAGCCAGTTGCAAGGGATGCAGCGGGTGCTCCTGGCCCATGCCTGCACGGCCGACGTGGTGCTGGACCTGCATTGTGATGCCGAGGCTGCGCTGCACATGTACGCCTTGCCGCAGCACTGGCCGCAATGGCGCTCCCTGGCGGCCCGACTGGATGTGCGGGTCGGCCTGTTGGCGGAAGACTCCGGCGGCAGTTCGTTCGACGAGGCCTGCTCGCTGCCCTGGTTGCGCTTGTCGCGCCAGTTTCCCGAGGCGCAGATTCCTCTGGCTTGCCTGGCGACCACTCTCGAGTTGGGTGGTCAGGCCGACACTGGGCGGCCCCAGGCCGAGGCGTATGCCGAGGGAATCCTGGCATTCCTTGCCGAGCAGGGACTGATTGCCGGGCAGTGGCCGGAGCCTGGGCGTGAAGCCTGTGAGGGCATGCCCTTCGAAGGCACCCAATTGCTGTATGCGCCGCACCCCGGCGTGGTGAGCTTCCTGCGTCCGGCCGGTAGCTGGGTGGAGGTGGGTGAGCCGCTTTTTGAAGTGATTGATCCTTTATCCGATCGGGTCAGCACCGTGTGTGCTGGCACCAGCGGCGTACTGTTCGCCGTTGAGCGGCTACGTTATGCCCAACCCGGTTTCTGGCTGGCCAAGGTGGCGGGGCGCGAAGCGCTGCGTCACGGGCGCTTGCTCAACGACTGACTGTTTTTGTGAGAACCGACCGCATGTACAAACTTGAAGTCCAAGACCTGCATAAGCGCTATGGCAGTCACGAAGTGCTCAAGGGCGTGTCCCTGAAGGCCGCAGCTGGCGATGTGATCAGCATCATCGGCTCCAGTGGCTCGGGCAAGAGTACCTTCTTGCGCTGTATCAACCTGCTGGAGCAACCCCATGCCGGGAAGATCCTGCTGAACAACGAAGAGCTGAAGCTGGTGGCCAGCAAGGACGGTGCTCTCAAGGCCGCCGATCCCAAGCAGTTGCAGCGCATGCGCTCGCGCCTGTCGATGGTGTTCCAGCACTTCAATCTCTGGTCGCACATGACGGCCATGGAAAACATCATGGAAGCGCCGGTGCATGTACTGGGCGTATCCAAGTCCGAGGCTCGCGAGAAGGCCGAGCACTACCTGGCCAAGGTGGGCGTGGCGCATCGCAAGGACGCCTATCCGGGGCACATGTCCGGTGGCGAACAGCAGCGCGTGGCGATCGCCCGGGCCCTGGCCATGGAGCCTGAGGTCATGCTGTTCGATGAGCCGACTTCGGCCCTTGACCCGGAACTGGTGGGTGACGTGCTGAAGGTCATGCAGTCCCTGGCCCAGGAAGGCCGGACCATGGTGGTGGTGACCCACGAAATGGGCTTTGCTCGCGAGGTTTCCAACCAGTTGGTGTTCCTGCACAAGGGCCTGGTGGAAGAAACCGGCAACCCGCGTGAAGTGCTGGTGAATCCGCAATCGGAACGTTTGCAACAATTCCTCTCCGGCAGCCTCAAGTAATAGCTGCTGTTATGCACCAAATTAGGTCATGCTGAGCGCCCTGCGCCAGATGGTCTAACTTGGTGCTGCCGTCCTCGGTTTCTCATACTGTTTTCGTTTCGGATTGCCCGCCATGACTGCCCATCGAATTGGTTTCCTGATTTGGCCCAGCACTAAGGCCTTGACGCTGGCGCTGGCCGAGGAGGCCTTGCGTGTCGCCCAGCGGGTTCATCCGGAAGTGGTCTACGAGTTGGCCTTTCTCCAGGCCGAGCCTGCGGCGCAAGGAACCTGGCAACTGCCGGGCGAGCCGTGGGCGGGCAAGCTGGAAGGTTGCCAGAAGCTCTTCCTGCTGGCTGATGAGCCTCCGGCACCGGTGGGTTCGGCGCTGGGTACGGCGCTCAAGCAACTGGTGCGTGCCGGCTGTGTGGTGGGCGGGTTGTCGGCCGGGGTCTACCCGCTGGCCCAGCTGGGGTTGCTGGATGGCTACAGGGCCGCGGTGCACTGGCGCTGGCAGGACGATTTCGCCGAGCGTTTTCCCAAGGTCATCGCCACCAGTCATTTGTTCGACTGGGATCGTGATCGCCTGACCGCTTGTGGCGGCATGGCGGTGCTGGACCTGTTGCTGGCGGTGCTGGCCCGGGATCACGGGGCGGAGCTGGCGGGTGCGGTATCCGAGGAGCTGGTGGTCGAGCGCATTCGCGAAGGTGGCGAGCGCCAGCGCATTCCGCTGCAGAATCGCCTGGGTTCCAGTCATCCGAAGCTGACCCAGGCGGTGTTGCTGATGGAGGCCAATATCGAGGAGCCGTTGACCACCGACGAGATCGCCCAGCATGTCTGTGTCTCGCGGCGCCAGCTGGAGCGAATCTTCAAGCAGTACCTGAATCGGGTGCCGAGCCAGTATTACCTGGAGTTGCGTCTGAACAAGGCGCGACAGATGCTGATGCAGACCAGCAAGTCGATCATCCAGATCGGTCTTTCCTGCGGCTTCTCCTCAGGTCCGCATTTCTCCAGTGCGTATCGCAATTTCTTTGGCGCCACTCCGCGCGAAGATCGCAATCAGCGGCGCAGCAGCAGCCCCTTCGAACTCTCCTCCGTGCCTGCCGAGCGCGGCTGATCAAGCCCTGTCCACAAGCTCGGTGCCTTGTAGCCGTTGCCGCAGGCTCTCTTTGGGAGGCGCCAGCGGCGTTGCTGGCCAGTCGGATAATTAGCCGGGCAAACCTGCCGCTCGGGCGCTGCGCAGTTTAAACTGCGCCTTTGCGACGCAATTTGTCGCATTGCCATAAACCCGCGTAAAACCGGGGTTGGCGCTATAAGAAGTTGTCGCTTGGCGACAAGGCCGGGCCCAAAACTGTCCTTACAATCCCTCCATCGCTCGCCAGTTCCAGGCGGGCGTTCCTCTTCAGGAGACTCCGATGTCCGTTGAGCAAGCTCCGGTGCAACGCGCCGATTTCGACCAGGTGATGGTTCCCAACTATGCGCCTGCGGCTTTCATTCCTGTGCGCGGCGCGGGGTCTCGAGTCTGGGATCAGTCGGGACGGGAGCTGATCGATTTCGCCGGCGGCATCGCGGTCAACGTACTGGGCCATGCCCATCCGGCACTGGTGCAAGCCCTGACCGAGCAGGCGGGCAAGCTCTGGCATGTCTCCAACGTATTCACCAACGAACCGGCCCTGCGCCTGGCCCACAAGCTGATCGACGCCACCTTTGCCGAGCGCGCGTTCTTCTGCAACTCCGGTGCAGAAGCCAACGAAGCCGCCTTCAAGCTGGCCCGGCGCGTGGCCCACGATCGTTTCGGTGCCGAGAAGTACGAGATCATCGCTGCGCTCAACAGTTTCCATGGCCGTACCCTGTTCACCGTGAACGTCGGTGGCCAATCCAAGTATTCCGATGGCTTCGGTCCGAAGATCACCGGTATCACCCATGTGCCGTACAACGACCTGGCTGCGTTGAAGGCCGCAATCTCCGACAAGACCTGCGCCGTGGTGCTGGAACCGATCCAGGGTGAGGGCGGTGTGATGCCGGCGGAGCTGAGCTACCTGCAAGGTGCTCGCGAGCTGTGCGACCAGCACAACGCACTGCTGGTGTTCGACGAAGTGCAGACCGGCATGGGCCGTTGTGGCGAGCTGTTCGCCTACCAGTACTACGGTGTGACCCCTGACATCCTTACCAGCGCCAAGAGCCTGGGCGGCGGCTTCCCGATCGCAGCGATGCTGACCACCGAAGAGCTGGCCAAGCACCTGGTGGTCGGTACCCACGGCACCACTTACGGCGGCAACCCGCTGGCTTGTGCGGTGGCCGGGGCGGTCATGGACGTGATCAACACCCCCGAAGTGCTCAATGGCGTCAAGGCCAAGCACGATCGCTTCAAGACTCGCCTGTCGCAGATCGGCGCCAAGTACGGCCTGTTCACGGAAATCCGTGGCCTGGGCCTGCTGCTCGGCTGCGTGCTCAGCGATGCCTGGAAAGGCAAGGCCAAGGACGTGTTCAACGCGGCCGAGAAAGAAGGCCTGATGATCCTGCAGGCCGGTCCGGACGTGGTGCGTTTCGCGCCGAGCCTGGTGGTCGAGGACGCTGACATCGACCAGGGCCTGGACCGCTTCGAGCGCGCTGTGGCGAAACTGACCCAAGCCTGATCCAGGCGGCGATATTCCTCGGCGCCGGCCCTTGTCGCTGGCGTCGAGCACTCATTCCTGTGCCGGGTTATCCCGGCATTTTTTTCCCTGAGTCGGACGGTTTCCGACCTGTTTTAGAGTAAGGAGTGACACCATGCTGGTGATGCGCCCCGCGCAAATGGCCGATCTGGGCGAGGTACAGCGTCTGGCTGCAGACAGCCCGATTGGTGTCACCTCCTTGCCGGATGATGTGGATCGCCTGCGCGACAAGATCGCCGCGAGCGAGACTTCGTTCGCCGCAGAGGTGAGTTTCAACGGCGAAGAGAGCTATTTCTTTGTGCTCGAGGACACCCAGAGCGGCAAGCTGGTGGGCTGTTCGGCCATCGTCGCTTCGGCGGGCTACTCCGAGCCGTTCTACAGCTTTCGCAACGAAACCTTTGTCCATGCTTCCCGCGAGCTGAAGATCCACAACAAGATCCACGTCCTGTCCCAGTGCCACGACCTCACGGGCAACAGCCTGCTGACCAGTTTCTATGTGGTCCGGGACCTGGTGGGTACGCCCTGGGCCGAGCTCAACTCACGTGGGCGCCTGCTGTTCGTGGCCGGCCACCCGGAGCGTTTTGCCGACTCGGTGGTCACCGAGATCGTTGGCTACAGCGACGAAAACGGCGACTCGCCGTTCTGGGATGCCATTGGGCGCAATTTCTTCGACCTCAACTATGCCGAGGCCGAACGCCTGTGCGGGCTCAAGAGCCGGACCTTCCTGGCCGAGTTGATGCCGCATTACCCGATCTACGTGCCGCTGCTGCCCGATGCTGCCCAGGAAGCCATGGGCCAGGTGCATCCCCGCGCGCAGATCACCTTCGACATCCTGATGCGCGAAGGTTTCGAAACCGATCACTACATCGATATTTTCGACGGTGGCCCGACCCTGCATGCGCGAGTCTCGGGGATCCGTTCGATCGCCCAGAGTCGCGTGGTGCCGGTGAAGATCGGCGAGGTGGTCAAGGGGGGCGTTCGCCAGTACCTGGTCTCCAATGGTCAGTTGCAGGACTACCGTGCGGTGCTGCTGGAGCTGGACTACGCCCCGGGCAAGCCCGTGACCCTGGACCTGCAAGCAGCCGAGGCCCTGGGCGTCGGAGAGGGTGCCAGCGTGCGCCTGGTGGCGGTTTAACGGCGGCTTCCACCATCTGGAAGGCCTGTCTGCAAAGCAGCGAGTTTTGCGGGCGCCGTCAAAGGCGCCCGTCTGAGGAGATAGCATGATCGTTCGTCCCGTACGCAGCAGCGATTTACCCGCGCTGATCGACCTGGCCCGCAGTACCGGCACCGGCCTCACCACCTTGCCGGCCAACGAAGAGCGCCTGACCCATCGGGTCGGCTGGGCAGAGAAGACCTTTCGCGGTGAAGCCGAGCGTGGCGACGCTGACTACCTCTTCGTGCTGGAAGACGACAACGGCCGGGTGGTGGGGATTTCCGCCATCGCCGGGGCCGTCGGCCTGCGTGAGCCCTGGTACAACTTTCGGGTCGGCCTGACGGTCAGCGCCTCCCAGGAACTGAACATCTACCGTGAGATCCCCACGCTGTTCCTGGCCAACGACCTGACTGGCAACTCCGAGCTGTGTTCGTTGTTCCTGCACGCCGACTATCGCAACGGCCTCAATGGCCGCATGCTGGCCAAGGCGCGGATGCTGTTCATTGCCGAGTTCCCGCAGCTGTTCGGCAACAAGATCATTGCCGAGATGCGCGGCATGTCCGACGAGAATGGCCGCTCGCCGTTCTGGGAAAGCTTGGGCCGGCACTTCTTCAAGATGGAATTCAGCCAGGCCGACTACCTGACCGGCGTCGGCAACAAGGCCTTCATCGCCGAGCTGATGCCCAAGTTTCCGCTCTACACCTGCTTCCTTTCCGAAGATGCCCGCAACGTCATCGCCAAGGTCCACACCGACACCGAGCCGGCCCTGGCCATGCTCAAGAGCGAAGGTTTCAGCTACCAGGGTTATGTCGACATCTTCGATGCCGGCCCGGCGGTTGAATGCGAGACCAGCAAGATCCGTGCGGTGCGCGACAGCCAGGCGCTGGTATTGGCCATCGGCACCCCGGGCGACGATGCCACGCCATTCCTGATTCACAACCGCAAGCGCGAGGACTGCCGTATCACCGCGGCGCCGGCGCGCTTCGCTTCAGGCACCCTGGTGGTCGATCCGCTGACCGCCAAGCGCCTGCAACTCAACGCCGGCGACCAGGTCCGCGCGGTTCCGCTGTCTGCTTCTCGGGAGTCGAAACAATGAGCACGCTGTACATCGACGGCCAATGGCTGGCTGGCCAGGGCGAAGCCTTCACCTCGGTCAATCCGGTGACCCAGCAGGTCATCTGGTCTGGCAACGGCGCCACTGCGGCGCAAGTGGACAGCGCGGTGCAAGCCGCCCGCCAGGCTTTCCCGGCCTGGGCCACGCGCTCCCTTGAAGAGCGTATCCGCGTGCTGGAAGCCTTCGCTGCCAGCCTCAAGGCCCGTACTGACGAATTGTCCCGGTGCATTGGCGAGGAAACCGGCAAGCCGTTGTGGGAAGCGACCACGGAAGTGACCAGCATGGTCAACAAGATCGCCATTTCTGTGCAGAGCTATCGTGAGCGCACTGGCGAGAAGAGTGGCCCGCTGGGCGACGCCACGGCTGTGCTGAGGCACAAGCCCCATGGTGTGGTGGCGGTGTTCGGCCCCTACAATTTCCCCGGCCACCTGCCCAATGGCCACATAGTGCCGGCGCTGCTGGCTGGCAACAGTGTGCTGTTCAAGCCCAGCGAGCTGACGCCCAAGGTCGCCGAGTTGACGGTGCAGTGCTGGATCGAGGCCGGCCTGCCCGCAGGTGTGCTGAACCTGCTGCAGGGCGCCCGGGAAACCGGTATCGCCCTGGCCGCCAATCCGGGGCTCGATGGCTTGTTCTTCACCGGTTCCAGCCGTACCGGCAACCATCTGCACCAGCAGTTCGCGGGACGCCCGGACAAGATCCTGGCCCTGGAGATGGGCGGCAACAACCCGCTAGTGGTGGAGCAGGTCGCCGACCTGGACGCAGCGGTGTACACCATCATCCAGTCGGCCTTCATCTCGGCCGGCCAGCGCTGCACCTGTGCCCGTCGCCTGCTGGTACCGGCTGGCGCCTGGGGTGATTCGCTGCTGGCGCGGCTGGTTGAGGTCAGCTCGACCATCGAGGTGGGGGCTTTCGATCAGCAACCGGCGCCGTTCATGGGGTCGGTGATTTCCCTGGGCGCCGCCCAGGCACTGCTGGAGGCCCAGCACCAGTTGATGGCCAGCGGCGCCGTGGCGCTGCTGGAAATGACCCAGCCCCAGGCCCAGGCCGCCTTGCTGACCCCGGGCATCCTGGATGTCACGGCGGTGGCCGAGCGTCCCGACGAGGAGCTGTTCGGGCCTCTGTTGCAAGTGATCCGCTACGCTGATTTCGATGGCGCGATCGCCGAGGCCAACAATACCCAGTATGGCCTGGCGGCCGGTCTGCTGTCGGACTCCGCCGAGCGCTACCAGCAGTTCTGGCTGCAAAGCCGGGCCGGGATCGTCAACTGGAACAAGCAGTTGACCGGCGCTGCCAGCAGCGCGCCATTCGGTGGCGTGGGCGCCTCGGGCAACCATCGGGCCAGTGCCTATTACGCCGCGGATTATTGCGCGTACCCGGTGGCTTCCCTGGAAACCCCGAGCCTGGTGCTGCCGAGCGCGCTGACGCCGGGCGTGCGGTTGTCCTGATTCGAGAGGCCTTCATGGTCTCTTCGCCGGCAAACCGGCACCTATGGAACCGTGTAGGTGACGGCTGGCCGGCGGACGAGCGCACTGCGTTCGCCATGTGTAGATACCGATGCCTATAACAAACAGATTCGTGGAGCCTCGCTGATGAAATCCTATGAAGTCAATTTTGACGGTCTAGTGGGGCCGACCCATAACTACGGCGGACTGTCCTACGGCAACGTTGCCTCCCAGAGCAACAGCCAGCAGGGCTCCAACCCCAGGGAAGCGGCGCTGCAAGGCCTGGCGAAAATGAAAGCGCTGATGGAAATGGGCTTTCAGCAAGGCGTGCTCGCCCCGCAAGAACGCCCGGACGTGGCCGCGCTGCGCAGCCTGGGTTTTGCCGGTAGCGACGCACAAGTCATTGCTCAGGCCGCCAGGCAGGCCATGCCATTGCTGGTGGCCAGTTGCTCGGCATCGAGCATGTGGGTGGCCAACGCCGCCACGGTCAGCCCGAGCGCCGACACTGCCGACGGCCGCGTGCATTTCACTGCCGCCAACCTCAACTGCAAGTACCACCGCAGCATCGAGCATCCGACCACCAGCCGCGTACTGGGGGCGATGTTCGCCGACCCGAAACACTTCGCCCACCACGCCGCGCTGCCTGCAGTCGCACAGTTCGGTGACGAAGGTGCGGCCAACCACACGCGTTTCTGTCATGACTACGGCCAGGCCGGTGTCGAGTTTTTCGTCTTCGGTCGCAGCGCCTTCGACAATCGTTATCCGGCGCCGCAGAAGTACCCGGCGCGCCAGACCCTGGAAGCGTCCCAGGCCGTGGCCCGGTTGCATGGCCTGAGCGAGGAGGGCGTGGTCTATGCCCAGCAGAACCCCTCGGTGATCGATCAGGGCGTGTTCCACAACGATGTGATCGCCGTGGGCAATGGCGAGGTGCTGTTCTATCACGAGGACGCCTTCCTCGAGACCGAGAAAATGCTCGCCGAGCTGCAGGCCAAGCTGGGCAAGCGTGGCGGCCACTTCCAGTCGATCTGTGTGCCGCGTTCGCAGGTGACGGTCGAGGATGCGGTGCGTTCCTACCTGTTCAACAGCCAGCTGCTGTCTCGCGCCGACGGTTCCATGCTGCTGATCGTGCCAGATGAGTGCCGTGGCAACGAACGGGTCTGGCAGTACCTGCAAAGCCTCACCAGCTCCGGTGGGCTGATTCGCGAGGTGAAGGTCTTCGATCTCAAGCAGAGCATGCAGAATGGTGGCGGTCCGGCGTGCCTGCGCTTGCGCGTCGCGCTCAATGAAACCGAGCTGGCGGCGGTCAACCCTGGGGTCATCATGACCGCGCCGCTGTACGAGACCCTGACCCAATGGGTCGGCAAGCATTACCGCGACCGTCTCGGCGAAAGCGACCTGGCAGACCCGCAACTGCTGGTCGAATGCCGGACGGCACTGGATGAACTGACGCAAATCCTTAAACTGGGCGCGGTTTATCCCTTCCAGATCAATTGAACGCGTGCGCCCGGCAATCCCGGGCGCGAGCTTCACACCCAACGAGAACTGAACCATGAGCGATACCCTGCAGCTGATCCTTGAAGACACCGACGGCACCCAACTGGAAACCTCCTGCACCCGCTTCGCCGTGCTGTGGCAAGGCAAGGAAGTGTGGATTCAACAGGACGGCCGTGGCCAGTTGCTGATCGGCGTGGATGTGGAAGAAGACGACGCGGAATACGCCAGCCTGCTGCTGCGTCCATTGGCGACCAACCTGGTCAGCCTGCAACTGGAAATGGAACCGGCCGACGCCGGTGACGATGATCACGTGCACGGCCCTGACTGCGGCCACGCTCATTAAGGAAGCCAGCGCTATGCTCGCCCTCGGCAAACTGCTTGAACTGACCCTCGCCGGCCGTGAACCGGCAGAGAAGACTCAACTGACTGTCGACGGCGTGCGCATGCGCTGGTTGAGCGAGGGGGCGCTGGAAGTGCGCCCGCCCGAGGCTCGTGACAATGGGCTGGACCTGTTGCTGTCGGCGGGCATCCACGGCAACGAGACTGCTCCCATCGAGCTGCTCGACCGTCTGTTGCATGACATTGCCCGGGGCGACCTGAAACCCCGGGCGCGCATTCTGTTCCTGTTCGGCAACCCCGAGGCCATGCGCCGTGGCGAGCGCTTCGTCGAGCAGGACGTCAACCGCCTGTTCAATGGCCGGCATGAACTGAGCAGCGGTAGCGAGGCCCTGCGTGCCTGTGAGCTGGAGCGCCTGGCGGCGAGCTTCTTCAGCCTGCCGGGGCGCGAGCGCTTGCACTACGACCTGCACACGGCCATCCGTGGTTCGAAGATCGAGCAGTTCGCCCTGTATCCGTGGAAGGACGGGCGCGCCCATTCGCGCCGTGAACTGGGCCGCCTGCGGGCCTGTGGCATGGAGGCGGTGCTGTTGCAGAACAAGTCTTCCATCGTCTTCAGCGCCTACACCTACGATCAACTGGGGGCTGAGGCTTTCACCCTGGAACTGGGCAAGGCCCGGCCGTTCGGGCAGAACCAGGGGGTCAATGTCGAGCGCCTGGAAACCCGTCTCAAGCAACTGATCGAAGGCAGCGAGCCGCCTGCGGAGCAGGACAGCCTCGATGGGTTGAAACTGTTCAGCGTTGCGCGGGAAGTCATCAAGCACAGCGACAGCTTTCTGCTGCACTTGCCGGCCGACGTGGAGAACTTTTCCGAACTGGAGGTGGGGTACCTGCTGGCCGAGGATATCGCCCAGACCCGTTGGATCATCGAGGAGAAGGGTGCGCGGATCATTTTCCCCAACCCCAAGGTCAAGAATGGCCTGCGTGCCGGGATCCTGATCGTGCCGGCCACGGCCGACGGCCTGAGCTGATATTGCGACCCGACAGGGTTCCCTGCCTTGGCAGGGAACCCTGTTTCACGGCCTAGACCGCGACTGCGCGTTGTTCGTTACGACGCAGAGCGCGGGTCTTGTTCAGGGTATCGGCACAGGTGATCGCGGCTTCTCGACCCTTGAGCACGAAGTGTTCGAAGAAGAACTTCTGGTGTTCCTCGCCCGCATGGAAGTGGTGCGGGGTCAGCACCACTGAAAACACCGGTACTTCGGTTTCCAGCTGCACTTGCATCAAACCGCTGATCACCGATTGGCCGACGAAGTCGTGGCGGTAGATACCGCCATCCACCACCAGGCCGGCAGCGACGATTCCGGTGTAGCGGCCGGATTTTGCCAGCAGTTTGGCTTGCAGTGGGATCTCGAACGCACCGCCGACTTCGAAGAAGTCGATATCGCTTTCCTGGTAACCCTGGGCAAGCATTTCGGTGATGAAGCCCAGGCGGCTCTGGTCGACGATTTCCTTGTGCCAGCAGGCCTGGATAAAGGCGACACGCTCGTTGGGATGGTGTTTGCTTTTGCTATCGATAGCAGAGAGTTGCATCTGTTCTGACTCCTGTTTGTATGAAAAACAGGGCATGCATGAATCGAATGGGATTCAAGGGTGCGCGCAGGACCCGCGTGGTTCTCCCACGACGGCCCGACAGCGGCCCTTCGGCGCTAATCCCGTTCTCTCTTCATCCGGACTATGACCGTCGGCCCCGGGATCACACCGGGTCTGCTGACCTTGGCATCACCGGCAGGCAGGCTGCAGATGGCGTCAAGCGCTCGCGGGCTATGCGCATTGCGCGCAATTACCGCCGGTGGGGAATTGCACCCCGCCCTGAGAACGTTTGCCCGTGGGTTCACCGCGGGCGGTGAATTTTTAACACAGTCCGCTCAGGAAAACATCGCACCTTTTGGTTCTTGAAGGATTTTTCCTGCTCGGGGTCAGTTTTTTCTAAAGTTGTTGCTTGATTATTCCGGGGCGAGGCGGCAGTAATTCACGTCCGAAAAGGAATTTACTGTCTTAACCGGGCCCGAAAGGGCCCAGCAGCCGAGGCCTGATGTGATGAGCGTGATCGATCTTCGTAGTGACACCGTGACCCAGCCGACCCCGGGCATGCTCGATGCCATGGCCAACGCCCGCACCGGGGACGATGTGTACGGCGAAGATCCGACGGTCAATCAGCTGGAGGCCGAGATGGCGCAGCGCCTGGGGTTCGCCGCGGCATTGTTCGTCCCTTCCGGCACCATGAGCAACCTCTTGGCACTGATGGCTCATTGTGGCCGAGGTGATGAGTACATCGTCGGGCAGCAAGCCCACACCTACAAATATGAAGGGGGCGGGGCGGCAGTACTGGGTTCGATCCAGCCCCAGCCGCTAGAAGTCCAGGCCGATGGATCGCTGGACCTGGCCCAGGTGGCGGCAGCGATCAAACCCGATGATTTCCACTTCGCCCGCACCCGCCTGCTGGCCCTGGAAAACACCATGCAGGGCAAGGTCCTGCCGCTTTCCTACCTGGCCCAGGCACGCTCCTTCAGTCATGCGCAGGGCCTGGCCCTGCACCTGGATGGCGCGCGGTTGTACAACGCCGCCGTGCAGCTAGGGGTGGAGGCTCGGGTGATCACCGAACACTTCGACTCGGTGTCGGTGTGCCTGTCCAAGGGGTTGGGGGCGCCGGTGGGCTCGGTGTTGTGTGGTTCCGAGGAACTGATCGGCAAGGCCCGGCGCCTGCGCAAGATGGTCGGTGGCGGCATGCGCCAGGCCGGTGGCTTGGCGGCGGCTGGCTTGTATGCCCTGGACCACCAGGTACAGCGCCTGGCGGACGATCACGCCAATGCCCGGTTGCTGGCCGATGGCCTGCGCCAGGAGGGCTACAGCGTCGAGCCGGTGCAGACCAACATGGTCTACGTTCAACTGGGGGAGCAGGCCGAGGCGCTCAAGGCCTTCGCCGGCGAGCGGGGCGTACGCCTGAGCGCTGCGCCCAGGTTGCGCCTGGTGACCCACCTGGACGTCGATCGCGAGCAAATCGAGCAGGTGGTGAGCACTTTTGCCGAGTTTTCCCGTAAGTGACAGTGTTCTCCGTCCAATTGACTGTTTGTATCGTACAAACACGCTGTACCAAGTGATTAACGCCGATATAATGCGGCCCTTTGCCGTCGTTTCGTCTGTTGACGTTGCGCACAGGCCTTTGGCCGCAGTCTCCGTGGAAGAACCTAATGAAAAGCGCAGAAATCCGTGAAGCCTTCCTCCGCTTCTTCGAAGAGCAAGGCCACACCCGTGTAGCCTCCAGCTCCTTGATCCCTGGCAACGACCCAACCCTGCTGTTCACCAACGCGGGGATGAACCAGTTCAAGGACTGCTTCCTGGGCCAGGAAAAACGTGCCTACACCCGCGCGACCAGCAGCCAGAAATGCGTGCGCGCCGGTGGCAAGAACAGTGACCTGGAAAACGTCGGTTATACCGCTCGTCACCACACCTTCTTCGAAATGCTGGGTAACTTCAGCTTCGGTGATTACTTCAAGCACGACGCGATCACCTTCGCCTGGACCTTCCTGACCGGTGTTCTGAAACTGCCCAAGGAAAAACTCTGGGTCACTGTCTACGCCTCCGATGACGAAGCGTACGACATCTGGACCAAGGAAATCGGCGTGCCGGTCGAGCGCATGATCCGCATCGGCGACAACAAAGGTGCGCCGTATGCGTCCGACAACTTCTGGACCATGGGCGATACCGGCCCGTGCGGCCCTTGCACCGAGATTTTCTACGACCACGGCGACCATATCTGGGGCGGCCCACCGGGCTCGCCGGAAGAGGACGGCGACCGTTACATCGAGATCTGGAACAACGTGTTCATGCAGTTCAACCGCACCGCCGATGGCGTGTTGCATCCGTTGCCAGCACCCTCGGTGGATACCGGCATGGGCCTGGAGCGGATCAGTGCGGTGATGCAGCACGTCAACTCCAACTACGACATCGACCTCTTCAAGAATCTGCTGAAGGCTTCGGCTGAAGCGATCGGCTGCGAAAATGGCGATCAGTCGTCGCTCAAGGTGGTGTCCGACCACATTCGTTCGTGCGGTTTCCTGATCGCCGACGGCGTGCTCCCATCCAACGAGGGGCGTGGCTACGTGCTGCGCCGGATCATTCGCCGTGCCTGCCGTCATGGCAACAAGCTGGGCGCAACCGGCGCCTTCTTCTACAAGATCGTCGCGGCCCTGGTGGCCGAGATGGGCGAAGCTTTCCCTGAACTGAAAAAGCAGCAGAGCAATATCGAGCGCGTCCTCAAGGCTGAAGAAGAGCAGTTCTCCAAGACTCTGGAGCATGGCCTGAAGATTCTCGAGCAGGATCTGTCTGAGCTCAAGGGCACCGTGGTGCCGGGCGACGTGGTGTTCAAGCTCTACGACACCTACGGTTTCCCGATGGACCTGACTGCTGACATCGCCCGCGAGCGCGGCCTGACTGTCGATGAAGTCGGATTTGAGCGTGAGATGGAGGCCCAGCGTGTTCGTGCGCGTTCGGCCAGCTCCTTTGCTCTGGACTACAACACGCTGGTCAAGGTCGATGTGGCCACCGAGTTCACCGGTTACCACAGCACCAGCGGTTCGGCGAACGTCGTGGCTATTTATAAAGAAGGCCAGTCGGTCGACGTCTTGAATGAAGGCGAAGAGGCTGTGATCGTTCTGAACCAGACGCCTTTCTACGCCGAATCCGGCGGTCAAGTCGGCGACTGCGGTTTCATTCAGGCCGGCAACAGCCGTTTTGACGTGCGTGATACCACCAAGACCGGCGGCGCATTCCTGCACCACGGCGTGCTGGCGTCGGGCAGCCTGATCGTTGGTGCGCCGGTGCAAACTCAGGTCGAAGCTGACGTGCGCCACGCCACTGCGCTGAACCATTCGGCGACGCACTTGCTGCACGCCGCGTTGCGTCAGGTGCTGGGCGAACACGTACAGCAGAAGGGCTCGCTGGTGGACAGCCAGCGCCTGCGCTTCGACTTCAGTCATTTCGAGGCGATCAAGCCTGAGCAGATCAAGGCACTGGAAGACATCGTCAACGCCGAGATTCGCAAGAACACCCCGGTGGAAACCGAAGAGACCGATATCGATACCGCCAAGAAGAAGGGCGCCATGGCGCTGTTCGGTGAGAAGTACGGCGACAGCGTTCGCGTACTGAGCATGGGTGGCGATTTCTCCGTCGAGCTGTGTGGCGGTATCCACGCCAACCGTACCGGTGATATCGGCCTGCTGAAAATCACCAGTGAAGGCGGCGTGGCTTCCGGTGTGCGGCGTATCGAGGCGGTCACCGGTGCTGCGGCCCTGGCCTACCTCAATGCTGGCGAAGAGCAACTCAAGGAAGCGGCGACCCTGGTCAAGGGCAGCCGTGACAACCTGATCGACAAGCTGTCGGCTGTGCTGGAACGCAACCGCCTGCTGGAGAAACAGCTCGAGCAGTTGCAGGCCAAGGCAGCGGCTGCAGCCGGCGACGACCTGTCTGGCCAGGCCCTGGAGGTCAAAGGGGTGAAAGTCCTGGCGGTGCGCCTTGATGGCCAGGACGGCAAGGCTCTGCTGGCACTGGTGGATCAGTTGAAAAACAAACTCGGTCGCGCAGTGATCCTGCTCGGCAGTGTCCATGAGGAAAAGGTCGTACTGGTTGCAGGCGTAACCAAGGACCTGACTGGCCAACTCAAAGCCGGTGATTTGATGAAGCAGGCCGCTGCGGCAGTGGGCGGGAAGGGCGGTGGTCGTCCAGACATGGCGCAGGGTGGTGGTGTCGACGCTGCTGCACTGGATGCCGCACTGGCCCTGACCGTACCGTTTGTCGAGCAGGGCATTTAAGGCGTCGAGCGGACTCGCCGTCTAGTGGCGGGTCCTTGCGCTGTGCAGTTTGATTGTTTAACGGGCGCCCCTTGACGGGCTGAGGCGGCTTAGAAATGGCTTTGATCGTACAGAAATTTGGAGGCACTTCGGTCGGCTCTATCGAGCGGATCGAGCAGGTTGCCGACAAGGTGAAGAAGTTCCGCGAAGCTGGCGACGACCTGGTGATTGTGTTGTCGGCGATGAGTGGCGAAACCAACCGCCTGATCGATCTGGCCAAGCAGATCAGTGGCGATTCCCAGCCAGTTCCCCGTGAACTGGACGTGATCGTGTCCACGGGCGAGCAGGTGACCATCGCGTTGCTGGCCATGGCGCTGATCAAGCGTGGTATTCCGGCGGTGTCCTACACCGGTAACCAGGTCCGCATCCTGACCGACAGCGCACATAACAAGGCGCGAATCCTGCAGATCGATGACCAGAAGATCCGTGCTGACCTGAAGGCCGGTCGTGTCGTAGTGGTTGCCGGTTTCCAGGGCGTCGACGAGCACGGGAGCATCACGACCCTCGGGCGTGGTGGTTCCGACACCACGGGTGTGGCGTTGGCGGCGGCCCTGAAGGCTGACGAGTGCCAGATCTACACCGATGTGGATGGCGTCTACACCACCGACCCGCGTGTAGTGGCCAGGGCTCAGCGTCTGGACAAGATCACCTTCGAGGAAATGCTGGAAATGGCCAGCCTGGGTTCCAAGGTGTTGCAGATCCGGGCGGTCGAGTTCGCCGGCAAGTACAACGTTCCGCTGCGCGTGTTGCACAGCTTCCAGGAGGGTCCGGGCACCCTCATTACTATTGATGAAGAGGAATCCATGGAACAGCCGATCATTTCCGGCATCGCTTTCAACCGCGATGAAGCCAAGCTGACCATCCGTGGCGTGCCAGACAATCCTGGCGTGGCCTTCAAGATTCTCGGCCCGATCAGTGCAGCCAACATCGAAGTCGACATGATCGTGCAGAACGTTTCTCACGATAACACCACCGACTTCACCTTCACTGTGCACCGCAACGACTACCTGGCTGCCCAGACCGTGCTGGAAAATACCGCGCGTGAGATTGGTGCCCGGGAAGTGGTGGGCGATACCGATATTGCCAAGGTCTCGATCGTGGGTGTCGGCATGCGCTCCCATGCAGGTGTTGCCAGCCGTATGTTCGAGGCACTGGCCAAGGAGAGCATCAATATCCAGATGATCTCCACATCCGAGATCAAGGTTTCGGTGGTGATCGAGGAGAAGTACCTGGAGCTTGCGGTACGTGCGCTGCACACCGCGTTCGAGCTTGATGCTCCGGCCCGTCAGGGCGAGTGATGCGTGTTTGAAAGGGGGCGCGGTCTGACCGCGCCCTTTGTGTTTTTGATTGGTTCGGGGGAAAGCTGTTCTTTTGCCCGTGCTAGTCAATACTTAGGCGTGTAGGACTACTCCCGAGCTGGTTGTAGGCCAACACCCTTTTTTTTGCAGACTGTAGTCCCTGAAATGTAATGCGTGAGGAGAAAGGTATGCTGATTCTGACTCGTCGGTGTGCAGAGAGCCTGATCATTGGTGATGGCGAAATCACTGTGACCGTGCTCGGCGTCAAAGGTAATCAAGTGCGTATTGGTGTCAACGCCCCAAAGAAGTGGCGGTCCACCGTGAGGAAATTTACCTGCGGATAAAGAAAGAGAAGGACGAAGAACCAAGCCATTAATTTTTCTCGTTTTTTTTGTTTGCAAACGGGGAGAAAGGTGGTTAATATACGCCCCGTGTTGCGGAGAGCTGGCCGAGTGGCCGAAGGCGCTCCCCTGCTAAGGGAGTACACCTCAAAAGGGTGTCGGGGGTTCGAATCCCCCGTTCTCCGCCATTATTTGCTTAGTACGTTGTAATCTGGCTTCTTCTGTAAGTTGTTGAATTTACTAGAAAAAGTGCTGAAAAAAATGATTCGACGGACTATAATGCGCGGCAACACATGCACTCGTAGCTCAGCTGGATAGAGTACTCGGCTACGAACCGAGCGGTCACAGGTTCGAATCCTGTCGAGTGCACCATTTAAGAGTTAGTCGTAGCAATATGAATAACTCGGTTTCAGCCAGTTGTGGCCTGGTCTAAAAACACAATATGCACTCGTAGCTCAGCTGGATAGAGTACTCGGCTACGAACCGAGCGGTCACAGGTTCGAATCCTGTCGAGTGCACCATTTAAGAGTTAGTTGTAGCGATATAAATAACTCGGCTTCAACCAGTTGTGGTCTGGTCTAAAAACACACATGCACTCGTAGCTCAGCTGGATAGAGTACTCGGCTACGAACCGAGCGGTCACAGGTTCGAATCCTGTCGAGTGCACCATACTTAAGAAGGCCCGTATCGAAAGATACGGGCTTTTTTTTGTGCATTTTTATCTTCTCTCTTCTTGTTCATTTGCCTGGAACGGCTCGCTTGGCTGGAGGTCGGATACCCAGCGTGCTGACCTATTCGTGGACTTTTTTTGTCGAGTCTGTGTTTTCTTTTTCTGTGGGGGCGTCGCAGTTCCATGGATTCAGGTGCTGCACAGGTTTATGTCGCAAGCGCTTGTTCTTGCCGCGATTTTTTGACGTCTAAAGCCGCCAGGCGGTGTATGATTGCGCCCGTCAGCCCCGCCGGGGCTTGTGGAATATCTCCATGGACTTACCCAGTAGTTACTCAGTATCTCGTTTTCACAATCATGAACTGACTGATTGATCCTTCCGGCGTGCTCCTCTGCTGGGAGTGGAGTTCGCCTATGACCGAAGTAGAAGTAAAGAAAACGCAGGAAAGCCTGCAGGATCGCCTCGCTCAAGTCGTTGAGCTGCTGCAGCGCCAGCGGGTGGTCGAAGACCTGACGCATCGTCAGGAAGGCCATCACCATGATCGGGTGGAAAACCTGGTCCATCGGCAAAATCTCGTCGAACTGCAGCGCAAGCTCGATGACCTGCACTCTGCCGACGTAGCCTACATCCTCGAAGCCTTGCCCCTGGAAGAGCGTCTGACGGTCTGGCAGCTGGTCAAGGCCGAGCGCGATGGCGACATCCTCCTCGAAGTATCCGATTCCGTACGTGAAACCCTGATCGCCGACATGGACGATCACGAGCTCCTGGCTGCTGCCAAGGAGATGGACGCTGACGAACTTGCTGACCTGGCTCCCGAGCTGCCGCGAGACGTTGTCCATGAGCTGATGGAGGCCCTTGACGGCCAGCAGCGTGAGCGTGTCCGCTCCGCACTGTCCTATGATGAAGAGCAGGTCGGTGCGCTGATGGACTTCGAGATGGTGACCATCCGCGAGGATGTCAGTCTTGAAGTGGTCTTGCGATACCTGCGCCGCTTGAAGGAGTTGCCTGGCCATACCGACAAGCTGTTCGTGGTCGACTACGATGGCGTGCTCAAGGGGGTCCTGCCGATCAAGCGATTGTTGGTCAATGATCCAGAGAAGCAGGTTGCGCAGGTCATGGCCAGCGACCCAGTAAGCTTCCATCCTGATGAGGACGCTTATGATGCGGCTCAGGCCTTCGAGCGTTATGACCTGATTTCGGCCCCGGTGGTCGACAAGAACGACAAGCTGATCGGTCGTTTGACCATCGATGAAATGGTCGACCTGATCCGAGAGGAGAGCGAAAGCGAAGTCCTCAACATGGCCGGTCTGCGTGAAGAGGAAGACATCTTCGCCTCGGTCTGGAAGTCCTTGCGCAACCGTTGGGCCTGGCTGGCCATCAACCTGATTACTGCATTCCTGGCCTCTCGAGTGATTGGCCTGTTCGAGGGGTCTATCGAGAAGCTGGTGGCATTGGCGGCCTTGATGCCCATCGTTGCCGGTATCGGTGGCAACTCGGGTAACCAGACCATCACGATGATCGTTCGGGCAATGGCCCTGGACCAGGTCAGTACCGGTAATACTTCGCGCCTGATGCGCAAGGAGCTGGCAGTAGCCCTGATCAACGGCCTGATCTGGGGGGGAGTGATTGGTGTCGTGGCCTACATGCTGTATGGAAGCTGGTCATTGGGGGTGGTGATGACCGCGGCCATGACCCTGAACCTGCTGCTCGCGGCATTGATGGGCGTCCTGATCCCCATGACCCTGGCACGCCTGGGGCGTGATCCAGCCATGGGGGCCAGCGTGATGATCACGGCCATGACCGATAGTGGTGGTTTTTTCATCTTTCTCGGCCTGGCGACGATCTTTCTGCTCTGAGCCCTTGTCTGTGCTAATTTCCACTGCGAAGCGCCTTCATGGCGCTTCGTTGCTTTCATGCGCGCAAAAAAAAGCCAGCAACTAGGCTGGCTCGAGCTTTCGGGACGAAATCAGTTGGCGTCTGCGGCCATTTCTGCGTCGTGTGCAATCAGCGAAACCAGCGCGTTCTGCTGGCGATGTGAAAGTTGGCGGAAACGTTGAAGCAGTTCGCGCTCATGCAAGGACAGCTCGGGGCTGTCCAGGCGCATGCTCAACTCTTCACCCAAGGCGCCTTCCTGAATAAGACTCTGCTCCAGGCGCGCGATGATTTCGGAGTTCATGCTGCGATGATGGTTGCGAGCCACCTCGGCAATGCGTTCACGCATCCCGTCGGGCAGACGTACGACGAACTTGTCAGCCGTACGGCTGGAATAAATTGCCTGTTTCAATGGGCGCATATATTTAACCGGTTAGTTCAGGGGAGCGGTTCTCGGAATTGGCCGCGAGCTGTTTTTTAGGACAAGCCTGAATGCCAAATGTTCAACCTGAATTGTTAAGAGGCCCGCATCATGCCTCAAAAATTGCCAGATCATTGGCGTCAATTCTGTGACAAATATTGAACTGGATAAAGGCGTTATGCCAGCACCAATTATCAGAAATGCGGACTGGTTTGAAAAGATCGCTGTTGTGGTTTGTTGGCCGCGGTCTGCCTCCCACCTGGGAGCGGCAGTGCACCGGTGAAGATGCCTGCGATGCGGATGAGTTCCGTGATCCCTGCCTGTTAGAGGATAGTGGCAAATGGCCGATTTACTAGTTGTGTTATCCGGATCTGCAAGCCATGCCTGGTAGGCTCATCTATCTGATGGGGCCTTCGGGAGCCGGCAAGGACAGCCTGATCGACGCGGCCAGGCAGCCTCTGGATGAGTTGGGCTGTGAGGTCGCCAGGCGGGTGATCACCCGTTCCGCCGAGTCGCAGGGAGAACAGGCTGAGGACGTCACCTTCGAGGAGTTCGAGCGACGTCTGGCTCAAGGGGATTTCGCCTTGTCCTGGCGGGCCAATGGCCTGGGATACGGTATTGGCAGGCAGATCGATCATTGGCTGGCGCAAGGGCGTCATGTACTCATCAACGGTTCCCGGGGGCACCTGGCGCAGGCTCGGGAGCGCTATCCTGACTTACTGCCCGTCATGTTGACCGTGGATTCCCAAGTGTTACGCCAGCGCTTGTTGCGTCGAGGACGGGAAAACTTGGCGCAGATCGAGAGTCGTCTGCAGCGCAATGAATTGTTTGCTCCTGCAGATTGGCTTGATGGTGGGCAGGTGGTGCGCCTGGACAACTCCGGGGAACTACAGATCACCGTGGAGCGATTACTGGACAAACTGCGCGAGCATGGCGTCAGCGCAGCACCGGATCGAACTTGATCTTGCGCCCTACGATCAGCGCCAGCAGGAACAGGCTGGAAAACGCTCCGCAGGCGACCAGGGAAACCAGGCTTGCGGTCTGCTCGGGCAATGACATGGCAGCGATTGCGCTGAGCAATGCCAGGGCAAGCAGGCTTTTGGCTGCAGTGGACATGAATGACTCCTGGTTAGAACACCCAGTGTTCGGCCTGTGGTCCGGCAGGCAGTTGCGAAGCCTCTCCGGTGGCGATCTGGGTGAGGGGGCCGGGTGGGGCTTGGGTATTGAGCACGGCCAACTGCGCTGTCAGGCGCTGGCTGTGGTGGGTAACGGAGGGCCCATCGGGCGTTGTGCCCAGCGGTAGAAAGTGAAAGGCCATCAGTACAGCAATGGCTGTCGCATTCAAGAGAAACAGGACGCTGTTCATGGGCATCATCTCTGCGGTGTTTTATCCATGGATAAAGCAGGCCGCGTGCCAAGAGTGTACATGGCATTAAACCCTTTAAAAACAGACATTTAACCTATTATAAGTGGTTCGCTGAAGTGCATTTTGCAATGATGGCTTTTTGCGGTGATGCAATTTGCACGACGCGGCCTGGCCAGTGAGGCACAGTCCTTGGGGGTTGCTGTAAAAAGCCCTACCGATGACATGACAAATACAGCGCTGGCCGTTAACATGCACGCCGTCCTTCGTGCCCTATCAGGCACTTGTCTTTTGTCTCAGTAGCTCAATTGGATAGAGCATCCCCCTCCTAAGGGGAAGGTTGGCAGTTCGAACCTGCCCTGGGACACCATATAATTCAAGGCTTCCAGCAATTTCTGATTTATCCGCTTAACTCTTATGGGGGCAGGGTAGTTGCAATCAGTAGCGGTGGAGCAATAAAAAAGCCCTGCCCGGGTCATGCCTGGCGGGGCTTTTTTGTAGGTGTCCCGTCCTGAATAAGGTTTACACCTTCTGACCCATCTTCAGGAGGACCCAATGGATACGGGCAAAAGGCGCAGCCAGCGTGACTACACGCTAGCTTTTAAATTATCGGTCGTAGACCAAGTCGAAAAAGGCGAGTTGAGTTATAAAGAGGCTCAACGGCGCTTGGCATTCAGGGTCGGTCCACGGTACTGGTTTGGTTACGCAAGCATGGCCGACAGGACTGGAGCCAAGGCGCATCAATCCGAGCGCCGCGGAGCAGGCCAATGACCGAACCCAACCTCCCGCTAACACCTGAACAGCGGATCAAAGAGCTTGAAGAGCAATTGGCGCTGAGCAATCAGAAAGCCTAGTTCTTTGAAGCTGTCGTGAACGTCTTGAAAAATGACTACGGTGTTTCCATCGTAAAAAAGCGAGCCGGCAAGTCCTCTCGCAAGGGCAAATCCAAGACCTGAGCATTACCAGGGCTTGCCTGTTCATGGGTATTTCGCGCCAAGCGTATTACAAGCGCAACCGAACCTTTGATGCGCCATCCCAACCTACTCAAAGCAGGCACGGAACAAGTTGTAGCCAGCAGACCCGAGCAGGTCTGGGTGGCAGACATCACCTATCTGCCCACCCGGGAAAGTGTTGCTTACGTCAGCCAGATAACAGACGTGTACTCACGCAAAATCGTTGGCCATCATGTACATGACAGCTTGCATACGGAGTCGGTGGTCAAGGCGCTGCAGAAGGCTGTTAGCTAGCGAACATCCAGGCAGCCGCTCATTCATCACTCAGATCGCGGAGCCCAGTACTGCTCCGATTTATACCAGCGGATGCACACCACGCATGGGATCAAGTGCTCTATGACCGATGGTTATGATTGCTATCAGAATGCGATGGCAGAGCGGGTAAACGGGATTTTGAAAACTGAGTTTTGCTGCACCGCCCCAAAGATTTGGCGGATGCAGTGAAAATGGTGGATGAATCGGTGCTGATCTACAACGGAGAGCGCCCGCACTTATCGCTGAAATACAAAACGCCCGATGCGGTGCATCGGGCGTTTTGAGACTGAAATAGGTGTAAACCTATTTCAGGACTAGATATTGAGTTGATCGCCCCTAGCATTCGGCCGGTGAACTCGTCTCCCTTGGTGTCCTGCATTCCCTGGTGGCTGGTCGGCAGATCAAGCGCGACGATGCGCAAGCCCTTGGAGTCGATTGCACCCTTGAGCCTCTGCCAGTCGTCCACAGGAAGTCGTGAGAGGCGGTCTATTGATTCCACCAGCAACACACCACCCTTGCGAGCATCCTTGAGCAGGCGTAGCAACTCAGGCCGCTCCGCGGGCGTTCTCCAGGTACTCGCAGGCAATGACTTTGTTCTGGTCGCTCGCAAACCTTTCGAGAGCTGTTCGGGCGCCGCCGGCATCTTGCTCGTCGGTTGAGGCTCGGAGATAAGTGCGGATGAACATAATGCAATCTGTATCAGTTAGGGTGTTCTCTTAATGCTGTTTTACTTTGGGTGTCACTTATCAAGCAAGGCAAAATCTGCCGTATCTGGGTAGGCATTGCTTTACGCTGGCGCAGAGATATTTTAACGAAGTTGAAGTTGGGTTTTATTGGGTTTTAGCTAGGGTTAATTGTTGTTTTTTCAATATTTAATTATTTGCTCGAAGGGTAGTGTTTTTTATGAATGTGTTTACGGTTTTATTTTTTGGATATCGCGTTAAGAGTAAAGGATGAACTGAGGACGTGGTTGCCGATGAGTTGCCTGGATTTTTAGATGTCAACGAAGATGGATTGTAAATTTTATTGATATGTCTCTGTGATTGTGATTTTATTTGCAGGTTTTATATTTGATGCTTTAAGCGATTGTTTTTTTGTAAGGTGCAGGATGTAGAATGCCCGTGCCGTCAACGGTGAGTTGTATCTAATTTCTGGTGAAAATAAGTAACATGAATCTAAACTCCGCTCTTCTTCAGTTCGATAATGAGTTCAACGCTTTGCTGGAGTCTGCGCCTCCCTCCCGAGCGCCAGCGTTACTAGCGTCTGCCGAATTTGTCTACCTGCTTGCTCCCAGCTCTTTAGTTGGCTTGTTCTATACTCCAATGTTGGCCAAACATCTAAGCTTACAAGGCAAGCAGGTCGTCTTTGTCGATGATCATTACTCAGCTAAAGGTGATCACTGGCAGGAATGGCCAGTGTTGAGTACCGACGCGTTCATTTCCCAGGCAGAGGGTCAGGGCGCGGCTGTCGCCATTAACATGTCGAGCTCACCATTTGTGCACGGTCATTTCTCGCGAGTTGCCGAGCGTGTCCAGATGGCTGAGGTGGATATGATTCCTGCCCTGGATGCATGCGAAATCCCGGTAATCTATCAGACTGCCAGCGCCATGCGTGCCCAGACCATAGCCCGTGCTGATGATTACCGTAAGCTGGCACGACGCTTGGCAGACCCGCTTAGTATCCAGACTTTGCTGGCGATGTTGACGTTGAGATTGAACTTCGATCGCAATGCCTTGTTACCCGTGTTGTGCAGCCCTGAAGACGAATACTTTACGCCTCACCCTGCTGGAAGCACGGACACCTTCAGGCTGGGTCAGGAGGAAGTGTTATGTGACATTGGCGCTCACGTCGGAACTACAGTTCGTAAGTTCATCACTGCCACGCATTGGCAGTACTCGGCCATCCACGCATTTGAACCTGACGTTGAAAATTTTGCAGCCCTCGAGAAAAATTTTTCCTTAACAGTACCTAACTTCAAAGCGTACAACGTTGCATTGTCAGATACACGTAGCACCATGCGTTTCTCCCAGACAGGTACTATGGGAAGTCGATTGGATCTTGAAGGTAATACTCATATTCAGGCGTTGCCGCTCGACGAAATTGTCGATTATGCGACTTTTATAAAAATGGATGTCGAGGGGCATGAAACCAGAGTGTTGCGAGGCGCACGTAAATTGATCCAAACCCACAAGCCGCGGTTGGCGGTGACGGGATATCACTTCGCTGATGATTTGCTTGATATTGTAGATCTGGTGACGGAACTTGAGCCTAACTATGAATTACGTTTGCGTCATCATTTTTTTTACTACTATGATTCGATTGTCTATGCGCAAGTGATTGCGTAAGCGAATCTGGTTGTATTGTTCAATGCCAGCTCTTTCAATAGTAATTTCCGGGAGTTCAAGGGCGCTCTGGGAGTTGGTGTTGAACAGATAGGTTTATCTTTATCGCAACGTGTTTGGATGTGGTGTGGATCGGATTGAGGGAACCAATCCAGATCCTGACCACAGCCAGATTGGGTGATGAATTAAGTAATCACGCTATTTCGTTAAATTTTATTAATTAGGTTTTATTAAGTCAGCACAAATTCGCGTGTTGTCGGAACTGTCTTTAGCCCTTAATCCGCCTGCGGACTGAACGCCGGCAAACCCTTCCAGGGCGTTGCTGCCCAGGCCCCCGTGTCCGATGCGAGCAGCCGGCTCAAGGTGTCTTCGTTGAAGCTTTGTCCCAGGGCGTCGGCCCTGAACGCGGCTACCCATTGCTGGCGGCCACGCATGAAAGCCCTGCCGAAGTCTTCCCAGTCCGCGAAGCAGTCCTGGGCTCGCTGGGCATTGAGCAGCATGATGCGCCACCCGCTTTCAGCCTCCAGCCAGCCCATCAGCATCGCGCAGCGGACGAAGAACGCGCTGCGTACGCAGGCGAACGCCATGGCGGCCTGAGGGTCGTCGCTGGGCTTCAAGCCGTGCAGGTCGATACGGAACCACTGGCGCTCCAGGGTGGTGTTCAGGTGCTCTAGGACCTCGGTGTCGGTGGCGTTGTTGCGAAAGCCGATCTGGTGCAACAGGGGGGCCCTGAGGGTGTTTCGTGCCTGGTCCGCGAAATAAGTGGTCGCGGGGTCGAAGAACCCGGTCATTCCGGTGGCATCCACCATGGGTTGTGCCAGTGTCAGCGCCCAGCGCTTGCGTGGCGGGAAGATCACCAGGGACGTGCCGCTGGGGGCTCGGCGTACGTAACCCCAGACCAGCCAGGCACCGAGCAGTAAACCAATAATCGTCAGCATCTTCGCCTCATGGGTTCTCGGCGTGCCAGGCGCGGATGTGCTCGGCCTGGGCGCAAGACATGTCCGTCCATTGCACGCCCTCGGTCTGGTACAGCGGATCCTCGGGGCGGCGTTCTGGCCAGGGACTCTTTTTGTAGAGATGGCGGGTGGCGTACTTGACTGCCGGGGCCTGGGGCTCCAGTTCCAGCAGCAGGTCGCTCTGGCGGGCGGCCACCAGCCACTGGACCATGGGCGTGGGCGCCTCCAGCCGCGAAAACAACTGCGGGTAGCGCGCCACCAGGCGGGTCTGGGCCTGGGGATCGCTAACCGCCTCGATGCGCAACCAGCCGGCCTCGGTACGCACGATGCCAATGGCGATGCAGTCGGCCGGCGTCTGCTGGTCGGTCCCCATGGTATCCAGGAACAGCAGCAGGTCCTGGAAGTAGCGTTCGATCGGCGGGCGGTTCTGCTTGCCCTTGACCTGCTCCACAGTCAGCGCCCCCGTGCCCTGGACGATCAGGCTGACGGTGATATGGGGTTGGCCCTGGGCGTCACGCAGGCTGAAGACCCGCATGTCCGCTTGCTCCACGGCCTCGGCATAACGTTCGCCATACCCTCCGGTCAGGCCACGGCGATCGGCGAACTGCCCCAGGCAATGGCGCATCACGTAGCTTTCAAAGGCCATTTCGGCCCGCAGCAATGGGCTGTCCGGGAGCAGTTCTACCCAGTTGTGCTCGGCGCAGCTGACCACCACTTGCAAGGCCTGGGCCGAGCTCTGGCGCCAGCCCTGGTCCACCCGGGCGGCCATCTGTGCGTGTTCTTTTTCCCACAGTGCCAGGGCTTGGGGGCAATTGATGCGATCGAGCTTGCCCTCCAGCGTGGTGCCCTTGCGCGATATCAGGAACTCCACCAGCAGGGTTTCCTGCTGCAGCAGTTGTGGCTCCTGCGGGTCGACCCATACCAGGGGAGGCACGCTGCCGGCTTCCTGCGCATCGGCCTTGCCCAGCTCCTCGAAATGCCTGGAGACCCACTCCGGCAAGGTTTCGCCGCCCAGGGCTGCGCTGGCATCTTGCAGGTTCTGGAGGCGCCGTGCCGGCTCGAAATTGCCGGCCAGGTGCCGGTAGAAGTGGTTCAGCAACCAGCTTTGCACCGGTGCTTCATCTTCCCGGGCCTGGCTGCGCTGCTTGATGCCGCGCTTGAGCTCGGCAGCGTTGAGCAGGTTGCGCGGCGCGTAGCTGGAGCTGCGTTTGTCCACGGCTACTTCCATATCTGCCACCAGCCTTTCTTGGCGGCAGGGGCGGGCGGTGCTTGCAGTTCGGCGATGATCGACTCGATCCGGGCCCTGCATTGCACGTCGTAGTCCTTGCACGGGTCGCACAGCGCCAGGGTCCGGGCGCAGTACTCCAGGGCTTCCTCGATGCGCCCGCGGGCCTTGAAGAAGTCCACCGAGCAGGCCATCACCGACACTTCATTCATCTTCAGGACGTGTGGTTCGTAGCGCTGCCAGAGGCTGTCGGCATTGTCCGGATGGGCATGGGCCAGGTAGCGCGCCAGCTTGATCCGGTCGAACAGCGCCGAGTAGTCCAGTTGCTGGTCGCTGACTTCCTGGTTTTGCTGCCAGTTGAGCAAGCGCTCGAGCCAGATCAGGATTTCACTGTCACGATCCAGCGAGTACAGGGCGTAGGCCACCGAGACGATGTAGTTCTCCGGGTTGTGGCGGCTGTAGCCGTGCTCCATCGAGTAGTGCCACAGCTGCTCCGCGGCTTCGGCGATGCCCGGGTAATCGTCCATGGCGATGCGGGTGCTGAGCACGCCGTTGAAGTGCTCGGAGAAGGCACTGGCGGCGATGCCGCGCTGGTGCAGTTCGATGGCGTCTTCGTAGCGCTGTTCGTTGTAGCAACGGTAGTTGATCGCCAGGTTGTTGCAGAGCATCGAGTACAGGTGTGCGCACGCATCGAACGGATGGCCGCTGCCGCTGGCGAAGTAGCGCTCCATATGGGCTTGCCCTTGCTCGTAGGCATCTCTCTGGGCATCGCGCAGCAACGAGTAGGCTTCATCGCGGGCTTCGTCCGACAGCTTGTCCGCCTCCGGCTCCGCCAGTTCCTCGATGGTCAGGGCATAGTTGTAGGCGTACCGGCCGCTGGACAGCTTCGGCTTGGGTTGTTTCAGCGCCTCGATGATGCCCAGCTTGCGTACCGTGGCGACAAACAGGGAATAGGCGCTGCGGTGATCATGCAGGCGGCCTGTCTCGATGGCACGGTGCAACAGGTCGAACTCGGTGGCGGCATCGATCACGTCGCGCTCGGCGTCATGCACGGCCGCCAGCCGGTTGATCCAGGGCTGCTCGGGGGTTCGACGCAAGGCTTCGGCGCGGGCTTCGTCAAACAGCTGATCGAGCAGTTCAAGGTCATTGATCGCGGCATACAGGGTCGCCAGCAGGGGAGTGCTCGCCGGCTCTTCGGGGTCGATCTGGGGCAGCGGTTCGAGGAACGTCTGCAGCAGCTCCTGGTTGATACAGGCGCGCATGATGCAGATCGGCCACCAGGCGTTACGGTCCTCGGGGTCTTGCAGGCGTTCGAGGACCAGGCGTGCGGTAGCCGGCCACATTTCGGACTGCCTGTCGTAGATGTCGAGGAAGGCGCGATGGCCAGCTTCTTCCATGCGCCCGGCCTCCACCAGCCAGGGCAACTCGAACTCGATGAAGCTGTTGCCACCGTCGCTGTCCAGGCTCATGGCTGCAACGTGGCAGATTTTCAGGGCGCCGGCCAAATCGTCCTGGGCGCGCAGGGAGCGAGCCGCAAGACGCGCAGTACGCACTTCCCACTCGCGGCGCTTGGGCTGCGACAGGCCTGCGGTGAGCTGGGCGATGGGTTGTTCGAACAGAGCCAGGCGCAGGGGAATGATCTCGATCAGCGAGTTGCCCAGCCACAGCCAGTCACCTTCGTCGATGTCCTGGTCGGGGCCGGCGCTGCGCACTGCGTTGATCGCATCCAGGGCCGCGGCGCGGGCTTCTTCATCGCGCTCGTGATAGGCCAGGACCCGAGCTCGACGGCGATGCCGGTCTGCGTCGTCCCAGGCCCGCAAGGCGGTGCGCTCAGGGTTGATCAGGGTCAGGGCATAACGCACCTCGAGGGTCTTGAGCGCCACTTCGGCGCTGCCTTGCTCAAGCTGGTCGAAGATCCGATAGCGCCGATAGTGCTCGACGTCGAAGTCCAGGGTCTGGGTGGCCATCTGGTTGAGTTGCTCGAGCACCTCGAGCAATGCCGGATCGTCATCCAGGTAGTTGGCGACCTGCAGGCGCAGGATGTGCAGGTTGATTTGCAACTCGGCACGGGCCGACTCCTGCGCGGACTGCAACAAAGCGTCGCCGTCACCGTCGATGACGGCGCGGGCGGCTGCCGAATCGCCGGCCTGCATCCACAAGGTATGCAGGCGGCCTATGGAGGGCAGGGAGTCGGCCCGCAGTGGCTGAGCCTGCAACTGGGCCAGCAGGGTGCCGTTGTCCTGCTCTTGCTGTTGCGCTTCGAGGCGGTCCATGAACTGTTCAAGCTCAATACCGGTCATTGCACTGCTGTCCTGCGCCATCGTTAGCTCCATTCGATAATGCTGTGTGCATCCATTGATGCATCGCCTGGCAGACCGGCATTCCTCGTCGTCAACACCATCGCAGGGCGCCTGCCGATCCTTCGACACCCGGGGTGCAAGCCTTTGCGACTTGCCGCTGATGGCCTGCTGCCGTCGGGCCTGTCTGGCATCCCGGCAAAACGATCGAGGCTTCGAGGCGCAGCACGCTATCAGCTGGTGTTTCAGAATCCAAGGTTTGCCCGGTCGGCGAAGACCATTTTTCCGATGTTTTTGCAGGCCTTGGCCAAAGCGCGACAAATGCTGCCGATCTTCTATAAGGGAATGCCCGAGCCGGCCGATAACTTGCGATGGACAATGGTGTCCCCAAGCGGCGACCTGGATCACAGGTCGGCTGCAAAGTGCTTGATAGCCCTCGGCCAGCAGCTATTATCTGCCCGCTCAGGGGGCTGCGAAGCCGGGCGGGCCCTGGCGTTTCTGGATTGATCTTCTTACTGGCCTGGAATCTTCGATGCTGGCGTACCACCAAAAGAGCTTTTTGATCGTCGATGATTTCTCGGACTACCGCAGTTCGGTGCGTTCGATGCTGCGTGAGCTGGGCGTCAAGGATGTGGATACCGCCGACTCGGGTGAGCAGGCGCTGCGCATGTGTGCGCAGAAGCGTTACGACTTCATCCTGCAGGACTACCACTTGGGCGATGGCAAGAAAAACGGCCAGCAAGTGCTCGAAGACCTGATGCTGGAAAAGCTCATCAGCCATGAAAGCGTATTCCTCATGGTCACCGCCGAGAGCAGCCAGGCCATGGTGCTCAGTGCCCTGGAACACGAGCCCGATGCCTATCTGACCAAACCCTTCAATCGCTCCGGCCTGGCCCAGCGCCTGGAGCGCCTGCAGCAACGCAAGACCCTGCTCAAGCCGATCCTCCAGGCCCTGGACCGGGGCAAGCCGGTGGAAGTGCTCAACGCCTGCGTCACCCTGTGCAAGCAGGACCCGCGTTATGCACCGCTGTGCTTGCGTTACCGGGCCGATGCCCTGCGCGACATGAACCAGAACGAGCCCCTGGAGCGCCTGTACAACAGCATCCTGGCGGACCGGCCCCTGCCCTGGGCCTATGTCGGGCTGGGGCGGCTGTTGTTCAAGCGCGGCCAGGCCACCGAGGCCAAGGCGGTATACGAGAAGGCCTTGAAGGCATTCCCGATGATGCCGGGGCTCTACGACGGCCTGGCCGATGTACTGGTGGCCGAGGGTGACACCAAGCGTGCCCAGAGCGTGCTCGAGGAGGCGGTGCGCCTGTCGCCACTGGCCCCTCGGCGCCAGGCGCTGCTGGGCAAGCTGGCGATGACCAACGAAGACTTCGAGAGCGCCTCCAGGGCTTATCGCCAGGCCGTCAGCCAGGGCGCGCAATCGCGTTTCAAGGACCCGGAAAGCAACCTGGGCCTGGCCCATGCACTGATCAGCAAGGGCAGTGAGCGCGGGCTGGATACGCGCACCCGCCTGGAGATCAACCAGACACTGAGTGCCGTGGCCAAGGAAAACCCGGCGGATCCCGGCCTGCAGATTCGCGCACGGCTGATGAAGGCCACCAGCCTGCTACTCAACGATGCGGAGACTGCCGACAAGCTCACCGAGCAGGCCTTGCAGCGGCTCGAAGGCATGGAGCAATTCATGAGCCCCGAGGCAGCGCTGCTGGTGGCCAAGCAACTGCAGATGCTGGGGCAGGCCAGTGCCGGTGCCTCGATGCTCAAGAACTGCGCGGAAATCTACGGCGATGATCCGAAGGTGATGCAGAACATTGCCAAGTTGACCGATGACCCGACTATCCTCAGTTCTTCCAATGCGGCGGCCGACGTCAACCGCCAGGGAGTGCGCAGCTACAAGGCCGGCAACCTGGCCGAGGCCCGGGAGCTGTTCCGCAAGGCCCTGGCCCTGCAACCCAAGAACATCAGTGTCGCCCTGAACATGGCGCAGTCGTTGCTGCATGGCGCCGATGCGAACCCGGATGCGGTACTCCTGGAGGAATGCCGGGCGTGCCTGAAGATGGTCGGCATGATGCCCGATACCGATGCGCGTTATCCGCGCTACCAGAAGCTGCGAAGCAAGGCGTTTGGCGAATGATCGAAAAGCAACAGGCGCTCGACTTTTCCACGGTGATCGCCTCCACCGTACATGACATGAAGAACTCCCTGGCCATGCTGATGCAGGCCCACGCCCAATGGCTGGCTCGCCTGCCCGCGGGGCAGGTGCCTGCCGAGCAGGGCGTGATCGACTACGAGTTCGCCCATCTCAATGGCATGCTGGTGCAGCTGCTGGGGCTCTACAAGCTGGGGGTCAATCAGCTGCCGCTGCAGCCGGCCTACCACGAGCTGGACGACTTCATCGAAGCGCAGCTGGTGAGCCATCAGGAGGTGTTCAAGAGCCGTGGGATCTCTGCCACCTTCGAGGTCGACCCGTTGAGTCCCCTGGGTTTCTTCGATCGCGAGCTGATCGCCTCGGTGCTGGCCAACTGCATCAACAATGCAGTCCGTCATGCCCGCCATGCCCTGCTGATCAGCGTCAGCGACGAGGAGGGGCAGGTGGTGCTGTCGATCAACGACGACGGTGAGGGCTATCCCCTGGCGATGATCGAGCGCCAGGCCGACTACCTGCAGGGCATCAACCAGAGCAGCGGCAGCACTGGCCTGGGGTTGTACTTCGCCGGGCGTATCGCCGAGCTGCATCAGCGCAATGGTGTGTGCGGGCATACCCGTATCGGCAATGGCGGGCCACTGGGCGGTGGCCTGTTCAAGCTCTACCTGCCTTGAGCGGTGATCAGGCCCGGTTGCCCAGTTGCTGCCCTGCCAGGTCCAGGCATTGCAGGAGCGCCGCCAGGGCCGGTCGCGGCTCCTGGCCCTGGCGAGTGATGCAGTGAAAGCTCGAGCGATAGGCCAGGCGCTCCGGTAGCAGGGCGCGCAACTGGCCCCTGGCGACCCAGCCTGCAGCATAGTGGCTGGGCAGGTAGCCCAGGTAGGTGGTGGAAAAGATCAGCGTTGCGATGGCTTCCATGCTGTAGGCGCTGACGGCCTGGTTGAAGTGCAGGTCGTGGGGGCGCTGGTGCTCGGCCATGTAGCCGCGACCGACGTAATCGGCGGCGCAGAGGCGTTCCAGGCTAAGCTCCTCGTCGCGCAGGGCAAACAGCGGGTGCCCGTTGGCGCAATACAGGTTCTGCTCCTCGTCGAACAAGTGCTGATAGTTCAATCCTGACAGTTGATGGTGGAAGGCGCCGATAGCCAGTTGCAGGCGGTCGTCGAGCACGGCCTGTTCCAGTTCATCCGGGCGCATCAGGTGCAGGTTCGGTCGTACCTGGGGCAGGCGCTGACGCAAATGCATCAGTGCCAGGGACAGGGGCGCGCAGGGCAGGCTCACCAGGCTGTCGACGCTGCCGATCTGCAGGTGTTCGCGGCTGGTCGGGCCCAGTCGGTTGGCATGCTGGCGAAAGCGCTCGATGTCAGCGAACAGTCCTTGCGCCGCCTCGAACAGTTCGTGACCCTGGTCGGTGAGTTGAAAGCCGCTGCTGCCACGCCGGCAGAGTGAGTAGCCCAGGCGCTCCTCGAGATCGCGCACCACCACGCTCAGTCGCGACAGGCTGGTATTGAGCCGCGCCTGGGCGGCGGTGAAACCGCCCGCGTCGACGATGGCACAGAACACCCGCAGCATCCGCAGGTCGATGTCGGCAAGATTTCCCAGCATGGCGCCTCCAGTGGCCGGTTTCAGGTCACCGGCCGAGCCTACTGCATCGGCCTGGCGAGTACATGCAGGGGGGCGATGGAGGGTCGCGGATAAACAGGTACTGGCGGTGACAGGCATGTCCGGGAATTTGTGCTGCCGTGCTTGAAATCCCGAACGGGTGGTGCGTATTTTGTACGGGTCGCCGTTCGCGGCTCGTATAACAACAAGGATTGAGTCATGACAACCGATGGCCACAGTTCACTCGCCGAGCGATTGACGGGCATTGATGAAATCGAATGTGTTACTGCGGATTTGAATGGCGTACCGCGCGGCAAGGTAATGACTGCCGAGGGTTTCCTCGAGGGGCGGCGCCTGCAGATGGCGCGCGGCGTGCTGCTGCAATGCATCATGGGCGGATATCCGCCAGCGCGTTTCTACGGCAGCGATGATGGCGACCTGGCCCTCACTGCCGACCCGCGGCAGATTCATCGCCTGCCCTGGAGCGAGACGCCACGTGCGCTGGCCATCTGCGACGCGGACGAGCTCAGCGGCGAGTCTTCGCGTTTGTCGACCCGGGGCCAGCTCAAGCACGTGATCGCACGCTATGCGGCCCTGGGCCTGGCGCCGGTGGTGGCCACCGAGCTGGAGTTCTTCGTGTTCGCGCCCAACGAGGATCCGGGGCAGCCCTTCCGGCCACCGGTCGGCAAGGACGGTCGACGGGAAGAGGGCTACTCGGCCTTCAGCATCAGCTCCAACAACGGCCTGCGACCCTTCTTCAAGGAAGTCTACGAATGCATGGCGGCCCTGGGCTTGCCCCGCGATACCTTCATGCATGAGATGGGCGTCAGCCAGTTCGAGATCAACCTGTTGCACGGCGATCCGCTGCTGCTGGCGGACCAGACTTTCCTGTTCAAGCACCTGCTCAAGGAAGTGGCGCTCAAGCATGGCCTGATCGTGGTCTGCATGGCCAAGCCGCTGGCCCATACCCCGGGCAGTTCCATGCACATCCACCAGAGTTTGGTGGAGATTGGTAGCGGCCGTAACGTTTTCAGTGACGAGTCCGGGCAGCCCACCGCCCAGTTCCACCATTTCATCGGTGGCCTGCAAGCCGGCATGGCGGATTTCACGGCGTTGTTTGCGCCCAACGTGAACTCCTACCAGCGCCTGTGCCACCCCTATGCGTCGCCGAACAATGCCTGCTGGTCCCACGACAATCGCGCCGCAGGGCTGCGAATTCCCGCCAGTTCGCCCGTGGCACGACGAGTGGAGAATCGCCTGCCGGGGGCGGATGCCAATCCTTACCTGGCCATTGCCGCCAGCCTGGCAGCAGGTTTGCATGGAATCGAGAACGAGCTGGCGCCAACGGCGGCCATCCAGGGAGAATTCGAAGTGCCGGACAACCTGTCGCTGCCTTGTACCCTGCATGCGGCGCTGGAGCGCCTCAAGCGTAGCCAGCTGGCCAGGGAACTGTTCGGCAGCGAGTTCATCGAAGGCTACATCGCTTCGAAAACCATGGAGTTGACCAGTTTCTTCGATGAAATCACTCCCTGGGAACGGCGTGTACTAGCGGCCCAGGCATAACCGAACCGTCGCTGGTCAGGCCCTCGTCCCGAGGGCCTGCAACCTCATTCAAGGAGCCGCCCGGAACGCCGATGCGCCAGATCTGGAAATCCTTTCGTGCGTTGTATTTCGCCTCGCTGATGATGTTGATCGGCTCGGGCCTGCTCAGTACCTACCTGGCCTTGCGCCTGGCGGCTGATCATGTCGACGGCCTGTGGATCGGGGCCCTGATGGCTGCCAACTATTTCGGCCTGGTGCTGGGGGGCAAGCTCGGCCATCGGCTGATCGCCAGGGTCGGGCATATCCGCGCCTATGCCACCTGTGCCGGTATCGTCGGTGCGGCGGTACTCGGCCATGGGCTGGTGAACTGGCTGCCGGCCTGGCTGGTGCTGCGGATGATCGTGGGCCTGGGGATGATGTGCCAGTACATGGTCATCGAGAGCTGGCTCAACGAACAGGCCGAGGCCAAGCAGCGCGGGCTGGTGTTCAGCGGCTACATGATCGCGTCCTACCTGGGGCTGGTCCTGGGGCAGTTGATCCTGGTCATGCACCCGGCCCTGGGGCTGGAGCTGCTGATGCTGGTAGCGCTGTGTTTCGCCTTGTGCCTGGTGCCGGTGGCGATGACCCGGCGTATCCACCCCGCGCCCTTGCGTCCGGCCCCCATGGAGCCGCGCTTCTTCATCAAGCGGGTGCCTCAGTCGTTGAGTACGGTGCTGGGGTCGGGCCTGATAGTCGGTTCGTTCTATGGCCTGGCACCACTCTATGCCTCGCAACAGGGCCTGAGCACCGAGCAGGTGGGGCTGTTCATGGGGAGCTGCATCTTTGCCGGCCTGGTGGTGCAGTGGCCCCTGGGCTGGCTTTCCGATCGCTTCGATCGGGCCTTGCTGATTCGCTGCTTCGCCCTGTTCCTGGCGGTGATGGCCCTGCCTCTGGCCATCTTGCCCACGGTGCCCCTGGAGGTCTTGTTCATCCTGGGGTTCCTCTGTTCCCTGGTGCAGTTCTGCCTCTACCCATTGGCCGTGGCCTTCTCCAATGACCATGTCGAAGGGGATCGACGGGTGTCGCTGACAGCGATGCTGCTGGTGACCTATGGGGTGGGTGCGAGCATCGGCCCCTTGGCGGCGGGGGTGCTGATGAAACTGTTCGGCAGCCAGATGCTCTACGCCTTCTTCAGCTTCTTTGCCTTGGTGCTGGTCTGGCGAATCCGGCCGAAGGCCGTGACCAACCTGCACCAGGTCGACGATGCTCCGCTGCATCACGTGGCGATGCCGGACAGCATGTCCAGTTCGCCGCTGGTGGCGGCCCTCGACCCACGGGTGGACGAGCAAGTCGTGCAGGACCAAATGCAGGTCACCCCGGTCGAGGATGTCGTGCCACCGGTGCAGCCTGAATCCGAGGCCGGGCAGGATGAAGCTGCGGTGGAGCGCGACGATGCGCCGGCTGTGGAGGCCAGGCCCTAGGCGTCGGAATAAAAAAACGGGCAGTTGCCGCAAGGCACTGCCCGTTTTTCATGGACCTTTGAGGATCAGAGGTCGTCTTTGTCGAAACGCCGTGCCTCACGCTGCAATTGGTAGACGAAGCGCTCCACCTGGCGCTGCACCAGGCCGCTCATGTTGTGAAAGCGTACGCCAGCGAAGGTGGTGTCGATCCTCTCTTCATAGTGCAGGTAACGCAGCTCTACGGGAGCGGTCATGCTGCCAAAGGGCAGGGCGGCGATGAAGCGCTCGTAGACCTGGCCCAGTTGCAGGCGGGCAGAGATTTCGCCGTCGAAGCGCAGCTTGCAGCCGGTGGCGGAAATATCCAGCAGCTTGCCGGTCAGGGGCGACTTGAGCTTGTCGCCGCTGAGTTCGATGTCCACCAGTTGGGCCAGCTTCAAGGCGGCGCGGAAGGCATTGCGGCGCTGGTGGTAAACCACTTCGTCCGGCAGCGGGGTGCGGTAGCAGCGGCCGCCATTGGATTCGTCCAGGGTTGGCAGGCCGTTGCTTTCCCAGGCGATGCGCACGCCGTCATGGAAACCTTCGACGCGAAACGGCTCGCCGGCCAGCATGAAGCGTTCACCGTCACGGGGGATCATTTCGTCGAGCGCGATCATGTTGCTGTCGCGATCGACTTCCACCATGTAGCTCTGGAAGCGCTGGCTGCGCTCATGGAAAGTGATGATCAGAGGGTCGTGGCTTTCTTGCAGCAACCGGAGGTTGGAGGAGATCTCCAACGGGGTGGTAAGCACCTTGGGTGGCTGCGGAGCATCTTCCGCGCTTGATGCAGTGAACACGGTTCATCAATCTCCAGACAAAATACAACTACACGCAGGGGCTAGCATTTTGCCAGCATGTTTCGCGGCTTGATAGCACGCGCTCATTTTTGTGGCCTAAGCCTGACTGAGTGGGCGTTGCTTCGCAAGCATCGAGGTTGTGCCGCGGGCGTCGTAGAGGGCTGGAGGTTCGCCACCGTTGAGGATTTTCAACTGGTTGGCAGTGGTGGCTTGCTGGATCTGGATCGAGCGACCGTTGAGTTCGTTGGTTGCCTGGCATTCAGCCAGCAACTGGACCAGCAGGTCGCCTTGCTCGAGCAGTTGCGTGCCCAGGCTGGAATGGCCGGCCAGCTGTTCGAGGCCTTCGCGATTGGCCGGCAGGCCGAGGCTGTCGAGGACCTGAGTGCGTGTGCGGCCATGCTGCTCCAGCAAGACGATCAGCGCCTGTTTCTGCGCCAGGATCTCCTCCAGCAGCGGCATGTCGCGGCCATGCAGGGCTATGGATTCGGCCTGGAGCAGTTCCAGCAGTTGTTGAGCTGGAACAAGGTCATCGTTGATCAGTTGCAGTAGATTGGTGTCGTGCATGGCTGGCCTTGGGAATTAAGCGTCCAAAAGCCTGGCGCAAGCCTGTGGCTAGCGCTGGGCTTCGAAGTTGAGCAGTTTGCTGGCTACACGGTTGCTGTCGACTTTGTAACTGCCGTCGGCGATGGCTTGTTTCAGCGCCTCCACCCGAGCTTTGTCGGCAACAGGCTGGTCGCGCAGCTTGTCAGTGATTCGTTGCAACTGTTGGGCCTCATTGCTGAGGTGTACCGATTCCCCACTTTTGCTGGTCTCGGCGGTGGTCACCTGGGGCGCGGGTTTGCCGGCCTCACTGGTTTCCTTGCTGGCGCCGGCACGCGTGCTGCCTGTCAGTGAGGGGGAACTGTTCAAACGGCTGAAATCGATGACCATGATGAGTAAAACCTCTGGGTATTTGGACGCTTGCCATGTTCTCGGCCATACCCTGGAAAACTTTAGGCTCAATTGTCGACAAGCCGAGGCAGGTATCTGTGACCCGTTATCGATCACAGTTTAGGGAACGAGCCGGACAAGCGCCAGTGATCTACATGGCCACTTCCACCTGGCCCGGTGCAATGACCCGAGCCTTGATCACCCGTTGCGAGTTCAGGTTCTTGACCCTGATCTGTTCGCTCATGCCGCCGTTGGACAGCGCCTCGCCGGGCATTCGTACATTCAATGAGCCGCTGCGTGCGCTGATCACTACCTGATCGCCCTTGCGCACCACCTCCGCCTGTTCCAGGTGGACCAGGGTGATGAGCTGATCGGCGACCATTGGTCGGACAAGTTTCTGACCAATGGCCTGGTCCACCGACGTCAGGTAGCCCTGGCTGTTCGAACTGATGTCCCGCTCACGCAATGCCACGTCTTCAGGCTCGATGATGGCGGCGCGCTTGAGGGGGCGAGTACTGGTGACTACTTCGCGGAATAGCTTGACCTGGGCTGGCACGAACACCCCCCACGGCGAGGTGCCTTCGCAGCGGACCTTGACCGTCACTCGCCCCAGGGGCTGGGCCGGACTTTCCAGGCTGGCTGTCAATTCCTTGTCGCAGGCAGGCATGTGCATTCGTGGATCGAGCTGCTTGACCTCGATTTCATAGCGTCCTTCCGTTTGACTGGTTGCCAGGTAGTCTTCTACCGTGAATTCAAGAAACCCTTGAGTGACGCCGATAAGTAGATCAGGCAGGGTGACCGAATCAGCAACGGCAGGGCCGCCAGGGTTTAAAATGCACAGCATCGCAAGGGCGCAGAGCACTCTGCGGCCAGGTGATGTCAGGCGTCGAAAAAATGTCGTTTTGGCGTTCATAACAGTTAAAAAGCAAGCGCCGTGCCGTTTAGCGATGAGCGTGCGTCGGATCTTAAAGCTTTGGGGAGTCTGGGCATGGCTGGTGTAATGGATTCGGTAAACCAGCGCACGCAATTGGTTGGGCAGAATCGCCTGGAGCTGCTGCTGTTCCGTCTGGACGGCGGGCAGCTCTACGGGATCAACGTATTCAAGGTTCGCGAGGTGCTGCAATGCCCGAAGCTGACCCTGATGCCCAAATCCAATCCTGTCGTGTGTGGTGTCGCGAATATTCGAGGGGCGACCATTCCGATCCTGGATCTGGCAATGGCCACGGGGTCCGGCGGTTTGCAGGATCAGAGCAATCCGTTCGTCATCATCACTGAGTACAACACCAAGACCCAGGGTTTCCTGGTGCGCTCGGTGGAACGCATCGTCAACATGAACTGGGAAGAGATCCATCCGCCACCCAAGGGGACCGGGCGCGATCACTACCTCACGGCGGTGACCCGGGTGGACAGCCAGCTGGTCGAAATCATCGATGTGGAGAAAGTGCTGGCGGAAGTCGCGCCCACCTCCGAGTCGATTTCGGTCGGAGTGGTGGATGTCGAGACCCAGCACAAGGCCGTTTCCCTGCGGGTGCTGACCGTCGACGATTCGTCGGTGGCGCGCAAGCAGGTCACTCGCTGCCTGCAGACCGTGGGCGTTGAAGTGGTGGCGTTGAACGACGGCCGACAGGCGCTGGACTACCTGCGCAAGTTGGTTGACGAGGGCAAGAAGCCGGAAGAGGAATTCCTCATGATGATTTCCGACATCGAGATGCCCGAAATGGACGGTTACACCCTCACGGCCGAGATACGTAATGATCCACGCATGCAAAAGCTGCATATCATCCTGCATACTTCGTTGTCAGGGGTGTTCAATCAGGCGATGGTGAAGAAGGTCGGTGCCGATGACTTCCTTGCCAAGTTCCGTCCTGATGACCTGGCATCCCGGGTAGTCGACCGGATCAAAGCAGCAGACCACAGCTGAGGGCAGCGGCCCTTGGTGGACCTAGATTTAAGAGGCGGCAGCATTGTCTACGGGTAATTTGGATTTTGAACAGTTCCGGGTCTTCCTGGAAAAAGCCTGTGGTATTTTGCTCGGGGAAAACAAGCAATATCTGGTCTCGAGCCGTCTCAACAAACTGATGGAGCAGCAAGGTATAAAAACCTTGGGCGAGCTGGTCCAGCGTATCCAGACCCAGCCTCGCGGCGGTTTGCGCGAGATGGTGGTGGACGCCATGACGACCAACGAGACCTTGTGGTTCCGCGACACCTATCCTTTTGAGGTGTTGAAGAACAAGGTGCTTCCCGAAGCGATCAAGGCCAGTCCCAACCAGCGCTTGCGGATCTGGTCCGCGGCCTGTTCGTCGGGGCAGGAACCCTACTCGTTGTCGATGTCCATCGACGAGTTCGAGCGCAGCAACATGGGTCAGTTGAAGATGGGCGCGCAGATCGTTGCCACCGACCTGTCGGGGACCATGCTCAACAACTGCAAGACTGGCGAATACGACAGCCTGGCTATCGGTCGTGGCTTGTCGGCCGAGCGCCTGCAGCGTTATTTCGACCCCAAGGGGCCGGGCCGCTGGGTGGTCAAGGCGCCGATCAAGAACCGTGTCGAGTTCCGCTCGTTCAACCTGCTGGATAGCTACGCGAGCCTGGGCAAGTTCGATATGGTGTTCTGCCGCAACGTCCTGATCTATTTCTCGGCGGAGGTGAAGAAGGACATCCTGATGCGTATCCACAGCACCTTGAAGCCGGGTGGCTACCTGTTCCTGGGGGCATCCGAGGCGCTCAACGGTTTGCCGGACCTTTACCAGATGGTGCAGTGCAACCCGGGGATCATCTACCAGGCGAAATAACCTACGCTGATCGCTGCCGGTGATCGACACGAAAAGGAGGCCCTCGGGCCTCCTTTTTTCATGCCTGCCATTCATGCCGGAACGGCAGGGTGATTGCCGCTTTGCCGGCACTTCGCGGAAAACCATTGCCGCTTTTCTGGCATTTGCCGCCTTGCCGCTGCCCGCAAAGCCCCTGTTTACGGGGCTTTGCTATTTGGCACGCAGATTGCTTTGTTCAAGCCAACGAAAAATCAGGTCACCCAAAGGTTTCCCGAAATGAGCATCAGCTTCGATAAAGCGCTCGGTATCCACGAACAGGCACTTGGCTTTCGCGCCAAGCGTGCCGAAGTCCTGGCCAACAACATCACCAACGCCGACACCCCGAACTACAAGGCTCGGGACCTGGACTTTTCCGCTGTGCTCGCCGAGCAGAACGACAAGGCCAACAAGGGCACATTCGGCCTGAACCTGACCAATAACCGGCATATCGAAGCGCAAGGTGTGAGCAGTGGCGACGAATCGCTGCAATATCGCACCCCGATGCAGCCCTCGATCGACCAGAACACCGTGGATGCCCAGCTCGAGCAATCGAACTATGCGCAGAACGCGGTGGAATTCCAGGCCAGCTTCACGCTGCTCAACAGCAAATTCAAAGGGCTGGTTGCAGCCCTGCGCGGAGAGTAATCCATGTCCCTTGCCAGTGTTTTCAATATTGCCGGTAGTGGCATGAGCGCTCAGACCACCCGTCTGAATACCGTCGCCAGTAACATCGCCAACGCCGAGAGCGTCTCGTCGAGCATCGACCAGACCTACCGTGCACGCCATCCGGTGTTCGCCACCATGTTCCAGAATGCCCAGGGCGGTGACAGCGGCTCGCTGTTCCAGAACCAGGATGCAGCCGGCCAGGGTGTGCAGGTGCTGGGTGTCGTCGAGGATCAGAGCAATCTCGAGGCCCGCTACGAGCCCAACCATCCGGCCGCTGATGCCAAGGGTTATGTCTTTTACCCCAACGTCAACGTAGTGGAGGAGATGGCCGACATGATTTCCGCCAGTCGTTCGTTCCAGACCAACGCCGAGATGATGAACACCGCCAAGACCATGATGCAGAAGGTCCTGACCCTGGGTCAGTGATAAGGGGCGAATTCGATGAGCGTTACTGATACCACTACAGCCCCATCCCTCAAGGATGTGTTGGCCAATTCGTCGAAAAAGACGGCGAATACCAGTGCCGATGGCCTGGCTGCCGCAACCAACAGCGCTTCCGGCAAGAAGGCCCTGGGCAAGGATGCGTTCCTCAAATTGCTGGTGACCCAGCTGAAGAACCAGAACCCGCTGGATCCCCAGGACAACAGTGCGTTCGTGGCCCAGCTGGCACAGTTCTCGACTCTGGAAGGGATCACCACCCTCAATGATTCGGTGAACTCCATCACGGGCAACTACAAGTCGTCCCAGGCCTTGCAGGCGTCGTCCCTGGTAGGCCGTTCGGTGATCGTCCAGACCGGTAACACCCAGGTCGATACCGGCAAGAGCATGACCGGCTCGGTGAGCGTGCCGGCCAGTGTGAGCTCGGTCACCGTGACCATCACCGACAAGGACGGCAAGACCGTCAAGACCATCGACATGGGTAGCCAGAAAGCCGGCAGCGCCAGCTTCGTCTGGGACGGTACCAAGACTGACGGTACCAAGGCGGAACCGGGCAGCTATACGTTCAAGGCCAGCACCACCATCGATGGCAAGGGCATTGACCTGATCACTTACCTGCCGGCCACGGTCAACAGCGTCACCATCAGCCAGACCGGCGGTGAGCTGATGCTGAACCTGGCGGGCATGAGCAGTCCTATCGGGCTGTCCAAAGTACAAACCATTGGTATCTAGAGCCGACTAACCGGCACAAGGAGTGGAATATGTCTTTCAATATCGGCCTTAGCGGTCTCTACGCTGCCAACAAGCAACTGGACGTGACAGGCAACAACATTGCCAACGTTGCTACCACCGGCTTCAAGTCTTCCCGCGCGGAATTCGCTGACGTGTACTCGGCCACCAAGCTGGGCAGCGGCACTCAGGTAGTGGGTAACGGCGTACGCCTGTCCAACGTGTCCCAGCAGTTCACCAACGGTGACATCAACAACACCGGCAACGTGCTGGACATGGGCATCCAGGGCCAGGGTTTCTTCGTGCTGAGCACCAATGGCTCGCTGTCCTATACCCGTGCCGGTACCTTCAAGGCCGACAAGGAAGGCTACATCACCAACAGTGATGGCACTGCTCGCCTGCAAGGTTATGCCGTGGATGCCAACGGCAAGATCATCAACGGGGTTCTGACCGACCTGCGGATCGATACGTCGAACCTGGCGCCGAAGCCAACCGACTCGATTTCCTCGACCATCAACCTGAACTCCGACGCCACCACCATCAACACGGCGGCGACGACCTACAAGTTCGACCCGAACGACAACACCACTTACACCAAGAGCTTCAGCACTCCGGTCTACGATACCCAGGGCAACAAGCACGTCATGGATCAGTACATGATCAAGACCGGCCCTAACCAGTGGCAGACCTACACCCTGATCGAAGGCCGCAACCCGGACGGGACTGCTTTCAACAACCCGCTCCAGTCGCCGATCACTATCAATTTCGACTCGTCCGGCAAGCTTGCCTCCATGACTCCGCCGACGGCTCCTGCAGTCAGCCCGTTCACTATCACCGGTAACAAGATCGTCATGTCGGCTGCGGCCTGGACCCCTGGCCGGGTGGTCAATGGCACCTTTACCCCCAACGGTGCCAAGGCCGCTCCGGCAGGCGTCAGCATCGACATGACCAAGACCGGCTCGGTGCTTGGCGACAGCAACCGTACCGTGATCGCGCAGAACGGCTATTCCACCGGCCAGATCAGCAACCTGACCATCGATGGTACAGGTGTCATGCTGGCCAACTTCAGCAACGAGCAGACCAAGGCGATCGGCCAGATCTCCCTGGCCAGCTTCACTAACGAACAAGGCCTGCAGCCAGTCGGCGGCACTCAGTGGAAAGAGACTTACGCGTCCGGTATCCCGGGTTATGACGCGCCGAAGACTGGCACCTTGGGAGCCATTCAGTCCAACTCTCTGGAAGAGTCCAACGTCAACCTGACCAACGAACTGGTGAACCTGATCAAGGCCCAGAGCAACTATCAGGCGAACGCCAAGACCATCTCCACCCAGAGCACCATCATGCAGACCACCATCCAGATGACCTGATGCAGGTTCGCTGACACGCTGGACAAGAAGCCCCTCTCCGAGGGGCTTTTTCATGCCTGCATTCTGCTGCCAGGACCTGCCTGGGCCTGGGCTGGTCATGCGGTTGGGGTGTGGAGAAAGGCAGGGGGAGTGGAGAGGGAGGGGCTGCCCCGGCATGCTGGCCTGTTGTTGGGGCAAAAGAAAACCCCCGATACACCAGTGGCGTATCGGGGGTTGGGGCAGGCGCCTGCAAGGGCGCCTGTCGGCTCAGCTTATTGGCAAGCTTCGCAATCCGGCTCGTCGATGGCACAGGCCTTCGGCACTGGAGCGGGGCCGGCTGGGGCAGCGAGAATTGCGCTGTCGCCATGGTCGCCGCCGCTGGATACGGCATTCAGCTTGCCGGTGTTGATGGTGGACTTCTCGGTGCTGGTGGCAGCCAGGGCACGGAGGTAGTAGGTGGTTTTCAGGCCACGGTACCAGGCCATGCGGTAGGTCACGTCCAGCTTCTTGCCCGAGGCGCCGGCGATGTACAGGTTCAGCGACTGGGCCTGGTCGATCCACTTCTGGCGACGGGAGGCGGCATCGACGATCCACTTGGTCTCGACTTCGAACGCGGTGGCGTACAGGTCCTTGAGCTCCTGCGGAATGCGTTCGATCTGCTGTACCGAACCATCGTAGTACTTCAGGTCGTTGATCATGACCGAGTCCCACAGGCCGCGCGCCTTGAGGTCGCGAACCAGGTAGGGGTTGATCACGGTGAATTCGCCCGACAGGTTCGATTTCACGTACAGGTTCTGGTAGGTCGGCTCGATGGACTGCGATACGCCGGTGATGTTGGCGATGGTCGCGGTCGGTGCGATGGCCATGATGTTCGAGTTGCGAATGCCTTTCTGTACGCGAGCGCGGACAGGTGCCCAGTCCAGGGTTTCGTTCAGGTCGACATCGATGTACTTCTGGCCGCGGGCTTCGATCAGGATCTGTTGCGAATCCAGTGGCAGGATGCCCTTGGACCACAGCGAACCCTGGAAGGTCTCGTACGAGCCGCGCTCGTCGGCCAGGTCGCAGGAGGCCTGGATCGCGAAGTAGCTGACCGCTTCCATCGACTTGTCGGCGAACTCGACGGCAGCGTCGGAACCGTAGGCAATGTGCTGCAGGTACAGGGCGTCCTGGAAGCCCATGATGCCCAGGCCCACTGGGCGGTGCTTGAAGTTCGAGTTCTGCGCTTGCGGCACCGAGTAGTAGTTGATGTCGATCACGTTGTCGAGCATGCGTACGGCGGTGTTCACGGTGCGCTGCAGCTTGGCGGTGTCCAGCTTGCCGTCGACGATGTGGTTCGGCAGGTTGATCGAACCCAGGTTGCAGACTGCGATTTCATCCTTGTTGGTGTTCAGGGTGATCTCGGTGCACAGGTTCGAGCTGTGGACCACGCCCACGTGCTGCTGTGGCGAACGCAGGTTGCATGGGTCCTTGAAGGTCAGCCACGGGTGGCCGGTCTCGAACAGCATCGAGAGCATCTTGCGCCACAGGTCCTTGGCCTGGATGGTCTTGAATACCTTGATCTTGTTGTATTCGGTCAGGGCTTCGTAGTACTCGTAGCGCTCTTCGAAGGCCTTGCCGGTCAGGTCGTGCAGATCGGGTACTTCGTTTGGCGAGAACAGGGTCCACTTGCCGTCATCGAAGACGCGCTTCATGAACAGGTCGGGGATCCAGTTGGCGGTGTTCATGTCGTGGGTACGACGACGGTCATCACCAGTGTTCTTGCGCAGCTCGATGAATTCTTCGATGTCCAGGTGCCAGGTTTCCAGGTAGGCACAGACAGCGCCCTTGCGCTTGCCGCCCTGGTTGACCGCAACGGCCGTGTCGTTGACCACTTTCAGGAACGGCACGACGCCCTGGGATTTGCCGTTGGTGCCCTTGATGTAGGAGCCCAGTGCACGCACAGGCGTCCAGTCGTTGCCCAGGCCACCGGCGAATTTCGACAGCATGGCGTTGTCGTGGATCGCGTGGTAGATGCCCGACAGGTCGTCCGGCACGGTGGTCAGGTAGCAGCTCGACAGCTGTGGACGCAGGGTGCCGGCGTTGAACAGGGTCGGGGTCGATGCCATGTAGTCGAAGGACGACAGCAGGTTGTAGAACTCGATGGCGCGGTCTTCGCGTTGCTTCTCTTCGATCGCCAGGCCCATGGCCACGCGCATGAAGAAGATCTGTGGCAGTTCGAAGCGTACGCCGTCCTTGTGGATGAAGTAGCGGTCGTACAGGGTCTGCAGGCCCAGGTAAGTGAACTGCTGGTCACGCTCGTGGTTGATGGCCTTGCCGAGTTTCTCCAGGTCGAATTCGGCCAGGACCGGGTTCAGCAGTTCGAACTCGACACCCTTGGCGACGTAGGCTGGCAGCGCCTTGGCGTACAGGTCGGCCATTTCGTGGTGGGTGGCGCTGTCGGCCACGCCCAGGAAGCCCAGGCCTTCGGCGCGCAGGGTGTCCATCAGCAGGCGGGCGGTGACGAACGAGTAGTTCGGCTCGCGCTCAACCAGGGTACGGGCGGTCATCACCAGGGCGGTGTTGACGTCCTTGATGGCCACGCCGTCGTACAGGTTCTTCAGGGTTTCGCGCTGGATCAGGTCGCCGTCGACTTCTTCCAGGCCTTCGCAGGCTTCGCTGACGATGGTGTTCAGGCGGCCCATGTCCAGGGGCGCGAAACTGCCGTCGGCGCGAGAGATGCGGATCGAAGGGTGGGCGTTCACCGGCTCTTCGCTGGTGGAGCGGGTGGCGCGTTCCTTGGCACGGGAGTCACGGTAGATCACGTAGTCGCGAGCGACTTTCTGCTCGCCGGCACGCATCAGTGCCAGTTCGACCTGGTCCTGGATTTCTTCGATGTGGATGGTGCCGCCCGATGGCATGCGACGCTTGAAGGTTGCGGTGACCTGTTCGGTCAGGCGCGCCACGGTGTCGTGGATGCGCGACGAGGCGGCAGCGGTGCCGCCTTCAACTGCAAGGAACGCCTTGGTGATAGCGACGGTGATCTTGTCGTCGGTATAGGCAACGACAGTGCCGTTACGCTTGATCACGCGCAATTGGCCAGGTGCGGTAGCAGACAGATCCAGGTTGGAATCGGCGGCCTGCGGCGCATTGGCCTGCGGGTTCTCGCGAGTTGTGTCGGTTTGCATGGGTGTCTCCACGTTCTCTATGTTTGTTTGGGCACCAATAAGGTGCCCACCGTTCCGTCCTGAAGCACTACAACCGGCGCAGGCCGGCATGACGACTTCGGGACAGTTCAGGAAGGGCTGCTGGCGCCGCTTCCATGCCGAAGTCCTGGGTGCCGGGCATTGGCTCCGGTACCGTATTTCCGGGTCACAGACTGTTGCTGCAACACCCGTACCGTCTTCTCCTGGGCAGGGTGGAAAACGGTGCCATCCGCACGCGCGGTGTTGGTCTTCTAAAACAGCGATTGGTTCACCAAACAGGCGCAAGAAAAGCGCTTGAGTTTCTTGTCTGAATTGTGTTTGGTTTTTTGGGCAAAACCCTAGATGTAGGGTTTTTTAGCCGCCGGGCTACAAGATAATGCGTTTGGGGGGTGGTTGCAATGTACGGCCTGTGGATAAGTTTGTGCGTAAAGTGTGCATGAACTGGGTAAAACTCTTGCAGCCCGCAGTCCCGCTGCATGGAACCGTTTGTCACTGTTTTTTACCGTGAAAAATTGCCCAGAGGCGGATTTTTGCGGGCGCGAACCCTATCACAAAAAAGCGCCCTGACCGAGTCGTTTCAGCCGCTTGTATGGGGCCTTGTGGCGGTTGCTACAATCCGTCGCGATCCACTGTGCGCAATGCATCTTGTACCGGGCCGGTTATCGGCCTTTTTCATGACACAACGATGTACGCATTCATTGGCGCCCAATGCTGGCAACAACAATCAAGAAGAGGTCGAGCGTGGAGCAAGAAGCGTGGCAGGTACTGATTGTCGAGGATGACCAGCGTCTGGCTGAGTTGACCCGGGAATATCTGGAGAGCAACGGGTTGCGGGTGACGATCGAGGGCAATGGCGCCCTGGCTGGGGCACGGATCATCGCCGAGCAGCCGGACCTGGTGATCCTCGACCTTATGCTGCCGGGAGAAGATGGCCTGAGCATTTGCCGCAAGGTTCGGGACCGCTACGACGGGCCGATCCTCATGCTGACCGCCCGTACCGACGACATGGACCAGGTCATGGGCCTGGACCTGGGGGCCGATGATTATGTCTGCAAGCCCGTGCGTCCACGCTTGCTGCTCGCGCGGATCCAGGCCCTGCTGCGGCGTAGCGAAGCGCCGGAACCGATCCAGGAGAAAACCCGACGCCTGCAGTTCGGCCCGCTGATGGTGGACAACGCCCTGCGCGAAGCCTGGCTCAGCGGGGTAGGGATCGAACTGACCAGTGCCGAGTTCGACCTGCTGTGGCTGCTGGTGGCCAATGCTGGGCGAATTCTTTCCCGAGAAGAAATCTTCACGGCCCTGCGCGGCATCGGGTATGACGGCCAGGACCGCTCCATCGACGTGCGCATCTCGCGTATCCGGCCGAAGATCGGCGATGACCCGGACCATCCGCGCCTGATCAAGACCATTCGCAGCAAGGGGTATCTGTTCGTGCCCGAAGCGGCTACCGGCCTGCCCCTGTGAACTCGATCTTCCTGCGCATCTATGGCGGCATGTGTGCGGCACTGATCCTGGTGGCGCTGCTCGGGGTACTGGCCCTGCACCTGCTCAACCAGGTGCGCAGCGAGCAGTACCGTGAGCGTCTGGCCCATGGCACGTTCTCCCTGATGGCCGACAACCTGCAACCGATGAGCGAGATCGAGCGCCGCCGGGCCCTGGCCGTCTGGGAGCGATTGCTGGGCATTCCCTTGAGCCTCAAGACCTTCGGCCAGACCGACCTGGACAGTAGCCAGCGTGGCCGGGTGTTGCGCGGCCAGGCCCTGGTGGAGCAGACCGGGCCGTTCGCCGCCCGGATCTATCGTCTGGTCAGCGAAAGGGAACAACTGTTGCTCAGTGCCGAGGTGCAGCAGATCAGCGAGCAACTGGCCCGGGCCACCATCTACCTGCTGGCGGACGAGCTGGTGCGCTATCCGGTGGCCGAGCAACCCCAGCGTCTGGCGGCGTTGAAGCAGGACAAGGGCTTTGGTTTCGACATGCACTTGTCCACCCTCGATGCCACCGACATGGACGACGATCAGCGTCGCCGGGTTGCTGAAGGCGACACGGTGATGGCGCTGGGCAAGGGAGGGGATTCGATCCGGGTATTCGCCGGCCTGGTGGGCACGCCCTGGGTGCTGGAGATCGGTCCGCTGTACCAGATGAACCCTTATCCCCCTGAGTGGCTGGTGCTGATTGCCGTGCTGGGCCTGAGCCTGATCGGCCTGATCGTCTATCTGCTGGTGCGGCAACTGGAACGTCGGGTCAATGGCCTGGAGGCGGCGGCCACGCGTATCGCCAAGGGCAGTCTGGAGGTGCGGGTTCCGACCCGGGGTGCGGATTCGGTAGGGCGCCTGGCGGCGGCCTTCAACGGCATGGCCGAGCACCTGCAGCGGTTGCTGGCGATCCAGCGCGAACTGGTGCGGGCAGTGTCCCATGAGCTGCGCACTCCGGTGGCGCGCCTGCGTTTCGGCCTGGAGATGATCGCCTCGGCGGGGACTGACCAGGGGCGCCAGAAGTATCTGGACGGCATGGACAACGATATCCAGGACCTCGACCGGCTGGTGGACGAGATGCTCACTTATGCACGGCTGGAGCAGGGTTCGCCAGCACTGGACTTCCAGCGCATCAACCTGGATGCGCTGATCAACCAGGTGATCGGTGAGCTGGCGCCATTGCGCGCCAACCTCAAGGTCGAGCGCGGCCTGTGCCTGTCCGCCGCCGACTGCGATGGCGCCTGGGTCGAGGCCGAACCGCGTTACCTGCACCGGGCGCTGCAGAACCTGGTAGGCAACGCCATGCGTCATGCCGAGTCCCATGTGACCGTCAGTTACCAGGTGGGGCAGTCGCGTTGCCGGGTGGATGTGGAAGATGACGGCCCCGGGGTGCCGGAGAGTGCCTGGGAGAAGATCTTCACGCCGTTCCTGCGCCTGGATGACAGCCGGACCCGAGCGTCCGGCGGCCATGGGCTAGGGTTGTCGATCGTGCGGCGGATCATCTACTGGCATGGCGGCCGGGCGCTGATCAGCCGAAGCACGAGCCTGGGAGGCGCCTGCTTCAGCCTGAGCTGGCCGCGGCAACAGGAGTCGCGCTAGGTCTCAGGCGGCAATGGCGATGAGGCTCAGGACCTGCCCGTCCTGGACGGTGAACTGGCCGCTCAGCTCGCGGCCCTGGTGCCACTCCTCGGACAGCTCGGTCAGCAACCTCAGTCGCACCTGGCCCTCGAGGCTCCACTCCAGCACTTCGGCGTGCTCGAAGTAGAAGTTCTTCTGCACCAGCGGATAAAGGGTCTTGTACAGGCTTTCCTTGATCGAGAACGTCAGGGTCACCGCCAGGGCGTGCAGTTCGGGGGGGAGCTGGTCGCGGCGCAGCAACTCGGCGGGTGTCAGGATGTGTCCTGCCAGGTTGGCTGCGCGCTCGCCCTCGAGCAGCACTTCCAGGTCCATGCCCAGTGCCCGCCAGTGCTGTTTGTCGGCGACGATGGCCGCAGCGCGCCCGGTACTGTGAGTGATCGAACCGCAGATATGCTCTGGCCAGATCGGTGCCCGATCCGCGCCGATCGGGGGAACCCAGTCCAGCTGTTGCAATTGCCATAGGGCGCTGCGCGCGCACAGGCGTCCTGCCAGGAACTCGGCCTGGCGCTTGGTCACCGAGCGCTGGATGTTCGGTGGCGCCTCGATGCCGCTGCGCTGGAAGTCATCGGTGGCCAGTTGCTTGGGGTCGAACCGGGTGCTGAGCAACAGGGCATGGGGCAAGGCATCCGGCAAGGGCCAGGACGCGTCCGGGGAGGTGCAGCAGGCGGGGAGGGAGTGGTGTTCGTTCATGGCCGCTAGTGTGCCGGGTTGCGACATTCGAGGGTAGCCGTGCGCAGCATATAAAGAGGGCTGATGTCAGCGGGAGGCGCAGCGGCTCGCACTACGTGGCAGTGCTGTGGTTCAGGTGAGGTTAAGGGGGTGTTCAGTGGGAGTTCAGGGCGGGTTGTTTACTCTAGCCCCGTACCCAAATGTCAAACGCCAAAGGAAGTTTCCCATGACTTCATTGAAAAAACTGATCCTGGCCTTTACCGTTCTCGGCGCCAGTGCCGCAGCCCAGGCCACTGACAGCAACTTCGCCAGCCTGACCCTCGGCCAGACCAGCGACAAGATCAAGAAATCCGGTGCGCTCAACAGCAACCTCGGCCACCCGAATACCGACGGGGTGATCGGCAAGGACACTACCTGGGGGCTGCGAGTCGGCCAGCAGAATGACCAGGGCCGTCACTACGCCACCTACGATTACGTTTCCGGCTCGCACAATGGCGTTAAACTGCGCCAGCAGAACCTGCTGGGCAGTTACGACCGGTTCCTGCCGGTGACCAGCAGCACCCGGTTGTTCGGCGGCGCCAGCGCAGGCCTGACCAAGTTGACCCAGGAATCTCCGGGGTTCAGCCGTGACAGCGATATCGGTTATGCGCTGGGCGTGCAGGCCGGTGTACTGCAGCAGGTTTCGCAAAATGCCTCGGTGGAGCTCGGTTACCGGTATCTGCGCAGCAATGCCGGGACCGAGATGAGCGCGCGCGGTGGCAGCAAGCAGGGCTCGCTGAGTCTCACCAGCAGCGCCCAGACCTACCTCTCGGCCAACTACGCTTTCTGAACAAGCGGCCGGGCTTGAACCACGCCGGACCGTGCCCAAGGCACGGCCCGGCGTTGGCATATCCATCACCGTGGCACAGGAGTGCCCCGCGGACGTCGAATTTTTGCCTGGGAGAGCATTATGAAATTGCTGGTCGTCGAGGATGAGGCGCTTCTGCGCCATCACCTGCAAACCCGCCTCACTGACAGCGGGCATGTCGTCGAGTCCGTGGCGAATGCCGAAGAGGCGTTGTACCAGACCGAGCAGTTCAACCACGATCTGGCGGTGATCGACCTGGGCCTGCCGGGCATGGGCGGCCTGGACCTGATCCGGCAACTGCGCGCCCGAGGCAAGACGTTCCCGATCCTCATCCTCACTGCCCGCGGCAACTGGCAGGACAAGGTCGAGGGGCTGGCGACCGGTGCCGACGACTATGTAGTCAAGCCGTTCCAGTTCGAAGAGCTGGAGGCCCGGCTCAATGCGCTCCTGCGACGCTCCAGCGGTTTTACCCAATCCACCATCGTTGCCGGCCCGCTGCTGCTGGATCTCAATCGCAAGCAGGCCTCCCTGGACGAGCAGCCCCTGGCCCTGACGGCCTATGAATACCGGATCCTCGAGTACCTGATGCGGCATCACCAGCAGGTGGTGGCCAAGGACCGGTTGATGGAGCAGCTGTATCCGGACGATGACGAGCGTGACCCGAATGTCATCGAGGTGCTGGTGGGGCGGCTGCGGCGCAAGCTCGAGGCGCCATCGGGCTTCAAGCCGATCGATACGGTGCGCGGCCTGGGCTACCTGTTCAATGAGCGCTGCCGATGATTCGCTCGCTGCGCCTGCGGCTGATGCTGGCTGCCACTATCCTGGCCGTGCTGTTCATGCTGGCGTTGCTGCCGGCCATGCAGGGGGCGTTCAGCCTGGCCTTGCAGGATTCCATCGAGCAACGCCTGGCCTCCGACGTTACCACCCTGATCTCGGCGGCCCGCATCGAGGACAACCGTCTGCAGATGCCGGCGCAACTGCCTGACGAGCGCTTCAACCTGGCCGACAGCCGCCTGCTGGGCTACATCTACGACCGCGAGGGGCACCTGGTCTGGCGTTCCCGGGCCACCCAGGAAGAAAACATCAACTACCGGCCGCGCTATGACGGGCGTGGCAACGAATTTGCCAGGATCCGCGAGGCCAACGGCCAGGAATTCTTCGTCTACGACGTCGAGATCAAGTTGCTGGGTGGCAAGAGCGCGGCCTTCAGTATCGTCGCGTTGCAGCCGGTGCGTGAGTACCAGCAGACCCTGGAAGGGGTCCGGGAGAACCTCTACCTGGGCTTCGGCGCGGCGCTGCTGGTGCTGCTCGCGCTGCTCTGGCTGGGCCTGACCTGGGGCTTGCAGGCCCTGCGACGCCTGAGCCAGGAGCTGGACCAGATCGAGAGTGGTACCCGCCAGAGCCTGAGCGAGGAGCATCCTCGCGAGCTGCTGCGCCTGACCGGTTCGCTGAACCGCCTGCTGCAGAGCGAGCGCGAGCAGCGCAGTCGCTACCGCGACTCCCTGGATGACCTGGCCCACAGCCTGAAGACCCCGTTGACGGTGCTGCAGGGCGTCAGCGAGGACATGGCGCTGCGTCCCGAGGATCGTGAGCAGGCGTGGGTCCTGCAGACGCAGATCGAACGCATGAGCCAGCAGATCAGTTATCAGTTGCAGCGAGCCAGCCTGCGCAAGAGCGGCCTGGTGCGCCATCAGGTGCGGTTGCGGCCGGTGTTGCAGAGCCTGTGCGACACCCTGGACAAGGTCTATCGCGACAAGCAGGTGCGGGTGTCGTTCGACCTGCCCGAGCGCTGCTACTTGCCGATCGAACAGGGGGCCTTGCTGGAGTTGCTGGGCAACCTGCTGGAAAACGCCTATCGTCTGTGCCTGGGTTCGGTACGGATCAGTGTGCGCGAGACCCTCGATGGCTCCGAGTTGTGCGTGGAGGACGACGGGCCGGGGGTGCCGCTGGACCAGCGTGCACGGATCCTTCAGCGGGGTGAGCGCCTGGATCGCCAGCACCCGGGGCAGGGCATCGGCCTGGCGGTGGTCAAGGACATCATCGAGAGCTACGGCGCACGCCTGGCCCTGGGGGATTCCGCCCTGGGGGGCGCAGCCTTCCGGATTCACTTTCCGGACCTCTAGCGAGGCGCTTCACTGACTCCTGGCGCGATAGGCGCCCGGGGTCAGGCCCGTCCACTTCTTGAACGCCCGGTGAAAGGCCGAAGGTTCGGAAAAACCCAGTTGCTCGGCGATCTGTTGCAACGACAGATCGGCACGCCCCAGGTGGTAGATGGCGATATCGCGCCGCAGCTCATCCTTGAGTTCCTGGAAGCTCAGGCCCTCTTCGCGCAGGTGCCGGCGCAGGGTCTGGGGGCTGACGTGCATGTGCTGGGCGACGTTTTCGAGGTCGGGCCAGTGTTCGCGGTCGCGGCTGAGCAGGCGCCGCAACTGGCTGCCGAGGCTGTCGCCTTCATCGGGGCGTGACAGCAGGTCGGCGGGGGAGCGTTCGAGAAAATGCTTGAGGGTCCGCTCATCCTGCAATAACGGCATGCCCAGGTAGCGGCTGTGGAACAGCAGGCTGCTGTGGGTCTGGTCGAACTGCAGCGGGCAGGGAAACAGCAGGTCGTATTCTGCTCCATGTTCGGGGCGCGGGTAGCTGAAGGCCGCCTGTTCCAGGCGAATCCGCTGCCCGATCAGCCAACTGCCCAGCCGATGCCAGATCACCAGCAGGCATTCGCTGAGAAAGTGCTCGGGGTCCCAGAGTCCGGCGTCGTCCAGGCTCAGTCGGGACATGTCCCCTTCACGCGTCAGGCTCAAGCGTGGGGCGTGCGGGAACAGGCTATAGAACATCAGCCCGCGATTGAGTGCCTTCTCCAGGGTGCGGCAGTGGATCAGGGCATGGCACATCATCGCGAAGGTCCCGCGTTTGCTCGGGCCGTGGCCGAATCCCAGGTACTCGTCATCCAGTTCCAGCCATAGCCGTTGCAGCAATTGGGTGAACTGCTCGGGAGCGATGCGGGCCTTGGGCTCGTTCAGCAGTTCGGGGCTGATCCCCAATTGCTGCAGCAGCGGCATGGAGTCATAGCCGCGCCGGCGTGCCCCGCCGAGGGCGGCGCGGGCGAAGTGGCTGGCGATGGTGCGTTCGCGCATGCGGGCTGATCCGTCCATTGAGTGGCGGATCTTAGCCAGCGCTCCCACCTGGGGACAAGGCGGATATCCGCCAAATTGTAGGACGAGGCTCGGCTGGCGGGCGGAAATCCGCCAGGCTCACCGTGCTCGTGGGGTGTGAGTCCGGACTCTAAGTACCTGTTTTACAAGGCCTGAAGTGTTTTTTTACAAAGTGGCACGGGGCTTGCGATAGAACCAGCAGATCTGCCGGTACGCAGCTCGACACAACAAATCCCTCCAGTGCAGGAGGGTTCGCACTTTAGGCACCGCATGCCGTGATGGAAGCAGCATGCCGGGGCTTTTGAGGAACTTTGCAATGACGACTCGTCAGCCGCTGTACAAATCCCTGTATTTCCAGGTGATCGTTGCCATCGCCATCGGCATCCTGCTCGGTCACTTCTACCCGCAGACCGGCGTGGCCCTCAAGCCCTTGGGCGACGGCTTCATCAAACTGATCAAGATGGTCATCGCCCCGATCATCTTCTGCACCGTGGTGAGCGGTATTGCCGGCATGCAGAACATGAAGTCGGTGGGCAAGACCGGCGGCTACGCGCTGCTGTACTTCGAGATCGTCTCCACCATCGCCCTGCTGATCGGCCTGGTCGTGGTCAACGTCGTGCAGCCGGGTGCCGGCATGCACATCGATGCATCGACCCTGGACGCCTCGAAAGTCGCGGCCTACGTGACGGCCGGTAATGACCAGAGCATCGTCGGCTTCATCCTCAACATCATCCCATCCACCATCGTCGGCGCCTTTGCCAACGGTGACATCCTGCAAGTGCTGATGTTCTCGGTGATCTTCGGTTTCGCCCTGCACCGCCTGGGTGCCTACGGCAAGCCGGTACTGGATTTCATCGACCGCTTCGCCCACGTGATGTTCAACATCATCAACATGATCATGAAGCTCGCGCCCCTGGGTGCGTTGGGTGCCATGGCGTTCACCATCGGTGCCTACGGCGTGGGTTCGCTGGTGCAACTGGGCCAGTTGATGCTCTGCTTCTACATCACCTGCGTGCTGTTCGTGCTGGTGGTCCTGGGCGCCATCTGCCGTGCTCACGGCTTCAGCGTGGTCAAGTTGATCCGCTACATCCGTGAAGAGCTGCTGATCGTGCTGGGTACCTCCTCGTCGGAATCGGCGCTGCCTCGCATGCTGATCAAGATGGAGCGCCTGGGTGCCAAGAAATCCGTCGTGGGCCTGGTGATTCCTACCGGCTACTCCTTCAACCTGGACGGTACCTCGATCTACCTGACCATGGCTGCGGTGTTCATCGCCCAGGCCACCGACACCCATATGGACATCACCCACCAGATCACCCTGCTGCTGGTGCTGCTGTTGTCCTCCAAGGGGGCTGCCGGCGTGACCGGTAGTGGCTTCATCGTCCTGGCGGCCACCCTGTCGGCCGTGGGTCACCTGCCGGTGGCCGGCCTGGCGCTGATCCTGGGCATCGACCGCTTCATGTCCGAGGCTCGCGCCCTGACCAACCTGGTGGGCAATGCCGTGGCCACCGTCGTGGTTGCCAAGTGGGTCAAGGAACTGGACGAAGACAAGCTGCAGGCCGAACTGGCATCCGGTGGCCGGGCCATTACCGACACCCGTGAAGTCGACGACCTGGGCGTGGCCGAAGGTCCGGCACCGAGCATCAAGTAAGCCTGGTTGCCTGTGAAAAACCCGCTTCGGCGGGTTTTTTATTGGCCGTTGCCTGAGCACAACGGTCATTGCGCCTGACCGTTGCGGTGATTGGCGGACCCGCCACGGCTGCCTACTCTGTGGGCAGTCGATCAAGAGGAGAGGCACATGCAAGGGCCGTTGGCGTCACTCAAGGTACTGGATTTCTCCACGCTGCTGCCGGGGCCGTTCGCCTCGTTGCTGCTGGCGGACATGGGCGCGCAGGTGCTGCGCATCGAGTCGCCGACCCGCATGGACCTGGTGCGGGTCCTGCCACCGCACGACCAGGGCGTATCGGCCAGCCATGCCTACCTCAATCGCAACAAGCGCAGCCTGGCCCTGGACCTGAAGCAGCCGCAGGCCCTGGAAGTGGTGCGCCAACTGGTGCAGGACTACGACATTGTCCTCGAACAGTTTCGCCCGGGAGTGATGGAGCGCCTGGGGCTGGGCTACGAGGCCCTGAAGGCGATCAATCCACGGCTGATCTACGTGTCCATCACCGGTTATGGCCAGACCGGCCCCTACAAGGATCGCGCCGGGCACGACATCAACTACCTGGCCCTGGCCGGGCTGGCCAGCCAGACCGGACGCCGGGAGCAGGGGCCGTTGCCCCTGGGCATCCAGGCGGCGGACATCGCCGGTGGCTCGCTGCACGGAGTGATCGGCCTGCTGGCGGCGGTGATCGCCCGCCAGCACAGCGGGCAGGGCCAGCACCTGGACGTGAGCATGACCGACTGCGTGTTCAGCCTCAACGCCATGGCGGGTGCCGGTTACCTGGCCTGTGGCGTGGAGCCCGGGATGGAACAGCAGGTGCTCAATGGCGGCAGTTTCTACGACTACTACCGTACTCGCGATGGTCGCTGGCTGTCGGTGGGCAGCCTGGAGCCGGTGTTCATGCAGCGGCTGTGCCAGGCGCTTGGCCGGCCTGAACTGGCTGCCCAGGGGCTGTCACCGCTGCCGGAACAGCAGCAGGTGCTCAAGCTGGCCCTGCAGGTCGAGTTCGAGAAGCACGATTTCGCTGAGCTTTGCCGGATGTTCGAAGGGGTCGATGCCTGCGTCGAGCCGGTGCTGAGCCTGGCCGAGGCGGTGGAGCATCCGCAGTTGCAGGCCCGCCAGTTGGTCAGCCAGGTGCCTCGGGAGGATGGTAGCCGGCAGGCGCAGATCGCGTGTCCGTTGAAGTTCTCCGCAGGGCTGCCCGAGCCCCGGCATGTTGGCGCCAGGTTGGGCGCTCACACGGTCCAGGTCCTGGCCGAGCTGGGTTATGAGCCTGAGCGAATCGAAGCGCTGCGGCGCAACGGGGTGATCGCCTAGGACACTTCACTCGATCCGGGTTTCGCCGCTGTAGACCAGCGTCTGGCGGCAGCGTCGGCACAGGTAGCGCCGGCCCTGGGCCACCAGCTTGTGGCGCTGGGCGGAGAACGGGAAATCGCTCTGGGCGCAAGGGCAGCGATAGATGTAGCGTGTCACGCTGCGCCGCTTGACCTCATAGGTATGGCAGCGATCGGGCGGCAATTCGTACACCCCGCGCATGATCAGCTGCCACTCCTCGCCGTGGGGCTGGATGCGGTCACCGAACAGCTGGTGGGCAATCAGGTGTGCCACTTCATGAGCCACGGTCTGCTTGAGAAAGTCCTCGGCGTTTTCCCGGTACAGCTGCGGGTTGAAGCGCAGCAGGTTCTCGTGCAGGTGGGCGACCCCGGCTTTCTGGCCGCGCAACTTGAGGCTGACCACCGGGCGTTTGAAGGGGCGTTTGAAAAAGGATTCAGCGAGCAGGAAACAGTCTTCGACGCGGGTATTGAGTAGCTCGGGCATGCTTAACGGTTCTCCAGAGCAGCCGAGTATGCCGCAAAGGTCGCGCAATCCGAATCGTCCAGGCGCCGAATGGTCGTCGCATTCCACGGCCCCGCAAAGAGGCAGGCCGCCTTGCGGCGGCCTGTATTGGCAGACAGAGGATTATTATTGGCGAGGCGTCAGTTGGTGTAGATGGGGCCGACGCCCAGGCCCCAGACAATCACGGTGAACGCCATGATCGCCACCAGCACCACCAGTCCCACCGCCAGCACCGAGCTGGAGAACAGGAAACCTTCGTCCGACGGGATGTTCATGAAGGTCGGCAGCCCGACATAAAGCAGGTACACCGTGTAGCAGATGGCCGCGGTGCCGACGATCATGCCCAGCCACATATGGGGATAGAGCGCGGCCAGGCCGCCGACGAACAGTGGGGTCGCGGTGTAGGTAGCAAAGGCCACGCAGCGCGCCAGGCTTGGATTGGCGTCATAGGTCCGGGCCATCCAGTGGATGAAGGCGCCCATGACACCGACCCCGCCCAGCATGGCCAGGTACGACATGATGGTCATCCACAGGGCGCTTTCGGTGGTGAGCATCACCGGCGCGCGACTGCCAATGACCCAGCCGACCTGGGTGGTGCCGATAAAGGCCGAGATCGCAGGGATCGCCGCCAGAATCAGCGTGTGAGTGAGGTACATGTGGCTGATGCTTTCTTCGGCATCGCCACGGATGTCTCGCCATTCCTGATCGGGGTGGGTGAAGAGTCCTACGACATGATGAATCATGGTCAGTCACTCCTTTATTGTTGCCATCGCCCCCCAACGGAGCGTTACAACCACGTGGCACGGTCGGTACAGGTCTTTATGTGCGACCTTATGTCGCAGTATAGGGAGGAGTTGTCGGCAGATGTGCGCACCTTTAGAGCAAATTGCGCTGTAAACCACCGGGTTAATCGCCAGGACCTCTGTCGCGCGGGGCCGATGGCCGCTGCTCGTGGGCGCTTTCGCGGGGGCGGGATTCTTGCGTAAAATGTCCGGCTTTTCGTCACACATTTCGCGGATTCCAAGCGCCATGGGCACTCTTACGGTCAACCAGAACAAACTGCAGAAACGCCTTCGCCGCCAGGCAGGCGAAGCGGTCGCCGATTTCAACATGATCGAAGATGGCGACAAGGTCATGGTCTGCCTGTCCGGCGGCAAGGACAGCTACACCATGCTCGACGTGCTGTTGCACCTGCAGAAGGTGGCACCGATCAAGTTCGAGATCGTCGCGGTGAACATGGACCAGAAGCAGCCTGGTTTCCCCGAGCACATATTGCCGGCCTACCTCAAGGAACTGGGGATCGAGTACCACATCGTCGAGAAGGACACCTACTCGGTGGTCAAGGAGCTGATCCCGGAAGGCAAGACCACCTGCTCGCTGTGCTCGCGCCTGCGCCGCGGCACCCTGTACACCTTCGCCGACGAAATTGGCGCGACCAAGATGGCCCTGGGGCACCATCGCGATGACATCGTCGAGACCTTCTTCCTCAACATGTTCTACAACGGCTCGCTCAAGGCCATGCCGCCCAAGTTGCTGGCCGACGATGGGCGCAACGTGGTGATCCGCCCGCTGGCCTATTGCAGCGAAAAGGACATCCAGGCCTATTCCGACCTCAAGCAGTTCCCGATCATCCCCTGCAACCTGTGTGGCTCCCAGGAGAACCTCCAGCGCCAGGTGGTCAAGGACATGCTCCAGGAGTGGGAACGCAAGAGTCCGGGACGCACGGAGAGCATTTTCCGTGGCCTGCAGAACGTCATTCCGTCCCAGCTGGCGGACCGCAACCTGTTCGACTTCACCAGCCTGCGCATCGATGAAAGCGCCACGCCGCGCTTCGTCAACGTGGTGAACCTTTAATTCGCCATGAGCCCGCCGCGCCTTTGCTTGGTGGCGCGGTGCGCTGCTTTCAGTCCGTGGCGGCCTGGGGAATGAACGCCAGGTTGCCTTGCGCGGCCTTCCCGGCCAGCCGCTCGCCGTTGGTTGCCTGGGTCCGGATCACCTGGTGATCGTTGCCCAGGTAGTCGAGCAACTGCGGCCCCTGGCGGTTCTGCTCCACGAAGATCAAGGTGCGCCGAGGGTCCCAGTGCTGGCCACTGCTGCGGTCCAGCCAGGCCATGAAATCGGCACTGGTACCGGTCTTCGGGAAGTCCTGGGTCTGCGCCACATAAAAGAACGGCGCTCCCTGGTTCTGCAGGTACATCGGCAGCTTGTTGTCGACCTCCACCATCACCATCCGCCACTGGTTCCAGGGGGCGATCCAGCTGGCCTCGGTCCTGACTTGCGTGGCGAACTGGATGACCCCGCCGCCACCGTTGCTCCAGGGATAGGCCACCCCCAGCACCAACAGCATCACGGCGCCCGCGCTGGCAAACCCCAGGGTCCATCCACGACGACGATCCTGGCCGTTGCTCCGATCCTGTTCCAGGCGCCGCGACAGCCACCAGGCACCCAGCAGTTGGGCGAAGGGCACCAGTGGCAGGACGTAATAGCTGCGCCGGCTACCGCTGGCGGTGAAGAACAGGAACAGCAGGCCCAGGGCCCACATCAGCCAGCGCTCGTTGGCGTGCAGTTGGCGCCAGTGACGGACCGCAACCCACAGGCCGAGGATCCAGCAGGGAGCCCAGGGCAAGGTGTAGAGCGGCAAGTAGATCAGGTAGGTATAGATCGGGCCGATATGGTCGAACGGTTCGAAGAAGCGCACCACGTTCTCGCGAAACACCAGGCTCAGGCCACTTTCGCCGGCGTTTGGCGTGCCATACACCTGTGAGAGCAGGAACGGCACCGTGTACAAGGCTCCGGCCATCAGCAGGGCCAGGCACAGGCGCAGGTTGAGGTGTCGTTTCCAGCGCCCCTGGCTCAGCAGGTGGGGCAGCAGGATCAATCCCGGCAGGACAAAACCGATCAGGCCCTTGAACAGCGACGTGGCGGCCAGCAACAGGAAGAACACGCTGTAGCGGCTTAGTCGGGTGTCCTCCGGCCCCCGCCAGTACCACCACACCGCGGCCAGTACCCCGCACACGGTCAGGATGTCGGCGGTGGCCACCCGAGCCCAGAAGGCGAAGTAGAAGGTGGTGGCCAGCATCCAGCCGGCGATCAGGCCGGTGCCCTTGTGAAACAGCTGCTCGCCGAGCCGGTACACCAGCCAGATGCTCAACCACGCGGCAAGCACCGAGGACAGGCGCAGCGACCAGTGCCCCAGGCCGCCGGCCAGCCAGGCGCTGGCGGCAATCAACCAGTAGGAGGGCAGGGGTTTGTCGTAATAGGGGCTGCCCTTGAGGTAGGGGACGAAATAGTCGCCGCTCTGCAGCATCTGCAGCACGATGTTGGCCCAACGGCTTTCCGGTCCCCATAGCTCGCGCGAGCCCAGGCCCAGGAGCAGGATCAGGGCAGACACGCCCAGAAGCAGGGCCAGGGCCTTGCGGTCGCTGTTGCAGGTCTTCATGGGCGCAGTTCCGTGGACAGGATCAGGAAGGGGCGATTCATCGCCCTCGTGGTGCAAACAGGCGCCAGCGCCCACTTGGGGCGCCGACGCTGTCGGGGCGACATCAGGGACGGGTATCGATCAGGGTTGGGTCGCAGGCAGGATCAGGATCAGCAGGTTGCCCTTCACATAGCGTTTGCCACCGGGCGGCAGCAGGGCGACTTCCTGGTTTTCCACCACATCCTTGACCCGCATGACCACGCCGACCGAACCCTGCTTGCGTGCGTCGCTCATCCACTGGGCGACATTTTCCATGCTGACCTTGCGGTCGATCGAGTCGGCATATGCCAGGCCGTATTTCAATTCGCTTTCGGTGTTGTACAGCGCCACTTGCGGGCGTTGCAGGCGCCAGGCGAGGGCCGATGCCGCCCCCAGATCATTGCTCAGCAGGGTCTTGGTCTGCTGGAGTTCTTCAAGATGTTCCTTGATGAATTGGTCGGGCATTTCCCTGTGGACGATCATTCCCGGCATGCCCGCGGGCAGCAGCGCCACTAGCAGTCCGATGCCCAGGGCCGGTGCCGCCCAGTACTGCAGGGGCCTTGAGGCCGGCAGCAGGTTGGCGATGATCCAGCCCATGAGCATGATGAAGACCAGGGACAGGCTGAGCATTTCATCGTGCCCATAGAGTGGCCGGGTGATCTGCATCACCACCAGTGCTATCAGGGCGCCGACGCCGATCAGCAGGTTGAGCAGGCTGTTGAGGCGCACTCCTAGGCCTTGTCCCGCGCTGACCCGCTCGATCAGGGCATGGCCCATGAGCACGGCCAGAGGCAGCAGGCACGGCATGATGTAGGTGGGCAGCTTGCCCCGGCTGAGGCTGAAGAACGCCAGGGGCAGCAGCAGCCATAACAGCAGGAACCCGTTGGCGGCCTGGCGCTTGTCTTTCCAGGCCTGGAGCAGGGCGCCAGGCAGCAGGGCCGCCCAGGGCAGGCTCGAGACTACCAGTATGGGCAGGTAGAACCACCACGGGCGGGTGTGCTGGGCGTTTTCCGCGGCAAAGCGACGGATGTGCTCATGCCAGAAGAAGAACCGCCAGAAATCCGGTTCTTGGGCGTGGATGCTCAGTACCCAGGGCAGGCTGACGAGGATTGCCACCCCTACCGCCACCAGGCCATAGCGCAACAGTTCGCCGAGACGCCGTTGCCACAGCGCATAGGGCAGGGCGATCAACACCGGCAGCAGCCAGGCCAGGAAACCCTTGGTCATGAACCCCATCCCGCAGGCGAGCCCCAGGGTGGCCCAGGCCAGAAGGCGGGGGCGCATGGCCTGGGCGTGCAGGGCGAACCACAATGCCACCAGGCTCAGGTTGACCCACAAGGTGAATTGCGGATCGAGGTTGGAATACCCGGCTTGGCCGGCCACCAGGCCGAAGCTCATGTACAGCAGGGCTGCGGCAAGGCTCTTGCGCGGATCGTTCCACATCCGCCGGGTGATCAGGTAGGCCAGGATCACGCTCAACCCGGTGCTCACGGCCGAGGCGATGCGTGCGCCGAACAGGTTGTCACCGAACAGGGCCTGGCCGATGGCAATCATCCAGTAGCCGGCAATGGGTTTCTCAAAGTAGCGGATGCCCATGAAATGCGGGGCGACCCAGTCGCCCGTGAGCAGCATCTCCTGGCTGATCTGCGCGTAGCGGGTTTCGTCCGGAATCCACAGGCCGTGGCTGGTGAGGGGCAGCAGGTAGAACAGGCCGAAGGCCAGCAGTAAACAGAGCAAGGCCCAGCGGTGGAGGATGCCGGTTGTCCTTGCGCCCACGGCATGGCCCAGCGGCATGGAGCTTGTTCCATAAGCCCGGGGCGGTAAAGTGCGGTGCATGTGTGTCCTCGAAGTCATCTGCAGAGAGCTGGGCGTCGTTACTTGTATCGGGATTGACCGATAAACCATCAATAGTTGCCGGGCGTAGTATCTTTTAAAGTTTTTGCAACTTGCGGTCGGGCACATATGCCCCTTGGCGTGGTCCTGTTAAAGACCTCGCTGGGGGAATAAGTAAAGCTGTGCTTTTTCTATTAGTACAAGTTATGCGCAAGTCAATTTTCTGATGAGCTAGTGTGTCTTCCCGTTGAACAAAGTCTATTGGGAGTTTGTTAAAAATGGTTATAGCTTGGAGGGTGTTTGTCCAGCCGTCCGTTGCCAGTCTTCGGCGTTGATGGTGCCCAGTATCTGCAGGGTGCCGTCGCTGTTGAGAGTCACGAACAATGAGCTGTTGTATTCGCTGTGCAGGGCATGTTCAAAGCCCAGCTGGCTCTCCAGGTCGCTGATGCAGTCGCTGTGGGTGACCAGTACCAGGTTGCGTTTCGGCGCCTTGTGCGCCTTGATCACTTCGCTGAAGCCCTGGCCGCAGGCATGCAGCCAATCCTGGGTCTTGACCGGTTGCTCGAACATCGATTGCGCAGTCTGGCGGGTGCGGGTAGCCGGGCTGCTGAAGACATCGGTGGTGGCCATGCCGAGCGAGCGGAAAGACCGGCCCAGCCCCCTGGCCATGCGGCTTCCAGGCAGGGTGATGCCATCGGCAGGGCCCAGGCAGGGCGCGGTCGAGCGGTCGCAGCGCTCGGCGTGGCGGACCAGGGCAATCACGTCTCCGTTTTGCCAGTGGCGATAGACGCCGGCACTTTCCATCTGGTTGCCGACTCCCAGGTCCAGAGGGGTGGCGGGCCACAGGACGAAGCCGCTGACCAGCGCTGCCAGGGTCGTTGCACTGGTCCACGCGATGATCTTGCGCAGTCGCTGTGGCCGGGAGTGCTTGGCGCCCATTCCGAGTTTGACAGTATTGCTCACTTCGCTTACCTGAACTGGTTTGGATAGGGACTTGGCATTCGGGTTGGAGCTGCTGTTCTGAAAAGACCGGCATCGGGACCTGGGCTGTAACTGGCTGTCAATTTAGAGCGGGCCAAGTTAGCGAAGGGTGAAAGCAATGTGAAAAAAACGAAGGCTCTCGATTGTTATTTTAAAAGCCGACAGGCTCTGTTCAGGTTGCTGGCCTGGACTATGCTTTTTGAGCCCGTTTATGTGCATCTAGTGTTTGCAGAGTGCTGAGTCTGCTAGTTCTTTGCCGAACGTTATGGAGGTTGTGGGAAGTTCAGGGCGGACTGTATCCGATCAGAAACAGTGGGTGAAAAATCCCCGCGTTTAGTTCAGCTTATTGTCAGCTTGAGGGAGGGCAGGAGCCAGCAAAGTGCCCTGCCCGTTGCGGGCAGGGAGGCATGGCCAGGCGGCACGCGGGGATAGGATCAGTGGTTGACCGTAAAGGCCAACATCGCCGAGAGCTGGCAGAGCGGGCGGCCGCTCTGCTGCTGCCACTGGTTGAACACCTCTTGCACCAGGGCCTGGTCGCGCTTGCTGCTGGGCACCTTGTCGATGATGTTCTGGGCGTTGAGGGCTGCGACCACGTCATTGCTGGGAATGAAGGTGTCCTTGCCTACCATGCGCAGAAAACGTGGAGCCGAGAGCCCCCCCATCTGGTTGCCGTGCTTGGCCAGGTACTGCCAGAGGCCCGTGATGTCCTGGATCGGCCAGTCGGCGATGAAGGCGCCGAAGCTGGCGTGCTGCTGCTCCACGTCGAGGATCATCTGGGCGTTGCGCGGGACGCTCTTGAGCTTGCCCAGGTGGCGGATGATCCGGGCGTCCTGCATCAGCCGCTCCAGGTGTTCGGCCCCCATCAGCACCACCTTGTGGGGATCGAAACCGAAGAACACCTGCTCGAAGACCGGCCACTTGGCGTCCACCAGGCTGTGTTTCAGGCCGGCGCGAAAGACCCGCAAGGCCAGCAGCGACAGATAGCGATCGGCGCCCAGGGCGCGCAGATAGTCATCGCTGGCCGGGGTCGGCAGCCGGGCTTCCAGGGCCGCGGCGGAGCCAAAGCGGTTGAGACAGTATTCATTCAGCCATTTGTAGTCGTGCATGCCTGCTCCGGGTCGTTTCGCGAATGTCGATCAAGGGGGCCGTGGTGCAAGGTGGAGGCATCAGGCTGGCCCGGTGGCGCCTTCGCCGGCCAGCCGGCGGTTGAGCTGGAAGCGCCAGCGCACGTACAGCAATGACGAGGTGAACACCGCGAGGCTGGCGAACATCTCCAGCAGCCCGAACAGCTGGCGGTTCGGGTCGTAGGCCGCCAGCGCGCCCTTGATGAAGTACAGGTTGACCACGAAGCACATCCAGGAGTGTCCGCGGGCACTGCCGCTGAGCATGCCGGGGGCCATCAGCAGCAGGGGCACCAGCTCGATCAGCAGGATCACCCAGGGGCGGGCGCCATGCAGGTCGGCGACCAGCAGGTAGTAGCCGCACAGCAGGCCCACCAGGGCAAAGAAACACCCCAGGCTGACGAATCGGGCCACGCGGACCCGGGGCTCCAGCCATTGCACTTCGGGCAGGATCTTAGGCTTCTTGGCCACGGCCGCTCTCCAGTTGCTGGGCGGTCTTCGCCAAGCGCAGGCCCAGGGCCCGGCACAGTGCGATCTCGTGCTGGTCCAGCGGGCTCTTGCCGTCGGCCCCGGCATGGTGGCTGGCGCCATAAGGCGTGCCGCCGCCCTGGGTTTCCAGCAGGGCCGATTCACTGTAGGGCAGGCCGGTGATCAACATCCCGTGATGCAGCAACGGCAGCATCATCGACAGCAGGGTCGCTTCCTGGCCGCCGTGCAAGCTGGCGGTGGAGGTGAACACGCCAGCGGGCTTGCCCACCAGGGCGCCGGTCAGCCACAGGTTGCTGGTGCCGTCGAGGAAGTACTTGAGGGGCGCCGCCATGTTGCCGAAGCGGGTCGGACTGCCCATGGCCAGGCCGGCACAGTTCTTCAGGTCATCGAGGCTGGCGTACAGCGCACCGCTGTCGGGAATCGCCGGGGCCACCGCTTCGCATTCGGCGGAAATGGCCGGGACGGTGCGCAGGCGGGCCTCCAGGCCGGCCTGCTCGATGCCCCGGGCAATCTGCCGGGCCATCTCGCTGGTGGAGCCGTTGCGGCTGTAGTACAGCACCAGGATGTAGGGCGTGCTCAAGGCAGGATCTCCAGCACGTTTTCCGGCGGCCGGCCGATGATGGCCCTGTCACCGGCTTCGAGAACCGGGCGCTCCATGAGCTTGGGGTGCTGGGCGATGGCGGCGATCAACTGCTCTTCGCCGAGGCTGGTGTCCGCCAGGCCCAGGTCCTTGTATTCGTCTTCCCCGGTGCGCAGCAACTGGCGGGCACCGATGCCGAGCTTGGCCAGGAGGCTGCGCAGTTGGGCGGCGTCCAGTGGAGTTTCCAGGTAGCGGACCACGGTGGGAGCCAGGCCGCGTTGTTCCAGCAGTTCCAGTGCAGCACGGGATTTCGAGCAGCGCGGGTTGTGATAAAGCGTCAGGTCGGTCATGTGCGGGTCGCATCTTGCGTAAGGTGGCGGCTATTCTACCCGCGCGACGGGCTCTGCTGAACCTGGGAGTCGATAGGTCGCAGCGCTTGGCGGTTGGCGCGCATTATCCAAGACACTTTCGACGACGGGAAAACAGGCATGGCAAGGCAATTGGCAGCAGCATTGGCGATCATCACGACCCTGTTGCTGGGCGGGTGTGGCAACGACTACGGGGTCGACCAGTACGGCCGCAAAGTCGCTGCCGAACGGCTCGACAAGCAGTGGCTGGTCCTCAACTACTGGGCCGAGTGGTGCGGCCCGTGCCGCACCGAGGTGCCTGAGCTCAATGCCCTGGACGAGCAGCTCAAGGGGCAGTCGGTGACGGTACTGGGGGTCAATTTCGACAACGTGCAGGGCGAAGAACTCAAGAGCGCCAGCGAGAAGCTGGGGATCAAGTTCACCGTACTGGCCCAGGATCCTTCGCCGATCTTCGACCTGCCGCGCACCGAGGCACTGCCGGTGACCTACATCATCGACGACCAGGGCAAGGTGCGTGAACAGTTGCTGGGGGAGCAGACCGCGGCGGGCGTGCTGGCGAAACTGCAGGCCCTGCGCGGTCATTGATGGGGGCTGTGGCCGGCTGGCGGCGACTCAGGGTCAGCCTTCTTCCAGCCACCAGCGCAGCGGCTTGCCTTCGGCAGGCCAGAAGCGCACCTGCTCGATGGGCGAGACATCCCAGCGCTCGACGGTTTCCAGGCTCTTGAGGAAACGTCGTTCCTGTTCCATCAGTGCCGGAGCGCAGAGCTTGCGGGTACTGCCCACCTTGCCGAAGCTGAGCTTGTCGCCGTCCAGCGTGTAGGGGGCGAACCAGTGGTTGCAACCGCCATTGCCATAGGCGCGGCCATCCGCGCCCAGGGTGATGGTCAGGTGGCTGTAGTCGATGAGCGGGCGTTCACCGATCCACTCAAGGATATAGCTGCGATCCTGTTGCAGTTTCAGCGGCTCGGCGGCGCAGCCCAGCAGGCCGGCGCCAAGGGCAGCGATGAGCGCCAGGCGTTTCATTGAGCGGCCTGCTGGCATTTCGGGCACCGGTGGTGCTCGCCTTCACTGCTCCAGCCGAGTTCGGCGATCCGTGCGCTGGCGGCGGGTTTGCGCGCCTTTTCGCCGAGCTTGGCGTCCACTGCGAACTCGAAGTCCAGTTGCTTCGAGCAACTGTCGCAGTTGACCTGCCATTGATGAATGGCCAGTTCGCCGAATACCGGGCCGCTGGCTACGGCAACCCATTGACCGACCGGATTGATCAGGTGGCGTACGGTGTCCACCGTCAGGCGCATGGACAGGTCCTTGCTGCCCTTGAGGGTGACCAGCAGTACATCGTTGGCACGGATCGAGCCACCATTGCCGGTGACTTGATAGCGTCCCGGCACCAGTGCGCGGCATTCGATCAGGGTGTGTTGCGGGCTCATCAGGGTGTAGCGGAAATCGTGTTCGACCATGGGTCCTCCAAATCTGCCGCGTATGCTAGCACGGGCCCCGGCGCCACAGGGCGCGGGCTGGCGACCTTCGATCAGCCCGGGTCGAGGGTTCAGCCATGGACCAGGTTCTGCGGCTGGCCGGCGAACCAGCTGGCAATGTTATGCAGGGTCGTGTCGGCGATCGCCGCCAGTGCCTCGCGGGTCAGGAAGGCCTGGTGCGCGGTCACTATCACGTTGGGGAAGGTCAGCAGCCTGGCCAGCACGTCATCCTGCAGCGGCAGGTCGGAGCGGTCCTCGAAGAACAGTTGCGCCTCTTCTTCATAGACGTCCAGCCCCAGGTAGCCCAGCTGGCCGCTCTTGAGGGCATCGATCAGCGCCGGGGTATCCACCAGGCCACCGCGGCCGGTATTGATCAGCATCGCACCGGGTTGCATCTGGGCCAGGCTGTGCGGGTTGATCAGGTAGCGGCTATCGTCGGTGAGCGGGCAATGCAGGCTGATGATCTGCGATTGCGCCAGCAGCTCCGGCAGGCTCAGGTAGCGTGCCCCGAGGGCCTGCACGGCCGGGTTGGGGTACGGGTCGTAGGCCAGCAACTGGCAACCGAAACCGGCCATGATGCGGGCGAAGGTGGCGCCGATCTGTCCGGTGCCGACAATGCCCACGGTCTTGTCGACCAGGTCAAAGCCGGTCAGGCCATGCAGGGTGAAGTCGCCTTCGCGGGTGCGGTTGTAGGCCCGGTGCAGGCGCCGATTGAGTGCCAGGATCAGGGCTACGGCATGTTCGGCCACGGCGTGGGGCGAGTAGGCCGGAACCCGGACCACATCCAGTCCCAGGCGCTTGGCGGCGGGCAGGTCGACATGGTTGTAGCCGGCCGAGCGCAGGGCGATCAGCCGCGTGCCGCCAGCGGCCAGGCGTTCGAGCACCGGCGCACCCAGGTCGTCGTTGATGAAGGCACAGACCACGTCATGGCGCTCGGCCAGGGCTGCGGTGTCCATGCTCAGGCGCGCGGCCTGGAACTGCAGCTCCAGGCCTGCGGGCTGCTGGGCACCCAGAAAGCTCTCGCGGTCGTAGTTCTGGCTGCTGAAAAGAATCGTACGCATGGCTGCATCCTTGTTCGAAGGCGCCCAGCATGCGGCCTGGACGCTCGGCTGAAGTTGCCCTGGGTCAGGCCTTGACCCGTGCTTCGCTGGCCAGGCGATTGATGGCATGGTCCAGTTCGTCCAGGGCGGCAAAGGCCTTGGCGTCCTCCTGCTTGAGCAACGTCTCGCTACGCTGGCAGGCCGCCCGCAGCTGCGGTACACCACAGTAGCGGGTAGCACCGTGCAGGCGATGGACCCGCTCGATCAGGGCGCCATGGTCGTTGGCGGCCCGCGCGGTATTGATCGCCTCACGGTCAGCTTCCAGTGACGCCAGCAACATGGCCAGCATGTCGGCAGCCAGGTCGGCCTTGCCGGCGGCCAGGCGCAGGCCTTCGTCCTGATCCAGTACCTGCAGTTCCAGGCCCAGTTCCAGGCGCTCGCCGGAGCGCTCCGAGCCCTGGTTGCGCAACGCCAGGCCGGTCCACTTGAGCACCACCTGGGCCAGTTGCCGTTCACTGATGGGCTTGGTCAGGTAATCGTCCATGCCGCTTTGCAGCAGCGCGCGTTTTTCATTGGCCATGGCATGGGCGGTCAGGGCGACGATCGGCAGAGGAGTGCCATGGCGTTCGCTTTCCCATTGGCGGATGGCCTCGGTGCTCTGGCGACCGTCCATGCCGGGCATTTGTACGTCCATCATCACCAGGTCGAACGGTTCGAGCTGGATCGCCTTCAGTGCGGCATAGCCGTTATCCACGGCCTGCACCTTGGCGCCCATGTCTTGCAGCAAGGTCTGGATCAGCAGCAGGTTGGCCGGGTTGTCGTCGACGCACAGCACCCGTGGTGCGCGGCTGGAAAGTGATTCTTCAGGCTCGCTGCGGGCCCGGTGGGGCGTGACCAGGTCGGACAACGCCCGGCGCAGTTTGCGTGTGCAGGCCGGCTTGGCCTGCAACTGGCTGTGGGGGTTGGGGACCGAAAGCTGGAACAGCGTCTGCTCGGTGGTCGGGCACAGCACCAGGACCTTGCAGCCCAGGTGTTCAAGGTCCCAGATGTGCTGGCTCAGGCGCTCGGGCGGCATGTCGTTGGTGGTTACGCCGAGCACCGCCAGGTCGATGGCCTGGTCGCTCTGGTGGACGCCGGTGATGCCGTTGGTCAAGGCTTCCAGGGTGTTGAACGGCGTCACTTCCAAGCCACAGTCTTCCAACTGGTGTTGCAGGGCCTGGCGGGCCAGTTCGTGGTTTTCCAGCACGGCCACGCGTCGGCCCAGCAGTGGTGGCGCGGGCAGGTCATCGGCGTCGTCACGGGTCTTGGGCAGGCTCAGGCTGATCCAGAACTCGGAGCCTTCTCCCGGTGTGCTGTCGACGCCGATCTCGCCGCCCATCTGCTCGATCAGGCGCTTGGAGATCACCAGTCCCAGGCCCGTGCCACCGGGTTGGCGTGACAGCGAGTTGTCGGCCTGGCTGAAGGCCTGGAACAGGGCGCGCACATCCTGGTTCGACAGGCCGATGCCGGTGTCCTGGATGCTGATTCGCAGTTGCACGCTGTCTTCGTGCTCCTCCTCGAGCATGGCTCGGGCGACGATGGTGCCTTCGCGGGTGAACTTGATGGCGTTGCTCACCAGGTTGGTGAGGATCTGCTTGAGCCGCAGCGGGTCGCCCACCAGCGACAAGGGCGTATCGCGGTAGACCAGGCTCACCAGCTCCAGCTGCTTGGCATGGGCCGCCGGGGCGAGGATGGTCAGGGTGTCCTGCAGCAGGTCTCGCAGGTTGAACGGGATGCTGTCGAGCACCAGCTTGCCGGCTTCGATTTTCGAGAAGTCGAGGATCTCGTTGATGATCCCCAGCAGGCTGTCGGCGGACTTCTCGATGGTGCCCAGGTAATCCAGCTGGCGCGGAGTCAGTTCGCTTTTCTGCAGCAGGTGGGTGAAACCGAGGATGCCGTTGAGTGGTGTGCGGATCTCGTGACTCATGTTGGCCAGGAACTCGGACTTGATCCGGCTGGCTTCCAGGGCTTCCTTGCGCGCCAGGTCCAGCTCGATGTTCTGGATCTAGATGGTCTCCAGGTTCTGGCGCACGTCCTCGGTGGCCTGGTCGATGCTGTGCTGCAGCTCTTCCTGGGCATTCTGCAGGGTGCCGGCCATCCGGTTGATGCCCGAGGCGAGATCGTCCAGTTCCTGGCTGCCCAGGGGTGGCAGGCGGGTTTCCAGGTTGCCGTCCTTGAGCTGGGTCACCGCCTGCTTGATCTGGCTCAGCGGGTCGTTGATGGTCCGTCCCATGCGCACCGCCAGCAGGGCAGCCACGGCCAGGCCGGAAGCGATCAGCAGCAGGCTGGCGAACAGGCTTCGGTAACCACGCAGCAACATGCCGCTGTGGGACAGCTCCAGTTCCACCCAGCCCAGCAGACGGTCGGACTCGTCGGGGATCAGGTCGCCCGCAAGGTTGCGATGACGGCCGAAGACCGGCATCTGGTAGCGGGTCGCGTCGTTGCCGCTGCGCTTGACCATCTGGGTGCTGTTATCGGTGGGCGCCGGGTTGAGCATGCTGGGTCCGGCATGGACCATCAGTGTGCGGTCGGGGGCGAGGAACGACACTGCGCGTACGTCCTGTTGTTCCAGGGCCTGGGTGGCAATGCGCTCCAGCGTCTGGGTGTTGCGAGTGCCCATGGCCGGGGCCACCAGGGAGGCCAGCTGTTCGGCGATCATTTCGCCGCGTTGCAGGAGTTGGGTCTGCAGGTCCGAGAGCTGCATCCAGGTGAAGTAGCCACCCAGCACCAGGGCCATCAGGCTGGTAGGCAGCAAGGTCAGCAACAGTACGCGGCCTTTGATTCCCAGTTTCTTGAGCACGCAACTCTCCTGCTTCCACGCGATTTTGATAGGTCTACGGCACGTCCGTGATGCGCCACCTGCGCAGTGTAACGATTTGCCGAGGGCCAATCTTGGCAAATTGTTTCGCCACTGCCGGTGGTCAGGGAAGGCAGGGTGCGACCAAGGCATCGGTTGCCGTGTCCCGGGCAATCTTGAATAATCCGCCAACTGAGAATCACTTGCACAAGCCAATGACTCCCGCATCTATCGACCCTCCCCGCATCCTGGCCATAGAAGACGACCCGGTGCTCGGTGCCTATGTGCATGAGCAGCTGCAGCGTTGCGGTTTTGCCGTGACCTGGTGCCGCAACGGCCAGGAAGGGCTGGGTATCGCCCGCCAGCAACCGTTCGATGTCCTGCTGATGGACATCCTGTTGCCCGGCATGGACGGTCTGACGGTACTGACCCACTTGCGCCAGAGCCATTCCACGCCCGTGCTGCTGATGTCGGCCCTGGGGGCGGAAGCCGATCGCATCAGCGGTTTTCGCCTGGGGGCCGACGACTACCTGCCCAAGCCTTTCAGCATCGCCGAGCTGCGGGTGCGCATCGAAGCCATCCTGCGTCGGGTGGCGCTGGACCGGCGCCCGATGCCACCGGTCTCCGGCAGCCTGTTGCAGAGCCTGCGTTTCGACGACGAGCTGTGCGATGTGTTCTTCGCCGAGCAATGGGCCGGCTTGACCCGCAGCGAGTACCGCCTGCTGGAGACCCTGCACCGCAATGCCGATGAAGTGCTGAGCAAGGCCTTCCTTTACCAGCATGTGCTGCAGCGTGGTTATGCCGCCCATGACCGTAGCCTGGACATGCATGTCAGCCAGATCCGTCGCAAGCTCAAGGTGCTGGGGTACAGCGAGCGCCAGTTACGCACTGTGTGGGGCAAGGGGTATGTGCTGAGTGCCCTCGATGAACTGGCCTGAACTGCCTGGCCGGCATTCGGTGTTCTGGAAGCTGGCATTCCTGCTGGTGGCGTTCTGCCTGTTGATGATCTGGCTGAGCTGGTCCTGGGGGCGTTATGTCGAGCAGAAGAACCTGTACCTGTCCGATGAAGCCCGCGCGACCCTGCGCGCCTACGCAGGGGAGGCTGAACAGGCCTGGAAGAGCGGCCAGCAGACCGGCGTCGATGTCTGGGTCCAGCAGATGGCCAATCGCGAAAAGAGCTGGGTCGGGGTCATCGGCAGCGACCTGCAGTCCCTGAGCAGCTATCCCTTGAAGCCCATGGAGGCCCAGCGCCTGACCTTCCTCAGAGGGCCGGACTGGCCGGTGAGCCGGCATGCCCGGGGCCTGCCATGGTTGAAGGTCGCGTTCCCCGACGAGCCCTCCGCTGGCAGCCTGGTGATCGAACTGCCGCAGCGCTTCATGCCCGGTCGCTACCGGTTGTTCTGGCAGGTCATGACCAATGGCGTGATACCCGGCCTCTTCACCCTGTTGCTGTGCGTGGGGCTGTACCGCTTGCTGGTCGTACCGCTCAACCAGCTGCGCGAGCAGGCCAATGCCTGGCGCGCGGAACAACTGAACGTGCGTCTCAGCAGCGAAACGACCTTGCGCAGGGATGAGCTGGGGGACCTGGGCCGGGCGTTCGACCAAATGTCCGAGCGCTTGCAAAGCACCGTGGCGACCCAGCAACAGTTGTTGCGAGACTTGTCCCATGAGCTGCGCACGCCCTTGAGTCGCCTGCGGGTGGCCTGCGAGGGGGAACAGAGCCTTGCGGCGCTGCGTGAGCGCCTGGGCCGGGAAATCGATGGCATGCAGCGCCTGGTGGAAGACAGCCTGCAACTGGCCTGGCTGGACACTGAGCGCACGCCCCTGGCCGAGGAGCAGATCCAGATCCAGGCCCTGTGGGAAATGCTCAGTGAAAATGCCTGCTTCGAAAGCGATTGGCCAACTGGGCAGTTGCGCTGTGAGCTGGCAGCCGACTGCTGGGTGCAAGGCCACCTCAATACCTTGGCCCAGGCCCTGGAAAACATCTTGCGCAACGCTATCCGGCATTCCCCGCCCGGCGCCCGGGTGACCCTGGCTGGCCAGCTCGAGGGCCGGTACTGGCACCTGTGGCTGGACGATCAGGGACCAGGGGTGGCCGAGCAGGATCTGGAGCGGATCTTCGCGCCCTTTACTCGCCTGGACGGTTCTCGTCCCGGGGACGGTGGCTTTGGCCTGGGCTTGAGCATCGCGCGCAATGCCGTGGGGCGCCAGGGCGGACAGATCTGGGCGTGCAATACCGAACATGGCTTGCGTATCCATCTACGCTTGCGGGCCGCACGGTTGCCAGCGAGTGCCTGAAGTGCCCGGCAGTCGGTCTTATGCCAATAAGCCATAAGACCCTCACTTTGCGTGATATGGCGTCAGAGGGTTTGCCGGTATGATAGGCGCCCCCGCAGTCTGGATTGCGAATACGCCATGACCCTGCAATACCCAACCATCGCCGATTGCGTCGGCAACACCCCGCTGATTCGTTTGCAGCGCCTGCCCGGTGTCACCAGCAACACCCTGTTGCTCAAGCTCGAGGGCAATAACCCGGCGGGCTCGGTCAAGGACCGTCCGGCACTGTCGATGATCACCCGGGCCGAGTTGCGCGGGCAGATCCAGGCCGGCGATACCCTGATCGAGGCGACCTCGGGCAATACCGGTATCGCCCTGGCCATGGCTGCGGCGATCAAGGGCTACAAGATGATCCTGATCATGCCCGACAACTCCAGTGCCGAGCGCAAGGCGGCGATGACCGCCTATGGCGCCGAACTGATCCTGGTGAGCCAGGAGGAAGGCATGGAAGGCGCCCGCGACCTGGCCGAGCAGATGCAGGCCGAAGGGCGTGGCAAGGTCCTCGACCAGTTCGCCAACGGTGACAATCCCGAGGCCCACTACACTGGTACCGGCCCGGAAATCTGGCGCCAGACCCAGGGCGGCATCACGCACTTCATCAGTTCGATGGGCACCACCGGCACCATCATGGGGACCTCTCGCTACCTGAAGGAGCAGAACCCCGAGGTGCAGATCGTTGGCCTGCAACCGATGGAAGGCTCGGCCATCCCCGGCATCCGTCGCTGGCCCGAGCAGTACCTGCCGAAGATCTATCAGGCCAGCCGCGTCGACCGGATCGTCGACATGGCCCAGGGCGAGGCCGAGGACGTGACCCGACGCCTGGCTCGCGAAGAAGGCATCTTCTGTGGCGTGTCCTCCGGTGGTGCGGTGGCGGCGATGCTGCGCTTGTCCCGGGAAGTGGAAAACGCGGTCATGGTCGCGATCATCTGCGACCGTGGCGATCGTTACCTTTCGACCGGCATTTTCGATGCGCCCAACTGATGGCTAAGAACGAGAGAGGCCTGCGCTTCCAGCCTGCGGGCGGCAGCCGGGCACCCCAGATTCCGGTGGGCAAGAAACAACGCCTGAGCATCCAGCGCCTGGCCAACGATGGCCGCGGCATTGCCTTCCTGGAAGGGCGCACCTGGTTCGTCAATGGCGCCCTCGCCGGTGAAGAGGTCGAGGCGCGGGTACTGGGTACCCATGGCAAAGTGGTGGAGGCCCGCGCCGAGCGCATCTTCAGCGCCAGCGAACTGCGTCGGCCGGCGCCCTGCGCCCATGCCGGGCGTTGCGGCGGTTGTAGCGTCCAGCACCTGCCCCACGAGCAACAGCTTGCCCTGAAACAGCGCATGCTGGCCGAGCAACTGTCCAAGGTCGCGGGTGTCGAGCCTGAAGCCTGGGCCGAGCCCTTGAGCGGTCCGGAGTTCGGCTATCGACGCCGGGCCAGGGTGGCGGTGCGCTGGGACAACAAGGCCAGGCAGCTTGAAGTGGGCTTTCGCGCGGCCGGCAGCCAGGACATCGTCGCCATCGACGATTGCCCGGTGCTGGTACAAGCCTTGCAACCGATCATGCAGCGCTTGCCGGCCATGCTGCGCCGCCTGAGCAAGCCCCAGGCTCTGGGGCATGTGGAGTTGTTCAGCGGCTCGGCCCTGGCCGTGTTGCTGCGACACATGGCGCCGTTGTCCGAAGCCGACCTGGGAATCCTCAAGGATTTCTGCGATTTCCATCAGGCGCAGTTGTGGTTGCAAGGCGAGGGCGAGCCGCAACCGTTCGATCCGTCGCAAACCCTGGGCTATCGCCTGGAGACGTGGGACCTGCACTTGGCTTATCGGCCGGGGGACTTTGTCCAGGTCAATGCCGGGGTCAACGAGGCCATGGTGGCCCAGGCCCTGGAATGGCTGGCGCCACAAGCCGATGAGCGAGTGCTGGATCTGTTTTGCGGCCTGGGCAACTTTGCCCTGCCGCTGGCTCGCCGGGTGAAAGAAGTGGTGGCAGTGGAAGGCGTGGCGACCATGGTGGCGCGTGCTGCTGCAAACGCTGCCAGCAACAATTTGCATAACACCAGCTTTTTTCAAGCCGATTTATCCCAGCCCCTGGGTGTTGCCGAGTGGGCCGATCAGGGCTTTTCTGCGGTACTCTTGGATCCACCCCGCGACGGTGCCTTCGAGGTGGTTCGCAAGCTCGCGACCCTCGGCGCCAAGCGGTTGGTGTATGTGTCATGCAACCCGGCGACACTGGCCCGTGACACGGTCGAACTGACCAGGCAGGGCTATCGGTTAAAACGTGCCGGGATTCTCGATATGTTTCCTCAGACGGCGCATGTCGAGGCCATGGCGTTATTCGAAGCGAGCTAGGATGGCTTGTCTAATCCGACTGGTCCGTCAGGTCCGACTCGCGGGCCCTGCGAGCAAGACCTGAGTGTTGTGAAGGTCAGCGATTTGACGCATTGAAGGTGCGTCGTAGGGAAGGTAAAGCAAGATGGTACAGGTGAGAGCGCACCAGCCGATCAACACCGACGGCAGTATCAATCTCGAGGCATGGCTCGATCATACGGTCAGTATCGACATGGCACTGGACCGTGAAGCCTTGAAGGAAGCCTGCGAGTTCGCTCGCGAGGCAGAGCAGCAATACATGGCGACGAAGAGCCTGGGTCTGGAGGACGCATCGTGCTTCAGCACGGGCCTCGAGATCGCGGAGATCCTCGCCGATCTCAAGCTGGACCAGGACTCACTGGTCGCCGCGGTGTTGTACCGCGGTGTCCGTGAAGGACAGATCCCGCTGGCGGCGGTCAGCCAGCGCTTTGGCACGGTGGTGGCCAAGTTGATCGACGGCGTGCAGCGCATGGCGGCGATCACTGCCAGCCTCAGCCCGCGGCAATCCCTGGTGCTGGGCACCCAGACCCAGGTGGAAAACCTGCGCAAGATGCTGGTAGCCATGGTCGACGACGTGCGCGTGGCCCTGATCAAGCTGGCCGAGCGGACCTGCGCCATCCGTGCAGTCAAGGGAGCCGACGAAGAGAAGCGCAACCGGGTTGCGCGGGAAGTCTTCGACATCTATGCGCCCCTGGCCCATCGCCTGGGCATCGGGCACATCAAGTGGGAGCTGGAGGACCTGTCCTTCCGTTATCTGGAGCCCGAGCAGTACAAGCAGATCGCCAAGCTGCTGCATGAGCGGCGCCTGGATCGCGAGCGCTTCATCTCCGACGTGATGGGCCAGTTGCAGAGTGAACTGCAGGCCACCGGGGTCGATGCCGATATCAGTGGTCGGGCCAAGCACATCTATTCCATCTGGCGCAAAATGCAGCGCAAGGGTCTTGAGTTCAGCCAGATCTACGATGTGCGTGCCGTGCGAGTGCTGGTACCGGAAATGCGCGACTGCTATACCGCGCTGGGCATCGTGCACACCCTGTGGCGGCACATTCCCAAGGAATTCGACGACTACATCGCCAACCCCAAGGAAAACGGCTACCGCTCGCTGCATACCGCAGTGATCGGTCCCGAGGGCAAAGTGCTCGAGGTGCAGATCCGCACCCACTCGATGCACGAGGAGGCAGAGCTCGGCGTCTGTGCCCATTGGCGCTACAAGGGTACCGACGTCAAGTCCGGTTCCAACCATTACGAAGAGAAGATCTCCTGGCTGCGCCAGGTGCTGGAATGGCACGAGGAACTGGGCGACATCGGTGGCCTGGCCGAGCAGTTGCGGGTGGATATCGAGCCGGACCGGGTGTACATCTTTACCCCTGACGGTCACGCCATCGACTTGCCCAAGGGGGCCACGCCACTGGACTTCGCCTACCGGGTGCACACCGAGATCGGCCACAACTGCCGTGGCGCGAAGATCAATGGACGCATCGTACCGCTCAACTACAGCCTGCAGACCGGCGAGCAGGTGGAGATCATCACCAGCAAGCACGGCACGCCAAGTCGTGACTGGCTGAACCCCAACCTGGGTTACGTCACGACTTCCCGGGCGCGGGCGAAGATCGTCCACTGGTTCAAACTGCAGGCCCGCGACCAGAACGTCGCTGCCGGCAGGACCCTGCTGGAGCGCGAGCTGAACCGCCTGGGCCTGCCGCAGGTGGATTTCGACAAGCTGGCCGAGAAGGCCAACATGAAGATCGCCGAGGACATGTTCGCTGCCCTGGGGGCCGGTGACCTGCGCCTGGCGCAACTGGTCAACCTGGCCCAGCAACTGGTGGAGCCCGAGCGTGGCAACGAGCAGCTGGAGCTGATCCCGCGCAAGGCTGCCGGCTACAAGCCGGGCAAGCGCGGCGACATCCAGATCCAGGGCGTGGGCAACCTGATGACCCAGATGGCCGGTTGCTGCCAGCCGCTGCCAGGGGATGCCATCGTCGGCTACATCACCCAGGGCAGGGGAGTCAGCATTCACCGCCAGGACTGCGCCTCGGTGCTGCAACTGGCTGGTCGCGAACCCGAGCGGATCATCCAGGTCAGCTGGGGTCCGGTGCCGGTGCTGACCTACCCGGTGGACATCATCATTCGTGCCTACGATCGGTCCGGGCTGCTGCGTGACGTGTCCCAGGTGTTGCTCAACGAGCGGATCAACGTGCTGGCGGTCAATACCCGCTCGAACAAGGAGGACAACACCGCGCTGATGTCCCTGACCATCGAGATCCCGGGGCTGGATGCATTGGGGCGTTTGCTGGGGCGAATCTCCCAGCTACCGAACATCATCGAGACCCGGCGCAACCGGACCCCATGATGGCTCAGGAAATGAACGAATCGATGTACAGCCTCGACGACCTGCTTCACCTCATGGCGCGCCTGCGGGACCCTCGGTACGGCTGTCCCTGGGATCTCAAGCAGAACTACGCGAGCATCGTTGCCCACACTCTGGAGGAGGCCTACGAAGTGGCCGACGCCATCGAGCGTGGCGACTTCGACCACCTGCCGGGCGAGCTGGGGGACCTGTTGTTCCAGGTGGTGTATTACAGCCAGCTGGCTCGGGAGGAGGGGCGTTTCGAGTTCGCCGCGGTGGTGGATGGCATCACTCGCAAGCTGATTCGTCGTCACCCCCATGTCTTCCCGACCGGGGACCTGTATGCCCCACTGGATATCCCGCGGCTCGACGAGGACCAGGTCAAGGAGCGGTGGGAGCAGATCAAGGCCGAGGAGCGTGCGGAGAAATCCGATGCACCTCAGCAATTGTCCCTGCTTGACGATGTGCCGACAGCCTTGCCGGCCCTGTCCCGTGCCGCCAAATTGCAGAAGCGCGCGGCCCAGGTCGGTTTCGACTGGCCTGAAGCCCTGGCAGTGGTGGACAAGGTTCGCGAGGAGCTGGACGAGGTGCTGGAGGCCATGGCTGACAATGATGCGGCTGCTATCACCGATGAGATCGGTGACCTGCTGTTCGTGGTGGTCAACCTGGCCCGGCACCTCAAGGTCGATCCGGAAACCGCGCTGCGCGGCGCCAATGCCAAGTTCGACCGACGCTTTCGATTTATCGAGCAGGCATTGCGCGATAGCGGTCGTCCCATGGAAGATTGCACCCTCGAAGTGTTGGACGCCCTGTGGGGCGAAGCCAAACGTCAGGAAAAGAATTTGCCCAGCTGTGGCTGAGGCCATTGCCTAAGTGAGTAAGCACCATGAGCCTTTCCCTTCGCGACCAGTTGCTCAAAGCAGGGCTGGTCAACCAAAAGCAGGCCAAGCAGGTCGGCAAGGACAAGCAGAAGCAGCAGCGCCTGGTCCACAAGGGCCAGGCCGTGCTCGATGATTCCCAGCAGCGCGCCGCCCAGGAGGCGCAGGCCGAGAAGATCAAGCGTGACCAGGAACTCAATCGTCAGCAGCAGGAGAAGGCCGAGCAGAAGGCCCGGGCGGCACAGATCAAGCAACTGATCGAGGTTTCGCGCCTGCCCAAGCTGAACACCGAGGACTACTACAACTTCGTCGATGACAAGAAGGTCAAGCGCTTGTCGGTGAATACCCTGATGCGCAACAAGCTGAGCAGCGGCTCGCTGGCCATCGTCCACCATGCCGGTGGTTATGAGGTGATCCCGCGGGAGGCGGCGCTGAAGATCCAGGAGCGTGATCCTGGCCGTATCGTGCAGATGAATGTGCCGACCGAGGCACCGGATGAGGATGATCCGTACGCGGCCTACCAGATCCCTGACGATCTGATGTGGTAACGGCCCCAAAAAAAACGACAAACCCCGCCATGAGCGGGGTTTGTCGTTTTGGGGCGTGGTAGTCCGCGTGGAGACTTCCAGGGGCCCGGTTTGGCCTTGGCTCAGGAGCTCTGCAGGGTGTTTTGCTGTTCGAGCTTTTCCAGTTCTGCCTTGTAGCTATGGGCGTCGCTTTCGGAATGGAACATGCCCACCAGCATGTCTTGTTGATGCACGTCCCAGATACGTACACCCGCGGCTACGCCTTCATGGGACATATGTGAATCGTCGCGTTCAGTTACTTTTACAGTCATCTGCTAGCTCCAATCTCTGTTGATCTGCAGCAAGGCGTGTGCAGGACTCCGTTATATATTTTGTTAGCTAGCTAAGTAAATTATCCGAATTTGCAATAGACCTTTGCAAAAATCAAAACAATTGCGCAGCCCCCGAAAACCGTGACATTTGGTCGCAGGGCGAGAAGTTTCATGACAAAAGTTTCATCTTCGGCGTCTTGCCGATCGGCTTTCTTGCGCGGCTGCTTGAAGAATCTCGGGCAAAAAAAAAGCCCCGCATGGGCGAGGCTTCTTCTGGTGGCTGGTTCAACTGCCCTTGACGTTCTTGCCGTCGACGGTGCCGTTGAGAAGCATGATGTTGTACTCCTTGCCGTCGGTTTCGACCTGTTGCAGGCGGACCAGCAGGTAGTCCCAATCCTTGGCGAACCACATCACTGTGGTGCGTTTGCTTTGTGTGGGGTCGCGTACCCGCTCGACCTTGATGGCGTCGATCTGGCCAGCCTTGGTATCGACCTTCTCCGTGCCCAGGACGCGGAAGTCGTAGGTGTCGACATCGGTGCCGTCGACCACTTGGTAGCTCATGGTCTTCTTGCCCGCAGCGACATCATGCTGCAGGGCCAGCTGGTAGGTCGACTTGTCCACCATTCCGGTGTTCAGCGGCAGCTTCACCGCATCGCCACGGTCGGTGCCGGTGACCATCTTCGCAGCCCAGTCGAAATCCAGGTCGGACTTCTTGGCCTTGCCCAGGCCGCCACGCTCGAAGTGGTAGGACTGGGGGACCAGGGTGTCTTTTTCCAGGGTCAGGGTGCTTTCCTCAGTCAGGCTGGCGATCATCATCGATGCCTTGAAACTGAGTTTCCAGACGCCGCTGGCGGTTTTTTCCAGGCTGCGTTCGGCAGTGCCGCTCATGGGCAATTGCTTCCAGTCGGCGGTGTAGCTTGCGGAGAACGGGTGAAGATCTGCCGCCTGCACAACTGGCAGGGCGAACAGAGCACAAGCGAAGAGCAGGGCGCGACGCATAAAATCTCCTAGGTTCGAATCAAGTAACCGCTGGCGGCCAGTAATTTGCCATCCAGTAAAGCACCTTGGTCGCCGAGCGTTAGCCGGCCTTCGGCGAACCAGCGTACGGCCATTGGGTAAATCCGGTGTTCCTGGACATGCACTCGCTGCGCCAGGCTCTGGGGCGAGTCGTGCAACTCTACCGGGATCACAGCCTGTACGACCAGAGGCCCGCCATCGAGTTCCTCGGTGACGAAGTGCACGCTGCAGCCGTGTTCCGTGTCTGCGGCCTCAAGCGCTCGCTGGTGAGTGTGTAACCCTTTGTATTTGGGCAGCAGCGAAGGATGGATATTCAACAGGCGACCCTGGTAGTGACGGACGAAACCTGCGCTGAGAATGCGCATGAACCCGGCCAGGACCACCAGTTTGGGTTGAAAGGTGTCGATCAGTTCGACCAGTGCCTGGTCGAAGGCCTCGCGGCCCTCGAAGGCAGTGTGATCGAGGAAGCGGGTAGTGATACCCGCTTCCTTGGCGCGCTGCAGGCCATAGGCGTCTGAGCGGTTGGAGATCACGGCAGCGATGCGGACCGGACTGTCGTCGGTCCGCGCGTTGTCGATCAGGGCTTGCAGGTTACTGCCGGTGCCGGACAGCAGCACCACAACATCACAGGTCGGCAACATCCGCTCTTGCATCAGTGAGCCTTGAGGTTCTTCAGTTCGACTTGGGCTGCGCCTTCGGCGGCACTGGCGATCTGGCCGATGACCCAAGGTTGCTCGCCGGCAGCGCGCAGGACGTTGAGGGCGTTATCGACCTGATCCTGGGCCACGCAGATGACCATGCCTACGCCGCAGTTCAGCACACGGTGCATTTCATGTTCATCGACGTTGCCTTTTTCCTGCAGGAAGTCGAAGACGGCCGGACGCTGCCAGCTGGCCACGTCGACCACCGCCTGGGCGCCTTTTGGCAGTACGCGCGGGATGTTGTCCAGCAGGCCGCCGCCGGTGATGTGGGCCATGGCCTTGACCGCGCCGGTCTCCTTGATCAGTTGCAGCAGCGGCTTGACGTAGATGCGGGTCGGGGCCATCAACAGGTCGGCCAGCGGCTTGCCGTCAAGCTGGGTGCTGTCGATATCGGTGCCGGATACTTCGAGGATCTTGCGGATCAGCGAATAGCCGTTGGAATGTGGGCCGGAGGAGGGCAGTGCGATCAGTGCATCACCGGTGGCCACTTTCGAACCGTCGATGATCTCGGCTTTTTCCACTACGCCGACACAGAAACCGGCCAGGTCGTAGTCTTCGCCTTCGTACATGCCTGGCATCTCGGCGGTCTCACCACCGACCAGCGAACAACCGGCCAGTTCGCAGCCGGCGCCAATGCCGGTGACCACGGTGGCAGCCACATCGACGTTGAGCTTGCCGGTGGCGTAGTAATCGAGGAAGAACAGCGGCTCGGCACCGCACACCACCAGGTCGTTGACGCACATGGCGACCAGATCCTGACCGATGCTGTCGTGCTTGTTCAGGTTCAAGGCCAGGCGCAACTTGGTGCCCACGCCGTCGGTACCGGAGACCAGCACTGGCTGCTTGTAGCCGGCCGGGATCTCGCAGAGGGCGCCGAAGCCGCCCAGGCCACCCATGACTTCAGGGCGTGCGGTACGCTTGGCGACGCCCTTGATGCGTTCGACCAGTGCTTCGCCGGCGTCGATGTCTACACCGGCGTCTTTGTAGCTCAGGGAGGGTTGCTTGCTCATTGATCCAGGCCTTTAGGGGGATTCAGGGATATCGACCGAACCAATGAGACCGCTGAGCCACTGCAAGGGTGGTTCAAGGGCCCGCTGGTGGCGGTCTGCGAAGGCGCGCGATTTTATCAGGCTTGAGGGGCAGCGGCCATCCTCGGGCCGACGGGTAGAGGCATATCCCGTTAAAAAAACCACGATTGCCCTGCTTGGTGGTTCCGCCCATGCCCGTATAAGGTATAGCGCTTGAGTGGTTGTCGTTATGTCAGCGTGAAAACCGGTGGATGCCGGTGAATGTTTTGCCAGGGCTTGTGGTCACAGTCCTGTCCACAGCGAAGCGCGCGCTGTTTCAATCGTTTTTGCCATCGAGAATCTTCCATGCGTCTGGGTCAATTTCTAGTTGTGGGCTGTTTGTCATTGGTCAGCCTGGCAAGTCATGCCGAAACCCTCAACGGTCTGTATCAGGTTCGCGAGCCGGTGAGCAGTCAGTCGCCCCAGGAGCGCGACCAGGCTACTCAGCGAGCCCTGGAGACCCTGGTGCTGCGCCTGACCGGCGATGCCAAGGCCGCTCAGGGGCCGGGGCTGGCGGATATTCGCAAGGACCCGCAGCAGATCGTCAGCCAGTACGGCTATGACGCCGGGCCGCCGGAGAGCCTGCAAGTGGACTTCGATCCGGTCAGCACCGACCGCGCCCTGCGCCAGGCGGGTTTGTCGTTGTGGGGGAGCAATCGCCCGTCCATCCTCGGCTGGTGGTTGAATGACTCTACCGAAGGCTCGAGCCTGGTGGGTGATGGCCAGGCCAGCGCAGAACCACTGCGGCGAGCGGCCCAGCATCGCGGATTGCCGTTGCGCTTGCCGCTGGGGGACTTGACCGAACAGATCGTTGCTACTGCGCCCAACCTCGAGGGTGCGGACCCGGCCCCGCTGCGTGACGCTTCGGAGCGTTATGGGGCGGATGCGCTGTTGGCAGTGCACGCCCGCGAAGAGGGTGGTCAGTGGCAGGCCAAGTGGCGGTTATGGCTGGGCGACCAGAAGGAGCAGGGTTCGGTCCAGGGGGCTGATACCGGTGCCTTGGCCGATGCCGTGCTGCTGGCGGTGAGCCAGCGCCTGGCGCCGCGCTTCGTGGCGCGCCCGGGAGTTTCCAGCGAACAGTTGCTTGAGGTGCAGGGCATGAATCTGGAGCACTACGCGGCCCTGGGGCATTTGCTGGAGCCGTTTGGTGGGCAGTTGCGTAGCGTCGACGGTGATCGAGTCGTCTATCGGGTCAATGGCAGCGCCGAGCAGTTGCGTGCGCAGTTGTCCCTGGCCAAGTTGCAGGAGATTCCTGCCGGGCAGGTGCAGCCAGCACCTGCGCCGGGCGTGGATGGTGCTGCGCCGGTTACCCAGGACTCTGGAGCGCAGTTGCGCTTTCGTTGGTAGCGGTTGGTTTCCTTATATATAGAAGCAGGAGTGCTTTATGGCTGATACCCGTCGTTGGGTCTGGTTGGGTGGAGTGCTTCTGGTCTGCGGGTTCCTCTACCTGCTGCACCCGATCCTCAGTCCGTTCCTGGTAGCGCTGTTGCTGGCGTACCTGTTCGATCCGCTGGTGGATCGCCTGGAAAAATGGGGTTTGTCCCGGACTTGGGGGGTGGTGGCAGTATTCGCCCTGTTTACCCTGATCGTGATGACCTTGCTGTTGGTCCTGGTTCCGATGCTGGCCAAGCAGTTGGTGCGCCTCTACGAGTTGGCGCCACAGATGCTCGACTGGGTTCAGCACACGGCCATGCCCTGGGTTCAATCGCGACTGGGGCTGGCCGACGGTTTCTGGAAGTTCGACAAGGTCAAGACTGCCATCAGCGAGCATATGGGGCAGACCACGGACATTGTCGGCGTGGTACTGAGTCAGGCCACGGCCTCTGGTCTGGCGCTGATCGGCTGGCTGGCCAATCTGGTACTGATTCCTGTGGTCAGCTTCTATCTGCTGCGGGATTGGGATCTGATGATGGCCAAGGTTCGCAGCCTGCTGCCGCGTGATCGCGAAGAGCGGGTGGTGTCCCTGGCGGGGGAGTGCCATGAAGTGCTGGGGGCCTTTGTGCGTGGGCAGTTGCTGGTGATGGTGGCTCTGGGCGTGATCTATGCCGCGGGGCTGATGCTGGTGGGGCTGGAATTGGGGCTGTTGATTGGCCTGATTGCCGGGCTGGCGGCCATCGTCCCTTACATGGGGTTCATCATCGGTATTGGTGCGGCACTGATCGCGGGGCTGTTCCAGTTCGGTGGCGACCTGTATCCCATGATCGGTATCGTCGCGGTGTTCATGGTGGGGCAGGCGCTGGAAGGGATGGTGCTCACACCTCTGCTGGTGGGGGATCGTATCGGCCTGCACCCGGTGGCCGTGATTTTTGCCATCCTCGCTGGTGGCGAGCTGTTCGGTTTCACCGGGGTGCTGCTGGCCCTGCCCGTGGCGGCGGTGATCATGGTGCTGGTGCGTCATGTGCACGACTTGTACAAGGACTCGGACCTCTACAGTGGGACCCAGGAACCCGATCTATAGGGCTGTTGGAAGGGGTGCCAGGTGCTGGCGCCCCATTCGTGCCGGTGCCTGTGGCGCGATCCTGGCTCTCAATGAACCCCTTTGCGGCCCTTTCGGCTCACGCAAACCTTTGATTTTGCTTGTGGTCTGCTGCATTGTGCACTCGGCGTCACGGGTATAAACTTTGCAAAATTTACACAGAGGCCACTAACGGTTCGTTTGGAACTGTTCAGCCAGCATGAAACCGATTCAGCTGCCCTTGGGGGTGCGTCTGCGTGATGACGCCACCTTCATCAACTACTATCCCGGCGCCAACGCTGCGGCACTCGGCTATGTCGAGCGTCTCTGCGAAGCCGATGCCGGCTGGACCGAGAGCCTGATCTACCTCTGGGGCAAGGATGGTGTGGGGCGCACTCATTTGCTGCAGGCGGCCTGTCTGCGTTTCGAGCAGTTGGGGGAGGCTGCGGTATACCTGCCGTTGGCGGAGCTGCTGGATCGCGGAATCGAGATCCTCGACCATCTCGAGCAATACGAGCTGGTCTGCCTGGATGACTTGCAGGTCGTGGCTGGCAAGGCGGACTGGGAAGAGGCGCTGTTTCATCTGTTCAATCGTCTGCGCGACAGCGGTCGGCGCCTGTTGATTGCTGCCTCGACGTCGCCTCGCGAGCTGCCGGTGAAGCTGGCAGACCTCAAGTCCCGCCTGACCCTGGCGCTGATCTTCCAGATGCGTCCGCTTTCCGATGAAGACAAGCTGCGTGCCTTGCAGTTGAGGGCGTCCCGGCGAGGCCTGCATCTGACCGACGAAGTCGGGCATTTCATCCTGACCCGGGGCACGCGGAGCATGAGCGCTCTGTTCGAGCTGCTGGAGCGTTTGGACCAGGCCTCGCTGCAGGCTCAGCGCAAATTGACCATTCCTTTCTTGAAAGAAACCCTGGGCTGGTAAGGCAAGGCGAAGCCCTTCTGGTCGGGTTCCGGCATATTCCAGGCGCCAGAAAACGCGCCTTTGGAAGTGTTTCCAGGGGCGGCCAGGGCTTAAATGGGCTTAAAGCCTTAGATGTACGGAAGAAACTCATAAGTCACATTCTGATCGATTGAATTTGCAAATGAGGGCGATAGAAGGCATAGTCGCTTCTTCTTTTATTTCAAGCCACGGTCGTGCCCATGCTAAATCGCTTCGCACCCCTCGTGCCTCTCGCACTCGTTACCCTGCTGTTTGGTTGCGCCTCCCATGCACCGGTGTCGCAACAACAGGTCGTACAGCAGGCTCAAGTCACCACCAAGAACCAGTCTTCCGCTGTTTATCAGGAGGAGCTGGCAACTGAAAAGGAACTGGCAGAATTCGCTGACAGCAAGCCTTACCAGTTGCCAGTTCTGGCCGACAGCATTCTCGAGCGTGGCATGTCCCTGATCGGTACCCGCTATCGTTTCGGCGGCACCTCCGAAGCGGGTTTCGACTGCAGCGGTTTCATCGGTTACCTGTTTCGTGAAGAGGCTGGCATGAACCTGCCACGCTCCACTCGCGAAATGATCAACGTCAAGGCACCCCTGGTGGCGCGCAACAACCTCAAGCCGGGTGACCTGCTGTTCTTCAGCACCAACGGCCGTGGGCGCGTCAGCCATGCCGGTATCTACCTGGGCGACGACCAGTTCATCCATTCCAGCAGCCGTCGTAGTGGCGGTGTGCGGGTCGACAGCCTGGGTGACAGCTACTGGAGCAAGACCTTCATCGAGGCCAAGCGTGCACTCGCCATGGCTCCGACAGTGGTCACCGCACGCAAATAAACAGACTATTTGTAGGGCGAAGTTAAAGTCTTACTTGAAGTTTGGTGTGTAGGCGCTAGAATTCTGATCTATTGTTGAAACTAACCGCGTAAGTCCTGCTTACGCGGTTTTGTTTTCAGTACCACGGCAGAGAAAGCCGCATCCCGATCAGGATTGTCCAGCTTATGTCGACCTCGGCCCGCATTGCTCTGATTGTCCTCGCAGCGCTGCTCAGCGCCTGCGCCAGCCGTACCCCGCCCCCTGCGCCCGTGGTGCGGGCTCCGGTATTCAATTCCTCCCAGACCTTTTCTCCGGTTGCCGAAGACGTGCTGTTTCGTGCGTTGGGCCTGGTGGGCACGCCTTATCGCTGGGGCGGCAACACGCCAGCCACGGGGTTCGATTGCAGTGGCCTGATCGGTTATGTGTATCGCGATGCTGCTGGTATCTCCCTGCCACGCTCGACCCGGGAAATGATTGGCATGCAGGCTCCGGATGTCGGCAAGAATGCCCTGCAGACGGGGGATCTGATCTTCTTCGCCACCAATGGCGGTTCCCAGGTCAGCCATGCCGGGATCTATGTCGGTGAGGGGCGTTTCGTGCATGCCCCGGCTACCGGTGGCACAGTCAAGCTCGACAGCCTTTCGAAGGCCTATTGGCAGAAGGCCTATCTGAGCGCCAAGCGCGTACTGCAGCCGGAACATCTGGCGCACAACCCGTAACTCTCTCCGGTCGAGGTGCTCGTGACGGCCCGTACGCTCAACCTCGACGATGCTCTCTACCAATACCTGCTGGACGTTTCCCTGCGTGAAACGCCCCTGTTGCGCCGTCTGCGAGACGAGACCCAGGCCCTGCCCACTGCACGCTGGCAGGTGGCGCCCGAGCAGGGCCAGTTTCTCGCCCTGTTGATCAAGTTGATCGGCGCCCGCCGAGTGCTGGAGGTGGGTACCTTCACCGGTTATAGCGCCTTGTGCATGGCTCAAGCGTTGCCGGATGATGGTTTGCTGGTCTGTTGTGACATTCCGGGTGACTACAACACCACTGCCCAGCGTTACTGGCAGGAGGCTGGTGTCGAGCAGCGCATCGACCTGCGTCTGGCGCCTGCGCTGGACACTCTCGACAGCCTGGAGAGGATGGGGCAGGGCGCAGCTTACGACCTCATCTTCATCGATGCCGACAAGGCCAACTATCCGAGCTACCTGGAGTCCGCACTGCGCCTGCTGCGTGTTGGGGGCCTGGCGGTGTTCGATAACACGCTATGGAGTGGCCGGGTTCTGGAGACGGAACCGGCCAGTGAGGACACCCGGGCCATCCAGGCCCTCAATCGTGCCCTCAGGGATGACCCGCGTGTTGACTTGTCGCTGTTGCCCCTGGGGGACGGCCTGACCTTGTGCCGCAAGCGCTGATGTCAGGGCTGCTTGGCGGCCGTTACTCGCCAGATCTTGTTGCCGATGTCATCCGCCACTAGCAGGGCTCCCTGCTGGTCGATCACCACCCCTACCGGACGGCCCATTGCTTGTTTGTCGTCATCGAGAAAACCACTGAGCACGTCGACCGGCTGACCCTGGGGCTTGCCGTCGCTGAAAGGCACGAAAATCACTTTGTAGCCGCTGTGGGGGTTGCGGTTCCAGGAACCATGCTGGCCGATGAAGGCGCCTTCGGTGAAGGGCGCCGGAAGTTTGCTGCCTTCAGCAAATGTCAGTCCCAGTGAGGCGGTGTGCGGTCCCACGGCGTAGTCCGGGGCGATCGCCTTGGCCACGAGGGCCGGGTCCTGAGGCTTGACCCGTGCGTCGACATGCTGGCCGTAGTAGCTGAAGGGCCAGCCATAGAACGCACCGTCCCTGACCGAAGTGATGTAGTCGGGCACCAGGTCGCTGCCGATCTCATCTCGTTCATTCACGGCAGTCCAGAGTGCCCCGCTTGCAGGTTCCCAGGCCATGCCGTTGGGGTTGCGCAGGCCGGTGGCGAACAGCCGGTGCTGGCCGCTGGCACGATCCACTTCCCAGATCGCCGCGCGACCTTGCTCCTTGTCCAGGCCATTTTCGCCGACGTTGCTGTTGGAACCGACGGTGACATACAGCTTGCTGCCGTCCTTGCTGGCAATGACATTCTTGGTCCAGTGGTGATTCAGTGTGCCACCCGGCAGGTCGAGCACCTTGGTGGCGCTGGCGCTGATCCGGGTGTCACCGTTCTGGTAGGGGAAACGCAGCAACTTGTCGGTGTCCGCCACATACAGGTCGTTGCCCATCAGGGTCATGCCAAAGGGCGAGTTGAGGTTTTCCAGGAATACACTGCGGGTTTCTGCCACGCCGTCGTGATCTGCATCCCGTAGCAGGGTGATGCGATTGGCGCTGGGAACTGTCGCGCCAGCGCGGCCCATCACTTTGCCGGCGACCCAGCCGCGAATTCCCTGGCTGTCGTCCGGTTTGGGCGGGGCATTGGTTTCCGCCACCAGGATGTCCCCGTTAGGCAGTACATAGAGCCAGCGCGGATGGTCGAGATCCTCGGCGAAGGCATTGACCTGGGTTCCGCTGGCCGCCAGTGGTTTTGCTCCCTGGGGCCAGCCGACGGCCGGGGCGATGTTCAGCGTGGGGATCAGCGTGGGATTGGGTTCCGGCAGCTTGGGGTTCGGGCCGGTTCCATCCGCGACCTGCAGGCTGGAGGTTTCGCCGCAGGCAGCGAGGCTGGCGGCGATGGCAAGGAGCAAGGTGTGTCGAAGCGTGAGCATGCTGATATCCCTATGAGTGCGCGAACGTTCAATCATAGAGAAGCATCGTCGGGCAGGGTTCCCTTCTTTCAGCGGGCTTCCTTGAACAGCACCGCGATCCCGGGGTGATAGCAGCCAGCTTCGTTGTGCAGCTTGCGATAGGCATAGGGGAAGTACCATGCCACGGCGCAGCAGTGCTCTTTCTGCAAATCGTCGAGCAGGTCTTGCAGCTCTTCGGGGGTGGCGCTGTGTTGAAGCTTGTGTGGCGCGACGAACAGGCAGCCGAGCTTGAGGTCGCTGGCATAGCTGATCCTCTTCGCTTCGCTGGCGATGTCTGCCAGGGGCTGGGCCAGGTTCAGGTTGTTGACCCGTGGCCAGCGCTGGGTGGCCTGGATGTAGGCGCGTTCTTCCTTGGTTGCCAGGTACAGGTCGGTGCGGGCATTGCGCGCGCCTTCCTCGAGCTGCTTTTTGCTGGGGCTGTGCTCCAGGCTCACCATCTCGGCCATCCAGGCTGCCGCGGAGAGCAGGCCCAGGTTGGCTTGTTCATCGAACCAGTAGGGGGTTTCGTTATCGCCGCGAACCGCGTTGTAGCGGTCAATGCAATCGAACCAGCGTTCCAGCATCGGACGCAGGAATTCCAGCTTTGGATTGCTGATGATCATGCCTTGCATCGAACTCACCCCTTATTGTTGTGCGGAGGGGCGTCGGCCCCGAAAGTGGCTATTTGATATCATTGCTTCCAGTGTGGCACAAGATTGGCGTCAGTTTGTTGATGCAGTGCAGTTTTCCGTCGGATGCGATGGACAGCTTCAATTGACGCTCTACCCCCAACCCTCTAACCTTCGCGACTTGTTTCAGGTGCTCTGTGGTCTTGGCCGACAGGGTGAAACAGGGAAGCCGGTCAGGGCCGTTCCAGTGATGGGGCTGGCGACGATTCCGGCGCTGCCCCCGCAACGGTAGGTGAGTCAAGGCTGTGCAGGTGCCACTGTGTCGAAGACGACATGGGAAGGCGCGCAGTTCGGCAGCGATGCCGCTCACGAGCCCGGAGACCGGCCTGATCCATCCAACGGCATCACGGTGGGCGATGCCAGGCTTAAGCCATTTGTTTCCATTTCTGCCCCCGTTCCCCAAGCCCCAACGGAGAACTGCTCAATGAGTGAATCCCTCGAGCGTGACGAGCGTCATTTGGCGCGCATGCTGCGCAAAAAAGCACTGATCGACGAGCGCATCGCCAACTCGCCCAACGAGTGCGGGCTGCTGCTGGTACTGACGGGCAATGGCAAGGGCAAGAGCAGCTCGGCTTTCGGCATGCTGGCCCGATCCATGGGGCATGGCATGCGCTGTGGCGTTGTGCAGTTCATCAAGGGCCGCGAAAGCACCGGTGAAGAGCTGTTTTTCCGGCGTTTCCCCGAGCAGGTGAGCTTTCATGTGATGGGCGAGGGTTTCACCTGGGAGACCCAGGATCGCCAGCGAGACATTGCCGCTGCCGAAGCCGCCTGGGCAGTGTCCCGGGAGTTGCTGAGCAATCCCGATGTCGGCCTGGTGGTACTCGATGAGCTGAACATTGCCCTCAAGCACGGTTACCTGGACCTGGATCAGGTATTGGGCGACCTGCAGGCCCGTCCGCCGATGCAGCACGTGGTGGTGACCGGGCGGGGGGCCAAGCCGCAAATGATCGAGCTGGCCGATACCGTGACCGAGATGGGCATGCTCAAGCATGCCTTCCAAGCGGGTATCAAGGCGCAGAAGGGCATCGAGCTGTGAGCGTGAATCCATGACTGATGTTCGTCATTGCCCGGCGGTATTGATCGCCGCACCGGCATCCGGCCAGGGCAAGACCACCGTGACCGCCGCCCTCGCGCGCCTGCACCGCAACCAGGGGCGCAAGGTGCGAGTCTTCAAGTGCGGTCCGGACTTTCTCGACCCGATGATTCTCGAGCGTGCCAGCGGTGCCCCGGTGTACCAGCTGGACCTGTGGATGGTGGGTGAGCAGGAGAGTCGCCGCCTGCTGTGGGAGGCGGCCGGGGAGGCCGACCTGATCCTGATCGAAGGCGTCATGGGGCTGTTCGACGGCACCCCGTCCAGCGCTGACCTGGCGCGGCATTTCGGCGTGCCGGTACTGGGGGTGATCGATGGCACTGCCATGGCCCAGACCTTCGGCGCCCTGGCCCTTGGCCTGGCGCGTTACCAGCCGGACCTGCCGTTTGCCGGGGTGCTGGCCAATCGGGTGGGTACTGTGCGTCATGCGCAGTTGCTCGAAGGCAGCCTGACCGAGGGACTGCGCTGGTATGGCGCGTTGTCCCGGGAAACTGGCATCGAACTGCCCAGTCGCCACCTGGGTCTGGTGCAGGCCAACGAACTCAATGACCTGGACCTGCGCCTGGACGCTGCTGCCCAAGCCCTGGCCAGCAGTTGCCAGGTAGCGTTGCCACCGGCCGTGGGGTTTGCCGCGCCGGCCCCGCAGGTGTGTGAGCCATTGCTGGAGGGGGTGCGGATCGCCGTGGCGCAGGACGAAGCGTTTGCTTTCACCTATGGCGCCAGCCTGGATCTGCTGCGGGCCATGGGCGCGCAGTTGCACTTTTTCTCGCCGATTCATGATCGTGAATTGCCGGCGGCCGACAGCCTGTACCTGCCCGGCGGTTACCCGGAGCTGCACCATCAGGCGCTGGCGCAGAACACCGGCATGCTGGATGCCATTCGTGCTCACCATGCCGCCGGCAAGCCGTTGCTTGCTGAATGTGGCGGGATGCTTTACCTGCTCGATGCCCTGACCGACGTCGAAGGCCTGCGTGCCGAACTGCTGGGGCTGTTGCCCGGCGAGGCCGTGATGCAGAAACGTCTGGCAGCTCTGGCCCTGCAAGCGGTGGACCTGCCGGAAGGCAGCCTGCGCGGGCATACCTACCATCACTCCCTGACCAGTACGACGCTCGAGCCCATCGCTCGGGGCGTGAGCCCCAACGGTGGGCGTGGCGCCGAGGCGGTGTATCGCGATGGGCGGATGACCGCCTCCTATGTGCACTTCTATTTCCCGTCCAATCCGTTGGCGGTGGCGGCGTTGTTCGCGCCGCAGCATATGGTTGGCGAGGGCCAGGCGAGTGAGTGAGCTGGCTTTTTCCGCACCCGAGCGCGAGGCGGTCTACCGCGCCATCGCCGAACGCCGTGACATGCGCCATTTCGCCGGCGGCAACGTTGCCCCCGAGGTGCTGCAGCGTCTGCTGGAGGCTGCGCACCAGGCGCCCAGTGTCGGGCTGATGCAGCCCTGGCGCTTCATCCGCATCAGTGATCGAGCGCTGCGCGAAAGTATTCGGCAACTGGTAGAGCAGGAGCGAGTGCGTACTGCCGAGGCCCTCGGGGAGCGTTCCGACGAGTTCATGAAACTCAAGGTCGAGGGCATCAACGATTGTGCCGAGCTTCTGGTGGCCGCCTTGATGGATGGCCGCGAGCGGCATGTTTTTGGCCGCCGCACGCTCCCGGAAATGGACCTGGCGTCGATGTCCTGCGCAATCCAGAACCTGTGGCTGGCGGCGCGCAGCGAAGGCCTGGGCATGGGCTGGGTCTCGTTGTTCGAGCCCCAGGCCCTGGCTGCACTGCTGGGTTTGCCCGAGGGAGCCAAGCCCTTGGCGGTGTTGTGCCTGGGGCCGGTTGCCGAATTTTACCCGGCGCCGATGCTGGCGCTGGAAGGTTGGGCCCAGCCCCGACCATTGAGTGAGTTGCTGTATGAGAATTACTGGGGAGTGAGTCGATGAGCGTGGCGTTGCTGAGTGTCGCCGGGGTGGCGCTGGATGCGCTGCTGGGCGAGCCCAAGCGCTGGCATCCACTGGTGGCGTTCGGGCGACTGGCGGACCGCATCGAGCAGCGCTTCAATGCCGCGGGGCGAGGGTGGCGCAGCCATGGTGTCACTGCCTGGGTACTGGCGGTGCTACCTCTGACCCTGGTGGCCACGGCCTTGTCCTGGCTGCCCTACATTGGCTGGCTGGTGGAGATCCTGGCGTTGTACTGCGCCTTGGGGCTGCGCAGCCTCGGCGAGCATGTCGAACCGGTGGCCCAGGCCCTGCGAAGCGATGATCTGGACGAGGCGCGACGCCGCGTGGGGTTCCTGGTGAGTCGCCAGACCAGCGAGCTGGACGCCACCGCCGTAGCGCGAGCGGCCACCGAGTCGGTACTGGAGAACGGCAGCGACGCGGTGTTTGCGGCCCTGTTCTGGTTTGCCGTGGCGGGCGCGCCGGGGGTGGTGCTCTATCGTCTGAGCAACACCCTGGATGCGATGTGGGGTTATCGCAACGAGCGCTTCGAGCGCTTCGGCTGGGCCGCCGCGCGGATCGACGATCTGCTCAACTATATTCCGGCGCGCCTGGTGGCCCTGACCTATGCCTTGCTGGGCAAGACCCGATTGGCATTCAAGTGCTGGTATCGCCAGGGACCGACCTGGGACAGTCCCAACGCCGGCCCGGTGATGGCGGCCGGGGCGGGAGCCCTGGGGGTCGAACTGGGAGGCGCGGCGGTCTATCACGGCGAGCTGCATCAGCGTCCGCAATTGGGTGAGGGGGAGCCGGCCAGTGCCGCGTCCATCGATCACGGCTGGCAGTTGGTGCAGCGGGGAGTATGGCTGTGGCTGCTGATTCTTTGCCTGGGGGCTGAATTCTATGCTTGAGCATGGTGGGCGGTTGCGCAGGGCGGCCCGGGAGCACGGCATTGCCGAGGAGGCCTGGCTGGACCTGTCCAGTGGGCTGGCCCCCTGGCCCTTTCCTATCCCGCAGATTCCGCAGCGTGCCTGGGCCCGCCTGCCGGAAACCGATGACGGCCTGGAACAGGCGGCCTGTACTTATTACGGGGCCGATGAAGTATTGCCGGTGGCCGGTTCCCAGGCCGCGATCCAGCTGTTGCCGCGCTTGCGGCGCACCGGCAAGGTCGGCGTGCTGTCGCCCTGTTACGCCGAGCATGCCGAAGCCTGGCGTCGCAGTGGTTATCGGGTGCGCGAGGTCTTGGAGCAGGAAGTGGACTTCTTTCTCGATAGCCTCGATGTGCTGGTGGTGGTCAACCCCAACAATCCCACGGGCCTGAGCCTGACCCCCGAGCGCCTGCTGGAGTGGCATGGACGGCTGGCCCAGCGTGGCGGCTGGCTGGTGGTGGATGAAGCCTTCATGGACAACACCCCGGAACTGAGCCTGGCGCGGCATGCCCACCAGGTGGGGCTGATCGTCCTGCGCTCCTTCGGCAAGTTCTTTGGGCTGGCTGGCGTGCGCCTGGGGTTTGTCCTGGCCGAACGCCGGCTGCTGCGACTGCTGGCCGAACAGGTCGGGCCCTGGGCCGTCAGCGGCCCGACCCGGGTCCTGGGACAGGCCTGCCTGCAGGATGTCGAAGGCCATGCTCGCCAGCGCGAGCGCAGCGAGGTGGCCAGCCAGCGACTGGTGCAGGTCCTGGAGCGCCATGGCTTCAAGCCCCAGGGTGGCTGCGCCCTGTTCCAGTGGCTGATCACCGGCGAGGCCGAGCGGTTGCATCACTTCATGGCACGGCGCGGCATCCTCCTGCGCCTGTTCGCCCACAACAGCAGCCTGCGTTTCGGCCTGCCTGCCGATGAGGCCGACTGGGCTCGCCTCGAGCAGGCCCTGCAAGCCTATCGCAAGGATTACCCATGACCACGCTGATGGTGCAAGGCACGACTTCAGATGCCGGCAAGAGCACCCTGGTGACTGCACTGTGCCGCTGGCTGTTGCGCCAGGGTGTCGGCGTGGTGCCTTTCAAACCGCAGAACATGGCCCTCAACAGTGCGGTGACCGCCGATGGCGGCGAGATCGGTCGGGCCCAGGCGGTCCAGGCCCAGGCCGCCAAGCTGGCACCTCATACCGACATGAATCCGGTGCTGCTCAAGCCCAACAGCGACACCGGCTCTCAGGTGATCATCCATGGCCGGGCCGTGACCACCATGAATGCCGTGGCCTATCACGACTACAAGGCCATTGCCATGCAGGCAGTTCTGGCCTCTCACCAGCGCCTGCGCGAGGCCTACCAGGTGGTGATGGTGGAGGGCGCCGGTTCGCCGGCCGAGATCAACCTGCGTGCCGGGGATATCGCCAACATGGGGTTTGCCGAGGCAGTGGACTGTCCGGTACTGCTGATCGCCGATATCAACCGTGGTGGGGTTTTCGCCCACCTGGTAGGCACCCTGGAACTGCTTTCGCCCAGCGAGCAGGCGCGGGTCAAGGGCTTCATCATCAATCGCTTCCGCGGTGATATCGCCCTGCTGCAACCGGGCCTGGATTGGCTGGAGCAGCGCACCGGCAAACCGGTGCTCGGTGTGTTGCCCTATGTCATGGACCTGCATCTGGAGGCCGAGGACGGTATCGACTCGCGCCAGGCCGGCAAAGTCGAGCAGGTGCTCAAGGTGGTGGTGCCGGTGCTGCCGCGTATCAGCAACCACACGGATTTCGATCCGCTGCGCCTGCATCCCCAGGTGGACCTGCAGTTCATTGGTCCCGGGCAGGCGATTCCCGCTGCCGACCTGATCATTCTTCCCGGTTCGAAAAGCGTGCGTGGCGACCTGGCCTACCTGCGGGCCAATGGCTGGGAGAGCGCCATCGCCCGACACCTGCGTTATGGCGGCAAACTCCTGGGGATCTGCGGGGGCTTGCAAATGCTCGGCGAACAACTGCACGACCCCCTGGGCCTGGAAGGGGTCGCCGGCTCCAGTCCGGGCCTGGGCCTGCTGGCTTTCGATACCGTGCTCGAGGCGGAAAAACAGCTGCGCAACGTCAGTGGCCGCCTGACCCTGGAAGACGCCGAGGTCAGCGGTTACGAGATCCACGCCGGAGTCAGTCGTGGCCCGGCCCTGCAGCGGGCAGCGGCGTGCCTGGATGATGGCCGCAGCGACGGCGCGCGCAGCGCTGACGGGCAGATCATCGCCACTTACCTGCACGGCCTGTTCGAGACGCCGGCCGCCTGTGGGGCGCTGTTGCGCTGGGCTGGCCTGGAGGAGGTGCAGGTGGTGGATTACCACGCCTTGCGCGAGCGCGATATCGAGCGCCTGGCGGACCTGGTGGAACATCACCTGGATACCGGCGCATTGCGCCAGCTGTGTGGCTTGTAGCCCCACAGTGCTATCCCGTCTTCTTTTCAAAGGTACCCAAGCATGTTGCAACTGATCCTCGGTGGTGCCCGTTCCGGCAAGAGCCGCCTGGCCGAGACACTAGCCAGCGACAGTGCGCTGGCGGTGACCTACATCGCCACCAGCCAGCCGCTGGATGGCGAGATGAACCAGCGCATCGCCCATCATCGACAGCGTCGCCCCGCACACTGGGGGCTGATCGAGGAGCCGCTGGAGCTGGCCCGAGTGCTGCAACAGGCCGCTGGCCATGGGCATTGCCTGCTGGTGGATTGCCTGACCCTGTGGCTGACCAACCTGCTGATGCTCGAGGACCAGGACCGCCTGCATGCCGAGCGCGAAGCGCTGCTGCATTGCGTGGCCGAGCTGCCGGGGCACATCATTTTTGTCAGCAACGAGACCGGCATGGGTGTCGTGCCGCTGGGCGAATTGACTCGCCGCTATGTGGATGAAGCCGGTTGGCTGCATCAAGCCCTGGCCGAACGTTGTCAGCGAGTGGTACTGACCGTTGCCGGCCTGCCCCTGACTTTGAAAGGACCTGCGTTATGAGTAATTCCTGGTGGCTGGAGCCGTGCAAGGCGATCGATGCTCAGGTAGTGGAGCAAGCACTGGCCCGGCAACAGCAGTTGACCAAGCCGGCGGGTTCGCTCGGCCAGCTCGAACCCCTGGCCGTGCGTCTGGCAGGGTTGCAGGGCTGCCTCAAGCCGGCCATCGAGCAGGTGTGGATCGCGATCTTTGCCGGCGATCACGGCGTCGTGGCCGAAGGGGTGTCGGCCTACCCGCAGGAAGTGACCGGGCAGATGCTGTTGAACTTCGTCAGTGGCGGCGCCGCGATTAGCGTGCTGGCCCGCCAGTTGGGGGCTCAGCTGGAAGTGGTAGACCTGGGCACCGTCAATCCAGGCCTGGAACTGCCTGGGGTGCGTCACTTGAACCTGGGGCCGGGCACCGCGAACTTCCTCCAGGGGCCGGCCATGAGCCGGGCCCAGGGCGAGCTGGCACTGCAAGCCGGTCGCGACAGCGCATCAAGGGCCCTGGAACACGGCGCCCAATTGTTCATCGGCGGGGAAATGGGCATTGGCAACACCACTGCTGCCAGTGCCATTGCCTGTGCCTTGCTGGACATTCCGGTGACGCAGCTGGCTGGCCCGGGTACCGGACTGAGCGTCGAAGGCGTCAGCCACAAGGCCCGCGTCATCGAACAGGCCCTGGCGCTGCATCAGGATGCTCGTGATAACGCTTGGCAGGCGCTGCTGGGTCTGGGCGGTTTCGAGATCGCGGCGCTGGTCGGCGCTTACCTGGCCTGTGCTCAGGAGGGGATCGCGGTGCTGGTGGATGGTTTCATCTGCAGCGTCGCGGCGCTGGCGGCGGTGCGCTTGAATCCGGGCTGCCGCCCTTGGTTGCTGTTCGCCCACCAGGGCGCCGAGCCAGGGCATCGACACGTACTGCAAGTGCTGGAGGCCGACCCCTTGCTGGACCTGGGCCTGCGCCTGGGCGAGGGCAGTGGCGCGGCGCTGGCAGTGCCACTGCTGCGCCTGGCCTGCGACCTGCACGGGCAGATGGCGACCTTTGCCGAAGCCGCGGTGGCGGATCGCCCGGCATGACCCTGCACCTGGACCTGCTGCGCCACGGCGAGACCGAGTTGGGCGGGGGGCTGCGTGGCAGCCTGGACGACGCATTGACCGATCGCGGCTGGCAGCAGATGTACGAGGGTGTCCATGGGCGCGGGCCGTGGGACCTCATCGTCAGTTCGCCCCTGCAACGCTGTGCACGTTTTGCCGAACAGCTGGCGGCGCGCCTGAACGTGCCGCTGGTGCTGGAGCCTGGCCTGCAGGAACTGCATTTCGGGGCCTGGGAAGGCCAGAGCACGGCGCTGTTGATGCAGACCGATGCCGTGGGGCTGGGGCGTTTCTGGTCCGACCCTTATGGCTTCACTCCGCCTGAAGGTGAGCCGGTGCAGTTTTTTTCGCAGCGAGTGCTGGAGGCCATCGACGGCTTGTATCAGGCCCATGCCGGGCGACGGGTATTGCTGGTCAGCCATGGTGGTGTAATGCGCCTGCTGCTGGCCAGGGCGCGCGGGCTGCCTCGCGAGCAGCTGTTGAGTGTCGAAGTGGGGCATGGTGCGCTGTTCGGCCTGCAGGTGGCAGCGACCGGCCACTTGCATGAGGTGGCCTGAGATGCTGCCGTTCTGGATTGCCTTGCAATTTCTCAGCAGCCTGCCGGTGCGCTTGCCAGGTATGCCGGAGCCCGAGGCGCTGGGGCGCTCGTTGCTGTTCTATCCACTGATTGGATTGCTGTTCGGCGCATTGCTGTGGGCATTGAGTGCTTTGCTCGGCAGTGTTCCGCCCCTGTTGCACGCAGCCTTGCTGCTGGCTGCCTGGGTCCTGCTCAGCGGCGGACTGCATCTGGATGGCCTGGCCGACAGCGCCGATGCCTGGCTCGGCGGCTTCGGTGATCGTGAACGTACCCTGAGCATCATGAAAGATCCACGCAGCGGGCCGATTGCCGTGGTGACCCTGGTGCTGGTGCTGTTGCTCAAGTTCGCCGCCCTGGTGGTTCTGATCGAGCAACAGCAGGGGTTCGCCTTGTTGCTGGCGCCGTTGATCGGACGCATGGCGTTGCTTGGTTTGTTCCTCAGTACGCCGTATGTGCGAGCCGGTGGCCTGGGCCAGGCCCTGGCCGACCACCTGCCGCGTCTGGTGGGGCGGCAAGTGCTGGGGCTGAGTGTCCTGGCCTGCCTGCTGCTGGGGGGATACAGCGGTCTGTGGGCGCTGCTGTTGGCATTCGCCGTGTTCTGCTGGCTGCGGCACTTGATGCTGCGGCGCCTGGGGGGCACCACCGGCGACACGGCCGGCGCGGTGCTGGAGTTGCTGGAGATGACAGTGCTGCTGGCTGTGGCGCTGTCCTGAGTGCTACCGCAGTGCGGTATTTTCATTGAAAATAGTTGCCTTGGATTAGTCGCGGGTATATACACGCATCATGCTTCCCTCTCAGTGTTTGTGCACCAACCTGCGTCGCGCCGCGCGTGGCGTCAGCAAGTTCTACGACGGCGCCCTCGATGGCTTCGGAATCAACGTCGCCCAGTATTCCTTGCTGAACAACCTGTTGCGCCTCGATCAGCCGAGCATTTCCAGCCTGGCTGAAGCCATGGGCCTGGATCGCAGCACCCTGGGGCGCAACGTGCGAGTGCTGGAGGCGGCTGGGCTGCTGCAGTTGACCGAAGGCGACGATCAGCGCAATCGCCTGGTGCAATTGACCGAGGCGGGGCATGAACGCCTGGCCGCAGCCTTGCCGGCGTGGGAAGCAGCCCAGCAGCGGCTGATCGATCGGCTGGGTGTGCAAAAGCGTGAAACCCTGTTGGCCTTGCTGAATGAACTGGCCTGAGGCCGGTTCGTTCGACTATAAGCGGGTATATACCCGTAGACGGAGAATAAAAATGTCATCGATGTGGCGTACCAGCAGTTGGGTACTTCTCGGCAGCGCGTTGATCCTGGCCTTGTCGCTGGGGATCAGGCATGGCTTCGGCCTGTTCCTGCCACCCATGAGTGCGCAGTTCGGCTGGGGGCGGGAGGTCTTCGCCTTCGCCATCGCCTTGCAGAACCTGGTCTGGGGCCTGGCCCAGCCGTTCACCGGGGCCCTGGCCGATCGCTTTGGTGCAGCGAAGGTGGTCCTGGTCGGTGGCGTGCTGTACGCCGTGGGGCTGGTCTTCATGGGGATGGCGGATTCGCCTCTGTCGTTGTCCCTGAGTGCCGGGCTATTGATCGGTATCGGCCTGTCCGGCACCTCCTTCTCGGTGATCCTCGGCGTGGTCGGTCGGGCGTTGCCGCCAGAGAAACGCAGCATGGGCATGGGGCTCGCCAGTGCCGCAGGTTCCTTTGGCCAGTTCGCCATGTTGCCGGGCACCCTGGGCCTGATCGGTTGGCTGGGCTGGTCGACGGCGCTGCTGGTGCTGGGCTTGCTGGTGGCCCTGATCGTGCCGCTGGTGAGCATGCTCAAGGATCAGCCACTGCCCGTGCACGGCCACGAGCAGAGCCTGGTGGAGGCGCTACGCGAGGCCTGTTCCCATTCGGGGTTCTGGTTGCTGGCGTTCGGATTTTTCGTCTGCGGTTTCCAGGTGGTGTTCATCGGCGTGCACTTGCCGGCCTACCTGGTGGACCAGCACCTGCCGGCTACCGTCGGCACTACGGTGCTGGCACTGATTGGCCTGTTCAACATCTTCGGGACGTACACCGCGGGCTGGCTGGGTGGGCGCATGTCCAAGCCGCGCCTGCTCACCGGCCTGTACTTGCTGCGGGCGGTGGTGATCGCGCTGTTCCTGTGGTTGCCGGTGACCCAGACCAGTGCCTATTTGTTCGGCATGGCCATGGGCTTTCTCTGGCTGTCCACGGTGCCCTTGACCAACGGCACCGTAGCGACCCTCTTTGGTGTGAGGAACTTGTCGATGCTGGGCGGCATCGTGTTCCTGTTCCATCAGCTGGGCTCGTTCCTCGGTGGCTGGTTGGGTGGTGTGGTCTACGACCGGACCGGCAGCTATGACCTGATCTGGCAGGTGGCGATTCTGCTCAGCCTGCTGGCCGCGGCGCTCAACTGGCCGGTACGTGAGCGGCCGGTAGCGCGCTTGCAGGCCAGGGTTGCATGAAGTCGCGCATCGGTTGGGGGATCGGCTTGGGCCTGGGCGTCTCGTCATTGCTGCTGGCCTGGTGGGGCTGGCAGCACAGCGGACTGGCGCTGATGCAGTTGGGCATGGGCGCTTGCTAGGTGATCATGGGGGCGAGTAACGTCGGGGCTTGAGGTTTTTTCAAGGACACCTGACATGGTCATCCGCTGGATTGCTGTTCCCGCTTTGCTCGCCACCTTCGCAGGCTCGGCCTGGGCGGCCGATTGCCCGGCGCTGCTGGAGGGCTCGCTGCCCAAGCTGCACGCCAAGGAGTCCATCGATCTGTGCCAGCGCTTCGCCGGCAAGCCGCTGGTGGTGGTCAATACGGCGAGCTTTTGCGGGTTCGCCCCGCAGTTCAAGGGGCTCGAAGCGTTGTACCAGCGCTACAAGGACCAGGGGCTGGAGGTGGTGGGAGTTCCATCCAATGACTTCAAGCAAGAGTCCAGGGACGGTGCCGAAACTGCCAAGGTCTGCTACGTCAATTATGGTGTGACCTTCACCATGACCGAGCCGCAGAAGGTCAGGGGAGCTGATGCGGTGCACCTGTTCAAGGTACTGGCGCAACAGAGCAGCGCGCCGAAGTGGAATTTCTACAAGTATGTCGTGGATCGCCAGGGCAAGGTGATCGCTGATTTCTCCAGCCTGACCAAACCGGATAATCCGGAGTTTGTCGAGGCGGTGGAGAAAGCGCTGGCGTCGGGGTCTTGATTACCGGTTCAAAAAAATAGAAAGCCCCGGATCATGAAGATGCCGGGGCTTTTTCAGTGGGCCGGGCTCTTGCCTGGCTTCGAGGCTTAGAAGCGGTAGGTTGCACCTACGCCGAAACCGTTCGCACTGTTCTCGTACTTGGCGTTGTAGGTTTGGCCAAGTGCGTTGCTGCGGTTGACGTTGACTTTCTCTTCCTTGAGGTAGGAGTAAGCGACGTCAATGGTCAGCTCTTCGATTGGAGTCCAGCCTGCACCAATGCTGAAGATGGTCCGGTCACCAGTAGGAATACGCGGCGAGCGGTCTTTGTTATTGGTCGGCGACTGGTCGAAGGTCAGGCCGGTACGCAGGACCCACTCTTTGTTCAGCTGGTAAGAGGTACCGATGGCGTAAGCCCAGGTGTCGTGCCAGTTCTGATCTTCCTTGATGGTGCCCAGGCCCAGCATCGGCGAAAGTGCACCACCTGCTGCAGCTGTAACGCCATCGTTGTTGACGGTGATGTCTTTCAGGCGGCTCCAGCGAGTCCAGGTAGTACCGGCATAGAGCTTCCAGGCCTCGTTCAGATCCTGGGTGACCGACAGGTCGTAGGACTCTGGGGTTTCGATTTTCAGAGAAGCATCGTAGCGATTGCTTTTCAGGAATGGGGCAGGGCTGCTAGGAGCGGCAGTGACCTCGGTGTGACCTTCCAGCTTGTAGTTCACTTTCGAGTGGTAGGTCAGGCCCACGCGGGTGGTATCGGTTGCCTGGACCAGGACGCCGATGTTGAAACCGTAGCCCACGTCATCGCCCTTGATCTTGACGTTGCCGTCATAGGGGGAGACAGGAGTGGTCAGGGCCGATTCCAGCACGCCGGAAATACGGTTGATGGTAGGACCGAAACCGATCGATACCTTATCGTTGAAGGCATAACTGACGGTCGGCTGAACGGTAATTACCTTGACGTCGCTCTTGCTGCCGAAGTTGCGGCCCTGGAAGTCGCTTTCATAGTTGGTCACGAGGCCGAATGGCGCGTAGACCCCTAGACCGAACGCCCAGTGCTCATCAATAGGGTTGACGTAGAAGCCCATCGGAACAGCAGTGAAGGGAACCATGTCGCCTTTGTTGGTGCCTTTCTGAGTGCCGCTGGTGTCCTTGAGGTCTGTGGAGGCATCGATGGCCGCCACACCTACAGTGACTTGCTGCTTCTTCAGCCGAGACATACCGGCAGGGTTGCCAAATACAGTGCTGGCGTCGTCAGCGGAGGAAGAACGGCCGGCAAAACCGGTACCCATGCCGCTGATGCTTTGTTCGTTAAGGGCGAAGCCGCTAGCGAAGATCTGGCTCGATGCCACCGCAATGGCCAAGCCTATGGTGGATTTGAGCATTACTTTTTTCATTATTAGAACTCCTGATGATCACCGAGGCGAAAACTACCAACATTTCTGCCTCGACGCTATAGGCTGCAATAGTTGATTTAGAGCGGTTTTGTAGGACAATCCGACCAAAATCAGCGTTTTTCTCTGATTTTGTAAAAGTCGTAGTCAGCAGGCGACCAGGCTGGGTGGCGAAACACAGGTCTGCCAGGCGCAGGTGAAGTCTCTTAAACGTCCTTGTGGTTGAAAGGTCTTCCTCCAGATCCGGGCCATGCCGAGCAGGTCGTCGGCAGCGGGTAGCAGGGTGTGTTGTTCTTCCACCAGCAACCAGGCGATTGCCGTGGCGTAGCGCAGGTTGACGGTCAGCTCCAGATGCGGTCCGCTGAGGAACGCATGCTGGCTCGCCAACCCGCGAACTAGACTAGCGCGTTCCGGGTCCAGCGCCAGGTAGTGATCCCAGAGAGCCCGGTGGCGTGGTTCGGTAATGCGGTACAGACCATGGCCGCGGCGATCGTGCAGCGCCGATCCGAGCTGTGACTGGCTGGCGGCGATACCCAGCAGCAAGGCTTCAGCGGTTTTGCTATGGCTGCCCAGGTACATCAGTGTTGGGCGGATCACATAGCGGCACAACTCGCTGGCGGCGATACCCATAATGCCCTCGAGGATTGAAGTGGCCGGCAGAACCTGAAAGCGCTTGGCGGCGAGTGAAGGGATCAGGTTTGCCGGAAGCGGGCCGAGCCGCTTGAGTTGAAGTCTAGTGTCATATCTATGCTGTAAAGGATTGTTTTTAAAATATTTCCGCTCCCTTGTTATAAGCCTTATATCGATTGGTGCTTTGATCGTTCGAGCCTGCCCTTAAATCACGGGCAATAAAAAACCCCGCGGCAAGGCGGGGTTTTGGGCTTTTCGGCGATTGCCGGATCAGGCCACCAGGGCCTGACGGGTGCGCTCGATCACTGCCTGTAGTGGTTCGTCGCTGGAGTACTGGTCGGGATACAGGCGTTCGCTATGACGGGCGATGCCATGTTCGTTAACCAGGGTGAAGCTGAAGCCACTTTTGCGGCTGGCCATGATCAGGCAGTTCAATGGCGCAAAAGCGTGGGTCAGGGTGCTAATTGCATTCTGGGTCTGGATTTGAATAGACATAATTATTAGGTGTTCCTACAAATGACACGGTTAAGAACCGTGCAACGTTAAAACGTTCCAGTGACGTCGACCGCTCAGGGTCGAACGAAGAACCTGTCTGGAACAAAGCAGCCAGTTTGCAGCGCTTTGATTACAGTTGCGCTAAGGCTGGCAGGTAGGTACTTAGGAGGGCAGGCAGCACAGCAAGGGCAGAGGTTCTGGGCCCAGGGTGGAGATCCTGATCAATTTGCAGGTTGGTTCGGTCAGAGTAAGTGACTCACTTGCAGCCTTGGAAGCATTCCAAAGGTGCCGCAGCTGTGGGTATTACCTGGAAACCAGCGAGATGGTCGGTCCCTGGTATTGGCGTGCTGCTCGTTTGGAGGCGTTGCCGGCGGGACTTGTTCGACCAGAATTGACTTTCAGCTTGGTACTAACGGGGCGGATTCTAATGAGTTGTAGCCTGGAACGCAAGTGTGCTAGGAAAATTTTCATCAGGAGTCAGTAAACCGTCACTCCGAGCCTACGCTTGGGGCGTGTACGAAAACAGTGCGTTACCGGTGTCAATTTCAATGCGGTTGTGCACACTTGTTGCGCAGCGTGTCACCTGCTTGTCACCTTCCCTCGAGGTGCCCCCATAGCCTGTCTCGAGAATTTAAGTCAATGAAAAACATCGCTTTTTTTAACTGGTGAAAAAATCGTCAGTTTGACTGGAAGGCCCGTCTCATGGGGCTTTGAGAGGGTTGTGGGGCGGTTGTCCACTGAGTTATCCACAGCTTCTGTGGATTGTCCCAAGCGCTTGCTCTAGGACGGGCGTGCTGGCTCTTTTGGACTTTACCCGGGCGAAAAAAGGAGTAGAGTGGCGCGCCTTCCGATCTGCCCCACAGTGCTTTATGAAGTTTCGCTCAGTATCACCTTCTGTTACCGCGACCCCCTCCAGTGTTACCGAACCCAAGCGTTTTTCTCTGCGGGTCGCCCTGTGGTTGCTGGACAGCCCGCATCTAGGTCATAGCCCCAGCGTCAAGCATTTTGCCGGGCGCCTGCTCAAGCAGCCGGCCCGTGACGGTGTGGTCGCGGCGCAAAGCCGCCTGGGCCAGTTGATGTGCCGCGAATGCGGCAATGCCCGGGACCGACGCATCGGCCATGACCTGCTGCGCCAGGCGGCTCGCGCCGGTGACCGCAGTGCACAACAGGAACTGGGTCTGATCGAAGACTGAGCTGTCCAACCCCCGGTGGCTTGGTTAACCTTCATTTCTTCTCTCGATGGCAGGAGTCGCTATGGCTATGGACTTGACCAGCATGTTGCTTGGCCTGGCGGGTGCGGCGCTGCCTCTGCTGGCGTTGGCCTGGCAACTGCAGCGGCGCGCAAGTTCCCGCCAGGTCGAGTTGTCCCTCCTGGAGGAGCGCCTCGCCACGGCCCAGATGGCCCAGGAAGGTCTTTTGGCGCAGCTGGATGCCAGTCGCGACGAAGTCAGCGACCTGAGTCAGGCCAATGCCCTCAAGCAAGCGGACCTGGCCGCCCTGGGCCGCGAGGTCGAGCTGCTGCAGATCGAGCGCGACAATTCCCGTGATGCAGCCCACGCCTGGAGCCTGGAGCGGGGAGCCAAGGAAAACGAACTGCGCCGGCTGGATGCCCAGGCCGCTTCGCTGGCTGCCGAGCTGCGCGAGCAACAGGAAAGCCATCAACAGCGCCTGATGGACCTGCAGGGTTCCCGGGATGAACTGCGAGCACAGTTCGCCGAGCTGGCGGGCAAGATTTTCGATGAGCGCGAGCAGCGTTTCGCCGAAACCAGCCAGCAGCGGCTGGGGCAATTGCTGGACCCGCTCAAGGAGCGCATTCAGTCCTTCGAAAAAAGGGTGGAAGAAAGCTATCAGTCCGAGGCCCGCGAGCGTTTTTCCCTGGCCAAGGAACTGGAGCGCCTACAGCAGTTGAACCTGCGTCTGAGTGATGAAGCCACCAACCTGACTCGTGCCCTCAAGGGCCAGAAAACCCAGGGCAACTGGGGCGAACTGATCCTCGAGCGGGTGCTGGAGCACGCCGGCCTGGAAAAGGGCCGCGAATACCAGACCCAGGTCAGTCTCAAGGGGCCGGACGGGGAGCGGTTCCAGCCCGATGTGCTGATCATGCTGCCCGGCGACAAACAGGTGGTGGTGGACTCCAAGGTCAGCCTCACTGCCTATCAGCAGTATGTCGGCAGCGATGATCCGCAGGTTGCCCAGGCGGCCTTGAAGCAGCACGTCCTGTCGCTGCGCAATCATGTCAAGGGATTGGCCGGCAAGGACTACAAGCGCCTCGAGGGTTTGCACAGCCTGGATTTCGTCCTGTTGTTCGTGCCCGTTGAAGCGGCTTTCTCCGCGGCATTGCAAGCCGAGCCCAACCTGTTCCAGGAAGCGTTCGACCGGCATATCGTGATCGTCAGCCCAACTACCTTGCTTGCCACCTTGCGGGTGATCGACAGCCTGTGGAAGCAGGAGCGCCAGAGCCAGAATGCCCGGGAGATCGCCGAGCGCGCAGGCTGGCTCTATGACAAGTTCGTGCTGTTCATCCAGGACCTGGATGAAATCGGCGGTCGTCTGCAGCAGCTGGACAAGGCCTACGCGGCGGCGCGTAACAAGTTGACCGAGGGGCGCGGTAACCTGATCAGCCGCAGCGAACAGCTCAAGCTGCTCGGGGCTCGCGCCAGCAAGAGCTTGCCGGCGGACCTGCTGGAGCAAGCAATGACCGATATCGATGGGCGCGAGCTGGAACTGCCGGACTGATCCGTCCGGCGCCTGTCAGCCCAGGGGCAGGTGCCGGCTGAGCAGGGCACGCAAAGCGGCGGGCTTCACCGGCTTGGGCAGGTAGTCCAAGCCAGCAGCATGTACCTGGGCGACCATTTCCGGGCGGCCATCGGCGCTGATCACGACACCAGGCACCGGCTCGCCCAGTTGGGTTCGCAACCACGCCATGACCTCTGTCCCGGTTTCCCCGTCGTCCAGGTGATAGTCCACCAGCGCCAGTTGCGGCCGTATGCCTTGCGCGAGCAGCGCGGCACACTCCTCGCGGTTGCGCGCAGTCCAGACCTGGCAGCCCCAGCGGGTCAGCAGGCTGTTCATGCCGATCAGGATGCTGTCTTCATTATCGACGCACAGCACTTGCCCGCCGTTGAGGGGCTGTCCATTCAGTTCCGCTGCCTTGCCGGGCATTGCTGTGCTGCTGCGGGCCAGTGGGACGCTGACGCTGAAAACACTGCCTTTGCCCGGCCAGGAGCGCACCTGCAGCGGATGACCGAGCACGCGGCACAGGCCGTCGGCAATCGCCAGGCCCAGGCCCAGGCCTTTTTCGGCGCGGGTCTGATGGCTGTCCAGGCGTTTGAATTCCTCGAAGATCACTTGCTGCTTGTCCAGCGGAATGCCCGGGCCACGGTCCCAGACTTCCAGGCTCAGCATGTCGCCGCGGCGCCTTGCGCCCAGCAACACCGGACCCTTGGCATAACGGAAGGCGTTGGTCAGGAAGTTCTGCAGGACCCGGCGCAGCAGCTTGCTGTCGCTGTCGACGCGCAGGTGGCTGCCCCGCACCCGGAACTGCAGGCCCTGTTCCTGGGCCAGGGCCCTGAACTCCGTGGCCAGGGGGTCGAACAGTTCGTTGAGGATGAAAGGCTTGCGGTCTGGTGTGATCTTGCCGTTTTCCAGGCGTGAAATGTCCAGCAGGTCGCTGATCAGGTCCTCGGCGGAGCGCAGCGAGCTGTCCAGGTGTTGCACCAGTTGCTGGGCCTCTGCCGATAAGCCGTCTTCCTGGTGGGAGAGGGCGGCGGAAAAGAGTCTTGCGGCATTCAAGGGCTGCATCAGGTCATGACTGACCGCGGCCAGGAAGCGTGTCTTGGACTGGTTGGCCGCTTCTGCGGTGCCCTTGGCATCGGTCAGCGCCGCGTTGAGTTGCGACAATTCATGAGTACGTTCCGCCACCCTTTGTTCCAGGCCCTCGTTGGCCTCGGTGAGTGCCTGCTCGGCCTCGCGGAACGGGGTGATATCGGTGAAACTCATGACAAACCCGCCACCTGGCATCGGGTTGCCGATCAGCTCGATCACCCGGCCATTGGGGAACAAGCGCTCGGACGTGTGGGCTCGACCCTGGCGCATCCAGTGCAGGCGCCGGGCCACATGCACCTCGGCTTCGCCGGGGCCGCACAGGCCGCGCTCGGCATTGTGACGGATGATGTCGGCAATCGGTCGGCCGACGCTGATCAATCCTTCGGGGTAATTGAACAGCTCCAGGTAGCGGCGATTCCAGGCCACCAGTTTCAGGGACTGGTCCACCACGCTGATGCCCTGGGTGATGTTCTCGATCGCCCCTTGTAGCAGGGCACGGTTGAACTGCAGGACTTCGGAGGCTTCGTCGGCGATGCGCACCACGTCCTCGAGCTGCATTTCCCGACCCTCAATGGCGGCCTTGACCACCGCACGGGTCGAGGAGGCCCCGAGCACGCCGGCCAGCAGGCGCTCGGTATGGGCTATCCATTCGCCGTCGGCGTTCTGGTTCGGGTTGAAGCCCTTGCCCTGGCGATAGGCGAAGCGGATGAAGCTCTGGCGAGCGCGTTCATCGCCGACAAAACGCGCGGCCAGCTTCAGCAGGTCGTCGATCTGCACTGCCAGCATCGAGCGTGAGCTCAGGCGGCCGGTGATTTCCTGGCCGATGAAGCGCCCAGCCTGCCAGTGCTCGGAAACCCGCGTGCGCGACAGCACCGAAACCCAGGCGAACAGGGTGAAGTTGCCGGCCATGGACAGCACCACGCCCTGGGTCAAGGGCGTGATTGGCAGGTTCAACGGATTGCTGTGCAGCCAGGCCAGGCCCGGGAAGCTGTTCAGGGACCAGCCCAGGCTGTGGGCGGCGATCGGCAGGACCAGGGTGTAGAACCAGATGAACGTACCGGCCGCGAGGCCCGCGAACACCCCCCGGCGGTTGGCTTGTTTCCAGTACAGAGCGCCAAGCATGGCCGGGGCCAGCTGGGTCACGGCCGCGAAGGCGATCTGGCCAATGGTGGCCAGGCTGGCGGTGGAGCCCAGCAGCCGGTAGCTGACATAGGCCAGCAGCAGGATGGCGACGATGCTCACCCGTCGGACGGAGAGCATCCAGTGGCGGAACACCTCGAAGGGGCGTTCGGCATTCTTGTGCCGCAGCAACCAGGGCAGCAGCATGTCGTTGGAAACCATGGTGGAGAGCGCCACGCTGGCGACGATCACCATGCCGGTGGCCGCCGACGCTCCGCCGATGAAGGCCAGCAGCGCCAGGGCCGGATGGGCCTGGGCCAGCGGCAGGCTGATGACGAAGGAGTCCGGGAGCACGCTGCTGGGCAGGAGCATCTGCCCGGCCAGGGCAATAGGCACCACGAACAGTGCGGCCAGGGCCAGGTAGGCCGGGAATACCCACTTGGCCAGGCGCAGGTCCTGGGGCTCGATGTTCTCCACCACGGTGACGTGGAACTGCCGTGGCAGGCAGATGATCGCCATCATCGCCACACCTGTCTGCACCACCATCGACGGCCAGTTGATGGTTTCTTCCCAGTACTGTTCCAGGCGTGGCGCCAGCATGGCCTGGCTGAACAGGTCGTCGAAGCCGTCATACAGGCCGAAGGTGACGAAGACTCCAACCGCCAGGAAGGCGAACAGCTTGACCAGGGACTCGAAGGCGATTGCCAGCACCATGCCCCGGTGGTGCTCGGTGGCGTCCAGGTTGCGGGTGCCGAAGACGATGGTGAACAGGGCCAGGATCAACGACACGATCAGCGCCGTGTCCTGGGCGCGGGTGCCCGTGGTGTCGGCGCCGGCACCGATCAGCAGGTTGACCCCCAGCACGATGCCCTTGAGCTGCAGCGCGATATAGGGCAGCACGCCCACCAGGCAGATCAGCGCCACCACCACTGCCAGTGACTGGGATTTGCCATAGCGGGCGGCGATGAAGTCGGCGATGGAGGTGATGTTCTCCTGCTTGCTGATGATCACCATCTTCTGCAGCACCCAGGGCGCGAACACCAGCAGCAGGATCGGCCCCAGGTAGATCGGCAGGAAGGCCCACAATTGTTCGGTGGCCTGGCCCACTGCACCAAAGAAGGTCCAGCTGGTGCAGTACACCGCCAACGAGAGGCTGTACACCCAGGCCCGTACGCGCGGCGGAAGGGGCGCGCTGCGACGGTCGCCGTAGAAGGCGATGGCGAACATGATGGCCATATAGGCTAGGGCAACGGCTGCAATCAGCCCGCTGGACAACGACATGGGAACTCCGAAGCAGATACACCGGGCACATTAGCCCGGCCAGACAGTCTGGCACGATGTCGGGTTGTCGTCAGTGTCGACCAAGGTATCAGCGCGGCCTGATGTCGCAGGGCTTGTTCACCCGTCAGGCACAGGGGGGCGGGTCATGCCTTTGGTGATGGCAGCAAGGCGATGTCGATCAGTTCGTGGAGCTCCTGCAGCTTGAGGGGCGCGGCAGCGAACAGGATTCGGAACACCGTGGGCGCCACGATCAGGTTCAGCAACCGGTCCACCTCCGGCAGGCTGGCATCGCTGGCCCGATAACGCTCGAGAATGATCTGCAACTGGCCGCCGAGGATGGTCGCGCAGTACCCAGGGGTGGCGCTGCATTGCACGTCGCGCATCATGTTGCGCCCGGGCTCGGAGCTCATTTCATCCAGATACTGTTCTGCCCAGGCCCGCAGGTCGCCGCGCAGGCTGCCGGTGTCGGCCGGTTCGCTGTCCGGGTGCATGTGGGCCAGGGCGACATCGGCGAGCAGGGTCGCCAGATCGCCCCAGCGCCGGTAGATGGTCGAGGGAGTGACGCCGGCGCGGCTGGCGATCTGCGGGACGGTCAGGCTCGAGCGCTCCTGTTCCTCAAGAAGCTCGCGCACTGCCCGGTGGATGGATTCCTGGACCCGGGCGCTGCGACCGCCTGGGCGTAAACCTTCTCTGATAATCATGGGGTCGAACCTTAACACAAAGAATTTGCTTTAAGCCCCTGGCGGTAGCACACTTCGCAAAAGCAAAATATTAGCTTTAGCGGAGCGTGCCCTATGCCTGATGCCATCGACACTCGCGTGTCCAACCGTTGCAGCCTGGTTTTCCTGGCGGTGACCCTGCTCGGTTTCCTGGCCGCCTCCAGCGTGCCAACCCCCTTGTACCACCTGTATCAGCAAAGCCTGCACTTTTCGCCGGCGATGCTGACGCTGGTATTCGGTGTCTATGCGATGAGCCTTCTGGCGGCGTTGCTTACGGTTGGATCGTTATCGGACTACCTGGGACGTCGTCCAGTGATTTTCATCGGCCTGCTGCTCAACGGCCTGGCGATGCTGCTCTTCATCAATGAGAGCAGCGTGCAATGGTTGATCGCAGCGCGAATGGTGCAGGGGTTCGCCACCGGCATGGCTACCAGTGCGCTGGGAGCCGCGCTGCTGGATACTGATCGCCGGCAGGGGCCGTTGATCAACAGCGTCGCGCCGCTGCTGGGCATGGCGTGTGGCGCCATGGGCGCCAGCCTGCTGGTGGAGCTCGCGCCGCTGCCGCTGCAACTGAGCTACTGGCTGCTGTTGGGGCTGTTCGTGCTGCAGGCGGTGTACCTCTGGCGCCTGCCGGAAAGCGTCAGCCGGCAACCCGGGGCGTGGGCGTCCCTGAGACCGACCCTGCATGTGCCGCCGCAAGCGCGACGCGCGTTGTGGCTGGCGCTGCCGGTGGATGTGGCGGTCTGGGCGGTGGGCGGGTTCTACCTGTCCCTGGCGCCGTCCCTGGTGCGAGCCGCCACCGGCTCCACCTCGAACCTGATCGGTGGGGCGCTGGTCGCCGTACTGACGCTCAGCGGTGCGACGATGATCTACGGCCTGCGCGAACGTCATCCCGAATCGGTCCTGCGCTTGGGGGCCGGATTGCTGGCGCTGGGGATGCTACTGATCCTTGGCGCGGTGCACAGCGCCAGTCTGCTGTTGTTCTTCTTCGGGACCCTGGTGCTGGGCAGCGGCTTCGGTGGTGGTTTCCTGGGGGCGTTGCGCAGTGTCGTGCCCCTGGCCTTGCCCCATGAGCGGGCAGGGCTGCTGTCGGCATTCTATGTCCTGAGCTACCTGGCGTTCTGCTTGCCGGCACTGCTGGCCGGGAGCCTCGCCCGCAGTAACGGGCTGATCGCCACCACTGATGGTTATGGCGCGGTGCTGATCCTATTGGCCCTTGGCGCACTGATGGCCCTGATGCGACGCCGCCCGGCCTTGCAATGTGATGCGCCAGGGTCCTGAACCCAAGTGTCGACCGTCCTTTGATCGAAGTTGATGGACACTTGGGGGCTGTGTCTCCGGCAGAGACACTGCTACTCAAGCAATGCGAGTACGGGAAGTATGCAGTCGTGGGAGAGCAGTTGCCCGATGAGCAGGCAGTCGACAATGCAATGCGCTACCTTTTTGCGTTTCCTGCTGCTCGGAGGTGATGAGAGTGTGGCGAGTCATGAGCGTGGGTTACTCCTGGAAGGGGTCTTTATCACGAGTACGCTCAATTTTATCGGTACTCCGGCCTGGCCCGGCGCAAGGAATAGAAGCGCTCGCTGCTCTATATCTGCAAAACAGATAACAGTTAGAGAAATTACCCGTTATATAGATATTCGATCCGGTTCTACCATGGGCTCAACCTCTTCAGAGGACAGGAGACCCCATCGTGACATGTACCCAAAGCGTCAAAGTTGGCCGCCGGCCCTTGAGTCATCTGCAGCATCCGCGTGAAGCCATTCGCCAGTTCACCCCCAACTGGTTCGCCGCCACCATGGGCACCGGCGTCCTCGCCCTCGCGCTGGCCCAATGGCCAGCCGAGGTTCCCGGGCTGCGCCTGGTGGCGGAGGGGTTCTGGTGGCTGACCATCGCCCTGTTCCTGCTGTTTACCGCGATGTACACCGCGCGTTGGGTAATGTTCTTCGACGAGGCGCGGCGGATCTTCGGACATTCCACGGTCTCGATGTTCTTCGGCACCATTCCCATGGGACTGGCCACCATCATCAATGGCCTGCTGTTGTTCGGTCATGCCCACTGGGGCGATGCAGTGTTGGTGCCGGCGCAACTGCTCTGGTGGCTGGACGTGGCCATGTCGCTGGCATGTGGGGTGCTGATTCCCTACATGATGTTCACCCGCCAGGAGCACAGCATCGACCAGATGACCGCTGTCTGGCTGCTGCCTGTGGTGGCGGCCGAGGTGGCTGCGGCCAGCGGTGGCTTGCTGGCTCCGCATCTGGTGGATGCCCATGCGCAGCTGGTGATGTTGAGTACCAGCTACGTGCTATGGGCTTTTTCGCTGCCGGTGGCGTTCAGCATCCTGACCATCCTGTTGCTGCGCATGGCCCTGCACAAGCTGCCCCATGAAAGCATGGCGGCCTCGAGCTGGCTGGCCCTGGGGCCGATCGGCACGGGCGCCCTGGGCATGCTGGTGCTGGGCGCGGACGCTCCGGCGATCTTCGCCGCCAATGGCCTGTCGGGCATCGGCGAAATCGCGGCCGGCCTGGGGCTGGTGGCGGGCTTGACCCTCTGGGGGTTCGGCCTGTGGTGGATGCTCATGGCAGTGTTGATCACTCGGCGCTATCTGAGCGAAGGAATCCCCTTCAACCTTGGCTGGTGGGGGTTTACCTTCCCCCTGGGGGTGTACTCGCTGGCGACGCTCAAGCTGGGCAGCACGTTGCACCTGGTGTTCTTCGATGTCGTGGGCGCTGTGCTGGTGGCGGCCCTGGCCGTGATGTGGCTGATCGTTGCCAGGCGCACGTTGCAGGGCGCCTATAAAGGAGAGCTGTTTGTTTCGCCGTGCATTGCCGGCCTACATAAATAATCGGCAAACACAGGTAAGGTTGTGGCCTGGATCGAAGTGCGGCATTCCAATAACAGTATCCTCGCCACTCAGGAACACGGAAGATGAGTCACCCCTCGCAATTCACCTTGCTTCGCAAACGGCGATTCCTGCCGTTTTTCATCACCCAGTCCCTTGGCGCCTTCAACGACAACATCTTCAAGCAGTCGTTGATTCTGGCCATCCTCTACAAGCTGAGCATCGAGGGTGACCGCTCGATCTGGGTCAATCTCTGCGCCTTGCTGTTCATCCTGCCGTTCTTTCTGTTTTCGGCACTGGCCGGGCAGTTCGGTGAAAAGTTCGCCAAGGATGCGCTGATTCGCCTGATCAAGCTGGGGGAGATCGTGATCATGGTGGTGGGGGCCGTGGGGTTTGCCTTCGATCACCTGTCGCTGATGCTGCTGGCGCTGTTCGCCATGGGCACCCACTCGGCACTGTTCGGTCCGGTCAAGTATTCGATCCTGCCCCAGGCCTTGCGTGAGGAGGAGCTGGTGGGGGGCAACGGCCTGGTGGAGATGGGCACCTTCCTGGCGATCCTGGCGGGAACCATCGGCGCCGGGATCATGATGTCCTCGGCGCATTACGCGTCGATCGTTTCGGCTGCCATGATCGGTGTCGCGGTGCTGGGGTATCTGGCCAGCCGGGCCATCCCGCGTGCGGCTGCGGCCGCTCCGCAAATGCGCCTGAACTGGAACATCTTCAGCCAGTCCTGGGCCACCTTGCGCCTGGGCCTGGGGCAAACCCCGGCGGTATCGCGCTCGATCGTCGGCAACTCGTGGTTCTGGTTCGTCGGGGCGATCTACCTGACCCAGATCCCGGCTTATGCCAAGGAGTGGATGCACGGCGATGAAACGGTGGTGACGCTGATTCTCACCGTGTTTTCGGTGGGCATCGCGGTGGGCTCGATGCTGTGCGAGAAGCTCTCGGGGCGCAAGGTCGAGATCGGCCTGGTACCGTTCGGCTCCCTGGGCCTGACGGTGTTCGGCCTGCTGCTGTGGTGGCACTCCGGGGGTATCCCGGAGAGCGTCAATGGCCATGGCTGGCTTGAAGTGCTGGGCTTCGGACAGGCCTGGTGGGTGTTGCTCGACGTGCTGGGGCTGGGGATTTTCGGCGGCTTTTACATAGTGCCGCTGTATGCGTTGATCCAGTCCCGTACTCCGGAGAACGAGCGGGCGCGGGTCATTGCCGCCAACAACATTCTCAATGCACTGTTCATGGTGGTCTCGGCGATTGTCTCCATCGTCATGCTGAGCATGGTCGAGCTGAGCATTCCTCATCTGTTCCTGGTGGTGTCGCTGCTCAACATCGCGGTCAACGTGTACATCTTCAAGGTGGTGCCCGAGTTCAGCATGCGCTTCATGATCTGGCTGCTCAGCCATTCCATGTACCGTGTCGAGCATCGCAATCTCGAGCAGATTCCCGATGAGGGTGCCGCGTTGCTGGTGTGCAACCACGTTTCCTTTGTTGATGCCTTGCTCATTGGTGGTGCGGTACGTCGGCCGATTCGCTTCGTGATGTACTACAAGATCTACAACCTGCCGGTGTTGAACTTCATCTTCCGTACCGCTGGGACCATTCCCATTGCCGGCCGCCATGAAGACCTGGATATCTATGAAAAGGCTTTCAAGAAGATTGCCGAGTACCTGCGCGATGGCGAACTGGTGTGCATTTTCCCTGAAGGCAAGTTGACTGCCGATGGCCAGATCAACGAATTCAAGGGTGGCCTGACGCGGATTCTCGAGGAAACTCCAGTACCGGTGATCCCGCTGGCCCTGCAAGGCCTGTGGGGCAGTTTTTTCAGCCGCGATCCGAACAAGGGTCTTTTCCATCGTTTCTGGTCGCGGGTCACCCTGGTGGCAGGGCCTTCGGTGGCGGTGGAGGCAGCCGAGCCTGGGCAGCTGCAGGTCTTGGTGGGGGCGCTGCGAGGGGAGCGGCGCTAAGCCGTCTATAGATGGAAGAACGCCCGCGAGATTGCGGGCGTTCTTGTTCCTGTACCGCCGCTCCCAGATCCAAGCCCGCCAGCGCCGGGCGGGTTGCCGGGTCTTCAGTCACTCTGCAATTTGTGCCTTGGGCTCGTCGGGTTCTTGCATGCGACGAAACCAGGTCGAGAGCAAGGCACCGGAAATGTTGTGCCATACGCTGAAGAGGGCGCTGGGTACCGCCGCAAGCGGTGAAAAGTGGGCGCTGGCCAGAGCGGCTCCCAGGCCAGAGTTCTGCATGCCGACCTCCAGCGCCAGGGATTTGCGCTGGGCCAGCGGCAACTTGAACACGCGTGCGGTGAAGTAGCCCAGCAAGAAGCCGAAGCTGTTGTGCAGCATCACCACGGCCATGATCAGCAGGCCGGACTCGGCGATCTTTGCCTGGCTTGCGGCTACCACCGCGGCGACGATGATGACGATGCTCACCACCGATACCAGCGGCAGCACCTCCACCGCATGCCGTACCCGCTGGCCCAGCAGGCGCTGGGCCAGTACCCCGAGCACGATTGGCAGCAGCACCACCTGCAGGATCGACCAGAACAACTCCATGAAGGACACCGGCAGCCAGGCTGAAGCCAGCAGCCAGATCAAGGCGGGCGTGAGCAGTGGCGCGAGCAGGGTGGTCACTGCGGCGATGGCCACCGACAGGGCCAGGTCGCCCCGGGCCAGCCAGGTCATCACGTTGGATGAGGTGCCGCTCGGGCAACAGCCGACCAGGATCACCCCGACGGCGATCTCCGGCGGCAGCTCGAAACCCTGGCAGAGCGCCCAGGCCACCCCGGGCATGATCACGAAATGCGCCACCACGCCCAGGGCGACTCGCCAGGGGTGACGGGCGACTTCGGCAAAGTCCTCGAGTTTCAGGGTCAGGCCCATGCCGAACATCACCAGTCCCAGCAAAGGCACGATGGCGCCCTTGAGGCCGATGAACCAGGCTGGCTGGAAAAACGCCAGTACCGCGAAGACCAGTACCCAGTAAGCGAAGGTATTGCCGACGAAGCGGCTCAGTGCAGCCAGTGCGCGCATGGCCTGTTCCTTATATGTGAAAACGCCACCGAAAGCGGTGGCGTCTGGTGCAGTGGCTGGCAGGCAAGGTGTCAGATGCCCTGCGGGATTTCTTCGCCGCCCAGGGCCTCGAACAACGCCGGCAGGAAGTCGCCGAAGGTCAGCATCATCAGGGTGAAGCTGGCATCGAGCTGGCCCAGGGCCTCGTCGCCGCCATCTTCCTCGGCCTGGGTCTGCAGCAGGTCCTCGAACTTCAGGCGCTTGACCACCATCTTGTCGTCCAGCATGAAGGACAGCTTGTCCTGCCAGGCCAGGGACAGTTGGGTGACCACCTTGCCAGTGCTCAGGTGCAACTGGATTTCCTCGCTGGTCAGGTCCTGGCGCTTGCAACGCACGATACCGCCGTCTTCATGGGTGTCGCGCAGCTCACATTCGTCGAGGACGAAGAAGTCATCGGCGGCCTGCTGGGTCTTGACCCAGTCGGTCATGATCGCGGTCGGGGCGGTCTTCACGGTCACCGGGCGCACCGGCAGGGTACCGAGCACTTCACGCAGGGTGGAGAGCAGGTCTTCGGCACGCTTGGGGCTGGCCGAGTTCACCAGGATCAGGCCCTGTTTCGGGGCGATGGCGGCGAAGGTCGAGGAGCGACGGATAAAGGCGCGGGGCAGGAACGCCTGGATGATTTCATCCTTGATCTGGTCGCGTTCCTTCTTGTAGACCTTGCGCATCTGCTCGGCTTCGATCTCTTCGACCTTTTCCTTGACCGCGTCGCGCACCACGCTACCCGGAAGGATGCGTTCTTCCTTGCGCGCCGCTACCAGCATGAAGTCCTGGCTGACGTGTACCAGGGGAGCGTCCTCGCCTTTGCCGAAAGGGGCGACGAAACCGTAAGTGGTCAACTCCTGGCTTGCACAGGGACGCGCCAGTTTGGTCGCCAGTGCAGTTTCCAGCGCCTCGGCATCAAAAGGCAGATCTTGGGTCAGGCGATAGATCAGCAGGTTTTTGAACCACATGGGGTGAATCTCTCCTTTATACAAAGGAGGGCATTATTCTCTTCGCTGCTGCTCAGGCCAACCCTTCGCTAAGCCTTTGGAAGGGCTGAGAAAATTATTATAAAAAGTGCTTGCCAGAGTAGGGGACGCTCCGTAGAATGCGCGCCACACCGAACGAGAAGGGTGATTAGCTCAGCTGGGAGAGCGTCTGCCTTACAAGCAGAATGTCGGCGGTTCGATCCCGTCATCACCCACCATTCGTTTGATTGTGTTATGCGCAGCGGTAGTTCAGTCGGTTAGAATACCGGCCTGTCACGCCGGGGGTCGCGGGTTCGAGTCCCGTCCGCTGCGCCATATTAGGTAACCTGGACCACTGAACGCCAGGTCGCCACGGAAAGCCCGCTAACGCGGGCTTTTTGCTGTAAAGGGTTGTGCGGGTAGTGCGGCAACCATGGGGATTCAGATTTTTTTGATAAAATTATCAATTAAATCAACACTTTAAGAATTTCTGTGGCATAATGCGCCCCGCAACGAAGGTAAAGGGTGATTAGCTCAGCTGGGAGAGCGTCTGCCTTACAAGCAGAATGTCGGCGGTTCGATCCCGTCATCACCCACCACTTACTTTCAACGCTACGCGCAGCGGTAGTTCAGTCGGTTAGAATACCGGCCTGTCACGCCGGGGGTCGCGGGTTCGAGTCCCGTCCGCTGCGCCATATTAGGTAACCTGGACCACTGAACGCCAGGTCACCACAGAAAGCCCGCTCAATGCGGGCTTTTTGCTGTCTGGGTTTTGTCCAGGTTCTGCATGAGTCAAGAAAAGCGGCCATGAAGCTAATGCCAGTCAGTTAAGCGAGCTGATCTCTGCAGGAGCGTAGCCTGCTCGCGATGATCGTTAGCGGTAGCGCGTATTGACTGAATAAACGCAGCGCTTTGAAGTCCATCGCGGGCAAGCCTCGCTCCTACCATTTCCTCAACTGATCGGCATTAGTCCTGAGACCGTTTTTTTCGTTTCAGGCTTACTGTTCGGCGTTGCGGCTGTGCCGATAATCGCTGACGGCTTCGTACACCGCCTTGCGCAGGCGGTTGATGCCGCCGATGGGGCGGTGGGCTTCAAGGCCGAACCAGGGATTGAACGACTGGTTGTCGCAGGCCAGGTTCTGCACCGGGGTATCGAAGTCTTGGGCGGGAATCGTCACCCGGGCCACGGTTTCGAAGGGTGCATCCTTTTCTTTCCACTCGATGCTGGTGTCCTCGATCGGCATGAAGCGGCTCGGGTCCTGGCGCTGGATCTGCAATACGAAGCAGGCTGGTACCCGGTCCGTGGAGAGCTGTTGGACCAGGGCGCTGCGCAGGAAATTGGGCAGGTCCTGGTTCTGTGCCGGCAGTTGGTAAGCCTGGCAACTGTCCGGATCCGGCATGACCCGGAACTTGGCGTTGGCCTTGCCGAACTTGTAGGGCGAGACCGAGAAGTAGGTGGTCTGGGTCGGGCTCGCCGGCGCCGGCGCCAGGGTCGCCAGGGCGATGAACAAGTGGCGGACCTGCCAACTGCGTGGATCCCGGCCGGGGAAGAAGGCGCCGACTTTCTGGCCGTCGGCCTGGGCCGCGATGTTCTGCTGGTACTCGGCTACATCGCTGACGAAGAAGTTCGGGTGGTTGAACATCACGAAATCCTGTTCGTGGCGTGCAGCCTCCGACGCCATCAACTGTTGCCCGGGGACCTCATGCAGCTTGATCGCCATGCCACGGGCATCGCGAATGCTGTCGAACTGCGGGTAGGCATTGCCATTGGACAGGCGCACCGTGGCCTGCCAGGTTTGCCCCGGGTTGGCGAAGACCCCCTGGCGCAGCTCCGGGGCCAGGCCCTTGAGCACCTGGACTTCGGCTTTCAAGCAGCCATGGGCCTTGGCATGGGCGTCGCGCAGGTAGCGGGTGCCCTCTCGATGCTGGTCGACGATACGCACGGCGGTCTGGATGATGTCCTGGGTGCGCGCCGCTTCATCGGCGGGAATCTGTTCTTGTACTGCTACCGGGCCGCGGTGCTGCCAGGCGAACCAGGCACTGGCCAGGGCCCAGCACGAGAGACCGAGCACCACCAGCAGCAACAGCAGCTTGCCCAGTAGCGCGCCCAGGCGCAGCCAGAGCCGGCCCAGCAGGGAGGGGCGTTTGCTTGCAAGATCGAGTTTCATGGCAGTTGCGACTCCAGCGGTCCGCCCAGCACTTTCAGGTATTCCAGCAGCGCCCAGCGCTCTTCAGGCTGCAAAAGCGGGCCGATGACGCCATTGCCCCGCTGGCCGGCGCGAAATTCGTGACCACTGTTGTGGTTGCCGCTGATCCGGGTATCGAATTCAAAGCCGTTCTTGAACGCTTCCTGGCGATAACCCAGGTGCTTGGGGTCGTACTCGAAGGTGCCTCGATAGAAGGTCGTGGAGCGTTCCGACTGGGGAGACAACAGCTGATAGAGGTTGGGCACCGAACCGTTGTGCAGATAGGGCGGGGTCGCCCAGACCCCGGCCAGCGGGCGGGCCTTGTAGGCGCGCAACTCGCGAACGCCGATCGGCAGGCCGTAGCCGTCCAGGCGCGAGCGTTCTTCGGGGGTGACCTGGGCATCGCGATAGGCGCGTTCCTCGACGAAGGCCGTGATGTACGCCAGGCCCTTGGCAGCGGACATCTGCCGCAGATCCAGGGGCTCGGTGGGCGTCGGGTGCAGTTCGACGTTGGACTTGGCCAGTTCCGCGGTATCCCATTGCAAGGTGCTCAGGTCATAACGCAGGTCGGCAATATTGCTGGCCGAGTTGGGGTCGGTGCCGATCACCGAGACCGGCAGCATCTTCAGTTGCTGGACCGGCCGGCCATTGTTCTCGCTGACTGCGGGCACATGGCAGCCGGCGCAATGGTTGGCGAACAAGGTGCGGCCCTTGGCAGCCAGCGGCTTGTCGATCTCGCCCAGCAGGTTTTGCGGCCAGGTGGGTGGCTTGAGGCGCTGCAGGGTCTCCTCGATAAGGTTGAGATCGCGCACGCGCACGCTCGACGGATAGCGAGCATCCCCTGTCAGTGGCTGGCCGGCAGCGTCGAACAGATTCAGGGTCGCCCCCACGCCCAGGGCTTCGCCGATGTTACGGGCCATGGGTTGCTGCGCCGAACCGTTCCATTGCACCCAGTCGAAGGTCCAGATATCCCAGAGCTGTGGATAGTCCACCGGAGCGTTGGCGATCCGGTAGTTGGTCGGGGAGATCGCGTCGCCGAAGCTGGCATTGGCGATACGGCCAAAGGCATCGGTGCGTCCTGGTCCCTCCTCGGTGGGGTAGAGACCGCGATGGGTGTCGTTCCAGGCCACCTTCAGGAAGGTATCCAGCGATGCCTTGAAGTCCCGGCGCAATTGCTCGTGCTGCTGGTCGTAGTCCGGCCCCAGCACCTTGCGGGCAAAGCGCTCGAATTTCCACGGGTTGTAATAGGTCATGGCCAGGCCGGCCACCAGGGCCTGGCCAAAGCTGCCGCCGCGTAGGGTGGGCACGCTCGATGGCAGGACATGCTGCGCCGAGCCGCCGTCGATCCGCAGCGCCTGGTGATTGAAGCGCAGTTCGCCGGTGTGGCAAGCGGCGCAGGTAATGTCCAGGTACTGCTCGGCATTGCCCGGGTTCTGGTGGCGGGCGAACCCTACCGGCAGGTTGCCGGGGTTCTGCGTCGTGGCCTTCTGCCCGGGCTCCACCAGAAAGCCGAAGCGCGCGAGGTACTCGGGGGCGGCGAAGGATTGCTCGGAGAAGGGCAGTTCCAGGGCGACGAACCAGTCATAGCGCAAGCCCTTGACCTGGGTGCCCTGGGGTGTGAAGTAGTAGGTTTGACGGTCCTGGGCATCCCACTGGTCCAGGTAATGCACCTGTTCGGCAGGCGCATAGTCGGGGAGTTTCGGATTGGCGATGTAGTAGGCCACCACGGCCAGGGCGAGGCCGATCAATACGGCAATCAACAGCAATACACGGTAGATGAGGCGCAAGATGTACTTCCTTGTCGAATTTGGTTTCCTTATGCCTGAGCGCATCTGACGGGGCAAGTAGCCATTACTTGAGCTATGGTTATTCGCGCTCTTTCACATGCCTCGCGATCTACCTGAACGGGGCATATCCCAGACCACAAAATGCGTTTGCAGGCGTGAACTTATCAATGGTTTACCGCTCCTATGCCGGTAGCCATTGGTCGTGGCGGCCTGATAAGCTCGCGGCTTTATTCGATTGCCCTTTAGGCGCATGAACAAGGAAATAGCATGAAACAGCATCGGTTGGCGGCGGCGGTGGCCCTGGTTAGCCTGGTACTTGCCGGTTGTGACTCGCAGACCAGCGTAGAGCTGAAAACCCCGGCGCAGAAAGCTTCCTATGGCATCGGCCTGAACATGGGCAAGAGCCTGGCCCAGGAAGGCATGGATGACCTGGATTCCAAGGCCGTCGCCCTGGGTATCGAAGATGCCGTCGGCAAGAAAGAACAGAAGCTGAAGGATGAAGATCTCATCGAGGCCTTTGCCGCATTGCAAAAGCGTGCTGAAGAGCGCATGGCCAAGATGAGTGAAGAATCGGCGGCTGCCGGCAAGAAATTCCTCGAAGAGAACGGCAAGAAGGCAGGCGTGACCACCACTGCTTCCGGCCTGCAGTACGAGGTGCTGAAGAAGGCTGATGGTCCTCAACCCAAGCCGACTGACGTGGTGACCGTGCATTACACCGGTACCCTGACCAATGGCACCGTGTTCGACAGCTCGGTAGAGCGTGGCAGCCCGATCGACCTGCCGGTCAGCGGCGTGATCCCGGGTTGGGTCGAAGGCCTGCAGTTGATGCACGTGGGCGAGAAATACAAACTGTATATCCCTAGCGACCAGGCCTACGGCGCACAAAGCCCAAGCCCGGCGATCCCGGCCAATTCGGTGCTGGTGTTCGAGCTGGAACTGCTGGGCATCAAGGATCCAGCCAAGCAGGACAAGCAGGGCGCTGCCAAGTAACCTGCTGGTTCGCCCAAACAACGCCCCGCTCTTGCGGGGCGTTGTCGTTTCTGCAAGCCGGTAGTGGTAAAAAATCCGAACTGACGGCATTGTCGACAGTCAGAACAGGGTAGCGCTGGCACTAGTCGCTGAAGACTGCCAAGTCAATGAAATAATGGGTTTTTTTATGTGAGTAAAAAACGCCCGATCTGAGCTCAGCCCTTGTGAAACGGGGCTTTCAGCGCTGAAAAGGAGCTCTGTTCACAAGGTTATCCACAATTTGTGTGGATAACATTTCAGTGGGAGTGAAGATGAAAGCACCCTGGAATTTTGCCCGCTTCCTGCCCCTGGCGGCTCGGCTCTTAAGTCGTGGCCGCCTGCCGACGTTGTTGTTCGCTGTCGCCAGCAAGGGTGCCTTCCAGGGTGGGCGCCTGGGCAAGGTCAAGCAAGACCTGCGCCTACTGCAGGCATTGTGCCTGGCCTACTGGCGAGGAGAGTACCGGGCGATCAGTCCCAAGGCATTGTTGGCGGTGGTCGCCGGCCTGATGTATTTCCTCAGCCCGCTGGACGCGATTCCCGACTTTCTTCCGGTGTTCGGCATGCTCGATGACATCGCCGTGCTGGCCTGGCTGATGAAAACCCTGGGCGATGAGCTCGATGCCTTTCGAGCCTGGCGCAGTCGCCAGGCCCCGGAAAAGCTGGCGGTGGTCGAGAGGTTGCCGGACACCCCAGAGCAATTGCGCCTGGAAGGGCCGGGGAAAAACTGAGGTAACAGCTCCGTTACCTGATGACAATCATGCTCTGCGCGACCACCATCGCTGTTAGGATTACACTTTAGGGAAAAGTCCGACTCGTTAAGTGTCGTAGTCCTACGGGGTAGTGATGGATATCCAGATTATTGAACGCGACGGTGAACCCGAATATGCGGTTCTGCCGTGGGCTCAGTATCAAGCTTTATTGCAAGCCGCAGGTCTCACCGAACACGCACCACACGCTGCTGCTACAGCTCAGGCAGCGACACAGGCCGAGGGTCTTCCGGGCCTGGATCAATTACGCAGTCTACGCGAAGGGAAGGGCATCGCCATCGAGGCGTTGGCCCGCAAAGTAGGTATCAGTCCGTCTTACCTGGCCCTGATTGAAAGTGGCGAGCGTCAACCCGACGCTGCGATTCGCCGCAGCTTGGCCTGGGAGCTGACAGTGCCGGGGTGGAGGGAGCCATTGTGAGTGTAAGGATCAGTCGTCAGCACTGGGATGGGCTGTTGGGTGAGCTGGATCAGGCCCGGCGTCAGCGCCATCTCTTAACCTACCGTGCATTGCTGGAGCGGTTGCAACTGCCCAGCCCGGCGATGCAGACCCTCACGGCCGCGCTGGAGCACCTGGCGGCCCTGGACGCACGGGCTGAGCAACCGTTGCGCAGCTCCCTGGTGATCAGCCAGGGTGCCAGCCGTTTGCCGCGGACCGGCTTCTTTGAGTGTGTCGAGCGGCTGGGGCGTTTTTCCGGGCCGTCCGATGGTGTTGCCGCAGCATCCTGGCACGCCTCGGAAGTGGTGCGAGTGTTCGAGTACACGTATCCCGAATCAGTGGAGGCCTGAATGTTCTGGCGATTCAAGGCGCGGGTCGGCTACTGGGTGGCCCGCCGATTGTTTCATTGGCCCTGGTTCATCCGTCAGCCCCGCAGCTGGCATTGGATGCAGGGGCAGTACGCACGCATGGCCAACCTGGGCCACGTCGGCGCGCAAAGTTTCTATGGGCATATCCTGGTCTTTCGTGGCCAGGGGCTCGGTGCGCGGGAGGAAGGTATCCGGCTATTGCGTCTGGCGGCTCTGGCAGGTGATGCCAAGTCCGCCTACCAGCTCGGTGTGCTCAGTCTGGCTGGCTCGGCCAGCAAGGCGCCCGATGCTGGCGAAGCGGCCCGTTGGTGGCGGCTCTCGGCCCAGGCCGGGCACCCCCTGGCAAGTATCAAGCTGGAGCAGCTAGATCCGCAGCATTGAGGGGACCGCCTCTCTGGTGGTCCAGGGCTTGCAGGCTGTCGATCACGTGGACGCTGTAGCCTTGCACGTTCTTGGCATGATGCTTGGCCTGCGACGCCAGTTCCGCCAATTGGCTGGAGTCCAGTTGCCCACAGGCTTGTGGGGACAGGTGCACCACGCCGATCGACAGTGACAGCAAGGGAAACTCCTGGCGAACTCCTTGGCGATTGGGTGCAACGAAGCAGCCGGCCTCCAGGTGTTCGCTGCGATAGAAGCGCCGGCACTGGCTGTGGAAATCGTCCAGCAGCTGGTTCAGCCGCTTGCGCCAGTCCTCTGGTCCCAGCACCAGCAGGAAATCATCCCCGCCGATATGCCCGACGAAGTCGCGGCTGGGGTCCACCCGGTCATTCAGGCATTGCGCCAGGCATAACAGTACTTCGTCGCCGCGCCCATAGCCGTAGATGTCGTTGAAGGGCTTGAAACTGTCGATGTCCACATAACAGATCACCGATTCACGGCCCTGTTGCAGCAGGCGAGTCAGGCACTGCTGGATGGGCACGTTGCCCGGCAGCAGGGTCAGCGGGTTGGCGTAGCGTGCCTGCTGGATCTTCAGCTCGGTGATCAGCTTGAGTACATCGATTACCCGTCCCAGTCCCAGGTAATGACCGTTGAGGGTGATGATGAAGTCCTCCTCGATGCGTTGCCGTGCGCGGCTGGTGATCAGGCGGCTGACCTGTTGCAGGGATTGGCTCAGCTCAACGGCCAGGAAGTCGTCGTTCATCAGGCGGCTGATGGGTTTGCGAGCGAACAGGTCGGTGGCGAATGGCTTGAGCAGGGCATCGGAAAGTGAATGCCGATGGACGATCCCGCAGGGTTGGCCCTGCTCGTCGAGAATTGCCAAGGAATTGAGATTGGCCTGTCGGCGAAAGGCTTCCAGCACATTGGCCGTGGGCGTATTGCGTGCCACTGCCGGTTGTTCGTTGAGCAGGGCACTCAAGTCGCTGCCTTCATCGTTCAGCGCCACGCTGGTGCTGTCGTGCTTGGGCATCATCCCCCAGGCGTCCTGGGGTGGCTGTTCCTGGGGGCGGCACAGCAGGTAACCCTGGATCAGGTCGATGCCCATCTCGGTGAGCACCGCCAGTTCTTCAGCCAGCTCGATGCCTTCGGCGATCACCTTGGCCCGGGAGGCCTTCGCGATCTGCAGGATCGAGCCGACGAACTCGCGCTTGAGCGCATCCTGGTGAATGCCGTCGATGAAGTGTCGGTCGATTTTAACGTAGTCCGGTCGCAACTCGGACCACAGGCGCAAGCTGGAGTAACCGGCGCCCAGATCATCCAGGGCAATGGAGAACCCCATGTCGCGGTAGTGGTGCAGGGCGTTTTGCAGCAGCTGGAAATCGTCGATGGGGGTCTGCTCGGTGAGCTCGATCACCACCTGGCTGGGCGGGATGCCGAAGTCCTGGAGCAGTTGCAAGGTTCGCCCAGGCTGGTGGGCGGCCTCCAGCAGCGACTCGGGCGAGACATTGAGGAATAGCTTGCCGGGCAACAATTGCTCGCTGAATCGCTTGCAGGCGCTATAGCGACAGGCGATCTCCAGCTCGCTCAGGCGTCCGGCCTGGCGCGCCACCGCGAACAGGGTCACCGGTGAATGCAGGGGGCTGTTGGAGGGGCCTCGGCTCAGAGCCTCATAGCCGAGGATGCGTCGCTCGGAAAGGCAGATGATGGGCTGGAACAGGCTGTGCAGACCGCTTTGAGCCAGGATTGAACTCAATGCACTCAGCTGTTCGGTCGTGGTCATGGCGATCTCTGTCAATAAAAAAAGGACCGGGCGCGCCCCTGGTCCAGGGGCGGCGCCGGTCCTTTATTTCACGACAGAATGATGACTGTTTAATGACGCTCCGAAGAGCGATCGAATTAAATTGCCATCATCCTCAGTGCTTGGCCACCGAGGTGTTGAGCTTCAGGTAGTCCAGCAGGATACGCCCGGTTTCGCTGAGGTAGGCGTCGTCTTCTGGCTTGGTCTTGTTCGGCTCGGCAGCGGCCAGCGCGTCCTCGTCTTCTTTCTTCAACTCCTTGAGCGGCTCTTCGCCCTTGGCCTTGCGACGGGTGTTTTCCAGGGCCAACTGCTTGGCTTCGATATCGGCGTGTTGTGCACGACGATCGGCTTCGTTGAGGCTCACGGTCTTTTCCGCCATCAGCTTCTGGGCCAGGGCCAGCTTGTCGCGGATGAACACGAACTCCGGATCTTTGGCCGAGCGACTTTCATGCTCGGCCTTGAGCTGGGCCAGGAATGGCTTGAACGGATCCACTGCCGGCTTGATGGCCGGACGGATGGTGTCCCATGGCATGGCTTCGGGCAGCGCGCTTTCGCCGATTTCCTTGGTGTCGATGATCGACGGGTAACCGATATCCGGAAGAACACCCTGATGCTGGGTGCTCTGGCCGGAAACCCGGTAGAACTTGGCCAGGGTCAGCTTCAGTTCGCCATGATTGAGCGGCTGGATAGTCTGCACCGTGCCCTTGCCGAAGGTCTGGCCACCGATGATCAGCGCTCGGTGGTAGTCCTGCATGGCGCCGGCGAAAATCTCCGAAGCCGAGGCCGAGAGGCGGTTGACCAGCAGAGCCATCGGCCCCTTGTAGAAGGCGCCAGGGTTTTCATCTTCCAGCACATCCACGCGACCGTCGGCATTGCGCACCAGCACGGTGGGGCCCTTGTCGATGAACAGGCTGGTCAGCTCGGTGGCTTCCTGGAGGGAACCGCCGCCGTTGTTGCGCAGGTCGATGACCACGCCGTCGACCTTCTCCTTCTGCAGTTCGGTCAGCAGCTTCTTCACGTCGCGGGTAGTGCTCTTGTAGTCCGGGTCACCGGCGCGGAATGCCTTGAAGTCCAGGTAGAACGCCGGGATCTCGATCACCCCGAGCTTGTAGTCGCGGCCATCCTGCTTGAGGGTGAGGACCGACTTCTTCACCGCCTGGTCTTCGAGTTTCACTGCTTCGCGGGTGATGGGCACGATCTTGCTGGTCTGGTCGTTCGGCGCATTGCTGGCCGGAATCACTTCCAGGCGTACCAGGGTGCCCTTGGGGCCGCGGATCAGCTTGACCACTTCGTCCAGGCGCCAGCCCACCACGTCGACCATTTCCTTGTTGCCCTGGGCAACACCGATGATCTTGTCCGCAGGTGCCACTTGCTTGGTCTTGTCCGCTGGGCCTGCCGGTACCAGGCGCACGACCTTGACCTGGTCGTTGTCGCTTTGCAGTACCGCGCCGATGCCTTCCAGGGACAGGCTCATGTTGATGTCGAAGTTTTCCGCATTATCCGGCGACAGATAGTTGGTGTGCGGGTCGTAGGACATAGCAAAGGTATTGATGTAGGCCTGGAAGATGTCCTCGGCCCGGGTCTGGTCCAGGCGCGCCAGCTGGTTCTTGTAGCGCTTGGTCAGGGTTTCCTGGATCTGCTTGGGTTCCTTGCCGGCGATCTTCATCCGCAGTACTTCGTCCTTGACGCGCTTGCGCCATAGGTCGTCGAGTTCGGCGGTGGTCTTGAGCCAGGGAGCATCCTTGCGATCGATCAGCAGGTCTTCCTTGGTGGTGAAGTTGATCTTGTCGACGCCCTTGCCCAGTTCTGCCAGCGCAAAGTCCAGGCGGGATTTGACCCGGTCCAGGTAGCGCTTGTAGATGGTGAAGCCTGCGTTCAGGTCACCGCTCTTGAGAAAGTCGTCGAACTGGGTTTTCCACCTGTCGAACTCCGCGATATCGCTGGCCAGAAAGTAGCTGCGCGAGGGGTCCAGCAGTTTCAGGTAGCTGTCGTAGATGATGATCGAGCGTGCGTCATCCAGCGGCGGTTTGCTGTAGTGATGGCGCTTGAGCAGTTCTACAACATTGAGGCTGGCAATTACCTCGTCGCGATCGGGTTGAAGCTTGTCCCAGCTATTGGCTGCGAACGTAGTGGTCGACATCGGCAGCAGGCCGAAACCAATGAAAAGAGCGAGTGCGGTGCTGGGGAACAGATGCTTCATGCTGATTCGACGCGGGGGCAATTGATAACGCATATTAGGCCGTCTTTGAAGTCGCCGGTTCCATTAAGGCCGGTCGCATAATGCAAAAAGCCCGGTGCTATAAGCTCCGGGCTCAGTCCAGACTCACTATGGAGGCACTGTGAAAGCATTGCAAGGCGTTGAAGGTCATGTGGAGTGGGTTGAAGAGCCAAGCCCGGCCTGCGATGCAGGCCAGGTTCGCATTCGTGTGGCGGCCGCCGGCCTGAACCGGGCCGATCTGTTGCAACGCGCGGGGCTTTATCCGCCACCCGCCGGGGCCAGCCAGGTACTGGGGCTGGAATGTTCGGGGGTAATCAGCGAAGTCGGTCCGGGTTCGTCCTGGAAAATCGGTGATCGGGTATGCGCACTGCTGGCCGGCGGTGGCATGGCCGAGGAAGTGGTGGTCGATTCGCGGCATGTGTTGACGGTCCCCGAAGGGTTGTCTCTGGTCGAGGCGGCGGCGCTGCCCGAGGTCTATGCCACAGCCTGGCTGAACCTGTTCCAGCTGGCGGCGCTCAAGCCCGGGGAGAAAGTGTTGCTGCACGCTGGCGCCAGTGGCGTCGGTTCGGCGGCGATCCAGTTGTGCAAGTCGTTTGGCAGCCCGTGCTGGGTCAGTGTTGGCTCCGCCGAGCGACTGGCCTATTGCGAGGGACTCGGTGCCCAGGGGGGGGTGGTGCGCACCGATGGCGTGCAGGCACTGCGTGATTTCGGTCCGTTCGATGTGATCCTGGACCCGGTGGGGGCCAGCTACGCGAGCAACAATCTCAAGCTGCTGGCGCTCGATGGGCGCTGGGTCCTGATCGGCCTGATGGGTGGACGCGAGACGCAAGTGGACCTGGCACAGGTGCTGGCCAAGCGTATCCAGTTGCTGGGCTCGACCTTGCGCAGCCGCAGCGATCAGTTCAAGGCCGACCTGCTGAGCGACCTGGGGCAGAACGTCTGGCCCTTGTTCGGTGACGGGCGCCTGAGCCCGCAACTGGCCAGGACCTTCGCGATCCAGGATGCGGAGGCGGCGTTCGCCGAACTGGCGACCAACCAGGTATCGGGCAAGTTGGTGCTGGTGATCGATCCCGCTCTGGTGTAACCGCCATGGGAACTGGCCCGTGGGCCAGTTCCCGACGAATCATTTCCAGTGGTGGATCGGCCAGCCGGCCTGTTGCGCATGCTCGCGCAGCACCGGGTCCGGGTTGACCACCTGGGGATGATCCACCCTCAGCAGCAACGGCAAGTCGTTGCGCGAGTCGGAATAGAACGTCGCGCCTTCCAGTCTCTCCTGCTCGCTTTCCAGCCATTGCAGCAGGCGGGTGATCTTGCCTTCGCGGTAGGTCAGGGTGCCCACGGTATTGCCGGTGTAGACGCCGTTGAGCACTTGCAGCTCGATCCCCAGCACTTCATCGATGCCCAAACGCTGGGCGATCGGTTGTACCAAGTGGGTGCCCGAGGCCGAGATCACCAGAATCCGGTCGCCGGCCTGGCGATGGGCAGCCAGGGTCTTGCAGGCATCGCTGAAGATGATCGGCTCGATCACCTCCTCGACCCAGGGCTCCACCAGGTGGGCCACCTCCTGGGGAGTACGTCCGGCCATGGGCTCGAGGCTGAAGGACATGAACTCTTCCATGGCCAGCTTGCCGTGGCTGTAGGCATCCATCAGTTCGTTGTTGCGTCGCATGAACGACTCGCTGTCGACCCAGCCCAGGCGCCCCATCTGTTCGCTCCAGAGGGTGGCGCAGTCGCCGTGGATCAGGGTTTCGTCCAGATCAAAAATTGCCAGGGCCATCAGTACAGCTCTCTCTTCAGGATCGATTGCGTGGAAGGCATCAGGCTACCTCACACAGGGCACTCGGATCGATGGATAACGCCAGGCGCTGGCCGTCGCTGTGCAGGTCGGCGGCCGAACGGTTGAGGACATCCACTACCAGTTCCACACCACGAGCCTCGACCCGATAACGGATAACGTTGCCCAGCAGGCTGTGGCTGCGGACCAGTGCGTCCGGCTGGCCATCCTTGCGCAGCTCGATGGCCTCCGGGCGGATAGCGATACGGCCTGTGACCGGGCGTTGCAACAGCTTGCTGGCGCTCTCGGCATCCAGCAGGTTGTAGTTACCGATGAAACCTGCGGCGAACACATCCACCGGCGCGGTATACAGGGTCTCGGCGTCGCCGCTCTGGACGATCTGGCCCTGGTTCATCAGGAAGATCCGGTCCGACAGGGTCAGGGCTTCTTCCTGGTCATGGGTGACGAAGATGGTGGTCAGGCCCAGCTCGCGCTGGATGGTGCGAATCTGTTCGCGCAGATGCTTGCGGATCCGCGCATCCAGCGCTGAAAGCGGCTCGTCCAGCAACAGCAGGCGTGGTCGGGTCACCAGGGAGCGTGCCAGGGCCACCCGCTGGCACTGGCCGCCGGACAGCTGGTGTGGATAGCGGCTGGCGAAATCCTTGAGCTCCACCAGCTGCAGGGCCTCGCTGACCCGCTTGTGGCTATCGTCAGCCTTGACCTTCTGCATGCGCAGGCCGAAGGCGACGTTCTGTTCCACGGTCATGTTGGGAAACAGTGCATAGCTCTGGAACACCATGCCGATCCCGCGTTTCTGCGGGCTCAGGGGCACGATGTCCTGGCCGTCGAGAAGGATCTTGCCGTCATCGACGGGGGTCAGTCCGGCAATGCAGCGCAGCAGTGTCGACTTGCCGCAGCCGGAGGGGCCCAGCAGGGTGACGAATTCACCCTTGCGGATTTCGCAATTGATATCGCTGAACACCGGGGTGCCCGCGTAGTTCTTTTGCAGGTGTTGGACGCTGACGAAGCTCATTGGCTCTTGTCCCTGTTCAGGATGTTGGCGGCCCAGGTCAGGACCAGCACGAAAAAGAAGTAGGAAATCACCAGTGCACTGGTGAAGTGGCCACTGCTGTTGCGCATGTTGTTCAGGTAGACCTGCAGGGTTTCGTAGCGGGTACCCACCAGGATGTTGGCGAACACGAACTCGCCGAACAGGAACGAGAAGGACAGCAGCAAGGCCACCATCAGGCCCTTGCGCAGGTTCGGCAGCACCACCAGCAAGGCTGCCTGCCAGGTACTGGCGCCCAGCAACTGGGCGGCATCCATCAGGTCCCGCAGGTTGATCGCCTGCAGGCTGTTGGTGATGGCCCGGTACATGAATGGCAGGGCCACGGTGAAGTAGCAGCCGATCAGAATCCAGGGTGTGCCCACCATGGCGAAAGGTCCTGAGCCGTAGAGCTGCAGCAGACCCACCGAGGACACCACCGGCGGCACCGCAAAGGGCAGCAGGATCAGGATGTTCATCAGCGCATCGAGCTTGGGGAAGTGGTAGTGCACCACGAACAGCAGCGGCAGGATCAGTACCACCGACAGCACCAGGGCGCCGACGCAGACCAGCAGCGACTGGCCGAAGGCCGCGAGAAAGCGCGGATCGCTCCACAGCTGCAGGTACCACTTGAAGGTGAAGCCGCTGGGCAGGATGGTCGCCGACCAACTGCTGGCGATGGAGTAGACGAAGGTCCCCAGCAGCGGCAGCAACAGGATGGCGAACAGCAGCCAGACCACGAACCGATGGTAGAGGGCGGCGGAGCCGGATTCAGCGCGAGACATGGTAGCTCCTCTTCAGCAGCAGCTGATGGACGATGGTCACCAGGGTCATCAGCGCCACCAGCACCACCGCGAGGGCGCTGGCCATGTTCGGATCCAGGGAGATATCCCCGGACACCATGGCGGCGATGCGGATCGGCAGCACGTTGAAGTTGCCGGTGGTCAGGGCATAGACCGTGGCGTAGGCGCCCAGGGCATTGGCCAGCAGGATCACGAAGGTCCCCAGCAGTGCCGGGGTCAGCACCGGCAGGCCAATATGCCGCCAGAACTGCCAGCCACTGGCCCCCAGCAGCGCGGCCGACTCGCGCCAGTCTTCACGCAGGGCGTCGAAGGCCGGGTACAGCAACAGCACCCCCAGGGGGATCTGGAAGTAGGTGTAGAGGATGATCAGCCCGGTCTTGGAGTACAGGTTGAAGTCCTGAATGATCCCCGACTGCTTGAGCATGAGGGTGATGGCGCCGTTGAAGCCCAGCAGGATGATGAACGCGAAGGCCAGGGGCACGCCGGCAAAGTTGCTGGTCATGTTGGCGAAGGCGTTGACGAAGTTGCGCAGCCTGGAGTCCACCCGGCGCAGCGAGTAGCTGCCCAGCACCGCGATGATGATGCCGAACACGCTGGACCAGAAACTGATCTCCAGGCTGTACTGGATGGCCTGCAGGTAGAACTTGGAGCTGAAGATCTTGTTGAAGTTGGCCAGGCCCCAGCCGAACTCCTCGGATTGCAGGCTGTTGATCAGCACCCACGCCAGTGGCGCGATCTGAAACACGATGAAGAACAGGGCGAATGGCACCAGGCACAGGGCCGCCAGCCATTTGCCGCGGGTCACTGAATTCACTTCAACAGCTCCCGGCAGAAAGGTTTGTCATGGGCTACGCCCAGCAGTTGGCAGACAGTGCCGCACAACTCGGTCTGTTTCGGTGCGGCAGCGGGGTCGAGGCTGAAGGCGTCGCCGAACACGAACAGTGGGACTTCCCGCTCTTCGGCCAGCAGGCCGTTGTGCGAGCGATCGACATTCATGCCGTGATCGGCCGTCACCAGCACCTGGTAGCCGGCGTCGAGCCAGCCCTGCAAGTAGTCGGCCAGGATGATGTCTGCCGAGCGCGCGCTGTTGCGGTACTGGGCACTGTCCAGGCCATGCTTGTGCCCGGCGTCATCGATGTTCATCGGATGCACCAGCAGCAGGTTGGGGGCATGACGCAGGCGCAGGTCCTCGGCATCGGCGAACAGATGGGAGTCGGGGTAGTGATCGTTCCAGTAGAAGTGGCCGTACTGGATCGCCAGTGCAGGATCGGCGGTGTGCCGGTCCCGGGCCGGATTGAAGGGTGTGCGGTTGTACAGTTCGCTGATCCAGTGGTAAGCCGCGGCAGCGGTACCCAGGCCAGCGGCGCGGGCGTAGTGGAACACGCTGCGCTGGGTGGACAGGCGCGAGACCTGGTTGTGCACGATGCCGCTGTCGATCGGCGGCACGCCCGTGAGGATGCACTCGTACAGCGGGCGGGACAGGGCTGGAAGCTCGCATTCCAGTTGGTACAGCGCTGCGCGTCCTGCGCCGACGTAGGCTTGAAGGTGTCCCATGGCGTGGCGAGCGACCTGGTGACTGAGACCGTCGAGCACGACAAGGATGACGTTGTGTGACATGGGGCAGGGCTCCGCAAGACCGAACAATCTCGTAGGAGCGGAGCTTGCTCGCGATGGTCTCGCTGCGATTTCAAGATAGATCGCAGCGCCTGGATCGCGGGCAAGCCTCGCTCCTTCGGATGCAGCATTACTGCATGTTGATGATCACTTCTTCCTGCCACTTCTGCGGCAGGGCCTTGGAAGTCTTCTCCCAGGCGGCGGCGTCCTTGATTGGTGTCACGTGCTTGTACTGCTCGTTGGGCAACAGGTTGGCCTTGACCTCGGCCGGCAGGTTGACGTGCTCGGCGCGGATCGGACGGGCGTTGCCCCGGGCCAGGTTGATCTGCCCGGCGTCGCTGAAGATGTATTCGCGGGCCAGCTTGGCCGCATTCGGGTGCTTGGCGTACTTGTTGATGATGGTGGTGTAGCCGGAGATGACCGAGCCGTCGGATGGGATCAGTACTTCGTAGTCGTCCTTGTTGACCATCTTGTTGCGGTAGCTTAGGCCGTTGAAGTCCCAGACCACGCCGACTTCCACTTCACCCTTCTCCATGGTGGCGATGGTCGGGTTGGCCAGTGACAGGCGGCCCTGCTTGGCGATCTCGGCGAACATCAGCAGTGCCGGCTGGATGTTCTTCTCGTCACCACCCTTGGCGATGGCGGCGGCCAGGACGCCGTTGGCAGCCTGGGCGGCGGTGCTCACGTCACCGATGGACACCTTGTACTTGCCTTTCTCCAGGTCGGCCCAGCTTTTCGGCGCTTCGGAGCCGTGCAGCAGCTTCTTGTTGATGATGAACGCGATGGTGCCGGTATAGGCCAGCGCCCAGTTGCCGTCCTGGTCCTTGGCCCAGTCCGGGACCTGTGCCCAGGTGCTGGGCTTGTAGGGTTGGACCACGCCCTGCTTGACGGCGATCGGGCCGAAAGCGGCGCCAACGTCGCCGATATCGGCGCTGGCGTTGTCTTTCTCGGCGGCGAACTTGGCAATTTCCTGGGCCGAGCTCATGTCGGTGTCGATGTGCTTGAGGCCATAGATCTTGGCCAGGTCTTCCCAGGTGCCTTTCCAGTTGGCCCAGTCGTTGGGCATGCCGACGCTGTTGACGGCGCCTTCCGCCTTCGCAGCGGCTTCCAGGGTTTTCAAGTCAGTGTCAGCGGCCATGGCGGCGGTGCACATGGCGATGGTCGAGCCTAACAGTGATGCCAGGAAAAGCTGTTTCATCCGAAGCTCCTTTGGGCGTGTTCAACGCTGCGTTGTTATCGACGGTCTTGCGGTGAGTTGGTCTAGGTCAGCAATACCTGAGCCAATCTAAGCCTGTTGGATGACACTTTTATGTCGAGGCCTGCGATGAACGCCCGGAACCAGGCACAGGTTCGACACTGGAAACTAAGCTTAGACCATGGCCATCCCCCCTGTTTGCAAGGACCTGGCGGACAAAATGCGGTGTCGGGCAAGACCGTTTGGCGCTTCTGTCACATATCAGTCATCTGTGTTGCCTAGGCTTTGCAGGCAGAAGCAGAGGGCCGCCCTGGCCCCCATGAAGCCCTGAAACAGTGCTGGTCTAGTCCAGATAGGTAACGTTGATGCGTACAGAGGCAACCAAGGCGGTGACAGCCATCGGCCAGGTCCTGCAAGAGCAGATCGCCCACGGTTTGCTGGCACCGGGCAGCAAGCTGCCGGCCGAGCGCAAGCTCAGCGAGTTGTTCGCCACCACTCGGATCACCGTGCGCGAGGCCTTGCTGCAACTGGAGGCCCAGGGCCAGATCTATCGCGAGGAGCGTCGGGGCTGGTTCATCTCGCCACCGCGCCTGGCCTACAACCTGATGCAGCGCAGTCATTTCCACGCCATGGTCAGCGCCCAGGGCCGGGTTCCGTCCACCGAGGTCATTAGTGCCCGCCTGCTGCCGGCTTCGGCGGCAGTCTGCGCCTGGCTGCAACTCCCGGCCCTGTCCAGCGTGATCCAGATCTGCCGGGTACGGCGGATCGACGAGCGCCTGGTGCTGTATGTCGAGCATTACCTCAATCCGCAGTACTTCCCGGGCATTCTCGATCTGGACCTGAACCAGTCGATCACCGAGCTTTACGCGCGGCACTACGACCTGCATTACGGGCGGGTGCGCTTCGAGATCGTGCCCACTTCGCTGCAGCCCGAAGCGGCGGCGGCCCTGAAGGTTTCGCTGGGCAGCCCCGGGCTGCGGATCGCCCGGGTCAACTACGACCAGCACGAGCGGCTGATCGATTGCGATCTGGAGTTCTGGCGACATGATGCGATCCATGTCGGCGTGGACGTGATCTGAACCCGCTCCCCTTGCGGGAGCGGGCTGGCCCGAGGGTTTCTACCCCCTAAGGCTTGGCCCCGGCTAGCAGATAGTCCGTGGTCAATGACGCCAGGGTGCGCACGCCGACCACCAGAGCCGATTCGTCGACAAAGAACCCCGGGTTGTGGTTCGGCGCAGCCTTGGCCATCTCCTGGTCCCGTGGCGTCACGCCGAGAAACACGAATAGCCCCGGCGCCTCCTTGGCATAGAAGGAAAAGTCTTCGGCGCCACTCACCAGCGGGCCCTGCACCACATCGTCCTTGGCCGCCCAGCGCAGGCTCGGCAGCATTTTCTCGGTCAAGACCGGATCGTTGATGGTCGGGTCGTACTTCTCGATGATGGTCACCTCGGCCTTGGCACCGCCGCTTTCGGCGATCTTCTCCACGGTCTGGCGCACGTCGCCGTGCAGTTTCTGGCGAATGCCGTAGTCGTAGGAACGCAGGGTGCCGGTCATCTCCAGCGACTCGGGGATGATGTTGTAGCGCGTGCCACCGTTGATGGTGCCAATGCTCACCACCGAGGGGAACGACGAGATATCGGTGCGGCGGCTGACCACGGTTTGCAGCCCGACGATGGCCTGGGCGCCCACCGTGATCGGGTCGATGCCGTCCCAGGGGCGGCCGGCGTGAGTCTGCTTGCCGAGGATCCTGATACGTAGGTCGTCGGAACTGGCCAGGGTCGGGCCAGGGCGGTAGGCGATGCGCCCGGCAGGGATCCCGGCCCAGACATGCAGGCCGAACACCGCATCCGGCCGGGGGGATTTCATCACGCCTTCCTGCACCATCATCTTCGCGCCCCAGGTGTTCTTGCCGTCGGGGATGAAATCGCTCGGGCCTTCTTCGGCGGGTTGGAAGTAGAACACCACCGTGCCGGGCAGGCGTTCGCGCAGGCCATTGAGGACTTTCGCCGTGCTCAGCAGGATGGCCGTGTGGGCGTCGTGGCCGCAGGCGTGCATGACGTCCACTTCCTTGTCCAGGTAGCGCCCCTTGGCCTTGGAGGCGAACGGCAGGTCCGCGACCTCCTTGACCGGCAGTGCGTCCATGTCGGCGCGCAGGGCCACGGTGGGACCGGGCAGGGCGCCCTTGAGCACCGCCACGACGCCGGTGCGGGCGACGCCGGTCTTGACCTCCAGGCCCAGGGCGCGCAATTGCCTGGCTACGAGCTCCGCGGTCCGGTGCTCGGTATTGCCCAGTTCGGGGTGGGCGTGGATATCGCGTCGGGTTTCCAGCAGCGTCGGCTCCAGGGCCTTGGCCTGCTCGGCAATGTACTGGCGGGCCTGTTCCCGGGTGTTGTCGTCGACAGCATGGGCGGCCTGGCCGGACAGCGCCAGGACGCCGGCCAGGCAGGCCTGGGCGATAGTGGATAGCTGCATAGGAAATCCTCTCCATGATTATTGTTGTGTTGTTCGGGTATCGGAACCTGTGACTGCCGCAGTCCTGGAGCGCGCGGCCGCGCCCTTGCCAGGCGCGGCGTACGTGTTACTTGTCTGACTGGGCTCCACCGCCGGCGGTGATCACTTGCACGCTCATGCGTGGGGTGGCCAGGTCGAGCCCGGCCTCGTCGAGGTGACGCTTGAGCGACAGGTTGAAGGCCCGGGACACTTCCCATTGCTTGATGGGCGCGGTCTTGAAGCGCGCCCGCAGGATGGCGCTGCCGGATTCGAAACTCTCCACGCCCTGGATCTCCAGGGGCGACCAGATGTTGCGCCGCTGCAAGGGGTCGGTGCGCATCTTCTGGCCGACTTCGCGCATCAGCTTGATCGCATCGTCGATCTCCATGTTGTAGGGAATCGCCACGCGGAAGATGGCGTAGCCGAACTCCCGGGAGTAGTTCTTGATGCTCTTGATCTCGCTGAACGGGATGGTGTGCACGATGCCGTCGATGTCGCGCAGGCGCACGGTACGGATGGTCAGGCCTTCGACGGTACCCAGGTGGCCGCCGACGTCCACGTAGTCGTCGATGGCCAGGGAGTCCTCGATGATGATGAACAGGCCAGTGATCAGGTCCGCCACCAGCGACTGGGCGCCGAAGCCGATGGCCAGGCCGATCACGCCGGCACCGGCCAGCAGCGGCGTGACGTTCATGCCCATGTTGGCCAGGGCGACGATGGTGGCAATGATGAAGATTGCCACGAACAGCACGTTGCGGATCAGCGGCATCATGGTCTGGGCGCGGGCATTGGCCAGGCCTTTTCGCGAGCGGGTCAGCGCGTGATGCACCGCCGTGTCGCTGAGGATCCAGATCAGCCAGGCAAAGATCAGGGTGCCGCCAAGGCTGAACAGCTTGACGCTGATTTCATGGCCGTCACCCTCGGTGAAGCGGATCAGGGACATCCCCCAGACCCGCAGGCCCAGTTCGATGAAGGCCAGCCACACGGTCAGGTGGACCAGGGTGTAGAAGAAGCCCTTGAGCCGTTCGGAATACAGCGCGTGGCGCTTGTGTCCGTGATGCGGGCGCAGGGCGTGACGGCGGACCAGGCCATTGATCACCATGCACAGGACCAGCAGCACGGTGCATAGCAGTGATTGGCGCAGGGCGGTGCTGGTGTCGCCGGCGGAAACGAAGGTGGCGAACAGCGAGATGCCCACCAGCACCAGGGCCGGCAGGTACCAGAAGGTACCGATGATCTCGATGGTATCGCTCAAGGCGCGGCGGGTCAGGCGCCGTCCCAGGGGCTGGTTGCGGATCAGGTGGGCGATCGGCCGGCGAAAGCGCAGGATGAACACCCCGGTGGACAGGGCGGCCATGACATTGGCGAACGTCGCTGCGGTATGGGCCAGGTGCTGGCCCAGGCTGGCCACCATGCGCGGGTCGCTCAGGGCCTCGCCGAAGGCGGCGAAGCTGCCGATCCACCACAACGGGCGAAACGCCTGGCGCCGCAGGATGTACAGGGCGCGATGACGGTGAGGGCCGTCGAGCACCGAAAACGCCACCACGCAGATCGCCGAGAAGCAGGTGCCGACCACCAGGGCATAGGCCAGGACCATGGCCAGGTCCTTGCCCAGTGACGAGGGCAGGGAGTAGGTCATGTACACGGTGATCAGCAGCGCGATCAGCCAGGGGCCAAGCTTGCGCAAGGCGAAGCGCAAGAGGTCCCAGGTCTTGGGGTGCTGGGGCAGATCCTCGGTGAGGCCGAAGCGCAGGCGCACACGGTGGCTGAGCCAGATCAGCGCGGCCGCCAGCAGGCTCCAGACCATGAGGATCAGGGCAAAGGCGAAGATGATCGGCAGCCACTGGCTGGCCGGCAGTACCAGGGCCGCCAGCTCCTGCTGGGCCTGCTCGAACTCGTCGGTCCAGCGAGTCACGGGGCTGTCGGCGCCGGAAAACTGCTTCTCCAGGGTCGACAGGGTGCCGCCGATCAGCCCCAGTACGCCTTCCTCGGGCGTGGGCTGGGCCTTTTTCGTGGTATCGCGCAGGCGCTTGAGGTCCGCCAGCAACTTGCCCCGTTGCTGGTCGTTCTCCAGGGACTTGATCACTTCGTCCAGGGATTGCCCCAGCGGCTCTTCGGCCTGTGGCTGCGCCTTGGGCTGAGTGCCCAGCAGGCCAGGCAGGCCCACGGCGTGGGCGCTGTTCAGGGGCAAGAGGGCCAGCAGGCAGACGAGCACATAGCAGGGCAGGGCGAAAAGACGAGCGAACACTGGGCGGTCAACCTCGGAACGAATGCGGGTCGACCGAGTGTACGAGGCCGCCAAATTCAATGCGAGGGCGAGCGCTGCATTTATTCCGCGAGCTTGGCCAGGATCTTGTAGACCACGGTGCCGAGGATCAGCAGCATGCCGATCCACATGCTGAACACGCCCACGTTCTTGTCGCGGAAATTGAAGCCGATGGCCAGCAGGAGCATGCCTATGAGGATCGGCACGAGCATGGCATGGAATGAAGACATCGAGATCATGGCAATGGCCTCCTCAGAAGGAATGCTTATAAGTCTAGGTCGTTTTGTCGCTAACGATGGTGATATGCATCAGCAACAGGCGGCTTGCCGCCTGTTTCCAGGGCATCAGAAGCGTGCGTTCAAGGCAGTTCGTGGCTCGCGTAGAACGCGCCCAGTACCTTGACCAGGTGCGCCAGGTCATGGCTGCCGCACAGTTCGCGGATCGAATGCATGGCGAAGGTCGGCAGGCCGATGTCCACGGTCCGCACTCCCAGGTGGCTGGCCGTGATGGGGCCGATGGTCGAGCCGCAACCCATGTCGCTGCGCACCACGAAACTCTGGACCGGGACTTCTTCGGCCATGCACAGGTGGCGGAAGAAACCGGCGGTTTCGCTGTTGGTGGCGTAGCGCTGGTTGCTGTTGACCTTGATCACCGGCCCGGCATTGAGCTTGGGGCCATGATTGACATCGTGCTTGTCGGCATAGTTGGGGTGGACCCCGTGGGCGTTGTCGGCGGAGATCAGCAGCGATTTCTGGATGGTCCGCACGAACTCGTCGCCCTCGGGCAGCAGGCGGCGCAGGGTCTGCTCGAGCATCGGGCCGTCGGCGCCGCAGGCCGAGCAGGAACCGACTTCCTCGTGGTCGTTGCACACCAGTACGCAGGTTTCTTCGCTGTCGGCATTGAGCAGGGCTTGCAGGCCGGCGTAGCAGGACATCAGGTTGTCCAGGCGTGCGCCGGCGATGAAGTCCTCGTGCAGGCCGATCACTGCCGCGCCCTGGGTGTCGTAGAAGCTCAGTTCGTAGTCCAGCACCACGTCGGCGTTGAGGCCGTGCTCGCGGGCCAGCTGGTCGGTCAGTACGGCGCGGAAGTCCACGCGCTCGTCGCCGGCGAACTGGGCGAGGATCGGTGGCAGTTCGTTCTGCGCGTTGATCGCCCAGCCCTGGTTGGCTTCACGGTTGAGGTGGATGGCCAGGTTGGGAATGATCGCGATCGGTGCCTTGAAGTCGATCAGCTGGCTTTCGACCTTGCCATCGCGACGGAACGTCACTCGCCCGGCCAGGGACAGGTCGCGGTCGAACCAGGGGGCCAGCAGCGCGCCGCCGTAGACTTCCACGCCCAGCTGCCAGAAGCCCTGGCGCTGCAGTTCCGGCTGGGGCTTGACCCGCAGGCACGGGCTGTCGGTATGGGCGCCGACCATGCGGATGCCAGCCAGCAGTGGAGAGTGTCGACCCAGCTTGATGGCGACGATGGAGGAGTCGTTGCGGGTGACGTAGTAGCGGCCGTTGGCTTCGGTGGTCCAGGGCTCGCGCTCGTCCAGGCGCTGGTAGCCCGCTGCCTCCAGGCGTTGAACCAGGCTGGCAGTGGCATGGAAAGGGGTAGGGGAGGCCTTGAGGAAGTCGATCAGGCCTTGGTTCAACTCTTCGCGCATAAGTAGCTCCAGACAGCAGTGGCGCGAGTTTAACGTATTGGGCCAGGGCAATGGGCAAGCGTGTGCGATGGGGCTTGCCCAGCCCTTGCAGGACGACTTGGCAGATCGTTCAGGCGATGGGTTGGCGCAGGTAGTTGAGGATGGCCCGCCGGTCTTCGGGGCAGTTGGGGCGTGGCAGGTGTTCCGGCCAGGTGCCGTCTTCCAGGGTCAGCAGGGGTTGCTGCTGTTGTTCGTCCCAGCGACCGATCTCACGGGAAGCGCACTCCCACCAGGCGTGTTTGCAGGCCGAGTGATAAGGCGTATCGGGCAGCGAGCTGCCGTAGAGAACGTCGCGGCCGATTTTTTTCTGGCCTCCCTTGAGCCGGCGCAACTGCCACTTGATCCGCAGTCGTTGCCACAGGTGCGGCAAGGGCTTTTGACGCGGCATTTCCTGGCACAGGGCAATCAGCTCGGGGCGGTAGGCCTCGCCATGCAGGGAGAAGAAATGGGCCTGCATGGCATGGAAGAAGCGTTTTGCCGCGAAGTAGTGATAAACGTGCTTCCGGGCTTCCTGTACCGGCTTGCCCCGCATGGTGAAGGACAGCGCGACTTGTTCGATGGTGTGGATGTCGTAGGAGTCCCGGGTCCACTCGTCGATCATTTCGATGGCTGTTTCCAGCATCGAGGCGTCGCTATCGGTGAGTCCGCACAACCCGCTGTTGTAGAGCCTGAAGTCGCTGTCGGGCTCGATGCCGTGAGGTTTCAGGCATTGGCCGAGCTTCTGGTAGACCTGGCGCGAGCTGACGTCCCGCCAGTGATATTCGAAGCAGTCCATCAGGTAGTGCTGGGGACGGATCTGCTTGAGCAGCAGCATCGGACTCTTCAGGAACAGGGTGTCGGTGTCTACGAACAGGGTTTTCTCAGCGAGTTTCAAGCCACTGGCAATGGCGCAGGCCTTGCGCCGATGGGGGTAGCCATTCTGGCCTTGCCATTGATGCAGGGTCTGTTCATCCAGGACGACGGTTTCCACGGGCCAGCCATCGTAGTCCTGCGGTCGGTCGGTCATGATCCTGATGCAGAGCTGCTCGTTGCCCTTCAAATGGCTGAGGGCGGTGAGAATGCTGAACTTGACCTCGCGCCGGTAGACCGCGTTGCCCCCGTAGACCAGGTAGAGCAGTTGTTGCGGGGCTTTTACGGGGGCGTGCGGGGACGGCTGTACTGCTGAAAACGTCATCGATTCGAGTGTCCTTACTACTGGGTAGGCGCAGGATTGATCTGGTGTTCTAGAAGGGCGCGGCGCATTCGAAGCGCAGGCGTTCACCGGTCTGGGGGTGGGTGAAGCTGAGCATGCTGGCATGCAGGCACAGGCGCGGCCAGGCGGCCAGGGCTTGTGGGTGTGCATAGAGGCCGTCACCCAGCAACGGATGGCCGATCGATAGCATGTGGACTCGTAGCTGGTGGGAGCGGCCGGTGATGGGGGTCAGCTCGACCCGGCACCAGTCGCCGCAGCGTTCCAGCACCCGCCAGAAGGTCAGGGCGTGCTTGCCCTGCTCGTGGTCCACCACGTGCCGTGGCTTGGTGGGCGGGTCGTAGCGCAGGGGCAGGTCGATGCTGCCACTGTCCAGCTCCGGCTGGCCCCAGCACAGGGCGGTGTAGGCCTTCTCGGTCTCGCGGTCGTGAAACTGCCGGGACAGCTCGCGATGAGTGTCCGGATCGCGGGCCAGGAGAATGATCCCCGAGGTTTCCCAGTCCAGTCGATGGACGATACGGGCTTCGGGATACCCGTTTTCCTGCAGGCGGGTAATCAGGCAGTCCTTGTTGTCATCAGCGCGACCAGGCACTGAAAGCAGCAGGGTGGGTTTGTTCACCACCAGAACGGCGGCGTCCTGGTGCAGGATGTGGATATTGGACAACGGCATTAAAACAGTCTCGTAACAAACGCCAACGGCGGCTCGGAAGCTCCATGCATGCATGAGGCTCCCGAGCCGCCGTGGTTACCGCCTGGTCGATCAGCGATCAGGCAAGGTGATGTTGAGTTCCAGAATCGAGCAGCTGCCCTGGTTTTCCAGAGCGACATGCACATCGTCGGACCCGATATTGACGTACTTGCGGATCACTTCCACCAGTTCCTTCTGCAAGGCGGGCAAGTAATCGGGAGTGCTGCGCTGGCCACGTTCATGCGCCACGATGATCTGTAGACGCTCTTTCGCTACCGACGCGGTACTGACCTTTTTGCTGGCACGAAAGAAGTCAAAAAGATTCATTATCTACCTCCAAACAGGCGCTCGAAGAATCCCTTCTTCTCGACATTCAGGAACCGGTGTTCTTTTTCCTTGCCCAGCAAGCGATCGACGGTATCGCTGTAGGCTTGGCCGGCATCGCTCTGGTCGTCGAGGATGACTGGGATACCCTGGTTGGAGGCCTTGAGCACTGCCTGGGACTCCGGAATCACGCCCAGCAGGCGAACGGCGAGGATTTCCTTGACGTCTTCGACGCCGAGCATCTCGCCCTTTTCGACGCGCTCGGGGTGGTAGCGGGTGATCAGCAGGTGTTCCTGGATCGGGTCCTCGCCCTTTTCCGCCCGGCGCGACTTGCTGGCCAGCAGGCCCAGCATGCGGTCGGAGTCACGGACCGAGGACACTTCAGGGTTGGTCACGACGATGGCTTCGTCGGCGAAGTACATGGCCAGGTGAGCACCTTTCTCGATGCCGGCCGGGGAGTCGCAGACCACGAAGTCGAAGGTTTCCTTGAGCTCCATCAGGACCTTTTCCACGCCTTCCTGGGTCAGGGCATCCTTGTCGCGGGTCTGGCTGGCGGCCAGCACGTAGAGGTTTTCCAGGCGCTTGTCTTTGATCAGGGCCTGTTGCAGGTTGGCTTCGCCGTTCACCACGTTGACGAAGTCATACACCACGCGACGCTCGCAGCCCATGATCAGGTCGAGGTTACGCAAGCCGACGTCGAAGTCGACGATGACTGTCTTGTGGCCACGCAGAGCGAGGCCGGTACCGATAGCGGCGCTGGTGGTGGTTTTACCCACACCACCCTTGCCGGATGTAACAACGAGAATCTTGGCCAAGGTGTTTCACCCCTAAGGAAAAAGGACTTTGGGTCCCTGAAAAACATCTCTTGAAAACTACTGCAGTCGGACAGCCTTGGCTGGAGCTCGGTCAGTGGCAGGATTTATCCTCGATAAACGCTGCTTATTGCCAATTTCCCACTTCGTTTGAGCCGTATTCGCTACGTTTTAGAGATGCTTGGAAAATGCGGCAGTATCCGTTAAAGACGTGTGATGTTCAACACGTCACCCGACAGGCTGACCTGGACTCCGGAGCCCCACAAGGGGTCGCGCCGCAGGTCTTCGGAGACCTTGTACTGGCCGGCGATGGAAATCAGTTCGGCACTCAGTTGCTGGCAGAAAATCCGTGCCTTGGTGTCACCCTTGACGCCAGCCAGGGCCCGGCCACGCATTGGGCCGTATACATGGATATTGCCATCGGCGAGAAGTTCCGCGCCGGGACTGACCGAGGACACTACTACCAGATCGCCACCCTGGGCATAGATCTGCTGACCGCCGCGTACCGGTGAGGTGATGATGCGGGTTGGCTTGACGGTGGGTTCGGGAGGTTTTTCCGGAATCTTGCGGACTTCGCTTTCCGGTGGGTCGAGCGGACGCTCCCTGGCTCCGGAAGGTGGCAGGACCGGCAAGTCGACAGCGATCGCCGCGGCGATGTCCTCGATGCGGCTGGCGCGGATGGCCAGGGTCCGCAGCCCGTGCTGGCGGCACACGCGCATCAGGCCGGGCAGATCCACCGAGCCTTCGGCGGCGGGCAGTTTGTCCAGCGCCAGCACCAGGGGAGCGTTGCTGAAGAAATTGGGCGCCTGGGCCACCTTGGCGGCCAGTTGGCGATCGAGGCCTTCCAGGTCGTTGCGGGCCAGTTCCAGCACCGTGATGGCGAGCATGCTGCCCTTTAACTGGAAGACAGGATCTTGGTCTAGCAATTCGGTTTGGCTCATGGTCTGCAGAAGGCGGCTTGTCGCTAAAAGTGCCGAGACTTATAACGAGAACGCCCCCGGGCCGCAAGCCAGGTCGAACCGTTGTAGAATGCGCGACCTTGTTGTCTGTCCGGAATCTGTAATGGATCGCCCGCGTTTTCGAGCTGCATTTCTGTATCCGCGTTTCTGGCCGTTGTGGCTGGGGCTCGCAGTGTTATGGCTGGTTGTCCAGTTGCCCTATCCTTTATTGCTGCAGATCGGTCGTGTCCTGGGGGCCCTGATGTATCGGGTCGCCGGTGAGCGCCGGCGGATCGCCCAGCGCAACCTGGAACTGTGCTTTCCAGAAAAGTCCGCCCAGGAACGCAAGCGCCTGCTCAAGGAGAACTTCGCGTCCACCGGGATCGCCTTCTTCGAAATGGCCATGAGCTGGTGGTGGTCCAAGCCGCGCCTGGCGCGCCTGGCGCATGTCGAGGGGCTGGAGCACCTGCAGCAGGCCCAGCGTGAAGGAAGGGGAGTGATCCTCATGGCCCTGCACTTCACCACCCTGGAAATCGGTGCGGCGCTGCTGGGCCAGCAGCACACCATCGATGGCATGTACCGCGAGCACAAGAACCCCCTGTTCGACTTCATCCAGCGTCGTGGCCGCGAGCGGCACAACCTCGACTCCCTTGCCGTGGAGCGTGATGACGTACGTGGCATGCTCAAGCTGCTGCGTTCCGGCCGGGCCATCTGGTACGCGCCGGACCAGGACTACGGTGCCAAGCAGAGCCTGTTCGTGCCACTGTTCGGCATCCAGGCCGCGACGGTCACCGCCACCACCAAGTTCGCCCGCCTGGGCAAGGCGCTGGTGGTGCCGTTCACCCAGGAGCGCCTGGCCGATGGCAGCGGCTATCGCCTGGTGATCCACCCACCCTTGACGGATTTTCCGGGCGCCAGCGAGCAAGAGGATTGCCTGCGGATCAATCAATGGGTCGAGCATGCCCTGCGTGCCTGCCCCGAGCAGTACCTGTGGGCCCACCGGCGCTTCAAGAGCCGTCCCCCTGGCGAGCCCAGGCTGTATCCGAAGCGCGGCTGATCCCCCGGCACTGACTTAACGGCCCCTGGGCGTCATGGATGGAGAGAATGGATGAGTGCGGTGCAACCGGTCACAGGTTTGATTCTTTCCGGTGGTGGAGCCCGGGCGGCCTATCAGGTGGGTGTGCTGTCGGCGATCGCCGAACTGCTGGGCCCCGGCGCGCGCAATCCGTTTCCAGTGATCGTCGGTACATCGGCCGGGGCCATCAATGCGGTGAGCCTGGCCAGTGGCGCCAGTAATTTCTCGGCGGCGATCGAGCGCCTCACGAACTTCTGGGGCAACTTTCGCAGCCATCAGGTGATGCGCAGCGATTGGCCCGGGGTGATTCGCCAGGCCAGCCGCTTCGTCGGCCACAGCCTGCTGGGCCTCGGGGCACAGGTGCCGGTGGCGCTGATCAACAGTTCGCCACTGCGCGACTTGCTCAACCAGCACATGCAGTTTTCAGGGATTGGCGAGGCTATCGCCCAGGGCCAGTTGCATGCGGTGGCGGTTACGGCCTTCGGTTATGAATCCGGCCAGGCGGTGACCTTCTATCAAGGTGGCGGCTTGATCGATCCCTGGCTGCGGCATCGGCGGATCGGCCTGCCCACTCGCCTGACGGTGGATCACCTGCTGGCCAGCTCGGCCATCCCGCTGCTGTTCGCTCCGGTGAAGCTGGACGAGGAGTATTTCGGCGATGGTGCGGTTCGCCAGTCGGCGCCCATCAGCCCGGCCCTGCACCTGGGCGCCAGCCGGGTCCTGGTGGTGGGCGTCAGTGGCAACCCGCGAGGCAATGATCCGCAAAACGTCATGCCGCGTACCTACACCGGGCAGGAGCCCACCCTGGCGCAGATTGGCGGCCACATGCTCAACAGCACCTTCATCGACAGCCTGGAAAGCGATATCGAGCTGCTGGAGCGGCTCAATCACTTCACTCGGCTGGTCCCGGGAGGTGCCACCGAGCGTGGCTTGGGCATCGCCCCGGTGGAAGTGCTGGTGATTGCCCCCAGCCAGCCGATCGACGAAATTGCTGCGCGTCACCGCCAGGAGTTGCCGGCGGCGCTGCGTTTGTTCCTGCGCGGGCCTGGGGCAACTCGCACCAGTGGCGCCGGGGTTCTGAGCTACCTGCTGTTCGAGGCTGCCTACTGCAGCGAACTGATCGAGCTGGGCCGTAGCGATGCCTTGGCCAAGGCCGAGGAATTGGCGCGTTTCCTCGGTTTGCGCAAGGTCCTGGCGCCGGCCTGACGCCAGGGCCTGGAGCCTCAGGCAGTCAGGCGATCATCGCGGAAATCGCGCAAGGCCTGCTCGATTTCTTCCCGGGTGTTCATCACGAAAGGCCCGTATTGCACCACGGGCTCCCCCAGGGGCTTGCCGGCGATCAGCAGTACTCGGGCCCCGTCGTTGCTGTTCAGGCGCAGCTCGCCTGCGTCGGACAGGCGCACCAGGCGGTGGCTGCCCACACTCTGCGGATGCCCCGCAAGCTCGATCGTCCCTTCGTAGACATACAGCAGCGCCCGATGCCCCTCCGGCAGATGGGGGCTGACGCTGGTTCCGGCCGGCAGGTGCAGGTCGAAGTAATGAGGTTCGGTATGGGGCCGTTCCACTGCCCCGACCTGCTGACGCTGGCCGTCGTCGAAGTGTCCGGCGATCACCACGACTTCGACGCCGTCGGCGGTGGTCAGCCGGGGAATGTCCCGGGGCTGGATATCGCGGTAGGTGGCCGGGTCGAGCTTGTGTTGGCTTGGCAGGTTCAGCCAGAGCTGGAAACCTCTCATCACGCCTTCTTCCTGTTCCGGCATCTCGCTGTGAATGATGCCCCTGGCAGCGGTCATCCATTGCACGCCGCCGCTCTGCAGCAAGCCGACGTTGCCCAGGTGGTCTTCATGGCGCATGCGACCTTCGAGCATGTAGGTCACGGTTTCGAAACCGCGGTGTGGGTGTGGCGGGAAACCGGCGATGTAGTCGTCGGGGTTCTGCGAGCCGAATTCGTCGAGCATCAGGAACGGATCGAAGCGTTCGACGCCCTGGCCTCCGAAGACTCGGGTCAGTGTCACTCCGGCGCCGTCGGATGCGGGTTGGCCGCTATGGACGCTGAGTACCTTGCGCAGTGGGGTCATGGGGCAACTCCTGATCGATGGGGGAATGAACGGCATGTTATGCCTGCCCAGTTGATCGATGGTTGCGAATTTTGCGGAGGTTCTATCGAATGGGTAGATGTATTGCACGCTGCCTCCACCGGGGTAGAGGCAGCGACTGCGAGCAGTAGTCAGAAGTGGTACTTGACCAGCAGGCTGGCGGTGTCCTGGTTGGTCTCGAACCCTCGGGAGTCCTCGACGCCGTACTTGTTCTTCCAGTAGTCGTATTCAAAGCCGACGTACAACTGCTTGGCGCCCCAGTTCAATGCCTTGCCCAGGTCGTACTTGACCTGCGGATTGAAGTGCAGGTTGGCGTGGTAGGTGCCCTTGGCATTGCGGTCGTTGTCCACGACCCAGTCCATGTAGCCGTCGATCAGGATGTCCGAACTGCCCACGGGAATGGTGTAGGACCATACCGGGGTGATCTGCCAGACGTTGTCGCCTGCACGACTGCCTTCGGTGTGGCGCTGATAGAAGTTGATCTGGAAGTAATCGAAGCCGGGTACCGCCAGGTCGAAACCGGGGCCGACCAGGTAGGACTCGTTGTCGCCTTCGCCGAATTCATAGGTGAAGGCCAGGAGCACATCCTTGATCGGGCCGAACTCCAGCTTCTGGTCGAAGATCTTGCCGAACGACAGGCGCGGGGTGAACTCGCCATAGTAGGTATTGGGGCCCACGTTGCCGTCTTTCTTGCCGTTGTAGAAGATGCGGTCGAGGAAGAAGAAATTGTCCCCGTACTTCCAGGCGTCGGCGTGCTCGAAGGTCACGGTCTGCTGGATCTGCGGGTTGATCTTGAAGTCCTTGCCGTACAGGTAGGTCAGGCTGTTGTTCTGCCATTGCAGCAGGTCCCCGGCCATGGCCTGGCTCCCCGCCAGCAGCCCGGCGGCCAGCATCAGGCGTGTGCTCACAGATTTCATTCGGTTGCTCCCAAAGTAGGTGTTTCAATATTTTTTTTGGTCTGGCGCTCTGGTGTGGCGCCTTTTTTCGTTGCTTCGAACACTGTCCGATCGCTCAGCTCGGCCGCTTTTGACGGCTGCTGTGGCAAGGCCGAAAAAAGCGAAAGAACCACCACCCGGCTGTAGCGATACAGTCGGGAGAGGGTTCTTGTGCATTGATTCCTGCGCCTTGGTGCCTGCCTGGGCCGGAATAAGTTGGCTTTCAGGTCAGGTTTTTCATCCGGGCTTTTTTTTACCTCGGAGTTGCGCGGCCGCGGAGAATACTGGCTCCCACGGCGGGGCTCAAGTACAGCGCAGCGCTGTACTTGCAGCCACTTAGGGGCAGGCCGGGTGCAAGGTCTGGTCACCGGCTTGCAAAGATGGGTAATGGCGGATGGATGCCCGGTACCGGCCTTGCCGCGAGGCGTCCGGCGAATGGGGGCCACTGGATGACAGCGGACAGTCTGCATGGTGTTGCTCCCTGCTTGTTCTTATTGTCAAGGCGCAGCGGTTGCAGGCGGCGGGCCCAGGTCGAGGCGCCGCCGCGGTATCAGGTCAAGGTGATGCAAGGCCCGGGTGCCGCCACGGCGCCCGGGTCAGGTTCAGTGCTGGTGGGCTTGCCGGGAGCTGCCGCCTGCCCGCTCGGCGCCGCCGAGGATGTTGAACAGCAAGTTCAGCAGCAGGGCGCTCAAGGTCGCCATGGCGATGCCGCTATGGGTAATGGGGCTCATCCACAGGGGCAGGTGGGCGAAAAACTCCGGACGCACCACCGGGATCAAGCCCATGCCGATGCTTACCGCCACCAGCAATTGGTTGCGCCGGTCGGCAATGTCGGCTTCCTGGAGGATCTTGATCCCGGTGGCCGCCACCATGCCGAACATCGCGATGGCCGCGCCGCCCAGCACCGCCGGTGGAATCGACGCCACCAGGTAGGCGGCCTTGGGCAGCAGGCTGAGAAGGATCAGCAGGCCGCCGGCGACCATGGTCACGGAGCGGCAGCGGACCCCGGTCATCTGCACCAGGCCGATATTCTGGGCGAAGGAGGAGTGAGTGAACGTATTGAGGAATCCGGCGAAGAACGAAGCGCCGGCATCGCACAACAGGCCGCGGCGCAGCATGCGCGGGGTAACTTCCTGGCCGGTGATCTTGCCCAGGGCGAGGAACATGCCGGTGGACTCCACGAAGATGATCACCACCACCAGGCACATGGACAGGATGGGCGCGAGGTTGAACTGCGGCATGCCGAAGTGCAGGGGTGTCACCACCTGCAACCAGGGAGCCTGGGCCAGGCCACCGAGGTCGACCATGCCGATCAGCCCGCACAGCACGTAGCCCAGGCCCATGCCGATCAGCACGGAAATGTTTACCCAGAAACCCCGCATGAAACGGTGGATCAGCAGGATGGTGCCCAGCACCAGGCCGGCAACGGCGAGGTAGATGGGGGAGCCGAACTGTGCCGAAGTGCCGCCGCCACCGGCCCAGTTCACTGCCACGGGGAACAGCGACAGGCCGATCGAGGTGATCACGGTGCCGGTGACCAGGGGCGGGAAGAAACGCACCACCTTGGACATGAAGGGCGCGATCAGCATGCCGAAGAAACCGGCGGCGATGGTGGCGCCGAAGATGCCCTGCAGGCCGATGCCGGGCATTCCGGCCATGGCGACCATGCTGCCCACGGCAGCGAAACTGGCCCCCATCATCACCGGCATGCGGATGCCCATGGGGCCGATGCCGAACGACTGGACGATGGTGGCGATGCCAGCCACCAACAGGTCGGCGTTGATCAGGAAGGCGATTTCTTCACGACTCAGGCCAGCGGCCTGTCCGATGATCAGTGGAACCGCAATCGCACCGCCATACATCAGCAAGACATGCTGCAAGCCAACCAGGATCAGCTGCAGGAAAGGCAGGCGCTGAATGGCGGGCGCATCGGGGACGCACTGTTCGGATGAATCGGACATGCAACACCTCGGATCTTTTTATTCTTGTGATTTAGCCACCGCGTCATGCGCGTGGTGGTATGCAGCTACAGGCAAATCATGATCGGCCGATGGTGAACAGGCCCGCCTCTACACAGGGCAACGTTCCTGTAGAGGCGAGCCTGCTCGCCGAGCGGCCTGGCGTCAGGCGCTGATCAGTTGGTCTGGGCTCCCTGGGCGATCCAGGCGCCGATCAGTTCACGCTCCTGCTGGGTCATCTGGGTGATGTTGCCCAGCGGCATGATCTGGCTGGCGACGGCCTGGGCCTGGATACGTGCCGCTTGCAGGCGGATCTGTTCGGGGGTATCGAACATCACCCCGGCGGGCGCGGCACTGAACAGCGGGCTGGTGGGCTTGGCCGAGTGACAGACCGCGCAACGCTCCTGGATCACGCTATGGACCTTGTCGAAGTTCGCACCACCGCTGGCCGCCTGGGTCGGCGCACTGGCGGCAGGTGCCGGTGCGGGAGCCTGGACAGCTGGCTTGGCACCACCGCCCAGGGCGGTTTCCGGCAGTGGCTGGTACTCGATACTGGCGGGGGTCTTGGCCACTTCCGGCGCGCTGGTCGTCGGCGTCGGGCCTGTCACATAGGCCAGGCAGATCATGCCCAGCGCCGCGACGGGCAGGGTCCAGGCGAACTTGTGGCTGTCATGGCGGGTGTTGAAGTAGTGGCGTACCAACACCGCTGCCACGGCGATACCGGCCAGGATCAGCCAGTTGTACTGGCTGCCGTAGGTACTCGGAAAGTGGTTGCTGATCATGATGAACAGCACTGGCAGGGTGAAGTAGTTGTTGTGGCGCGAGCGCAGCAGGCCCTTGGCCGGCAGCACCGGGTCCGGGGTCTGGTTGGCTTCGATGGCCGCCACCAGCTGGCGCTGGGCCGGCATGATGATGCGGAACACGTTGCCCACCATGATGGTGCCGATGATCGCGCCAGTGTGCAGGTAGGCGCCGCGACCGCTGAACACCTGGCTGAAGCCGAAGCAGGCGGCGATGATCAGCACGAACAACACCAGGCCCAGCAGCGCAGGATGCTTGCCCAATGGCGAGTCGCACAGGAAGTCGTAGATGAACCAGCCGGCGATCAGCGAGCCGACACCGATGGCGATACCTTCACCACCGCTCAGGGTGCTGCCGGGAGCCAGCAGGTACAGGGTCGGATTCCAGTAGAACACCAGGCACAGCAGGGCAATCCCCGACATCCAGGTGAAATAGGCCTCCCACTTGAACCAGTGCAGGTTCTCCGGCATCGAGGGGGGCGCCAGCTTGTATTTCTCCAGGTGGTAGATGCCGCCGCCGTGGATCGCCCAGAGATCACCGGACAGGCCGTTCCCCGGGTTGGTGCGATTGAGGTTGTTCTCCAGCCAGACGAAATAGAACGATGCGCCGATCCAGGCCACACCCGTGATCATGTGTATCCAGCGCACGCTCAGGTTGAGCCATTCAAACAGATGTGCTTCCACAGTCTTTACCTCATGCCCGTCACCCTTGTTGTCAGGTGATCGAGCCTTCTCTTATTGGTGGGGGGCGAGGATCAAACGCTCATCCTCTTTGAAGAAATGCTCATCGCAGTTGTTGCCGGAGCCACTGCGATCAACCACCAGGAAGTCATCCCGCTTTTCGATCGTCAGCACCGGGTGGTGCCAGACGCCGCGATGGTAATTGATGCCCTGCCTGCCATTACTGACAAAGGCGCGGACCAGACCCGATACAGGTGCATCGCCAACGGGCGCGACCACGATCAGAAAGGAGTTGCCGAGCAGCGGGATGAAGGCTTGGCTGCCCAGCGGATGGCGTTCCAGCATGCGGATGGTCAGCGGCATGTCCAGCGCGTCGGCGCGGAAGATGCTGATGATCGCCTGATCTTCCGGCTGGGCGGTCTCGACCGTCGCCAGGCGGTGAAAGCGCATGGTCGAACCATTGTTGATCATGAAGTGGTCGCTGCCGTCGGTTTCGATCACGTCTCCGAAAGGGGCGAAGGCTTCTTTGGTCAGGGGTTCAATCGTCAGTGTGCGCATGCTGTTCTTCTTCAATGCTCTAAGGGTTGCTGTAGGCCACGTCCGGACCCCGGGGTCATGGCAGCCACGCAGGGCCCGTTCGGGGCGGCGAGCTGCTGGCAGGAGGTGGCGTGATTGTTCATTGTTGTTGTCAGCCTTTTTCGGTGTTTGGCTGGCGCAGCCCCGGGGCGTCCGTTCCTGGACGAGGCCCGCCAGTGGCTACAGCGTCTGCAAGCGAAACAGGGCGATCTTGTTGATTTGCTCCAGCGCACACTTGAATTCGGTCTCCACCGAGTTGTGGATGCGGGTTTCGAAGGCGGCGAGAATCTGATGCCGGTCGCTGCCCTTCACCGCCATGATGAAGGGGAACTTGAACTTGGCCTTGTAGGCGTCGTTCAACTCGGTGAAGCGCTGGAACTCTTCGGCGGTGCACTGGTGGATGCCGGCGCCGGCCTGTTCGTTGGTGCTGGCCGCCGTCAGCTCACCCTGGATCGCCGCCTTGCCGGCCAGGTCCGGGTGAGCGTTGACCAGCGCCAGTTGGCGGGCATGGTCGGCGCTGAGCAGGATGTCGCTCATGCGCTGGTGCAGGCCCTCGACCTGGTCGACCGAGGCGTCCAGGCCCAGGTCGTAAGCCCGTTCGGCCACCCATGGCGAGTGTTCGTAGATATCGGCGAAGGCCTCGACGAACGCGGTGCGGTCCAGGGTCGAGGGCTTGAGGGTCTGGAAGGCAGTCATTTCGCGGCTCCCTGGCAAGGGTGGACGTGGTGCCAGTGGCGGGCGATATCGACCCGACGGGTGAACCACACTTGCTCGTGGCCCTTGGCGTACTCGATGAAACGCTTGAGGGCGGCCAGGCGCGCCGGACGGCCTACCAGGCGGCAGTGCAGGCCGATGGACAACATCTTCGGCGCTTCTGCGCCTTCGGCATACAGCACGTCGAAGGCGTCCTTGAGGTAATGGAAGAAGTCGTCACCCGTGTTGAAGCCCTGTACCTGGGTAAAACGCATGTCGTTGGTGTCCAGGGTGTAGGGGATCACCAGGTGCGGCTTGCCGGTGGTGTTGTTCGGCTCCCAGTAGGGCAGGTCGTCGTCATAGGTGTCGCTGTCGTAGAGAAAACCGCCTTCCTCCATCACCAGGCGCCGAGTGTTCGGGCCCGTGCGACCGGTGTACCAGCCCAGGGGGCGTTCGCCGGTGATCTCGGTGAGGATGCGGATCGCTTCGAGCATGTGCTCGCGCTCCTGGGCCTCATCCATGTACTGGTAGTCGATCCAGCGATAGCCGTGGCTGCAGATCTCGTGGCCAGCCTCGACCATGGCCCGGATCACGTCCGGGTGACGTTGGGCAGCCATGGCCACGGCAAAGATGGTCAGCGGGATGTCGAATTCCTTGAACAGCTTGAGGATCCGCCAGACACCGGCACGGCTGCCATACTCGTACAGCGACTCCATGCTCATGTTGCGTTCGCCCTGCAGGGGCTGGGCGGCAACCATCTCGGAAAGGAAGGATTCGGATTCCTTGTCGCCATGAAGGATGTTGCGCTCGCCGCCTTCTTCGTAGTTGAGCACGAAGGACAGGGCGATGCGGGCATTGCCTGGCCAGTGAGGGTGAGGAGGGGTGGAGCCGTAACCGATCAGGTCGCGAGGGTAGTCAGCGCTCACTGCAGTCTTCCTTCTTGTTCGTGATAACGGTGGCGTGGCGGGACCTGAAGCCGGAAACCAGGTGAGCGTCACTGCGATGACCTGATTGTATACAAGTTTATATTCAGTTTGTAAGCCCGTTTTTTTGCATTTTTCCGCTTTTATTGCTGGGTTGTCGCCCTGCAAAAAACCTGCCCAATGGGTCAATTCATGAATGGAAAGTCTCCTGTTCTCATGGGCTAAGGCCAAATTGGCAGGGGCCTGAGGTGAGGGTGGCCAGTGGAATATTCGTGATTATTATTGTGTACAATTTTATTGGAAAATGTCTTAATCGCGGTCTCGCCGTAGCCGTTGCTGATGCACCGGCCATGGTTCCCCCTTCATTCACTGACTCCGGGAGGCGCGAGGCCTGAAGCCCTATCGCGGCAGGCACGCAGAATCAATGGGACGTTTGACTACGCACGTTTTGGATGCCGCACACGGCTGCCCTGGCAGCGCCATCAAGGTCGAGCTGTATCGGGTCGAGGGGGCGCAGCTGGAGCTGGTTGCCACTGCCCTGACCAACAGCGATGGCCGCTGCGATGCGCCACTGCTGCAGGGCGATGACTACCGTACCGGGGTGTATCAGCTGCATTTCCACGCTGGCGACTACTACCGCGCCCGTGGTGTGCAATTGCCGCAACCCGCATTCCTCGATGTGGTGGTCCTGCGTTTTGGCGTCAGCGCCGAGCAGGATCACTACCACGTACCGCTGCTGATCTCGCCCTACAGTTATTCGACCTATCGAGGAAGCTAGGACATTCCCCCAAGAATCCTGCGCAAATAGCTTTCTTTGGTCCTTGCCCGCTCACACTGCGGGCTTTTTTTCGTCCGTATTCAGGTGGCTCACCCATGAAAAAGCCCCGTCCGGTGGGACAGGGCCTGGAGGCGTTTGCGAGGCCTAGAGGAAAATGAACTTGGCGATGAAGATCGCGCACAGCACATACAGGCTGATGGAGATTTCCTTGTACTTGCCGGTGCCAGCCTTTAGCACCACATAAGTGATGAAGCCCAGGGCAATGCCGTCGGCGACGGAAAAGGTCAGGGGCATCATGATCGCGGTGACGATGGCCGGAATGCTGTCGGTGGCGTCGTCCCAGTTGATGTGGGCCATGCCGCCCATCATCAGCATCGCTACATAGATCAAGGCGCCGGCCGTGGCGTAGGCGGGAATCATGCCGGCCAGCGGAGCGAAGAACATCGCGGCAACGAACAGCACGCCCACGGTGACCGCAGTCAGCCCGGTACGACCACCGGCGGCGACCCCGGCGGCACTTTCCACATAGCTGGTGACCGGTGGCACACCGACCACGGCACCGAACACGCTGGAGGCGCTGTCGGCCTTGAGTGCGCGTGAGAGGTTCTCGATTTTGCCGTCGGCATTCACCAGGCCGGCACGCTGGGCCACGCCCATCAGGGTGCCGGCGGTGTCGAACATATGCACGAACAGGAACGCCAGGACCACGCTGATCATGCTGACGTTGAAGACCCCGGCGACGTCCATGGCCATCCACGTCGGCGCCAGGCTCGGCGGCGTGGACATGATGCCGTTGTAGTGCACCAGGTCCAGGCCCCAGCCGGCCAGGGTCACGGCAATGATGCTGATGAGGATCGCGCCGAAGACCCGGTGATAGCTGAGCACTGCGATCATCAGGAAGCAGACGGCCGCCAGCAGTGGGCCGGGGTCACGCAGGTTACCGAGCTTGATCAGGGTGGCCGGGCTGTCGACGATGATGTTGGCGGTCTTCAGGCCGATCAGTCCGAGAAACAGCCCGACCCCGGCACCCATGGCGAACCGCAGGCTCACCGGAATGCTGTTGAGCAGCCATTCACGGACCCGCGACAGGGTCAGGAACATGAACAGCACGCCTGAAATGAACACCGCGCCAAGGGCGGTTTCCCAGGAGTAGCCCATGGTGCCGACCACGGTGTAGGTGAAGAAGGCGTTGAGCCCCATGCCCGGTGCCAGGCCCACCGGCCAGTTGGCGTACAGGCCCATCAGCAGGCAGCCCAGGGCTGCAGCGATGCAGGTGGCGACGAAGGCGGCGCCGTGATCGATGCCGGCGTCGGCCATGATGTTCGGGTTGACGAAGATGATGTAGGCCATGGTGATGAAGGTCGTCACACCGGCAATCAGCTCGGTCTTCACCGTGGTGCCATGCAGCTTGAGTTTGAAGATGCGCTCCAGCCAGCCACTGTTCGGCGATGACGAGAGGTTGAGCGGAGAGGCTTCGGATTTGCGGCTTTCCACAGCGAGTACTCCTCAAGAGTTTTATTGTTTTTTCCAGAACCGGACACGCGAAGGTGGGCAGCGGCTCTTTGAGGCAGGCAGGGCTTGTGGGGTTTGTTGACCTTTGGGTCAAGAACTCACACGTGGCGATTATGCTTTTGTATACAAAGAAAGCAAATAATGTTTTTGGTCTTGTGTGCGAAACCACTGGCGGGCGCGGCTATATCAAGGTCTGGCGCCTTGTTGCAGCAGCGGCACCGTCTCCAAGACCTTGCTGCCAGGGCTGCGGGTCGGCTACCTGATTGCCAGCCCGGACCTGTTTGCGCACCTGCTGCGCCTGAAGCAGTCGGCGGACCTGCACACCAATCGCTTTGGCCAGTGGCAGGCCATGCAGTGGATCGGCAGCGACAGGTTCCAGCGACACCTGGCTGAACTGCGCAGTTTCTACCGTCAGCGCCGCGATGCTTTCCAGGCGGCCTTGCACACCCATTTCGCCGATCTGGCGCACTGGTAGAGCTGCCCGAGGGCGGATTGTTTTTCTGGCTGAGCTTGAAACAGCCCCTGGACACCCGCACCTTGCTCAAGTCGGCGCTGGAGCGCGATGTCACATTCATGCCCGGTGAACCGTTCTTTGCCGATCCGGAGCACAATCACGGGCATCTGCGGTTGAATTTCAGCCATATCGATCCAGCTCGGCTGGACGAAGGCCTCAAGCGGCTGGCCACCGTGATACGTCAAGCACAGGCTGCACAGGCAGCCTAAGGGGAGGGCCATGTACAAGGTTTACGGCGATTACCGTTCGGGCAACTGCTACAAGATCAAGCTGATGCTCAATCTGCTGGGGCTGCCTTATGAATGGCAGGCGGTGGATATCCTGGGGGGCGATACCCAGACGGAGGCATTCCTGGCAAAGAATCCCAACGGCAAGATTCCGGTCCTGGAGCTCGAGGATGGCACTTGCCTGTGGGAGTCCAATGCGATTCTCAACTTCCTCGCCGATGGCAGCGAGTTCCTGCCCAGTGAGCCGCGGCTGCGCACCCAGGTCCTGCAGTGGCAGTTCTTCGAGCAGTACAGCCACGAGCCCTATATCGCCGTGGCGCGGTTCATAAAGCTGTACGAGGGGCTGCCCGAGGAGCGCAAGGAGGAATACCTGAAGCTGCACAAGCGTGGGCACAAGGCGCTGGATGTGATGGAGAAGCAGCTGAGTCGCACGCCATACCTGGTGGGCGAGCACTATTCCATCGCCGATATCGCGTTGTACGCCTATACCCATGTGGCTCACGAGGGCGGTTTCGACCTGGCAGGCTACCCCGGGATCCAGGCCTGGATGCAGCGGGTGGCAAGCCACCCGCTGCATGTCGCGATGTTCGATTGAGCAGGGGCCCGGCACCTTGCCGGGTTGTTCAGGCGGCGGAAAAACGCTGGTTCAGGTAATCGATGATGACCTTGGACTCGTACATCCAGGTGGTCTGTCCGTTCTCTTCGATGCGCAGGCACGGCACCTTGATCTTGCCGCCCTGTTCCAGCAGGGCCTGACGGTCCTGCGGGCTGTTCTTGGCATCGCGCAGTGCCACTGGCACGTTCAGGCGATGCAGGGTGCGGCGAGTCTTCACGCAGAAGGGGCAGGCATGGAACTGGTACAGGGTCAGGCCCTTGGCGGCCTGTTCGACCTGGGACTGGGCGGCGGCGCTACGCTGTTGCTTGCGCGGACGGGTGATGAAGTCGATGAAAATGATGAGTTGGCCCAGGCCGACTCGCAGTGCTTTGACGATCACGGTTTTGCCTCTTGCCCATGGATGAAGGGCCGGCAGCTTACCTGATTTTCACCGGGCAAAAAAAACCGGCGATCAACGCCGGTTCTTTCATGCCTCGCCTGTCACTTGATCAGGCTGAGGAACTCGCTGCGGGTCGCGGCATTCTCGCGGAATTCACCGAGCATCACCGAAGTGATCATCGACGAGTTCTGCTTCTCCACGCCGCGCATCATCATGCACATGTGCTTGGCCTCGATCACCACCGCAACGCCCAGGGCGCCCGTCACTTGCTGGACGGCGTCGGCGATCTGCCGGCTGAGGTTTTCCTGGATCTGCAGGCGCCGGGCGTACATGTCGACGATCCGCGCGACCTTCGACAGTCCCAGGACCTTGCCGCTGGGAATGTAGGCCACATGAGCCTTGCCGATGAAGGGCAGCAGGTGGTGTTCGCACAGCGAGTAGAGCTCGATGTCCTTGACCAGCACCATTTCGCTGTTGTCGGAGCTGAACAAGGCACCGTTGGTGACCTCTTCCAGGGTTTGTGCATAACCGCGGCAAAGGTACTGCATGGCTTTGGCGGCGCGCTTGGGCGTGTCGAGCAGGCCCTCGCGGGAGACGTCCTCGCCCAGTTGGCCGAGGATCGCGGTGTAATTCTGTTCCAGGGACATGAAACTACCTGTGGGATTTTACGCAAAGGGCAAGGGTACGGTGGCCGGCACGGCGCTGCAAGCTTGGCGCAGCCGCTTTATTCGTCGCGGCCTTCCATCATGGTGCGCTTGAGCATCACATACAGCGCTCCGGTGCCACCATGTTTGGCCTGGCAGGACGCGAAGCCCAGCACTTGTGAATGCTGGCGCAGCCAGGTGTTGACGTGGCTCTTGATCATCGGGCGCTTGCCGTCCAGGCGCACGGCCTTGCCATGGGTGATCCGCACGCAGCGGATTTCGAACCGCGTGGCCTCGGCAAGAAAGGCCCAGAGGGTCTCTCGGGCTTTCTCCACGGTCATGCCGTGCAGGTCGAGACTGCCTTCAAAGGGGATCTGACCAATCTTCAGCTTGCGCATCTGGCTGTCCTGAACCCCGTCGCGGGCCCACATCAGCTCATCTTCAGGGCCCACGTCGATGACGAACTGGTCGGACAGCCCATCCACCGTGGTGGTTTCGCTACGGACGGTGGCAGCCTGGCGCAGCTTGGCGATCTGTGCCCGGTCGGTCTTGGGTTTGCCTGTTTCGGCACGATCATGCTTGATCGGCTTGATGCCGCGCATCTCGTTCTTGAACAGGGAAAAATCGTCGTCTTGCATATCAGCCTCCGCGAAGGGCGGCCAGTTTACCCAACTCGGCGCGCCTTAAGGCGCGCAAATTGCGCCTCGGGCAGGGTCAGTCGTGTTTTTTCATCAGGTGCGCAGACAAGCTCAGCGCCAGTGGCTGGCGCATGCGGCGCCGGCAGCGACGCCACAGGCGTACCCCGGCATACAGCAGTACCAGGCCGATCAGCAGAACCACCGACGAGCCCAGCGGCTGGGCATTGAGTTCACCCAGCGCGGGTGCGCGTCCCAGCAGGCTGGCGACACCGGCCATGGCCAGCAGCACGCCGCAGGTCGCCAGCAACGCGGAGAATGCTGCTCCCAAGCGCAAGCGCCAGTTGCGCGGACTCTTGGGGCGCAACCGGCGTGCGTCAAAACCATCGGATATCTTCATTCCGACCTTCCTCAGTGGGTATCGGCCCTTCGACCGGAAGTTGATCGGGTGGTTCCTGAGGCTCGGGTAATTACTGCAAATGCATGGCGTCAAATGCGTGGCGTTCTTGGATGAGCGGCCTGCAGCCGCTCACCAGGGGCGATCAGATCAGGCTGGCGGTCAGGGCGAGGGTGGCGAAATTGTCGGCCATGATCGCCATCTCGGTCTGCTGCACGTGCTCGGCGCTGAGGATGCCGCCCTTGTAGGGCAGGTCGCGGGTGGCGCAGGCATCCTCCACCAGGGTGCAGCGAAAGCCCAGGTTCTTTGCTGCGCGAACGGTAGTGCTGACGCTGGAGTGGCTCATGAAGCCCGCCACGATCAGGTCCAGCGAACCGAGGTCCTGCAGGCGTTTTTCCAGTTCGGTGCCGTGGAAGGCACTGGGCAGCAACTTGCCGATGATGGTCTCGTCACCCTGGGGTTCGAGACCGGGGATGAATTCGCCGCGTTCGCCCTGGGGGTCGAACAGGCCGCCCACGGTGCCGAGGTGGCGTACATGCACGATGGGCCGGCCGGCGGCCCGGGCAGCGGCCAGCAGTTGGCGGATGTTGGCCACTGCCGCATCCATGCCGGACAGGGCCAGCGGGCCGCTGAGGTACTCTTTCTGGGCGTCGATGATCACAAGGGTCGCGTGGCTCAAATTGGCCGCCGCATAACCACGACCGCTGAGTTGAAACATCGTCTTTGGAACGGACATTCTGGGGCTCCTGTGAGTGGGGCGTTTGCGACATTGTCCTCTGGCGGAGCGGTTCTGTGAATCGCTACTAACGTAAGGGGCGCCGTTGCTGGCCTGCAGCCATGTCAAGAGCCATCATCGAGAGCCCCCGGGAAGGGCAAGGCAGCCATCGATCGATGATGCCGTGATGGTTTTCACGCTTAGTCGGCGACGACTTTGGCTGTTAGAATCGCCGGTCGTTTTGTCAGGAGTCTGTTCCGTGATCACTTCCCGTCTTCGCACCTTGCGTGACCATATCCGCTGGGCCGTCAGCCGCTTTCATGGGGAGAATCTATTCTTCGGCCATGGCACCGACAATGCCTGGGACGAGGCGCGCCAATTGGTGCTCGGTGCCCTGCACCTGCCCTGGGAAATTGCCGATAGCTACCTGGACTGCGCGTTGGAGGACAACGAGCTGGTCCACCTGCAGCACTTGCTCAAGCGTCGGATCGATGACCGCGTGCCAGCGGCCTACCTGTTGGGCGAGGCCTGGTTCTGTGGCCTGCCGTTCATCGTCGACGAACGCGTGCTGATTCCGCGCTCGCCCATTGGCGAGCTGATCGAGAAGCGCTTCGAGCCCTGGCTGGCCAATGAGCCGGCGCGCATCCTCGACCTGTGCACTGGTTCCGGTTGCATCGGTATCGCCTGTGCCTACGAATTCCGCGATGCCGAGGTGGTGCTGGGGGACCTGTCCTTCGAGGCCCTGGAAGTGGCCAACCAGAACATCGAGCGCCATGGTGTCGAGGAGCGGGTGTTCACTGTGCAGGGTGATGGTTTCGAAGGCCTGCCGGGCCAGCGCTTCGACCTGATCGTCTCCAACCCGCCCTATGTCGATGCCGAGGACTTTGCCGACATGCCGCAGGAATACCAGCACGAACCCGAGCTGGGCCTGGCCTGTGGCGATGATGGCTTGAACCTGGTGCGGCGGATGCTGGCCGAGGCAGCCGACCATCTGACCGAGAAGGGCCTGATGATCATCGAGGTTGGCAACAGCCAGGTGCACGTCGAGGCGCTCTACCCGGAAGTCGATTTCGCCTGGCTGGATTTCGAGCGCGGAGGCCATGGAGTCTTCATGCTGACGGCCGAGCAGTGCCGCCAGCACCAGGCGCTGTTCGCTTCTCGTCTCTGACGGGATTTGCCGGCCCGTGCAATGCGGGCCTTGTTGGCAGGGGGTTGCGACTCAGCGGTGGGTCGCGATCCAGATCAGCAAGCCGGCCTGGAACACAGCAAAGGCCACCAGGCAGGTGATGGTGAACCGCAAGCCGGCATCCTCACGCTTGTACTTGGTGACTTTCTCGTCCTGCTTGCGCAGCTTGCCTTCCAATTCTTCCAGGTTCTGTTCGGCCTGCTGGAGCATCTGTGCGGCTTCGAGTATTTCCACGAACTGCAGTTTCTCGGTGTTCCACTGGCTCAGCAGTTCCCCGACCTGGACTTCCTTGACGCTACCCTTGAGGTGCTGGGCGTCGGCATACGCCACGTCGAAGCCCTGCATGCGCAGCACATGATCGCGGCGCAGGCGCGTGTCTTCGTTCAGGGCATCCTTGTTGGCCAGGTCGAAACCCTCTACCCGGTAGTGCGGCCACTTCTTCTGTGCCCACTGCGCGGCCTGGGCCATCAGGAAGCGACCGATCCCGCGGTTCAGGGGCTCGATCTGCAGGCCACCTTCCGGCTCGAAGACCACCCGGCGGGTATCGTGTTCGACCCACACATCCAGGTGGTTCTGTTCCTTGCGCACCCGTTGCCCTGGCAGGCTGACGTTCAGGCGCAGCAGGCTGCACTGCTTGTTGCTGCGCTCGGCATAACCGAACTCGATGAAGCGCAGGGGACGGGTGCCGGTAGCACGATCGGTTTGCAGGGGCGCCAGGCGCAGCATCTTGCGGTGTTCGACCTGGACGTCCGCCCAGGGCCTTAGTGCCGGCTCCGGGGCGACGGTTTCCGGCTCGGCGGCGGGTGAATTCTGGGTATCAGTCATAACGGCAAGTCCTGTCCAATCGCTGTGCGCCGACAGCAATCGAACGGCCGGCAAAGGCTTATCGGCCGTTTTCTCCAGGACTGGAGGGTAAAGCAAGCTAACGGGTGTGAAGTCCGTCAATAAAACGGGTAATGGCGCTGCCCAGTTGGGCTGCCAGGGGTAGTTGCGGGTCCTTGTAGGAGGCCAGTTGACGCTGCAGGTCGTTGGGTACGATGCGCATCACATGGTTCATGCCTTCGATCAGGGTCAGTTGTGCATCTGGCTTGGCGGCCTTGAGCACTTTGGCGTCGTCGACGCTGACCTGGATGTCGTTGCTGCCCTGCACGATCAAGGCGGGCATCTTCAGGCGGGCGAAGGCGGCGGCCGGATCATCGCGAAACAGGGTGATCAAGTAGGGCTGCACACTGGGGCGGAAGATCACCTGCAGTGCAGGAGGCACGTCGGCATCGACCTTGCCGGCCTTGAGACTGTCCAGCAACTCGTTGGCTCGCATCATCAAGGCCGGTGGCAACCGATAGCTCAACTGCTGGCGCAGGACCTGGTCCACTGGGCGGGCCGTGCCGGCGATGGAGATCACCCCGGCGGCATCCACTTGCGGGGCGGCCAGGCTGGCGATCAGAGCCCCTTCGCTGTGCCCCAGCACGACCAGGCTGCCCAGGCGTGGATCGGCCTTGAGCTTGTTGCCCCAGGCCACGGCGTCGGCCACGTAGGCATCGAGGGTCAGGTCGCGTTCATCCGGGGTGGCGGCCAGGCTGGCGGCCACTCCGCGCTTGTCGTAGCGCACGCTGGCGATGTTGTGTCGGGCCAGCACCCAGGCCAGGCGCTTGAGACTATCGTTGCGCCCGCCGTCGGGGTTGTTGCCGTCGCGATCGGTGGGACCGGAACCGGAGATGATCAGGACCACCGGTACCGGTCGTTCGGACTTGGGCAGCAGCAGCGACCCGAACAGTTCGCCATGGCCGGTATCCACACTGATGGGGCGTTGCAGGACAGTGGCCTGGGCCAGGCCGGTGAAGAGGAAAAGACTCAGCAGAAGGACTCGCAGCATCATCACGCCATCATGGGTAAGGTGCCCGTTGGACTCGGGTCGGGGCAGAAGGTTCGAGGATGAACTAGTCGGGTAGCCTGCGTATACTGCCGGGCTGCCGGGTGCTATTGCCGTGGGTCGATGGATGATCGACAAACCGTAACAGGCCCTGGTCCAGATTGAGTCATTCCCGCTGATTTCACGGAGCGCCCCGCATGTCCGGCAATACCTACGGCAAGCTGTTCACTGTCACCACCGCCGGCGAAAGCCATGGCCCGGCATTGGTCGCCATTGTCGACGGCTGCCCGCCGGGCCTGGAGCTGTCCCTGCAGGACTTGCAGCATGACCTGGACCGGCGCAAGCCCGGCACCAGTCGCCATACCACCCAGCGCCAGGAGCCCGATGAGGTCGAGATCCTCTCCGGGGTCTTCGAGGGCAGGACCACCGGTTGCTCCATCGGCCTGCTGATCCGCAACACCGACCAGAAGTCCAAGGACTACTCGGCCATCAAGGACCTGTTCCGCCCGGCCCATGCCGACTACACCTACCACCACAAGTACGGCCTGCGCGACTACCGCGGCGGCGGCCGCAGCTCGGCGCGGGAAACCGCCATGCGCGTGGCGGCCGGGGCCATCGCCAAGAAATACCTGGCCAGCCAGGGCATCGTGGTGCGGGGTTACATGAGCCAGCTGGGCCCGATCGAAATCCCGTTCAAGAGCTGGGACTCGGTGCAGGACAACGCCTTCTTCAGCCCCGATCCGGACAAGGTGCCGGAGCTTGAGGCCTATATGGACCAGTTGCGTCGTGACCAGGATTCCGTGGGCGCGAAGATCACGGTGGTTGCCGAAGGTGTGATGCCGGGCCTGGGCGAGCCGATCTTCGATCGCCTCGACGCCGAGCTGGCCCACGCGCTAATGAGCATCAATGCGGTCAAGGGCGTGGAAATCGGAGCCGGTTTCGCCTCGGTGTCCCAGCGTGGCACGGAACACCGGGACGAGCTGACGCCGGAAGGTTTCCTCAGCAACAACGCCGGCGGCATCCTCGGCGGTATCTCCTCGGGCCAGCCGATCGTTGCCCACCTGGCCCTCAAGCCGACTTCCAGCATCACCACCCCGGGCCGCTCCATCGATGTCGATGGCAACCCGGTGGACGTGATCACCAAGGGTCGTCACGACCCGTGCGTGGGCATTCGCGCCACGCCGATCGCCGAGGCGATGATGGCCATCGTGCTGATGGACCACCTGCTGCGCCACCGCGGCCAGAACGCCGACGTGCGTGTCGGCACGCCGGTACTGGGCCAGCTGTAATGGCTAGCCTGCCAGTCGTCACGGCCTGATGGCCGTGGCGGCATTGCCGTACTGGCGGCTTTCCAGTTTCTACCTGTTCTATTTCGCGCTGCTGGGATCGACCGCTCCGTTCCTGGCGCTGTACTTCGATCACCTGGGGTTTTCCAGTGCGCGGATCGGCGAACTGGTAGCCATTCCCATGCTCATGCGTTGCGTGGCGCCCAACCTCTGGGGCTGGCTTGGCGACTACACCGGCCGGCGCCTGGCCATCGTGCGGTTTGGCGCGGTCTGCACCCTGGTGTGCTTTTCCCTGATCTTCATCGACAAGAGTTATGCCTGGCTGGCGATGGTCATGGCCCTGCACGCCTTCTTCTGGCATGCCGTGCTGCCACAGTTCGAGGTCATCACCCTGGCCCACCTGCAGGGGCAGGCTTCGCGCTATAGCCAGATCCGTCTCTGGGGCTCGATCGGCTTCATTCTCACGGTCGTGGCCCTGGGGCGCTTGTTCGAGTGGCTGAGCCTGGACATCTATCCCGTGACCCTGGTGGTGATCATGGGCGGCATCGTGGTCAGCAGCCTGTGGGTACCCAATGCCCAGCCGCTGGCCCAGGGGCAGCGCCTGGCAGGGGAGGGGTTTGTCAGGCAGTTGCGGGCGCCGGGGGTGCTGGCTTTCTACCTGTGCGTGGCGCTGATGCAACTCAGTCACGGCCCCTACTACACCTTCCTGACCCTGCACCTTGAACGACTGGGCTACAGTCGCGGCCTGATCGGCATGCTCTGGGCGCTGGGGGTGGTGGCCGAGGTGCTGATGTTCCTGGCCATGAGCCGGATCCTGGCGCGGTTTTCCGTACGCCGGGTGCTGCTGGCCAGTTTCCTGCTGGCGGCACTGCGCTGGCTGCTGCTGGGCAGCCTGGCGGAGTTCCTCTGGGTACTGCTGCTGGCCCAGGTACTGCACGCCGCGACCTTCGGCAGCTTCCACGCGGCGGCCATTCATTTCGTGCAGCGCAGCTTCGGTGCTCGCCAGCAAGGCCAGGGCCAAGCGTTGTATGCCGCCCTGGCCGGAACCGGTGGTGCCCTGGGCGCCTTGTATTCCGGATACAGCTGGAATGCCCTGGGGGCCACATTGACCTTTAGTATTGCCAGCGTCGCCGCCCTGGCCGCAGCCGTTATCATTGCCACTCGCATGCAAGAGCAAGGAGCCTGAGCCCTTGCTGTAGTCCAGGCTCCAGGGTGCCCACGCAGCCTGTTGCAAGCCATTCAAGCCGTGAAGGTGCCTTCGGCGAAAGAGCCATCGTCCGGCGTTGTATCGCGTCGGGGCTGCCTGTTGCAGCCCCGAGCGTGCCACTCAAATCCTAGGAGTCACCACTATGAGCAGCCTGTCCGTCTACCACGTCTCCAGCCCGGACCTGCCGAACAAGGTTCTGACCCATTTCGAGGATATTGCCGCGACCCTGGCCGAGCAGGGCATAGGGTTCGAGCGCTGGCCTCACGCGACCCGTGTCGAGCCCGGTGCTGATGAACAAGAGGTCCTGGCCGCCTGCCAGGCCCAGCTCGATCCCTTGATGAGCGAGCGCGGCCATGCTGCGCTAGAGGTGCTCAGCCGCAAGGGCGGTTATGCCGACATCAACAGCGTCCTGCCTGAAGAACAGCGCCTGGAGGGCGATGCCGCGTTGTTGCTGCTGGCGGGGCGCGGCTTGCTCTGCCTGCACATCGATGACTATGTGTATGGCCTGGTATGCGAAAGACATGAGCTGGTGTCGTTGCCGGCTGGCACCGCCCACTGGTTCGACCTGGGCGAGCAGCCAAACCTGGTAGCCATTCGCTTGTTCGGCACAGGCACGACCCCTGCCGGCAAGGTCACCGGCGACGATATCGCCAGCCGTTTCCCCCGCCTCGAAGACTGAAAACCAGATAGCCCCAGACGTACTCGGGCCGGCGCCACACAAGGTGGGGCCGGCCCGGGCGATTGGATGTGGCGGGCTTACAGGGAATGGTAAGTCGGCAGGGCAAAGCGGTTCTGGCTTTGCAGCAGCGAAATCTGTGGCAGTTCGCTGGCTTGCTCGGCCAGGTCACGGCGAATGGCACTGATGACCCAGGACAGCTGATCGGCGGCATGCAATTGGGCGTAGGAAATCGAACGCTTGAATTCCTTGCCATCGCTGTTGCGCAGGGTCAGCAGGATGCCGCCATCGGGACGCGCCAGGGTTGTCACTTCGAAGTTGGAGAACAGGGAGGAAAATTTTTCTTGGATCAGGCTCATGTCTATCAGCTCCGTGAGTTCTTGAAGGGCAAGCGTGGAGTGATAGGTGCAGCGATTGTGCCAGTATTGTTTTTTTAAAAAATTCTTATAAATCAATAAGTTAAAAATTCATTCAGAAATTCGCCTCGTGCAAATTGCATGAACGGCCATCGTGCATCCTGCATTTTGCAGGTTATGCCCGCCCAGGGCGCAGGGCAGGCCTGCTCATTGTGACCACCGTGCCTGCAAGGAAATTCACTACTCGTTGCCAGGTGGAACATCGGGGCAAAACCGTGCTGGCGGAGATACAAAAGTTTGCAAAAACCTCGTGTACAGGCTCGAGACGGCTGACGTATTTTTCAGTCCGTTACCCCTGCAGCACGCGCCTTGCACCGGTGCGGCAGAAGGGGTTTCAGCGACATGGAATGTGTTGCGGCGTGATCCTGATGATCCTGCCCGACGGATAATAAGAATATAGGACGCCCTCCATGAACGACCTCTGCGCACTCTCGCCAGGGCTGCCTGCAGCCTTGTGCACGCCCCGCCTCCTGCTCCCCTCCAGTGCTGTCCGCGACCTCTGCCTTTGGCGTGTGGGATGCCAACTCGACACCCCCGGCTGAATCCTTTGCGTCAACCGTTGCGGGCGCCCGGCGAGCCAGCCAGGGCGCAGACCTCTGTCGTCGACCTGGAGCAACCATGAACAAACACAATAGCGACATGATCACCTGGGGCATGATGCTGCGTAAGGTGCCGTCCATTGCCAGGGCACTGCCGCGGGTGGTGCGAGGTATCAAGGCTGGGAACATCGAGAAGGCGGACCAGCCCTGTGGCCTGGGCTGGAGCTTCGAGCAGGCGACCCGGCGCAACCCCCAGGGGCCGGCCGTGCTGTACGGTGACCGGGTGTTGAGTTATTCCCAGGTCAACCAGTGGGCCAACCGGATCGCCGCCTACTTGCAGGGGCAGGGCATCGGCAAGGGCGATGTGCTGGCAATCTTCATCGAGAACCGTCCGGAGTTGCTGGTCACGGTGCTGGCGGTGGCCAAGCTCGGCGGGATCTGCGCAATGGTCAACACCGCGCAGACCCAGAGCGTGCTGGTGCACAGCCTCAATCTGGTCAAGCCGGTGGCGATCATGGTCGGTGCCGAGTTGCTGGCGGCCTATTCGGCGGTACGCGACCAGGTTGGCATCGAGCCACAGCGCACCTGGTATGTGGCCGATCAGGACACCCTGGCCGAGCCCGGTCCGAGCCCCGAGGGCCTGGTCAACCTGATGGCCGAGAGCGCCGGCTACCCTGGGGACAACCTGCCCCAGACCCAGCGCATCTTCCTCGATGATCCCTGTTTCTATATCTACACCTCCGGCACCACCGGCCTGCCCAAGGCGGGCATCTTCAAGCACGGGCGCTGGATGCGCACCAGTGCGGGTTTCGGCACCATTGCCCTGGATATGCAGCCTGAAGACGTGCTGTATTGCACCTTGCCGCTGTATCACGCCACCGGCCTGTGCGTGTGCTGGGGCTCGGCCATCACCGGTGCCTCGGGTTTCGCCATTCGCCGCAAGTTCAGCGCCAGCCAGTTCTGGGGTGACGCTCGCCGTTTCAAGGCGACCACCATCGGGTATGTCGGCGAGTTGTGCCGCTACCTGATCGACCAGCCCGGCTCGCCAAGCGACCGCGACCACAAGGTCTTCAAGATGATCGGCAACGGCCTGCGCCCGGGTGTCTGGAGCGAGTTCAAGCAGCGCTTCGGCGTCGGTCACATCTGTGAGCTGTATGCCGCCAGCGACGGCAATATCGGGTTCAGCAACATTCTCAACTTCGACAATACCGTGGGGTTCTCCCTGATTCCCTGGGCGCTGGTGGAGTACGCCCATGACACCGGCGCCCCGTTGCGCAACAGCCAGGGGTTCATGCAGAAGGTCGCCAAGGGTGGGCAGGGCCTGTTGCTGGCGAAGATCGACGACAAGGCGCCCCTGGACGGCTACACCGATCCGCAGAAGAATCTCAAGGTGATCCTCAGGGATGTGTTCGAGAAGGGCGACAGCTATTTCAATACCGGCGACCTGTTGCGTGACATCGGCTTTGGCCATGCGCAATTCGTCGATCGGCTGGGTGATACCTTCCGGTGGAAGGGCGAAAACGTTTCCACCACCGAGGTGGAGAACATTCTCCTGGGTCACCCGCAGGTCGCCGAAGTGGTGGCCTATGGGGTCGAGGTCCACAACACCAACGGCCGTGCGGGGATGGTGGCGATCACGCCGGCAGAATCCCTGGCGACCCTGGATTTCAGTACCTTGTTGCAGTTCGCCCGGCAGCAGTTGCCGGCCTATGCGGTGCCGCTGTTCTTGCGGATCAAAGTGAAGATGGACACTACCGGCACCTTCAAGTACCAGAAGAGTCGCCTCAAGGAACAGGCGTTCGACCTGGCGCTGACCGGGGACGACCCGATCTATGCCTGGCTGCCAGGTTCGGATACCTATGTACGGTTGACCCCGCAGATCCTGGCGGACATCCAGGGCGGGCACCTGCGTTATTGATTCTGACTATGGTGGCCCTTGGGAAAAAGGGGGTGACAGCGGATGGCCGGCTTGGGGAAACTAGCGGCTTTCCGATTTGCCGAACCTGGAGTTTCCGATGACCGACAAAAGCCGCCAGATGACAGAAGACGAGGCCGCCCAGTTTGTCGAGCAGGTGTTCAACGTGGCCCGCCAGGGTGATGCCCAGATGCTCGACAGGCTGGCCGACGGTGGCCTGCCGATCAATTTGCGCAGCCACAAGGGCGATACCTTGCTGATGCTGGCTGCCTACTACGGGCACGTGGAGGCTGTACAGGTGCTGCTCAAGCACAAGGCCGACCCCGAGATTCGCAACGACAATGGCCAGAGCCCGATTGCCGGGGCCGCGTTCAAGGGCGACCTGGCCGTGGTCAAGGCGCTGGTGGAGGGCGGCGCGCAAGTCGAGGGCGCCTCTTTCGACGGGCGCACTGCGCTGATGATGGCCGCCATGTTCAACCGGACCGAGATCGTCACCTACCTGATCAGCCAGGGGGCCGACCCCAAGGCTCGCGACGCCAACGGCGTCAGCGCCCTGGAGGCGGCCAGGACCATGGGCGCGGTGGACACCACTGCGCAACTGGAAAAACTCCTGGTCTGAGGCGCGCAGGACGAGGGCATCAGGCCCTCGTCGCTGCGACGGGACCAGCCACGGACTTTAGGCTATCCTTCGCGCCCTCGAAATTTCCTTGCCTCCAGGATGCGCCCATGAAAACCGCCCTAATCGAACTCATCACTAAAATCAGCTCGGGCTGCATGGGCGATGCCGAGATCCAGCGGATCGCCGACGAAGCGACCCAGGCCTACGCCGATCCCGAGGCTTTCCTGGCCGCCAACCCCGATGTCAACTACGACGACAGCTTCCCCATCCCCCTGGGTGAATGGGTGGTGGTCGGCAGCCTGCCCGATACCGTGCTGTTCCAGGCCGACACCTACGTTGAATTGCTCACCCAGATCATCGGGTCCTTTGGCCAGGACGTGCCGTTCAACATCAAGCCCAAGCAACTGGCCAAGACCGAAGCCTTGACTGCCCTGAACCGGATTCAGATCCAGATGGGCAGCATGAGCCCGGAGAACGGCGGTTATGTGCTGGTGAACTTCAGCCAGCTGCTGGACGATGAGCTGCAGATGGTGCTGGTCTACGGTGACGATGTACCGCGGGTGCTGGAGTTGTGTGCCGAAGTGGGCATCGCCGCGGCTCCGGCCCTGGAAGCGCTGAAGATTGCCGTGCACGTCTGAAGCGCCACGGCCATGACGGTGCAGCGGAACCCTGGTGGCGCCCGGCTATCCTAGAGAAGGCACATCATCATTCGGGAGCGACATCATGGGTTCCACCTTCAATGGCCTGGTTGGCCTGATCATCCTGGCCCTGGATATCTGGGCCATCATCAACGTCCTCAAGAGCGGCGCCGAGACTGGCATGAAGATTCTCTGGGTGCTGCTGATCATCCTGCTGCCAGTGCTCGGGTTGATCATCTGGGCCATTGCCGGTCCCCGGGGGAATGTCCGCCTCTGAGCCGACCCGGCAGGATGCTCACCAAAAAAGGGCCAACAGGCCTAATGCCGAACAGTTGAGGAAATTGTAGGAGCGAGGCTTGCCCGCGATGGGTTTCAGAGCGCTGCGTTTATCCAGTGAATGCGCGCTACCGCTAACGACCATCGCGAGCAATCGAGCGTCGACCGGCTGCTCCTACAGGTGATCACCTCGCTTAACTGACTGGCATTAGTCTGTAGGCTCTTTTTTTGTGACTAAACATGCGTTGAACGAAATTTTCACAATCGCTCTAAGACAATTCGCCGGCGCTTTTTTTCGGTGTTTTTCCCTGCAATCTCTTGTGCCAGAGCCCTGGCAAGGTGTTGGCGACACCGCCTACTAATCAATGGCAATGCCTCCAGTGATCGTGCAACATCTGCGCACTGCGTATTCCCCGTCGCCCTGGCGGCAACAAGAGGGCTGAACGCCGCTTCATCCTTGCAACTTAAACTTCCAATGGGTCCCAAAACGACATGGCAAACTCGGATGCCCTGAGCCAGCAGCGATCCTCGAATCGCCTGCTGCAACCGACCGTCAAATCCCATCTGGCCTACACGCTCCTCTGTGTGCTGGTCATGATGGTGATGTTCACCCTGTTGCGCGTTGCGCTGCTGGTCTACAACCGCGAGATGATCCTCGATACGCCGGCCTCGACCTTCCTCGAGGCGTTTGCCAATGGCCTGCGTTTCGACCTGCGGCTGGTGACCTACATCAGCGTGCCGCTGGTGCTGGCGCTGTTCAGTGTCCGGGCCATGGCCGCACGCGGGCTGCTGCGCTTCTGGCTGACGCTGACCTCCAGCATCGCGCTGTTCCTGGGCCTGATGGAGATGGACTTCTACCGCGAATTCCACCAGCGCCTCAACGGACTGGTTTTCCAGTACGTCAAGGAAGACCCGAAGACCGTGATGAGCATGCTCTGGTACGGCTTCCCGGTAGTGCGCTACATCCTGGCCTGGATCGTGGGCACCTGGCTCCTGAGCCTGGCGTTCAAGGGCGCGGATCGGGCCACCCGTCCCCGTGGCCCCTTTACCGGCGGCAACGTCGGAGTGCGTCCGATCGCTCCCTGGTATGCCCGCCTGGCGGTCTTCGTGGTCTGCCTGGTGATCTGCGTCGTGGCCATCCGTGGCACCCTGCGCCAGGGCCCGCCGATGCGTTGGGGTGATGTCTATACCACCGACTCGAACTTCGCCAACCAACTGGGCCTCAATGGCACCCTGTCACTGATCGAGGCCGCCAAGAGCCGGATGGGCGAGGATCGCGGCAACATCTGGAAAGCCACCCTGCCGCAGCCCGAAGCACAGCAGGTGGTGCGTGATTTGCTGGTGATGCCGGACGACAAGCTGGTGGACGCCGATATCGCTGCCGTGCGCCGCGACTACATGCCGCCGGCCGACAAGACCCTGCCGATCAAGAACGTGGTCGTGATCCTCATGGAAAGCATGGCCGGTCACTCGGTGGGCGCCCTGGGCGGCCCGGGCAACATCACGCCGTACCTGGACCAGCTGTCCAAGGAAGGCTTGCTGTTCGACCGCTTCTTCTCCAATGGCACCCATACCCACCAGGGCATGTTCGCGACCATGGCCTGCTTCCCCAACCTGCCGGGTTTCGAGTACCTGATGCAGACGCCGGAAGGCAGCCACAAACTGTCCGGTCTGCCGCAGGTGCTCAGCGCCCGCAAGTATGACGATGTGTATGTCTACAACGGCGATTTCGCCTGGGACAACCAGTCGGGTTTCTTCAGCAACCAGGGCATGACCAACTTCGTTGGCCGTAACGATTTCGTCGACCCGGTGTTTTCCGATCCGACTTGGGGCGTGTCCGACCAGGACATGTTCGAGCGTGGCTTGCAGGAGCTGAAGGCGCGGGAAAACGGCAAGCCGTTCTATGCCTTGCTGCAGACCCTGTCCAACCACACGCCGTACGCCTTGCCGACGCCGTTGCCGGTGGAGAAGGTGACCGACCGCGGCAGCCTGAACGAACACCTGACTGCCATGCGCTATTCCGACTGGGCCCTGGGCCAGTTCTTCGAGAAGGCGCGCAAGGAGCCGTACTTCAAGCAGACCCTGTTCGTAATCGTGGGTGACCACGGGTTCGGCAACGAGCGCCAGATCACCGAAATGGACCTGGGCCGCTTCAACGTGCCGATGCTGATGATTGCACCGGGCATCCAGGAGAAGTTCGGCCAGCGCAACCACACCGTGGGTACCCAGGTCGACATCGTGCCGACCATCATGGGGCGCCTGGGTGGCGAAGTGCGTCACCAGTGCTGGGGACGTGACCTGCTCAACCTGCCGGCAGGCGACACCGGTTTCGGTGTGATCAAGCCCTCGGGCAGCGAGCAGACCACGGCCATCATCACCGCCGACCAGATCCTGGTATTGCCCAAGGAGAAGGAAATGGCGCCGCGGATCTACCAGTACGAACTGGGGGCCAATCCACGCGCTGAAGTCGTGCCGGACGCACCGCGTACCGCCGAGTTGAAGCACAAGCTCGAAGCCTTCCTGCAGACCGCGACCAAGAGCCTGCTGGACAACACCGCAGGTGTGGAGCACGGCACGCCGGATTGATAGTGCGTGCAGCAGAAGAAGAGGCCCATCGGGCCTCTTTTTTTGCCTGCTACAAGGCCCTGGCGACTAGATCCGACCCAGCAAGAGCAGGACCAGCAAGACCACCAACACCACGCCGATGATGCCGGACGGACCGTAACCCCAGCTTCTGGAGTGCGGGAATACCGGGAGACCGCCGATCAGCAGGAGAATCAGAATAATGATCAGGATTGTGCCCATGTCGTTTTTCCTTGTTGGATGATCGAGATGACGCCACCGGTTCGCATGCACTGATCCGAACCGCTTAATCATTCCGACTGCGTGTGTTGGAAGATGACTCCAAGTTTTTCCAGTCTTTTGGACTGGCGGTCGATTTCGTCGCCAACTGCAAGGCAAGGCTCCGGGTACGAGGCCGGGCGACTTGCCTGCAAGCCGCACCGAGGCCCCGGTTTGCCTGGGGCATTCAGCACCCTGATGGTGCGTGGGGGCCGTCGGGGCCTTCGCTACACTGGCGCTCATCTTTCCCGGAACCACAAGGCAACTCCTATGCAGAATCGCATGATGATCACTGGCGCCGGCTCCGGCCTGGGGCGTGAAATCGCTTTGCGCTGGGCGCGCGACGGCTGGCGGCTGGCTTTGTCCGACGTCAACGAGGCGGGCTTGCAGGAAACCCTGAGGATGGTTCGCGAAGCCGGTGGCGATGGTTTCGTGCAGCGCTGCGATGTGCGCGACTACAGCCAGTTGACCGCATTCGCCCAGGCTTGCGAGCTCAAGTTCGGCGGTATCGACATCATCGTCAATAACGCTGGGGTCGCCTCCGGCGGCTTCTTCAGCGAGTTGTCCCTGGAGGATTGGGACTGGCAGATCGCAATCAACCTGATGGGTGTGGTCAAGGGTTGCAAGGCGTTCCTGCCGCTGCTGGAGCAGAGCAAGGGGCGGATCATCAACATCGCCTCAATGGCCGCCTTGATGCAGGGACCGGCCATGAGTAACTACAACGTGGCCAAGGCGGGTGTGGTGGCGCTTTCGGAAAGCCTGCTGGTCGAGCTGGCGCAACAGGAGATCGCCGTGCATGTGGTCTGCCCGTCGTTCTTCCAGACCAACCTGCTGGATTCCTTCCGGGGCCCGACCCCGGCCATGAAGGCCCAGGTGGGCAAGTTGCTGGAAAGCTCGCCGATCAATGCCACCCAGATCGCCGATTACATCCACCAGCAGGTACAGGCCGGCCAGTTCATGATCCTGCCCCATGAGCAGGGTCGCGCAGCCTGGGCCCTGAAGCAGAAGAACCCGCAGGCGCTGTATGACGAGATGACCCTGATGGCCGACAAGATGCGGGCCAAGACCAGGCAGAACGCCAGCTGAGCTTGCCCACCGGCGGAGGCCTCGTTAGGGTTGCCGGCATCTGGCAATCCTGACGAGACCTTGCATGCTCAACTATCTGTGGTTCTTTTTCGCCGCGCTGTTCGAAATCTTCGGTTGCTATGCCTTCTGGATGTGGTTGCGCCAGGGCAAGAGTGCCTTGTGGGTGATTCCCGCACTGATCAGCCTGACCCTGTTTGCCCTGTTGCTGACCAAGGTCGAGGCGGTTTACGCCGGGCGCGCCTATGCCGCCTACGGTGGCATCTACATCGTTGCTTCGATTGGCTGGCTGGCTGTGGTGGAGCGGGTTCGTCCCCTGGGCTCGGACTGGCTGGGGTTGGCGCTGTGCGTGATCGGCGCGAGCGTGATCCTGTTCGGCCCACGGTTCAGCGCGTCTTGAAAAAACCGGCCCGGGGCTGGGCCGGCGGCTTGTTCAGTCGAACAGCTCCTTGGGCACGTCGTGCTTGAGCATCAGCTGGCATTGTTCGCTGTCAGGATCGAAGACGATGACCGCCTGACCCTTGCCCAGGGCCTGACGGACCCGCAGGACCCGGGTTTCCAGCGGGGTTTCATCGCCGTTGTCGGTGCCCTCGCGGGTGACGAAGTCTTCGATCAGGCGGGTCAGGGTGTCGACTTCAAGTCGGTCGTGGGGAATCAGCATGGAGGCCTCCGGCAAACAATCCCGAATGCTACTGCGCCGGGCAGCCGCCCGCCAGCCACGGCCGGCACAAAGCTGTCGATGCGCTTCAGGAGCGGTTGCCCACCAGGCTATCCACCGAAGGCACCCGGGTGTCGCTTTCCATCTGCGCGTCGTGCTCGAGCTGGTGACTGAAGCGGTCGAGGGAGCCCTGGGCCGGTTTCGCATCGCTTGCAAATACCGGAGGGCTGAGAATGTAGGCGCTCAGCAGGCGAGCCAGCGCGGCCAGGCTGTCGATGTGGGTGCGCTCATAGCCGTGGGTGGCGTCGCAGCCGAAGGCCAGCAGCGCGGTGCGGATGTCGTGGCCGGCAGTGACTGCCGAGTGGGCATCGCTGAAGTAGTAGCGGAACAAATCACGGCGCACCGGCAACTCGTGCTCCCCGGCCAGGCGCAGCAGGTGGCGGGACAGGTGATAGTCATAGGGGCCGCCGGAATCCTGCATCGCCACGCTGACCGCGTGCTCGCTGGAGTGCTGGCCCGGCGCGACCGGAGCGATATCGATGCCGACGAATTCGCTGACGTCCCAGGGCAGTGCCGCTGCGGCGCCACTCCCGGTTTCCTCGGTGATGGTGAACAGCGGATGGCAGTCGATCATCAGGGGTTCGCCGCTGTCGACGATGGCCTTGAGCGCTGCCAGAAGAGCCGCGACCCCGGCCTTGTCATCCAGGTGTCGGGCACTGATGTGGCCGCTTTCGGTGAACTCCGGCAAGGGGTCGAACGCCACGAAGTCGCCCACGCCAATACCCAGGGATTCGCAGTCGGCCCGCGTGGTGCAATAGGCATCCAGGCGCAGTTCGATGTGGTCCCAACTGATGGGCAGCTCGTCCACCGCAGTATTGAAGGCATGCCCGGAGGCCATCAGTGGCAACACGCTGCCGCGCAGCACGCCGTTGTCGGTGAACAGGCTGACTCGGCTGCCCTCGGCAAAACGGCTGGACCAGCAGCCCACTGGAGCCAGGGTCAGGCGGCCATTGTCCTTCACCGCGCGCACGCTGGCGCCGATGGTGTCCAGGTGCGCCGAGACAGCCCGGTCGGGGCTGTTCTGCTGGCCCTTGAGGGTGGCGCGGATGGTGCCGCGCCGGGTCAATTCGAAGGGAATGCCCAGCTCCTCCAGGCGCTCGGCGACATAACGCACGATGGTATCGGTGAAACCGGTGGGACTGGGAATGGCGAGCATTTCCAGGAGGACCTTCTGCAGGTAGGCGAGGTCCGGTTCGGCAATCTTGCGAGTCATGGATACTCCTGACAAAAAGCGCTCAGCGATGGGGCGAAGCAGGGGCGCGGCGCTCGCTGGCGCCGCCGCGCCTGATCACTCAAGGGGTCGGCTGGCTGAGGGGGAACAGCAGGTCGACGAATCGTTCGGCCGTCGGTTGCGGTTCATGGTTGGCCAGCCCGGCACGTTCGTTGGCCTCGATGAATACGTACTCTGGCTGGTCCGCCGCCGGCACCAGCAGGTCCAGGCCGACCATGGGGATGTCCAGGGCCCGGGCCGCGCGTACGGCCGCCTCGGCCAACTGCGGATGGAGGATGCCGGTAACGTCTTCCAGGGTGCCACCGGTGTGCAGGTTGGCAGTACGCCGCACGCACAGCAGTTCGCCCGGCTCCAGCACGCTGTTGTAGTCGTAGCCGGCGGCGTGCAGGGTGCGCTGGGTCTCGTGGTCCAGTGGTATGCGGCTCTCGCCACCGGTGGCGGCCTGGCGTCGGCGGCTGCGGGCCTCGATCAGCGCACCGATGGAGTGCTGGCCATCGCCGATGATCTGGGCGGGGCGTCGGATGGCCGCGGCCACCACCTCGAAACCGATGACCAGAATCCGCAGGTCCAGGCCTTCGTGGAAACTTTCAAGCAGCACCCGGCTGTCGAACTTGCGGGCGTGCTCGATGGCCTGTTGCACGTCTTCGATACTGCGCAGGTCTACGGCTACCCCGTGGCCCTGTTCACCGTCCAGGGGCTTGACCACCACACGCTGGTGCTCGTCGAGAAACTCCAGGTTGTCGTCGGCATTGCCTGCCAGGCGCTGGGCCGGCAGGTTCAGGCCGGCGCCCTTGAGCACCTTGTGGGTCAGGCTCTTGTCCTGGCACAGGGTCATGCTGATGGCGCTGGTCAGGTCACTCAGGGATTCGCGGCAACGCACTCGGCGCCCGCCGTGGCTGAGGGTGAACAGCCCGGCGTCGGCATCATCGACTTGCACGTCGATGCCCCGGCGATGGGCTTCCTCGACGATGATCCGGGCGTAGGGGTTGAATTCCGCCTGGGGCCCGGGGCCAAGAAACAGTGGCTGGTTGATGCCGTTCTTGCGCTTGATGGCGAAGGTCGAGAGGGTGCGAAATCCCAGCTTGGCGTAGAGGTTCTTGGCCTGGCGGTTGTCATGCAGCACCGACAGGTCGAGGTAGCTCAGGCCGCGGCTCATGAAGTGTTCGATGAGGTGGCGCACCAGTACCTCGCCGACGCCCGGCCGGCTGCAGTCGGGGTCCACCGCCAGGCACCAGAGGCTGCTGCCGTGTTCCGGATCCTGGTAGGCCTTGTGGTGATTGAGGCCCATGACGCTGCCGATCACCGCGCCACTGTCTTCGTCCTCGGCCAGCCAGTAGACCGGCCCGCCCTGGTGGCGCGGGGTCAGCAACTGCGGGTCGATGGGCAACATGCCCCGTGCCAGGTACAGCTGGTTGATGGCGTGCCAGTCGGCCTCGCTCTGGGCGCGACGGATGCGAAAACCGCGAAACACCCGGGTCGCCTGGCGGTAGTCGCTGAACCACAGGCGCAGGGTGTCGGAGGGGTCGAGGAACAACTGCGCCGGCTCCAGCCCCAGCACCTGTTGCGGGGCCGCCACATAGAGAGCGATATCGCGCTCGCCAGGGCGCTCGTTGAGCAACTCCTCGGCCAGGCTGGCGGGGTCGGGAAAGGTATGGCCGATCAGCAAGCGGCCCCAGCCGCAATGCACGGCGATCGGCTCGCGGCCGGGTTCGCTGCCGTCTTCGGCAAAGCGTGCCTGCAGGCGTTCATAGGACGGCGCCTGGCCGCGCAGCAGGCGTTGGCTGTAAGCCGTGGCGTGAGCTTTCATCGGTCAGATTCCTTGTTCGCTGAGCCACAGGTTCAATGCGGCCAGCTGCCACAGCTTGGAGCCGCGCAGCGGTGTCAGTTGGCCCTGGGGGTCGGTCAGCAGGCGGTCGAGCATGGCGGGGTTGAACAGGCCGCGATCCTGGCTCGGGTCCAGCAGCAGTTCGCGGACCCAATCCAGGGTCTTGCCCTCCAGGTGCTTGAGTCCCGGCACCGGGAAGTAGCCCTTCTTGCGGTCGATGACCTCACTGGGAATCACCAGGCGTGCGGCCTCCTTGAGTACCTGCTTGCCGCCGTCGGGCAGCTTGAAGCGCGCCGGCACCCGGGCCGACAGCTCCACCAGGCGGTAGTCGAGAAACGGCGTACGGGCTTCCAGGCCCCAGGCCATGGTCATGTTGTCCACCCGCTTGACCGGGTCGTCCACCAGCATCACCGTGCTGTCCAGGCGCAGGGCCTTGTCCACGGCGGCCTCGGCCCCGGGCCGGGCAAAATGCTCGCGGACGAAATCGCCGGCGGCATCGTTGGCGGTCAGCCATTGCGGTTGCACGGTGGCGGCGTAGTCGTCGTAGCTGCGGTCGAAGAAGGCGTCGCGGTAGGCTGCGTATGGATCGCTGGCGCCGTCCACCTGTGGATACCAGTGGTAGCCGGCGAACAGTTCGTCGGCGCCCTGGCCGCTCTGCACCACCTTGCAGTGCTTGGCCACTTCCCGGGACAGCAGGTAGAAGGCGATGCAGTCATGGCTGACCATCGGCTCGCTCATGGCGCGAAAGGCCGCCGGCAACTGTTCGATGATCTCGTGCTCGGCGATCCGCAACTGATGATGGCGGGTGCCGTAGTGGCGGGCGATCAGGTCGGAATACTGGAACTCGTCGCCCCGTTCGCCGCCAGCGTCCTGGAAACCGATGGAAAAGGTCGACAGATCGTCCACCCCGACTTCACGCAGCAAGCCCACCAGCAGGCTGGAGTCGACCCCACCTGACAGCAGCACGCCGACGTCCACCGCCGCCCGTTGGCGGATGGCGACCGCTGCGCGAGTGCTGTCCAGCACCCGGTCACGCCAGTCTTCCAGAGTCAGGTTGGCTTCGTCGGCATGGGGACCGTAGGGCAGGGTCCACCAGGTCTGCTGCTCGGTGCGGCCGTCGGCCTCGATGCGCATCCAGGTGGCCGGGGGCAGTTTTTCTATACCGGCCAGCAGGGTCCGTGGTGCGGGGACCACGGCATGGAAGTTCAGGTAGTGGTTGAGCGCCACCGGGTCGAGCAGCGGATCGATGTCGCCACCCTTGAGCAGGGCTGGCAGGGCCGAGGCGAAGCGCAAGCGCTGGCCGGTGCGCGACAGGTACAGGGGCTTGACCCCCAGGCGATCGCGGGCCAGGAACAGGCGTTGGCTGTCGCGCTCCCAGATGGCGAAGGCGAACATGCCGTTGAGCTTGGGCAGAAGGTCCGCGCCCCAGGCGTGGTAGCCCTTGAGCAGCACTTCGGTGTCGCCGCCGGAGTAGAAGGCATAACCCTTGGCTTCCAGTTCGGCGCGCAGCTCGGGGAAGTTGTAGATCGCGCCGTTGAACGCCAGGGACAACCCCAGCTGATTATCGACCATGGGCTGTGCCGAGCCGTCCGACAGGTCCATGATCTTCAGGCGCCGGTGGCCGAGGGCGATCGGGCCCTGGCTATGGAAGCCCCAGGCGTCGGGGCCGCGGGGGGCCAGGTGGTGGGTGATGCGTTCAACTGCCGCAAGGTCGGCAGGTTGATGATCGAAACGTAGTTCTCCAGCTAATCCGCACATAAGTCCTTACCGGTTTTTCCGTTGGGGAGGAGTCAATCCGTCGCCGTCAAAATGACGGCTACCTGGAAACTGACCTATGCATAACTGGGGAGTTTTAGATCGATAAGTTATAAGTAGCTGGCTCCGTTCAACCCCCAGCCGGGTTTGCATAGGACTCGGAATCACCATCAGCTAACCGGACAAGCGGCAACCGGGGCTCTGCTCCAGGCCTTGCCGCGAATCAGCCGGCACAGGGCGAAGCGCTTCGGACGGCAGGCCTCGACCATGTTCCGGGGCAGCAGCAGGACGCATTTTTCCAGCTAGGCTATCGGGTCATTCGACATCCGCGCTGATAACCCTGGCTTCGTTCGGGGTCTGCAATGATGTCCAGGCTGTTGGGCCTGTGATGGAAAGGTCGCGGAAATGCTCGATATGTCGATTGTCGATGGATCGAGGCTGTGCCCGTCAGGGTCAAGTCGATGAAAAAACGGTTTTTCGTCAACTGAAATGGTGACTGAATGCAGGCACACGGTGAGATCAAGCATATTCCAGCGCTGGATGGCGTGCGGGGAGTGGCCATTTTGCTGGTCATGTTCTTTCATTTGAAAATTCCCGGTTTTTCGCTCGGATGGTCCGGGGTTCCTCTTTTTTTCGTGCTGTCGGGTTTTCTGATAACAAGGATCTTGATCGAGGGGCGTGATGCAAGGCTTTCCGAGTATTTACGGGTGTTTTACCTTAAGCGCACGTTGCGAATATTTCCTTTGTTCTATGCCTACATCCTCGTCAACTTTATCTTCTTGCTGGCACTCAATCGTCCGACTGAAGGGTATGCGTGGTACCTGGTGTATCTGCAGAATTATCATATCGGCAGGCAACTGTTCGAAGCAGGCAATATTCCGGGAATGGTGGCTCATACATGGTCGCTTGCCGTGGAAGAGCAGTTTTACCTGATATGGCCATTTATCATTTATTTTCTCGGGCGCAGGAGCCTTGTCTGGGTTTGCGCCCTGCTGATCGTGGTTGCACCCATTTCCAGGTATCTGATCGTTGCCATGTCCGACAATGTATACATGGCAAACGTAACACTGCTCAGTTGCCTGGACATGATGGCCTACGGTGCGCTCATTGCCTTTTTCAGCATCGGTCATTTCGGCGCGCGGATCGTGTATTCCCTCTTTGTCGTCGGTTGTGCCCTGTTGATGTATTCCATAAGCAAACTAGGGCTCGATGCCTTCTGGAATCCACAGGATTGGGTACGTTACGCGCCATACATGTTTACCGCACTTGCTTTTGTTTTCGGGCTGCCGGTTTGGCTTCTCGCTAATGACAAGGGCAAGTTGCTTGCCAGGTTCATGGAGTTTCGGGTTTTCGCGTTTACCGGGAAAATCAGCTACGGCTTGTATGTCTGGCACTTTGTCTTGTTCATTGTCATGGAGAAGGCAGCGTTGAAGTATCCCAGTATTCTGTCTTACCCAGTCACGGTGCTGTGCTCGTTGATGCTGGCTTATATTGTTTCAATAGCCTCGTATTACCTGTTTGAAGTTCATTTCCTACGGCTTAAAGATAAATTTTCTCAATCTGCAACAGTGCCCAGCCTGCCCGACGCGACCCGCTAGTGCCGCAAGGGGAGCCGCTGACGACAACGGCTCCGTGGATTGGCTCAGGCCTTGCCGCGAATCAGCCGGCGCAGGGCAAAACGGTTCGGATGGCAGGCTTCGGCCACGCTTCGAGGCAGTGGCAGGGGTTCGTTTTCCAGCCAGGCGGCCAGCAGCTCGCCTGACAAAGGAGCGGTGATCAGGCCGCGTGAGCCATGGCCACTGTTGATGTACAGGCCTTCGAGCCAGGGGCAGGGCAGGTCTGGTACTTGCCGGGCGTCCTTGCCCAGGGCCGCATAGGTGTCGGCGAAGGCCGTGGCGTCCGCCAGCGGGCCGACGATGGGCAGGTAGTCCGGGCTGGTGCAGCGAAAGGCCGCGCGGCCTTGCAGGCTGTCCACTGGCAGGTGTTCGGCGTCCAGGCGTTGCAACAGGTCGCTGGAGATTTCCCGCAGCATTTCCAGGTTGCCCGCGTGCTCGGCCGTGGTCGGATTCAGGTCCTGGCTGTTGAAGTCGAAACTCGCACCCAGGGTGTGCTCCCCCAGGCGCGGTGGGGCCACATAACCTTCGGCGCAGACCACCGTGGCCAGGGCCCGGCTCTGCGCCGTCTGTGGCAGGCGGGTGATCTGCCCGCGGATACGCTTGAGGGGCAAATCGGCGCTGGCGGGAAACTGCCTGATCTCGGCGGCGCCGGCGAGGATGGCCACGGCGGCGCTGGCCAGCATCTGTTCGCCGTCCCAGGCTTGCCATTGCTGGCCGACCCGACGCAGTTCCAGCACATGCCGATGGGGCAGGAGCTGGATGCCCGAATGCCCGGCTTGCCATTGGCACAGCGCCGGGGGATGGACCCAACCGCCTTCGGGGAAGAACAGGCCGCCATGCTCCAGGCCGATGCCGGCGCGGGCCTGGGCTTGCTCCCGATCCAGAATATGTAGCAAGTCGTGGGGGAAGGCCGTGGCCAGTTGTGCCTGGCGCTCGGCTTCCTTGGCGTTGAACGCCAGTTGCAGTACGCCGCAGCCGTCCCAGTCCAGGCCGCGTTGCAGGTGCTCTAGCTGGCGCCGGGTGTAACCGAAGCCGCTGAGGATCATCTGCGACAGCGCCGTGCCATGGGCCGACAACTTCAAGTACAGCACGCCCTGGGGGTTGCCCGACGCCTCCTGGGCCAGTTGCCCGTGGCGTTCGAGCAACTGCACCTGCCAGCCACGGGACGCCAGGCTGGCGGCACTGGCGCAACCCGCCAGGCCGCCGCCGATCACCAGGGCGGTCTTGTCCGGTTGGGGCGGGCGGGCGAACCAGGGCCTGGCCCTGGCGGGTGCCGGTGCCTCTTCGGGCCAGCCGAGGAATTCGCCGCGCAGCACTTCCCATTTGTGGCCGATGCCCGGCGTGCGCTTCATCTTGAAGCCCGCGGCGTTCAACAGGCGGCGCACCCAGCCGGTGCTGGTGAAGGTACTGATGCTGGAGCCGGGCGCCGCCAGGCGGGCCAGTTCGGCGAACAGCTCGGGGGTCCACATGTCGGGGTTCTTCGCCGGGGCGAAGCCGTCGAGGAACCAGGCGTCGATCTGCGCGTCCAGCTGCGGCAGTTGCTCCAGGGCATCGCCGATCAACAGGGTCAGGGTGACCCGGCCGCCCTCCAGAACCAGGCGCTGGAAGCCACCGTGGATCGCCACGTACTGCGCCAGCAACGGTTGGGTCAGGTCGGCCAGTTCCGGCCACAGGGCCAGGGCTCGCTGCAGATCGGCATGACTCAGGGGGTATTTTTCGACGCTGACGAAATGCAGGCGTGCGTCGGCCGGTGCTTGCTGGCGGAACAGCTGCCAGGCGCAGAGGAAGTTCAGCCCGGTGCCGAAACCGGTCTCGCCGATGACAAAGCGTTCGCCGGCGGCCAGGGCCGTGAAGCGCTCGCCCAGGCGGTTCTGTTCGAGGAACACGTGACGGGTTTCATCCAGGCCCGATTCGCTGGAGAAATACACATCGTCGAAGACCCGCGAGCGCGGGCGTCCTTGGTCGTCCCAGTCGAGCTGGGCGTGGGGCAGTTCTGCTGTCATGTTCGGCTCGTGTGGCGCAAGGCGGCCATTCTAGCCGATCACCGGGCTGGCGCTTGATCCATGGCAAGCCGTGGGTGCTTCCGGATTTGTTTTCCCTGGCCGAGGTCCATCCGCTAGTCTTGGAAAATTCTTGGAAGGGAGCCGCCCATGTTCGAATCCGCTGAAATCGGTCACGCCATCGACAAAGAAACCTACGACGCCGAAGTGCCAGCCTTGCGCGAAGCCTTGCTGGAGGCGCAGTTCGAGCTGCGCCAGAAGGCCAAGTTTCCGGTGATCGTGCTGATTAACGGCGTGGAAGGGGCGGGCAAGGGCGAGACGGTCAAGCTGCTCAACGAATGGATGGACCCGCGCCTGATCGAAGTGCGCACCTTCGACCAGCAGACCGATGAAGAGCTGTCGCGGCCGCCGGCCTGGCGCTACTGGCGGATGCTCCCGGCCAAGGGGCGCATGGGCGTGTTCTTCGGCAACTGGTACAGCCAGATGCTCCAGGGGCGGGTGCACGGGCAGATCAAGGACCCGCGCCTGGACCAGGCGATCAATGGCGCCGAGCGCCTGGAGAAGATGCTTTGCGACGAGGGCGCGCTGATCTTCAAGTTCTGGTTCCACCTGTCCAAGAAGCAGATGAAGGCCCGGCTCAAGGCCCTGCAGGACGACCCACTGCACAGCTGGCGCATCAGCCCGCTGGACTGGCAGCAATCAGAGACCTACGACAAGTTCGTCAAGTACGGCGAGCGGGTGCTGCGCCGCACCAGTCGCGACTATGCGCCCTGGCATGTGATCGAGGGCGTTGACCCGCACTACCGCAGTCTCACGGTGGGCCGGATCCTCCTGGAGGGGTTGCAGAGCGCCCTGGCGCGCATGCCGCTCAAGCCGGCCCAGGTCAATGCGGCGCCGTTGCCGCCGGCGGTGGACCAGTTCAGCCTGCTGGACAGCCTGGACATGACCCAGCGCCTGGACAAGGACGACTACGAGGAGCAGTTGATCACCGAGCAGGCGCGCCTGGCCGGCCTGCTGCGCGACAAGCGCATGCGCAAGCATGCCCTGGTGGCGGTGTTCGAGGGCAACGATGCGGCGGGCAAGGGCGGGGCCATCCGCCGGGTCGCGGCGGCGCTGGACCCGCGCCAGTACAGCATTGTGCCGATCGCCGCGCCTTCCGAAGACGAACGGGCGCAGCCCTACCTGTGGCGCTTCTGGCGGCAGATCCCGGCACGGGGCAAGTTCACGGTCTTCGATCGCTCCTGGTACGGCCGGGTACTGGTGGAGCGGGTCGAGGGTTTTTGCAGCCCGGCCGACTGGCTGCGGGCCTACAGCGAGATCAACGACTTCGAGGAGCAGTTGGCCGATGCCCGGGTGATCGTGGTGAAGTTCTGGCTGGCCATCGACAAGGACACCCAGCTGGAGCGTTTCCAGGCTCGGGAGGAGATCCCCTTCAAGCGCTTCAAGATCACCGAGGACGACTGGCGCAACCGTGACAAGTGGGACGACTACCGCGCTGCCGTGGGCGACATGGTCGACCGTACCAGCACCGAGGTGGCGCCCTGGACCCTGGTGGAGGCCAACGACAAGCGCTGGGCCCGGGTCAAGGTCTTGCGCACCATCAACCGGACCCTGGAAGAGGCCTTCGAGCGCAGCGACCGGCACGACAAGAAACACAAGAAGTAGATCGATGGCCGCGCATACGCCCAATGAATGATCGTCGCGCCCCCAGGGGCGCGGATCTAAGCTCGACGCTCTTGCAGCCTGCTACAACAAGGAGAGCGTCATGCGTGAAGTGGTGATCGTCGACAGCGTGCGGACTGGCCTGGCCAAGTCCTTTCGCGGCAAGTTCAACCAGACTCGTCCGGATGACATGGCCGCCCACTGTGTCAATGCGCTGCTGGCGCGCAATGGCATCGACCCGGCCAGCGTCGAGGATTGCATCGTCGGCGCCGGTTCCAACGAAGGGGCCCAGGGTTTCAACATCGGGCGCAATGTCGCCGTGCTTTCGGCCCTGGGCACTGGGACCGCCGGCATGACCCTCAATCGTTTCTGTTCTTCGGGCCTGCAGGCAATCGCGATCGCCGCCAACCAGATCGCCTCGGGTTGCAGCGATATCATCGTCGCCGGTGGTGTCGAGTCCATCAGCCTGACCATGAAGAGCGTCAATACCGACAACCTGATCAACCCGTTGCTCAAGGAGCAGGTGCCGGGCATCTATTTCCCCATGGGGCAGACCGCCGAGGTGGTGGCCCGGCGCTACAACGTGAGTCGCCAGAGCCAGGACCTGTATTCCCTGCAGAGCCAGCAACGTACCGCCCAGGCCCAGGCGGCGGGCCTGTTCAGCGACGAGATCGTGCCGATGACGGTCAAGTACAAGGTCGAGGACAAGAACACCGGGCAGGTGCAGATCCTGGACGCGGTGGTGGACCGTGACGACTGCAATCGGCCGGACACTACCCTGGAGAACCTGGCGGCGCTCAAGCCGGTGTTCGCCGAGGACGGTTCGGTCACTGCCGGCAACTCCTCGCAGCTGTCCGATGGCGCCTCGATGACCCTGGTGATGAGCCTGGAGCGGGCCCTGGCCCTGGGGCTCAAGCCCAAGGCGTTCTTCCGTGGTTTCACCGTGGCCGGTTGCGAGCCGGACGAGATGGGCATCGGCCCGGTGTTCTCGGTGCCCAGGCTGCTCAAGGCCAAGGGGCTGACAGTGGCCGACATCGACCTGTGGGAACTCAACGAAGCCTTTGCTTCCCAGTGCTTGTATGCCCGCGAGCGCCTGGAGATCGATAACGCCAAGTACAACGTCAACGGCGGTTCGATTGCCATCGGCCACCCCTATGGCATGACCGGTTCGCGCCAGGTGGGGCACCTGGTGCGTGAGTTGCAGAGGCGCAACCTGCGCTACGGCATCGTCACGATGTGCGTGGGCGGCGGGATGGGGGCGACCGGGCTATTCGAGGCGGTGCGCTAGCGTCGCGTGGGGTCTGGCAAGCCGGCTCCCGCGGGCCGGCTTGTGTGTTTGCGACCTGGACCATCCTGTTTGCGCTCGGCCGTCGACGGTCTCTGTGTCGCCCCGTGCCCGGGCCCTAGAATGGGCGCGTCGCTGGCAGGTCTTGTGGGGTTGGCATGCACGTTTCGTCCGGTCGTTGGGCCTATGGCCTGTTCCTCGCGTTAGTGACCTCGTTGTTGTGGGGCATCCTGCCCATCAAGCTCAAGCAAGTGCTGCTGGTGATGGATCCGGTCACGGTGACCTGGTTCCGCCTGCTGGTGTCCGGCGGTTGCCTGCTGGTCTACCTGGCGGCGGTCCGGCGCCTGCCCGACTGGCGCCTGCTCGGGCCACGGGGTGCCTGGCTGCTGCCGCTGTCGGTGGCCGGCCTGGTGGGTAACTACGTGCTGTACCTGATGGGCCTGAACCTGCTGAGCCCCGGCACCGCGCAATTGGTGGTGCAGATGGGGCCGATCCTGCTGCTGATCGCCAGTGTGCTGGTGTTCAAGGAGCGCTTCAGCCTGGGGCAGGGCTTGGGTTTGTTGGTGCTGCTGGTGGGGTTCGGGCTGTTCTTCAACCAGCGCCTGGCCGAGCTGCTGACCTCCCTGGGCGACTACACCGCTGGCGTGCTCATCGTGCTGGCGGCGTCGGCGGTCTGGACCTTCTATGCCCTGGGCCAGAAGCAGCTGCTGAGCGTGTGGAATTCCTTGCAGGTGATGATGGTGATCTACCTGTCCTGCGCCTTGCTGCTCACGCCTTGGGTCCATCCGCTCGAGGCCTTGCAGCTGGGTCCGTTGCAGGGCTGGCTGTTGCTGGCCTGCTGCCTGAACACCCTGGTGGCCTACGGCGCCTTTGCCGAGGCCCTGGCCCATTGGGAGGCGTCGCGGGTCAGCGCGACCCTGGCCATCACGCCGCTGGTGACCTTTGCCGCCGTGGCCTGGGCGGCTTGGATGTGGCCGGAGTACGTGCACGCGGAACAGATCAACGGCCTGGGTTATGGCGGTGCGCTGCTGGTGGTGCTGGGGTCGGCGCTGACGGCCCTGGGGCCGTCGCTGATCGAAGGGTTGCGAGCCCGGCGTCGGCGCGCCGGCGGGCAGTGATGCAGGGGCGACTGGCTGGCTGCCCCTGTATCTGCTCAGCCCTGTTTGCCGGCCTCGAGCATGTTCTCCGGGCGGACCCAGGCGTCGAATTGCGCATCGTCCAGGTAGCCCAGTTCCAGCGCCGCCTCGCGCAGGGTCAGATTCTCGGCATAGGCCTTCTTGGCGATTTCGGCGGCCTTGTCATAGCCGATATGGGTATTGAGCGCGGTCACCAGCATCAGGCCGCGCTCCAGGTGGGCGGCCATCTGCACCGGGTCGGGTTCCAGGCCGGCGATGCAGTGTTGGTGGAAGTTGCTGCAGCCGTCGGCCAGCAGGCGGATCGATTGCAGCAGGTTGTGAATGATCACCGGCTTGAACACGTTCAGTTGCAGATGACCCTGGCTGGCAGCAAAACCGATGGTGGTGTCGTTGCCCATGACCTGGCAGGCCAGCATCGACAAGGCTTCGCACTGGGTCGGGTTGACCTTTCCGGGCATGATCGAACTGCCCGGCTCGTTGGCCGGCAGCTTGACTTCCGCCAGTCCGGCCCGGGGACCGGAACCCAGGAGGCGCAGGTCGTTGGCGATCTTCATCAGGCATACCGCCAGGGTCTTCAGCGCTCCGGACAGGGTGGTCAGTGGCTCATGGCCTGCCAGGGCAGCGAACTTGTTGGGCGCGGTGACGAACGGCAGGCCTGCCAGGGCGGCCAGTTCGGCGGCGATGGCTTCGCCGAAACCGTGGGGCGAGTTGAGCCCGGTGCCCACGGCGGTACCGCCCTGGGCCAGCTCGCACACCGCGGGCAGGGCACTGCGGATCGCCCGCTCGGCGTAGCTCAATTGGGCGATGAAGGCCGAGACTTCCTGGCCGAAGGTGATCGGCGTCGCATCCATCATGTGGGTGCGACCGGTCTTCACCAGTTTCATGTGCCGGGCCGACAGCTCTGCCAGCCCGCCGGACAGCTCGGCGATCGCCGGCAGCAGCTGCAATTGCACGGCCTGGGCGGTCGCGATGTGCATGGCTGTGGGGAAGCAGTCGTTGGAGCTCTGGGAGCGGTTGACGTGATCGTTGGGGTGCACGGGCGCCTTGCCGCCCCGGGGATTGCCCGCCAGCTCATTGGCGCGCCCGGCCAGCACTTCGTTGACGTTCATGTTGCTCTGGGTGCCGCTGCCGGTTTGCCAGACCACCAGCGGGAACTGGTCGTCGTGTTCGCCGGCCAGCACTTCGTCGGCGGCCTGCTCGATCAGTCGGGCGATGTCCGCGGGCAGATCGCCGTTGCGGTTGTTGACCCGCGCTGCGGCCTTCTTGATCAGCGCCAAGGCATGCAGGACCGGTAGCGGCATGCGTTCGGTACCGATGGCGAAGTTGACCAGCGAGCGTTGGGTCTGTGCGCCCCAGTAGGCTTCCTGCGGGACTTCAACCTGGCCCAGGCTGTCAGTTTCGATTCGATTCATCGTGGCAATCCTCCTAGTCTACTGGCCAGTTTAGGCCCTGATCCGCGGCTCGGGTTCCCTTGGCCGGGTGTATCCGTGCCATTGGGCCGGGCAAATCCGGGTGGGGTTGAGGGACGCGGAACAATAGGCGCAGAATGAGCGCCCTTGGGGTTTTACCTCGCCTGCTAGATAAGGAAACTCGATGACCCGTCTTCGTGCCCTCTGTACCGCGGTTGTTCTGGTGTGTGCCAGCGGCCAGGTGCTTGCCGATACCGCCAGCCACAACGCCAGTGCCGAGGCTTTCCTGACCCTGGCCCATGCCGACAAGCTCGGTACCCCGGTCTATATGCAAGTGCAGCAGATGTTCGCCCAGCGGTTCGAGCAGACCAAGGCTCCGGAATCCAAGCGCGCATTGCTGGAAACCTACCAGGCCAAGGCCAATGCTGCCCTGGACCAGGCCATTGGCTGGAACAAGCTGAAACCGGACATGGTCAAGCTCTACACCAGCAATTTCAGTGAATCGGAGCTCAAGGAACTGGTGGCGTTCTACCAGTCGCCCCTGGGCAAGAAAGTCCTGGAAAAAATGCCGCAGCTGACCCAGCAGTCGGCGCAGATGACCCAGGGCAAGCTGGAAAGCGCAGTGCCAGTGGTGAACAAGCTGTTGGCCGACATGACCGCCGAGCTCGAGCCCAAGGCTGCTCCGGCGAAGAAGAAGTAAGCGGAGCCCGTGATGACCATGCAGCAACGGATCGAAACGGCGCTGGAAGGGCTGCAGCCCGAGCATCTGCAGGTGCTGGATGAAAGCCACATGCATAGCCGTGGCCAGGAAACCCACTTCAAGGCAGTGCTGGTCAGCGAGCAGTTCGCCGGCCTCAACAGCGTCAAGCGCCATCAGAAGGTCTACGCCACCCTGGGTGAGCTGATGGGCCAGTTCCATGCCTTGGCGTTGCACACTTATACGCCCGAGGAATGGTCGAAGATTGGCGTGGCTCCGGCTTCGCCGACGTGCGCCGGGGGCAGCAAGCATTAATCGCGGTTTTTTTGATAGAATCCGCAACGCGCCGCTTAGCCGGCGCGTTTTTTTTTGCATCCGGTTCACCCTTTGCGAGGGTAGCCACCTGGAGATTACCCATGACTCAACCCATCGTCGTGGCGGCACTGTACAAGTTCGTCACCCTCGAAGATTACGTCAGCCTGCGCGAGCCTTTGCTGCAGGCCATGCTCGACAACGGCATCAAGGGCACCCTGCTGATCGCCGACGAAGGCATCAACGGCACGGTTTCCGGTAGCCGCGAAGGCATCGACGGGCTGCTGGCCTGGCTCAAGAGCGATCCGCGCATGGTGGATATCGATCACAAGGAATCCTACTGCGACGAGCAGCCGTTCTACCGCACCAAGGTCAAGCTCAAGAAAGAGATCGTCACCCTGGGCGTGCCCGGCGTGGACCCGAACAAGAAGGTCGGGACTTATGTCGAGCCCCAGGACTGGAACGCCCTGATCAGCGATCCGGAAGTACTGCTGATCGATACTCGCAACGATTACGAAGTGTCCATTGGTACCTTCGAAGGGGCCATCGACCCGAAGACCACCACGTTCCGTGAGTTTCCGGACTACATCAAGGCCAACTTCGACCCCAGCAAGCACAAAAAGGTGGCGATGTTCTGCACCGGCGGCATCCGCTGCGAGAAGGCTTCGAGCTACATGCTCAGCGAGGGCTTCGACGAGGTGTTCCACCTCAAGGGCGGGATTCTCAAGTACCTCGAGGAAGTACCGCAGCAGGAGAGCAAGTGGCAGGGCGACTGCTTCGTGTTCGACAACCGGGTCACCGTGCGCCACGACCTGACCGAAGGCGACTACGATCAATGTCATGCCTGCCGTACTCCGGTGAGCGTCGAGGAGCGTACCTCCGAGCACTATGTGCCGGGTATCAGCTGCCCGCATTGCTGGGACACGCTGAGCGAGAAGACTCGCCGCAGCGCCGTCGACCGGCAGAAGCAGATCGAGTTGGCCAAGGCCCGCAACCAGCCGCACCCGATTGGCTACAACTACAAGCAAGCATCCAACGAGGCCTGAGTCATGTCTGCCCGCCTGCTCTATGTGATGGACCCGATGTGTTCGTGGTGCTGGGGGTTCGCTCCCGTGGCCCAGGCCCTGGTTGAGCAGGCCCAGGCCGCCGGTGTCGAGCTGCACCTGGTGGTGGGCGGCCTGCGCACCGGCAGTGGTGCGGCGCTGGAGCCCAGCACCCGGCGCTATATCCTCGAACACTGGCAGGCGGTGCACCAGGCCACCGGCCAGCCGTTCAGGTTCGACCAGGCTCTGCCCGATGGATTCGTCTATGACACCGAGCCGGCCTGCCGGGCCATCGTCACGGCGCGTGGCCTGGCGGCAGATTGCGCGTGGAAGCTGCTGGGACTGATCCAGCGGGCGTTCTACGTCGAAGGCCGGGACGTGACCCTGGCCAGCGTGCTGGTGGAACTGGCAGAGCAGGCCGGAGTACCGCGCATCGAATTTGCCGAGGCCTTCGACCGGGCCGAACAGCATGCGGCCACCGCGGCGGACTTCACCTGGGTCCAGGACCTGGGGATTGCCGGGTTCCCCACCTTGCTGGCTGAGCGCAATGGCCAGCTGGCTCTGCTGACCAACGGTTACCAGCCACTGGAGGAGCTGTCGCCACTGCTGGGTCGCTGGCTGGAGCGTGCTGCCTGTGCCTGAGCCGGTCGATCCAGGTGCCAGCGGCAAAACCGTCGATCGTCTGAGCTGGGCGCAGATCCGCCGCCTGGCCCTGCAACACCGCAAGTCACTGTGGATCGCCAACGGCGTGGCTGTGCTGGCGACCCTGTGCAGTGTGCCGATCCCGCTGCTATTGCCGTTGCTGGTGGATGAAGTGCTGCTGGGGCATGGCGATGCTGCGTTGCTGGTGATGCAGCGCTTTCTGCCGAGTGCCTGGCACAGCGCGCCCGGTTATATCGGCCTGATGCTGCTGGCGACTCTGATCCTGCGTTGCGCTGCCCTGGTGTTCAACGTGGTCCAGGCCCGGCTGTTCGCCAGCCTGGCCAAGGACATCGTCTACCGCATCCGCATTCGCCTGATCGAGCGGCTCAAGCGCATTTCCCTGGGCGAGTATGAAAGCCTCGGGGGCGGCACCATCAGTGCTCACCTGGTGACCGATCTGGACACGGTGGACAAGTTCGTCGGTGAAACCCTGAGTCGTTTCCTGGTGGCCATGCTGACACTGGTGGGCACGGCCGGGATCCTGATGTGGATGCACTGGAAGCTGGCCTTGCTGATCCTGCTGTTCAATCCTCTGGTGATCTTTGCCACGGTGCAGTTGGGCAAGCGGGTCAAGCACCTAAAAAAACTGGAGAACGACAGCACCTCGCGCTTTACCCAGGCTTTGACCGAGACCCTGGAAGCCATCCAGGAGGTCCGCGCCGGCAACCGCCAGGGCTATTTTCTCGGCCGCCTGGGACGGCGAGCCGAGGAAGTGCGGGACTACGCCGTCGCCTCGCAGTGGAAAAGCGATGCCTCGGGCCGTGCCAGCGGGCTCTTGTTCCAGTTCGGCATCGACATCTTTCGCGCCGCGGCAATGCTCACCGTACTGCTGTCCGATCTGTCTATTGGCCAGATGCTGGCAGTGTTCAGCTACCTGTGGTTCATGATCGGTCCGGTGGAGCAGTTGCTGAACCTGCAGTACGCCTATTACGCCGCAGGGGGGGCGCTGACCCGGATCAACGAGCTGCTGGCGCGAGCCGACGAGCCGCAATACCCGGGGGGTGTGGATCCCTTCCAGGGGCGCGAGACGGTTGGCATCGAGGTGCAGGGCTTGAGCTTCGGTTATGGCGACGAGCGGGTCCTGGACAACATGAACCTGTCCATCGCCCCGGGAGAAAAGGTGGCGATCGTCGGTGCCAGCGGCGGCGGCAAGAGCACCCTGGTGCAATTGCTGCTGGGCCTTTACACCCCGCAGACCGGCAGTATCCGTTTTGGCGGTTCGACGCAGCAGGCGATCGGCCTGGAAACCGTGCGCGAAAACGTCGCCGTGGTACTGCAGCATCCGGCGTTGTTCAACGATACCGTGCGGGCCAACCTGACCATGGGGCGCGAGCGCAGCGACACGGCTTGCTGGCAAGCACTGGAAATCGCCCAGCTGGATGCCACGATAAGGGCCTTGCCCCAGGGGCTCGATACCGTGGTCGGTCGTTCCGGGGTGCGCCTGTCCGGCGGCCAGCGCCAGCGCCTGGCGATCGCACGGATGGTCCTGGCCGAACCCAAGGTGGTGATTCTCGATGAAGCCACATCCGCCCTGGATGCGGCCACCGAATACAACCTGCACCAGGCCTTGACGCGATTCTTGCGTGGCCGGACTACGCTGATCATTGCTCATCGCCTGTCGGCGGTGAAACAGGCGGACCGGGTATTGGTCTTCGATGGCGGACAGATCGCCGAAGATGGCGACCATCAGCAACTGATTGCCGATGGCGGGCTCTATGCCAAGCTCTATGGGCATTTGCAGCAGGTTCGAGCGCCTTGAGTTTTATCCGGCTTTCTGTGCTTAGTGCTTGAATTCCCAGGTGTATTGAACGCTTCAGAACGCGAGGCTCGGGACCTGCTGCAGGGGACCCGGCCCAACGGCCGTTCGCCCTGTCTCGAAATGGGGGAAATTAGCCTAATCTGTGCTGTCTGAGGCGGGACTACTGGGTGTTCATTTAGCAGTGCTGAAGCAAGGACCCTCATGAAGCAAAAGCGGACTTTCGCAACGCCACGGTTGTTGGGCATTGTCTGGCCCTTCATTGCAGTGGTGTTATTCCAGGCACTCTTGGGTGGACTCAGCCTGTACGTCCTGTCGGCAGTGCGCGGCTACGTTGCCGGCGAAAGCCTGTGGTCCAAAGGCCAGAAAGACGCCATCTACTACCTCAGCCTGTACGCCGACAGCCGCAACGAAGGCACCTTCCTCAAGTACCAGAACGCGATTGCCGTGCCCCAGGGCGGGCATGAGCTGCGGGTGGCGCTGGATCACCAGCCGCCGGACCTGGAAGCAGCGCGGCTGGGCATCCTCAAGGGTGGCAACCATCCGGACGACGTTGCCAGCCTGATCTGGCTGTATCTCAACTTCCGACACTTCAGTTACCTGGAAAAGGCCATCGACCGCTGGACCGTGGGCGACAGCTACCTGCTGCAGCTGGATACGGTGGCGCGGGAGATGCACCAGGGCATCAGCAGCAACAGCGCCAGCGATGCCGATATCCTGCGCTGGAAGAGCGAAATCTTCGCCATCAACGACGGCGTCACCCCGGCAGCCAAGGCGTTCAGCGATGCCTTGGGCGAGGGCTCTCGGGTGATCCTGCGGCTGTTGCTGGTGACCAACCTGGCCACGGCGCTGTTCCTGATTGGCCTGGCGTTGCTGCGCACTCACAAATTGCTGGCTCAGCGCCATGCCTTTGCCAGCGCCTTGCAACTGGAAAAGGAGCGGGCGCAGATCACCCTGCAGTCCATCGGCGACGGCGTGATCACCACCGATGTCGAAGGGGCCATTGCCTATATGAACCCGGCGGCGGAAGAGCTGACGCGCTGGAAGGCCGCGCAGGCCGTTGGCCTGCCCCTGGCGGCCTTGTTCAACCTGCTGGATGAAAACGCCCAGGCCGACGGTTTCACCCTGATCGAGCACATCCTCAGCGGCCAGCTCAGCGGCGGCAGCGAGCATTCCAAGCTGATCCAGCGCCTGGATGGCAGCACGGTCTCGGTGACGTTGGTGGGGGCGCCGATCCGCAATGCCGGGAAGGTCAGCGGTACGGTGCTGGTGCTGCACGACATGACTCAGGAGCGGCAATACATCGCCAACCTGTCCTGGCAGGCTACCCACGATGCGCTGACTGGCCTGGCCAATCGCCGGGAATTCGAATTCCGCCTGGAGCAGGCCCTGAACGGCCTGGCTCGCCAGCCTGCGCGGCATGCCCTGATGTTCCTGGACCTGGATCAGTTCAAGCTGGTCAACGACACCTGCGGCCATGCTGCCGGCGACGAATTGCTACGGCATATCTGCGCCTTGCTGCAATCGGGTCTGCGCGAGGGCGATACCCTGGCCAGGCTGGGCGGGGACGAGTTCGGCATCCTCCTGGAGAACTGCTCGCCGGATGCGGCGGAGAAGATTGCCGAGGGCCTGCGCCAGACGGTGCAGAACCTGCATTTTGTCTGGAAGGGCCGGCCGTTCGTGACCACCGTGAGCATCGGCCTGGTGCATATCACCCAAATCCCGACGACGCTCGAGGCGTCCCTGCGCGCTGCGGACATGGCCTGCTACATGGCCAAGGAAAAGGGTCGCAACCGGGTGCAGGTCTATCATGCCGACGACTCGGAGTTGTCCCTGCGTTTCGGCGAGATGGCCTGGGTCCAGCGTCTGCACATGGCCCTGGAGGAGAATCGCTTCTGTCTGTATTCCCAGGAAATCACCCCCTTGGGTCACATGGCAGGCGATGGTGGTCACCTGGAGATTCTCCTGCGCCTGCACGATGAGGCCGGTCGCATGATCCTGCCGGACAGCTTCATCCCGGCCGCCGAGCGTTACGGCTTGATGACGTCCCTTGATCGCTGGGTTGTCCAGAACGTGTTCAAGATTATCGCCCAATGCCTCGAGGAGGGGCGCGAAGGGCCGATGGCCATGTGTGCGATCAACTTGTCCGGTATCACGATCGGTGACGACGAGTTCCTCGATTTCCTGCGGGAACAGTTCGACGCCTACCGGGTGCCGCCGCGGCTGATCTGTTTTGAAATTACCGAAACCAGCGCCATCGCCAATCTAGGCAGTGCGATTCGTTTTATAAATGAACTCAAGGGCTTGGGTTGCCATTTCTCGCTGGACGACTTTTGTGCGGGAATGTCGTCGTTCGCTTATCTCAAACATTTGCCTGTAGACTTCCTGAAGATCGATGGAAGTTTCGTAAAGGATATGCTGGACGACCCGATTAACCGGGCCATGGTCGAGGTGATCAACCATATCGGGCATGTCATGGGTAAGCGCACGATTGCCGAATTCGTCGAAACGCCGCAGATCGAACAGGCTCTGCTCGAGATTGGCGTGGATTATGCTCAGGGCTACAACATCGAGCGCCCGCAATTGTTCACCTGTGACAGCCTGCAGTGTCGACCCGTGCGACCACGGCCTGTGTTGCTCAAGGCGCCCGGCACGTTCCGTTGAAACCTCTTTTGGATCCGTACATCACAATCAAAAGGAGCCCGACAGTGATCGACACATTCAGCCGAACCGGCCCGCTCATGGAAGCTGCCAGCTACCCCGCCTGGACCCAGCAATTGATCCAGGACTGCAGTGAGAGCAAGCGCCGCGTCGTGGAGCATGAGCTGTACCAGCGCATGCGAGACAACAAGCTCAGTTCGAAAGTCATGCGCCAGTACCTGATCGGTGGCTGGCCGGTGGTCGAGCAGTTCGCCCTGTACATGGCACAAAACCTGACCAAGACCCGTTTTGCCCGCCATCCAGGTGAAGACATGGCGCGCCGCTGGCTGATGCGCAACATTCGTGTCGAGCTCAACCATGCCGATTACTGGGTTCACTGGAGTCGGGCCCACGGGGTGGCCCTGGAAGACCTGCAGGCTCAGCAGGTGCCTCCGGAGCTGCACGCCCTGAGCCACTGGTGCTGGCATACCAGCTCGGCGGACTCTCTGATCGTGGCCATTGCCGCTACCAACTACGCCATCGAAGGGGCAACCGGCGAATGGTCGGCCCTGGTTTGCTCCAACGGCATTTATGCTGCGTCCTTTCCCGAAGAAGACCGCAAGCGCGCGATGAAATGGCTGAAGATGCATGCGCAGTATGACGATGCCCATCCATGGGAAGCACTGGAAATCATCGTCACCCTGGCCGGGCTGAGCCCGAGCAAGGCGTTGCAGGCCGAGCTGCGCCAGGCGATCTGCAAGAGCTATGACTACATGTATCTGTTCCTGGAGCGCTGCATGCAGCAGGAAAAGAGCACGGTCACCCGCGAGCGCCTGGCGCTGGCCGAGGGCTGAGTCAGCAGTTGGCAGGACAGATCGCCACAAGCGGCTAGGCGCTTGTGGCGATATTTGCAGGACGCCTAGCCCGCCATGGCCAGGCGGTTGCGCCCTTCGCGCTTGGCAACGTAAAGCGCACTGTCGGCGCGGCGCAGCAGGCTTTCGGCAGACTCTCCGGGCAACAGCGTCGCACAGCCCAGGCTCACGGTCAGTTCGATCAGCTTGCCATCGGCCCGATACTCCCGGGTCTGAGCGGCATTGCGCAGGCGTTCACCCACCATGGCCGCAGCCTCGCGTCCGGTGTTGGAAAGCAGGATCAGGAACTCTTCTCCGCCAAAACGAAACACCATGTCCACATTGCGCAATTGTCCCTTGATCGAGGCGGCAACGCTCTTGAGCACTTCATCGCCGGCGCTGTGGCCGTGGCTGTCGTTGATGCGCTTGAAGTGGTCGATGTCCAGCATCAGCAATGACAGTGGCAGCAGGTGGCGGCGAGCCATTTCGATTTCCCGTTGCAGGGTCTGGTCCATGGCGATGCGATTGCCGGTATCGGTCAGCGGGTCGCGCAGGGCGCTGCGGGTGGCGGCGCGGTACAGCAGGGCGTTGCGCATCGGATAGAGCAGGGTGGACAGCAAGGACTCCAGGTGGCCCTGTTCGATATCGCTGAAGCGCTGGTTGCGGCGGAAGACCAGTTCGCCCATGGGCTCGCCTTCGTGGCTGAGGCTGTAGCTGATGGAGTGGTGTCCGCGTTGGCCGAATTCCAGGCGCAGGTCGCTGGGAAGGTGCTGGTAATGCAGGGCATCCAGAGGCACCAGGCGCTGCACCTCGCGAAAAAACAGGCCCAGGATGCGCTGCGGCTCCAGGCTGGTCTGGAGTTGCAGGCCCAATTGCTGACGCAGTTGGGCCAGGCTCACCGGTTGCTTGAGCAAGGGGGACTGTTGGGTAAAGCCCAGGCGTTGCAATTTGGCGCTGTCGAAGTCAATTGCGTTGTTCTGGGTGGGAATCTTCATCTGAGCTTGCGCCCCCTGAGCACGGTGTAGGGTCTTGCTGGCTGGGTGAGAGCGGCTCGGAGCTGCGCGTCGTACTGTTCCTTCAGTCCCGTAGGACAATCGCGCACATTTTATGCCGCTTCATTCGGGGCTACCACGCCCTGATCAATGCCGTTTTCCACGGTGCCAAGGCACTGTGTGTTGAGTGCTCTTAGAGCGAAAGTCGTGCCATTCGGTTCAGATGAATAAAATTCGTTTTAATTCAAATGCTTGGGAAGTTGATAAAAAATGCCATCATCAAAAGTGGCATTTGTTTGGCTTCCAACCAGCGCCGAACAGGTCTTATCGAGGTGTCGCGACGGTATTCCGTCGCGACGAACGGAGGGAATTTACTGCGCGTCGAATGCCTGGCCATTGATGCCGGTGCTGTCCGGACCCATGAGGTACAGGTACACCGGCATGATGTCTTCCGGCAGTGGGTTGTTGCCGGGATTTTCGCCTGGGTACGCCTGGGCGCGCATGCTGGTGCGGGTGGCGCCGGGATTGATGCTGTTGGCGCGCGCCGGGGCGACGGTGTCCAGTTCGTCGGCCAGGGTCTGCATCAGGCCTTCGGTGGCGAACTTGGATACCCCGTAGGCGCCCCAGTAGGCCCGGCCCTTGCGGCCCACGCTGCTGGAGGTGAAGACCACCGAGGCGTCCTGGGACAGCTTGAGCAGAGGCAACAGGGTGCTGGTCAGCATGAAGGTCGCGTTGACGTTGATCTGCATGACCCGCATGAAGTTTTCCCCGGACAACTGTTCCAGCGGGGTGCGCGGCCCAATGATCGAGGCGTTGTGCAGCAAGCCGTCTAGGCGGCCGAACTCGGTTTCGATCATTGCCGCCAGTTCGTCGTACTGATGGGGCAGGGCGGTTTCCAGGTTGAACGGGATCACTGCTGGCTGCGGGTGTCCGGCGGCTTCGATGGCGTCGTAGACTTCGGTCAGGTTGGCCTCGGTCTTGCCCAGCAGGAGCACGGTGGCGCCGTGGGCGGCGTAGGTTTTGGCGGCGGCGGCGCCGATGCCGCGGCCAGCGCCGGTCACCAGGATGATCCGGTCCTTGAGCAGTTCGGGGCGAGCACAGTAGTCAAACATAAAAGGTCTCAACAGAAAGGGGGACGGGGCCGGGGTTCAGGCGGACAGGTTGCGGCTCAGCAACTGCACAATGCATTGTCCAGGACCTGGCGCAGTTCCAGTGGGTGGCTGATCACCACGTCGGCGCCCCAATGCCGGGGGTTGTCGTCCGGGTGGATATAACCGTAGGTCACGGCCGCGGTCTTGGTGCCGGCATCACGACCGGATTCGATGTCTCGCAGGTCGTCGCCAACGAACAGCACGGTGGACGGATCCAGGTCGAGCATCTTGCAGGCGAGGATCAGGGGTTCAGGGTCCGGCTTGCTGTTCTTCACATGGTCTGGGCAGATCAGCAGGGCCGAGCGCTCGGCCAGTCCCAGTTGCTGCATGATCGGTGCGGCAAAGCGCAGGGGCTTGTTGGTCACCACGCCCCAGACCAGGTTTGCCCGTTCGATATCGGCCAGGAGTTCCTCCATGCCGTCGAAGAGCCGGCTGTGCACTGCGCAATCTGCGAGGTAGCGCTCGAGGAATTCCAGGCGCAGTTCTTCGAAGCCCGGGGATTCGGGGTCCATGGAGAACGTCACGGCCACCATGGCCCGGGCACCCCCCGAGATCTCGTCGCGGATGTGCTGGTCGGCTATGGGCGCAAGGCCGCGATCACGACGCATGCCCTGGCAGACGGCGATGAAGTCTGGCGCGGTATCGAGCAGGGTGCCATCCATGTCGAAAAGAACGGCTCTGATGGCCATGTGTCACTCCTCGCGCAGGGTCTGGATCATGTAGTTGACGTCGACGTCCGCCGCCAGCTTGTAGTGCTTGGTCAGCGGATTGTAGGTCAGGCCGATGATGTCCTTGACGGTCAGGCCGGCGGAGCGGCTCCAGGCGCCGAGTTCCGATGGGCGGATGAACTTCTTGAAGTCATGGGTGCCGCGTGGCAACAGCTTCATTATGTACTCGGCACCGACGATGGCGAACAGGTAGGCCTTGGGATTGCGGTTGATGGTGGAGAAGAACACCTGGCCACCGGGCTTGACCATGCGGAAGCAGGCGCGGATCACCGATGAAGGATCGGGAACGTGTTCGAGCATCTCCAGGCAGGTGACCACGTCGAACTGCTCGGGCATTTCCTCGGCCAGGGCCTCGGCGGTGATTTGCCGGTACTCGACGCTCACCCCGGATTCCAGCTGATGCAGTTGGGCGACCGCCAGCGGCGCTTCGCCCATGTCGATGCCGGTAACGGTGGCGCCGCGCTGGGCCATGGCCTCACTGAGAATGCCGCCGCCACAGCCGACGTCCAGGACCTTCTTGCCGGCCAGGCCGACCCGCTCGTCGATCCAGTTGACCCGCAGCGGATTGATGTCGTGCAGGGGCTTGAACTCGCTCTCGCGATCCCACCAGCGGTGGGCCAGGGCTTCGAATTTGGCGATTTCAGCGTGGTCGACGTTGCTCATGGGTAATGCTCCAAAGCTAAGGAATTCGTTAGGGCCTCGAGCATTTGCTTAAGGTCCGGATTATTGGGCGTGTCCGCTGATGCGCCGGCCCCAGTCGCGAGCTGTTTCGCCGAGCTGCCGTGTATCCATGCGGGTCAACTGTCGGTTGTCCAGCAATTGTTTGCCGGCAACCCACAGATGCGTCACGCAGTCGCGGCCGGTGGCGTAGATCAGTTGCGACACCGGGTCGTAAATCGGTTGCTGGGCCAGGCCGGACAGGTCGAATGCCACCAGGTCCGCGGCCTTGCCGAGCTCCAGCGAGCCCACTTCGGCTTCCAGGCCCATCGCCCTGGCACCGTTGAGGGTAGCCATGCGCAGGGCGCGATGGGCATCCAGGGCGGTCGCCGAGCCTGACACGGCCTTGGCCAGCAGCGCTGCGGTGCGGGTTTCGCCCAGCAGGTCCAGGTCGTTGTTGCTGGCCGCGCCGTCGGTGCCTACTGCAACGTTGACCCCGGCTTGCCACAAGCGCTCCACCGGGCAGAAGCCGCTGGCCAGCTTCAGGTTGGATTCCGGACAATGCACAACGCTGGTGTTGGTTTCTACCAGCAAAGCCAGGTCTTCATCGCTGATTTGGGTCATGTGAACGGCCTGGAAGCGCGGTCCCAGGAGGCCCAGGCGTGCGAGGCGGGCCAGTGGTCGCTCGCCATGTCGCTCCAGGGACTGCTGGACCTCGAATGCCGTCTCGTGCACGTGCATGTGGATCGAGGCGTCGAGTTCCTCGGCGATCATGCGGATCTTTTCCAGGTTCTCATCGCCGACGGTGTAGGGCGCGTGGGGGCCGAAAGTGATCCGGATACGCGGGTGATGCTTGAGGTCGCTGAACAGCTCCACGCCTTGGCGAATGGCCTCGGCGGCGTCGTGGGCCCCGGGAATCGGGAAGTCCAGCACCGGTATGGCGATCTGGGCGCGGATACCGCTGTTGTGGACCCGCTCGCTGGCGATCTTGGGAAAGAAGTACATGTCGCTGAAGCAGGTGATGCCGCCCTTTATCTGCTCGGCGATGGCCAGGTCCGTGCCGTCGCGGACGAAGGCTTCATCGACCCACTTGGCTTCGGCGGGCCAGATGTGCTTTTCCAGCCAGGTCATCAGGGGCAGGTCGTCGGCCAGGCCGCGAAACAGCGTCATGGCCGCATGCCCATGGGCGTTGATCAAGCCTGGGCTGAGCAGCATGCCGGGTAATTCGCGGACTTCGCTGGCCTGATGTTTCAGGGCCTCGTCCCTTGGGCCGATGAAGGCGATTCGACCCTCGCGAATACCCAGGCCATGCTCCTTGAGGACGACGCTGGCTGGCTCTACAGGCACTAGCCAGGTCGGCAGCAGCAGGAGGTCGAGCGCAGGTTCACGGTTCGGCATCGAGTATCGGTCCAGGGCTTAAGAGACAAAGGATGGCGAAGTATACCCGAGCGTCTTCGCCGGGGGATCGCTATAATCGGCGGCTTTGTTCATGAGTGCGGGGTGAGGGATGCGCGATCGTCTGTTGGCTGCGGAGAAGGTCAAGGCCATTGATTGGCGAGATGGCACTCTGTATCTGCTCGATCAGCGGGCCTTGCCATTCGAAGAGAGCTGGCTGGCCTGTAATAGTGCTGCGGCGGTGGCCGAGGCCATTCGCGTGATGGCGGTGCGTGGTGCGCCAGCCATCGGCATCAGCGCCGCCTATGGCATCGTCCTGGCCGCTCGTGCGCGTTTCGCCGCGGGTGGCGACTGGGTGGCTGCGCTCAATGCCGACTTCGACCTGCTGGAAGCCACGCGCCCAACGGCGGCCAACCTGTCCTGGGCCTTGAGCCACATGCGCGAGCGCCTGGAGCGAGTGAGGGAGCATGCCGATCCGGTGGCTGCTCTGGAGGTCGAGGCCCTGGCAATCCATGAAAGCGACCGTGAGGCCAACCTGACCATGGCCCAGCTGGGTGTGGAGCTGATCCGCCGGCACCAGGGCAATCCGCAGACGCTGCTGACCCACTGCAATACAGGGGCATTGGCCAGCGGCGGTTTCGGCACTGCCCTGGGGGTGATCCGCGGTGCCTGGCTGGAGGGTATGGTGGAGCGCGTCTATGTCGATGAAACCCGGCCCTGGTTGCAAGGTTCGCGACTGACCGCCTGGGAGCTTGCCAGCGAAGGCGTGCCCGTGACCTTGAATGCCGACTCCGCGGCGGCACACATCATGAAGACCAAGGGCTTGACCTGGGTGGTCGTCGGGGCCGACCGGATTGCCGCCAATGGTGATGTGGCGAACAAGATCGGTACCTACCAGCTGGCAGTCAACGCCATGCACCATGGTGTGCGTTTCATGGTGGTGGCCTCCAGTTCGACCGTCGACATGAGCCTGGCCAGTGGTGAAGACATTCCCCTCGAGGAGCGTGATGCCCGGGAGTTGCTGGAGGTGGGTGGCAAGCCATTGGGCGCGGCGGTCGACGTCTTCAACCCGGTGTTCGATGTCACGCCCGCCGACCTGATCGACGCCATCGTCACTGAAAAGGGCGTCGTCGAGCGGCCGGATGCCGCAAAACTGGCCCAGTTGCTGTGCCGCAAGCGCCTGCACTGACCTTGGGACGGTGTTCGCCCCGATGGAGTTGTGCCTACTGTCGCTGTCGGGCCGGTAAAAGCCGGGTTCGTTGGAGCGAATTCGCCCTCTGAGGCCCTGTCGTCCCCTTTCAGGCGGTCATCGGGCAACTGGCTATGCTCCCCCAGGCGCATCAGGGGGATAGGTGCGTGGCGGCGATTGTGATAACATCCGGCGGTTTCCAAGGTGGTCCGATGCGGCCACCTCTACTGCGCAAATCCATGTCATAACTTGTTGATTTGTCGTAAGTCGGTGCTGGCACTGGGCCTGCAGCGGCGAGCTTCGTTCGTCCCGTCTGGATGTGGCGAAGTTTCACCAGAAAAAGGAATCAGGCTTCTCATGGGCGAACTGGCCAAAGAAATCCTACCGGTCAATATCGAAGACGAGCTGAAACAGTCCTACCTCGACTACGCGATGAGCGTAATCGTCGGGCGGGCACTGCCTGATGCGCGCGATGGCTTGAAGCCCGTGCACCGGCGTGTGCTGTACGCGATGAGCGAGCTCGGTAACGACTGGAACAAGCCGTACAAGAAATCTGCCCGTGTGGTCGGTGACGTGATCGGTAAGTATCACCCCCACGGTGATACAGCGGTGTACGACACCATCGTCCGCATGGCCCAACCATTCTCCCTGCGCTACCTGCTGGTAGATGGCCAGGGCAACTTCGGTTCGGTGGACGGCGACAACGCGGCGGCCATGCGATACACCGAAGTGCGCATGACCAAGCTGGCGCACGAGCTGCTGGCCGATCTGCACAAGGAAACCGTGGACTGGGTGCCCAACTACGATGGCACCGAGCTGATTCCCGCGGTCATGCCGACCAAGATCCCCAATCTGCTGGTTAACGGTTCCAGTGGTATTGCCGTGGGCATGGCGACGAACATCCCGCCGCACAACCTGGGCGAGGTGATCGACGGCTGCCTGGCGCTGATCGACAACCCGGAGCTGACCGTCGATGACCTGATGCAGTTCATCCCCGGCCCGGACTTCCCCACCGCGGGCATCATCAACGGGCGCCAGGGCATCATCGAGGCTTACCGCACCGGTCGCGGCCGCATCTACATGCGCGCCCGCTCCTGCGTTGAAGACATCGACAAGGTCGGTGGCCGCCAGCAGATCGTCATCACCGAGCTGCCGTACCAGCTGAACAAGGCGCGCCTGATCGAGAAGATCGCCGAGCTGGTCAAGGAAAAGAAACTCGAAGGTATCACCGAGCTGCGCGACGAGTCCGACAAGGACGGTATGCGCGTGGTAATCGAGCTGCGTCGTGGTGAAGTGCCCGAGGTCATCCTCAACAATCTCTACGCCCAGACCCAGCTGCAGAGCGTGTTCGGTATCAACGTCGTTGCGCTGATCGATGGCCGTCCGCGAATCCTCAACTTGAAGGATCTGCTGGAAGCCTTCGTTCGCCATCGTCGCGAAGTGGTTACCCGTCGTACCGTGTTCGAGCTGCGCAAGGCCCGTGAGCGTGGGCACATCCTTGAAGGTCAGGCCGTTGCCCTGTCCAACATCGACCCGGTCATTGCCCTGATCAAGGCCTCGCCGACTCCGTCGGAAGCCAAGGAAGCACTGATCAGCACGCCTTGGGAGTCCAGTGCGGTCATGACCATGGTCGAGCGCGCCGGTGCGGACTCCTGCCGTCCGGAAAACCTCGATCCACAATTCGGTCTGCGTGACGGCAAGTACTTCCTGTCCCCGGAACAGGCGCAAGCCATCCTGGAATTGCGCCTGCATCGCCTGACTGGTCTCGAGCACGAGAAGCTGCTGGCCGAGTACCAGGAGATCCTCAATCAGATCGGCGAATTGATCCGCATCCTGAACAGCGCCGAGCGCCTGATGGAAGTGATCCGCGAAGAGCTGGAGGTGATCCGCGCCGAATATGGCGATGTGCGCCGCACCGAGATCGTCAATGCGACCCACGACCTCGACTACGGCGACATGATCCCCGAAGAAGAGCGTGTGGTAACCATTTCCCATGGCGGCTACGCCAAGACCCAGCCGCTGTCGGCCTACCAGGCCCAGCGCCGTGGTGGCAAAGGCAAGTCGGCGACTGGCGTGAAGGATGAGGACTACATCGAGCACCTGCTGGTAGCCAACAGCCATGCCACCCTGCTGCTGTTCTCCAGCAAGGGCAAGGTGTACTGGCTCAAGACCTACGAGATTCCTGAAGCCTCCCGCGCCGCCCGCGGTCGTCCGCTGGTGAACATCATCGACTCGCTGGAGCAGGGCGAGCGTATCACCGCGATGTTGCAGGTGGATCTCGAGTCCCTGCAGCAAGGCACTGATGCTGAGGAAGTCGAAGAGGCAGACGACGCACTGGCCGAAGCTGAAGTGCTGGACGTCGAGGAAGCCGAGGACGACGAAGATCGCGATACACCTGAGTGGGTCGCTGAGCCGACAGGTGCCTTCGTCTTCATGGCAACCGCCTTCGGACTGGTCAAGAAGGTTTCGCTGGCTCGTTTCGCCAAGCCACGCAAGGCCGGCCTGATTGCCTTGAAGCTCAAGGACGGAGATACGCTGATCGCAGCGGCCATCACCGATGGTGCGCGGGAAGTCATGCTGTTCTCCAGCGCCAGCAAGGTCATCCGCTTCATCGAGAGCGAAGTTCGCGAGCGCGGTCGTGTGGCCGGTGGTGTGCGCGGGATGAAGCTGGGCAAGTCGCAGCAACTGATCTCCATGTTGATCCCCGAGTCCGGCGCGCAGATTCTCACGGCGTCCGAGCGCGGCATCGGAAAGCGTACCGAGCTGGCCAAGTTCCCGCGCCGCAAGCGTGGCGGTCAAGGTGTGATCGCCATGAAGGGACGTACTGGCAATCTGATCGGTGCCATCCAGGTGCACGAAGACGAGCAGATCATGCTCATCTCCGACCAGGGTACCCTGGTGCGAACGCGGGTCGACGAGGTGTCTAGCCTCAGTCGTAACACCCAGGGCGTGACGCTCATCAAGCTGGCCGACGATGAGACTCTGGTGGGCCTGGAGCGTGTCCAGGCATCCGATGAGCTCGAAGACGTGCTCGAGGAGGGTGACGTGATCGACGTCGAAGGCGAGGAGCCTGGCACCGCCGACGAGGCGCCCCAGGAGTAACGCAGCGCAATAACTCGGGCGGGGCGATCATTATGATCGCCCCGCTTCATGAATGAAGCAGAGCGAGAGTGGATGTGAGCAAACGAGCCTATAACTTCTGCGCAGGTCCCGCTGCGCTACCTGAAGCTGTCCTGTTGCGTGCCCAGGCCGAATTGCTGGATTGGCATGGCAAGGGCCTGTCGGTCATGGAAATGAGTCATCGCAGCGATGAGTTCGTCGCCATTGCCACCAAGGCCGAGCAGGACCTGCGTGACCTGCTGAATATCCCCTCGAACTATAAAGTCCTGTTCCTGCAAGGCGGCGCCAGCCAGCAGTTTGCCCAGATCCCTCTGAACCTGCTGCCCGAGGGTGGCAAGGCCGATTACGTGGATACCGGCATCTGGTCGCAGAAAGCCATTGAAGAAGCTTCCCGCTACGGGCAGGTGAACGTGGCGGCCAGTGCCAAGTCCTCCAACTATTTTGCGATTCCCGGTCAGGACGAGTGGCAGCTGTCGAAAGACGCCGCGTACGTGCACTACGCGCCAAACGAGACTATCGGTGGCCTGGAGTTCAACTGGATCCCGCAGACCGGTGACGTTCCGCTGGTGGCCGACATGTCGTCCGACATTCTCTCGCGTCCGGTGGATGTCTCCCGCTTCGGGATGATCTATGCCGGTGCGCAGAAGAACATCGGTCCTAGTGGCATCCTGGTGAACATCATTCGCGAAGACTTGCTGGGTCGTGCTCGCCCGCTGTGCCCGACCATGCTCGACTACAAGGTCGCGGCAGATAACGGTTCGATGTACAACACCCCGCCGACCCTGGCCTGGTACCTGTCCGGTCTGGTATTCGAATGGCTCAAGGAGCAGGGTGGGGTAGAAGCCATGGCCAGGCTCAACGATGCCAAGCAGCGCACGCTGTACGGTTTCATCGATGCCAGTGGTCTGTATAGCAACCCCATCAACAAGGCCGACCGTTCGTGGATGAACGTGCCGTTCCGCCTGGCCGACGATCGTCTGGACAAGCCTTTCCTGGCAGGTGCCGATGCTCGTGGTCTGTTGAACCTCAAGGGTCACCGCTCGGTAGGTGGCATGCGAGCCTCCATCTACAACGCCGTGGACATCGATGCGGTCAACGCGCTGGTGGCTTACATGGCGGAGTTCGAGAAGGAACACGGCTGATGTCAGAGCAAGAACTCAAGGCCCTGCGCTTGCGCATCGATGCCTTGGACGAAAAGGTCCTGGAGCTGATCAGCGAGCGCGCGCGTTGCGCTCAAGAAGTCGCCCGGGTGAAGACGGCGTCCCTGCCCGAGGGCGAGGTGCCGGTGTTCTATCGTCCCGAGCGCGAGGCCCAGGTTCTCAAGCGGGTGATGGAGCGTAACCAGGGTCCGCTGGACAACGAGGAGATGGCGCGGCTGTTCCGCGAGATCATGTCTTCCTGCCTGGCGCTCGAGCAGCCGCTGAAGGTGGCCTACCTGGGTCCCGAGGGCACCTTCACTCAGGCTGCAGCCTTGAAGCACTTCGGCCATGCGGTGATCAGCAGGCCGATGGCTGCGATCGACGAGGTGTTTCGCGAAGTGGCCGCCGGTGCGGTGAACTTCGGTGTGGTGCCGGTGGAAAACTCCACCGAAGGTGCGGTCAACCACACCCTCGACAGCTTCCTCGAGCACGACATGGTGATCTGTGGAGAGGTGGAGTTGCGTATCCACCACCATCTGCTGGTGGGTGAAAACACCAAGACTGACAGCATCAGCCGTATCTATTCCCATGCCCAGTCACTGGCCCAGTGCCGCAAGTGGCTCGATGCTCACTACCCAAATGTCGAGCGGGTGGCTGTGTCGAGCAATGCCGAGGCGGCCAAGCGGGTCAAGGGTGAGTGGAACTCGGCAGCGATCGCCGGCGACATGGCGGCGAGTCTGTATGGCCTGACCCGTCTTGCAGACAAGATCGAGGACCGTCCGGACAACTCCACGCGCTTCCTGATGATCGGTAACCAGGAAGTGCCGCCGACCGGCGACGACAAGACCTCGATCATCGTTTCCATGAGCAACAAGCCTGGTGCGCTGCACGAGCTGCTGGTGCCGTTTCATGACAACGGCATCGACCTGACGCGGATCGAGACCCGGCCTTCGCGCAGTGGCAAATGGACCTATGTGTTCTTTATCGATTTCGTCGGCCATCACCGTGACCCCCTGGTCAAGGGTGTGCTGGAGAAAATCAGTCAGGAAGCAGTAGCACTCAAGGTGCTGGGTTCCTACCCGAAAGCGGTTCTCTGAGGCTTTAACAATGAGTGGCGACTTCCTCGCCCTGGCACAGCCAGGGGTGCAACAACTTTCGCCTTACGTTCCGGGCAAGCCCGTGGACGAGCTGGCCCGTGAGCTGGATATCGATCCGGCCACCATCGTCAAGCTGGCGAGCAATGAAAACCCGTTGGGTGCCAGCCCCAAGGCGCTGGCTGCGATCCGTGAAGAACTGGCCGAGCTGACCCGTTATCCGGATGGCAATGGTTTTGCCCTCAAGTCCCTGCTGGCCGAACGCTGTGGCGTCGAAATCCAGCAGGTGACCCTGGGCAATGGCTCCAACGACATCCTTGAGCTGGTCGCCCGTGCCTACCTTGCGCCGGGGCTGAACGCCGTGTTCAGCGAGCATGCCTTCGCTGTCTACCCGATCGTCACCCAGGCTGTCGGTGCACAGGCGCGGGTGGTGCCGGCCAAGGCGTGGGGGCATGATCTGCCAGCCATGCTCAAGGCGATCGACGCACAGACCCGAGTGCTATTCATTGCCAACCCGAACAACCCCACGGGGACCTGGTTCGATGCCGAGGCGCTGGACGAGTTTCTCCAGGATGTGCCGGCTCATGTGCTGGTGGTGCTGGATGAGGCCTACATCGAGTATGCCGAAGGCAGCGATCTGCCCGATGGCCTGGACTTCCTGGCGGCCTATCCGAACCTGCTGGTGTCGCGGACGTTCTCCAAGGCTTATGGCCTGGCGGCCTTGCGGGTCGGTTACGGCCTTTCTACCCGTGTGGTAGCGGATGTCCTGAATCGGGTGCGTCAGCCTTTCAACGTCAATAGCCTGGCCCTGGCGGCAGCTTGTGCCGCGTTGCAGGACGACGAGTACCTGGCTGAAAGCCGTCGTTTGAACGAAGCCGGGATGCTGCAGCTGGAGGCGGGATTTCGCGAGCTGGGCCTCGGCTGGATTCCGTCCAGGGGCAACTTCATCGCCGTGGATCTGGGGCGTGAGGCTGCGCCAGTATTTCAGGGGTTGCTGCGTGAAGGCGTTATTGTCCGTCCCGTGGCCAACTACGCAATGCCCAATCACCTGCGCGTGACCATTGGTCTGCCTGGAGAAAACACCCGCTTGCTCGAGGCGCTGGCCAAGGTCATGGCTCGTGGTTGATGTCATTCCGGTGCAATCTGCTGTGCCTATGATCGGTCGCCTGGTGGTGATCGGCCTGGGATTGATAGGTGGTTCCTTTGCCAAGGGGCTGCGTGAAAGTGGTCTCTGCCAAGAAGTCGTCGGTGTCGATCTGGATCCGCAGTCCCGCCAGCTGGCGGTTGAGCTGGGAGTGGTGGACCGTTGTGAGGAAGACCTGGTCGTGGCTTGCCAGGGGGCTGATGTAATCCAGTTGGCCGTGCCGATCCTGGCCATGGAGAAACTGTTGGCCAAGCTGGCAGGCATGGATCTGGGGCAGGCGGTGCTGACCGATGTCGGCAGTGCCAAGGGTAATGTGGTGCGGGCGGCCACCGAGGTTTTTGGCGGCATGCCGGCGCGCTTCGTTCCAGGGCATCCGATTGCCGGCTCAGAGCAAAGTGGTGTCGAGGCTTCCAACGCCCAGCTGTTTCGTCGTCACAAGGTGATCCTGACGCCGTTGGCAGAGACTGACAAAGGGGCGCTGGCGCTGGTCGACACGTTGTGGCGGGAGTTGGGGGCAGATGTCGAACATATGCAGGTCCAGCGTCATGACGAAGTTCTGGCGGCCACCAGTCACCTGCCGCATCTGCTGGCATTCGGCCTGGTCGATTCGCTAGCCAAGCGCAGTGAAAATCTTGACATCTTCCGTTACGCTGCCGGCGGATTTCGCGATTTCACAAGAATCGCTGGCAGTGATCCGGTCATGTGGCATGACATCTTCCTCGCCAATCGCGAAGCGGTGCTGCGCACACTTGATACATTTCGCAATGACCTCGACGCCTTGCGCGACGCGGTCGATTCGGGGGACGGGCATCAGTTGTTGGGCGTATTCACTCGCGCCCGGGTGGCCCGCGAGCATTTTGGTAAAATCCTGGCCCGCCGGGCCTATGTGGACGCTATGAACTCCAACGATATGATTTTCCTGGCAAGTCCTGGTGGCCGCCTGAACGGGCGGATTCGTGTACCAGGTGACAAATCGATTTCCCATCGCTCGATCATGCTCGGCTCCCTGGCCGAGGGCACCACTGAAGTCGAGGGTTTCCTCGAGGGCGAAGATGCACTGGCGACGTTGCAGGCCTTCCGCGACATGGGGGTGGTCATCGAGGGCCCGCATCATGGTCGCGTGACCATTCACGGCGTTGGCCTGCATGGCTTGAAGCCAGCGCCGGGGCCGATCTACCTGGGCAACTCCGGGACCTCCATGCGCCTGCTTTCCGGTTTGCTGGCGGCACAGGATTTCGACAGCACCCTGACGGGTGATCCTTCGTTGTCCAAGCGCCCGATGAATCGCGTGGCCAACCCGCTGCGGGAAATGGGGGCAGTGATCGAGACAGCGGCCGAAGGTCGCCCTCCGATGGTGATCCGTGGTGGTCAGAAGCTCAAGGGGTTGACCTACCGCCTTCCGATGGCCAGTGCTCAAGTGAAGTCCTGCCTGCTGTTGGCCGGCTTGTATGCCGAAGGCAAGACCACAGTGACCGAGCCGGCTCCGACTCGCGATCATACCGAGCGCATGCTGCGCGGTTTCGGTTATTCGGTGGATGTCGAAGGCGCGACTGCGTCGGTGGCGCCGGGCGGCAAGCTCAAGGCCACTCATATAGAGGTTCCTGCTGATATTTCCTCCGCCGCTTTTTTCCTGGTGGCTGCTTCGATCGCCGAGGGCTCCGAGTTGGTGCTGGAGCATGTGGGGATCAATCCGACCCGTACCGGAGTGATCGATATTCTGCGCCTGATGGGGGCCGACATCCGCTTGGAAAACCTGCGGGAAGTTGGCGGTGAACCGGTTGCCGATCTGCATGTGCGTGCCGCCAAGCTCAAGGGCATCGAGATTCCCGAAGAGCTGGTGCCGCTGGCGATCGATGAGTTCCCGGTACTGTTCGTCGCGGCGGCCTGTGCCGAGGGTCGTACGGTGCTGCGTGGCGCAGAAGAGTTGCGGGTCAAGGAGTCCGATCGTATCCAGGTAATGGCCGACGGCCTGATCACCTTGGGCGTCAAGTGTGAGCCAACTCCGGACGGTATCATCATCGAGGGTGGCCAGATGGGTGGTGGTGAAGTCCATGGTCATGGGGATCACCGGATCGCCATGGCTTTCAGTGTGGCCTCGTTGCGTGCCAATGCGCCGATTCGCATCCATGATTGCGCCAACGTCGCCACCTCGTTCCCGAATTTTCTAGCGCTGTGTGCCCAAGTCGGTATTCGTGTTGCTCAAGAGGCTCACTCGTGATGAGCAAGGCACCTGTAATCACCATCGATGGTCCGAGCGGTTCGGGCAAGGGCACCATCGCTGGCAAGCTGGCCGAGCATCTGGGCTGGTGTCTGCTTGATTCTGGAGCCTTGTACCGGTTGCTGGCTTTCGCCGCTCGCAATCATGGGGTCGACCTCACCAACGAGGAGTCGTTGAAATTGCTGGCGGCTCATCTGGATGTACAGTTTCTGGGGGCCACCGAAAGCCATCCGCAGCGGATCGTCCTCGAAGGCGACGATGTGACTGACGACCTGCGCAACGAGCAGGTGGGGGCCTGGGCCTCCCAGGTTGCCGCCTTGCCGGCGGTACGGGACGCCTTGTTACAACGTCAGCGAGCCTTCCGCGAGTTACCAGGTTTGGTTGCCGATGGTCGTGACATGGGGACGGTAGTGTTTCCTGATGCACCATTGAAGATCTTTTTGACCGCCAGTGCCGAGGAGCGTGCTCGTCGCCGTTACTTGCAGTTGAAGGGAAAGATCGATGGTGTTAGTCTGTCGAGTCTGCTAGATGAGATCCGTGCGCGCGATGAGCGCGATACCCAGCGAGCGGTGGCCCCGCTCAAGCCGGCGGCTGACGCCATACAGCTGGATTCCACGGAGTTGTCCATTGATCAGGTGTTGCAACGCATCTTGAGTGAGATCGCCCTTCGCGATATCGCCGGGTGAACAAGAACGATTGCAGGGGACCAGTCATAGTCCTGCGATCGTTCTTTTATATGAACGTAACCCACGTCGTCTGGGATGTGGCAGATGGGCGGATTCTTCGCCCTTATCAACAGGAATTAAAATGAGCGAAAGCTTTGCGGAACTCTTTGAAGAAAGCCTAAAAACCCTGAACCTTCAGGCAGGCTCCATCATCACCGGTGTTATCGTCGACATCGACTACCAAGCGCGTTGGGTAACCGTTCACGCTGGTCTGAAGTCTGAAGCGCTGATCCCGCTTGAGCAGTTCTACAACGATGCTGGCGAACTGTCCATCAATGTTGGTGATGAAGTTCACGTTGCTCTGGATTCGGTTGAAGACGGCTTTGGTGAAACCAAGCTCTCCCGTGAAAAAGCCAAGCGCGCTGAATGCTGGATCGTTCTGGAAGCAGCCTTCGCAGCCGAAGAAGTGGTCAAGGGCGTTATCAACGGTAAGGTTAAAGGCGGCTTCACTGTCGACGTTAACGGCATCCGTGCGTTCCTGCCAGGTTCTCTGGTTGACGTCCGTCCAGTGCGCGACACCACGCATCTGGAAGGCAAAGAGCTCGAGTTTAAAGTCATTAAGCTCGACCAGAAGCGCAACAACGTTGTCGTTTCCCGTCGTAGCGTCCTCGAAGCCGAGAACTCCGCTGAGCGTGAAGCTCTGCTGGAATCCCTGCAGGAAGGTCAGCAAGTCAAAGGTATCGTCAAGAACCTCACCGATTACGGCGCATTTGTCGATCTGGGTGGCGTCGATGGCTTGCTGCACATCACCGACATGGCCTGGAAGCGCATCAAGCATCCTTCCGAAATCGTCAACGTTGGCGACGAGATCGATGTCAAGGTTCTGAAGTACGATCGCGAGCGCAATCGTGTTTCCCTGGGCCTGAAGCAGCTGGGCGAAGATCCATGGGTCGCTATCAAGGCTCGTTACCCAGAAAGCACCCGCGTTACCGCTCGTGTAACCAACCTGACCGACTACGGCTGCTTCGCTGAGCTGGAAGAAGGCGTTGAAGGTCTGGTGCACGTTTCGGAAATGGACTGGACCAACAAGAACATCCACCCTTCGAAAGTCGTACAAGTCGGCGACGAAGTGGAAGTTATGGTTCTGGACATCGACGAAGAGCGTCGTCGTATCTCCCTCGGCATCAAGCAGTGCAAGTCCAACCCATGGGAAGACTTCTCTGGCCAGTTCAACAAGGGCGATAAAATCTCCGGCACCATCAAGTCGATCACCGATTTCGGTATCTTCATTGGTCTGGACGGCGGCATCGACGGTCTGGTTCACCTGTCCGACATCTCCTGGAACGAAGTGGGCGAAGAAGCCGTACGCCGCTTCAAGAAGGGCGACGAGCTGGACACCGTTATCCTGTCTGTTGACCCAGAGCGCGAGCGTATCTCCCTGGGTATCAAGCAACTGGAAAGCGACCCGTTCTCCGAGTACGTACAAGAGAACGACAAAGGCGCAATCGTTAAGGGTGTTGTAAAAGAAGTTGACGCCAAAGGCGCCATCATCACCCTGGCCAACGATATCGAAGCTACTCTGAAAGCCTCCGAAATCAGCCGTGACCGCATCGAAGACGCGCGTAACGTTCTGAAAGAAGGCGAAGAAGTTGAAGCCAAGATCATCAGTGTTGACCGTAAGAGCCGTGTAATCCAGCTCTCGATCAAGTCGAAAGACGTTGAAGACGAGAAAGAAGCTATCCAGAGCCTGCGCGACAAGCCAGCGACTTCGGATATTGCTGCTGGTCCTACCACTCTGGGCGACCTGCTGCGTGCACAGATGGAAAAGCAGAACTAAGTTCTGTTTCACCATAAAAAGGGCGACTTCGGTCGCCCTTTTTTGTGTCTGAAAATCATGTCAAAACCAGTATAGGAAACCAAAGGGTGTAATGAGCTGTCTTCTCATGAGACATCTATTAAATGGCTGTTCTGCAGGCATGATGTTTGACATGGCAGATGTGGTCGTAGGGAGGAAAATGGAGGGGAAATTGGCAGTGATAGTTTTGGTTCTACTTTTGGCTGGATGCATGGCCAATGTAAAGAGCCATAAGGTTCCTGGAGGCCAGGGAATCGAGATCGATTGTTCCGGACTGGGTTCGGATTGGGATAAGTGTTACACGCGTGCTACACGTGAGTGTGGGGCTGGCCGTTACAGGGTCATCGCCAAGTCGAGTGATGTAAAAGATGAGGAGGGTGATTACCTCTTTGGCTGGAATCCGGCAGGCTATGTCACCAGGACTATGTTCATTATGTGTCGATAGACGTTTGAGTCAGTCGGACGCCTTCTCGTTTGCATCGCTCTGTCTGCATATGGGCTGTTCAAAACCTTCCGGGCATGCTAAAACCTTCTGAGCACTGACCTAGCTGCTTGAAAAAGAAGGGAAAAATATGACGAAGTCGGAGTTGATCGAACGAATTGTCACCCATCAAGGGCTGCTGTCATCCAAGGATGTCGAGTTGGCCATCAAGACGATGCTGGAGCAAATGTCTCAGTGTCTGGCTACTGGTGATCGGATTGAGATCCGTGGTTTCGGTAGCTTCTCGCTTCATTACCGCGCCCCGCGTGTGGGGAGAAATCCTAAAACTGGCCAGTCTGTGAGTCTTGATGGGAAGTTTGTGCCACATTTCAAGCCAGGGAAAGAGTTACGAGATCGTGTTAATGAAGACGAGCAGTAACAGGGGTTAAGTCTATTTTTTGATAATCAATCATTGAGTTTTTAATGAATTATCTTATGCAGAGCTGACCAGTTGTACTGCATGTGTTTCCTGTATTTTCTGTATATTGTTTTTGGTTGTAATTTATTATCTTATTTAAGGTTTTATGTTTTTTTGTATTTTCTAGCCTGGATTAGCTATCCAGCCTTCCTGTATCACATCGTAATCGATCATACCCTCCTCACTATTCTTTACCGCTATGGCAGGTTCCCTTCTGCCTGTGGTGATGGAACCTTTTTGCCTGAACACCTTCCCGTCATAGGCGCATTATGGGAGCATATAGGGTGTTTAGTGAGCCTGTAAAAAATGAGACCAGAAGACTTTGTTGTTTCTGCTAGTCAAGGGGTACCTCAGTCCGTTCGTGAACTGTTCTGGCTGGTTTTTTTTGCGTCAAGAGGGCGAGGTATCAGCTTGGATGCTCATTTTCCGTGGTTGGAGGATGAGATAGATGTGGTTTGTCTACAGATCGCAGATGTACGTCCTGGCACTCACGATACGCCTCTGGCAGCCCTGGTGATCAGAAAGGTTGATGTTGCCAAGGGAAAATGCATTGGCCTAGTCGGGTTGGTCTGTGTTGCTGAAGAGTGGCGCGGAAAGGGGCTAAGCACAAAACTGTTGTCTAAAGCAGCTGATTTAGGACGAGAGATAAATCTATCTGCCCTGGTGCTGTGGACCCAAAAGCCGGATGTCTATGTGGGACAGGGGTTTCGGGTAGATGAACAAGATATTTTTAGTCATGTGAAAAAAAATATTTCAATTTACCCAGCAGAAAAATATTCAACGAATAGTTGGCCTGACAAAAAGGCTCTTGAAAAAAAACAAGGTCTGGCACCGTTTGCCACCTCTGGTGAAATTATTAAAAGCCAAAAGGCAAGTCTGGTGGTTTTTCATTCTGCACAAATTTCCACGCTAGTGGATTGGGAAGGAGAGGGTGTAGATGTAATTAGTCTATTGCATTCTGCTCTACCTGATCATTGGGCGCTGACTTCAAATAAAGATGAGAGGCTGATGCTTTTGTTGAAAGAGCAAGGCTTTCATGTTGAATATCGTTCTTCCTCTGTACGTATGATAAAAGTCCTTGATGCTGTAACGAGTATCAAGATTCCACAAATCAATATTATGGATCGAATTTAACCTCATGCCCGTTTCCAATGAAATTATTCCATTAGTAAAAGTTGCCATGCCTCCGAAGGAAGTTTTGATGCCTGCCTTGGAGTCAGTACTTTATAGCGGAATGATCGCTGAAGGCGAGCATGTTTATCGGTTCGAGTCCGAGTTTTCAAAAAAATTTGGTGTAGAGAATGTATTAGCTACCAGCAGTGGTACAGCAGCTCTGCACATCGCATTGATTTTATCCGGTGTAGAGTCTGGAGATGAAGTTATTACGACTTCAATGACTGCCGAACCAACAAATACCACTATCCTACAGCTAGGTGCCATTCCGGTATTTGCTGACGTAGAAGCGAGCACTGGTAACTTATCTCCAGATTCGGTTGAGTCGTTAATTACCAATAAAACAAAGGCTATCTGCGTAGTTCACTATGCGGGCTATCCAGCAAAGCTAAATGAACTTCGAGGAATTGCAGATCGTAACGGTATATTTTTAATCGAAGATTGTGCTCATGCATTGGGGGCGAAATATGATGGCAAACCAATAGGTTCAATTGGAGATTATTCAATATTCTCATTTCAAGCAATTAAACACATGACCACGGTTGACGGTGGAGTTTTAACATTAAAAACTTCAGAGAAAGTTGATTTGGCTCGGCGGCTTCGCTGGTTTGGTCTTTCGAAGGGGGTTCCTCGTACCGAAGTTGATATTACTCGAGTTGGCTATAAGTACAATATGAGTAATGTGGCCGCTGTAATTGGACTTGAGCAATTGAATAGTGTTACTCCATTGCTGGAGCGTCATCGTCAGAACGGGCGATATTTCGACCAGGCCTTAACAGGGATTCCAGGAATTTTCCCTGCCTCTGTCGAGAGCATCGCGGATCCTAGCTACTGGCTCTATACACTTTGTGCAGATGATTCTGAAGATGTCGAGAAACTTCTAAACTCTAACGGAGTCATGGCATCAAAGCTTCATAGGCCTAATCACTTGCACTCAGTTTTCAAACCTTTCGTCAGTGACCTGCCTGCATTGCAGAATTTTTATAAAAAACTTCTTCATATACCATGTGGTTGGTGGGTTACAGATGAACAGCGAGATCGTATTGTCAATTTGCTGAAGCGTGGTTAGAAAATAAATGCCTAATAATATTCCTTTATATGGTGTAGTCAGTTTGCCCGAGATGGAAGAGGCTGCGTTAAGTGTTCTTCGTTCAGGCCGAATTTCCGGGGGCGAATGGGTAAGCAGATTTGAGTTAGAGTTTGGTAAATTAACGGGTCATCAAAATGTAGTTTCTACTATCGATATGACCAGCGCATTATTTTTGGCTTTACACTTGGCAGGTGTAAAGGAAGGTGATGAGGTACTGACAACGGCTTTTGCGTGTCTTTCTACAAACTCAGCAATAGCTCAAATAAAAGCCAAACCAGTTTGGGTTGACGTATGTCATCAATCCATGGATATGGACTTGAAAGATTTTGAGAGAAAAATAACAAATAAGACCAAAGCCGTCATCCTTTACCATGTCGCAGGGTATCCTGGTCCTGCCAAAGAACTTGCAAGATTATGCAAGAATTATAATATTTATCTGATTGAAGATTGCAATAACGCCATGTTCGCGAGTAGAGACTCTGCGGTAGTTGGTACTGTAGGGGACTTTGCCGTTTACTCTTTTTATCCAAATCGACAAATTAATGCTACCGAAGGGGGCGCATTAGTCTGTCGAAAGGATAGTCTCGCGATAACGGCAAGAAAGTTAAGGAAGTTTGGAATTAATTACAGTGATTTTCGACTGCCCAACGGTGAAATAAATAAAGGTTCAGACATTCCTGAAATTGGGTGGAGCATGACACTCAATAATTTATGTGCTGCAATTGGGTTCTCTCAGATCAGTTCGCTAAAGGTACGGCATAAAAAGACACTGGTTCATGTGGAGAAACTGAAGTCTCTACTTTCTGACATTGAAGAGCTGAAGTTTGTTCCTGTTGAAAGTGATGGTGTCGCAGATTTCTGGGTGCTGCTTGTATTTGTCGAGCACCGAGACGCTGTCTTAAGTAATTTAAAGAAATATGGAGTAATGGCTTCTAGTATTCATCAACGTAATGATCTTTATAGCGGTTTCTCTACTCAGGAAGTTCAGCTGAAAAATACTGAGTATCTACAAAATCATATTTTGGGTATTCCTTGTGGATGGTGGCTTGAGGATGATGATTTAGATTCAATTTCTAATGCATTAAGAAAATCGATCAGCGCTGTAGGTATATGAAAAAAAATAGCGCTACACTTCTAAGAATGCTTATGTTGTACGGGGGCAAGACATCCAGTTTACTTGTCGCTTTTGTATTTCTACCATTATATGGTCGGGTTCTTGGCGAGGAGCAGTTTGGTACGATTGTTGTAATTATCTCATTACAAGCGCTCTTGGTAATGCTTGACCTTGGAATGTCAACTCTTGCCTCTAGAGAGGCAGCAATAACTACTAAAGGTAGTGGTTCCCTATTAAAAATGATTTCATCTGCTGAAATCATTTTGTCTGTTTTTTATATAGGGCTTGTGTTTCTTTTCTTTTTAATAAAGTTGGTGTTTGAAGTATCGAATATTTCTTGGAGTGTTATCGTCTTCTCCGCACTTTTGTTTTTTTTTCTCGCGCTGCAGAATTTATACTATACGGTATTACTTGCTAGGCAAAAATATATTCTAGGAAGCACTATACAAATAGCCGGTGTGATGGTTAGAGCTGCCATCACTGTTTACGTATTAGTGTTTATCTCCGCATCCGTCGAAGCGTTTGTCCTGACTCAAGCAGTATTGGCATTCATTCATTTCTTGGTATCGCGTGCTTTTTGTCTAGGTGAGCTTTCTTCAATCTGTCCTACTGGGGGCGCCAAAGCCAACGTCGCCGAAATTTTATCAGTGGCAAAAACAGGAGGAGCACTGGTGCTCTTTTCTGCTGCTGGAGCTGCAGTGTTGCAATTGGATAAGCCCATAATATCTGCTCTGTCTTCTACAGCTAGTGTTGCTCCCTACTATCTTGCTAGCTTGTTATGCATGACTCCGATATCGATATTGGCAAGTCCGATAAGCCAGTATTTCCAGCCTATGGTCATTCGTGAAATGACGATGGGGCAGGATGGAAGTGCTATGCGAGTAATTAGAAAATTTGTTCTGTCGACATTTCTTATAGTTGCGCTTCCCACTTTGGTACTATGGCTGTTCAGAGAACAGATCATAGGTATATGGCTGGGGGAAAACCCTTCTAACGTTCTGGTCTCCAGGTATCTTGAAATTTTGTTACCAGGTGTGGCTATCGGAGCTCTGGGGTTTATTCCGTACAGTCTTCTGCTTTATGCAAGAGACTTTCGCTTTCAAGCCACACTGTCTGCAACTTTGACGGTGGTCACGTTGATGCTAACCGCGATGGCAGCGGTTAACAAAAATATAGAGGCAATATGTTTTGTGTACTCGGCATACCATGTGCTCTCTACTTTATCTTCGTGGATTAGAGCTGGCAGGCTTCCAGAAACAAAAATTAGTGCGCGTAACTCTGCGATAACAACATTGAAGTTGCTTTTGCTATTTTCTTTGTTGTTTTCAGTGGTTGGCTTCATGTTTTTCGAGAGGTAGTTATATGTTTGACGATAAAGTTTTGATGATTACAGGTGGTACCGGTTCTTTCGGTAATACTGTTCTTAATAGGTTCTTAGATACCTCTGTTAGAGAAATTATAGTATTTAGCCGCGATGAAAAAAAGCAAGAAGATATGCGTATCGCGCTAAATAACCCCAAGGTAAAGTTTCATATTGGCGATGTGCGAAATTTTGAAAGTATTCGTCGTGCAATGGTAGGGGTAGATTACGTATTTCATGCTGCCGCGCTCAAGCAGGTTCCTTCTTGTGAGTTCTATCCGGTTGAAGCCGTACTCACAAATATAATGGGAACTGAGAATGTCTTGAACGCAGCTATTGATAATAATGTCAAAAGAGTTGTTTTACTTAGTACTGACAAGGCCGTTTACCCCATTAATGCGATGGGTATATCTAAGGCCATGGGTGAAAAAGTACTCATTGCCAAGTCTCGTACAATACGTGGCAATGGCCCGATTTTATGTGCGACCCGTTATGGAAATGTGATGGCCTCACGTGGTTCGGTAATACCCTTATTTGTCGATAAGATTAAATCTGGGTTGCCTTTAACCGTTACAGATCCAAAAATGACACGTTTCCTAATGAGCCTTGAAGACTCTGTTGATCTGGTCCTACATGCTTTCGAACATGGTGAGCAGGGAGATATCTTTGTTCAAAAAGCTCCATCGAGCACCATTGGTGACTTGACAGTTGCCTTGAAAGAACTTTTTAACAGCGATGCTGCTGTGAATGTTATTGGGACAAGGCACGGAGAAAAACTTTACGAGTCTCTGGTTTCTCGTGAAGAAATGGTGAAAGCAAAAAACATGGGGCGTTATTATAGGATTCCGGCAGATAATCGGGATCTAAATTACGATAAATATATTCTTGAAGGGCAGCCAGAAGCGAACCTTGTGGATGATTACACTTCACATAATACTGACTTGTTGAATGTTGAAGAGATAAAGTCACTGCTACTTACCTTGCCCTTCATTAGGGACTCACTTGGCCAGTAACCTCATGATTAAGTTAAGTATTATTATTCCTACTCATAATCGTGCAAAATGTGCGATTGAAACAGTGGCCTCTATTTTAGAGCTGCTGGAGGATGTTCAAGTAGTTGTTTGTGACTCTAGTGATGAGGATCTTCTTTCTCATCATTTTTTAGGAGAGTCTTTTGCGTCAAGGGTAAAATATGTCAGAACAGCTAAGAGTATTAGTGTTGTAGACAATTTTAACTTGGGTCTTCGCTCCGCTGACGGAGAGTACCTTGTTTTTCTTGGGGATGATGATTTTGTCTCGCGGGAAATTATGGATGTCGTTAATTGGGCTTCGGAACATGCCGTCGATTCGGTAAAATTTAATTTCCCGGCCTTATACTACTGGTGTGATTTTTATCACGCGACGAGAGGCGATGTATATTCTGGAACTCTACATGTCGGGGAATATACGGGGAGTGTTAGCCTGTATGACGCCAAGAAATCAGTTGTTCCTGCATTAAGCAATTTTGGTGGTGGTGTATTTGGTATGCCAAGAGCCTATGCTGGGATGATTTCATCTTCCTTGGCTAGAAAAATTGTTGATAAACATGGTGCATTGTTTGGTGGTGTTAGTCCTGATATCTACAGCTCCTTTCTAATTTCAATTGAATCTGAAAAGTGTGTTCTAGTTGATTACCCTGTTATTGTTCCTGGCGCGTCTGGCCTCAGTACAACAGGACAGAGTAATTCCGGTGCCCACTATGGTAAGCTCAGAGAAAACCCTCACATTTCGGCATTTCAAAATCTTGTTTGGGATAAAAAGATACCTGAGTTCTATTCGGTGCCTACCGTTTGGTCTTATTCCCTGCTAAAAGCCGTTGAGAAAGTTCAAGAAAATAATTCAAAGTTTCAAGGAACCCCTAATTTTGGTCGGCTGTTCCTCAAATGTTTTATTTACTTTCCATCCTCCAGCGGTGAGACGAGATACGCCTTGAATGAGGCTTTTCGTTCATTTGGAAGAGCTAGGGTTGTTTCGCAGTTAGTGATTGCTATTGGCTCTGAGTTTTATTGGGGAATGTCCCGTATTGTCACTCGTTTAAAGTCCAGGTATATCAAGAAGAACATTAGTGTGATCAATGCTCTTGATACTAGCCTTGATGGTAGCAGGGCGCTAAAAAAATATTTGCATGAGCATCCTGTAAAGCTAAAGCTTCCATCTTTGTGATTTATTTGTATGGGTTGTTAATTTTTGTATTTGATATAAGGCTTTACTGTGTTAGAAAAGTTTCTAGGGGCATGACATGAAGTCTTCGGTCTCTGTAATCCTACCTCATTATAATGCAGCCGATACAATAGGGCGCAGCATCGACTCTGTTATCGCACAGACTTTGTGTGTTGAGGAGATTATAATTGTAGATGACTGTAGTGTTAGTGCAGAAGAGCTTGTTGATATAGTCTCTGGCTACAAGGCCCTGATTAATATTCGTTTGATTTTTCTAAAGAAAAATCAGGGTGCCGCATATGCAAGAAATATAGCTATAAAGAATGCTACTTGTAAATATATCGCTTTCTTGGATTCAGATGATATTTGGCATCCAGAAAAAATAAAGACTCAATATGAGTTCATGGAAAAAAATGGAGCATTTCTATCTGGACATGGCTATCTATTCGATATTTCAAGTAGCTCATTCATTAAGGAAGTGTCTTTAAGTAATCGCTTGGTCATGAAGCGCGAATTTATGTGGGGCAATCCGTTTTTTACCCCTACCGTAATGGCCAAGAGAGAAGATTTTATACTTTTTGATGAGCGCTATCGTAGAGTGGATGATTACAAGTGCTGGTATGAAAACATGTCCAATGGTCACGTTTATATGCTAGCTGAAGCTCTAGCTGCGGGTTTTAAGGCACCCGTTGGCGAGTCGGGTCTCTCTGGATCATTAAGGCTTATGCATAAGGGCTATCTTGATGTCCTTAAAGCTTTGAGGGCGGAAGGAAATATTAGTAGAGCTTTTTTTATCGCAGCCACAACGTGTGAAAGATTGAAGTATCCGTTGAGGTTGTTTTTTTCTAAAATTAGAAAATATAAGAAATGAACGATATCAAGAAGGTTCCTAGTTTTGCTGTTTTGCTTGCAGCATATAACGGGATTCGGTGGCTTCAGTCTCAGGTAGAAAGCATACTTTCTCAAGTTGATGTTCGGGTAACAATTTTTATAAGCATAGATCCGTCCTCTGATGGAACTGAGGATTGGTTTAAATCTGTGTCAGCTCATGATGACAGGTTAATTGTCCTGCCTGTAGGCGAAAAGTTTGGAGGCGCAGCCAAGAATTTCTTCAGATTGATTCGAGACGTAGATTTTTCAAGATTTGATTATGTTTCGTTTGCTGATCAGGATGATGTTTGGCTTCTAGATAAACTGTCTACGGCTCATAGAAAAATTTCCTCGTCTACTGCTTCTGCTTATTCTTGCAATGTTACAGCCTTTTGGCCCGGGGGACGGGGGTTACTTTTAGACAAAGCACAAAGGCAGCGCAGGTATGATTACCTTTTTGAGGCTGCTGGTCCCGGGTGTGGCTATGTATTAAAAGTTTCCGAGACTCTTAGGTTCAAAAATTTCCTAATTGAGAATTGGCAGGACGTTAATGACGTTTCCCTACATGATTGGCTAGTTTATGCGTGGTTCAGATCGGTAGGATTAGTTTGGTTCATAGATCCGGTGCCGAAGATACTATATCGCCAACACGAGACTAATCAGGTAGGTGCCAATAAAGGCTTAAAGGCTATTAAGGCGCGCTTGTCATTGTTACGTGCCGGTTGGTATCGCAATGAAGTTTCAAAAATCGCAAAATTGATTTTGCCGAATGTTCAGAGCTTGCCTAGAGACTTGGTTGAAAGAGGGTATATATCACGCTATTTTCTTGTTTTTAATTTCAATGAGGTGCGCCGTAGATTTCGTGATCGTGTTTTTTTGGTGATTATGGTTTTTCTTGGTATTTATTGAGTCGTGATGTTTTTGATATGTACCTTTAATAAGGTATCAATGCATATCTTGATTTTTTAAATAGGTAGCCGGCGCGGGCACTGGGCAGGCAATATTTTAATTTAAAGCTTTGCTGAGTGTCTGCGTCTCTTGTGTAATAGAAGGTTATTAGTGTCTTGCGATCGAGAGAAACTCTGGCTGTTCTGCTCTATTAATGGATTAAATAATGAAGTTTAATTATTCTAATTTTTTTACAGTTGCATCGATATTGTTTTCGCTGTTTGCTTTTTTTTCCTTTTATCCTGGAGCAATGACGTGGGATAGCCTGGATCAGTTGCGACAGGCAAGGATGGCCGATTACTCGGATTGGCAGCCACCCGTAATGGCATTTGTCTGGGGGGTGCTGCTGAACGTTGCTGATGGTCCGGGTGTTATGCTTTGTTTTCATCTTTTACTGCTGTGGAGCACTGCTCTTTTCTTGTTTAAATGGGCTCTTGATGAGGGATATAAATATGGGTTTCTGTTTTTACTGATTCCGGCATTTCCTTGGGTTTTGAATTTTGAATTTGTTATTTGGAAAGATGTTGGGATGGCCTATTCCTGGGGTGCGGCACTTGCTCTTTGTTTATGCTATAAGTCTCGTGAACGTTTTCCCTTGAGCGTTGCGTTTATAGTTCTGGCCTTGTTTGTATATGGCATGCTCGTACGGAGCAATTCGTTGGGAGCTGCTGTTTTCTTGTTTCCGTTTTTGGCCGGCCAAATTTTTAAGAAGAAGGGAGTCAAACATGTTTTGGCATTCATGACGATGGCGTTTTTCGGGTTTTTCGTAATTACATTTCTTGTTAATTCTGCCATAGGAGCAAAAAAGGCCAACTCCGTTAGTTATGTAATGTTCGATGATGTGGTTGCATTAAAACTGAGGGGAGTGGATGTCACGCTAGATTTCTTGACACAGGATGAAATTTCTACAATTGCATCGTGTGAATATTTGAATGAAAACAAGGTTGGGGCTGCATTCTGCATTGATGGAGATCGATTTAAGGAAATAACGATAAACAACTATCAAGAGTTGAAGCTCTCTTGGGTCAAGAACGTTTCTGATAATTTTCCTACTTATGTTGCCTATAGGCTCTCGGCTTTTTCTCAGCTTGTTCGTTCACCTTGGCAGTCAGTATATTATGAAAGTGAATTTCGCGTAGTTAAGCCACCGTATGAACTTGACTCAGGTATTCGTTCGGAGTCTGCTCAGGAGAAATTTTTCAGAAAATACGTTGGTGGATTCAAGAAGCTTTTCCCAGGGCTATTCAAACCATATGTCTGGATGGTTTCTTTGGCTTGTATTGCGTTTCTATTTTGGTTTGACTCGGCGTTTAAAAATACTTTGTTCTGGCTTCTTCCTGTTTCAGGGTTTTCATATATTATGACATATATACCGATCACTCCTGCTGGTGACTTTAGGTATGTATACTGGTCTTGCTTTGTATGTACAATATCAATTTTCTCTTACATTAATGGGCGGGCGCGTGCCAGCAAGGTAAGCTAAAGAAAGCTGGAGCTCGAATAATCCGCATGCGAAGCAGGTATGTGAGGAGTGTCATTCGAGATTGAAAAATCTCATATTTTAATTTTCAAATATGAGTTTTCCAGCTTTAGTTCTGTCAAATCAGCGGTGAGGTGCCTATGGTCAAGATTCTACTAACAGGAGCGTCTGGTTTTCTGGGACGATCGATCATGGATCAGTTTTCCAGAAGTACTGATTTTCAGTTAGCTGCTGTTTTTCGTAAGCCACCACTAGAGCTTCCAGGGACAGTTGCACTTTGTCAGGTTACTGAAATAACCGGGGCTACGGATTGGAGTTCGTTTCTACCTGAATGCAGTGTTGTGATCCATGCTGCAGCCAGAGTTCATGTAATGAATGAGACTTCCTCAGATCCGCTGACTGAGTTTCGTAGAATAAATGTTGAGGGAACACTAAACCTGGCTCGACAGGCAGCTTCCGCCGGCGTTCGTCGCTTTATATTCATAAGCTCTATCAAGGTGAATGGAGAAGGAACAGATACGGCTGCACCTTACTTTGCAGACGCACAGCCAATGCCTCTTGATCATTATGGAATTTCCAAGATGGAGGCGGAACAGGGTTTGCTTAAGATAGCAGAGCAAACAGGTTTAGAAGTCGTCATTATTCGCCCTCCACTAGTGTATGGGCCCGGCGTGAAGGCTAACTTCCTGGCAATGATGCGGTGGCTGCAAAAGGGAGTGCCATTGCCCTTCGGTGCCATTGGTAATAAACGTAGCCTAGTGGCCTTGGGTAATCTGGTTGACCTGATCAGGGTTTGCATTGAGCACCCGGCGGCAGCAAATCAAACATTCCTGGTCAGTGACGGAGAGGATCTTTCTACCACTGAGCTTTTACGCCGGATGGCAAGGGCATTGAAGGTTCCCGTTCGTTTGATACCTGTGCCTGTCTGGATCCTATCTGGGGGGGCAGCTCTGCTTGGAAAAAAATCACTCTCTCACCGTCTATGTGGTTCGCTACAGGTCGATATCAGCAAAACACAGAAGCTGCTCGGATGGACGCCGCCCATAACTGTTGATTCAGCTCTCAACGAGACGGCCAAATACTTTCTGACGTTACGTGATTGAACAGAAACAGAGGTATCATGGCCGGTCATGACCTTCTTTAGTTTCTAAGAGGTGGCTTTGGCATCCAGCCATCTCTTGTTAGTTTCAGGAATTGGATAGTAGATGGCAATTTGGTTATTTTTCCTGGCGACTGCCGGGGTCTCGGTTTTACTCACTTGGGCTGTTCGCCGTTACGCTTTGGCGCGTAGCTTGGTTGATATTCCGAATGGACGTAGCTCTCATTCGTTGCCGACTCCCCGAGGTGGTGGAGTGGCAATTGTTCTCAGTTTTGTTTTTGCTTTACCTGTTTTGACAGCTATTGGTCTGATTCCGTGGAGCGTTATCTGGCCGCTACTGGGGGCGGGGATTTTTACTGCGGTGGTTGGTTTCCTGGATGATCATGGCCATATCGCAGCTCGTTGGCGCCTGTTGGCGCATTTTCTGGCTGCTGCGTGGGCAATGTGCTGGATGAACGGATTACCGCCGTTGCACGTTCTAGGAGTCGAGTTCAAGCTGGGGTACCTAGGTCATGTTCTTGCTGCGTTTTACTTGGTCTGGATGCTCAACCTCTATAACTTTATGGACGGAATTGACGGAATTGCGAGTGTCGAGGCTGTCTCCGTCTGTCTGGGAGCCTGTCTGATCTACTGGCTGAGCGGAAACCAGTCAATGATCTGGCCTCCCTTGTTGTTAGCCATGGCCGTTTTGGGGTTTCTTTACTGGAATTTCCCTCCTGCACGAATTTTCATGGGGGATGCGGGCAGTGGATTCCTGGGTATGACGCTTGGGGTTTTTTCAATACAGGCAGCCTGGAGCTCTCCGCGGTTCCTTTGGGTATGGCTGATATTACTTGCAGTATTTATTGTCGATTCGACTTTTACCCTGATTCGGCGTTTGCTACGGGGCGATAAAGTCTATGAAGCTCATCGTAGTCACGCCTACCAATTTGCTTCTCGCCGGTTTGGCAAGCACTTGCCTGTGACACTGGCTGTGTTAGCAATAAATGTACTCTGGTTGTTGCCAATAGCGGCTGCAGTTGGTCTATTTGGACTTGATGGTGTTTGGGGTATTGTTTTGGCCTATTTACCTCTGTTGCTCCTCGCTCTCAAGTTTCGTGCCGGAGACTCGGGGAACGACTGCTGATGTTTATGAAATTTTCAAGGCAGTCCAGTTTTCAAATATTGTCATATTTGACTTCTGTTGTGGCTAAAAAAAGGAGGGGTTGAAGAGGTGATGGCCAGAATAAGAAAATTTTTATTAGGTCTCTCGCGCCGGAAGAAACGTATTATCCAAGTTGCGACCGATCTTTTCCTGATCTGGGGCGCGCTGTGGATGGCTTTCTTCGTCCGGTTGGGCTTCGACGATTTGAACAATCCATTCATCGTTCATCTTTGGCTTTTCCTCAGTGCGCCAATTATTGCTATTCCCCTGTTTATAAGATTCGGAATGTATCGTGCTGTAATGCGTTATTTCGGTAACGATGCATTAATTTCAATCGTAAAGGCCGTCAGCCTTTCGTCCTTGATCCTAGCTCTGGTTGTTTACTTATATAGCAACCACCAAACCGTTGTACCTCGTTCAATCGTGTTCAACTACTGGTGGTTGAGTCTGGTAATGATTGGGGGCCTGCGGCTGGCCATGCGTCAATATTTCCTCGGTGACTGGTTTGTCGCTAGCCAGCATGTACCTTTCACCAGCCGAGACGATGGTTTGCCCAAGGTGGCAGTTTATGGGGCCGGAGCAGCGGGTAACCAGCTGGTCGCGGCGTTGCGCCTGGGGCGCATGATGCGGCCGGTGGCGTTCATCGACGATGATGGCAGTATCGCTGATCGGGTCATTGCCGGACTGCAGGTATACAAGCCAAAGCACCTCCAGCAGATGATCGACGAGACTGGCGCGGAAGAAATCCTGCTGGCCATTCCCTCTTCCAGCCGTAGCCGACGCCGGGAGATATTGGGGTACCTCGAAGGGTTCCCTCTCCATGTGAGGAGTGTCCCGGGTTTCATGGATCTGGCCAGCGGTAGGGTGAAGGTGGACGACATCCAGGAAGTGGATATTGCCGACCTGCTCGGCCGTGATTCCGTTCCTGCCCAGGGTGACCTGCTGGCTCATTGCATCAAGGGACAAACGGTCCTGGTGACTGGCGCGGGAGGCTCCATCGGTTCGGAATTGTGCCGGCAGATCCTGAGCCTGCGTCCGACCACCCTGATACTGCTTGACCACAGTGAATTCAATCTCTACAGCATCTTGTCCGAGTTGGAACAGCGTCTGTCCAGGGAGTCTTTGACGGTAAGGTTGCTACCGATCCTTGGGTCGGTACGCAACTATGAAAAACTCCTGGGCGTGATGAACACCTGGAATGTCGATACGGTCTATCACGCTGCAGCCTACAAGCATGTTCCGATGGTAGAGCACAATATTGCCGAGGGTGTGCTCAACAACGTCATGGGGACCCTCAATACTGCCCAGGCCGCGTTGCAATCGGGCGTGGCCAATTTCGTGCTGATCTCCACTGACAAAGCCGTTCGACCCACCAATGTGATGGGCAGCACCAAGCGTCTTGCTGAACTTACCTTGCAAGCGTTGAGCAAGGAGCTGGCCCCGGTTCTATTCAACGACCCGTCGAACATTTCGCGCGTCAACAAGACCCGCTTCACCATGGTCCGTTTCGGCAATGTGCTGGGCTCCTCGGGTTCGGTCATCCCGCTGTTCCATAAGCAGATCAAGTCGGGCGGGCCGTTGACGGTTACTCACCCGAAGATCACCCGTTATTTCATGACTATTCCGGAAGCCGCCCAGTTGGTTATCCAGGCCGGTTCGATGGGACAGGGTGGGGATGTATTCGTGCTGGACATGGGAGAGCCGGTAAAGATCGTCGAACTGGCTGAAAAGATGATCCATCTTTCCGGGTTGAGCGTACGCTCGGAAAAAAATCCCCACGGCGACATAGCCATTGAGTTCAGCGGGCTACGACCAGGTGAAAAACTTTACGAGGAGTTGCTGATAGGTGACAACGTGGTGGCCACTCAGCACCCGATGATTATGAGTGCCAACGAGGATTACCTGGCTTGGGATGTACTCAAGGCCAAGCTCGATGAACTCCTTGCTGCGCTTGATTGTGATGATTATTCGCGGGTTCGGCAGTTGCTGCGCGAGACCGTCAGTGGCTACACGCCGGACGGCGAAATTGTCGATTGGGTTTATCAGCAGCGACGACTCAAACCCTGACTCTACACAAGCGGTAACTTTCCCGCTTTTGACTTGCTCCATGTATCTCCTAGGTTTGGAAGGCAGCTTCGGAAAGCTGCTTTCCTTACTGATGTCATGGAGTGTCATTATGCGTATCCCCTATTTTTCCTCCCTGTTCTTCGCAGCCTTGGCCAGTTTTTCGCTTGCCACCCAGGCAGCGCCGATTGCCAAGGTGCAGGAGGCCGCCACCGAAGTGGTGGAGCATTCCACAGCCAATTCGACCAGGCTCGATCTCAATACTGCCGATGCCGATGTTCTACAGCGTGAACTGTTCGGAATCGGTGAGGCCAAGGCCAAGGCGATAGTCGCCTATCGCGAGGAAAACGGCCCCTTCGCCTCGGTGGACGAACTGCTGGAGGTCAAGGGTATTGGTCGGGCGATCCTCGAGCGTAATCGGGGCAAACTTCAAGTCAATTGATGCAACCCAGCTGAAACGGAGGCCGTTCGCTGAACGGCCTTTGCTTTCAGGAAGGGGACCTCCTGAAAGCCCTTCCGTATCGATGTGATAGTTTTTCATGAAGGCGGGCAAATATTATGATAGTAATATTTTTCATGGTCGGATCTTTGATATCGCGATCGTTTCATCACTTTCATTCAGCGTCAGGAGTGCAGCTATGAATTCGGTTCGTTCCCAAGGCAAGGCATTGATTACAGGGGCTTCATCCGGTATTGGCGCGGTGTACGCCGAACGATTGGCAGCGCGTGGTTTCGATTTGCTGCTGGTTGCCCGGGACGAGGATCGTCTACAGTCGGCAGCCCGGGCCTTGGCAGGCAGCTACCCGGTGCAGGTCGAGGTATTGAAAGCGGATTTGACCGCCAAGGAGGATCTGCTCGAGGTCGAACGCCGTCTGCATGAAGATACGACGATCAGCCTGTTGCTGAACAACGCCGGCGTGGCGGCAAGCGGGCCCCTGGCCGGTGCGGACCTGGATCGAATGGAACAGATGATTCAGCTCAACATAGTAGCCCTGACTCGCCTGGCGAGCGTTGCTGCTGCCAGCTTCTCTGTGGCGGGGCGAGGAGCGATCATCAACATCGCCTCCGTTGTGGCGTTGTTGCCGGAGCGCTTCAACGCTACATACAGTGCAACCAAGGCCTATGTCCTGAGCCTGACCCAAACCCTGGCGGCCGAATTGAAGGGTAGTGGAGTCCAGGTCCAGGCAGTCCTGCCCGGTGTCACTCGTACCGAGATCTGGGAGCGAGCGGGTATGGATGCGTCCGTGATTCCTGCGCACATGGTGATGGAGGTAGGGGAGATGGTAGATGCTGCGCTGAGCGGTTTCGACCAGCAGGAATTGGTCACCCTGCCGTCGCTACCTGATGCCGCAGATTGGCAGGCCGTGGTTGCTGCGCGGTTGGCCCTGGCGCCCAACCTGTCGCACAGCGGTGCCGCCGCCCGTTACAAGTAGGCTGTCGGCCGCAAGCAGTGTTACTTGCGCTCCTGTTCCTTGAGGCCTTCACGGACTGTCTTGAGTATCTGCGCGGCCAATTGCGGATTTTCAACGCTGCGCGAAAGCATCAATGCGCCAGCGAGGGTCGCCATGATCATCAGGCTGCGTTTCGTCTTGTCCTCGCCTTCCAGAGCCGCCTCCACTTGCGCGAGCCTGTTCTTGAGCACGATGTCAGTGGTGGCGCTGGGTTGGCCGCGCTGGCCGAGTTCCGCGCTCATGGTCGGAAGCGGGCATCCCTGGTGGGGTGAGGTTTGGTGCCATTCGGAGAGGTAGTTGTCGATGAACGCCTGCAGGGGATGTTCCTGGGCGAACAGTTGGGCGCACTGGGTATCGAGGTCTTCGGCGGCAGCGCAGAGCGCCTCTTCCACCAACTCGTCCTTCGAACCGAAGTGGGAATAGAAACCACCATGGGTCAGGCCCAGGGCTTTCATCAAGGGTTGCAGGCCCGTGGCACCTATCCCGTCGCGACGAAACCGTTCCGATGCTTCCTTGATGATGCGCTTGTGGGTCTGGGATTTGTGATCTGCTGAATAACGCATCTGAGAAGCCTCCGCAACAATGCGCCATTTTAACCAGGGTTCAGCTGATCTCATCCATTTCTGCACGGGTTTTGGTTGGCTGCTACAGCTTTGCGACAGGTTTCACTGCGTGGGTGAAGCTCAGGAATTGGCACGATTAGTGATAACTCATCGCTCATCCATTGTTGAACAATCCTGAGGCCTTCCCATGAGTGATGGTTTATCCCTGGCAGATCACATTCGGGTGGAGTTGCGTGCGGACATCATTGGTGGCCGCCTGTTGCCTGGCATGCCATTGGTGGAAAGCGAACTGGTCAGGGCCTACAACGCGTCGCGCAATACCATCCGCGAGGCGCTGCATCGTCTTGGGCAGGAGGGGTTGACGCGTTATGTGCGCCACAAGGGAGTGATGGTGCGCCGCCTGGATCGTGATGACTTACGTGATCTGTTCCGGGTACGCCGGACTCTGGAGTTGCAGGCGATCGCCCATGCCAGGCCGCTGCGCGAGTTCCAGTCGGACCGAATGCTCGACGCGATCGAGGCCGTCGAACTGGCGAGGGAGCGGGAGGACTGGCGATCCGTGGGTACCCATGGGCTGATTTTTCACCAGCAGGTGGTGGCGCTGCTGGATTCGCCCCTGCTGGATGAGTTCTTCACCAACGTCGTGGCGCAATTGCGGTTGGTATTTTGCTGTGCACCGGACGAGGCGTTGTTCCAGGACCAGTGGCTGGCGCGTGACAGGCAGATTCACGAGTGGCTGGCCGCAGGCGACAAGCAATCGGCTCTCGAGGCGATGGAGGCCTACCTGGACGACTCCGAGCGTCTGTTGCTGAACATGTTCGATCAATCCCTTCACCATTGAACGAGGAGCATGGCGATGTACAAGGACTATCCAGCGGCTTACCAGGTCAGCAAGGGCTCGGCACTGCAAGTGGACACCGCTTTCTATGGGCGTATTCGTGACAACCCCGCGCAGCGTACACGGATCGAACATTTCGAGGTGCCGATCCGCACGGGTCGTGCCTGGAAGGTTCCCGCGGGCCATGTGTTCCGGGTTACCACTCCCGAGGGCCCGCAAGTGGGGGACTTCAATGTGTGGAATGCCAATGACCCGCGTGAACGCCTATGGGCTGCCCGTACCCGGCAACTGCAGGGTGCGCATGTCAGTACCCATGATCGACTCTGGTCCAATCTGCCTTTCCTGCGGCCGCTGGTGACCATCACCGATGACAGCCTGGCAGGCTACGGGGTCGATGAGCATGGCGGGCGCCTGCATGATTTGCTGGGGACTCGCTGCGATCCCTATGTGAATCGAATGCTCACCGGCGAAGACTTCCACCATCACTGCCATTCCAACCTGACGCGGGCGGTGCTGCCCCATGGCCTTACCGAGTTCGACGTGCATGATGTGCTGAATATCTTCCAATGCACGGGCCTTAATCACGACGATCTGTATTTCATGAAAGCCTGTCCGGCGCAGAAGGGAGACTATCTGGAGTTTTTTGCTGAAATCGACCTGCTGTGCGCCTTGTCGACCTGCCCGGGCGGGGATTTGTCTCTACCGATGTGGGGGCCGGAGGCCCAGGACCCGCTCAGTGTATGTCGCCCACTGGGGGTGGAGATCTATCGCCTGGATGAGGCATTGCTCGAGGGCTGGAGCCCGCCTGAGCGGGCGGCCTACCAAGGCATGCATGGCTTGCAGATCGCCAGGGCCGAATGGGAAGGCTGAGGCAGGATTGGCCCCTGCACCGCGGGTGCAGGGGCTGGCCGGTTCAACGGTCACGTGCTTCCTTGGCGTCTGCCTCTGCGTTGCGCTCGGCCACGCGTCGGCGTTGCTCATCGGTCAGTTCGACCTTGTTGGCGGTGTCGCGCAGCAGCATCAGGCCGCCCACGATCGAACCGATAGCGACCACCAGAATCAACCAGGCATACCAGGGCATAGGGTTCTCCTTGATCGGCCACTTGCCGGGAACGAAGATTCGCCCCGGAGCGGCCTGTAACGCTTTGAGTCAAAGTCTTTTGCAAGGGTTCCATTGTATGCCTGATCCGCCTGCCAGGCAGCCTCCCTACAGGCCGGTGAGCATGGCGTCGTCCGGTGCGTTGGCGCGCGCCTGGGCGGTGCATTGGAAGTAGATGAAACCCAACACCATCAGGCCAAGGAACACCAGGCCGACCAGGGCGTTGAACCAGGCCATGGCCACCAGGCACACCGTGGCCAGCAGCAATGCAATGGCGGGCACCAGCGGATAGCCGGGAGCGCGAAAGCTGCGTGGTAGATCGGGTTCGGTTCTGCGCAGCTTGAACAGGCTGAGCATGCTCATGATGTACATCACGATGGCGCCGAACACAGCCATGGTGATCATGGCTGCGGTGAGGGACAGGCCTCCAAGGTTGACCAGGCCATCGCTGTAGATAGCGGCGATGCCTACCAGCCCACCGGCAATGATCGCCCGGTGCGGGGTCTGGAATCGCGATAGCCTGGCCAGCGAGGCGGGCAGGTAGCCGGCTCTGGCCAGGGCGAAAAATTGTCGGGAGTAGCCGAGGATGATCCCGTGGAAGCTGGCCACCAGGCCGAACAGGCCGATCCACACCAGCATGTGCAGCCAGCCGGAGCTGTCGCCTACCACGGCTTTCATGGCCTGGGGCAGAGGGTCATTGATGTTCGACAGGTTGCGCCAGTCGCCAACGCCGCCGGCGCAGAACATCACGCCCAGGGCCAGCAGCACCAGCGTCAGGATGCCGCTGATATAGGCCTTGGGGATGGTGCGCCTGGGGTCCTTGGCTTCCTCGGCAGCCATCGCCGCGCCTTCGATGGCCAGGAAGAACCAGATGGCGAAGGGGATTGCCGCGAACATGCCGGCAATCGCCGGGGCCCCGAAAATGTCCGAACCGGCCCAGCCATTGAGGGCGAAATGGCTGAAGCTGAAGGCCGGAGCCACCACGCCCATGAACACCAGCAACTCCGCCACCGCCAGGATGCACACCACCAGTTCGAAGGTCGCCGCCAGCTTCACTCCGAGAATATTCAGGCCCATGAAGACCAGGTATGCCCCTACCGCAGCATGCTTGGGATCCAGTGTCGGGAACTGCACGTTGAGGTAGGCGCCGATGGCCAGGGCGATGGCGGGAGGGGCGAAGACGAATTCGATCAGGGTCGCCAACCCTGCGACCAGTCCACCTTTTTCCCCGAAGGCGCGGCGGCTATAGGCAAAGGGGCCACCCGCATGGGGAATGGCTGTGGTCAGCTCGGTGAAGCTGAATATGAAGCAGGCATACATCGTGGCGACCAGCAGCGAAGTCACGAGGAAGCCTAGGGTTCCAGCAACGCCCCAGCCATAGCTCCAGCCGAAATACTCTCCGGAAATGACCAGCCCGACCGCGATGCCCCATAGATGCAGCGTGCCCAGGGTGGGCTTGAGTCGTGTGTTCATCGATTGCTCCTGGAGGGTTGGATAGTCTCGGCAGGAGACCGTGCAGTGCCCATGCCAGGGCCGCTGGAGTCGTCGTAAAGCATGGAAAGCTGTCGTATCGAGGATGTTTCCCGGCGGTTGATGGCTGGCGGCGGTGCAACCTGGTGCTGCTCGCCGCCTCCCTTTGGGGCAGGGGCGCCAACCCCAGCAGGCCCCCAAGGGGCGTAATGCTGTTCAGTTAAGGAAATGGTAGGAGCGAGGCTTGCCCGCGATGGTCTTCAGAGCGCCGCGTTTATCCAGTAAACACGCGCTACCGTTAACGACCATCGCGAGCAATCGAGCGTCGACCGGCTGCTTCTACAGGGGATCACCTTGCTTAAGTGAACAGCATTACCCCAAGGGGCGAGTCTTTACGCTTTTTTTACGGGCTACCTGGCCCGTCGCTCTCGTTCCTTTACAGGCAGCCTGCGGACAATGCCTGCATTCGCGGCAATCGCCGTACTTCGGAGACATTCCATGAACACTCTCGACGCGGTGTCGTTGCTGCTGGCCGTGGGCCTGTTCGTTTATCTACTGATTGCACTGTTGTGCGCAGACCGGAACTAGGAGCTACGTTGATGCACAGTTATGACTATTGGCTGCTCCTTGCCTTCTTTGCGCTGGTGCTGCTGCCTGCACCCTGGCTGGGGCGTTTCTACTACAAGGTGATGGAAGGCCAGCGCACCTGGCTGACCCCGGTCCTGGGCCCGCTGGAGCGCATCTGCTATCGGATCGCCGGCGTCGACCCGCAAGTGGAGCAGAGCTGGCAGAGGTACACCCTGGCCTTGCTGGCCTTCAACTGCGCAGGGTTCGCCCTGTTGTTCGCCATTCTGCTGTTCCAGGACCAGCTGCCGCTCAACCCGCAGCACTTGCCGGGGCAGGAGTGGACCCAGGCGTTCAACACCGCAGTCAGTTTCATGACCAATACCAACTGGCAGTCCTACAGCGGTGAGGCGTCCCTGAGCTACCTCAGCCAGATGGCCGGCCTGACCGTGCAGAACTTCGTCAGCGCCGCCACCGGCCTGGCGGTCCTGGTTGCGCTGTGCCGAGGCATCTCCCGGCGCTCAAGCGCAAGCCTGGGCAACTTCTGGGTGGACATGACCCGCGCCACGTTCTACGGGTTGCTGCCGCTGTGCCTGCTGCTGGCATTGCTGCTGGTCTGGCAGGGCGTGCCCCAGACGTTCGCCCACTATGTGGATGCCCTGACCGTGCAAGGCCAGGACCAGGTCATTCCCCTGGGGCCGGCGGCCAGTCAGATTGCCATCAAGCAGTTGGGCACCAACGGCGGTGGTTTCTTCGGCGTCAACTCGGCGCATCCGTTCGAGAATCCCACGGCCTGGAGCAACCTGTTCGAGCTGGCCTCGATCATCCTGATCCCGGTGGCTCTGGTGTTCACCTTCGGTCATTACGTCAAGGATCTGCGCCAGAGCCGCGCAATCATCGCCTGTATGCTCGCCCTGTTCCTGATTGGTGGCGCGACCTCGTTATGGGCCGAATACCAGCCCAACCCGGCGCTGCAGAACGCTGCGGTAGAGCAGACCGCGCCCCTGGAAGGCAAGGAAGCACGCTTTGGCACCACCGCCACGGTGCTTTGGTCGGTGACCACCACGGCTGCCTCCAACGGCTCGGTCAACGGAATGCATGACAGCCTCAATCCGCTGAGCGGCATGGTGCCGTTGATCAACATGATGGTCGGCGAGGTGATTTTCGGCGGTGTGGGCGCCGGCCTCTACGGCATGCTGCTCAACGTGCTGATCGCCGTGTTCCTGGCCGGGCTGATGATCGGCCGGACGCCGGAGTACCTGGGCAAGAAGCTCCAGGCCAGGGAAGTGCAATTGCTGGTGTTGACCCTGATGGTCATGCCGGTCGGCGTGCTGGTCCTCGGTGCCCTGGCTGCCAGCCTGCCGGGGCCTGCCGCGGCCATCAGCAACCCCGGACCCCACGGCTTCAGCCAGTTGCTGTACGCCTACACCTCGGCCAGTGCCAACAATGGCTCGGCGTTCGCCGGCTTCGGCGCCAACACGCCGTTCCACAACCTGATGCTGGGCCTGGGCATGCTGGTCGGGCGCTTCGGCTACATCCTGCCGGTGCTGGCCCTGGCCGGCAGCCTGGCGCTGAAGAAAACCGTCCCCGTGGGCCAGAACAGCTTTCCCACCCATGGCCCGTTGTTCGTGGCCCTGCTGACCATGACCATCTTGCTGGTGGGCGGCCTGACCTTTCTGCCGACCCTGGCGCTGGGCCCTGTCGCCGAACACTTGAGCATGGGTTTCTGAGGATCTGATGATGAATATGCATGTTCGTGCCTCGAACAAGGTAGTGGCCAAGGCCAAGAACGCAGCGGCGCAATCTTCGACCACCAGCGTGTCGGCCCTGTGGCGACCGGCGCTGGTCCAGGCCTTCGTCAAACTCGATCCGCGCCAGCTGCAGCGCTCGCCTGTGATGCTGGTGGTGGAGCTGACGGCGATCCTCACCACGGTGCTGTGCCTGGTGCCCAACAGTGCGGTGCCGACCTTCGTCGCCGCGCAGATTGCTTTGTGGTTATGGTTCACCGTGCTGTTCGCCAATTTCGCCGAGGCCCTGGCCGAAGGCCGTGGCAAGGCCCGTGCCGACAGCCTCAAGGCGGGCAGCGAAGGCTTGAGCGCCCGGCGCAGAGGCGCCGATGGGGGCTTTCAGTTGGTGCCCGCAGCCAGCCTGCGCAAGGGCGATGTGGTACGGGTCGAAGCCGGGGAGATGATCCCGGGCGACGGCGAGGTGATCGAAGGCATTGCCGCGGTCAACGAAGCGGCGATCACCGGTGAGTCTGCGCCGGTGATCCGTGAATCCGGTGGTGACCGCTCGGCGGTCACCGGCAATACCCGGCTGGTATCCGACTGGTTGCTGCTGCGTATCACCAGCAATCCCGGCGAATCGACCCTGGACCGCATGATCGCCCTGGTGGAGGGCGCCAAGCGCCAGAAGACCCCCAACGAAGTGGCCCTGGATATCCTGCTGATCGGCCTGACCCTGATCTTCCTGCTGGTGGTGGTGACCCTGCAGCCATTCGCCCACTTCGCCAATGGCAGCCTGCCGCTGGTGTTCCTGGTGGCGCTGCTGGTGACCCTGATCCCGACCACCATCGGCGGCCTGCTGTCGGCCATCGGCATCGCCGGCATGGACCGCCTGGTACGCCTGAACGTGATCGCCAAATCCGGGCGCGCGGTGGAAGCGGCCGGGGATGTCCATGTGTTGATGCTGGACAAGACCGGCACCATCACCTTCGGCAATCGCCGCTGCAGTGCCATCCATCCGGCCCCGGGCGTCAGCCCCGAAGAGATGGCCGAGGCTGCTTTGCTGGCGTCCCTGGCCGACGACACGGCCGAAGGCAAATCCATCGTCGAATACCTGCGTGAACTTTATCCACAGCCTGAACCGGCTAGCGAGCAGTTCAATGCGGTGCCTTTCAGTGCAGAAACCCGCCTGTCCGGGGTCGACTATCAAGGTCGGGCCTATCGCAAGGGGGCGGTGGATTCGGTACTGAGTTTCGTGGGCCTCAAGCGCAGCGACCTGGCCCCGGCCCTGTCCCGTGAAGTCGACAAGATCGCCCAGAGTGGCGGTACTCCGCTGCTGGTCTGCGCCGCGGGCCGGTTAGTCGGTGCCATCCACCTCAAGGACGTGGTCAAGCCCGGCATCCGTGAGCGTTTCGCCCAACTGCGCAAGCTGGGGATCCGCACCGTGATGGTCACTGGCGACAACCCGCTGACTGCCGCGGCGATTGCCGCCGAAGCCGGGGTCGATGATGTGCTGGCCGAAGCCACGCCGGAGAAGAAACTGGCGCGCATCCGCCATGAACAGAACGACGGACGCCTGGTGGCCATGTGCGGCGATGGTGCCAACGACGCACCGGCCCTGGCCCAGGCCGATGTCGGCATGGCGATGAACGACGGCACCCAGGCGGCCCGCGAGGCGGCCAACATGGTCGACCTGGACAGCGACCCGACCAAGCTGCTGGACGTGGTGCAGATCGGCAAGGAACTCCTGGTGACCCGGGGCGCCCTGACCACCTTTTCCATTGCCAATGACGTGGCCAAGTACTTCGCCATCCTGCCGGCGCTGTTCGCGTCGATCTATCCACAGCTGGGCGTGCTCAACATCATGCACCTGGCCAGCCCGCAGAGCGCGATTCTCTCGGCGATCGTGTTCAACGCCCTGATCATCGTGGTGCTGATCCCCCTGGCCCTGCGCGGGGTGCGGGTGCAAGCAGCCAGCGCGGCCCAGTTGCTGCGACGCAACCTGCTGATCTACGGCCTGGGCGGGATCGTGGTGCCCTTCGCCGGAATCAAGTTGATCGACCTGCTGCTTACCGCTTTGCACCTGGTGTGAACGAGCTGTCCTGAACGAATCGAGGATTCAGAAATGTCTAGCGTATTGCGTCCGGCCTTGAGCCTGATTGTATTGATGACCCTGGTCACCGGCGTGGCCTATCCGCTGGCGGTGACCGGCGTGGCCCAGTTGGCATTCGCGGACCAGGCCAACGGCAGCCTGGTGCGCGACGAGTCGGGCAGGGTGCGGGGTTCGACCCTGGTCGCCCAGGATTTTGTCGGCGACGCCTGGTTTCACCCACGCCCTTCGGCAGGGGCCTTCGCCACGGTGTCCAGTGGTGCCAGCAACCTGGCCCCGAGCAACCCGGCGCTGGCCTCGCGGGTGATCGACGATGCCAACAAGTTGTGGGTGCCCGAGCAGGGGCCAGTGCCCCTCGCGTTGCTGACCACCTCGGGCAGCGGGCTCGATCCGCACTTGCCACCGGCGGCGATTGACTATCAACTGGCGCGGGTCGCAGCAGCGCGCAACCTGCCGGCAGTCAAGCTCCAGGCGCTGGTGGCTCAGCACACTGAGCGGCCCCTGATCGGCCCACCCGTGGTCAACGTGCTGGCGTTGAACCTGGCGCTGGAACACCTGTAACCACCACCGATCCTGCGAGGTTGCGAAAGCCCCGCAGGGCTTGCCCGGCTCTGAAGGCCGAGGAGTAGCGATTGAAATCCACTGTCTGGTCGCAGAGAGATAACCCATGAGTGATGCCGGTCGCGCCGATGCGCTGCTTGCCGAGCTGCCCCGGGATGGCCGGGGCCGGCTCAAGGTATTCCTGGGTGCCGCGCCCGGGGTCGGCAAGACCTACGCCATGCTCCAGGCCGCCCATATGCAGATGCGCCAGGGGGTCAAGGTGCTTGCCGGGGTGGTGGAGACCCATGGCCGCGCCGAGACCGAAGCCTTGTTGAGCGGACTGCCCCAGCAGCCGTTGGTCCGTTCGCAATACCGTGGGGTGATGCTCGAGGAGATGGACCTGGATGGTTTGCTCAAGGCCCATCCCAAGCTGGTGCTGGTGGACGAACTGGCCCACAGCAACGCTCCGGGGAGCCGGCACGCCAAGCGTTGGCAGGACATCCAGGAACTGCTGGCGGCGGGTATCGACGTGTTCACCACGGTCAACGTCCAGCATCTGGAAAGCCTCAACGACCAGGTGCGCGGCATCACCGGGGTCCAGGTCCGCGAGACCTTGCCCGACTGGGTGCTGCAGGAAGCCTACGAGCTGCAGTTGGTGGACCTGCCACCCCGGGAACTGCTGGAGCGCCTGCGCGATGGCAAGGTCTATGTGCCGGAGCAGGCGCGAGCGGCCATCGATGCGTTCTTCAGTCAGACCAACCTCACGGCCCTGCGCGAGCTGGCGATGCAGGCCGCGGCGGCCCAGGTGGACAACGACCTGGCCCAGGGCTATCGCCGGATGGGCCAGGCCGCGCCGACGGTGCGCGGACGCTTGCTGGTGGGGGTCGACGGCGATGCCCAGGCCGAGCGCCTGGTGCGCCATGCCAGTCGTGTGGCGCAGCGCCGGCATCTGCCCTGGAGCCTGGTGCATGTGGACAACGGTCGCCTGGGCGACGAGCAGTCGCGCCTGCGCCTGCAGGCCGCCCAGCAGTTGGCCGAGCGCCTGGGCGGCGAAGTGGTGCTGCTGCGGGCGGGCGAGGTGGCCAAGACCCTGGTCCAGCATGCCGTCGAGCGTCGCGCCAGCCTGCTGCTGGTGGGGCAGTCCAGTCGTCGCTGGCGTCGTCGCTGGTTTGGCGGGGGGCTGGCGGCGCGTTTGCTACGCAATGCCGATGGCCTGGAGATCAACGTCCTGGATAGCGAGCCGCCGGCCGGCCAGCCGGGGTTGCGGATCAAGCATCCCCTGGTGTGGTTCGACTATGCCCTGGCGCTGGTCGCGACACTTCTGGCCAGTGGCCTGGCTTGGGGCGTGGCCAGCATCCTGGCGTTGCCGAACATCTCTCTGGTGTTTCTCGCCGCGGTGCTCCTGGTGGCGGTGCGCAGCAGCCTGGGCCCGGCCCTGGCCTGCGCCGCGCTGTCGTTCCTGAGCTACGACTTCCTGTTCATCCCGCCGAACTTCTCTTTCTCCATCCAGCGCGAAGAGGACGTGCTGACGCTGCTTTTCTTCCTGCTCATGGCCGCGCTGACCGGCAATCTTGCCGCCCGCCAGCGTCGCCAGTTGCAGGCGCTGCGTGATACCCAGGAGGAAACCAGCGAGCTGCTTGATCTGTCGCGCAAGCTCACCGCTGCTACCGATCGGCAAGCGGTGATCAGCGCCGCGGCCCAGCATCTGCAAGGGCGTGACCAGATGCGTATCTGCCTGCTCAATCGCGATGGCCAGGGCGCCTGGAAGGTCGAGACCCCAGGCACGCCGCAGTTCTCCGAGGCCGAGCGGGCGGCGGCCGACTGGGCCTGGCAGCATGAACAGCCCGCGGGCCTGGGCACCGACACATTGCCTTTCGGGCGCTGGTGGTGGTGGCCGCTGTCGGTGGACGACGGTCCCCTGGGGGTATTGGGGGTGTGCCCCCGCGAGGGTGAAGCCTTGAGTGGCCAGCGCCGGCGCCTGCTGACCGCTCTGAGCCAGCCATTGGCGCAGGCCCTGGCCCGCGCACGCCTGGCCGAGGACCTGGAGGCGGCGCGCCTGCATGGCGAGACTGAACAGCTGCGCAGCGCCTTGCTGGCGTCGGTGTCCCATGACTTGCGCACCCCACTGACCTCCATGCGCGGCAGCATCGACAGCCTGTTGGCGCTGGGCGAGGCGATCCCCCTGGAGGATCGCCGGGAACTGCTCGAAGGCACTCGGGACGAGGCCGAGCGCCTGGACCGTTACATCCAGAACCTGCTGGACATGACCCGGCTCGGCCATGGTGCCTTGAAGCTGGCTCGGGATTGGGTCACCCCCGGGGATATCGTCGGCAGTGCGCTCAATCGTCTGCGAACGGTGCTGGCGCCCCTGCGGGTAAGTACCGAGTTGCCGCAGGACTTGCCATTGCTCCATGTACATGCGGCATTGATCGAGCAGGCGCTGGTCAACGTGCTGGAAAATGCTGCGCGTTTCTCGCCGGCCCATGGACGCCTGCAATTGCGGGTCCAGGCCGATGAGCAAGAATTGAGCTTTGCCGTCAGCGACGAGGGCCCGGGAATTCCCGAGGAGGAACGGTCGAAGATCTTCGACATGTTCTATACCGCGGCGCGGGGCGACCGAGGCGGACAGGGTACGGGGCTGGGCCTGGCGATCTGCCAGGGCATGGTCGGAGCCCATGGCGGGCATATCAGCGTCGCGGACGGCATCGATGGACAGGGCACCTGCATCACCCTGCATTTGCCGTTGCAGGCCCAGCCGCAGCTCGAGGACGAGCCGTGAATCGCTCTGGAACTGACGGGCGCCCGGGCAGGCCGAAACCCTCCGGGAACGGCCTGGCGTGCGCTACTCTTTGCCCCTTAATTTGTCTTGAACTGAATTCATGAGCCAGACCGCGACCATCCTGGTCATCGACGACGAGCCGCAGATCCGCAAGTTCCTGCGCATCAGCCTGGTGTCCCAGGGATACAAAGTGATTGAAGCCGGCACCGGTACCGAGGGCCTGGCCCAGGCGGCGCTGAACAAGCCGGACCTGCTGGTGCTCGACCTGGGGCTGCCGGACATGGATGGCCAGCAGGTCCTGCGCGAGTTTCGCGAGTGGTCGACAGTGCCGGTGCTGGTGCTTTCGGTGCGCGCCAGCGAACTGCAGAAGGTCCAGGCGCTGGACGGCGGGGCCAACGACTATGTGACCAAGCCCTTTGGTATCCAGGAGTTCCTGGCGCGGATCCGCGCGCTGTTGCGTCAGGCCCCGATGGGCGAAACCCAGGAGGCAGCCTTGCAGGTGGGACCGTTGACCGTGGACCTGGCCTACCGCCGAGTCTTGCTCGACGGCGTCGAGGTTGCCTTGACCCGCAAGGAGTACGCGGTGCTGGCGCAATTGGCTCGCCATCCCGGCCGGGTGATCACCCAGCAGCAGTTGCTCAAGGATATCTGGGGCCCGACCCATACCGAAGACAGCCACTACCTGCGGATCGTGGTTGGGCACCTGCGCCAGAAACTCGCGGACGATCCGACCCGGCCGCGCTTCATCGTCACCGAGGCAGGGGTCGGCTACCGGCTGCTGGGCGGCGAGACCTGCGTCTAGAGTTGTTCCTGTTCGTAGCGGTCAAGGGTGTCGCTGGCGATTTCCCGACCCAGGGCGATCAGCTCCGGTGCCTTGTAGAACTCGAAGAAACGACACACGCGCTTGGGCACGTTGATCAGCACGTCGGGTGGATAGCCGGCGATCTTGTACTGGGCCAGGGACGTCTGCATGACCTCGAAGCTCTGGTTCACCAGGTCCAGCAACGAAGCCGGGCCGACGTTGTCGACGATGAACGAGCCGCTGGCTGATCTGGGCGCACCGTCGGTTGTCGGGGCCGCCGCGGGCTGCTGGGATTCCGGTTCGGCGCCCTCGACCCACGGATTGATCTTCGCGGTCTCGCTCCTGAAGGCTTCCTGTTCCAGTAGCAACAGCTGCTCGGCCTGCTTGCGCCGGAATGGCAGGTGCGAGCCCAGGGAGTTGATCAGGCTGTCGAAACGGCTCTTGAAGGCGGGTGGACGCTGGATCACCGGCAACTGGTAGTGCCGCTGGTTGGTGGAGTTGAGGTTGACCGCGATGATCAGGTCGCAATGGCTGGAAACGACCGGCACGATGGGCAGCGGGTTGAGCAGGCCGCCATCCACCAGCATGCGGTTGCCTTGCATCACGGGGGTGAACAGGCTGGGGATCGCCGCCGAGGCGCGCATGGCCTGGTGCAGGCAGCCTTCCTGGAACCAGATTTCCTGCTGGTTGGTCAGGTCGGTGGCCACCGCAGTGTACGGAATGCGCAGGTCCTCGATGTTGATGTCGCCGACGATCTTGCGAATCTGGCCGAACACCTTCTCGCCACGAATCGCCCCCAGCCGAAAGCTCACGTCCACCAGGCGCAACACGTCCAGGTAATCCAGGCTCTCGATCCACTCTCGATACTCGTCGAGCTTGCCCGCCGAGTAGATACCGCCTACCACCGCACCCATTGAACAGCCAGCGATGCAGGCGATTTCGTAACCACGTTTTTCGATCTCCTCGATGACCCCGATGTGGGCGTACCCGCGGGCGCCCCCCGAACCGAGGACCAATGCGACACGTTTACTCATGATTCGTCCTTTCGCCAGGCAGGTCGTCACAATGCACCCGTAGCGCCCTTGGGTTCAATCGCCGATGGCACGCAACAGCGGTGCCACGCAGTCGCCAGAGCCCGCGTTGGGCCCCGAGCGCTTGTGCCTGCGGCTATATTTCCCTGGGGTGGGTTCGGCACTTTTTTTCGCCACCACCGTCTTAATCCGTACGACGGTATTCCCATTCTTGAGGTGTCATTGATGAAAGCCTGGATCTGCTTGCCCCTGATTGCATTGGTTCTGAGCGGTTGCGCAGGCAAGACCGCCTACCGTGACAGCTGCGGCACCCAGCTGGACGCGGCCTGGCGTGAGCTGGACCTAGCCAAGGCCGAGGGTTTTGCCGGCACCGTGAGTTACTCCAAGGCGTTGTCGTTGCTGACGGGCGCCAAGACCCAGCAGCAGTTCGAGGCCTTTGAAGGCTGCACCAACAAGGCCGAAAAGGCACGTTTCTACATTCGCGAGTCCCGCGCCGGGCGTTGAGCCGCGACAAGCGCTACGCTGAGTCGGCAAAATCGGCGAGCGCGGGCCGCAGGTCGGGTGCAATAGAGGCCTGCGGCTCGTGCTGTCACTCCGGTAGCGGATGCACCGATACCGGGTTGGATGAGTTGTGTTGGGGAATCCTTGATGTCTGCCCTGGTTGATCGATTGGTGGCTCAGATCCTGAGCCTGGACGTGAACTTGCTGGCTTGCCATGCGCGCTTGGTGGCCGTCACGGATGCGGAGGCGCTGCATGATTTGCGCGTCGGTGTGCGCCGCTTGCGCAGCCTGCTGCGCCCTTTGCGTGGTCTGCCGGGCGTGGAGCAGCTGGAGCAGGCTGCCAGTGAAGTAGGGCGCGTGACTACGCCGATACGCGATCGCGAGGTGCTCGCGGCCTACCTGCACCGGCATGGCCAGCCTATCGCCGCCGACCGGCGTACCGTGCAGTTGGCCAGGGAGTATCCGGCGGTGGCGCAGGGACCGGAGCTCTCGCATCTGTTCATGGTTCTGGATGCATTCCCGCGTTTTCTCCGGGCCGCCCAGCGCCAGGGGTTGCTGGGTGGTTTGCGCAAGCGCATCGAAAAGCGTCTGGACAAGCAGTGGAAGGTCCTGGGCGAGGCGCTGCAGGATCCGGCCCATGATCGCCATCGCCTGCGGTTGCTGATCAAGCGGGTCCGTTACGCTGCCGAGGCCTATCCGCAGTTGGAGCGCCTGCCTGCCCGGGCCATCAAGCGTCTCAAGGCGGCCCAGGCGGCCCTTGGGGATTGGCATGACTGCTGGCAGTGGCTGGCCCAGGCCGAGCAGCAAGCGGATCTGCTGCCTTGCGTGGCGACCTGGCGACGTACCATGCTCAAGTCCGAGACTCGTGCGGACCAGGTGCTGGACAAGCTGCAGAGCGATTGCTTCGGGCGTTGAGCGCCATCCGGCGGCCTATCTGTCCGCTGCTTTGGCGGGAATAGTGGCTGTACCGCTCTGGCTCGCTGGTTAAGATCCTTGCATCCAACTATTGCTTGTCGAGGTTTTCATGCGTTTTTTCGATTTGCTCGAAGCGGTTCGCCATCAGCCCCAGGCCCTGGCCATTCCGGCGCAGTGGGCTCAGGGGCGGGCCAGCTTCGGCGGCCTAGTGGTGGCTCTGCAGTATGAAGCGATGCGGGCCAAGGTTCCGGCGGACCGCCCCGTGCGCTCCCTGGCCGTGACTTTTGTCGGCCCTGTGGCCCCCGAAGTCCCTGTGAGTTTTGAGGTGGATGTACTGCGTGAGGGCAAGGCGGTCAGCCAGGTGCTGGGACGGGTGATGCAGGAAGGCCAGGTGGTGACCTTGGTCCAGGGCAGTTTCGGTGCCTCGCGCGAGTCGGTGGTGAATGTCGAGGCCTTGCCGGCCCCCGAGATGAAGCACTGGGATGATTGCCAGGAACTGCCCTATATCCCGGGTGTGACTCCGGAGTTCATGCGCCACCTGGCGATGCGCTGGAGCATCGGCGGCATGCCGTTCACCGGCAACCGCTCCAGGGATATGGGCGGCTGGGTACGCCTGCGCGGTGACGTCAAGGAAGAACCGGTGACCGAGGCGCACATCCTGGCCCTGGTGGACGCCTGGCCGCCGGCCCTGCTGCCACACCTGACCAAGCCTGCTGCCGGCAGCACGCTGACCTGGACCATCGAGTTCATCCAGCCCTTACTGGAGCTCGATACCCTGGACTGGTGCAAGTACCGGGTGGAGATCGAGCATGCTCGTGATGGTTATGGGCACGCAGCGGCGGCGCTGTGGAGTCCCGATGGCCGGCTGATCGCCCTGAGCCGGCAGACGGTGACCATTTTCGCTTGAACCCTCAGTGTCGGTGGCGTTGCAGCCAGGCACGCCACCATGCCCCGCTTAGAACAAAGCGCGGGAATGTCACGAACTGCTCGACCAGCAAACGTTGCACGGCGTCCTGACGATCAGTGAAGGGCTCGGCGACCTGGGCCTCCAGGCTGTGTCCGTGGCGCTGCAAACCCAGGGCCGCGAGGATGCCGATCACACCAATGGCTAGGTTCAACAGGCTCAGGGAAAACACTCCCGAGACGATCAGCAGGAACCCGACGATGAAGAGCGGCACGGCAATCAGGTGCAATACCAGGTTGGTCGGGTGCTGGTGGCTGTGTGGGTAGACCCGCCATTGCCAGGCAGGAAGGTTGGGGTGACGTTGGCCCATGTTGATCATCCTCAGTGTCTGAAAACTCATGGACCGAGGATAGGGCGCAGGCTGCGCGACGACGAATCAAGGCTGGCTATCGATCCGATAGCGCTCGCAAGGAATGGGAAGGCAGAAGGGGGACGAGACCAGCTCGTCCCCCAGGCAGGCATCGCCGGTTCAGAGCTTGAGCTGGCCGATGGCCTTGCTCAGTTCGCCGGCCAGGGTCGCCAGCTCGCTGCTGGTGGTGGCGGAAGCCACGGTCTGCTGCACGGTATTCTCGGTGACGTCGCGGATGCTCACTACCGCCCGATTCATCTCTTCCGCTACCTGGCTCTGCTGTTCCGCCGCGACGGCAATCTGGGTATTGCTTTCGCGCATCTGGGCCACGGCACCGGTGATCTCCGCCAGGGCTTCGCCGGCCTCCTGGGCCTGCTGCACACAGTCGTCGGCCTTGAACGAGCTTTCCTGCATGAAGTCCACCGCATCACGGGTGCCGGCCTGCAGGGCTGACACCATGCTGGTGATTTCGTCGGTGGAGGTCTGTACCCGCTTGGCCAGGTTGCGCACTTCGTCAGCCACTACGGCGAAGCCGCGGCCCATCTCGCCGGCCCGGGCGGCTTCGATGGCAGCATTGAGCGCCAGGAGGTTGGTTTGTTCGGCGATGCTGTGGATAACGTTGACCACGCCGTTGATCTTCTGGCTGTCTTCGGCCAGCTTCTGGATCATCTCGGCAGTCTGCTGCACGCCGTTGGACAGCCCCGCAATGGACTTTTGCACCCGGCCCACCACCTCATGCCCGGTGCCGGCCAGCGTGTCGGCGGTCTGCGAGAGATCCCGAGTCGCCCCGGCATGCTGGGCGATGTGGTAGACGGTAGCGGACATTTCGTTGATCGCTGTGGCGGCCTGGTCGGTTTCGCTTTGCTGGCCGAGCATGCCGTGGCGTACATCGTTCATGCTCGATGCCAGGCGGGCGGCGCCCTGGTCCAACTGGCGAGCGGTATTGGCCACGGTGTTCACCACCCGTTGGTAACCGGCTTGCATGGCGTTGAAGGCGGTGGCCATCTGTCCCACCTCATCCTTGCAGGACAGTGGTACCCGGGCTGACAAATCACCGGTTTTCTCCACGTGCAACATCACGTCCTTGAGGGTGTTGAGCTGGCTGAGGAGAAAGCGGATCAGCAACTGCGAAGCGCAGAGCATCGCGAACATCAGGATGAATACGGCGACTGCATAGTTGGCAAAACGATCGCTGAAGACCTGTGCAAGGCTAGGGGCATGGGCCAGCACGGCGACCTGCTGGCCATCGGCGCGGCCAATGACTTCGGCGCCCAGCAAGGGGCTGTCGCCAAATAGTGGCAGGTGGTTGAGTTCGACCCAGCCGCTGGCCCCGTTCAGCTCAGGGATGGCCTGTTCGCCCAGTGCCGGTGTCTGCCCTCGGGAAAAACGCACCAGGTTTTCGGCCTCGGGCAGGGGGCTTCCGGCAGGCCAGGCATCCAGCAGGCGAGCCTGAGCCTGGGCTGCGGCCTGGGCATTCTGGCTGCGAGCCTGTTGTTCCAACTGCACGGCATACAGCACGAGCAACAAGGTGGTGACGAAGGCGACGGCATTGACCGCCCAGAATTTGTATTTCAGCGAGATATTGCTAAGCCAGGCACCCATAGAAGGTCTTCTCTGATTGAGCGGAATAGTATTGGCAAGGTGCCATTATTGTGCCGTCATGCGTTCGGAAAAATCTTGATATGCATCAAGCAATTTCTGACAAGCCGAAAAATGCCCTGGCACAGGCGGTGCTATGGCGAGCCAGGTCTTCGGGCGTTTCCTGGCGATGCAAGGCTACTTCGCGCAGTACTTCGGTCAGGTAGGCCGGCTCATTTCGGCCGTTCTTCGGTTTGGGTCGCAGGCTGCGTGGCAACAGGTAGGGAGCGTCGCTCTCCAGCATCAGGCGACCCCGGGGAATCTCGCGGACCAGCGGATGCAGGTGAGTTCCCCGACGTTCGTCGCAAATCCACCCGGTAATCCCGATGTGCAAATCCAGGTCGAGGTAACTGAACAGTGCCCGCTGCTCACCGGTAAAGCAGTGCACCACGGCGGCCGGCAAACGGTCACGAAAGCCCTTCAGGATGTCCAGCAGGCGCTCGTTGGCATCGCGTTCGTGGAGAAACACCGGTAATTGCAGCTCGGCGGCCAGCGCCAGGTGCTCTTCCAGGACCTTTTCCTGCTGCGGGCGAGGGGAGAAGTCTCGATTGAAATCCAGGCCGCACTCGCCCACCGCTCGTACCCGTGCTTCGCCAAGCAGGGCCCACAGACGCCGCGCACTATCGGCGTTCCATTCACTGGCGCTGTGAGGGTGCAAGCCGGCAGTGGCGAACAGTCTCTGCCCGCTCGGGTCCAGTTGCTCGCACAGTTCCAGGGCCTGTTCGCTGCCTTCCAGGCTGGTCCCGGTCACGACCAACTGGCAGACGCCGGCCTCATAGGCACGATCGAGAACGGCTTGGCGTTTTTCAGTAAAACAAGAATTGGTCAGGTTGACGCCGATATCGATGAGTTGCATGGTGCTATCTCCGCCTGCGGTCGGAAAGCATATCAGAGCTGTAGATCTATTAAGAAAAACCAAGAACTACAACGAGTTGAGGCTGTCTCTTGCTGTCGAAAACAGCGATGGTTGCAGTGACTCGACCGGCCATTTCAGCAGCCTTTCGCCATATTCCAGTGCTCACGACGCTCTGTTTCTGGCGATCAACCCCACAAAACCGACGAAGGGTTGAACAGCATTTCCTGCGGAGAACGGATGACCCGACCCTCTTTATTGCTGGCGCTGTGCCTGACTCTGCTCTTGCCGTTACCGGCTGTGGCGCGCCTGGCCGGACCACCGGAAACCCTGGCTGCGGGCAAGGTCCGCGACCTGGCGGAAATCCGTAGCAGTCGGGTGCTGCGGGTGCTGGTCAACCAGAGTCGCAACAGTTCCGGCGAAGTCCAGGGCCAGCCCATTGGGATCGAGTACCATCGCCTGCGAGCGTTCGAGCAGTACCTCAATGGCCATGCTCGGGACGGCCAGGAAATCAGCCTGAAGATCATCCCCAAGGCCAAGGACCAGTTGCTGGGAGCCTTGCAGCGCGCAGAAGGGGACCTGGTGGCCCCCGGAGAATTGCTGGAGCCCCTGTCCGGGCAGGCGGTCAGCTCCAGCGATCCGATCGCCAGCAACGTTCCGCTGTTGTTGGTGGGCATCAAGGGCGAGCGCCGTTATACACGGGTCGAGCAACTGTCCGGCAAAACCCTGACCCTTGCCACTGGCAGCGCTGCCGGCGAGGCCGTGAGTCAGATCAACCAGAAACTGGCCTTGCGCAAGCTGGCACCGATCAAGGTCGAGTGGGTAGATCCCAGTCTCGCGGTGGAGGACGTACTGGAGATGGTCCAGGGCGGCATCTTCCATCTGACCATCGTCGAGCAACCCATTGCCGAGCGTTGGAGCCGGATCCTGGGCAAGTTGCGCCTGGATCGGCAGCTGAAGATCAGCGAGCCCGGGGAGGAGCACTGGTTTGTCCGACGTGATGCGTCGATGCTGCGGGCGAGCATCGATCGTTTCCTCAAGACCTACAAGGCGCCGGCCGACCAGGATACGGCGTTCCTGCATATCTATCGGCGCCAGTACCAGGTGCACTATCCCCTGGCCCGGGCTGATCGCCAGCGCCTGGAGAAACTGCGCCCGGTCTTGCAGAAGCATGCCGGGGAACAGGGCATGGACTGGCTGAACCTGGCGGCCCTGGCGTTCAAGGAGTCGGCACTGCAACCCAGTGCCAGGAGCGGCAGCGGCCCTACCGGGCTGATGCAGATCACGCCTTCTGCGGCGCAGCGAGTTGGCGTCGGCAATATTCAATCCGTGGACAGCAATGTGCAGGCAGGGGCCAAGTACCTGGCCATGATTCGTCGCAAGTTCTTCGCCAGTCCCAAGCTCAATGAGCGCGAACGAATGGCCTTTGTCCTGGCCGCCTACAACATGGGCCCCGAACGGGTCCAGGCTATGCGTGCCGAAGCCAGGCGCAGGGGGTTGAATCCCAACCAGTGGTTCTTTCAGGTAGAACGTATCGCCTTGGAGCAGGTGGGGATGGGGGCAGTCAGCTATGTTAATAGTGTCAACAAATACTATCTGGCCTTCGACCGCGAACGAGACTCCCTGGAGCCTCGGGAGCGAAAAGTTGTGTCACGTAAATAATCGAAAAACCTGATTGTTATGTCGGGTTATTTCCGCTTTTTACATTTCAAATACTGATTAATATGGCGACCAACTTCTCCCCCTTATACAGGACTACACGGCATGAGCACTTTGATCAAAAACGTATTGGGAACCCGCGCAGGTTATGGCCTGACCGTCGTGCGCATTCTGGTCGGCATCATCTTCGCGGCCCACGGTTCGCAGAAGCTCTTTGGCTGGTTTGGCGGTGGCGGTCTTGCGGGGACCGCCCAGTGGATGGAAAGCATTGGTCTGGCCCCGGGCTACCTGATGGCGCTGCTGTCGGGCGGGACCGAATTCTTTGCCGGTCTGGCACTGATCATCGGTCTGCTGGCACGTCCTGCGGCATTGGGGCTGACCTTCACCCTGTTGGTGGCGATCTTCTCCGTGCATATCAGCAACGGCCTGTTCATGGCCAACAACGGTTACGAATTCGCCTTGGCACTGCTCGGTGGAACCCTGGCCGTGCTGCTTGAAGGTGCTGGCAAGTTGTCGCTGGATGCGGCCATCGCCAAGTGATCCTGACTGGGTGATGCCAGTCGACGCCAGGTCTGTGATTGCCCTGGATCAACTGCCTCGAAGATGAACCAAGGCCTGCCGATGCAGGCCTTTTTTCGTTTCGCTGGAATCTTGACACTGACCGGCCAGCTTCTCTAGGATGCTGTTCATGCGCCGATTTAAACAGCTACTTGCGGGGCGCCAGGTAAGCCAGAAGCTTGCTGCCAGAAGCCATTTCGGGCTTCGAAGTACCGCTAAAGCGCTGGTTCGGTGTTGCCTCTCACCTGCCCGGCAGATAATTGAGGCAGAGACACGATACGATGAATGCACCACGCCCCCTTGTACGTCTTGCGCCGCTCACGGCGAGTCTTTCCCAGCGCAACCCGAAAATCCTCCTCAGCGGTAAACACCAACCGACCCTGCTGCGTTATCTCGACGGCTGGCCGCGGCGTTCCGTGGGCCCGGCAGCGTTCCTGATCCAATTTGTCGAAGATGGCGAATCCCTTGCGCGTTTTGCCAGCGACAGTTTCGATCTGGCGGTTATTCCGGCTCCCCGGGCGCAGGATGCCGCTGAAGTCATCAAGCAACTGACCCGCGTCGCTCGACAAGGGCTGATCGTTCGTCGCTGACTGCCGGTCGGTTTCCGGATTGGCCTGCATCGATTGCAAGGCCATGCATCTTGTCCAGTCCAGGACACCAGTGGCGCGGGCGCTCATACCACCGAGTTGCGTTTTGCCAGCTCGGCCAGGGCCACCAGACTGGAAACACTGAAGCGCTTGAGCAAGCGCACCTTGTAGGTGCTGACGGTCTTGTGGCTAATCAGTAGGGTCGCGGCGATCTGCTTGTTGTTGAGACCACTGGCCAGCAGCTTCAGGACCGTGATTTCTCGGTCGCTGAGGCGGGCAATCAGCTCGCTCTCGTGGTTGGTGGCCTGGTTGTTCTGCTGGCGGATGTTGATCGCGTCATCCGGAAAATAGATGTAGCCGGACAATATGGCTTTGACGGCATGCCCCAGTTCGTGGAGGTTCTCGGTCTTGCACAGGAATCCCACGGCTCCGGCCTGCAGGCAGCGCAGCGCGAAGTTCTTCGATTCACTTGCCGTCACCACCAGAATCTTGAGATGCATCTGGATGCACCGGATATGATCGATGACCGAGAAGCCGTCCAGGTTGGGAATGCCCAGGTCGAGGATCAACAGATCCGGGGTGTGCTGGCGTACCAGTTGCACGGCGTCCGCACCATTATCGGTTTCGGCGACTATGGTGTGCTGCCAGGCCTCCAGTTCAGACCTGAGAGCCAGGCGGATCATTGGATGGTCATCGACGATAATGATGCTGCCCATCGGTAGCTTCCTTTTGCTTGCCGCAGTTGGAGGAGGCTGGCGAGTTCTTCGGGAGAGAGGGTTTCAAGCGTTCCGGTGCTGCTGGATACTGAACCCGCCGTTGAAAGTCGCCAGAGGTCGTAAGCTTTGTTCGCTTGCACCTATGATTGGCCGACTTTTCTGATACCTAAATTGGGCATATCTGATAGTTGGATAGGGAAGATGCGAAAGGAGAGCGGCTCTCTGTAGCCGGCTGTGCTTTTGCGGTTCATTCAAATTACGGAACAGCCTCCACCAGGCTGGGAGATGACAGGCCAATTGAGTACCAAGCTCATCACGCAGGAAGGTTACGACTTGCTCAAGCAGGAGCTGGATTACCTGTGGCGGGAAAAGCGTCCGGACATCACGCAGAAGGTCACCTGGGCTGCCTCATTGGGAGATCGGAGTGAGAATGCCGACTACCAGTACAACAAAAAGCTCCTGCGGGAAATCGACCGCCGTGTGCGCTATCTACGTAAGCGCCTCGAGGATATGCGGGTGGTCGGGTATGCACCGGAGCAGGAGGGCAGGGTGTTCTTTGGCGCCTGGGTCGAAGTCGAGAGCGAAACGGCCGAGATCAAGCGCTTTCGCATCGTCGGGTATGACGAGATCTACCAGCGCAAGGACTACATCTCGATTGACTCGCCCATGGCTCGTGCCCTGTTGAAGAAAGAGGTGGGGGACGAGGCCATGGTGGTGACTCCTGCAGGCGAGACCTGCTGGTGGATCAACCAGATCGATTACGTGAAGTAGGTGCGCCGGCTGGCCGGCGCACCGTTATCCCTCGCGCAGCACGCTCAACGGGCTGGCATTGAGTGCCCGTCGGGTCCCGAAGACGCCGGCCACTCCGACCAGCACGGCCCCGACCAGTGGCAGCAGCAACAGCCACGGGTGAGGGTGCCAGGGCAGGTCGAAGGCGAATCGATAGAGGACCAGGCTGACCAGCTCGCACCCCAGGGCCGCCAACAAGCCGCTCAGGGTTCCGAGCAGACCGAATTCGATCCGCCGCGCCTTGACCAGTAATTGCCGTTTGGCGCCCAGTGCTCGCAGCAATGCCCCCTGGCGGATGCGCTCGTCCAGGGTTGCCTGCAAGCCCGACAGCAGCACCGCCATCCCCGCAGCCAGCACGAACAGCAGCACATACTCCACTGCCAGGGTGACCTGGGCCAAAATGCTGCGCAATTGCTCCAGCAGCGCCTCGATCTGAAGGATGGTCACTGCGGGAAATGCCCTGGACAGCTCCACTACTTGCTGATCGTGCCCGGGACCCAGGTAGAAACTGGTGAGGTAGGTCGCCGGAAGGTCCTTGAGGGTGCCGGGCTGGAAGATCATGAAGAAGTTCGGCTGGAAGTTGTCCCAGTTGACACTGCGCAGACTGGTCACCCGGGCTTGGCGATTGACGCCTGCGACGGTGAAGGTCAACTGGTCACCCAGCTTCAGCTTCAGGCTCTGGGCCACCTTGGCCTCCACCGATACGCCAGGCAACGAATCATCCGTCTGGGGCAAGGGTGTCCACCAGTTCCCTTCGGTGATGCTGTTGCCCGAAGGCAGGTCGGCGGACCAGGTCAGGCTCAAGTCGCGTTGCACCGCGCGATCGCCGCTCGACTCCTTGGTGACGAGCTCCTGCACCGGTTCGCCATTGATGCTGACCAGGCGCCCGGGAACCACTGGATACAAGGGAGCCGAGGGAGCGGATAGTTGCACCAGGCGCTCGGTGAAGGCTTGCTTTTCGGCAGGCAGGATATTCAGGGCGAAGTAGTTGGGGGCATTTTTCGGCAGTTGATTTTGCCAGGTGTCCAGCAGCTCTGCACGCAGCAGTGCGATCAGTGCCATGGACAGCAGAATCAGGCCGAAGGCCATGGATTGTCCCGCCGCGGCCAGAGGATGGCGTAGCAGTTGGCCCAGTCCCAGGCGCCAAGGCAGGGAGGCGCGAGCCAGCAGTCGGCGCAGGCTCTGCAGCACCAGCAATAGCAGCCCTCCCAGGGCCAGTGCGGCCACCAGGCCGCCCCCCAGCAAGGCGAAGGTCAAGACCAGATCCAGGCTCAAGCGCCACATGATCAGGCCCAGGGCGAGTAGCGCGAGGCCATAGATCAGCCAGGTGCTGGGTGGGATCGGTAGCAGATCACGACGCAGTACCCGCAGGGGAGGCACGCGCCCCAGCGCGGCCAGCGGCGGCAGGGCGAAACCGGCCAGGGCTACCAGTCCGGTACCGACGCCAGCGATGGCCGGCAGCAATCCTCCGGGCGGTACCTCGGCAGGCAGCAGACCGTGCAGCAAATAGAACAGCAGCAGTTGCGCCAGCCAGCCCAGCAGCGCGCCGCCGAGGCTGGCCAGCAGGCCGAGCAGCACCAGCTGTGCACTGAACAGCAGCAGGGTTTCCCGACGCGACAGCCCCAGGCAACGCAACAGGGCGCTGGCATCGAAGCGGCGGGCAGCGAAACGATTGGCGGACAGCGCCACTGCAACACCCGATAGCAACACCGCCACCAGGCTGGCCATGTTCAGATAGCGTTCGGCCTTGCCCAGTGCTCCGCCGATCTGCTGGTTGCCATCGCGCGCATCCTGCAGGCGCTGGTTGGCCTGCAACCCCGGCTTGATCTGTTGGCGGTAGGCTTCGAGCGCTGGAGCGGGACCGCGCCAGAGTGCCTTGTAACTGACCCGGCTGCCAGGCTGGACCACGCCGGTAGCTTGCAGGTCATCCAGGCTGATCAGCACCCTGGGCGTCAGGCTGTAGAAGTTGCCGGCACGATCCGGTTCGTAGGTCAGAACTCGGGCAAGGCGCAAGGTCTTGCTGCCAACGTCGATGCTGTCGCCGATTTTCAAGTCCAGTGCACTCAGCAGGCGTGGCTCGACCCAGGCTTCTCCTGGCCCCGGGCCGCCTCCGGTGACTTCGTTGCCATAAGGGACTTCGGCACTCTTGAGTTGCCCACGCAAAGGGTAAGCGCTGTCCACGGCCTTGATGCTTGACAGTTGGATGCCGTTGTCTGTGGCGATAACGCTGGAGAACTCGACGATGCTGGCCTGTTTCAGGCCCAGCTGGCGTCCGCTGTCGAGTTGTTCCGGGCGTGGGGGGGAGCTGCCCTCGAGCAGCAGGTCGGCACCGAGGAACTCGGTGGCCCGTAACTGCATGGCGCCATTCAGGCGTGCACCGAAGTAACCGATGGCGGTGCTGGCCGCAACGGCCACCAGCAAAGCGAAGAACAGCACCCGCAACTCGCCGGCACGGGCGTCGCGCAGCAACTGGCGAAGGGCGAGGCTGAACAGGCGCAGCAGGGGCAGGCGTGCCATCAAGGCTCCAGGGGGGCGACCAGCGAGCCCGCTTCAAGACGGATCAGGCGCCGGCAACGATGAGCCAGTCGTTCATCGTGGGTCACCAGTACCAGGGTGGTGCCGCTTTCCTGGTTGAGTTCGAACAGCAGGTCACTGATGCGTTCTCCGGTGTGGCTGTCGAGGTTGCCGGTGGGTTCATCGGCAAACAGCACGTCAGGTTCGGCGGCGAACGCCCGGGCAATGGCCACCCGTTGCTGCTCGCCACCGGAGAGCTGGCGTGGCGAGTGGCTCAGGCGCTGTCCGAGGCCGACCCGCTGTAGCAGCTCGGTAGCGCGCTCGCGGGCATCGCGACGGCCGTCCAGCTCCATGGGCAGCATGACGTTCTCCAGGGCATTGAGGCTGTCGAGCAGTTGGAAGGACTGGAAGACGAATCCCACATGTTCGGCCCTGACGCGGGCCCGCTGGTCTTCATCCAGTTGGCCCAGGCTCTGCCCGGCGAGAATGACCTCGCCGCGGCTGGGCAAGTCGAGCCCGGCCAGCAAGCCGAGCAGTGTGGACTTGCCGGAGCCGGAAGCACCGACGATGGCCAGGCTGTCGCCCTGGTCGAGTTCCAGGCTGAGTTCGTGGAGGATAGTCAACTCGCCTTCCGCGCTGGGAACCACTTTGCTAAGGTTCCGCGCAGTGAGAATGCTTGCGCCCATGGAGAATCCGATGCGTGTATGGTTTTTGAGTGCCGGCCTGGCCTTGATGTGCATGGCCCAGAACGCAGCGGCGGGTACGGTCCTGATCGTGGGCGATAGTATCAGTGCAGCTTTCGGCCTGGATACCCGCCAGGGCTGGGTGGCGCTGTTGGAAAAACGCCTCGTCGACCAGGGTTTCAGCGCCAGGGTGGTCAATGCCTCGGTCAGTGGCGACACCAGTGCAGGCGGCCAGGCACGGCTGCCGGCGCTGCTTGCAGAGCACAAGCCCGAGGTCGTGGTGCTCGAACTGGGAGGCAATGATGGCCTGCGTGGCCAGCCGCCCCAGCAATTGCAACAAAATCTTGCCTCGATGATCGACAGCTCCCGGACCGCAGGGGCCAAGGTGCTGCTCCTGGGTATGCAACTGCCGCCCAATTACGGTGTTCGTTATACCCAGGCCTTCGCCAAGGTGTATGACCAGTTGGCTACCGAGAAGCAGGTCGCCCTGGTGCCGTTTTTCCTCGATGGGGTTGGCGGCCATCCGGAACTGATGCAGGCGGACGGTCTGCACCCTGCGGCAGCGGCTCAGGGCAAGTTGCTGGAAAATGTCTGGCCGACGCTAAAACCGCTGCTTTGACGCTTTTCTAGTGGCAGTGTTTCGGCTAATGTGGCGCCCCCGATTTGGAGCCCCCGATGCCGCGTCCCGCCTGGTCCCTGTTTGCCTATCAACTGATCGAGCCTGATGAACAGCTTGACCTGTTCGCTTGCCAGGAGGTTCGGGTACACCTGGTGACACGCCAGTTGGAGCTTGGTGGCTCCGCCGACCGCACGTTGTGCGGCACCCTGCTGCCGGCACAACCGCGATGGTCGACGGTGCAGCGCACGATTTTCCAGGATCAGCGACTCTGCCCATTGTGTCGGGCGATTCTGGAATCCCAGAAGCGTGGCACACCACCCATCTGGCCCGAGCTGCGTTTCGAGCTATAGGCGGCCGATAACGGGTCGTCTGGAAAGGGATTTCATTTGTCTGCGCTTGTCTCTCACGGCCTGGCTCCCGGAGCCTTGGGGTGGGGTGTACAATTGTGTTTCTTTCATTGGTTGTACATGCGAAGGATTATCCGGATGTTGCCGCGCCTCCCTGTCATCACCCGCTGCCTGACACTTGCCGCACTGTGCGTGGCCGGTCCCGTTGCAGCACTGGAATTCCCCCTGCCACCCCCCGGAGAAGACGTCGTCGGCCAGGTGCAGGTGATCAAGGCCAAGTACGAAGACACCTTCGCCGACCTGGGGACGGCCAACGACCTGGGTTACCTGGAGATGGTGGCGGCCAACCCGGGAATCGATCCCTGGTTGCCGGGGGCGGGCACCGAAGTGATCCTGCCTACCCGGTTCATCCTGCCGCCCGGGCCTCGGGAAGGTATCGTGATCAATCTGGCGGAGTATCGCCTGTACTATTTCCCCAAGGGCCAGGGCGTGGTCTACACCTTTCCGCTAGGGATCGGCCGTGAGGGCTGGGGCTCGCCTATTGCGCATACCAGCATCACTGCGAAGACGCCGAATCCGACCTGGACGCCACCCGCCTCGATCAGGGCCGAGCATGCTGCCGATGGCGACCCGTTGCCTGGCGTGGTTCCGGCCGGGCCGGACAATCCCCTGGGACCATTCAAGTTCACCCTGGGTACACCGGGCTACCTGATTCACGGTTCGAACAAGAAGTTCGGTATTGGCATGCGCACCAGTCATGGCTGTTTCCGCATGCTTAACAATAACGTATTGCAAATGGCAGGCATGGTGCCGGTAGGAACTTCCGTGCGTATCATCAATGAACCCTACAAGTTCGGGGTCAGTGCCGGCAAAGTCTATCTTGAAGCACACATGCCATTGGATGATAAAGGCAATCCTTCGGTGGTCGACAAGCACACTGCGGTCATCAACGCCCTGCTCAAGCGAGAGGATCTGGCTAACAACCTGCGAATGAACTGGGACGTGGTGCGGGATGTTGTGGCGGCTGAAGATGGCTTGCCAGTGGAGATTGCCGTGCCGACGGCTGCGTCGGCGACATCAGTGTCCAGTACGCCTTTCGATATGCCGCAGTAAGCGGTTTAACAGAACCCGCCGTAACCTGTTGGTAACGGCGGGTTTTTTATTGCCCAGACCAAAGTCCGGGCAATAAAAAAGCCGATCCAAAAAATGGATCGGCTTGATAACAATCCCGAGGGACTATTACTTGCGGCTAGCTTTTTCCAGCATACGCAGAGCGCGCTCGTTAGCTTCGTCAGCAGTCTGTTGTGCTTTTTGAGCAGCAGCCAGAGCTTCATCAGCTTTACGATAGGCTTCGTCTGCACGAGCCTGAGCACGAGCTGCTGCGTCTTCAGTAGCAGTCAGACGAGCTTCGGTTTCTTTGGATACGCTGCTGCAACCGGTAGCCAGAACTGCGGCCAGAGCCAGAGCAGAGAATTTCAGAACGTTGTTCATCGTGTTCCCCTTCAAGGACTTTCTATTAGTAGCTATCACCTCAGAGTGAGGAAATAGCCGGCGTACATACTACCCATTACTTGTAGTAAGTAAACTGACGTAGCGCAAGAAGCAAAAAAAATTCTAGGTGTTGATTCTTTTTCGAGCAACTCTTTAGCTGGTTGTATAAAAAATATTCAGCGCAGAGGGCTTGGCAAGGGGGATACTGCTTATTTGCCAGCATTGATCCTGGCATTTTTCAGGCACAGTTTCAGGGGCTAGACTAAAGTCGGTCTATATCGTGTCGGTGACACTTTTGTTGAGATTCCATGCAGGCTCTTTATCCCTGTTGTCGGTGACTTTAAAAGGCTTGGTTCGTCTTATGTTTCAGCATCCGGCGATGTGTGGCTGCAAGGCATCTTGAACCTGGGACCCAGCAGGGCCAGCTGAAAGGTCGCAAGGTCCTTTTGTGCTGATCTGTGACGGGTATGGCTTGAGCAATCGTGCCAAGGGCGCCTAATATTTTGTAACGTGCTCGTGGTGCAAGAGCGATAGCTTCGACTTGGCGTCCGACAGGCACGAGGTGGCGTAAGTTGTTCCTTCGCCGGAAAAACATCGGTAAGGTAGGGGTCGGTATTCCAGACCCGCAAGGAGTAGTGATGAGCGAGGCGTTGTCCATCCACCATGACCAGGCTGGTCATCAGTTCGAGACCAATGTGGACGGTCATCGTGCCTACTTGACCTATATGGACCTGGGTAAGCAGACCCTGGATATCTATCGCACCTTCGTGCCCAACGCCCTGCGCGGGCGGGGCATTGCTGCGGCGTTGACCGAGCAAGCCCTGGAGTACGCTGATCGCATGGGCTATACCGTGATCCCGTCCTGCTCGTACGTGGAGCGTTACATGGAACGCCATCAGCGCCACGCTGCAAAGCTCTGACCGAAGCGACCATGAAAAACGCCGGGCTTGGCCCGGCGTTTTTGTGCCTGTCGATTATCAGCTGCGCTGGCGTTGCGGCAGGACATCCTTGAGCTTGGCGTGCATGCTGCGCAGGGTCTTCTCGGTGCTTTCCCAATCGATGCAGGCGTCGGTGACCGATACACCATACTGCAGTTCCGAGAGGTCCTTGGGAATGGCCTGGCAGCCCCAGTTCAGATGGCTCTCCACCATCAGGCCGATGATCGACTGATTGCCTTCGAGGATCTGGTTGGCAACGTTCTCCATCACCAGCGGTTGCAGCGCCGGGTCCTTGTTGGAGTTGGCGTGACTGCAGTCGATCATGATGTTCGGCTTGATCTTGGATTTGTTCAGGGCCTGCTCGCAGACTGCGACGCTGACCGAGTCGTAGTTCGGCTTGCCGTTGCCGCCCCGCAGCACTACGTGGCCGTAGGCATTGCCCTTGGTGGTGACGATGGAGACGCCACCCTGTGGGTTGATCCCCAGGAACCGATGAGGGCTGGAAACCGATTGCAGGGCGTTGATCGCGACGGTCAGGCCGCCATCGGTGCCATTCTTGAACCCCACGGCCGAGGACAGGCCGGAAGCCATCTCGCGGTGGGTCTGGGATTCGGTGGTGCGCGCGCCGATGGCCGACCAGCTGATCAGGTCCTGCAGGTATTGCGGGGAGATCGGGTCCAGGGCTTCGGTTGCGGTGGGCAGTCCCATTTCGGCCAGGTCCAGCAGCAGTTGGCGGCCAATGTGCAGGCCATCCTGGATCTTGAACGAGTCGTCCAGGTAAGGGTCGTTGATCAAGCCTTTCCAGCCGACGGTGGTGCGAGGTTTCTCGAAGTAAACCCGCATTACCAGGTAAAGCGTGTCGGAAACTTCGGCCGCCAGGGCCTTGAGTCGTTCGGCGTACTCGTGAGCCGCCTTGATATCGTGGATCGAGCAAGGCCCGATGACGATGAACAGACGGTGATCAGTGCCATCGAGGATATTGCGGATCACTTCGCGACCACGGGTCACGGTGCGCAAGGCGGTGTCGCTCAGCGGAATGTCTCGCTTGAGTTGATCTGGGGTGATCAGGGTCTCGTTGGAGGCGACGTTAAGGTCGTTGATCGGTAAATCAGCCATCGTGTTACTCGTCAGGTCACGGATGCCGGCCGCCAGCGATCCCCGAGCGGCGGAGCACAGCGGATTTGAGCGCGTCGGGGAGCCGAACCTTAGCGCGTTAACCGGTGGCTCGACAATGGGCCGGCTGCGGTTTTATTGGGCTATGACTGTATGAATGCCTGGTGTACCCGGTCTTCTGAGTAATCCTGTGCATGGCGCTCGACCCAGTCCAGGGCCAGGGCTTCGATGCATTGTTGCTCGCTCTGGGCTTCGTGTCGGCGACAGTAGCGGGCAATCTGGCAGACCTGTTCGCTCATGCGCGCACCGAACAGTGTCTGTGCGTCGACGAAGGCAATGCCGACCAGATAACCTCGCTTGCGTTTCAGGCACCAGGCTACGTAGCCGTTGTAGCGGGCATTCTCGCCCAGTGTCGGCATGTGCACTTCCAGGGCGGTGCCGCGGCGCCAGGCGCGGTGATAATTGCATGCCATGCCACCCAGGCTGATAGTGTGCAACCGCTGGCGTGAAATACAGGCGTGCTGGCGCAGGGTCAACTCAACCGGAACATCATCAGGATGAGGCAGAAACCGTCCCATGACCGCAGACTCCGAGTGTCGTCCAATTGACATTATTTCCCCCAGTATAGTGGTCGAATTGCAGCTGACGGATTTCGACATCGACCGGACCCTGCTGGAGCTGGCGGGTGTGTCCCTGGTGATCTTCACCAGCCCGGGCTGTTCCGGTTGCCGTTGGGCGCGGGCGCAACTGCCCGGGCTCGACTTGCCGATCGAGCGGCTGTGCTGGGTCGATGCCGGGGACAACGGTGGGGCGGTGGAGCGTTACCAGATGTTCCACTTGCCAGCCCTGTTCGTGGTGCGCGATGGGCAGTTTTATGGAGAGTTGCAGTCGCGGCTGACGGCTCTGGAGCTCACTCGGAACCTGGGTCAGGCGCTTGAACGAATACCAGAGGAGTTGCCTTGATGGATGCAGTTCGCAAGCCACGCGTGGGTATTATCGGGACCGGGGCGATTGGCGGTTTTTACGGGGTGATGCTGGCCCGGGCAGGTTTCGACGTGCACTTTCTGCTGCGCAGCGAATTCTCGACGGTCGTCGAACAGGGGCTGCGCTTGAACAGCACCCAGCATGGTGCCTTGACCCTCGACCCGGTACAGGCCTACGCCAGTGCCGAGCAGATGCCGCCCTGTGACTGGCTGCTGGTAGGTGCCAAGACCACCAGCAACCTGCAACTGGCGCCGGCGATCGTCCAGGCGGCAGCCCCGGATGCCAAGGTCCTGTTGTTGCAGAACGGCCTGGATGTCGAAGACGAGTTGCGTGGTGTCCTGCCCGATTCGTTGCATCTATTGGGTGGGCTGTGCTTCATCTGTGTCCACCGCGCCGGCCCCGGACAGATCGAGCATCAGGCTCTGGGGGCGGTGAACCTTGGGTATCACAGTGGCCCGGCGGCTGCCGACCCGGCCTTGAGCCGGGCTATCGTCGAAGAGGGGGCTGGGCTGTTCCGTGAGGCCGGGATTGACTCCCAGGCCATGGGCAACCTGCATCAGGCGCGCTGGCAGAAGCTGGTGTGGAATGTGCCGTACAACGGCTTGTCGGTATTGCTGCGGGCCAGCACCACGCCGCTGATGGCCGACCCGGACTGCCGGCAACTGATCCAGGACCTGATGCAGGAGGTCCTGCAGGGCGCCGCAGCTTGTGGGCATGTCATCCCACAGGCTTATGCGCAGCAGTTGTTCAAGTCCACCGAACTCATGCCCGACTACTGGCCGAGCATGTACCATGATTTTCTGCACCAGCGCCCCCTGGAACTGGCGGCCATCTATGCTGCTCCCCTGGCGGCGGCTCGTGCTGCGGGGTGCGAGTTGCCGAAGCTGCGTGCGTTGTACCAGGCCCTGAGCTTCATCGACCGGCATTCGGCGTGAGCCCGGCTCATCACCTCAAGAGGACGGAACATGGCAAAAGGTCTGGATGACAAGCTGGTGGTGGCGATTTCCTCGCGTGCGCTCTTCGACCTGGGAGACAGCCACAAGGTCTACCTGGCCCAGGGGGTTGAGGCTTACCGGCAATACCAGATCGAACATGAGGAAGAGATCCTCGGGCCGGGCGATGCCTTTCCCCTGGTGAAGAAACTCCTGAGCTTGAATGCCAGCCTGGGGCGAGCACGGGTCGAAGTGGTGCTGGTGTCGCGCAACAGCGCCGATACCGGCCTGAGAGTGTTCAACTCGATCGAGCACTATGGCCTGGGCATCTCTCGGGCGGCCTTCGTTGGCGGGCGTAGCCCCTATCCCTACCTGGCGGCCTTTGGCAGCGATCTGTTTCTCTCCACCCATGCAGAAGATGTGCGCAGCGCACTGGACGCCGGTTTTGCCGCGGCCACTATTCTTTCAGGTGGCGCACGGCGAGCTGAGAATGGCGAGTTGCGCATCGCCTTCGATGGTGACGCCGTGCTGTTTTCCGATGAGTCGGAGCGGATCTACCAGGCCGGCGGACTCGAAGCCTTCCAGGCCAGCGAGCGCCAGTCGGCCCGCGAGCCGTTGCCGGGAGGGCCGTTCAAGGGCTTCCTGGCTGCACTCAACCTGCTCCAGGGCGAGTTCCCCGGCGATGCCTGCCCGATCCGCACGGCGTTGGTCACCGCGCGTTCCGCCCCGGCCCACGAACGGGTGATCCGCACCCTGCGCGAATGGAATATCCGTCTCGACGAATCTCTGTTCCTTGGCGGCCTGCAAAAGGCCGCCTTCCTCGAGGCCTTCGCCGCCGACGTGTTTTTCGATGATCAGGCGGGTCACTGCGAGTTGGCACGGGAGGTGGTGGCTACCGGTCATGTGCCCCATGGTGTCAGCAACGAAGCCAAGGCCTGATCCCCGGAGCCCGGGGCCCACCTCCCACACTCGCAGGCACTGCTAAGCTGAATCAATCTCCGCCAGATTGGCAGTTGAGGAGGTCATATGATTCGTTCGATGCTGTATGCCACTGACCTCGGCGTGTACGCCCCCTTTGTGATGCAACACGCCCTGGAACTGGCTCGAACGTTCAATGCCGACCTGCATGTGGTACACGCCGTCGAACCCATGGGACTGTTCGCCGAGTCGGTGTTGCAGAGCTATCTGGATGAGCAGTCGCTGAACGAGTTTCACCGCCAGGGGCTCAATACGGTCATGGCCAACATCGAACAGCGAGTGCTGGACAGCTTTCGCGAGGAACTGGGGGAGGGGATGCAAGACCTGACCCTGATCCAGTCGGTACGCGTTCTTCAAGGCGATCCTTCGCAGGTGATACTCGAGCAGACGGTGAAACTCTCGGTGGATCTGCTGATCGTGGGAAGCCACAGTCATGGGGTGGGGGCGCAAACCCCTTTGGGGCGCACGGCCGCACGGGTCTTGCAGCTGGCTAAAGTGCCGGTCTACCTGGTCCCTCTGGTGCAGCGGCGACGCCAGAGCGATGCCTGAGGACGGAATGGAAAATTCTGAATAAAAGTTCTAGATTTATTCTCCTGACCATTAATATAGTTATATACCGTCGCTGATACCCGTGGCGCCTATCTGCTTTGAGGGATTGATATGAAGCTTCAACAATTGCGCTACATCTGGGAAGTGGCGCACCACGACCTCAACGTTTCCGCTACTGCCCAAAGCCTCTACACCTCGCAACCGGGTATCAGCAAGCAGATCCGCCTGCTCGAGGATGAACTGGGGGTCGAAGTCTTCGCCCGAAGTGGCAAGCACCTGACCCGCGTGACTCCGGCTGGCGAGCGGATCATCACCACCGCCGGCGAGATCCTGCGCAAGGTCGAGAGCATCAAGCAGATCGCCCAGGAATTCTCCAACGAGAAGAAGGGCACACTGTCCATCGCCACCACCCACACCCAGGCACGTTATGCCCTGCCACCGGTGATCAGCAGCTTCATCAAGCAGTACCCGGACGTAGCCCTGCATATGCATCAGGGGTCACCGATGCAGATCGCCGAGATGGCCGCCGACGGCACCGTGGACTTCGCCATCGCCACCGAAGCCCTGGAGCTGTTCGGTGACCTGGTGATGATGCCGTGCTATCGCTGGAACCGCTGTGTGGTGGTACCCCAGGGGCATCCCCTGACCAAGCTGCCGAAACTGACCCTGGAGGCACTGGCCGAGTATCCGATCGTGACCTACGTGTTCGGCTTCACCGGCCGCTCCAAGCTGGACGAGGCTTTCAGTCATCGTGGCCTGACGCCCAAGGTGGTGTTCACCGCCGCCGACGCCGACGTGATCAAGACCTATGTTCGTCTGGGCCTGGGCGTGGGCATCGTCGCCAAGATGGCAGTGGACACCAAGCTCGATAGCGACCTGGTGGTGCTGGATGCCAGCGAGCTGTTCGAATCGAGCATCACCAAGATCGGCTTCCGCCGCGGTACTTTCCTGCGTGGCTTCATGTGCGACTTCATCGAGAAGTTCGCCCCGCACCTGACCCGTGAAGTCATGGCCAAGGCTATCCAGTGCCATAACAAGCAGGAACTCGAAGAGCTGTTCGACGGCGTCGAACTGCCGGTTCACTGATCTCCCGCCCGCCTAGCACACCTCGGTGACAGTGAACTGTCGCCGGGTGCCGGCTACCACGATTTCCACCTCATTGTCTTCGAACTTGCCCAGCAGGCCCTGGCCCATGGGGGAGCGCGGGGTGATGACCGTCACCAGTTGCCCGACCACCTGGACCTTCAGGCCTGCCCCATCTGGACCGAGGAACAGCCATTGTTCGTGGCCATCTTCGTCCTCCAGGCCCAGCAAGGTGCCGATCTGGATGCCCGATTGCGGGTTGTCGGAGCGCAGCACCAGGTTCTGCCAGAGGTTCAGGGCCTGGCGGATTTCCTCCACTCGTCGGGACTGGCCAGCCGCCAGGTACGAAGCCTCCAGCCCCAGGGTGTCATACTTGTTTTCGGCGACATTCTCTTCATGGGTTGCGGTTTCGTAGGCCGTTTGCGCTGCGCGCACGGCGACATCCAGATCGTCCTGAAGCTGTTGCAGGACTAATCGGTACACGGACTGTTTATTCATGGTCAATTACAGAATTGCAGGACATTGGCCCGACTCTTTTCGCTCGGCGCGTTCTGGTCTTGCTGCAGCCAGAACTGGCATTTGGGATTGGCCAGGTTGCGCGGGTTGCTGCGAGCGTTATCCAGGGTCTGCAGTTCCTCGTTCTTGCGCAGATTCTCCTGGTATTGCTCGAACAGGCGGTTGGGCTGCTCGGGAGTGGTCATGGTGGGTTGAGTCAGTTGTTGCACTGCCTGGGCAATGGGTGCCAGGTGCGGGCTGGGCAGAAAGCGCAGTGCCAGCCAGCAACTCAGGACAATTGCCAGGAACCCCAGCCACAGGCCCAAGGCGATGCTGCCGCTGAGCGCCAGGGCATTGAAACTGATGCGCAGCGAGCGACGGGCGGGCGGATGATGCGGCATGGTTGCCTCCTGGCGGGCAGTGTTGAGCGAGAGCCGATTGTCGCACGAAGATTAATCGAGGTTGGCCCTTCTGCGCTGGAGCATTTATGCGGACAATCGGCGCCTTTGCCAATCGGGGACTGGAATGAAAGCCTCCTGGGACATTTTTTGCAGCGTGGTCGACAACTACGGCGATATCGGCGTGACCTGGCGCCTGGCCCGGCAACTGGTGGCCGAGCATCACTGTGCGGTGCGCCTGTGGGTCGATGACTTGCGCGCATTCGAGCGGATCTGCCCGCAGATCGATATCCGCCAGGCTTGCCAGCAACAGGACGGGGTCGAGGTCCGGCACTGGCCGGCCCAATGGCAGCCGGAGACCGCTGCCGATGTGGTGATCGCCGCGTTCGCCTGCCAGTTGCCCCATGTCTATATGGAAGCCATGGCCGATCGCCAGCAGCCTCCCCTGTGGCTGAACCTGGATTACCTGAGCGCCGAGGATTGGGTCGGCGGCTGCCATGGCCTACCCTCGGTGAAGTTCCGTGGCGTGCAGAAGTACTTCTTTTTCCCCGGGTTCCAGCCGCAAACCGGCGGACTGTTGCGCGAGGGCGGGCTGCTGGCGCAGCGCCGGGCGTTCCAGGCGGACGGCCAGGCTCGGGCGGCATTTTTGCAGGCGCTGGGGGTAATGCCTGCCGCGGGTGTCCGGTTGATGTCGCTGTTCGCCTACGAGAACGCCGGCCTGGGCGGCTGGCTGGACGCCTTGGCCTGTGATCTGCACCCGACCCACTTGCTGGTGCCCGAGGGGCGTATCCTGGGCGATGTGCAACGCTGGCTGGGCGTCGATTCGCTGGCGGTGGGCAACCTGCAGGTCCGCCAGTCGCTGACGGTGCAAGTCCTGCCGTTCATCCGCCAGGAGGACTACGATCGCCTGCTGTGGTGCTGCGACTTCAATGCGGTACGGGGAGAAGACTCGTTCGTGCGGGCACAATGGGCAGGGCGGCCGATGCTCTGGCACATCTATCGCCAGGATGAAGACATCCACCTGGACAAGCTCGAGGCGTTTCTGGCGCTGTATACCCGAGCCCTGTCTCCCGCAGCCAGGGCGGCGGTCCAGGCGTTGTGGCGGTCCTGGAACACCGAGGCGCAGATGGCCGAAGCCTGGGGAGAACTGCTGCTGCACTGGCCGGAAGTCACCGCGCATGCCGAGCAATGGTGCCTGGAACAGGGCTCGCAGGTCGATCTTGCTGCGGCGCTGGTACAGTTTTACCTAAATTGGATATGATACGCGGCCTAGATTTTTGTCAATCCCATCCAAATTCGGATATTCGCAATGAAAACTGGTAAAGAACTCAAACCCGGTACCGTGATCCGTATCGACAACGATCCTTGGCTGGTTCAGAAAGCTGAATTCACCAAGTCCGGTCGTAACAGCGCGATCATGAAGACCAAGCTGAAGAACCTGTTGACCGGTTACAAGACCGAAACCGTGTACGGTGCGGACGACAAGCTGGACGACGTGATCCTGGATCGCAAAGAAGCGACCCTGTCGTTCATCAGCGGTGACTCCTACACGTTCATGGACACCACCGACTACACCATGTACGAGCTGAACGCTGAAGATATCGAAGCCGTTCTGCCGTTCATCGAAGAAGGCATGACCGACGTTTGTGAAGCCGTGTTCTTCGAAGATCGTCTGGTTTCCGTTGACCTGCCGACCACCATCGTGCGTCAGATCGACTACACCGAAGGTTCCGCTCGTGGTGACACTTCGGGCAAGGTGATGAAGCCTGCCAAACTGAAGAACGGTACCGAGCTGAGCGTTGCGGACTTCATCGAAATCGGCGACATGATCGAGATCGATACCCGCGAAGGCGGTTCCTACAAAGGTCGCGCCAAGGTTTAAACCTGGCCTGCTTGCGTAGATGAAAAAGCCCGACCTCGAGTCGGGCTTTTTTGTGCCTGGGATCTGGCGCTTCAGACGCTCACGTGCAGGCGTACGTCAACATTGCCGCGAGTGGCGTTGGAGTAGGGGCAGACCTGGTGGGCCGCATCTACCAGGCTCTGTGCCTCGTCCTGGGCCAGTCCTGGCAGGTTGACGTGCAGGTCGATGTCCAGGCCGAAGCCACCAGGGATCTGGCCGATGCCGACATGGGCGGTGATCGAGGCGTCATCCGGGATCTTGCGCTTGCTCTGGCTGGCGACGAACTTCAAGGCACCGATGAAGCACGCCGAGTAGCCGGCGGCGAACAGCTGTTCGGGATTGGTCGCCTGTCCACCCGCGCCCCCCAGCTCCTTGGGGGTGGCCAACTTGACGTCGAGGATGTTGTCGCTGGATACGGCGCGGCCGTCACGGCCACCGGTGGAGGTTGCAACTGCGGTATAGAGAGTCTGCATGGTGAAAGCCTCTTTCTGGGGTGTGGGTGCTAATTGTTGGTGCGCTAAATAATATGGAATAAAATATATTGCGCAAATATTTAGTGCGCAAGTTAAATTTTCGCGCCACGCCATCCTCAGATGGTTTTTCATGGCTAACCAATTGATTGGTAATGGAGAATTTTTTATTCACAGGGCCAGCCCCAAGGCGGGGCCGGCAGTCTTTGCGGGGGGGCTAGAGGCTTTCTTGCAGATTGCGGCGCAAGGCCAGGAGGTCTTCCTGCAACTGGCGCAGTTGCGCCACCGTCTGGCCGCTTGCACCGAGGATGCATTGCGGTATTTCCTTGGCCTGGGCTTGCAGGACGCGCCCCTGTTCGGTCAATTCGACAATCACCACGCGTTCGTCTTCGCGACTGCGGGTGCGGCTGAGCAGTCCCTCGGACTCCAGGCGCTTGAGCAAGGGAGTCAGGGATCCGGGATCGGTCAGCAGGCGCTGGCTGATTTCGCCGACAGTCAATCCATCCCGCTCCCAGAGCACCAGCATCGCCAGATACTGCGGGTAGGTCAGCCCCAGGCCTTGCAGCAGTGGCTTGTAGACCTTGGTCATGAGCAGTGAAGTGGAGTGCAGGGCGAAGCACAGCTGGTTGTCCAGCAGCAGCGGATCGCAAGTGGATGGGGTGATGCGGTCGGTGGTCATGTGGCAGCCTTGATCGTTAATGATCCTGAATCTAGCGGGCGAGTCTTTAATGCGCCAGGTAATTCTCGCCAAACGTCAGCCCATGGCGCTTTGCAGTGCCAGGTCCCAGGGAGGAATCGGGCTGAACCGGCTCTTGAGGTACTCCAGCAGCAGGCGACTACGGGCATTGGGGTGTTGCTCCATGCGCAGGGCGTAGATGCCGGCGGTTTCCGGCTTGGGCAAACCGCTGTCGCAAAACAGTGGCACCAGTTCCCCGCGCAACAGATGTTCACTGGCCAGCCAGGTCGGCAGGTGAGCTATGCCCAGGCCGGCCAGGGCGCCGGACAACAGGGCCTCGGCATTGTTGGCACTCAAGCGGATCCGTTGCGGGCGATGGTTCTGCAACTGACCGTCGAGCTCGAACCGCCAGGCGAACAGCGGTGCCAGGCCATCCCAGTCGAGGCCGTCATGTCGTTCGAGTTCGCTCGGGTGGCTCGGGGTGCCGCGGCTCTTCAAGTAGGCCGGGCTGGCGCAAGCGATGCGCACGATGCTGGCCAGCGTCGTGGCGACCATGCGGGTATCCACCTGCTGCCCGGCTCGCAGTACCAGGTCGACCTTGCCCAGGTGCGAGCCCTGCATGTCGATGAAGCTGTCGATCAGGTGCAACTGCACGTCCAGGCCCGGATAGAGCACCAGGAAATCGGCGATGGCTGGAGCCAGGTGGCGACGCCCGAAGGCTGCGGGGGCGTCGATGCGGATCAGGCCCTCCGGCGCATGGCTCAAGGACACCGCCTCGGCCCGGGCCAGTTGCAGCTCCGCGACGATGCGCCGGGCCCGTTCGGCGAATGCCAGGCCCGCGGCGGTGGCCACCACCGCGTGGGTGGTACGCATGAACAAGGTCGTACCCACGGCTTTTTCCAGGCCGTCGATGCGTCGGGCCACGGCCGAGGGGGTCAAGGGATGGCGGCGGGCGGCGGCGGAGAAGCTGCCGGCCTCCAGCACATCGAGAAACAGTCCGAGTTGTTCAGTGAGGGCATTGGGATTCATGGTGAGCTCGCTTATGCGAAAACGGCAAAGCCATTGTGCGTTGCTATGCGTTTCCGTACCAGCGGTGACTGCGTAGCATGCCAGCCTCAAGTGAGGAGGGCGGTCTTGATCGAATGGGCGATGTATCTATTGTTGGGCGCGGCGCTGGGAACGGTTGGCGGTCTGTTCGGCATCGGCGGCGGATTGATCGCCATCCCGGTGCTGGGCGTGTTGTTCGGCCTGGACCAGCAACTGGCCCAGGGGACGGCGCTGGTGATGGTGGTGCCCAACGTAATGCTGGCGCTATGGCGTTATCACCAGCACAACCGGATCGAAGCACGCCATGCCTTGCCCCTGGCGCTGATGGGCTTCAGTTTCGCCTGGCTCGGCTCGATCTGGGCAGTGGGCATCGATCCACAAAAAATGCGCGTCATTTTCGTCGCTTTCCTGTTGGCCCTGTCCGGTTACAACCTTTTGCGCCTGTTGGGCGACAGGCCTGCGGCGGCCTCCTCGATGCGCTATTCCTGGCCCTGGCTGGGGGCGCTGGGGGCGGCCTCCGGCGCCCTGGGCGGTCTGTTCGGGGTGGGCAGCGCGGTGGTAGCCACGCCGGTGCTGACCAGCGTGTTCGGCACCACCCAGGTGGTGGCCCAGGGCCTGTCCCTGGCCTTGGCCCTGCCCAGCACCGGCGTCACCCTGGTGACCTACGGCTTGCATCACCAGGTGAACTGGCTGGTGGGCCTGCCCTTGGCAGTCGGCGGCCTGTTGAGCATCAGTTGGGGGGTGAAGGTCGCCCATGCCCTGCCGGAGCGCCTGTTGCGCGGTTTGTTCTGCGCTTTCCTGGTGGTGTGCGCGGTGATGCTTGGCCTCAAGCTCTGAAACCTTCGACGATATGCTCGGCCAGGCACTCGGTGATGGGCGAAGGTTTGTGGAGGTTGCGCAACAGCATGATGCTGGCCTCTGGCAGCAGTGGCAGTCCGTCGGTTTCTCCCAGGATGCGCAGGTCAGGGGTGATCAGGCTTTCCAGTTGTGCGGTGATGGCCAGGCCTGCGCTGACCACCGCCATGAGCGCTGCCAGGCTGGAACTGTTGTAGGCAATGCGATAGTCGAGGCCGATGGCGTCCAGGGCATTGCAGGCCCATAACCGGCAGAAGCAGTCGCTGTTGAACATCGCCAGGGGCAGGGGTGTCTGGGCCGGAGGTGCGAAGCACTCGGCGGCGGCCCAGACGAAGCGTTCCTTGCGTAGCAGCTGGCCGATCTCGTTGCCCGGCTCGCGGGTGACGATGGACAGGTCCAGGTCCTGGCGTTGCAACAATTGCCTGGACGATTCGCAATGCACCTCGATCTGGATCAGCGGGTAGCTCTGGGCGAAGCGCGAGAGGATGCCGGGCAAAAAGCGCATCACATAGTCGTCCGGAGTGCCGATGCGCACCAGCCCCACCATGTGCGGTTCGCGCAAGGTGTTGAACACCTCGCTGTGCAACTTCAGGATGCGCCGGGCATACCCCAGCAATACCTGGCCTTCAGCGGTCAGCTTGACCTGGCGCCCATCGCGCTGGAACAGCTGGCGCTGCAGCACGTCTTCTTCCAGGCGTTTCATCTGCATGCTCACCGCCGACTGGGTACGGTTGACCCGCTCGCCGGCCCGGGTGAAACCGCCTTCGTCGGCGATCGCGACGAAGGTACGCAGCACGTCGGTATCGATACTGGGGAACTGGGACATTCATCAAACCCTGAGATGTTTAGGCGGGAAGCATTCTTGTGCTTGATCTTATGCTGCGCAGGACACCGCCGCCATTACTGGAGCATGGACAGGCGATCAAGGGCATGGCCGCTGGCGTGTCCATTCATGCCGGCTGCTGTGACGACAGCCAGGCCAGCACCTGTTGCGGGTTCCGATCAGGAGGGAATACCGGATAGAACAGGTGCTCGATCTGCCCATCCTTGATCACCAGGGTCAGGCGTTTGAGAAATCGCCTGCCATTGAGCTCGAACTCCGGCAAGGCCAGGGCCCGGGTCAGTTGCCCCTGGGCATCGGACAGCAGGGGGAAGGGCAGGTGGAGCCGTTCGACGGCTTCACGCTGATAGGCACTGTCCTGGGTGGACAGGCCGAACAGTCGGTCCACCCCGGCCAATGCAAGTTCCCGGGCATGTTCCCGGAAGGCACAGGATTGCGGAGTGCAGCCACGGGCACCGGGAGTGATGTCCCAGCCCTCCAGCAATGGCATGTCTGGCCGGCCTGTGCGCGGATAGATATACACCACCGTCCTGCCTGGCAACGCCGACAGATCCACGCTCTGGCCAGTGGTCGAGGGCAGGGACAGCTCGGGCATCTGCAGGCCGGACAAGTGCCGAGCCGCACCGTCATCCTGGGGCGCCGGGATGCTCGACCAGTCCACGTTCAGCATGTCTCTCATCGCTAGTGCTCCATGGCTGTGCTGGGATGCGATTGCCGTGTCGTCGGTTCCGGCAACTGCATGTCTGGTTATAGGCGCTATTGCTTCGCCACGCCCGTGACCGGGAGTGAGTTGCAGATAAGAGTTTCGCAATAGTTGCTATCAGGCTTGGATATAAGTAGATGGTTTAGTTGCTTTTGTTGGCTATAGGATTTGTTGGCTTAATTGCCTGTGGCGATAAAAATTAGTCAGTGGCAGATAGCCCGATTAATGGTGGTGTTTATTGTTCCTGGAGTTTGCCTAAAGCAATATCCGCTACTAGTGTTCGTTTGCCATGTACAGATGGTCTGTACTGGGATTGTGACCAATTTTGGAGGGTCCTTTCATGAGCGCGAAAGCGGAACATACCGAACCAACTAACGTGGAACTTACCCAGCTCAAGGCGAAGCTCAAGGCCGGCAAGTTGGCGCCAGAAGACCTCAAGGCCCTGGTCGGCCTGGTGGAGCGTACGGAGAAGGCGGCCAAGCAACTTAGGGCAGCCATCGTCGAATAACCGACGCTAACGCTTTGGAGGGCGGGATCAGAAATGGAAATCACTACTCGGAACAATCATGTTGATGTATCTGAACCATTGCGTAGCCCTCCATTTTTAGCGCGAAGTACCCTTGGCAATCATTCGGTGCTGTTGTTGGGAAGCCTCGAAGCACCCATTTCGACACTGAGCGATAATGCCGCATTTACCGAACGACTTGCCCAGAGTCTCAACTTGTCGACGCTGGGCAGCCACTTCAGTGCGGAAGAGTTCATCTTGTTGCTCGGCGAGCAATATACCGCCGCCGAAGAGTTCGTTTATGGTCATCCCATCTGGAGAAAGATCCGCGAAGGCGATCAATCCGCCTTGTATGCCTATCTGCTGGAAACCCGGCATTACCTGGCCGCCGCTGCCTCCAGGATGTGTCCTGCGGTGAGCCCGGGCATCGGCTTGTCGCCCATCACGCTGATGCTCTCCAGGCATGCGCTGGAGGAATGGGATCACGCGCAATTCTTCAACGACGCGCTGGGGCTGATCGGGTGCTCGAACGACATGGTCAGGTTGGCCAGGCCCTTGCCGGCGACGCTGGAGTGGATTCACCTGTCCCGGCAGATCGCGGCCATGGGCGAGTTGGTGTCGGCGGCGTGTTCCGGCTTCATGGAGCATTCCTCGGTGGAGAAGGAAGCCGTGCTCGGCTGGCACGATCTGCTGGTGGGCCACAACCTGCTGAGCCGCCTGGCAACCAATAAAGTCCTGGGACACTTTTCCACCGACCTCGAGTACGGGCACTCCGAGAACTGGAAGAAAGCAGTCCGTACCCAGGACTGCCACCCCGCATCGGTCGTGGCCACGGTGCTCAATACGGTGTGCAGCCTGAGCGAGATGATCTATCGCTGGTTGTCCGCCCTCGAGCAGGGCTGCGCCAGTTCGATTGTCACGGCGGCTCAGGTCATGGCCGAGGACGGTCTGGACCGGCCACTGCACGACCCGGATTCGCCGCTGGAGGTGGGAATCTTCCAGGGGCTGCCGGTCTGGCCGGCCAGCGTGATGAGCCTGGTCAATGGCGAGCGTTCCGGCGAGGACAATCCGTCGGACATCATCGTTGCTTCCTGTTATGCCCTGGGGCATCGGGTGCCGCAGCTGGCGGCCAGTGGCGCCCCGTTCTGCCTGTTGCTGGACCAGATCCATGAACAGCTGGTCGATGGCCAGGACACAAGCGCCGACAGTGTCGCGGCCATCGAAAGCATGACCACGGACTGGCTGGTGTCCGTGGACGGCCATCCGTTGTGGCAGCAGATGACCGAGGGCTGCAGTGACGAACTGGTGATCGGCTACATGCTGGAGAACTTCCATTACCTGGCCTCGGCCACCCGGCACGTCAGCCCGGCGATCGCTGCCTGCCAGGATGCGCGGATCCGGGAGAACCTGTTGCAACACCTGCAGGATGAGCTCACCCATTGCGACATCCTCAAGCCCCGGCTCAGGGAGCTGGGTGTCAGGCAGCCGACGGCTATGCGCCCCTTGCCGACTACCGCGGCCTTCGTCGGTTATCTCAGCGACCTGGCACGGCATGACTGGAAGGGCTACCTGATCGGCTCGACCTACCTGCAAAAAAGCCTCAGCGAATGCCGTGGAGATGATCGCCACATGAAGTTCTATTCCCGGGTGTCGGCCAATAATCCACGCTGTGCCGCGCTGCTTGGCGCCATGGCCGCCCACGATGAGCTGGACGACGAGCTGGGGCATGACCTGCGACCCTCGCGCAATATCCAGTACCTTTTGGCGCGGGGCGAGGTGAGCCGCGACTCCGTGGCGCGTGCGGCGATGTTGCCATCGATGGCCTGGAGTTTCCTGGATGGCATTCGCGCGCACTATGGCTCAGGCAAGGATTCGGTGCTGCAGCGCCAGGCCTGGAGCGCCAAATGAACCGGCCCTACTTCCAGACGGTGCAGCCCCTGGCGCGCCTGCATGAGTTGCTGTTCGAGCAGGACGACTTCGATGCACTGGCCAGGCGCCTGCCGGAACCGCGAATGCCGCTGGCCATGTGGCGCGATGTATTGCACAGCGAGTTGCTGGGATTGTTCCGCTGGGCGCTGATCCGTGCCAAGGAGGGGCTGGCTGAGCCACATGGCCAGGGCTACGGCGAGGAAGTCCTGTGCCTGCTGCCCTACTATGGTTTCTGCCTGCACGCCATTCGCCGTGCGGTGCCGTTCGCGTTGATGGGCATCCCCACCACGGTGTCTGTGCGTGACGATCGATACCAGGAGGCCTGCGCGGTCATTGCCGAGCTGGCGATCCTGCTCGATGTGCAGGACTGGCTGCAGGTCAGCGATCAGCCATCGGCGAGCCTGGTCAGGCAGTTCCATGATCGGGCCGGGCTGATCGTGCTCACGGGCAAGCAGGCCACGTATGCCAACCTGCGCAGTGCTTATCCGGAGGCCCGGATCATTGGCGCCACGGGCTGCTGCGCCGTGGTCATGGCAGTTCAGGAAGAACCGGCGCGGCTGATCGAAGAGCAGCGCAGGCAAGGCCGGCTCTCGGTCAGTTGCAGCAATCACGGTCACACCGTCCTCGTCGAAGCATTGGCTCCGGGTGCGGCGGTGCTGGCCATCGACGGTGCCAGGCCGGCGACCGGCAGCACGGTGCAGGAGGTACTCGGGCAATTGCATCCATCCATCGTCCTGGCACCGTCGTCGACCACGACGTTGCCCGATGACCTGGGTGGCTACAGCGTGCTGGCATGGGACGGTGCCACTTCGGCCAGCCTCGACGGTTTTGGGCGGGATCCGCTGGGTGGCTGGCCGGGGGATTACCGGCTCTGAGGCAATATCGGATGGCGCAGGGATGATCCATCAAATTCTGAGATGCAGGATATAAGAAACATTCGTTGGATTGATCATTGGCCCCGGCAGACACTGTCGTCATCCCACAGGAGGGCAAGATGATGAAAGGTCAAAAGGGTTATCTGCTGGTCCAGTCGTTCCATGGCTTCTCGCTCGCTGCCCTGTGGCACAAGGTGGCGCGCTGGTATGTCCTGGGTCATGAGAGGCGGATGCTCGCCGGTTTGAACGACGATGCACTCAAGGACATCGGCCTGTCCCGGGCGGACGTGGAGCATGAAAGGGCGCGTCCGTTCTGGGACGATCCACTGCAGAAATGAGAGGTTGCAGGCGGGTCGAGATTTCAACCCGGTTGGAGCTCCAGGGGGTGCCGCGACAGGGTCTGGACCCGGTTGCGGCCCTTGCCCTTGGCTTGGTACAGCGCCTCGTCGGCCTGGGAGAGCAGGCGCGACAGGTCGTAGCCCAGGGTTTGGCTGGTCACCACGCCGATGCTGACGCTGAGCAGGCCGGGTTCCAGCAACGGCAGGCCCGCGAAAGCCATGCGGATTCGCTCGGCTACATGCACGGCTTCCTGTTCGTCCACCGTTGCCAACAGGCAAGCGAACTCCTCGCCACCGATACGCGCAAAGACGTCGTTTTCGCGCAAGGCGTGCGCCAGCACTTGGCTGAAGGCAATCAGGGCCTGGTCGCCGGTCTGATGGCCAAAGGCATCGTTCAGGCGCTTGAAGTTATCCAGATCGCACAACAGCAAGGCCACTGAGGCACCTTGTCGGCGGCCGTCGGCCAAAAGAAGTTCGCCGTTGACCATGAAAGCCCGACGATTGCCGATTCCGGTCAAGGCATCGCAGAAGGCGGCAGCCTTGAAGCGACGCTCCACCCGCTCCTTGACCATGGCCAGGGTCACGAAGGCGATACCAATTACGTAGACCATCGATTCGAACAGCATGAACGAGAAGAACGGTACACCTTCGCCATCGCCCTTCAGAGCCTGGGCCAGGCCCAGTCCTTGGTCGATGACACTGCGCACGGCATAAAAGCAGGTGTGCAGCAAGGTCAAGGCCAGTGCCGGCAGGTAGGCCACTTCCAGGCTCCTGCGGCTGCGCCAGAACTCCAGGGCCGTCAGCGCGCCATAACCGCCCGCGAGCAGTGAGTACACCGTGACCCGCACGGTCATCGACTGATAGAAGGGCGGGACCAGGCACAATGCCACCCACAAGCCAGCACCGGCCAGCATGCCGGGTACGTGGGGCGAGCGCCCGGCGAAAACCCGCATGGCCGTCCAGTTCAGCGCCGCGCTGAACAACAGGATCACGTTGCCGAGCACTACGGGGACGAAATCCGCCCCCTCGTGGCGCCAGCTCACCAGCACCACGCCGACTGTCGCCAGCAGCATCATGCTGCCCAGGTACGCCAGTGGTCGTTCACGGCTTTCGCGCAGCCAGGCATGGAGCGTCAGCAGGCCCATCAGGAAGAAGATGAACACGGACACCACAAGCAAGGTGGGGAGGTGCAGCGCCATATCCTGGGTTCTCGTCAGCAAGAGGCGGGGTGGATAAACAACCGCCGATGCGGCCAATGGCTATTAGTGGGCGCGATTGTAGCGAGAACATTGGGACGTGGGTGCAGGAACTGGACATCCACCGTCGTTACCTCAAGCCGCACCGATTCCGATGCGGCACACGCCATCTCGACCCGGACAGGCGAGCTCAGCGTTGTCATCCGTTGGCCAGGTCGATGCTGGGCGGGAAAATGGCTCCCAGGTGACTATCCAAGCGGGCCGTGGGTGCGATAGCGTGCGGGCAAACAAGGAGAATCCCATGCCCGCAGCTCATTGCTTCTCCCTCAAGCAGGCGCGCCGAATGGCCCTGGCCGCCCAGGGGTTTGGCGGTCGCCAGCCGCCGGCGTCCATCAAGGCCGCGCGGCTCAACCAGCAGATAGAGCGCCTGGGCCTGTTGCAGATCGATTCGGTCAACGCCCTGGTCCGAGCCCATTACCTGCCGTTGTTCTCCCGGCTGGGCAGTTATCCACAGCAGTTGCTGGACCAGGCAGCCTGGAGCCAGGGGCGACAACGCACTTTGTTCGAGTACTGGGGGCATGAGGCATCGCTGCTGCCGATGTCCATGTATCCGCTGATGCGTTGGCGGATGCAGCGGGCCAGCCAGGGCCAGGGCATCTATTCGCAGCTGGCGCGTTTTGGCCGCGAACGCCAGGCCACCATCGGCAGGGTGCTGGCGGCGGTGCAGGAGCAAGGCGCATTGGGGGCCGGCAGCTTGTCCACCCGTGAAGAGCGGGCGGGACCCTGGTGGGATTGGAGTGACGAAAAACACGCATTGGAATGGCTGTTCGCCGCAGGAGAAGTGACAGTGGCCGGGCGTCGCGGTTTCGAGCGCTTGTACGACCTGCCGGAGCGGGTGATTCCCCAGGCGATTCTTCGGCAGCCGTTGCCGGACGAGGCCCAGGCCCAGCGTCAATTGCTGTTGCAGGCGGCCAGGGCCCTGGGCGTGGCCACGGAAAAGGACCTGCGCGATTACTATCGCCTCGAGCCCACAGACAGCCGAATGCGATTGGCCGAATTGGTGGAAGACAGCCAGTTGCTGGTCTGCCAGGTGCAGGGCTGGCGCCAGCCGGCCTATTGCCTGCCCGAGGCCAGGGTACCGCGCAAAGTCAGCGCCAGTGCCTTGTTGTCGCCTTTCGATTCGCTGATCTGGGAGCGCAGCCGCACGGAACGCTTGTTCGACTTCCACTATCGGCTGGAGATCTACACGCCGCAGCACAAGCGGGTCTATGGCTATTACGTGCTGCCCTTCCTGCACAACGAGCGTATCGCTGCGCGGGTCGATCTGCGGGCGGAGCGGGCCCAGGGGCGTCTGGCCGTGCATGCGGTGCATGAGGAAACGCCCGGCCTGAACGAACAGGGCATCCAGGCGCTGGCCAGCCAGTTGCGCCAGATGGCCGGCTGGCTGGGACTGGCGGATATCCAGCTGAACTGTCAGCGCGAAGGGGCGCGGCGTTTGCGCCAGGTACTGGTCTGAAGGCCTCGCGGACCGGGCTGCTCCGCGAGGCGTCTGGCTCTCGCCCTAGCGCTTGACCTGCTTGAGGGTCTCGGCGATCAGGAACGCCAGTTCCAGCGACTGGTCGGCGTTCATTCGCGGGTCGCAATGGGTGTGGTAGCGGTCCGAGAGGCCGTCTTCGGTGATTGGGCGGGCTCCACCGATGCACTCGGTGACATTCTGTCCGGTCATCTCGATATGGATACCGCCGGCATAGCTGCCTTCGGCCTGATGGACCTGGAAGAACTGCCTGACCTCGGTGAGGATCTGTGCGAAGTCCCGGGTCTTGTAGCCGCTGCTCGCCTTGATGGTGTTGCCGTGCATCGGGTCCGAGCTCCAGAGCACCTGCTTGCCTTCGCTCTCCACGGCGCGGATCAATCGCGGCAGGTGATCGCCAACCTTGTTGGCGCCCATGCGCACGATCAGGTTCAACCGGCCCGGGTCATTGTCCGGGTTGAGGATGTCGATCAGGCGAATCAGCTCGTCGGTGTTCATGCTGGGGCCGACCTTGACCCCGATCGGATTGTTCACCCCGCGCAGGAACTCCACGTGGGCGCCGTCCAGTTGCCGGGTACGGTCGCCGATCCACAGCATATGCGCCGAGCAGTCATAGTAGTCGTTGGTCAGGCTGTCACGTCGGACGAACGCTTGCTCGTAGTTGAGCAGCAACGCTTCGTGTGCGGTGAAGAAGCTGGTTTCGCGCAACTGCGGCGAGCTGTCCATGCCACAGGCGCGCATGAACGCCAGGGTCTCATCGATGCGGTCGGCCAGCTGGCTGTACTTCTCGGCCAGGGCCGAGTTGGCGATGAAGTCCAGGTTCCACTTGTGCACCTGGTGCAGGTCGGCGAATCCGCCCTGGGCGAAGGCTCGCAGCAAGTTGAGGGTGGCAGTGGCCTGGTGGTAGGACTGCAGCAGGCGCTCGGGATCCGGTACCCGGCTTTTCTCGTCGAAACCGATGCCGTTGACGATATCCCCACGGTAGGCCGGTAGCGTCACGCCGTTGATGGTTTCGTCGTTGGCCGAGCGTGGCTTGGCGAACTGGCCGGCCATGCGCCCGACCTTGACCACCGGGCAACCGGCGGCAAAGGTCATGACGATGGCCATCTGCAGCAGCACCTTGAAGGTGTCGCGGATCTTGGCCGCGGAGAACTCGGCAAAGCTTTCGGCACAGTCGCCGCCCTGCAGCAGGAAGGCCCGACCCTGGGTGACCTCGGCGAACTGGCGGCGCAACTCCCGGGCCTCTCCAGCGAACACAAGGGGCGGATAGCTGGCCAGACTCTGCTCGACCTTGAGCAGGTGCGCCGCGTCGGGGTAATGGGGTTGCTGCTGGATTGGCAGGGCGCGCCAGCTGTCGGGGCTCCAGGGTTGGCTCATCGCGGACTCGATTGCTTTACGGTGGGAGGGGCATGTTAGCAGCAAATTAGTGCGTGACCTGCTCCTCTTGCTTGGTCGACAATCGCGCCTTTGCGCTCGCCAAAGAGCGGCAGGTTTATCGCGTCGGCAAGGTTCCTGGCCTGCGCGACTAGGAGATGAAATGACTGAGGAACGCGTCGAGCGTGTACTGGCTGAAGTTCACGACGAATTCGGCATGATCCGGGTCCTGGAAGTGGCCGATTACCGGTTTCTCGAATTCGGCGAGGCCATCGAGCAAAGCTGTGTGTTCACCGCCGATCCCAGCTGGCTGGAGTACGACTACACCCGGGCGATGCTGATTGGTGCGCTGTGCCATGACGCACCGGAGAGCGCGCTGTTTCTCGGGCTCGGTGCCGGTACCCTGACCCAGGCGTGCTTGAAGTTCCTCCCCCTGGAGGATGTCGAGGCCATCGAGCTGCGCCCGGAAGTGCCACGCCTGGCCATCGAGTACCTGGGGCTGGACGACGATCCGCGCCTTTATATAAGGATTGGTGATGCCCTGGAGTTGCTGGACAGCGCCGAGTCGGCCGACCTGATCTTCGTCGACCTGTACACCGATGTGGGGCCGGGGGTCGGGCACCTGGCCTGGGGGTTCCTGGAAAACTGCCAGAAACGCCTCAATCCAGGAGGCTGGCTGGTGATCAACCAGTGGGCTACCGATGACGGCAAGCCCCTGGGCGCCGCGCTGCTGCGAGGGCTCTATCACCGGCACTACTGGGAACTGCCGGTCAAGGAGGGCAACGTGATCCTGATCGTGCCAGCCGACCTTGACCAGGAACTGGACACGCCGGGCCTGGTTGCCAGGGGCGAGGCCCTGGCGCCGCGCCTGGGCTACTCGCTGCAATCGCTGATCAAGGACATTCGTCCCGCCACCTGAGGGCGTCCCCGGCTGACAGCGCAAGAATGCTGTCAGCCGGGCTTCAGCAGCCCTTGAACACCCCGGGACGTTTCTCCAGCATCGCTCGTACACCCTCCTTGGCGTCCTCGCTGTTCATCAGCTCGTGCACCAGCGATGGCAAGGCCTGGGCGGCTGCGGTTTCTCCTTCCAGGCGGGCCTGGCGTGCCGACATCAGCGTGGCCTGGACGCCCAGTGGCGCCTGCCGGGCAATCCGTTGTGCCAGTTCGATGGCCCGTGGCAACAGGTCCTCGCTGGCCATGACTTCTTGTACCAGCCCCAGGCGCAGGGCCTCGTGGGCGTCGAATTCATCTCCGGTCAACAGCCAGCGCATGGCGTTGCCCCAGCCTGCCAGTTGTTGCAGGCGCAGGGTGGCGCCACCGAAGGGGAGGATCCCTCGTTGCACTTCCATCTGGGCGAAACGGGTGTTGCTGGCGCACAGGTTGATATCGGCGGCCAGCATCAGCTCGATGCCGATGGTCAGGCAGTAGCCCTGAACGGCGGTGATCACCGGCTTGCTTACCCGTGGCCCGGCGAACACGCCCCAGGGGTCGCAGCCGCCGGGCGGGACCTGCCAGCCCTGGGCCATGGTGGCAGCCACGTTGACCAGGTCCAGGCCGGCGGTGAAATGCTCGCCATGGCCGAATACCACGGCGACCCGTGCCTGGTCATCGGCTTCGAACTCGCCGTAGGCCAGGCTCAGTTGGTCGAGCAACTCCAGGTCGAAGGCATTGCGCTTGGCGACCCGGTCCAGGCCGATAAGCCACAGATGGCCACGTTGTTCACGGGTGACACGGCTGGCACGGGGCTGATTCATGGACGCTGTCCTTGGGAAGGGAAGGGGCGGTTTGCCGGGTTGGTTTCGAGCATCAAGGTGAACCGTTTAAGCTGCAGGGCCCGATACGCCCGGGCTAGAGCAAAGTAACCTGCCGTCCAGGCCTGCGCAAAGCCCATGGAAATTGGGCGTTCAGCGGATTTTTCCGACAAAAAAAACTCCCATTTTTTAGTAATTCCGGTATAGTGCGCGCCGGCCTTTAGCAGGGCCTCGTTTAGGTGACGCAATTCCCCGAAGTCAGCTTCGGCTGCTTGTCCGCTGCGCGGACTATCCTTGACGTTCATTTCTTTCAATCGTTTTCGCAAATCCCCGCCGACAAAGCTGCCAGGGTGACTCTCGAGTCTTACACGGCATGCGCAGCTTTGGAGCATGGGTCTTTGCGGATGCACTTAGAGGCAGACCCATGACCCAGGAAATCGGCGGCTTCGCCGCTCTTGAACTTCATCCCAGTATTGTTGCAGCGGTAGTCGCCACCGGCTACGAAGAGCCTTCGGCCATTCAGCAGCAATCGATCCCGATCATCCTCGCCGGTCACGATATGATTGGCCAGGCGCAAACCGGTACCGGTAAGACCGCTGCCTTTGCCCTGCCTATCCTGCACCGCATCGATCCGTCCAAGCGCGAGCCGCAAGCTCTGATCCTGGCCCCAACCCGTGAGTTGGCGCTACAAGTAGCAACCGCCTTTGAAACCTACGCCAAGCAAATGCCGGGCGTGACTGTTGTGGCCGTCTACGGCGGTGCGCCGATGGGCCCACAACTCAAGGCAATCCGTAATGGCGCACAGATCGTTGTCGCCACCCCGGGCCGTCTGTGCGACCACCTGCGTCGTGACGAAAAGGTCCTGGCCACCGTGAACCACCTGGTTCTGGACGAAGCCGACGAAATGCTCAAGCTGGGCTTCATGGATGACCTGGAAGTGATCTTCAAGGCCATGCCCGAGTCCCGCCAGACCGTGCTGTTCTCGGCCACTCTGCCGCAGTCGATCCGTGCGATCGCCGAGCGTCACCTGAAGGACCCGAAACACGTCAAGATCCAGAGCAAGACCCAGACCGTCACCGCGATCGAGCAGGCTCACCTGCTGGTCCATGCCGACCAGAAGACCGGTGCTGTCCTGAGCTTGCTGGAAGTCGAGGACTTCGACGCCCTGATCATGTTCGTGCGCACCAAGCAAGCGACCCTGGACCTGGCCAGCGCCCTGGAAGCCAAAGGCTACAAGGCTGCCGCGCTGAATGGCGATATCGCCCAGAACCAGCGTGAGCGTGTGATCGACTCCCTCAAGGATGGTCGCCTGGATATCGTGGTGGCTACCGATGTCGCCGCTCGTGGCCTGGACGTACCGCGTATCACCCACGTGTTCAACGTGGACATGCCTTACGATCCTGAGTCCTACGTACACCGTATCGGCCGTACTGGCCGTGCCGGTCGCGAAGGCCGTGCCCTGCTGCTGGTGACTCCGCGTGAGCGTCGCATGCTGCAGGTAATCGAGCGTGTAACCGGGCAGAAAGTGGCAGAAGTTCGCCTGCCGGATGCCCAGGCCGTGCTCGATGCTCGCATCAAGAAGCTGACCAACAGCCTGGCCCCGCTGGTGGCTGACGCCGAAGCGAGCCATGGCGACTTGCTGGACCGCCTGACTGCCGACATCGGTTGCAGTCCGCGCGCCCTGGCTGCGGCCCTGCTGCGCAAGGCCACCAATGGTCAGGCGCTGGACCTGGCGACCATCGAGAAAGAGCGTCCACTGGTGCCTAACAACGCCCCGCGTGGCGAACGTTCCGAGCGTTACGGCGACCGTCCCGATCGCGCAGATCGTGGTGACCGTGGCGATCGTGAGCGTCGCGCACCGGCCCCGCTGGCCGAAGGTCGTGCTCGTTGCCGTACCGCGCTGGGCGCGCGTGACGGGATTGCTGCCAAGAACCTCCTGGGGGCGATCCTCAACGAAGGTGGCCTGGCTCGTGAAGCCATCGGCCGTATCCAGGTGCGTGACAGCTTCAGCCTGGTCGAGCTGCCGGAAGATGGCCTGGACCGTCTGCTGGCCAAGCTCAAGGACACTCGCGTTGCCGGCAAGCAGCTCAAGCTGCGTCGCTACCGCGAGGATTGATCTGCCCTCTGGGTTGATCGATCGAGCATGAAAAATCCCCGGCGGGTCCGGGGATTTTTTTTGCCTGCGATTTGCCCGGGCCTCAGCCGAAGCGGTAGATGTCCATGCCCAGCGCGCCCAGGGTGAATCCCTGGTGGGCGAGGTTGAAGGCGCCCCCGGCACCCCGGGCGAAATACAGCGGCAGCAAGTGTTCGTCGCTGGGGTGGCTGCGAACGGCGTGGGGCGCTTGCTGCCGGTAGTCATGCAGTGCTGCCTGGTCATCGCCGGTCAGTTTTTCGATCATCCAGTCGCGAAAGGCCTTGGCCCACGGGGTGACGCTTTCAGGGCCGGCCTGCCAGTCCAGTTCCCGCAGGTTGTGGGTGATGCTGCCGGAGCCGATCAGCAGCACGCCCTGTTCGCGCAGGCTGGCCAGGGCGCGGCCGATGCGAGTCTGTAGCGCCGGACCCTGGCGACTGGGCAGGGACAGCTGGACCACCGGGATGTCCGCTTGCGGGTACATCAGCGACAGCGGCACCCAGGTGCCATGATCGAAAGGGCGCCGGGCGTCGAGTGTGGCTGCCAGGCCGCTGGCCTGGAGCAACTGCACCACCTGTGCCGCCAGCTCCGGGTCTCCCGGGGCCGGGTACTGCACGGCGAACAGGGCGGCGGGAAATCCTCCGAAGTCATGCCAGGTCTCGGGATGCGGATGGGCGCTGACTCGCAGGTCCGGGCTTTCCCAGTGAGCCGACACCACCAGAATCGCTCGGGGTCTAGGCAGTTGCGCCGCCAGGCTTGACAGGGCGGGGCCACTCTCGCCGGGTTCCAGCGCCAGCATGGGGGACCCATGGGAAATGAACAGGCTGGGGAGCATGAAAAAGGTCCTGAAGGTTAAGATGCGCCATCTTCAATCAGATCATTGATCTAAATCTAATATAAGTTTTAGGGCTTTTTGATCGAATTCCAAGGACATTCCATGCAAGCAGACTTTTGGCACAAGCGCTGGGAACGCGACCAGATCGGCTTTCACCTGGCAGAGGTCAACCCCTATTTGCAGCAGTACTGGCCGGACCTTGGTCTGGAGGAACAAAGTCGGGTGCTGGTGCCACTGTGTGGCAAGAGCCTGGACCTGGCCTGGCTTGCCGCCCGTGGGCACCGGGTGCTGGGGGTCGAGCTTTCGGATAAGGCCGTGGAGGATTTTTTCCGCGAGCACGCGTCGCAGCCAGAGGTCCGCCAGCAAGGCGTGTTCAAGGTCTACACCCTGGGTTCGATCCAGCTCTGGTGTGGGGATTTTTTTGCCTTGACTGCCGAGGACGTTGCCGATTGCACGGCCTTGTATGACCGCGCGGCGATGATCGCCTTGCCTCGGGAGATGCGCCAACGCTACGTCGCCCACCTCAATGGCCTGTTGCCAGTCGGCAGCCGCGGACTGCTGATCACCATGGACTACGATCAGGCCCAGCTGGATGGGCCCCCCTTCGCCGTGCTGGACGATGAAGTTCGCCAGGGCCTGGAAGGCAACTGGCAGTTGCAGGTGCAAACCGAGCGCGACATCCTGGGTGAAAGCTGGAAGTTTCTCCAGGGCGGGGTCACCCGGCTCGTGGAGCGGGTCTATCGCCTGGAGAAGCAGGGCGCACGCTGAGTTTCCAGGCCCATGCAAAAGGGCGACTCGCGTCGCCCTTTTGGGTGTTGCCGTCGTGCGGATCAGCCGCGACGGCGCAGGGCGTCGATGCGGTCTTCCAGTGGCGGGTGGCTCAGGAACATCCGGGCCAGGCCCTGCTTGATGCCGCCGTTGATGCCGAAGGCATTCAAGGTATCGGGCATGTGCACTGGCAGGCCCTGTTCCGAGCGCAGGCGTTGCAAGGCACCGATCATCGCGTTGGTCCCGGCCAGGCGGGCGCCGGCTTCGTCGGCACGGTATTCGCGCTTGCGCGAGAACCACATGACGATGGCGCTGGCGAGGATGCCCAGTACCAGTTCGGCGAAGATGGTCGCCACGTAGTAGGCAATACCCTGGCCTTCTTCGTTCTTGAAGATCACCTTGTCGACGAAGTTGCCGATGATCCGCGCGAAGAACATCACGAAGGTGTTCACCACGCCCTGGATCAGGGCCAGGGTCACCATGTCGCCATTGGCGACGTGACCGATCTCGTGGGCCAGCACCGCCTTGACTTCATCGGGCGAGAACCGTTCCAGCAGGCCCTGGCTGACCGCCACCAGGGCGTCGTTCTTGTTCCAGCCGGTAGCGAAGGCGTTGGCCTCGTAGGCCGGGAAAATCCCCACTTCGGGCATCTTGATGCCGGCTTCGCGGGACAGTTGTTCAACGGTCTGCAGCAACCATTGCTCATGGCGGGTACGCGGCTGGGTAATGATCTGCGTGCTGGTGCTCATCTTCGCCATCCACTTGGAGATGAACAGCGAGAACAGCGAGCCGGCAAAACCAAAGACCGCACAGAAAATCAGCAGCTGATTGAGGTTCAGATCAACCCCGTTGGCCGCCATGAACCCGTTGAAGCCGAAAAGGCTCAGGGTAATGCTGGCAATCAGCACGACCGCAAGGTTAGTGGCCAAAAACAGCAGGATTCGCATCATGGTTGTAGAAATCTCCTCAAGCTAAAGATGTAGCGTTCCGCGGGGTATATAAGGCGCGGCAACCACCTATTCAACACGGCTTCTATTTCAAACTGTGTCGCATGGGGCGGGCATGACAGGGGTATTGCAGGCTCATGACCCGTCGCCACGGACGACCGTCGCCCGGTTGCGGCGCAGACGCTGTGACAGTGGGCGCGACGGAAAGTGCAAGCTTAGTAGAAGGGGAGCGGGGAAGGTCAGTGAAGATGTGTTGCTGAATTAATCGCCGTGCGATCCGCGACAGATCGCACGGCGTTCATTGGCTTACTGACGGTAGGACTTGAGGAAGCCACCGATCCGGCCAATGGCCTGTTCCAGGTCGTCCACCCGTGGCAGGGTCACCACGCGGAAGTGGTCCGGCCATGGCCAATTGAAGGCGGTGCCTTGCACGACCAGGAGTTTTTCCGAGAGCAGCAGGTCAAGGACGAACTTCTCGTCGTTGTGGATTGGGCAGACCTTCGGATCGATCCGTGGAAAGGCATACAGCGCGCCCATGGGCTTGACGCAGCTCACGCCGGGAATGTCGTTGAGCAACTCCCAGGTGCGGTTTCGTTGTTCCAGCAGGCGGCCAGGTGGCAGAACCAGGTCGTTGATGCTCTGGTAGCCACCCAGGGCGGTCTGGATCGCATGCTGGCTGGGCACGTTGGCGCACAAGCGCATGTTGGCCAGCATGTCGATGCCTTCGATGTAGCTCAGGGCGTGCTGCTTGGGACCGGAGATGGCCACCCAGCCAGAGCGGAAACCGGCCACGCGATAGGACTTGGACAGGCCGTTGAAGGTCAGGCACAGCAGGTCCGGGGCCAGGGAGGCGGTGCAGATGTGCACGGCGTCATCGTAGAGAATCTTGTCGTAGATCTCGTCCGAGAACACCACTAGATTGTGCTGGCGAGCCAGTTCCAGCATGCCCAGCAGCACTTCCCGGGGGTACACCGCGCCGGTGGGGTTGTTCGGGTTGATGATCACCAGGGCTTTGGTGTTCGGGGTGATCTTGGCCTTGATGTCGGCAAGATCGGGCCACCAGTTGGCCTGTTCATCGCACAGGTAATGCACCGGGTTGCCGCCGGCCAGGCTGACCGCTGCGGTCCACAATGGATAGTCGGGGGCCGGGACCAGCACTTCGTCGCCGTTGTTGAGCAGGGCCTGCATGGCCATCACGATCAGTTCGGAAACACCGTTGCCCAGGTAGATGTCCTCGATGCCGATGCCTTCCACCTGCTTCTGCTGGTAGTACTGCATCACCGCCTTGCGCGCGCTGAACAGGCCCTTGGAGTCACTGTAGCCCTGGGCGGTCGGCAGGTTGCGGATCACATCCTGGAGAATCTCGTCCGGCGCTTCGAAACCAAAGGGCGCCGGGTTGCCGATGTTCAGCTTGAGGATGCGATGGCCTTCCTCTTCCAGGCGCTTGGCGTGCTTGAGCACCGGGCCGCGAATGTCATAACAGACGTTGGCGAGCTTGTTCGATTTGCTGACCTGCATGGCGATGTGTTCCCGAAAATGAACGATCCAGGCGGAGGATGAACTACCGTACTGGGAATCCTGCCGTGTTACACCGGGCTGTAGCCCGCACCGGCTGCGGCAAAATCCGTTTGAATGGGTGTAGCGCGGCTGCCAGACTGGCGTCTGACGAGGCGCAATCATACGTGCCGCCCGATCCGTGGAAAAGATACAGATCGGGCTTTTTCCGTTGCAGAGGAAGGACCATGGAAAAGCTGGAAAAAACCCTGGAAGAATGGCGGGCGATGCTCGATCCGGAGCAGTACAACGTCTGTCGGCTCAAGGGCACCGAACGCCCCTTCTCGGGCGAGTACAACGGCACCAAGACCGACGGGGTGTATCACTGTGTCTGCTGTGGCGAAGCGCTGTTCGACTCCAGGGCCAAGTTCGATTCGGGTTGTGGCTGGCCGAGCTTCTACGAGCCCATCGCTGACAGCGCCATGATCGAGATCCGCGACCTGAGCCACGGCATGATCCGTACCGAAGTGGTCTGCGCCAAGTGCGATGCCCACCTGGGCCATGTGTTCCCGGACGGCCCGCCGCCCACCGGCCTTCGCTACTGCATCAATTCCGTCTGCCTGGACCTGGTGGCACGCTAGGCGAAAGGTGTAGGAGCGAGGCTTGCCCGTGATGGAGCGCTGCGTTTATCCAGTCAGTACGCGCTACCGTTTACAAGCATCGCGAGCAAGCTTCGCTCCTACAGGGATCACCTTGCTTAACTGACTGGCATTAAGCTCAATGGAGCCCTTTTTTCGTGAATTAAATTGCATGCAATTTAATTGAGTACTATTTTTATCCGTTCCTGACCTCGAGTGGAGTTGCCGCCATGACTGACGCGTTGCTGACTATTCCCTGCACCACCATCAAGGGCGAACAGAAGACCCTGGCGGATTTCGCCGGCAAGGCCGTGCTGGTGGTCAATACGGCCAGCAAGTGTGGCTTCACGCCCCAGTACAAGGGGCTCGAGCAGCTGTGGCAGGCCTACAAGGACCGAGGCCTGGTGATCCTGGGCTTTCCGTGCAACCAGTTCGGTCAGCAGGAGCCGGGTAACGAAGGGGCAATCTCGGAGTTCTGCGAACTCAACTATGGCGTGAGTTTCCCGCTGTTCAAGAAGATCGAGGTCAACGGCGCCGGGGCCCATCCGTTGTTCGTCCAATTGAAGAAGCGTGCCCCCGGGGTCCTGGGCTCCCAGGGCATCAAGTGGAACTTCACCAAGTTCCTGATCGGCCAGGACGGCAAGCTGGTCAAGCGCTTTGCCCCGACCACCAAACCCAAGGACCTGGTCGGCGAGATCGAAGCCCTGCTCAAATGAACGACCAGCCTGGCGTATCACTGCAGCTCGACAGTCAGTTGTGCTTCAAGCTCTATGCCGCTTCGCGGGCAGTGGTGCGTGGCTACAAGCCGATGCTCGATCGCCTGGGCCTGACCTATCCGCAGTACCTGGCGATGCTGGTGTTGTGGGAGTGGCATGCGGCGCCGCCGTCCTTGCCGACGGTGAAGGCCTTGGGAGAGCGCCTGGCACTGGACTCCGGCACCTTGACGCCATTGCTCAAGCGCCTGGAGCAGTTGCACCTGGTGCAGCGTCGGCGGTCGGGGCGCGATGAGCGCGAAGTGCACCTGAGCCTGAGTGACACGGGGCTGGCCCTGCGCGAGCAGGTCGCGCCGCTCAAGGCGGCACTGTTGTGCGAGAGCGGGATCGACCTCGACAGCCTGGGCCCACTGCGCGACAGCCTCGACCAATTGCTGCAGCAGATCAGAGCTTTGTCGTAGTCGGCACCCACAGGTCCAGTAGGGCGATCAGCTCTTCGCGACGAAACGGCTTGGCCAGGTAGTCGCTCATGCCCGCGGCCCGGCAGCGCTCACGTTCCTCGGGCATGGCGTTGGCGGTCAAGGCGATGATGGGCAGGTCGGGCCAGCGCCCGCTGCGGCGAATCTGCCGGCTGGCCTCATAGCCGTCCATGACCGGCATGTTGCAGTCCATCAGGATCAGATCGAAGCTGCTGTGCTCCAGCTGATTCAGGGCCTCGGCCCCATGGACGGCCACGGTCACGGCGCACCCCAGCTTGCTCAGCATGCCCTTGGCCACGAGTTGGTTCACTGGGTTGTCTTCCACCAGCAGAATGTTCGCCCGGCGGATCTGCACCGGCATCTGTAGCTGTTCATCGTTGAGGGTAATGGGTTCGCTCTGCAGCGAACGGCGCAGCGTCTGGTACAGGGCATTGCGCGCCAGGGGCCGGGCCTGCTGCTGCAGCGGCGCCAGGGCGCTGGCCTCTTCGCTGGGCAGGAAGCTGCCGTAGGCGGTCACCAGCAGGATCGGGGCGCTGATGGCCGGACGCAGGCCGAACAGGCATTCCGGGCAGTCGGTGATCAGCAGGTCGGGATTGAGTCCGGCTAATGAATCCTCGATGTCGCAGCGCTGGTAGCTCAGGCCCCAGGCCGGCAACAGGCTCGACAGCAGCTCGGCCAGGCCGCTGCCGGTGTCGGTGATGGCGATGATCTTGCCGGATAGCCTCGGTGGTGGTGCGGCCGGAGTGTGGCAGGGCAGCGGCAGGTCGGCGCAGAACTGGCTGCCAAAGCCGACTTCGGAACTGATGCTCAGGCGGCCGTTCATGGCTTCGCAGAGGTTGTAGGTCAATGCCAGGCCCAATCCGGTGCCGCCGTACTGGCGAGTGATCCCCGCGCCGGCCTGGGTATAGGGCTGGAAGATCTTGACCTGGGCTTCCTGGGCGATGCCGATGCCGGTATCGCAGATCTCGATGCGCACCCCGTCGGCCTGGGTCCTCAAGCGCACATCGACTCGGCCGAAGCGGGTGAACTTGAGCGCGTTGGACAGCAGGTTGCTGACGATCTGCCGGACCCGGGTCGGGTCGCCCAGCACCAGGGCCGGGAAGTCCGGGGCAATCAGGCAGGTGAGCTCGACGCTGGCGGCAGCATTCTGCGACAGCAGGTTGGCGGTGTCTTCCACCAGTACCCCGAGGTCGAAGGGGATGCGCTCGAGTTCCAGTTGCCCGGCGTCGAACTTGGACATATCCAGGATGTCGTTGAGCAGCTCCACCAGCACTTTGCCGGAGTCATGGGCGATGGACAGCTGCTGGCGCTGCTCGGGGTTCAGCGGGCTGTCCAGGGACAGGGCGATCATGCCCAGCAGGCCATTGAGCGGTGTGCGGATCTCGTGGCTCATGTTGGCCAGGAACGCCGCGCGGGCCTGGGCCATGTCCAGGGCCGTGCGTCGAGCGGCTTCCAGCTCCTCGTTGGACTGGCTGAGCCGGGCATTGCTGGCCTTGAGCTCGGTCGTGCGGGCCGACACGATGCTTTCCAGTTGCCCGAGGTATTCGGTCAGGCGGTTCTCGGCGTTGCGCCGTTGCTGGATCTCGGTGGCCATCACCTCGAACTGCTGGTTGGCCACCTTGACCAGTACCCCGACCTCGTCGTTCTCGTGCCCATGGGGAAAGTCCAGCTTGGTCTGCTGCGGGCCACGGGGGTCACGGCTGCTGAGCTCGCGGATCACCTCCACCAGGGGCTTGGTCAGCATCACGTAGAACAGCCCGAGGAGAATCCCGGTCAGGATCAGGCTGCGGACGAAGCCGTTGAGCAGGGTCACCTCGGCGCGCCGCAGGAAACGGCTGCCGAAGGCATAGGTGTCGACATCCAGGTGCAGGGTGCCGAGGGATTCCTCCGGCAGGTGGCTGAGGTACAGGCGGTCCTCGAATTGCCGGTCGGCGCCGAACAGGAAGTCACTGATGGCCCGATAGCGGCTCTGCAGCGGCGGGCGCTCGACGTTGGCCAGCAGGGTATTGTTGTTGTCGATCAGTTGCGCGCGAATGATTGCCGGGGAGCGCAGCAGGCCGAGGGTCAGTTCCTGGGCCAGTTCGGAGTCGATGTTGTAGGCGATACGTGAAGCCGGGTTATGGCTGATTTCCAGCAGCGAGTGGATTTCACGATTGATGGAGGCGTCTTCGCTGGCATAATCGATACCGATTTGCACCAGACTGAGCGCGGTCCCCAGAATGAAACCCACCAACACGGTGAGCCGGGCCTGTTTATAGGACAGGCGGTTGGTGAACTTGATATCCATGGGGGGTTGAACCACTTTCGTTTCCCTTCGCTGCGCAAGCATAGCTGATCATCTTGAATTACCGGCCTGGGCTGGCAGCAGTTGACTGGGCCTGTAGACCCCTTGATCAGGACTGCGTTTCGTCTGTGTGCCGCATCATTACCTTGAACGTGCCTGAGGAAAAGTCGTGGATGCCCGATTGAATGCATTTCTTGAACGCGCCGATGCGGTCCTGGCCCGTCTCGAGCCGCTGTTGCCCACCCCGCGCCAAGCCATCGACTGGAACCAGTGCCTGGCTGCCCGCTGGCAACGTGAAGGTCGCAGCGGCTTCCTGCTGCCCCTGGACGTTAGCCTGGACATGCGCCTGAGCGATTTGATCGGGGTCGACAAGCAGCGTGAGCAACTGGCACGCAACACCCAGCAGTTCCTCGACGGCCTGCCGGCCAACCATGCCTTGCTCTGGGGCTCGCGCGGCACGGGAAAATCTTCCCTGGTCCGGGCTCTGTTGGCCGAGCACGCCAAGGGCGGCCTGCGCCTGATCGAGATCGAGCGCGATCACCTGGCGGACTTGCCACGGGTGGTGGAGCAACTGGTCAAGTTGCCCCAGCGTTTCGTGCTGTTCTGTGACGATCTGTCCTTCGAGTCCGGCGAGGGCGACTACCGGGTGCTCAAGAGCGTGCTCGACGGCTCCCTGGAGCAGGCACCTGAGAATGTGCTGCTGTACGCCACCTCCAACCGCCGGCACCTGGTACCGGAAAAGGAAAGCGACAACGAGAACTGGAAGCGCGTCGACGGCGAGCTGCACCCCAGCGAGGCAGTGGAAGACAAGATTGCCTTGTCGGACCGCTTCGGCCTGTGGTTGTCGTTCTATCCCTTCACTCAGGAACACTTTCTCAACGTGGTCGAGCACTGGATCGGCGAGTTGGCGCGCAAGGCCGGCTTGCAATGGCAGCGCGACGAAGCCCTGGACATCCTGGCGGTGCGCTGGGCCACCGGTCGCGGCAACCGCAATGGTCGTTGCGCTTATCAATTCGCCCGTTACTGGGTGGGCCTGCAGTTGCTGGAGCAAAAAGCATGATCGATCTGAAAAGCACCGGCCAGGGCCTGGACGGTTACGGGCTGTTGTGTGCCCAGCTGGAGTCGCTGCTGGCCGATGAGCGCGATTTCATCGCCAACGCGGCACAGTTCTCGGCCTTCCTGTTCAGCCAGCTCGAGGACCTGAACTGGGCGGGTTTCTACCTCAACCGCAACCAGGAACTGGTGCTTGGCCCGTTCCAGGGGCAGATCGCCTGCGTGCGCATTCCCTTTGGTCGGGGCGTTTGCGGCACCGCAGCAGCGACGCAGCAGACCCAGCGAGTGGAGGATGTGCATGCCTTCGCCGGGCACATCGCCTGCGACAGCGCCTCCAACAGTGAACTGGTGGTACCGCTGGTCAAGGACGGCCAACTGATCGGCGTGCTTGACCTGGATAGCCCGAAGCTGGCGCGCTTTGGCGTCGAGGACCAGGCCGGCATCGAGCGCCTGGCGCAGATATTCCTGGACGCCAGCGACTGCTGAGTCGTCAGCCGGCCAACCCGGCCTTGCCCAGCAAGGCCGCCTGATCCACTGAATCGATCTGCTGCGGCGTGAGGAAGCGTTCGGCGTACTGCTGATAGATCCGCTGTCGAATGAACAGCTCGAACAGCTGCGGATCGATATGGGCGTCCCGGCACATCATGGCCATGATGTTCAGTGCCTCGCTCAGGGTCTTGCCCTTCTTGTAGGGGCGATCCGCAGCGGTGAGGGCCTCGAAGATATCGGCGATGGCCATCATCCTGGCCGGCAGGCTCATCTGCTCGCGCTTGAGCTGGCGCGGATAACCACTGCCGTCCATTTTTTCGTGATGGCCACCGGCGATCTCCGCCACGTTCTGCAAATGGCTGGGGAAGGGCAGGTGCTCGAGCATGATGATGGTCTGCACGATGTGGTGGTTGATCACATAGCGCTCCTCGGCGGTCAGGGTGCCCCGGGGAATGCTCAGGTTGTACAGCTCGCCGCGGTTGTATTTATGGAGCGGCACCTGGAGCTTGAACCCCCAGGGATTGTCCGCGGCCAGAACCTCCGAGCTGTCGCGTTCGAGCAAGTGGTCGGCCCTGTCATCCAGCAGCGGTTCCATGACCGGCAGGCTGGGCACTGGCGTGCGCTCCATGCGCTGGCTCTCGGCCCAGGACACCCCCAGGCGATTGTCCAGGGTACGGCTCCAGGTGCGCAGGGCAATACGCTGCAGACGCTGCTGGTCGGCCTCGGCCATGAACTCCGCCCCCAGGTTGCAGCGGGCGACGAAGGCGAAGTCCTCGTCCAGCTCTTGCAGGCGTGCATCGCGCTCGCTGGCCAGGGGGGCTTCCTTGGAGCCCAGGGCCAGGGCTTTCCAATAGTCGATCCAGGCATCGCGCTTGAGCACTTCGAAGCGGGTACGGACTTCATGGATCCGATCGTTCAGGGTTTCCAGCTTGGTGGCCTTGTCCACCACGTACTCGGGTGTGGTGACCTTGCCGCAGTCGTGCAGCCAGGCGGCCACATGCAGGGCTTCCCAATCATCCTCGCTGGGCTGGTAGTGGGCGAATGCCGGCTCCTGGCTGGCTGCGGCGGCTTCGGCCAGCATCAGCGCCAGCGCCGGCACGCGCTGGCAATGTCCGCCGGTGTAGGGGCTCTTGGCGTCGATGGCGCCTGCCAGCAGCTGGATGAAGGCGTCCAGCAACTGCTTCTGCTTGTCCTGCAGGCGCTGGCTTTCGATGCACAGCGCAGCAGTGGCGGATACCGCCTGGATGAAGGCAATGCGGTCCGGGCTGAGCTTGTCCAGGTCCGCCTCGGTGCCACTGTCCACCAGGAACAGCAGGAGCATGCCCACCGTTTCGTGGTGTCGGTTGCGCAGGCGAATCCCCACCAGATGGGTGCGGGGGCTGTCCAGGACGAGCAGTATCCGCTGCAGGCGGCCTGCCTGTTCGAAGCCCAGGGTGGTGACCACGGTGTCGTGGTCGGCCAGCTGGCGCAGCCAGTCCGGATTGTGCGGGGCGGCCAGGTCCTGGGTGGCAATATCGAACGACGCCAGGTCTTGAGGCTGGCCATCGATGATCAGCCCGTGGGGCTCCAGGCGCGATCCCTTGTTTTCGCTGAGGTAGATCAGACCTGCCTGGGCCTGGGCGATCTTCACGGTTTCGAACAGCACCCGTTGCAGCAGCGGGTCGAAGCGGGTCTGCTCGGACAGGCTGGCATTGATTTCGAAAAAACTGGCCAGGGTGCTTTTCATCCGGGCCATGGACACGCTCAGCTGGTCCACCTCCAGCACTGGCGAGCGACGTGATGCCGGGTAATGGAAGTCGAAGCTGCGGATGGCATCGGCTTCCTGCACCAGGGTGCGCAGCGGGCGGACCAGGATGCGCGAGATCAGCCAGCCCAGGGGCAGGCACAACAGCAAGGTGGTCAGGGTAATCAGTGCACCTTGCCAGCGCAGGCGGTAGGCATCGGCCAGCAACTCATCCTCGGGTACCAGCATGTCCAGTTGCAGCCCGCCGGGACCGCCTTCGGCAATATGGCTGCTGGCCACGATCCAGCTGCGGCCCTGAGCCTGCAAATGGCCATTTACGATCCGGCCTTGCAACAGGGCATCGAGTGCCGGGGTTAGGTCGCTAGCCTTGATCAGGCGCGCGGAGCGTTGCTCCAGCAACAGCCTGTGGCTATCGGGATAGGCCACGACGTTGCCCTGGTCATCCAGCAGGGCAATTTCGGTGGCGGGGGTGACCCGATGCTTGGCCAGGGTCGAGGACAGCTGTTCCAGGGTCAGGTCGGCGGCGATGACTGCCATCTTGCCGCTGCTGCGGGCCAGGGTGGTGCCGACGTTGAGGGTGGAATAGAACACGTAGGGCCGGGTGGTGATCTGGTCGGCATTGCCCCGGGCATTGGCAAACCAGTCGCGGGCCCGCGGGTCGTAGCGTTCGTCGGCGTGTTCCAGGCGCCCGAGCAGTACCAGCCCGGCGTCATAGAACAGGGATTGGGAGCGGACCTTGCCGGTGTCGGCTTCGCGCTCGATGCTCCACACCTCATAGGCGCTGTTCGCCGGTGCCTGGCGCTTGTTCCTGAGTTGGACGTCGCGCAGGGGACGCACCATGAAGAAGTCGCCATTGGCATACCCCAGGTACAGCGAAGCCAGGTCCGGGTTGTCCTGCAATGCCTGGCTGAAGGGCCTGAGCAGGGTCAGGCGTTGCACCAGGTCCGGTGCCTGGGCCTCGGGGCTGCCCGCCAGCAGGCTCAGCAAGTGGCGAATGGGTTCGTAAGTGGATTTGAGGTCGCCGCGCACATCCTGCTCGATGCGCTGGAAGAGCTTTTCGCTGCTGTCCAGGATGATGCGGGTGGTGGCGTGGTAGTTGTAGATGCCCAGTACTATCCCGGTCAGGAGCAGCAGCAGGGTGAACATTGCGCTGATATGGATATGAAGAGGGAAGCGGCGCTGTGCGGGCAAGGGCGTGCTCGGCATTCCATTTCTCTCCAGGGGCGCATCGGGCGGGGCTCAGAAACCAAGCATAGTTAAGGCAGCCGTTCCTGCCTCGGTCTTGCCCGGGGCTAGTGGGCGTCGACTCATTCGCAGGTGTGCGCTTCATGGATGCGGGTCACGGCGAAGAATACTGGCCTTTTGATATCTTTCTGGCAAGAGGGTGAAGCGACAGGCGACCGCCAGTTCGTGGCGGCCGTGATGTGCGGGTGGAGTCTGGAGTCAGGCAGCAGGCTGGCGCTGGTGCTCGATATGCCGGTGCAGGGACTGGGTAAAGTGCACCAGTGCCAGGTCGAGGTCGCGCACCGTGGCGTTGAGCGTGTCGATCCCGCTGTTGTCCTGGCAGGCCTGTTCCAGGGCTTCGCAACGGCGATACAGGGTGTCGGCCCCGACCATCAGCGCCGAGCCCTTGACCTTGTGGGCCAGGGTCCGCAGTTCGGCCTGGTTGCCGACGGCAATCAGCCCCAGCATCCGGCGATCGTCGTGACAGCATTGCAGCAGCTCCCTGAGCATGCGCAAGGCAAACGAGGTTTCGCCACGGGTGAGGGTCCGCAGGGCCGCCATGTTGAAGCAGTCCGCCCTGGGCAGCGGATCGAGCATCGCCAACTTGCGGCCCAGCAGGTTGATGCCCAGCGGCTTGAACAGGCAATCGTGCATGCCGGCGTCCAGGCAATGCTGGACGGTTTCCCGGTCGTGACTGGCGCTGTAGCCGATCACGGTCATCGGCGGGCGTTGGGTCCGGGCTTCGTCCCGGCGTATGGCTTCGGCCAGCTGGCAGCCGTTCATCCCGGGCATGTTGCAGTCGACGATCAGCAGGTCGAAGTCCCCGGCCTGCCACAGCCGGTAGGCCTGCATGCCATCCTCGGCGCAGGTGACCCGGTGTCCCAGGTATTCCAACTGCCCGTGCAGGAGCACCAGGCTGGCGGGATGGTCGTCCGCCAGCAGGATGTCCAGCGGTGGGCTGGCGATCTGGTGCGCCGGTTCCTCGGCTACTGGGACGGGCGCCACGCGTCCGGCCAGCGATAACCGGACCCGGGCTTCGGTGCCGCTGCCGCTGCGCCCGTGCAGACTCAGGCTGCCGCCCATCTTCTGGCACAGGTGATGGCTGATGGGCAGGCCCAGCCCAGTGCTGTCGCGGGGCGACTGGCCGTTCGTGGCGGATTGGGCAAAGGGTTGCAGCAACACGCGTTGACGTTGCTCCTCGGCGATGCCTGGCCCGGTATCCAGCACCTGCAGGCGCAGCTTGAACTGATCCGGTTGGGTGTCGGGCATCAGGTTCAGCCTGACCCTGACCTCGCCCTGGTGGGTGAACTTGATCGCATTGCTCAGCAGGTTGCTCAGTACCTGCTTGAAGCGCAAGGCATCGATCAGTACCTGAGGCTCGGGCTGCGGGACGTTGAATTCCAGGTGCAGGTCCAGGTGGTTGCGTCGGGCCAGCACCTGGAAGATTCCCAGCACCGGGTCGACGCAGTCCCGCAGGCGGATCCAGTCCGGGTTCAGCGACATCTGTCCGGATTCGATCCGGGTCACGTCCAGCAGGTCCGCCAGCAGTTCTCGCAGGTCCCTGGCGGCCCCCAGTGCCAGCTCCATGGAGGAGCGGTTCGGGTCCAGCGGCTGGGTGCGGCGCAGCACTAGTTCCAGCAGGCCGACCAGGGCATTGAGCGGGGTGCGGATCTCGTGGCCGATGTTGCCCAGGAACCGGCTCTTTTCCCGGCTGGTTTCCTGTGCCTGATGCTTGTCGGCCTCCAGCGCCTGGGCAGTGCGCAATGCCTCCTGCAACGAGGTCCGGCTACGGCGCAGTCGGCAGGACAACCAGGCCAGGCCCAGTCCTGCAACCAGGAGCAAGGTCCAGGGGGCGGGTTGTTGCAGCAGGGACTCGATCATCGCCCCGGCCTGCGGACTGACCAGGACACCAGGGGTGGGCTGTTCATATCAGTGCATGGCGCTTGGCCAGGTCCACCAGGGTGTTCATGGAGGTGGTCGCCAGCTTTTGCATGATGCGCTTCTTGTAGGTGCTGACGGTCTTGTTGCTGAGGAACATCCCCACGGCGATCTGCTGGTTGGTCTGCCCCATGGCGAACAGCTGCATGACCATCAGTTCCCGGTCGTTCAGCGAGTTGAACTGGGCCAGTTCAAGGGGTTCCCCCAGTGCCGCCCGGTTGGCCAGCAGCGCCTGGCTGGGGAAGTAGTTGTAGCCGTTGCAGATGGCCTTGATGGCGCTGAGCAGTTCGCTCAGGTCCTGTTGCTTGCAGACGAAGCCGCTGGCGCCGGCGCGCATGCAGCGATTGGCGAACAGGGTCGCCGACTGGGCGGTCAGGACCAGGGTCCGCAAGGGGCCGTGCATGTTGTTGAAGCGCTCCAGGAGTTCCAGGCCGTCCAGCTTGGGAATGCAGATATCGAGGATGATCAGGTCCGGCTCGTACTCGCGGACCATCTGCAGGGCATCGACGCCGTTGTCGGTCTCACCAATGACCACGTAGCCCTCGTGCTCCAGGAGAAAACGGATGGCCAGGCGTATGACGGGATGGTCGTCGATGATAAGTACCGAGCGCATGCTGGCCTCCTGCCGATGAATGGAAAGCCCGAACAGTAGCCCAGCAGCCTTGGGGAAGGCGTTGCGAAAAAGTCCATAGAACCAATTCAAGAACGGTCCTACAGCGAATAAGGGGAGGTATTACAGTGAGGTGGCAGTGAGAGGAAGCCCATGCGGGCAGGTCAGCGGGAAAGGCCGCCCCCTGGAGGAGGGCGGCCCGGGTTTCAAGGTGCTTTCTGGTCGATACCGGCCTGCAGCAACTGGCTGTCACTGTGGCCGCCGACACGCAGCGGGCCCAGGTTGAATACCTGGTCCTTCTGGGTGGCGTCGTCCTGCTTGCGGGTCAGTTCATTGCCACTGCCCAGGGCCAGGTTGACGGGCGACTTGGACAGGTTGACCCCGGCGTCGACGCGATAGTCCGAGCCGGCCAGTGCGGTGCTGGTGACCCGCGAGCCGCCAAGGTCGACGCGTCCGTCGCTGGCACCGATGCGGGCACCGGTCAGCTTGGTTTCACCGCTGACCGACAGGTTGACTCCCTGCCGGCCACTGATGCCCGAGGCCCGCTCCACGCTGTCCTTGCCCTGGTGGCTGAGGTTCAGGTTCAAGGTCGGGGTGTAGGAAGTATTGCCGCTCTTGTCGCCGAACAGCACGTTTTCCGTGGTGTTGGCCACGCTGGCACCAGTGGTGGTCTTCTCGTTGACCGAGTAGCTGTCGCTGGTCTTGGGCCAGAAACGTTCCTTCAGGCTGGAGAAGCGATTGCCCACGGCGTCGGCCTTGTCGGCCAGGTAGCCCTTGGCCTTGTCCACGCTCGTGCCGATGGCACCGCGAGGCTCGGGGTTGACGTCGTAGCTGGCGCTGCGGCTGAGCTTCTCGCCCAGGCGCTCCTTGGCGTTGCCGGCCTGGCTGACCAGGCTGTCCTTGGCCGAACCGAGCTTGTCGACGCCCTTGTCGACGGCGTTCTCCAGTTTTTCCCGGTGCTTGCCGAAGCTTTTCTCGGCCTTGGCCTGCAGGTCGTCCTTGAGCGGGCCGGCGGGTTTGGCCAGCTTGCTCACCAACCCTGGCTGGTTCTTCTCCACATCCAGCTTGGCGTCGAGGTTGACCTGGGTGGAGCGCACCCGATCCTGGCGACTTTCGACGATCAGGTCGCCACCGATGGCCCCGTCGACCCGTTGCGCGTCGATGTGCGCACCGGCCAGGTGCACGTTGCCGGCACTGGCGAGCAGGACCTGGTCGGCCTTGATCAGGCTGTCGTGCTGGGTGGTGTTCTGGCGCCGGTCGACGTCGATCTTGGCCCGGGCGTTGATGCCGTGGGCATTCTTCGACGATCCCTGCTCGGCGTCGGTCGGGGTGGTCTGGCTCAGGTTGGCCCCGGCTCCGAGGGTCAGGCCCCAGTTGTTGTGGACCTGGGTGGCTTGCGCCGATTCCTGCTGGATGCCGCCCTGGGCGGCATCGAGTACCACCTTGCCGGCGTCGATCCGGGTGCCTTGCAGGTGAATCGCGTCATCGCCACTGGCGGCGCTGGCGAGCGTTACCTGACCCTGACTGTAGAACTGGCCGCCACGCTGGTCCTGGTCCTGCTCGGAGACTCGGCCGATGTTGAAGTTGGCGCTGAGGTTGGCGCTCTTGCCGCTGCTCTGCTCGCTGCTGGTCTTGCCACCACCGGCCGTAAGGCCGCCACCGAGGTTGCTGCCCTGGCTGGCGTGGGTGTCGGTCGCGGCTTGCAGGTCGAGCTTGCCGCCGGCATTGAGGCTGATATCCCCGGTGGGGCGCGCGGCGTTGCCGATCTGGGTGCCTTGCAGGGTCAGGTTGCCGCCACTGTCGAGCTGCACCTTGCCCTGGCCCTGGATACTGGCGACTTGCGCCTGGCTGTCTTGCTTGTCCAGGCGCTTGTGGTCCAGCTGGACCCCGGCACCGACGTTGAGATTGGTGCCGCTGCTGCCGGGCAGGGTGCCCAGGCTCAAGGAGGCATCGCCACGCAGGCTGGAGTTGCTGCTGTCCTGGCGGTCATTGGCCTGGTTCAACGCCAGCTCGCCACCGGCCTTGATCTTCACGTCGCCCTGGCCGCCATTGAACTGGCTGCCCTCGAAGCGGCCGTCGCCGGTGAGCTTGATCTCCACGCCCTGGCTGCCGGCATAGCTGCCCACCTGGGCCTTCTCGGTGCTGCTGGTGACCGTACTGCTGCCACCGGCGCCGCTGCCGCGAATGTTCAGGTCTTCACCGGTGTTGGTGTAGACCCGCACGCCGACCTTGGCGTCCACCGCCTGTTCGTTGCTGCTGTGGGTGTCCTTGGCGGCGTTGGCCACCAGGCTGCCGGCATCGATCTTCACCGTGCCATCGGTGGCGCGGTACTGGGTGCCCTGGTCCTGCAACTGGCCGTCGGCCTTGACCTGGACCTGGCCGCCGGTCAGCTGGCTGACCACCGCGGTGCTGCCGCTGGTGTCGAGCTGGCGGTTCTGGTGGCTGACATCCACGTCCAGCCCGATGTTGGGCTGTTCCAGGGCGTCGAGTACCCCGGGCTGGTGGAACTTGCGCTGGGCCACGCCCTGGACGGCTTTCTCGATCGGCCTGGCCACCCCCTTGTATTCGACGTTGGCGCCGACATCCACCGCCCAGTTGTTGTCCTGATGGTGGCTGCTTTCGCTATTGCGCGCGGCGCGGTTGTCGATCTGCCCGGCGCTGACCTGCAGCTTGTCGCCAGCCTTGACCTGGGCGCCTTCGGTGCTCAGGCGGTTGCCGGCGCTGATGGTCAGGTTGCCGCTGGCGGCGATGTTGCTGGTTTGCGCGGTGCTCTTGCTGCTGCTGTCCTGGCTGCTGTTGTGGGCCACTTCCACGCCGTTGCCGGCGCGGTCCAGGCCGCCGGTGTAGTAGAAGCCGCCGCCGGTGGTGGTGCTGTCGCTGCGCTTGTCTTGCTGGTTGTCCGCCGCCAGTAGTTCGACGTTCTTGCCGCTCACGCTGGCATCACCGGCCGTGGCGGCCAGTTTGCTGCCCTGGACGCTCACGTCTTCGCCGGCGCTGACTGCCAGACTGCCACCGCTGAGGCTGGCAGCCTGTTGGCGGGTGGTGTCGCTGCTGTCGTTGCGTTGCTGGTCCTGGTAGCGCACGCCGGCGCGGTACTGGCCGCTGCCCGGTGCAGTTTGCTTGGCATAGGCATCGAAGCCGCGCTGCTGCGAGCTGCTGCTGGTGTGCTGGGTATCCTCGGCTGCCGCCACCTTGACCGAGCCCTTGGCGCTAGCGTCCAGATGGCCCTTGGCGCTGACCTGGGAGCCGCTGATGGCCAGGTCCTGGGCGCTTTGCAGCTTGAGGTTGCTGTCCGAATGCAGCTGGCTGCCGACGGTGGTGCTGTGCTTGTCTTGCTGGCGACTCTCGTCCTTGGCGATACCGAAGAACTTGCTGTCATTGCTGTGGCTGTTGGCGTGGGTGGTGTCCTGCACGCCGTCGATGGTCAGCGAACCCTTGTCGCTGATGACGCTGGCCTGGGTGCCGCCCCGGGCCTGACTGCCGCTGATGCGCACACTGTCGGCCTTGACGATCAACTTGCCGTCGGCATTGACCTTGCTGCCCTGGTTTTGGGTCTTGCCCTTGTCGCCGTCGGCGTTCTTGCCGAAGAAACCACCGCCTACCAGGTCGCCGGAGTAGCGCTGTTCGCTGCTGCTGCTCAGGCGGCTGGCGCTGTTGATGTCCACGTCCTTGGCAACCAGCTCGATGTCGCCTTTGCTGTGCAGTTCGGCGCCTTCCAGGCGCAGCTTCTGCTTGCTGTCGAGTTGCAGCTGGCTGCCGCTCTTGAGCTGGCTGGTGACGGTGCGCTGTTCGCTGCTGGCGGTGTCCCAGTTTTCCTTCCACAGGTGCTTGCGGTGCTGACCCTGGTCGCGCTGGGTGTGGGTTTCGGTGGCCGCGGTGAGCTGCAGGTCGCCGGCGCTGCTGGCGGACAGGCGATTGCCGGCCTCGATGCTGCTGCCCTGGATCCGGGTGTTGGCGCCGGACTTCAGCTCGGCATCCTGCCGGGCCACTACCTTGTTACCGTGCTGGCGGCTGTCGCTACCACTCTCGGTGCGATCGTAGGTTTCCCAGGTGATGCCGATGGTGCTGTTTTCCCACTGCTGGCGCTTTTCCTGGAGCTTGCGGCTTTCGATGGCGCTCAGGGTCAGGTTGCGTCCGGCATCGAGCTTGACGTTGCGGCCACTGACGTCGGTGGCGGCAAGGTTCAGGTCGCGGTCGCCATGCAGGTCGATGTCGCCCTGGCTGCGCAGGTCGGCGCGGGTGGCGTCGAGGCTGTTGGCGACGGCCTGGCCGCTGATGTCCAGGTCGCCGGCGGAGCTCAGCTTGACGCCGTCATGGCCGTCCAGTTGCACCGCACCAACTCGTACCCCGGCCCCTTCGGCGGTGCTGACGATATTGATCCGCCCGGCTCGCATGGCGCCGAACAAGCTGGCGTCGATGCGCTGTTCCTGGGTGTGGCCGGCAGGGTCGACATGGCGTACCTGGCCGCTGGGGTAGTCGACCTGGTTGCGGCCCACGGTCAGGTTCAACTGATTCTGGGCCTTGAGTTCGCCCTGGCTGTCGATACGTGGGGCGATCAGGTTGATCGAGCCGGCGTCATTGCGCAGGCCGCGGATATCCAGCTGGCCTTGGGCGGCCTGGGTATTGAGGCCTTGCAGTTTGCCGCCCTCGATTTCCGGACGGCCTACCACCAGGCTGGCGTTGGGGGTGTTGAGGAAACTGCCGCCGTTGACCGAGATGCCGTTGGGGTTGGCCAGCACGAAATCGGCGGCGGTACCGGCGATTTCCTGGATACCGTTGAGCTGCGAGGCATTGCGGCTGATCACTTCGTTGAGGATCACGCTGGCTGCCTGGCCCTGGAACTGCGGGTTGGCCGCCACCTGGCCCGCCAGTTGCGAAGCTGCCTGGTGCAACACATCGCTGTTGTTGTTGAGCACCACGCCTTGCTGGCCGACGTTGTAGTCCAGGAACTGGTTATGGGACAGGCCGCCGGAGTTGGGCGCGACGATGTTGACGATGGGTACGCCGCCCTGGTCCTGCAGGATGGGTACGCCGCCCGGGCCTTCGACCACGGTGATGCCGTTGGCCAGGGCCAGGGGCAGGTGGGAGACCAGCAGCAGGCTGGCGATGGTCCAGCGCAAGGTGCCCTGGGGTGAAAGGTGGAAGCTGTGAGTGTTGTCAGGCATGAGAACCTCGTTCTGAGTGGTTGAGCCCGGCGCGTTCTTCGGTGTAGCGGCGCGTGGTGCTCAGGTTCATCGATTGATTCAGGCTAATCGGCGGTCGGGTCAAATCTGCAGGCTGAACCTGGCCAGCCAGACCTCCGGTTCCGTTCGGAAACCCACCGGAGTGTTGAGGTTGCGTTGGTAGTCCAGGTCGAGCTGGAGCTTTTTCCAGCTCAGGTTGAGCCCCACGCTGGCACCGCTCAGGTGCCGGCTCTGGGCGCCTTGCTCGGCCTTGATCCAGCCGTTGTCCAGGCCCAGGCGCGGGGTGATCTTGACCGGCAGCTCGCTGTTGAGCGGCAGGCGCAGGGTGTTGCGCCACACCGCGCCGATGGCGCCGGAGGCACTGTTGAGGCGGTAGCCACGCACCGCCGAGTCGTCGGTGCCCAGCAGTTGTTCGATGGCCGGCAGCGGGTCCGGGCTGTACTGCGCCGAGAGCTGGCTCTGCCATTGCCAGCGCTGCGTGCCCAGCTGGCCGTTGCGCCACTGGCTGAGGCCGGCGCGGTACTTGCGAAACTGCGCCTGGGGCAGGTTGCGTTGCACTTGCTGTGAGTCGTCGTCGGCGCCGAACCAGGTCAGGCCCTGGGCGTAGCTGGCATCCAGGTTCCATACCGCACTGTTGAGCCAGAACAGATTGAGCCCGGCCTCGGCCACGGTCAGGGTCGGGCTCTGGATCTTCAGGTGGGCCTTTTGCAGGTAGCTGTCCACATCCTTGTAGGCCAGTTGCAGGTTGGCGCTGAGCTGGTGGCTCTGGCCGCGCCACAGCACCCGGTCGGCGCGGCCGCTGACCATGTCGGTACGGCCACTGTTGTACAGGGTGGTGCGAGCCAGCTTGAGCGGCGCGCGGTATTCGGCATGGCTGGCGAACAGGCTGTAGGTCCAGTAGCCGTAGGGCACCGAATAGAACAGGCTGGAACTGCGGCTGTAGCGCGGGCCGTGGTTGAGGGTATCGCTGTAGTTCAGGTTCAACGCGTCGTTGAGCTGCAACGGGCTGTCGAGGTTGAAGTTGATCGACTGCCGGTCGCGGCCGGTGCTGGCACTGCCCAGGTTGTCCACGCCCAGGCCCAGACCCCAGCGAGCGGCGCTGCTGCGTGAGCGCAGGATGATTCGCGAGGCCCCGGGCTGGCTGCCGGGGGCGATGTCGGCGGTCAGGTCCAGCGAGCGCAGGCGGTTGAGCTGGTCCAGGCCTTGCTCGAGGTCGCGCAGGTTCAGCGGCTTGCCGAGCATGCCGGGGAATGCGCCGCGCAACGAGACCGGCAAGCTCTGGTCGGCCAGCTCGATGGCCTCGACGTAGCCTTCCTCTATCAGGATGTCCAGGCTGTGCCCGGCGGCAGGAGCGCTGGCCAGGTAGGGGCGACTGGCGATGTAGCCGGCTTCTACATAGAGGCGAGTGATGGCCGCCAGCAGCTGGTTGATCTGGTTGACCCCCATGCACGGCGCGATATACGGCTTGATGTAGTCATTGAGCCGGGTCTTGTCGAACAGGCTGGCACCCGCGATGCGAGTCCCGCTCAGGGGCCAGCAGCGTTCGTCGCTGGCGGTCTGCACTGGTTGGCTGGGCGCGGCCGGAGTGCTGCTGAAACTGCCACGCTGCATTTGCCGCTGGCGCTGTTCCAGTTGCAGTTGTTGCAAATCACGTTGCTGCTGCTGTTGCAGGCGCAGGGCTTCCTGGCCCGGCTGCAGGTCATCGGCCAGGGCCGGACCGAGATGGGACAGGCCGAACAGCAGCCCCAGGCACCAGCCGCCGGTGCGGGGGAGGAGAAAGCGAGCAGTGCGTGATGAATGGGGCACTTGGCGTCCTTACTGTAAAAAGACCAAGTGACGAACAACAGAGAAGCCGGTCAGCGGGCTCAACTAGTGACGTCGCTTTTAGTTCCGCCTATGAATAGGTGCGCCGTCGATATCGCTATCGGGGAACAATGTTCAAGGGCTCGAGAGTGACAGTTCCTGAGTGAGTACCGGGTGAGTCAGTGCAGTTTCAGGTATGACAAATAGGTTGAGTGAGTTGGCCTGGGAACGTTACAGCGCAGAGCGGAATTATTTTTTTTCGGGGGCGATCAGCGGGGAAATTTCCTGTTGAATTCGAGACTATCCGAAACTAAAAACTCTATTTGTACGTAAATTGTAAGTGCATAGAAGGCTAACTATTTTTCTCTTATGTCCTTGATTGGCGAGGGCTGCAGCTAAGGTGGCAAAATGCCAAAGGTCGGATGTCTGGTTGAGTGGTCACACAATTGTTTAATTCTGTGATGGAGGCTGAACATCTACTAATGGATTAAGGAGTGTCACTGATTAGTTAGAGTGTTCTAGTTGAGTAGTTGCTCTATTTTTACTGGTCCTGATGAAATTAGTTTCACTCAGGGTTTTCCCTAGATATGCGAACCTGGCTATTCGGCCCGGTTTTCGGTTAATTCAAAAAGTATCCACCCGCTAATGGCAGATGGCGGGGTAGGGGAATCCCTTAGTTGCCGGCGAGGTCTCGGGGAGGTTGCCGGGGCCCGAACGGGCCCTGGCGGGGAGGGTCATTGCGGGCTGGAACGGCCGGTCATTTCCCGGGCCATTTCGCTGGCATAGCTGTCGGTCATGCCGGCGATGAAGTCGATCACCCGCAGGAAGGACTGATGCAGCGGCCAGTTCGGGTCCGGTGCGTTGTTGCCCAGCAGATCGAGGATGCGCCGGTTCTTGAACGAAGGGCTCTTGCCGCCATGCTGTTCCAGTGCGGCGCCACAGAAGGAGTTGAGAAGGATCTCCAGGGTGGTGTACGCCCCGATTTCGTGCAGGGTCTTGCGCTTGTCCTGGAAGATCTTCTTGCGGGCCATGTCCTTGGCGTTGAGCACGCAGCGCTTGGCCGGGCCATGCATGTGTTCCACCAGGTCGCCCGGCAGGGTGCCGGCCAGCAGTGCATCCTGTTGTTCGACGAAGGCGCGGGCAGCGGCGTTGGTCAGATGTTCGATGGCCTTGCCTCGCAGGATCGCCAGGCGGCGCCGGCGTGAATCTCCCGGGCCCAGCTGGCGGTAGGTTTCCGGCAGGTCGTCGCCTACCAGGCCCAGCAGCAGGGACTCGACTTCGGCGTATTCCAGCAGATCCATCTCCAGGCCGTCCTCGAGGTCGATCAGGGCATAGCAGATGTCGTCCGCAGCCTCCATCAGGTACACCAGGGGGTGCCGGGCCCAGCGCTGTTCCTCCAGTTGGGGCAGGCCCAGCTTGTGGGCGATCTGCTCCAGCAACGGCAGCTCGCTCTGGTAGCAGCCGAACTTGTGTTTCTTGTAGCCCAGGGAGTCGGCATGGCGCGCAGTCCAGGGGTACTTCAGGTAGGTGCCGAGGGTGGCGTAGGTCAACCGGGTACCACCGTCGAACTGGTGATATTCGAGCTGGGTCAGCACCCGGAAACCCTGGGCATTGCCTTCGAAATTGAGGAAGTCCTGGCGTTCGGTTGCGCTCATCGCATCCAGCCAGCCACGCCCGGCCGCTTGCTGGAACCAGTGGCGGATGGCGTCCTCGCCGGAATGGCCGAAGGGCGGATTGCCGATGTCATGGGCCAGGCAGGCCGATTGCACCACCATGCCCAGGTCGCTGGGTTCGCACCATTCAGGCAGGGCCCCGCGCAAGGTTTCGCCCACACGCATGCCCAGGGAGCGACCCACGCAGCTGACTTCCAGGGAGTGGGTCAGGCGGGTGTGGATATGGTCGTTGCTGGACACCGGGTGCACCTGGGTCTTGCGCCCCAGGCGGCGAAAGGCGCCGGAGAAGATGATGCGGTCGTGGTCTTTGTGGAAAGGGCTGCGGCCAAGTTCTTCCGGGCTGTGCACCGGCTTTGCGAGGCGTTCACGGTTGAGCAGGGTCTGCCAATCCAAGGCGGGGTCTCTCCGAAGAAAACTGAAGTGCCCAGCTTCCGGGTTCCCGAACATGGCCGCAAGGGGGCGTGAAGCTAAATATCATCGGCTGCGCTCTGCGGTCGTCCTGGCGTTACTGGTCGCTCAGAACCCGGCCGCGTCGATGTCGATCAGCAGCAGGCGCTGGCCGCTGGCGAAGAACTGGCCCGCAGTCAGGCAATACTGATTGCTGGTGGCGTCGCGGTAAGTGCTGGACAGAATCAGCCGTCGTTCTTCCCAGCCCTCGGCCAGCAGGTGATAGAAGTACGGGCGCCAGGACCAGTTATGGCCGACATAGCTGGGGTCCGCCTGCCAGCGGCCGTCGCGCCACTCCAGGTTCGGGGTCAGTTGGGTGCCGTGACGGTCGCACTGGTAGAAGCGCAGCAGCCAGGGAAACGCCTCGACTCGAGGCAGTAGGTCCAGTGGCGCCTGGGCGGCGGCCCAGTCCTGCAGCAGGCTCATCCATTGCGCCAGTTCCTGGCGCAGTTGCATCAGCCGCCCACGCTCCTGCAGTTTGCCCTGTACATAGGCCTGGCGCAGGCGGGCGAAGGGCTGGACGAACGCGTCGCTGGCAAAGAAGCGCTCTCGGGCCTGGGCGAAGAGGAACCCCTGTATATAGCGCGATCCGCACTCCAGCGCGAAGTGCAGTTCGGCCTCGGTTTCCACGCCTTCGGCGATGATCCAGCACCCGGTCTTTTCCGCCATCTGCGCCAGGGCCCTGACCACGTCACTGCTGGGGCCGCCGCGAGCCGCCGCCTGGAACAGGCGCATATCGAGCTTGAGGATATCCGGTTGCAGGGCCAGCACCCGGTCGAGTTGCGAATAGCCGGCGCCAAAGTCATCGATGGCGATCCGTGCCCCTGCCTGGCGATAACGTGCCACCACCTGGGCCAGGCGCTCGCAATCGCCGTCAAGCTCGGTGATCTCGAAGACGATGCGCTGTGGGTCGACCTGGTTGCGCTGCAGTTGCTCGAGGCTCGGCAGGGGTTGTCCAGGACGCAGTTGGCTGATCCAGCGCGGGGAGATGTTCAGGCTCAGGAACCAGTCCGCTGGAGCCTGGTGCAGGCGGTGCAAGGCGTCTTCGCGAATCTGCCGGTCGAGCCGGCGCAGGGCGGTCGCGGGGGTACGCGGGTCGGCGAACAGCGGCCCGACCGACGCCAGCTGGCCGTCATGGCCGCGCAGGCGACCCAGGGCTTCGACCCCGGCGATGCGTCCGGTAGCGGTATCGATGAATGGCTGGAAGCAGGCGAGCGGTTGCCCGTCGATCACAGGGCCTCCTCTTGGGCAGCGGGTTGGCAGGGAAAGATTGCAGCCGGGGGCCGGCCCCTAGGTCAAAGGGGCCGATCCGGGTTGCTTAGCAAGAATGCAGCCAGATCGCGGCTCAGGACTTGCGCGACGAGCCCTGCATCACCAGCTTGATCAACGGCACCAGGCTGGTGCCCAGGCGCACCAGGCGAGCCAGGCTGCCGGCGCCACCGTTCTTGGCGCCCTTGCCGGTGATGAAACCCAGCAGCGTCACCACCGCCACGCCCCAGAGTGGAGCGTGCTTGATGCCGAAGCCTTCCTGCCAGTTCTGGCCCAGGTTGCGCATCCGCTGCAGGGGTTGCAGCATTTGCCGGGACTCATGGCGGATCTCCTGGCGGTGCATCTCCATGCGCAGGCGGATCAGGGCCTTGCGCATTTCCCGGCGCGAGGCCTTTTGCGGGATATCAGGCAGGTTCATGGCAACAGGCGCTCCCGATCATTGGCCAGCTCTTCGAGAGTGGCATGGAAGGGCGAGGACTCGTCGAACACCGCCGACTTCAGGCGCACGCCACAGAAGATCGCCGCCAGGGCGTAGAACACGCACAGGCCGACGATACCTGCCAGGCGATAGCTGTCCCACAGCAGGATCAGCACCAGTGCCGACAGCCCCACCAGCAACAGCAGGGCAAACACCAGGGCCAGCCCGGCGAACAGCAGCAGGCTCACGGTCCGCGCCTTCTGCTCCTGCAATTCGATGCCGAACAGTTCGACATGGCTGTGCAACAGGCCCAGGACTGCCGCCCCCAGGCGCCGCGAAGAAGCGCTCGGGCCACTGCCGGATGCGCTGGATTCGTCGATCGCCATATCAGCGCCGCGTCGCCAGAAGGCCAATTAGGAATCCCACACCGGCGGCGATGCCCACCGATTGCCAGGGGTTGGTCTGCACGTAGTCTTCTGCGGCCGTGACCGCTGCCTGGCCGCGCTGGCGCAGGGAATCCTCGGTCAGTTGCAGGGTTTCCCGGGCCTTGAGCAGGCTCTCGTGGATCTGCTCGCGCAACTCGTCGGCCTGGTCGCCGGCCAGGGTCGCGGTGTGTTCCAGCAGACGTTCCGTGTCACTGACCAGTGCCTGAAAATCCGCCATCAGTACTTCTTGAGCCGTCTTTGCCGTTTTGCTGGCCATGTTGATGCCTCCTTGGGTGGCTTGTGTGAGCTATGAGTGTGAGCCCCGAGTGAAGGTTCACTGTAATTGCCTGGTACAGCTTTTGCTTTGTCCTGGTGCGCAGGCCCCGTGGCCTGCGCTGAAAACGAGCGGGGCGGGCGTGCAAGCCGCGCCAACCCTGGCCAAATGAACCACCACCCCTGGCCATTGCCGTGCGTGCGGTTCGATGTGCAGCCTGCGGCGCGCCAAAACGGTTCACCGGATGTGCCCTTGGTGCGTCCCGGAGCCAACTTGGTGCAGGAAGCATGACGAGCGCTATGCAACCGGCTGCCATTACCGGATCTGCCTACTCCATGGAAAATCTGCAAAGCGCTGTGGACACCCTGGTCCACGGTTCCAACACGCTGTTCATCCTGATCGGGGCGGTCATGGTCCTGGCCATGCATGCCGGTTTTGCCTTCCTCGAAGTGGGGACGGTCAGGCAGAAGAACCAAGTCAATGCCCTGTCGAAAATCCTCAGTGACTTCGCCGTCTCGACCCTGGCTTATTTCTTTATAGGCTACTGGATTTCCTACGGGGTGAGTTTCCTGCAACCTGCGGCGGTGCTCAGCTCCGATCATGGCTATGGCCTGGTGAAGTTCTTTTTCCTGTTGACCTTCGCTGCGGCGATCCCGGCGATCATCTCCGGCGGTATTGCCGAGCGCGCGCGGTTCGTCCCGCAACTGTGTGCCACGGTGCTGATCGTGGCGTTCGTCTACCCGTTCTTCGAAGGCGTGGCATGGAATGGCAACCTTGGCTTGCAAGCCTGGTTGCAGGCGCATTTCGGTGCCGCTTTCCACGATTTCGCAGGTTCGGTGGTGGTGCATGCCATGGGGGGGTGGCTGGCGCTGGCGGCGGTGTTGCTGCTGGGACCGCGCCATGGCCGCTATCGCGACGGCAAGCTGGTGGCCTTCGCACCGTCGAGCATTCCCTTCCTGGCGCTGGGGTCGTGGATCCTGATCGTCGGCTGGTTCGGTTTCAACGTGATGAGCGCCCAGACACTGCAGGGCGTGAGCGGGCTGGTGGCGGTGAATTCGCTGATGGCCATGGTCGGCGGTACCGTGACGGCGCTGATCGTGGGGCGCAATGACCCGGGCTTCCTGCACAACGGCCCGTTGGCCGGGTTGGTGGCGGTCTGTGCCGGTTCGGATCTGATGCACCCGGTGGGGGCGCTGTTCACCGGGGCGATTGCCGGGGCCCTGTTCGTCTGGTGTTTCATCGCGGCCCAGGGCAAATGGAAGATCGACGATGTGCTCGGGGTCTGGCCGCTGCATGGTTTGTGCGGAGTCTGGGGCGGGATCGCCTGCGGGATCTTTGGCCAGTCCGCACTGGGCGGGCTGGGCGGTGTGAGCCTGGTCAGCCAGCTGATCGGCACGGGCCTTGGCGTACTGGTGGCGCTGCTGGGAGGTTTTGCCGTGTATGGCACGATCAAGGCCGTTTGTGGCCTGCGCCTGAGTCAGGAGCAGGAGTACTACGGCGCCGACCTGTCGCTGCACAAGATCGGCGCGGTCAACCAGGAATGACGATGACGCTGCTGCCCCGGGGCTGGTGATCCAGCACTGCGGGGCGTACCGCACTGGGCTCAGCCTCCCTGCAGGCGCGCTTCGCAGGCTTCGATCGCATTCTGTGGGCCGGACACCAGTACCCGGTCGCCTGCTTGCAGGCGCAAGGTCGGCCCCAGGGGCAGGTCGTGGCCGTGACGCTGCACGGCGCGGATGTCCACCCCCAGCCCCTCCAGGGCCAGGGCTTGCAGGGGCTGGTTGCAGGCATGGGCGTCGGCATCCAGGTTCACTGCGTGCATCTGGACGGCAGGGGGCTCGCGGTTGTCCTGGGTATCGCTCTGCCCGCCGTGGTAGAAGCCATGGAGCAGCTGGTAGCGGCTGTGGCGCACCTCGTCCACGGTGCGCTGCACCTGTTGTTCGGGCAGGCCCAGCATGATCAGTGCATGGGAGGCGAGCATCAGGCTGGACTCCAGCAGTTCGGGCACCACCTCGTTGGCGCCGGCGGCCTTGAGCTCCGCCAACTGGCTGTCGTCGCGGGTGCGCACCAGGATCGGGACGCTGCTGTCCAGGCGTCGGGCGGCCTTGAGCACGGTCAGTGCGATATCGGTCTTGTCCACTGCGATCACCAGCAAGCGCGCCCGCTCCAGGCCTACGGCTGCCAGCAGGTCGCCCCGCCGGCAATCGCCATAGTGCACGCAGCTTTCCGCCGCAGAGGCTTCCTGGACCCTGACCGGATCGTCGTCCAGGGCGATGTAGCGCAGCTGCTCGTGGCGCAGGAAGCGGCCGATGGATTGGCCGACCCGACCATAACCACAGATCAGCACATGGCCTTGCAGTTGGGCGTTCTGTGCGCTGATCTCCTCCAGTTGCGCCGCCTGGTTGGGCTTGCGGTGCAGGCGGGCGGTGATCATCGGCGCGGCCCGCAACAGCAGAGGGGTCAGCAGCATGGAGCAGAACGTGGCAGCCAGCAGCAGGCTGCTGATCTCGGAGGGGATCATCTGGCTGAGCTGCATCTGGGCCATCAGGGCAAAGCAGAATTCACCCCCCTGGGCCAGGGCCAGGCCGCTGCGCCAGGCGGTCTCGCCATCGCTGCCACGCAGCTTGAGCAGGGCCGCCACCACCGTGCCCTTGATCAGCAGCAGGGCCAGGGTGAGGCCGATGATCAGCAGGCTGTGGTCGATGAACAGCTGCAGGTCGATGAGCATGCCGATGCTGACGAAGAACAGCCCCAGCAGGATGTCGCGAAACGGCCGGATATCGGCCTCGATCTGGTGTCGGTAATGGCTTTCTCCCAGCAGCATGCCGGCCAGGAATGCCCCCAGGGCCGGCGACAGCCCCAGCAGATGGGTCAGCCAGGCGGTCAGCAGGACGATGACCAGGGCCAGCAGGACGAAGAGCTCGGCGGAGTGGGAGGCGGCGACTTCATGGAACAGCCGTGGCAGCAGCCAGCGGCTGGCCAGCAGCAGGCCGACGAACAGCACCACCGTCTTGCCCAGCGTCATGGGCAGGGCCCAGTACCAGGCCTGGTCGGTATTGCCGGCGAACACCGGGACCAGGGTCAGCAACAGCACGGCCACCACGTCCTGGAACAGCAGCACGCCGATGGCGTTCTGGCCGTGGCTGCTGAAGATCTCGCCCAGGCTGGTCAACTCCTTGCTGACGATGGCGGTGGACGACAGGGCCAGCCCGGTGCCCAGCATCAACGCCGAGCTCAGGGGCATGCCGGACAGGGCCAGGAGCGCGCCCAGTACCAGGCCGGTGCACAGCACCTGCAGGCTGCCGAGGCCGAATACCACGCGGCGCAGGGCGAGCATTTTCGACAAGGAGAACTCCAGCCCCAGGGAAAACAGCAGGAATACCACCCCCAGTTCGGCCAGGTCCGGCAGGTCCTCGCTGTCGTTGACCCAGTCCAGGGCGGTAGGGCCGACCATCAGTCCGACCGACAGGTAACCCAGCACAGGTGGCAGGCTCAGGCGTCGGAACAGCGCGATGACCACCAGTGAGGAGGCAAGAATGATCAGCAGGTTGGCAAACAACGGCTATCTCCGGACAAGGGGCGGGCAGGGCAAAGCGTAGAGGCAAAAAGGCCGGGAGGATCGCCCGAGCGGCAGGAAACCGTGCTGACCCATGTCATTCTTTCGCGAGAATGTCCCATCTTCACGAGCCTTCGCTATGCTCAAAAACTGTCGATGGAGGCTGTGCCCGGCAGGGTGCGGGACCACTCCTGCGAGAGCTGGGTGGAGCGGGCTGGCGCAGCGCGACCGAGCCGAAGACGCATGGCAGTGTTCAAGCAGCCTGCCGGGGCTGCGAGGTGGTCCCCTGGGGCCCGTCAGTGAGGAGCTGGAGAGGTTATGGAGCGTCTGTATTCACTGCAAGGGTTGCGTGGTGCCGCGGTGCTGGGGGTAGTGCTGTTCCACATGATGTCGGTGGAGACCAAGTATTCCGGCGGCGATATCCTGCTGCCGGTGTTCCTGGATTTCTTCCAGCTCGGGGTCGACCTGTTCTTTGTCATCAGCGGTTTCGTGATGGTGATCGTCAGCCGCGGGCGTTTCCAGAAAAGCGTCGAGACCCAGCGCTTCCTGTTCAATCGGCTGTCGCGGATCTACCCCACCTACTGGCTGTATTTCTTCATCACCCTGGGGGTGTACCTGTGGCAGCCGGCGCTGGTGAACAGCTCCCATGGCGGTTCGAACCTGTGGATGTCGTTCCTGTTGCTGCCCAACGACCGGGTGTTGCTGGTGATGGTGGCCTGGTCGCTGCTGTTCGAGTTGTGGTTCTACCTGATGTTCACGGTGTTCCTGTTCTTCAAGGAGCGCTGGCTGCCGCTGATCCTGCTGCTGTGGGCGGTGGCGCTGGTGGTGTTCAATCTCCTGCAGGATTGGCAGGACTATTCCCCGGCCCTGAAGATCATGCTGCACCCCTATGCCCTGGAGTTCATCGTCGGCAGCGCACTGGCCCTGTTCTTCTACGGACCCTACAGCGCCAAGGTGCCCAACTGGCTGGCCTGGGCCGCGCTGGTGACAGTCCTGCTGCTGGGTTTCCCGCTGATCTACAGCTACCGGCTATTTCTCAACGAAGGATTGCCGAGGATGCTGGCGGTAGGGCTGGTGTTCGGCACCCTGGTGTTGTCCCTGGCGCTGCTGGAGCGTCGGCAACTGATTCGAATGCCCGTCTTTTTGACGGCTACTGGCGATATGTCCTACACCATCTACCTGTCTCATCTGCTGGTGCTGGGCGTGGTGGGCAGGGCCTGGCAGGTGATCGGGGCCTGGCCCGCCAGTTATGTCGATAACCTGCTGTTCCTGGTGCTCATGATGACGGCGGTGGTCTGCTATGGCTGGGTGGGTTACCAGTTCTACGAGAAGCCGATCCTCGACCGGGCCACGGCCTACTGCAAGCGTCGTTTCAGCTCAACCAGCCAGCGCAAACACTACGGTCCGGTGTAGACCGGGACTTTTCCTGCCTGTTCGGGTAGCCATGCGATGCCGAAAGTTCTCAATGGAAATCTCGACGCCCTCAAGGTCCTGCTGGCCGTGATGGTGGTCACGCTGCATTGCAAGCTGCTGGGGGGCAACTACACCTGGGCCGGCTACCTGTTGTGCAACGGCCTGTTTCGGGTAGCGGTGCCGACCTTCTTCATCATCAACGGCTACTACCTGTACCAGACCCTGCAGGGTGGCCACTCCTTCGGCCAGTGGTTCAAGCGCGGCTTGCTGATCTACCTGTTCTGGATGCTGGTCTACAGCCCGCAATACGTCGACCCGGCAACCATCGCCAGCCTGGGCGGGATACTGGGGGTCGTGAAGAAGTTGCTGATCGGCTATTTCCACCTCTGGTACCTGCTGGGCATGCTCGGTGGCGGACTGATCTTGCTGATGCTGCGCAACTGGCGCTCGCCGGCCCTGGTCGGCCTGGCCCTGGTGGCGTTCCTGATCGGCCTGTGCCTGCAATACGCGCGGGTCTATTTCGAGCTGCCCAACGCCTTTCTCCAGCACTTCAACCAGAACGACTACACGGCGCGCAACTTCGTGTTCATGGGGTTTCCGTTCATGGCCATCGGTTTTCTCTGTGCCCGCCATGAGTTGGCGCAGCGCATTGGCCGCCCGTTGCTATGGGGCTGGCTGGTGCTTGGGCTGGTGCTGATCCTGGGCGAGGCTGCGCTGAATTTCGCGCTGCGGGCCGATGTCGAGCAGAACTTCGACTTCCTTGCCTCGCTGCTGGTGATTACCCCCGCGCTGTTCCTGTTGCCCCAGGCGTACTTCCGGGCCAGCCACAGCAACTTTCCGGCCAAGCTGTCGTCGGCGGTGTATTACGTGCATCCCTGGTTCGTCTATGGTGCGCTGTCGGCGGGCATGGTCTATGGCAACCTGATGGCGGTCGTGGTGCTGGTGCTGGCGTTCGCGGTGGCGCCGTTGCTGATCCTGGCCAGCCGCCGCGTGCGTTTCATCCTGTGATGGGGCGGGTCGACGGTGTTTTCTTCCAGGCCCTACAATGAGTGCCTGTTCCTCATTTCAATGGTTGCCCTGTCATGCCCCCTGAATGCCAATTGTTCGGCACCCTTGGTTGCCACCTGTGCGAACTGGCCGAGGCCGAACTGATGCCACTGGTGGAGCACGGCCTGATGGTCGAGCTGGTGGACATTGCCGAGAGCCAGGTACTGTTCGACACCTACGGCCTGCGTATCCCGGTGTTGCGCCGGGTGGACAATGGTGCCGAGCTGGGCTGGCCCTTCGACGGCGAGCAAGTGGTGGCGTTCCTGCGCTGAAAGCGACTCGCATGCGATGGGCCTCCGCCCGTCGCCCTTGCCTGGATTTCGTTGGCGAGATCAGTCGATTCGGTTACTGTATGCATATACAGCAACCGAGGAATCTCGTCATGTCTCTCACCTTCCTGACCAGTATCGGGAGTTCGCAGCCGTTGCCAGCCCAGCTCCTGGCGCTGGACCACAGTGAACCGGCCGATGAGCCGAGCGGCAGTGGTTTCTCCCTGGACCGGACCCTGGGCCTGGGTGCTCCGCAGATCCATGGCCTGCTGGTGGATGACGACAACCTGCTGGGGTTCGGCATGTACCCCGGCGACCGCCTGATTGTCGACCGCTCTGCCACGCCGGTGGTGGATCAATACCTGGTCGTGCGAACTGCGGGTTCCAGCGAATATTCGTTGCGCCTGCTGGCACCCGATCCCCGTGGCGGGTTGTTGCTCAAGGCTGCGCGGCCGTCAATCCCTTCCATTGTCCTGGATGACCTGGGTTCGATCGAGATCTGGGGCGTGGTGCTGTGGGTGGTCAGTTACGTGGGGCGCAAGCAGCCCTGATGAGTGTGGTGGACGCTTCAAACCGTTAAAGGAATAGATGATGGTCAATGTCGAACAACTGAAAAACAGCGTGAACAGCATGTCCCCCGACGTGCTTCGCGAAGCGGTGCATGAAATGCGCCTGGACGGGTTGGTCACCGAAGGCAAGACGCCCTTCAACAAGCTGCACTTCAACACCTGTTTCGCCGAGATCGAAGCCCTGTTCCAGCGTGCCGGATACCATCGACAACTGGATGTGGTGGGTTACCAGGGGTTGCTGTATGCCCTCTATGACCCTGCTCGCTGGGAGGCCGTGGACGTGCTGCGCTGGCTCAAGGAGTTCACCGAGGCTGCTGCGGCCCGGCAATCCTGTGCCTGATGGGGGGAAACTCTTTCTAGGCTGTGGGGGATCGCTGTTGGATAATGCCGCCTTGCATTGATTCCTCGAGTTTTTTGTATGTCTTGCGCGAGCTTTTCTGCTGCACAGCACCAGGCCAGCACTTTGTACCTGCCTCCAGGTCCCTGGGCGACCGTGCTGGACTGCCTGTGTGATCACTTCAAGGCCATCAGCCGTGAACAATGGCTGGATCGTATTGCCCGGGGCCGGGTGCTGGACGGGAAGGGGCAGCCCATCGACCTGGACCTGGCCTACCGCGAAGGTTTGCTGATCCACTATTTTCGCGAGGTGCCGGATGAAAAGGTGATCCCGGTAGTGGAAACGATCCTGTATGCCGACGAACATCTGGTGGTCGCGGACAAACCGCACTTCCTGCCGGTGACCCCCGCGGGCGAGTATGTCGAACAGACCCTGCTGCGGCGGCTGATCCGGCGCCTGGACAACCCGCACCTGGTCCCCCTGCATCGCATCGACCGGCATACGGCAGGGTTGGTGTTGTTCTCCGCCAACCCAGGTAGCCGTTCGGCCTACCAGGCGCTTTTCCCCACCCGGCAGATCGAGAAACGTTACGAAGCGATCGCCGGAGCTTTGCCTGATCTGCATTTTCCGCTTTTGCACAAGAGCCGGCTGGTGGATGGTGAGCCTTTCTTTCGCATGCAGGAGGCCCCAGGGGCGAGCAACACCGAGACCCTGGTCGAAGTCCGGGAAAAGCAGGGTGACTTGTGGCGTTACGGGTTGTATCCGGTAACGGGCAAGAAGCACCAGCTGCGGGTGCACATGAGCGCCCTGGGTGCTGCGATCTGCAATGACCCGTTTTATCCGCAAGTTCTCAAGGACGTCGAGGACGACCTGGCCAAGCCACTGAAGCTATTGGCCCAGGGCTTGAGCTTCATCGACCCGCTGACTGGCCAGCAGCGCGAGTTCGAGAGTGGCCTTCGCCTCGACTGGTGAATACCCAGGCCGCAGAAACGATAAAACCCGCACCAGGCGGGTTTTATCGTTTTCAGATCGGCAGTCGCCAGGCTTACAGCTCCTTGACGGTACGCACCTGGTCCTTGTTGATACGGGTGCGCTTGCCATCCAGCTGTTCGAATTCGTAGAAGCCCGAGTCATTGTCGAATTTAGGGGTGTCCACAGCCTGGATTTCGCGACCGTCATTCAGGGTGATCACTGTCGGCGATGCGCAACCGGCGAGAGTGGCAAGGCCCAATGCGAGCATGAAAGTGGCGAGGGTCCGTTGAGTCATTGTATGTCTCCGAAATGAGTACTTTTGAGTGCTGGTCTTCAGACGTATACAACGTCTGCAAGTTCCTTGGCCAGGGACATTCTGCCACGTTGGCGGGACGATCGCAGGCGTTCGCTGGTACGAGTCGTACATTGAGTCTGATTGCCCCACGAGGGCCAGGTTCCGCCTGGCCGCCGTGGCGCGGCGGGGAGCCAGGGTGCTGTGATATAACACCGGCCTGTTTCCCCATCACTGGATCGAGCCTATGAAAGCCAAGGCTGATGTACCTTTTGCTCCGCTGAACATCGCCGTGTTGACTGTCAGCGACACCCGCACCCTGGACACCGATACCTCCGGCCAGCTCTTCGTCGAGCGCCTGGGTGCGGCGGGTCACCGCCTGGCGGCGCGGGTCCTGCTCAAGGATGACCTGTACAAGATCCGTGCGCAGGTCGCCACCTGGATCGCCGATGATCAGGTGCAGGTGGTGCTGATTACCGGCGGTACCGGTTTTACCGGACGCGACAGTACCCCGGAAGCGGTGGCCTGCCTGCTGGACAAGCAGGTTGACGGGTTCGGTGAGCTGTTCCGGCAGATTTCCGTGGCGGACATCGGCACTTCCACTGTGCAGTCGCGGGCACTGGCCGGCCTGGCCAACGGCACCCTGGTCTGTTGTCTGCCGGGCTCCACCAACGCGGTGCGGACCGGCTGGGACGGGATCCTTGCCGAGCAGCTGGACTCGCGGCATCGGCCCTGCAACTTCGTTCCTCACCTGAAACAGGCGGCACCCTGTGAATCCCGTGGATAAGCCGGGCAAGCTCGGGACCCTGATGCCGGTGGAGGAGGCGCTCGAGCGCCTGCTGGCGATGGCCGAGGCGGCGCCCATCCTCGAGCGTGAGCGCGTGCCGCTGGCCGCCACCGAAGGGCGGGTGCTGGCCGAGGCACTGGTGTCCGGCCTGGACCTGCCGCCCTGGCCCAACAGCGCCATGGATGGGTATGCCCTGCGCCTGGAAGACTGGAAGGGCGAGCCCTTGTCGATCAGCCAGCGGATCTTTGCCGGGCAGTCCCCGGAACCGCTGCAGCCGGGGACCTGTGCACGAATCTTTACCGGGGCCCCGGTGCCGGCCGGCGCGGATTGCGTCGAGATGCAGGAGAACGCCCAGGTCGAGGGCGATCAGCGGGTACGTTTCACCGAGCCGCTTAAGGCTGGACAGAACATCCGCCCCCAGGGTCAGGAAACCACTGTCGGCGAACAGATCCTGGTGGCGGGTACGCGCCTGGGCCCAATAGAGCAGGGGCTGGTAGCCTCCCTGGGGTTTTCCGAGCTGGAGGTGGTACGGCGGGTGCGAGTGGCTGTCCTGTCCACCGGTGACGAACTGGTGGAGCCAGGCCAAGCCCTGGGGCCAGGGCAGATCTACAACAGCAACCGGGTGTTGCTGTGCAGCTGGCTGCAGCGCCTGGGCTGCGAAGTACTGGACGCCGGGATCCTGCCTGATGACCTGGAGGCAACCCGTCAGTGCCTGGCGGGCCTCAAGGATGTCGATCTGATCCTGTCCACCGGCGGTGTCTCGGTAGGCGAAGCGGATTTCCTTGGCCTGGCCCTGCGCGAGGCGGGCGAGCTGGCGTTATGGAAGCTGGCGATCAAGCCCGGCAAGCCCCTGACCTTCGGGCACTTCCAGGGCGTACCGGTGATTGGCCTGCCGGGAAATCCGGCATCGACCCTGGTGACGTTCGCCTTGCTGGCGCGTCCCTACCTACTGCGGCGCCAGGGCGTACAACAGGTCCAGCCGTTACGCTTCCAGGTAGTGGCCGGTTTTGCCTGGCCCCAGCCGGGCAATCGTCGCGAATACCTGCGGGGCCGGCTCGAGGGTGGACGGGCGATCATCTATCGCAACCAGAGCTCGGGAGTCCTGCGTAGCGCAGCCTGGGCGGAAGGCCTGGTGGAAGTGCTCGAAGGGCGGACCCTGGCCGAAGGTGACCAGGTCACCTTCATTCCCCTGAGCGAACTGCTGGACTGACCCTCTGGAGCAGGCCCTTGCCGGGCCGGGGCCTGCTCCAGGTCGTTCAGCGCAGCAGCAACAACAGCAGCAGGCCGAAACGGCTGTAGAAACCCCAGGTCACCAGGCCCGCCACCAGTGCCGCTGCCAGTGCCAATTGAGCCATGCGCTTGAGCAGCGATGACAAGCGGGAATGCGGCGGCTGTGGTTCGCAGGCTTCCCGACTTGAAGGGCTGGCCAGCCAGGTGTTGTCCTTGATGTGGTTGAGCGACGAATGCGCTCGTGGATAGAACCCCTTGTCATTCATGACCTTGTACTTCCCTGTTTGAGGCGTCAGTGCCTGGCATCCACAGTCACTGATCGGCCTTATCGGGTCAATTCGGGGAATTCTCTTTCTGCGGTCAGAAAAGTTACTGCTGCGGCCCTGGCTGGGGTCGAGCGTAGGGGCTGTCCCAGTAGCGTTTGTACATGCCCAATCGCTTTTTCAGGCCCAGGGGCAGGTAGCGTTCCTGTTGGCTGAGCTTGTAGGCGAACAGCTTCAGGGCGTTGCGCAGCAGCGACCCCGGCCACTGCGGCAGCCGTCCCGGGCCGAGGAACTGGAGCTCGGACCTGACGTAGCGCAGGCCCTCGCCGCCAGCGCCGCCGAAGGCCTGGCGGATCCACGGCTCACGGGCATGGAATACACCGATGTCGAAATAACGGCGGAACTCCTCCTTGAGGCTGTAGTTGTGAGAGTGACGGCAACAGGCACTGCCCTCATAGGCAACCTTCCAACCGGCCAGGAGCATCCTGGCCCCCACGTACATGTCTTCGGAAAGGATCACATGATTGGGAAACCCCCCAACCTGCATCAGCGCCTCGCGGCGGTAGGCGCAGAAGGAGTTGGACATGAAGGCGGTCTTGATGCCTAGCACAGGCACATCGGCCAGGCTTTTCACCTGGGACGTGGGCGGGTAGTTGAACAACCGTGCATGGCTGGCCAGGGGGCTGGCATCCAGGTGTGGCAGCTGGCGACCGCACACGGCGCCTACCTGTGCATCGGTGAAGGGTGCGACGATGTTGGCGATACCCTCGGCGTCGGCGAGGTAGGCATCCTGGGTCATGAACACATAGACGTCGTAGTCGGCATGGCGCTCCACCATCAACTGTCGAGTACCCCCGTGATTGAAGTCGCGGCTGTCGATGCGCAGCACGTGGGGGCAGCGTGACACGGCCAGTTCGTAGGTCCCGTCGCTGGAGCTGGAGTCGACGATCAGGGTGTCGAAGACCGCGCTCTGGATGGCCAGGGAGTCCAGTAGCCGTGCCAGGTCCCGGCAACCGTTGTAGGTGGGAATCACACAAGCCACGCGCAGTGTCGACATTGTCCATGCCTCCGGTTCAGGTCGGGTTCTGGCGCCAGGGCCGCAGCCAGGCCGCGAGGATCAGCAACAGCAGCAGGCCGCAGGCGCTGCTCAGGCCCAGTTGCCACCACATCGAGGTCAGCGGGTGCAGGACCAGCGCCGCCAGCGCCATGCCGCCCAGGCCGATCAGCCAGTGACTGCGCCAGGGCACCAGCCCCAGCAACTGCTGGCGGCGCATCAGCAGCAGGCCGGTCAGGATTACCCCGCAGATCGCCGCCAGGGCAATGCCAATCAGACCGAGGAAATAGGGCAGGGCGGCCAGCAGCAGGGCATTGAGCAGGCTGCCGGCCAGCTCGCAGTTGAGCGGCATGCGGGTGTCGCCGGCGGCGTAGGCGTAGCGTGCCAGCAAGGCGTTCCAGGCGCCGAACAGCAGCGGCACCGAGAACCAGGCCAAAAGCTCCGGCAAGGGGCTACCGGCCGCTTGATTGGGCAGCAACAGGTGCACCAGCGCCGCTGCCGCGCCGATCAGCCCGACCACCGCTGGAATGGTCAGCAATGTGGCACTGCTCAGGCCCTTGCGCAGCAGGTCCAGGCGCTGTTCGCCGGAGCTGCCGCTCATCAGCCCGAGCAGTACCTGGTTGAGGCTCATCAGGGCGATCAGCGGCAGGTTGATCAGCTTGCGCGCCAGGTTGATCCAGGTCACCGCTCCTTCACCCAGCAATGAGGCCGCCATGCGCTCCAGCAGAGCCAGGCCCTGGCTGGCGAGGTTGCTGCTCAGCAGCGGGCCGATGCGTTGCAGCAGCTCGCGTGCGGCACCGGGCGCGGCCTGCATTCGCCAGGGCCGCCAGCCAGCACGCAGCAGGCTCGGCAACAGCACCATCGGCATCAGCAGGCTGCCCAGCACGCAAGCCGCAGCCAGCCCGGTGGGGGTCGCCGCGTGGTGCAGGCTTGCCAGGTAGATCACCGGTGGCAGGTTGAACAGCAGCGAGCCCAGGCCCGCCAGGACAAAACGGGCCCGGGCCTGCAGGGGCACGCAAAACAGGCCATGGAGGATGAACCCCGGGGCGCACCAGGCCAGCCAGTGCAGGCCGCCGCTGGCCAGGGCATAACCGTCGCTGCCCAGTCCGGGGCCGATCAGGCGTACCCACAGTGGCGCGCCGAGGCTCAGCAGCAGCGCCAGCAGCAGGCCACACAGCAACAGGCGTGGCGCCAGGGCACTGAGCCAGGCCTGTTGCTCCTCGGCCGAGCGCTGCTGGTACAACGGCAGCGCGGCGGCGCTCAGCAGGCCCGCGGCCAGGGCCATGCGCAGGGCCTCGGGAAGGAACATCGCCACCAGGAAACCGTCGCTCTGGCCACCGGCGCCCCAGGCCGCCACCAGCAGCCATTCACGGGCAAAGCCGGCCGCCAGGCCGGTCAGGGTGGCCAGGGTCAACCACAGCGTTGCGCCGAACATGGGCCGGGCTTAGTGGAACAAAGTGAACAGGCCTTTGCCGCCCACTTTGTAGTTGAGGTTGCGGCAGCGCTCGCCCTTGATCGCCGCATCCGGCCCGCTGACGATGGCATAGGGCGGCACCGGCTTGGACACCACGGTTTGCCCGCCGACCACCGCGCCCTCGCCGATGTCGGCACCAAACGACAACAGTGCACGGCTGGCGATCCAGGCATAGTCGCCGATGTAGATAGGCCCGCCGACCGCCCAGAATTCCGGTTCCTTGAGGTCATGACCACCGGCGATGATCAGTACGTGGGACGCGATGGTCACATGGTCGCCAATGATCAGCCCGCCCCGTGCATCCAGCTGGCAGTGCCAGGCCACGGTGCTGTCCTGGCCGATGCGCAGGCTGTCGATACCCAGTACCTCGGTGTTGCGCCAGACCGTGGAGCCCTTGCCGATCTTCGCCCCGCCCATGCGCAACCAGAGCAGGCGCAGGGTATGGCTGGGGATCTTGCAGATCAGGATGTTGTACATCTGCTCCCAGGTACGCAGCATGCGATCGCGCAGGGTTGGCCAGTTGATGCCGTACATGGGGATCAGCGCGCCTTTGACTTCGCGACCCAGCAGGGCATAGAAACGCCGAGGCAGGGCCGGTTCGATCTTCGATTCGATGTTCAGGTAGCTGATATAGGTGAGGGTGTTGCCCTTGAGGGGCTGCTCGAAAATCACGTCGTTTTCCAGCATCCACTGATAGGCCGCTTCCAGTTCCTCGAGGGTCACGCCCATTTTCTGCGCATATTCGGGCAGTGCCTGCTTCAGGTTCTGCGAGTGGAAAAGGCGATGTTTCATGGATGGATTCCTGAGCTAGGGGATTCAGTAGCGTCCGGCGCCGTGGACAGGGCCTTGAGCCGCAGGCGCCTGGCCTCATGCAGGTTCAGGCCCAGCAGTAGCCAGAACAGGGCTGCCAGTACCTGGGTGAAGCTGAAATAGTGGTCGAACAGGCCGCTGATCAGCGCCGCGCTCAGGCCCGCGCCACTGCCCAGCCACAGCGCATTGTCCCGGGTCAGGCGGGTTTGCAGGCCAGGGGCCCGGGTTTCCCGCCACCAGCTCCAGATCACCGCGACGAACAGCAGCATGCCGGGTACGCCAATCTTGTAGATGTAGTTCAACCACAGGTTGGAGATCCCCCACAGGCCGGTGCCAGGCACCGGCGGATCGACCTTGAAACCGATGCCGAAGGGAAACATCGCCATGGCTTCGGGGAAGTGCGTGTATTCGTCGACCCGCACGCTGGTACTGGCATCGTTGGAGGTGAACAGGGTCAGCAGGCGATCCTGCAGGGGCGGGTAGGACATCATCAGCAGGGCGCCCAGGACGAAGCCGCCCATGAGCATGCGTCCGGTGTAGGGCACCCGCTGGCGGGCCATCCAGATCAACACCACCAACAGGCTGAGCAACGCCCCGCGCGAACCCGAGAGCAGCAGCCCGGCGGCACCCAATAGCGCCACCCCCAGCCCCAGGCGGCGTTCCCAGCCGCTGCGGGTCAGGCCGAAGCAGAAAGCCAGTGGCAGGAGCAGCGCCATGGCCCCGCCGGTGACGTTGGGGTGCATCCAGGGTGAGCCCATGCGGTTGGCCAGGGCGCTGAGGCTGTCGCCCAGCACGGCGATGCCGCCATAACCGAGTTTCTCCAGGATCGGGGTCATGGCGGTGGCGGTACCGCTCTTGAGGAATACCGAGATCGACAGCAGCAGGAGCAGTAGAGTCCCCAGCAGCAGCCCGCAGACCAGTTGTTCCCGGGACCGCTGCTCTTGCAGCAGGCGTGGCACCAGGAACAGCGCCGACAGGTTGAGCAGCCAGCGCACCCAGTTCACCGGACCGTTGCCCACGGCGTCGACCGTCAGTTGACCGATGATGAAGGGCACGGCGCTGAAGGCCATCAGTGCCAACAGCAGCTTCTCGGTGCGCAGCATGCGAGGGGGCCGTGGCAGGTTGGAGAACAGGTTCTGGGTCAGGACGCTGACCCAGACCAGCAGCAGCAACGCTTCCGAGACGGTGGTGCGCAAGCCGATCTGCACCGTGGAATAGGGCAGGAAGGTGGCCAGCACGGCGAACAGCAGCAGGCCGCGCAAGGGCTGGCGCACCACGGTCACCGCTGCCGCGATGGCGACCATCAGCACCAGCACCTTCAAGGGCGGCAGCAGCCAGATCAGCACGCCGAACACCAGGCTGAAGATCAGCGCCAGCGGCAGGGCAATGGGCATTACTTGAGCTCCTCGAGCAATTCATTCACGCGCTGGCGATAGGCGTGCTCGGCATAACCGGCCGCCCAGGCCTGAAGCTGCGCCGGATCCTCGGCCGAGGCGCTGGCCAGTTGCACCATCAACTGGATCAGTGCGGTGCTGTCGGTGGGTGAGAAGCGTGGGCTGTCGGCCGGTGTGATCTCGTCCAGGGCCGAGCCCGAGGCCACCGCCACCGGTGTGCCGACGCTCAACGCTTCGATCACCGGCAGGCCGAATCCCTCGGCATAGGACGGTTGCCACAGGCGCAGGGCCTGGCGGTAGACGGCATGCAACTGGCTGTCGCTGATGTCGCTGAGAAAATGCAGGCCATGCAGGGCCCTCAGTTCGCCGGGCAGATGCTCGGGGGCGCCGATCAGCACCAGCTCCGGCACGTCGGTCGACTGCAGGCGGGCGGCCTGCCAGGCGGCGACGAACCAGGGAATGTTCTTGCGCGGCTCGCGGGTACCCACTGCCAGCCAGTAGCGCTCGGGCAATTGCAGGTCGCTGATATCAGCAGGCTCGCCGGCGAAACCGGCGACCAGGTTGGGCAGCACCCGGACCTTGTCGCGGGCCGCCGGGAACAGTTTGACCAGCTCATCGGCGGTGTACTGCGAGGGCGTCCAGATGCGGTCTGCCTGCTTTACCGAATAGCCGATGGAGAGCTTGTCGCTCTGGCGGTAGAAGCGCTCCTTGAGGCGTGAGCCATGGCTGTTGCTCAGGGTCAGCTGAAACAGGTCGTGCAATTGCAGCACATAGCGCAAACCCTGGGGTTTCTTGCCCAACGGCAACCCCATGTTGAAGTTGCAGAGGTAGACCTCGATCCCGGCCTCGCGCAGGGCGCCGGGCAGGAAACCGCCTTCGAAGCGCAATCGTCCGGGCAGCCGGTGGATGCCTTGCAGCGCCGAGCCCCAGCGCGGGCAGTGCACCCGGCGTCGCAGGGGATGGTCTTGGGGGGCTACGCCGAACAACTGCAGGCTGACCTGCGGATTGGCCCGCAGGGCCTCTTCCAGCGCCAGATTCTGCCGGCCGATGCCGGTGTTGCTGTAGCCCGCGGCGGGGCGGTAATCCAGGCCTATGCGCATACGGACACTTCTTCCTTGACAGAGGGGAGTTGGTGATAGACCGCTTCGAGTTGGGCGGCAGCGGCGCTCCAGTCATGCTTGGCCATGACATAGGCGCGCCCGGCATCGCCAATGCGCCGCAGGCGCTCGGGATCGGCCAGCGCCTGGGCCAGGATCTGCGCCAGGGCGCCGGGGTCTTCGCTGCCCAGGTAATGCTGGCCGTTTTCCACCTGCAGACCTGAACTGCCCTGGGCGGTGGTGACGACCGGCAAGCCGGCGGCCATGGCCTCCAGCACCTTGAGCTTGGAGCCGCCGCCCTGGCGCAGCGGGGCGAAGAACAGCGTCGAGCGCCGTTGCAGGTCGCGCAGGTCGGGAACGAAACCCTGCCACTCGATGCGCGGATCGGTCCAGCGCTGGCGGAAATTGTCAGGCAGGGCATAACCGCAGATGGCGAAGTGCACGTCCGGGTTGATCGCCCACAGCCTTGGCAGGATGTCGTCCAGGGCCCATTCCACGGCATCCAGGTTGGGGCTGTATTCGTAGTTGCCGATGAACAGCAAGCGCTGGCTGGAGAGGTCCGGCTGCACCGACGCGTAATGTCCGCAATCCACGCCGTTGACCACCACTGCCGCCGGCTTCCTGCTGAGCTGGCCCAGGGTCACGGCATCCTGCTCGGTCACGGCGATGACCCTGGCTGCCTGCTGGAACACGCGTTTTTCCCAGCGTCGGTAGCGCCATTGGTCATAGCGAGTGAAGGGCTTGGACCAGGCGGGCAGACGGTCGTAGCTGGCGGCCCCCAGCGCCGACTCGACGTTGTGCTCGGTAAGGATGAAGTCCTGTCCACGCTCGCGCAGCGGCTGCTCGAAGGGCTGGAAGCTGTAGCTGTGCTCGATCTGGACCACGTCCCAGGGTTCGTCCAGCAACTGGCGAAAACGTTGTTGCAATGGATCGGCCAGGCCGTTGATCGTGGCCAGCATCGGATAGGGCGCCACCGGCACCGCCAGCAGGGTCTTGAGACTGCGCAAGGGGCGACGTGGCAGCACGATCAGGCGTTCCAGCCAGGGCTCCAGGGCGGCGCGCGAGGTTTCGTCCAGGGGCGTCTTGGATTGCACCAGCAAGGTAATGCGATGCCCCCTGGCCGCCAGGGCCCGCAGCAGATGATATTGCCGGGTCTTGCCGCCGCTGGTGGCGGGCCAGGGCAGATAGGGCAGGGTCCAGAGGATCTTCATGTTCACCACACCAGGAGTTGCAGGCTGGTTTTCAGGGGGACGCTGATGCCCTGTGGGCTGCTCAGGTCGGTGTGGGTCCCGGTCATTGGGTCATGCAGCGTTGCGTTGGCTAGGCCGGGGATCTGCACGCTGCTGCCGCTGGCGCTCCAGAACATCCATACATGGGAGCCGTCGGGGCGGGTCCAGGCGATGCTGTACAGGTCCGCCGGGGCGTTGCTGAGTGGCGGTGGATTGTCCGGGGCCAGGCTGGGGCCAGTGGTCTCGAGGAAATACTTGAGGGCGGTGTAGACCGGCTTGGGGTCGCCCGCCAGGTCCACCAGGCCATAGGATTGATCGCGGTTGCTGGCCCGGGCATCCAGGTCGCTGAGGTTGAACAGGAAGATGCGCTGGTAATCCATGGCCGCCATCAATGCCAGGCGCCGCAGGGTGTAGTCGGCCTGGCCGCTGGGGCCGATCATCGCCTGCATTTCGCGTTCGCCGGTGGTGTAGCTCGACCAGCCCCATTCGGTGGCCCAGACCTGTTGCACGCCCTTGCCGTGCAGGGCGCTGTTGAGGAAGTTGCCCCGGAGCAGGAAGTCCTTGGCCGCCGGATCATCGCCTTCGGGGTATTCGGAATAGGGATGGTAGGCCGCGATCAGGTTGTCGCTGCCCAGGCCCTGGGCCAGCAGCTTCTCGAGCATCAGCCCCGGGGTGCTGCGCATCTGGCTGTAGTAGGCCATGCCGGCGGTGGCCACCGGTTTGCCCGGCAGGGCGGTGCGAATGGCGTCGCTGGTGGTGCTGAGCAACTGGTCGTAGGCGCTGGGGTCTTCCCTGGGCAGCCAGACGATATTCGGTTCGTTCCAGACCTGCCAGGTATTCACCTGGGGATAGCGCTGGGCGAGCATCTTCATGCGCTGGGCGAACACGCTGAAGTCCTTGGGCGGGTACTGGTCGGAAGGCGGGGCGCCGACCGGGACGTTGGCGGCGAAAGGGGCCGAGCCGACCATGTAGGCCAGGATCTTGTACTGGCGATCCCTCATGGCGTTCATCGCGCCATCCAGGGGGTCGAGTTGCAGGTCGTTTTCCGCCGGTTCGATCATGGCCCAGTGAATGGACAGGCGAACCCAGTTCAGGCCAAGGGCGTCGAGCCGGTTCATCTGCTTCTGGTAGACGCTGGGGGCGAAGTACTGGAACTGCGCGTTGACCCCGAGGAAGTCCTTCCAGACCACCGGCCGTGGCCCGCGCAGGGTATTGTCCGCCAGGGCTGGCCAGGCCAGGCAGGCCAGCAGCAACAGCAGGCCGGATCTACGTGGCATGGGCATTGCCTCCACAGGCATCGGCGAACACTCGGGCGAAACGCTCGGCGGTGTGGTTCCAGGCCCTCCGGGCGCCGATCACCGCCGCATGTTCGGCCCAGCGTTCCACCAGTTCCGGGCTGGCACACAAGTGGCTGAGTTCGGCGGCCAGGGCCGCGACGTTGCCCTGGGGGAAGATCACCCCGTTGTTCTGGGCCACTTCTTCGGCGAACGAACGGGCATCGGAAGTGATGGCCCCGCGTCCGCAGGCGACCGCCCAGGACAGCGCTCCGCTGGTTCCCCGCAGTTGCCCCAGCAGCTTGAGCTTGCTCGACTCGCGGTAGGGCAGGACCATCACGTGATGGTCCTGGATGATTCGGGGAATGTCGCTGGCCGGCAGGTCCAGCTGCCAGTCGATGCTGTCCTGCAGATTCAGGCGCTGGATGTGCTGGCGCAACTGCTCCAGGTAGCTGCCGGCAGTGCCGAAGGCCATTTCCGGTTCGCTGCCGCCGGCCAGGGTCAGGCGCATGCGCTGGCGTATATCCGGTTGTTGGGCGAAGGCCATGGCCAGCGCGTCCAGCAGGTCCTCGATGCCCTTGCCGCGATAGATGAAGCCGAAATACAGGAGCTTGAGGGGCGTGGGTGGCGGCAGCGGCCGGGCCGGGATGGCCAGGTTGCCATGGGGAATGACCGCCATCTGTTCGGCCTGCAATCCCATGCGCTGGCGCAGGCACTCGCCGCCGGCGTGGGTCAGGGTGATCAGCCGGTTCAGGCTGCGGGCCAACTGTTTTTCCTCGTGCAGGCAGATCGGGTCGGCCAGCACCGTGGCGATCTGCGGCAGCGGCGAGGGCAGCCTTGCGGCCAGCGACAAGGGCCAGGGCAGCCTGGCCCGGCGCCAGACCAGGCGCTCGGGATCATGCACGGTGGCACTCAGGGGCAAGCTCGGAAAGCGCTGGCGCAGAGCCCTGAGGGCGTGGAACTCCGCCAGCCGGCCGCCGCCGAGTTCGGCATGGACCAGGTCGATGCCCTGCCAATCGGTCTGGGCCACGCGTTCGATGGCGCGCTGCGGGTCGTTGCCCAGCCCCTGCAACGGCGTGCTGATCCGTATCCCCTGGTCCTGCAGGGCCGTGCGCAGGTGTGCGGCATAGTCGGCGATGCCGTTCTGCTCGGGTGGCATGGGGGCCAGCACGGCGATATGCATCAATGGGGGCTCCTGATTCGTGCCATGACGTTGAGCACGCTTTCAGGAATGCCGAAGCGTCGACGGTTGAGGATGATGCCATCGACCCGCTTGAACGCGGTGTTGAGGATCGACAGGGCGTTTTGCAGCACCGGCACCGTGGTGGTCTCGGCCTCGATGATCAGGGCGATCAGGTCGGCTTCGCGCAGGCTGACGAAGGCCTCTTGATTGGAGAAGAAGCCCGAGGCCTCCAGCAGCACGATTTCACCAGGTAGCGCGGTGGGTGAACCGTTGACCCGCACGGTATGGCCTCGCTCCTGCAACAGGTCGCGCAGGTGGCCGGTGACGAAACTCACCCCCTCGCCATGGCGGGCCGACGTCAGGCCGATCACCAGCCCGCGCTCGGCCACCTGTTTGAGCGGCAGCACGCCGTACAGCCGGTACAGGCTGGCGGTGAAGGCACTGTTGCGTTGTGGCAGGTGGCTGTCCAGGTCCTGCAGGCTGCTCCAGACCTTGACTCCGAAGCGTTCCTCGAGCTGGTCGGCATCGTGGATCCGCTGGTCCAGCAGGTAGAAGAAGTACAGGGCCAGCAGGCCCACCGCGAGGCTCAGGGGAATGGCCGCCAGCAGCATGGTCAGGCTCTTGGGGAAGATCCGGCTGGGCTGGAAGGTGGCCTCCTCGATGACCGCGATGTTGCTGATCTGGCTCTGGTCCAGTTCACGGTCGATCCGCGCTTTCTCGGTACTGTCGCTGTACAGCGCGAAGCTTTTCTCGGCGGCGTTGAGCTCGCGCTGCAAGCGGGCCAGTTCAGGCTCCATGGCCAGGGCCTGGCGTCGGTCCTGCTCGAGCTTGAGCAGTTGGCTTTGCTGTTGCGCGGCCTGGGTCTGCAAGCGGCTGAGGCTGGCCTGCTGGTCGGCGAAGCTGTTTTGCAGGCGGGTGTAGACCGGGTTCGGCGCCAGGTTCTCACTGCGCTGCACGGTGGCGTTTTCCGCCCTCAGCAGGGCTTGCAGATTGGCGATCGCTGCGTCCATCGCACGCACCGGTGGCGCGCCCTCCTTGAAGGTGCGGAGCATTTCCTGGCGCTCGATCTGCTTGGCGTTGATCCGCTGTTGCAGGTCCTGGCGGTCGGGGTTGAGGCTCATCTGGCGACCGATGCTGATCTCTTTGCGCATGCTGTTGAGCTGCTGCTGGATGGTGTCCAGGCCGCTTTTGGTCGAGGCCACTGCACGGGTGGTATTGAGGTGTTCGCCGCGCAAGTTGTTGAGGTTGCGCGAGATGTCGTTCAAGCGCTCGTCGATGCTCACGGCCCCCAGTTGATTGAGGTAGTCGGTGATCTGAGTCTTGTAGCCGAGGATGCGCTGGTTGGTATTGGTGCTTTCGGTTTCATAGAAGGCGTACAGGCTCTTGCGTCCCAGGGTCTGCGCGCGTTCCTGCTGGTACTGCTCGATCCAGCTCTTGACCACCGTCTGGGCCACTTCGGGGTCGTTCCAGACGAAGCTGACTTCGATCACCGAGGAGCCGGCCGCGTGGGTGACGCTGAAGTTCTTCAGCATGCGCTCGGTCAGGCGTTCGACCGGGGTCTGTTTCTCCACCAGGCCCACCAGTTGCAGGAGCCCGCGAAGCAGGTCGACGATGCCTTCCACTGCGCCCTTGACGGCATTCTTGATGCTGCCCAGTACGCCACCGGGCTGCGGTTGCCGGGACAGGTCGTCGAGGTACTGCTGCGCCACCTTGCGGGCGATGGGCGCCCCGCTGAGGATGCGTTCCTCGTCGAGGATCGGGTCACGCTGGGCACTGGGGATCACCACCGCCTGGCGATCGGCGATCTCGATCGGCAAGGTGCTGGTATCGCGCCCCGGCTTGACCAGCAGCAGGGCCGTGGACTCGAAGCGGTTGGGCAGCAGGAAGGCGCCCAGCACGATGATGATGAACGTTACCAGGACGGTGATCTTGACCTCGCGCTTGAAGATGAAGAACAGCCGCAGCAAATCGCGAAAGGAACGGATATTGATCATATGGGCAGTCCTTGGCGATCAATTGGATCGGCGGTTGATTTCGTAGCTGGCTCCGATACCGATCGACTTGGTGAACGGGATCAGCTGGTTGAGGTACACATCCACCCATTCGATGCCATTGCCGACACTGGACTTGGGCACGAACACCACGTCACCACGTTGCAGCAGCACCGGTGAGGCCCCGGCATTACCGGCGATCATGAACTTGCGGTAGTCGAAGAAGTACGTCTTGTAACGCCCGTCCTCGCCTTCGCGCAGCAGGGCGATGTTGCGGCTGTCGCCCACTGACAGCAGCCCGCCGGCACCGACGATGGCCTGCTCCAGGGTGGTGGTCACGGTGACGGGCAGGGAGGCCGGGTTGCGCACCGAACCGCCGACGAACACCGTGTTGCCCGGCGCCTGGTTGATGTTCACGGTCAGCGCCGAGTCCTGGTAGATGTTCTTCAGCTTGTTTTCCAGGACCTGGGTCAGTTGCTGCGGCGTGAGCCCCGCCGCCTTGACCTGGCCGGCATAGGGATAGGAGAAGGTGCCGTCGTTGAGCACGGTGAACAGCGTCAGCTCGTAGATCGAGTTGGCGGTGAACGCCGAGATCGACGGTGCCTCACCGGTGTTGCGCACGATGCGCAGCGTATCTCCCGGACGAATTCGCTGTGGCGGCAACGGCTTGCCGGCCAGGGCCTCGCCGGCACGGTGGCCTTCCTTGAGGTCCTGTCCGGGGGGCAGCTCCACTTTCGCCGGTATGGAGCAGGCGCACAGCATGAGAATACTGGAAATCAGCAGCAGTCTTTTCATCGAGCGGTCTTCCTGGCGTACATAGTCACAACTCCCTGTCGGGCCAGATTGGGGCGTGGAGCGTGGTCTCAGGTCTTGGCGGTCTCAGCGGGTGCCCGTCCGTAAATATCGTTGAAGCGCACGATATCGTCCTCGCCGAGGTATTCCCCACTTTGCACCTCGATCATCACGAGGTCGATCACCCCGGGATTGACTAGGCGATGGGTACGACCAGGCTTGATGAAGGTCGACTCGTTGGTGTTGAGCAGGAACTCGTCTTCGCCATTGGTCACCCGGGCCATGCCGCTGACGACGATCCAGTGTTCGCTGCGGTGGTGGTGCATCTGCAGCGACAGGGATGCGTTGGGCTTGACCATGATGCGCTTGATCTTGAAGCGCGGTCTTTCCTCCAGCACGGTGTAGGTGCCCCAGGGGCGGGTCACCGTGCGATGCAGCTTGTAGGCATCGTGGCCCAGGCGCTTGAGTTCCTGGGCGATCAGCTTGACATCCTGGCTGCGCTTGCCATCGGCGACCAGCAAGGCATCGGCGGTGTCGATGATGATCAGGTCGTTCAGGCCGACCGCACCCACCAGGCGCTTGCGCGAGTCGATGTAGCAGTTGCTGACGTCGTGCAGCACGGTCTCGCCGTTGCATTGGTTGCCGTGTTCGTCCGCGGGGGTCAGTTCGCGCATCGCCTGCCATGAGCCGATGTCGCTCCAGCCGAGCTGGCAGGGCACCACTGCGACTTTTTTCGAGCGTTCCATCACCGCGTAGTCGATGGAAATGTCCGGGGCCTGGGCGAAGCTGTCGCCGTCCAGTTCCACTTGCAGTTCGTGCTTGCCCTCCTTGCGGTGGCTCAGCTCCAGGCAGCGCTCGACCGCGTTGATGACCTCGGGAACCCATTCGCGCAGTTCCTGGAGGATGGCATCGACGCGCATGCAGAACATGCCGCCATTCCACAGGTGCTGGCCGCCGTCGACGTAGCGCTGGGCGGTGGCGGCGTCGGGTTTTTCGACGAAACGGTTGACCTGGAAACCGTCTTTATTCAGGCCCTTGCCTTTCTCGATGTAGCCAAAGCCGGTCTCGGCGTGGGTCGGCACGATGCCGAAGGCCACCAGCCACCCCCGGTCGGCCAGGTGCCGGGCGCTGTCTACGGCGGCGATGAAGGCGTCCAGATCCTTGATCAGGTGGTCGGCTGGCAGTACCAGCAGTTGTGCATCCTCGCCGTACAGCCGACTGACGTGCAGGGCGGCGGCGGCGATGGCCGGCGCGGTGTTGCGTCCGGAGGGCTCGAGGATGAAGTCCAGGTCGATCCGCTGCTTGTTCAGCAGCCGGTAGTCGTCCAGGGTGCGGAAGAACACTTCGCGGTTGGTCACCGTCAGCAGGCGACCGACATCGTTCAGGGCCGTGGCCCGTACGAAAGTCTTCTGCAGCAGGTTTTCGCCATCGGGCAGGCGCATGAAGGGTTTGGGCATCGCCTCGCGGGATACCGGCCACAGACGGGTGCCGGCACCGCCAGCGATGATGCAGGGAATGAGTGTGCTCATTCAGAAGGCCTCGCGGGTCATGATCACTGAGGGAACGGTGCGGAACAGAATGTACAGGTCGAACCAGACCGACCAGTTTTCAATGTATTCCAGGTCGAATTCGACACGTTTTTCGATTTTCTCCAGGGTATCGGTTTCGCCCCGGTAACCGTTGATTTGCGCGAGTCCGGTGATCCCCGGCTTGACCCGGTGGCGCGAGGTGTATTCCTTGACCGCCTCCTCGAAGAGAATGCCGGCCGCCTTGGTGGCCGTGGCGTGGGGGCGCGGACCGACCATGGACATGCTGCCGCCCAGCACGTTGAACAGCTGTGGCAGCTCGTCGAGGCTGGTCTTGCGGATGAAACGTCCGATTCGGGTGATGCGCGGGTCGCCGCGGGTGGTCTGCTTCTCGGCGTTGGCATCGCTCAGGTGCTGGTGCATGGAGCGGAACTTGTAGACCTGGATCAGGCGGTTGTTGTAGCCGTAGCGCTTCTGCTTGAACAGCACCGGGCCCCTGGAGTCGATCTTGATGGCCAGGGCCACCATCAGCATGATCGGAGACAGCAACACCAGAGCGATGCTCGAGAGGATCATGTCCTCCATGCGCTTGAAGAATGGCGACCAGCCCCGCAGCGGCACTTCGGAGGCGTTGAACATCGGCAGGTTGGCCACTTCGGTGATGCGGTTGTGGGCGTGCCGGAAGGCCACCATGTCGGGCACCAGCAACACGTTCACCGGCAACCTGCGCAGTTCCCGGATCACGTAGGCCATGCGGTTTTCTGCCGACCAGGGCAGAGCTACCAGGACCTGGGTGACCTTTTCCTCGCGAATCAGCCGCTCCAGGTCACTGGAATTGCCCAGCAACGGCAGGTTGCACAGGACTTTGGGCAGGCGACCGATACGGTCGTCGATGAAGCCCGTGACTCCGGAGCGAATATCCTGGTGCTGGGCCAGGTATTCGGCCAAACGCTGGCCGTTCTCCGTGGCGCCCAGGATGACTGCGTTCTGCAGGAACACGCCACGCTGCATCAGTTGCTGGAACAGGGTCAGGAGGATCAGGCGCTCGATGCCGAAGAGCACGAAACTGCCGAAGAACCAGGCCAGCAGCCCACGATTGTCGATGGCGCTGAACATCTGCATCGAGTAGTGCATGAACAGCAGCACGCAAAAGGATGCCGACCAGGCGAACAGGGTCAGCTGGAAACGCAACTGGTTGCTGAAGATGGATTCGGCATAGACCCCCAGCGCTTGGAAAATCAGCACGCTGATGATGCTGAAGAACACCAGGATGGTCAGGTCGTTCTTGAGTGCCGGATACTCGGGGTTCGCCAGCAGCAGAAGCAGGAGCCCGGGAAGGATCGCGGTCAGACCATGGACCACGCGGATGCCGAACAGAAAGTACTCGACCATGCTCGGCCGAGTCAGTAACAGGCTGTCTACAGGTTGCAACCGCATAAGATCAATTCCCTGGATCCGAGGCAAACCGGGACCTGGAAAGATCGGACACCGGTCAACAAATGCACCTTCACATCGCACAGTCCCGGCACCGCGCGAAACCAGGCCAACCTTCCCTGGCATCAATCGGTATCCATTGGGCAAGCCAGTGCGCACCTATGCGGGTTGGGCTCCTAGCACCGATCGACCCGACGGCTGTGCTTGCTCCTCTAAACGACTTGGCTGAGTAAAGCTCATGAAACAGCGACTGGCGAGCCGAAAGCCGGGCGGCGATGAAAGATCTTTTGCCCTGTACCTTTAATCCCCTGCCGGCCCCTGGGGCGGGCGTGCCAGGCGGGTTGCGGAGGAGAAAAATAATTCGATCCGGCAGACTTTTTCCTGGCGGGGCGAGGTCAACATCCATCAGGGAACACTGAACGATGGGAGTCGTGGCGATGAGTGAGCGCAAGGCACTTTTGATACTGCATGGCAAGCAGGCCCTCAACGAGCAAGTGCGGGCAGCGGTCGAAGCCCGACGGGCTGCCGGTTGGGAGCTGGCGGTGCGCCTGACCTGGGAGGCGGGGGATGCCCAGCGCCTGGTGGGCGAGGCGCTGGCTGCAGGCTACCGGCGACTGATCGCCGGTGGTGGTGACGGCACGCTACGGGATGTCGCCCAGGCCCTGGCCGATGCCGGGAGCCCGTGCAGCCTGGTATTGCTGCCCCTGGGCACCGCCAATGACTTCGCCCGGGCTGCCGGGGTGCCATTGGAGCCGGCGGCGGCCCTGGAATTGCTGGAAGTGCCGGCCCGGCCGATCGACTTGGGAGAGGTGGACGGGGAAGTCTTCCTCAACATGGCCACCGGCGGTTTCGGCAGCCAGGTCACTGCCAATACCTCGGAAGACTTGAAGAAGGTCCTGGGCGGCGTTGCCTACCTGTTCACCGGGTTGTCGCGGTTTGCCGAGCTGAGCGCTGCCTATGGCGAGTTGCAGGGGCCGGACTTCCATTGGCATGGCGAGCTGCTGGCCCTGGGCATCGGCAACGGGCGCCAGGCGGGTGGCGGGCATGAGTTGTGTCCCCAGGCCCTGGCGGACGATGGTCTACTGGATGTCAGCATCCTGCCGGCACCCCAGGAACTGATGGGGACGTTGAAGAACTTGCTGGCCGGGGGGATGGGCATCGACAATCTGTTCATTCGCACCCGCTTGCCCTGGGTCGAGATCAAGGCTTCGCGGGGGCTGGATATCAATCTCGACGGTGAGCCGCTGCAAGGCGACCGGTTGCGTTTTGCCGTGCGGCCCGCGGCCTTGCAGGTGCACCTGCCGGCCGATTCACCCCTGTTGGGTGGCGCCCACTGAGTCAGTCGTCGAGGCTGATGATGCGTTCGCGCACGGCGAACAGCACCAGCCCGGCGACGTCGAAGATCTGCAGGCGTTTCATGATCTGCGACCGGTGGGTCTCCACCGTCTTGATGCTCAGGCCCAGCCCCTGGGCGATTTCCCGGGTGGACTTGCCGCGCACGATCAGGCGCAGGATCTCCAGCTGGCGTGCCGTCAGGTTGTGGCTGTCCACCGGTGGCGGCTGGTTCTTCTGGCTGCGGGTCAGGGCCTGGGTGATGACGGTATGGGCGATGGCCGGGCTCAGGTAGCGTTCGTCGTTGCGCAATGCTTCGAGAGCGTGTTCCAGTTCGGTGGCGGTGGTGTCCTTGAGCAAGTAGCCGTGGGCGCCGGACTCCAGCGCCTGCATGATCAGCGTCGGATCGGTGTGCATCGACAGGATCAGGACCTTGCTGCACGGATGGCTTGCCTTGAGCCGACGCAGGGCATCCAGGCCGCCAGTGTGTTTCATCGACAGGTCCAGCAGGACGATGTCCGGATGCAGCCTTTCGACCATTTCCAGCAGGTGCGCGCCATCATCGGCTTCACCGATCACCGCGTATCCGGGAATGTCCATGACCAGGGCGCGCACGCCAGCCCTGATGAGCGAGTGGTCATCCACCAACAGTAAGTTACAGGTCAAGGTAGAGCCTTATTCGTGCTGGCCCGCTCCAGAGTGCGAGGGGCCCAGGGAAAGAGTGCTTCGATCTGGGTGCCCTGGTCGGTCTCGCTAGTGACCTTGAGGAAACCGCCCAGCTGGCTGATCCGCTCCTGCATCCCGGCCATGCCGCGCTGCCCCTGTGCACCGGGGTTGGCGGCCGGGGAGAACCCCTGGCCGTCATCGCTGATGAATAGCGACAAGCCTTCGGGCAGGCGTTGCAGGCGCACCAGCAGGTTGGTCGCCCGGGCATGCCGAAGCATGTTGGTCACCGCTTCCTGGGTGATGCGGAACGCGGCGACGGCCATTTCCTCGGGAATGCCCGCCAGGCGCTGGTGGCATTCCAGGCTCCAGTGCACCGAGGTGTTTTCCAGGGTCTTGAGCAAGTGCGCGCGCAGGCTGGCTTCCAGGCCCAGGCTGGTGAGTTGCCGGGGATTGAGAATGGCGGAAACGTCGCGCACTTTGGTCAGGGTTTCTTCCAGTGTGGTGCCGAGTACTGCGAAATGTTCCTGCAGGTCTTCTGGCTGGCGGCGCTTGAGCCAGTCAGCCTGCAACTTGGCGGCAGTCAGCAACTGGCCGATGTCGTCGTGCAGTTCGCGGCTGAGTCGGTGGCGTTCGTTTTCCTTGACCTGCAGCAGGCGCTCGGCGAGTTCCTGGGGCTGGAAGCGAATGGACTTGCGCGAGTAGCCGTATTGCACCCAGATGCAGGCCAGTGCTGCCACGTTGAGGACCACCAGGGTCAGGGGCAGGGAGTGACCCAGGCAATAGACCAGGACCGTGCCCACTGCCGAGCAGGAGCACAGCAACAGGCTGAGCCAGCGCAGGTGATCACGGGTGGGAGGCCAGGAAAGGAGTGACTTGAGGCTGGCGTACATAGCGGATGGAGCCAATGAATGTTCGCTGCGAGGAGGCTGGTCACGGGTCGATGACCAGGCTTGTTTGAGAAACGGTACTGATTGAATGTCCGATTTCAATCAACTCTGCCTGTATCTCTGCTACAGGCTTTGTAGTGATTGTCTATATTGGAGTCAATGTGCCATTAAGTATGTCCATTAGTGCGCCACATAATACCACCGAAGATACCGTCGGTCGCGTTAATGCGCCTAGGCATATATGTCCCGGAGGTCAGGAAAGCAGGGGTTAATTGCTGCTGTCCCGGGTTGCCAGGGGAGTATCAAGGGCAATGAATCCGGGGTGCAATTCGCTCCGCCAGGCACGCGCAAGTCCCGGAACCATGAGTGCCGGCTTGGACGAAAGTTGGAACTATTTCGGCGGTCGATGTCGTTCTTGGGTATGGGCTGTTCAATAACGACAGTGGTTTGGATAGTTAGCCGCCTACTTATTTATCTTATGGGGCCTGGCTATCGTTGCCGATGTTCTATCCGGCACCTGTTTGATTAGTGCAACTTCAGTGTCTGCAAGAGGGGAGTGCGCAGGTGCAGTTTTGCGAAACCTGGTCGCTCAGTTCCTCGATCAGCATGACCTGCTCACTGTCATCCATGTTGAGCTGGCCATCGCGCGGGTCGATCAGTTCCAGTTGCCAGGCCATCAGCGTCAGGCAGCTCTTGAGGGCCTCGAGGACCTGGTCGTTGAGATCCAGCGGGTGATGCGTGCCCTTGAGCAGGCCGTGGATGTGCAGGGAAAATTCCGAGAGTGGGCTGATGGCGTGACGGGCCGCGCACTGAGCCAGGCGCTGCAGGGTGACGAGCAGGCAACTGATGGCTTCGTCGTCGTTCCTGATCAGGTGCAGATGGCTCAGGCAGTCTTCCGATTTTGCCAGCAGGGTCTGGGCTTCAAGCAGGAATTCGGGCAGAGGGGTCGTGCACTCATGGCCGTCCTTTAGCATGCTTATCTCCATGACTTCGTTTCCGATGGCGGGATAGGGCGTTGGCTGAACGGTTTCAAGTTGGAAGGTGTTTTGGGAGTTTGAGTAGTAGACAAGTCTGGCGTTTTTTCAGTAGTCGCAACCTGGCGCGATGAGCGTGTTTCATCGTTTGCCGCTGGTAGCCGGATACCGCCCGCAGCGAGGCAGCGCATGGGTGCCGGGACTGTGTGAACGGGGGGCTTTAGGCTTGAAAGGGGGCCGGGCCACCCTTCTGCGATTAAAAACAAAAGCCTGACTCCATTCATGCAGTGAGAATGGCGTCACATTAATGGCTATTGGATATTGCGAATATCAGGCTGGTCCTGATTGTTGATAGGGGAATCCCCTAGGCACGGGAACCTTCCACCGAGATAGAGGTCTCGGCGGCGCAGCAGGCATGCTGCTGAATTGACCACTTCAGTAAAGCATGATGTTAATGTGACATCAATGGCTTTGTATGGCAATTTGCATACGGGTCAAGATACGGCGCACCTGGCCGATATCAGTCTTTAGTGAATTCATCAGCACAGCCCAGGAGTCATTAATGGCCGGCATTCTCGACACGGTAGATCAACGCACGCAACTGGTGGGTGAGAATCGCCTGGAAATCCTCATGTTCCGCCTGGCCGGTCGACAGCTGTTCGCGATCAACGTCTTCAAGGTTCAGGAAGTCCTGCAACTGCCGAAACTGACCCTGATGCCCCAGCGCCACCCCTTCGTCTGCGGCGTGGTCAACCTGCGTGGCCAGACCCTGCCGGTGATCGACCTGTCCCAGGCCATCGGCATGCGGCCGCTGGTGCCGGGGCCCAACAGCACCATCATCGTCACCGAATACAACCGGTCGGTGCAGGCATTCCTGGTCGGTGGTGTGGATCGCATCGTCAACATGAACTGGGAAGCCATCATGCCGCCGCCGACCAGCGCCGGTCGCCAGCATTACCTGACCGCCATCAGCAAGGTCGATGACCAACTGGTGGAAATCATCGATGTCGAGAAGGTGCTGGCCGAGATCGTGCCCTACAACGCCAAGGTTTCCCGTGACAAGCTCGACGACCCGCTGCTGGCTCGCGCCCGTGACCGCGAGGTATTGCTGGTGGACGACTCCAACGTGGCCCTGTCGCAGTTGCGCGACACCCTGGGTCAGTTGGGGGTGAAGATGCACATCGCCAGCGATGGCCTCAAGGCCTTGAACATGCTCAAGGCCTGGGCCGATACCGGGGTCGACATGACCGAGAAGCTGCTGATGGTGTTCACCGATGCCGAGATGCCGGAAATGGACGGCTATCGCCTGACCACCGAGATCCGCAATGACCCACGCCTGCGCGGTCTCTACGTGGTGCTGCATACCTCGTTGTCGGGCAGTTTCAACGAATCCATGGTCAAGAAGGTCGGTTGCGACAACTTCCTCTCCAAGTTCCAGCCCGACAAACTGGTGGATGTGGTCCGCCAGCGCCTGCTGCTGGATGAGGTCAGCGCCTGACTCTGCCTGTCGGCCTCGCGGTCCTTTGTTTCACCGGGGCGCTGGTATAGGGTGGGGGTTTTCCCAGGAGGGAGCAGGACATGCGTCTTAGCGCGCTTTATCGATATCCGTTGAAATCCGGCAAGGGCGAAACCCTGCAGCAGATCAGCCTGGACAAGCTCGGTCTCGAGGGCGATCGCCGCTGGATGCTGGTGGATGAAGCCAGCGGGCGCTTTCTGACCCAGCGCGCCGTGGGACGGATGAGCCAGCTCTCGGCCCTGTGGAACGCCCAAGGCGGCCTGACCCTGAGCGCTCCGGGTTTCTTGCCGCTGGATGTAGCGGTTCCGGATGGCGAGGCAGCCCTGCGAGGCGTGACGATCTGGCAGGACACCCTGCGGGTTCCCGATGCCGGCGACGAAGCCGCTGCCTGGGTCAGCGAGTTCATCGGCAAACCCACCCGCCTGGTGCAGGTGCCGCCGGAGCGGGCACGGACCACCGCTGCCGGTTATGGCAAGGATGATGACCAGGTGGCGTTCGCCGACGGTTTTCCCTTGCTGCTGATCGGCCAGGCCTCCCTGGACGACCTGGCTGGCCGGGTGGGACGGCCCCTGGAAATGCTGCGATTCAGACCCAACCTCGTGGTCGAGGGCAGCGAAGCGTTCGCCGAGGACAGCTGGAAGCGGGTGCGTATCGGTGATGTCGAGTTTCGCGTGGTCAAGTCATGCGCGCGCTGCATTCTCACCACCATCGACCCCAGGACGGGCGAGCGCAGCGCCGACCGCGAGCCCCTGGCAACCTTGCAGAAGTACCGTACCCGGGAAGACGGGGCGATGTTCGGCCAGAACCTGGTCAACGACGGCAATGGTCAGTTGCAGGTGGGCATGCCGGTCACTGTCCTCGAGTAGCACTGGCGAGGCAAAAAAATGCCCGCCTCCTTTTGGGGGCGGGCATTTTTTGTGCGCGGATGAAATCCGACTGGCAGATCAGCCGCGGTACTCGCACAGGTAGGCGGTGTCCACCGCGACCTTCAACTGGAACTTGCTGTTGGCCGGAACGTTGAAGTGGCTGCCGGTAGCGAAGGTCTGCCATTCCTCGCTGCCTGGCAGCTTGACGGTCAGCGCGCCGGAAACCACATGCATGATTTCCCGTTGCGCGGTGCCGAACTCGTATTCGCCCGCCGCCATGACGCCAATGGTCGCGGGGCCTTCGGCCGTGCCGAAGGCAATCGACTTGACGGTGCCGTCGAAGTACTCGTTGACTTTAAACATGGGCGTTCCTCAAGAAAGGGTCAAAAAGGGGCGGCCAGTATGCACAAGGCCCGAAGGGCCGTCACCTGTCGCCATCAGGGAAGAGTCAGCGGTAACAGGCGCGCGGTATTGCGCGCATCTTCCAGGGCTCGATGCTGCTGGCCATTGAATTGCATGCCGGCCAGTTGCAGGGCTGCATTCAGGCCCAGGGGCCGCTCCAGGCGCCGGGCCTTGGCGAAACGCTGTTTGAGATTCATGTGCGGGACATCGTTGAGCAGGCTGTGCAATTGGTGGTTGTGCCATTCCAGTTGCAGTTGCTTGCGGTCGTAGTCGCCCCAGCTCGCCCAGCCTTCCAGGCGCGGTTGATGCTGGCTGAGCCAGCGCTCGAACAAGGGCCAGACCTCGCTCAAGGGGGCGGCGCAGTCGATATTGGCCTGGGTGATGTGAGTCAGTTCGCGGCAGAACGGCGTCAGCATCGGGCGCCGCAGCGGGCGGATGAAACGCTGGAAGTGGTCCTGTTCCCGACCCTCGCGGTTGACCAGAGTGGCGCCGATTTCGATGATTTCCATCTCGCTAACCGGCCAGCCCCCTTCATCCGTCGTGGCTTCCAGATCTATTACCAGCCAGTGGGGCATCACAAATTCCAGCCTTCAACCATCTCGATGACGCTTGAGCGTAGCCAAAGCCGGGGCATCCGCCTAGTGGGGAGCGCCGGGCGGGATGCCGTCCGGCGGGCATCGATGCGAACCTGGCGGTCTATTCCACTTCCAGCAGCACCTGGCGGTTCTTCACCTGGTCGCCGAGATTGACCTGGACCCGGGTGATCACCCCGTCGATCCCGGCCTTGAGCGGATGCTCCATTTTCATCGCCTCCAGCACCAGCAGCAGTTGGCCCTTGCTGACGGGCATGCCTTCGCTGACCAGCACGTCGACGATGGCGCCATCCATGGGGGCCTTGAGCGTTCCCGAATGGGTCCCCAACTGGCCCTGCACCGGGGCCAGGGTACGGTCCTGCAGGTGCAGGCTGCCCTGGCGGCTGTGCAACCAGAGTTCGCCGTTCTCCAGGTGATAGGCGTAGCGCCGGCGAATGCCGCCAACCTCCAGGGTTGCCTGGCGACCGTCGGCGCTGCAGATCTTCAGCTCCTGTACCTGTTCTGCCTGGCGGACCTGCACCTGGCCTGCCGCTCCCGGGCTCAGTTGCAGTGACCACTGCTGTTGGTCCAGGCCCAGACGATAGTGCAGAGGGATGCCGGCATTGTTGCGCCAGGCCGCCAGTGGTTCGCAATGGGCGGTGGCGCTGTGGTGATAGAACAGCGTGGCGGCAATGGCCAGCATGTCGTGGTCGGGTAGCAGGGGCCGCAGGCTGGGATCCTGGGCAAAGTGCTCGGCGATGAAAGCGGTGCTGAAGCGACCACTGGCGAATACCGGGTGCCCCAGCAGGTTGGCCAGCAGCCGGCGATTGCTTTCCAGCCCCAGCAGCACGCAATCCTCGACCCCGCGCAACAGCTTGCGCCGGGCTTCCTCGCGGGTGGCGCCATGGGCGATCAGCTTGCCCAGCATCGGATCGTAGAAGGGGCTGACGTGCTGGCCTTCCTGCAAGCCATGATCGGTGCGGATGCCCGGTGCCGGCTCCCAGCGCAATACCTGGCCGGTCTGTGGCAGAAAGCCCTGGGCCGGGTCTTCGGCATACAGGCGCACTTCGATGGCGTGGCCGGACAAACGCACTTGCTCCTGCTTCAGCGGCAGTGGCTCGCCGGCGGCCACCTGCAGTTGCAGCGCCACCAGGTCCAGGCCGGTGACCAGCTCGGTGACCGGGTGCTCCACCTGCAGGCGCGTATTCATTTCCAGGAAATAGAATTGCCCTCGGGCATCGAGCAAGAACTCCACGGTGCCGGCGCCGACGTAGTCCACGGCGCGCCCGGCCTTCAGCGCCGCTTCACCCATGGCCTGGCGCAGTTCTTGGGTCATGACCGGGCAGGGCGCTTCCTCGATGACTTTCTGGTGGCGACGCTGGATCGAGCAGTCGCGCTCGCCCAGGTAGATCAACTGCCCGTGATGGTCGCCGAACACCTGGATCTCCACATGACGCGGTTCGAGCAGCGCCTGTTCCAGGATCAGCTCGTTGCTGGCGAAGGCATGCAAGGCCTCCGAGCGCGCGGTGCGAATCTGCTCCAGCAGTTGTCCGGGTTCCTGTACCAGGCGCATGCCGCGGCCGCCGCCACCGGCACTGGCCTTGATCATCAGGGGATAGCCGATGCGCTGGGCCTCGCGCTGCAAGGTGGCATCGTCCTGCTCTTCGCCCTGGTAACCCTGGATGCAGGGCACGCCAGCTGCGAGCATGGCGATCTTCGAGCGGCGCTTGCTGCCCATCAGCTCGATGGCCGCAGCGCTGGGGCCTATGAAGGTGATGCCAGCGGCTTCGCAGGCCGCAGCGAACTCGGCGTTTTCCGAGAGGAAGCCGTAGCCGGGGTGGAGCGCATCGGCCCCGCTGCGTTGTGCGGCATCGAGGATCGCGGCGCTGTCCAGGTAGGACTGCTGGACCGGAGCGGGACCTATGCGCACGGCTTCGTCCGCCATGCGCACATGGGGGGCATCGGCGTCGGCGTCGCTGAACACGGCAACAGTGCGATAGCCCAATTGCTGGGCGGTGCGCTGGATCCGGCAGGCGATTTCGCCGCGATTGGCGATCAGGATCTTGGTGAACGCGGGCATCGTAGGCTTCCTGTATCTGTAGGGGCGTCAGCCGGCCCAGGACGGTTTGCGTTTCTGTACAAAGGCCAAGGTGCCTTCGAGGCCTTCCTCTGCGCTGACCGCCTGGGCGAAATCGTCGGCGGCCTGGTCCAGCAGCGGGCCCAGGGGCTGATCGACGCTGGCCAGGAGCAGGGCCTTGGTCTGGGCGTTGGCGGCGGGCGCGCAACGCAGGACCTGGGCCAGTTGTTGCTCCAGGCGCTCCTGCAAGGCCTTGGCATCGTTCTCGACGAAGTGCACCAGGCCCAGCTGCCGGGCCTGTTCGCCGTCGAATCTGGCGGCGGTCAAGGCCAGGCGCCGGGCCTGGGTCAGGCCGATGCGCCGGACCACGAACGGAGCGATCTGTGCCGGCAGCAGGCCGAGACTGGTTTCCGGCATGCCGAACTGCGCCGAGTGTTCGGCGATGGCAATGTCGCTGACGCAGGCCAGTCCGAAACCACCGCCCAGTACTGCGCCCTGCAGCAGGCAGATCAGGACCTGGGGGACTTTCTGCGCCTCTTCCAGCAACGCCCCGAAGGCCCGGTTCAATTCCCGGTAGGCCGCGGCACCCCGGGCCCGGGCTCCGGCCATGTCCTTGAGGTCGCCGCCAGCGCAGAAGTGGCCTTCGGTGCCCTGCAGCACCAGGGCCCGAATGCTGCGTCGCTCGTTCACGACGGCCAGTACCGTGCGCAATTCCGCCACCATTTCAAGGCTCATGGCGTTGCGGCACTCGGGGCGGTTGAGGGTGATGAACAGCACGCCGCCGCGTGACTCCAGCAACAGCGTCCGGCAGGTCGGCAGCGGGCTCATTTTTTCTTCCCGGGCAGGATGCCCATGAGTTTGCAGATGATCCCCAGCATGATCTCGTCGGCGCCACCACCGATGGACACCAGGCGTACATCGCGGTAGGCCCGCGCCACCGGGTTGTCCCACATGAAGCCCATGCCACCCCAGTATTGCAGGCAACTGTCGCTGACCTCGCGGCCCAGCCGACCGGCCTTGAGCTTGGCCATGGAAGCCAGGCGGGTCACGTCCTGGCCACGCACGTACTGCTCGGTGGCCTGGTACACCAGGGCCCGCAGGCACTCGATCTCGGTGGACAGCTCGGCCAGGCGGAAGTGGATCACCTGGTTGTCGATCAACGGGTTGCCGAAGGTCTTGCGTTCCTTGCAGTACTCGATGGTGCTGTCGACGCAGTATTCCAGGCCCTTGATCATGTTCGCCGCACCGAACAGCCGCTCTTCCTGGAACTGCAGCATCTGCATCATGAAACCGGCGCCTTCATGGCCGATGCGGTTGCGCTGGGGCACCCGCACGTTATCGAAGAACACCTGGGCGGTTTCCGAACTGCGCATGCCGAGCTTGTCCAGGCTAGAGCTGAGGCTGATGCCCGGGGTGTTCATCGGCACCATGATCAGCGACTTGTTGACGTGGGGCTTGTCGTCCGAGGTATTGGCCAGCAGGCAGATGAAGTCGGCGCTGGGTGAGTTGGTGATCCACATCTTGCTGCCGTTGATCACGTAGTCGTCGCCGTCCTTGCGGGCGTGGGTCTTGAGCCCGGCGACATCGGAGCCGGCCCCGACTTCGGAGACGCCGATGCAACCCACCTGCTCGCCGCTGATGGCCGGGCGCAGGAACTCGTCGCGCAGTTCGTCGGAGCCGAAACGCGCCAGGGCCGGGGTGCACATGTCGGTCTGCACGCCGATGGACATGGGAATGCCGCCACAATGGATGGTGCCGAACTCCTCGGCCGCCACGATCGAGTAGCTGTAGTCCAGGCTCATGCCGCCGAATTTTTCCGGCTTGGAAATGCCCAGCAGCCCCAGTTCGCCGGCCTTGCGGAAGATCTCGTGGATGGGAAAGCGCCCGGCTTTCTCCCATTCCTCGACATGGGGGTTGATCTCGCGCTCGACAAAGTTGCGCACCGTGCGCCGCAGTTCTTCGTGTTCCTGGGTGAAGATCATTGTTGTTGTCCTTCTCAAGTTGAGTGGCGTCACCAGCGGATCTTTTTGTCCCGCACCTGCGGGCTGTTCGGCGCGATCAGAACCGCGCCACGCCAAAGCTGTTGGGCTGCAGCGGGCGAACCTGGGCCTCGTGGCAGATGTCCAGCAGCAAGCCCAGCAAGGTGCGGGTATCGCGCGGATCGATCAGGCCGTCGTCCCACAGGTTGGCGCTGCCGTACAGTGCCGTGGACTGGCTGTCGAGCTTCTGCGCGGTCACCTGCTCCAGCATGTCGAGCATCTTCGGGTCGGCCTCCTGGCCGTTCTTGGCGTGCTTGGCCTCGGTGACGATGCGCAGCACCTTGCCGGCCTGGGCACCGCCCATCACCGCGGTACGGCTGTTGGGCCAGGCGAAGATGAAGCGCGGGTCCAGGCCGCGGCCGCACATTGCATAGTTGCCGGCACCATAGGAGCCGCCGACCACGATCGTCAGCTTCGGCACCCGGGCGTTGGCCACCGCCTGGATCAGCTTGGAGCCGTGCTTGATCACCCCCTGCTGCTCGGATTCGGTGCCGACCATGAAACCGGTGGTGTTGTGGAAGAACAGCAGCGGCGTCTGGCTCTGGTCGCAGAGCTGGATGAACTGCGCGGCCTTGCTCGCGCCCTGGGGGGTGATCGGACCGTTGTTGCCGATGAAACCGCAGGGCCGGCCCTGGACCTGCAGGTGGCCGCAGAGGGTCTGGGCATCGAACTCGCCCTTGAACTCCAGGAACTGCGATCCGTCCGCCAGGCGCGCGACGATCTCCCGGGCGTCATAGGGTTTCTTCGGGTCGTCGGGAATCAGGCCCAGCAGTTCCTCCACCGGGTACAAGGGCTCGCTCCAGGTCCTGGGGGGCTGTGGCGGCAACTGGGCGTTCCACGGCAGCAGGCTGACGATTTCGCGGACGGTGCGGATGCCGTCGGCATCGTTTTCCGCCAGGTACTCGGCGGTACCGGCAACCTGAGCGTGCATCTCGGCGCCACCGAGCTGCTCGTCGGTGGCCACCTCACCAGTGGCGGCCTTGAGCAACGGTGGTCCGGCGAGAAACAGCTTGGCCTTGCCGCGCACCACCACCACGTAGTCCGAGAGTCCGGGCTGGTAGGCGCCGCCGGCAGTGGCCGAGCCATGCACCACGGTGATCTGCGGCAGGCCCATGGCCGACATCCGTGCCTGGTTGGCGAAGCTGCGCGCACCCTCGACGAAGATTTCCGCCGCGTAGTTGAGATTGGCGCCGCCGCTTTCGGCCAGGGTCACCACCGGCAGTTTGTTTTCCATGGCGATCTGTTGCAGGCGCAGGGATTTGTACAAGCCGCTGGGGGAAATGGTGCCGCCCTTGATCGCGCTGTTGTTGGCCACCACTAGCATGCGTACCCCGCAGACATAACCGATGCCGGCGATCAGGCCGCCGCCGGCCTGGCTGCCGTCCTTGTCGTCATGCAACTTGTAGCCGGCCAGGCCGGCCAGTTCGAGAAACGGCGCGCCCGGGTCCAGCAGCAGGTTCAGGCGCTCCCGGGGCAGCAGTTGCCCGCGCTTTTCAAACTTGGCCTGGGCCTCGGCGGCCTTGTCCAACTGGTGTTGCTGGATGTCGCGCAGCTGTTGCAGGCCGGCCAGCATGGCCTGGCGGTTCTGCGCGAACTGCGAGCTGTGGGGGTCGAGCTGGGATTGGATGACCGGCATGGCTTACTCCTCGCCCTTGAGTACATCGGGCAGGTAGGCCCGATGGAAGCCGTTGTAGGAGTGGCTGTTGCGCGCCTTGCCCAGGGGCCAGGCACGGCTGCCGAGGCTGGCGGCGCCGTCGATGCGCAGGGTGCTGCCGCTGATGAAGGCCGCGCCAGGGCTGAGCAGGAACACGATGGCCGCGCTGACTTCCGATTCGCTGCCGATGCGCTTGAGGGGCACATGCTCGCGCAGGGTGGGGATCACCGCCTTGAAGGCGCCCTCGTAGGTATCCATGCCGCTGGAGGCGATCCAGCCCGGGGCCACGGCATTGACCCGCACCCCGGCATGGCCCCATTCATAGGCGGCGGTCTTGGTGAAGTTGTCCATTCCCGAGCGCGCCGCGCCGGAATGGCCCATGCCGGGCATGCCGCCCCACATGTCGGCGAGCATGTTGACGATGCTGCCGCCGTGCTTGCTCATGGACTGGTTGAACACTTCCCGGGCCATGAGGAAGCCGCCCACCAGGTTGGTGCGCAGCACAGTCTCGAAACCCTTCTGGTTGATCGAAGCCAGGGGTGCCGGGTACTGGCCGCCGGCATTGTTGACCAGGCCATGGATCGGGCCAAAGCGCCCGATCAGTTCGCCGACCAGGGCCTTGACCGCTTCCTCGTCGCGGATGTCGCAGGCCTGCCAGTCGGCCTTGCCGCCGTCCTCGGCAATTTCGCCGGCGACTTGCTGGAGTTTTTCCGCCTTGCGTCCCACCAGCAGCACCCGGGCCCCCAGGGCCGCCAGCTCATGGGCGGTGCAACGGCCGATGCCGCTGCCGCCGCCAGTGACGAGGATGGTCTGGCCGGCAAACAATTGCGCTTTGAAGATCGAGTCGTACACCACGGCAGCTCCTTAGTTGACGGCGTCGGCGATGCGCTGGGGCACCGGGATCTGGATTTCCAGCAACTGCTGGGCGAAGGCCTTGCCCTGGGGGTCGATGCGCAGGCTGGCGACACCGCCCCCGCCCAGGGCGTTTTCCAGCAGGAAGTTGAGGCTGTGGGTGCCCGGCAGGTACCAGCGCTGCACCCGGCCATGAACCGGGTCCAGCACATGGCTCATCCAGTCCACCAGGACTTCGGGGGTCAGGGCCTCGGCGATCCACGGCAGGTAGTCGGGGTGGCGGGCCATGACCCCGATGTTGCTGTGGTTGCCCTTGTCCCCGGAGCGGGCCACCGCCAGCTTGACCAGGGGCACGCTGGCATCGGCCTGGCCCTGGGGCCTGGGCACGGAATGGGCAGCGGGCAGGGCGCCCGAGTCCAGGTCGTCGGGCCCTGGCAGGGTGCAGGCGTGGCGTTGTCCGGCGAAGTCGACCTCCAGGTGGCAGCGGTCCTTCTCCAGCAGGAAGGAGAACAGGCGGATCACCGGGTACACCGTTGGCCGCCCGCCGACGATGCCGGTCAGCCCGGGGGCCATGCCGGTGGCGGCCTGGGCGATCTCCCGGGAGAACAGCACCAGGGCCGCCTTGTTCGGATGACGCACGGCGAGCTTGATCACCACTTCGCGGCTGTCCTGGCGTTGGCCGTGGGGGCCGTAGGTGGCCTCGCTGCCCAGCAGCTCGATGTTCACTTCGCTGTAGGGGCCCCAACCGCGCTGGCTGAACATCTCGCTGGTCTTGTCGATGATCGCCTGGCTGACCCGGCGCGCCTTGGCCACCGCGTCGATACCGGCCAGCAGGCAACTGGCCGTGCAGCGAAAACCGTCCGGGTAGGTGGCGCTGACTTTGTACTGGTGGCTGGGGGGCAGGCCCTTGGCGCCCTGGACGCTGACTTCGCCGGGGGCCTTTTGCTGCAGTTGAACCTGGGAAAAATCGCAGGTCACGTCCGGCAGGAGGTAGGCCTGCGGGTTGCCGATTTCGTAGAGCAGCTGTTCGCCGACGGTCAGCGGGCTGACCAGTCCGCCGGTGCCTGGCGCCTTGCTCACCACGAAGTGGCCGTCAGTTGCGACTTCCACCACCGGGAAGCCGATGTGTTCGTAGTCCGGCACATCGCGCCAGTCGGTGAAGTTGCCACCGGTGCATTGTGCGCCGCACTCGATGATATGCCCGGCCAACGCGGCCTGGGCCAGGCGGTCGTAGTCGTGCCAGGACCAGCCGAACTCGTGCACCAGCGCGGCGCTGACCACGGCGCTGTCGACGCCGCGCCCGGTGATGACGATGTCCGCCCCCAGCTCCAGCGCTGCGACGATCCCGGGGGCGCCGAGGTAGGCGTTGGTGGAGACGCACACCGGGGGCAGCGCCGCACCGGTGAACATTTCCACGATTTCGGCGCTGGCCAGTGCCTTGAGTTGCGGTTGCAGATCGTCGCCCAGCAGCACGGCGACCTTCAGCGCCACCCCGGCCTTTTCGCAGGCGGCGCGCAGGGCGGCGGCGCAGGCTTGCGGGTTGACCCCGCCGGCATTGCTGATGACACGAATCTTCTGGGTATGGATCGAGGCCAGCAAGGGGCTGAGCACTTCGACGAAGTCCGTGGCGTAGCCCGCTCCCGGGTCTTTCATCCGGGCTCCGGCCATGATCGAGAGGGTGATCTCGGCCAGGTAGTCGAATACCAGGTAATCCAGGTTCGCACCTTGCACCAGTTGCGCGGCAGCGCTGCTGGTATCGCCCCAGAAGGCGCTGGCGCAGCCGATTCGTACAGTCTTGGTCATGGCGGGGCTCTCGAGAAAAGAACTGCACGGAGGCTACCAAGCAAGCGCTTGGTTTGTAAATGACCTGATCTATTCTTCTACCCAAGCGCTTGCTTGGGGCCGGGTAGGGGCTTAAATTGCGCGCGCCATGACCGGTTTACCCGGGCCAGCCCCAGGGCTATCGATGAAGTGAAGTAGGAGAACAGCGGTGGACGAGCAAAAAGCCTTGCAGGTCGTGCGCGAGCTGATCGCCAGCGGACAAGTGACCGATCCCGAGAGTGCCCGGGGCAAGCTGCTGCGCACGGCTGCGCACCTGTTTCGCAACAAGGGCTATGAACGCACCACGGTGCGCGACCTCGCCAGTGCGGTGGGCATCCAGTCGGGCAGCATCTTTCATCACTTCAAGAGCAAGGACGACATCCTGCGTGCAGTGATGCAGGAAACCATCCACTACAACACCGCCCTGATGCGCGCCGAACTGGCCGAGGCCGACGGTGTGCGCGAGCAGGTGCTGGCGCTGATCCGCTGCGAGCTGCAGTCGATCATGGGGGGCAGCGGCGAAGCCATGGCGGTGCTGGTCTATGAGTGGCGCTCGTTGTCGGCCGAGGGGCAGGCGGCGGTCCTGGCCCTGCGCGATATCTACGAGCAGATCTGGCTACAGGTGCTTGGAGACGCCAAGCAGGCTGGGTTCATCAAGGGTGATGTGTTCATCACTCGACGCTTTCTGACCGGTGCCTTGTCCTGGACGACCACCTGGTTCCGGGCCGAGGGCAGCATGACCCTGGAGCAACTGGCGCAAGAGGCTTTGCTGCTGGTGCTCAAGGATCGCTGACACGCCGATTAATTATCGCCGGCGAGATTGTCGAAGCGCCGGAAAACGCCTAGCTTTAGGGCATTCCCATTCTTTGTCTCCGAGGTGTGTTGCCTTGATGTTCCTGCCTTTGCGGCCAGCCTTGCGAACGCTTTTGCTGGCTCTGGCAACACTTTGGGTCGGCCCGGCCTCCTCGGCCCAGTTGGTACGGGTCGCGGCAGCTCATTTCCCTCCGTATACCGTTCGTCCCGAAACCGGCGCCGACACCGGCCTGCTGCCGCAGTTGGTGGAGGCCCTGAACCAGTCCCAGAGCGATTACCAGTTCGTCCTGGTGCCCACTTCGATTCCCCGGCGCTTCCGTGATTTCGAGCAGGGGCGGGTGGACATGGCCATTTTCGAGAATCCTGCCTGGGGCTGGCAGAACATCGAGCACACCAGCGTCGACATGGGGCTCGAGGATGCGGAGATCTTCGTCGCTCAGCGCCAGCCCGGACGTGGCCAGGACTACTTCGCCGACCTCACGGGCAAGCGCCTGGCCCTGTTCAGCGGTTACCACTACGCTTTCGCCCAGTTCAACGCCGACTCCAAGTACCTCACCGACACCTACAACGCGACGCTGACCTATTCCCACGACAGCAACCTGCTGATGGTCTTGCGCGGCAGGGCGGACATTGCCCTGGTGACCCGTTCCTATCTCAGTGATTTCCTGTCTCGCAATGCCGACAGCACCGACCGGTTGCTGGTGTCCGAGCGTATCGACCAGGTGTATCACCACTACAGCCTGATCCGGCCCAAGGCTCCCATCAGCGCCGAAGACTTCGCCGGGCTCCTGCAGCGGCTGCGGGCCAATGGCCAGATGCTGAAGATCTTCGAACCCTACCGCATCGTGGTGTCAGTCGTGCCACACGCTTGAGGCGACTCCAGGCCGGTTTCGTGCCGGGCTAAATTTTTTCCTGCGGCTCACGTCACTTGGTTGAATGCCCAACCAACGGTGACTGTTGCCATGGCCCTTGTGAATCCGCTGAGTGTCGAGCCGGCCGCCGCTGGCAGGATGCTGGGTATCGACGAGATCGCTGCCCGCCAGGTGCTGTTCCAGTCATTGCGGCTCCCGGGGCAGGCGCCCGAGGTCCTCGATGCCCAGGCTGCACAGGAAGCCCGGCAGGACCGGTTGGCATTCTGGCTGTCGGCGCAGGTGCATGCTCTGTATCTGGATCCGCCGGGCTCCGAGCGTCCACCGATTTCTACCCATCAGCCCGCTTGTGCCGGGCATGACCGTTGTCGGTATTGCCAGCAGGAATTCGATCTGTTGCACAAGCGCGCGGCGTTGCTGGTTCTGGGCCGGAGCGGCCTGCTCGAGGGCTGAGCTCAGGCCCGGTGGTGCGGGCCACGATGGCCCGGTGCCGGTCGCGTATCAGCGACGGGCGTAGGTATCGGGACGATTGCCCGACACTTTGCGGCAATGCACCAGGGCATCACGAATCATGAAGTTCACCAGGGTCGGCGAAACACCGAGCTCCTTGGCGATGTCTTTCTGCGGGACACCGTGCAGGCGATACATCTCGAAGGCATACCGAGTGCGCGAGGGCAGCTCGGTCAGCGCTTCGGCGATGTTTTCCAGGGTGGAAAAGTTCATGTGGGAGGTTTCAGGTGAGGCGCCATGGACGACCACGTTCAAGCCTTCCTCTTCGGTGCCCGAGTACTTCTGCTCCAGCGCCTGCTTGCGGTAGTGGTCGATGGCCAGGTTGCGCACGATCTGGAACAGGTAGCTCAGCTGCGCCTTGAACGACGAGGTGATTTGCGGTGCCGATTGCAGGCGGAAGAAGGCGTCCTGGACGACATCTTCGGCCCTGGACCTGCAGCCGGTAATGCGTGCTGCGATCTTGACCAGGATCAGGCGGTTGTCGACAAAAGCCTGAAGTAACGGTGAATCGCACCTGCTTGTGGATACTTGTTCCGTCATGGAAATCACCTTGTTGCAAAGAGGGTAGCGGGACTACTGAGATCTCAGATTCGTCCTACACATCGAGCGACAAATTAGGCTGAATGATAATGATTGTCAATTGAGAAAAAGAACTAATGCTCTCCTGATTTACAGATTGAGAACGGGCGCGCATCAGCGGTCCGAGGGAGGGCTTGTCGGGCAGCATGCAGCAGGGTCTGTTCCCGTTTGGTGACAACGCGCGACGACGCTGCGCCGGGCATCGGGAAGAAGCTTGCCAGCGAAGGGCGGCAGACCTAATTATTTCCAGACGCCATCCGTTCCCATTGGAGAAAGATTCCGGGTAGCAGACCCGGCCTCGGCGCCTTCCAGATGCCCATGGCCCACGCATGACCTTTCGATCCGTCGACGGTCTGCCAGGCAGGGCAGCGCAGGGCCCGATCTCCATTGCAAGCACAATCCTGGCAGGAAACCCCATGACGGACGCGTTCGAACTCCCCAGCACCCTGGCCCAAGCCCTTCAACGCCGGGCAGTCCTGGCACCTGATCAAGTGGCATTGCGCTTTATCGCCGAAGAGCAGGATCAGAGCGTGGTCCTCAGTTACCGGGATCTGGACCTTCGTGCGCGGACCATTGCCGCAGCCCTGCAAGCCAACGCCGAATTCGGCGATCGCGCAGTGCTGCTGTTCCCCAGCGGCCCGGACTACGTCGCGGCGTTTTTCGGCTGCCTGTACGCCGGGGTGATTGCGGTGCCGGCCTATCCGCCGGAGTCCACTCGTCGTCATCACCAGGAACGGCTGATTTCCATCATGGCCGACGCCGAGCCTCGGCTGCTGCTGACCAGCGCCGGGCTGCGGGACTCTTTGTTGCAGATGGACGAACTCAAGGCTGCAGGCGCGCCGCAACTGCTGTGCGTGGACACCCTGGAAGCCGGGTTGGCCGAGGACTGGCAGGCCGTGGCGCTTGCTGGCGACGACATCGCCTTCCTGCAATACACCTCGGGTTCCACTGCGCTGCCCAAGGGCGTTCAGGTCAGCCACGGCAACCTGGTGGCCAACGAACTGTTGATTCGCCGGGGCTTCGGCATCGACCTCAATCCGGACGACGTGATTGTCAGTTGGCTGCCGCTGTACCACGACATGGGCCTGATCGGCGGCCTGTTGCAACCGATCTTCAGTGGCGTGCCGTGCGTGCTGATGTCGCCGGCCTATTTCCTCGCCCGACCTGTGCGCTGGCTGGAAGCCATCAGTGAATACGGCGGCACCATCAGTGGCGGCCCGGATTTCGCCTACCGCTTGTGCAGCGAGCGAGTCAGCGAGTCAGCCCTGGAGCGCCTCGACCTCAGCGGCTGGCGCGTGGCCTATTCGGGTTCCGAACCGATCCGCCTGGACACCCTGGAACGTTTCGCCGAGAAGTTCAGCGCGTGCGGTTTCAGCGATGACAACTTCCTCGCCTCCTACGGCCTGGCCGAAGCCACCTTGTTCGTTGCCGGTGGCGTGCGCGGCCAGGGTATCCCGGCCCTGCACCTGGACGACCAGGCCCTGATGCAGAATCACGCCGAGCCGGGGCAGGGCAGCGCGATGATGAGCTGTGGCTTCAGCCAGCCGGAACACGCGGTGCTGGTGATGGACCCGCAGCAACTCAGTGAACTGCCTGATAATCGCATTGGCGAAGTCTGGGCCGCCGGGCCGAGCATTGCCCATGGCTACTGGCGCAATCCTGAAGCCACCGCCAAGACCTTCGTTCAGCATGCCGGCCGTACCTGGTTGCGCACCGGTGACCTGGGCTTTATCCGCGACGGTGAGCTGTTCATCACCGGGCGCCTGAAGGACCTGTTGATCGTGCGCGGGCACAACCTGTATCCCCAGGACATCGAAAAGACCATCGAGCGTGAAGTGGAGGTGGTGCGCAAAGGCCGAGTGGCGGCGTTCGCGGTCACCGAGCAGGGCCAGGAAGGCATCGGCATTGCCGCGGAAATCAGCCGCAGCGTGCAGAAGATCCTGCCGCCCGAAGCGCTGATCAAGGCCATCCGCCAGGCGGTGGCCGAAGCCTGCCAGGAAGCGCCCAGCGTGGTGGTGCTGCTCAACCCCGGGGCCTTGCCGAAAACCTCCAGCGGCAAGTTGCAGCGTTCTGCCTGCCGTACCCGTCTAGCCGATGGCAGCCTGGATCACTACGCGCTGTTCCCACAGGCCGGCAGCGTAACGGCCAGCGCCGCAGAAAGCTCCAGTGACGAGCTGCAAAGCCTGATCGGGCGCATCTGGCAGGAACAACTGCAATGCGCTTCCGTGGCTGGCGATGATCACTTCTTCCTCCTGGGGGGCAACTCGATTGCCGCCACCCAGGTCATGGCTCGCCTGGGTCAGGAGCTGGGCCTGGAGTTGAGCTTGCGCCTGCTGTTCGAGGCCCCGACCCTGGGCGCCTTCAGCGCCGCGGTGGCGCGCCTGCAACAGGACGGCGGCGTCGCCCAGGGCAGCATCAATGCCTTGTCGCGCCAGCAGCCGCTGCCGCAATCCCTGGCGCAGAACCGCCTGTGGATCACCTGGCAACTGGACCCGCAGAGCAGCGCCTACAACATTCCCGGCGGCCTGCGCCTGCGCGGCGAGCTGGACGAAGACGCCCTGCGCGCCAGCTTCCAGCAACTGATCCAGCGCCACGAAGCCCTGCGCACGCGCTTTTTCGAGCGTGACGGCCAGGCCTTGCAACAGGTGGATGCCGCCGGCGAATTCAACCTGCAGTTGATCGATATCAGCGACCTGCCACCGGCCGAGCGCGAAGCCCGGGCGCAGCAGATCCGCGAAGACGAGTCCCGGACCCAGTTCGACCTGGAGAAGGGCCCGCTGTATTGGGCGACCCTGGTGCGCCTGGATGAAGAAGAACACCAACTGCTGCTGACCCTGCACCACATCATCGCCGACGGCTGGTCGCTGAATGTGCTGATCGACGAGTTCTCGCGCCTCTACGCCGCCGCGGCCCAGGGCCAGAACCTGGAGCTGGCGCCGCTGGCCCTGCAGTACGCCGACTACGGCAGCTGGCAGCGCCAGTGGCTGGCCCAGGGCGAGGGCCAGCGCCAGCTGGACTACTGGAAACAGCAACTGGCCGACGAAGCCCCGGTGCTCAGCCTGGCCACCGACCACCCACGCTCGGCCCAGCTTCGTCACAGCGCCGCGCGCCACAGCCAGCGCCTGAGCGCGAGCCTCAGCGAGGCCGTGCGCCAGACCGCCCAGGCCCAGCAGGCCACGCCGTTCATGCTGTTGCTGGCGGCGTTCCAGACCCTGCTGCACCGCTACAGCGGGCAGCGCGACATCCGCATCGGCGTGCCCAATGCCAACCGCCCGCGCCTGGAAACCCAGGGCCTGCTGGGCTTCTTCATCAACACCCAGGTCCTGCGCGGCCAACTGGATGCGCGCCAGACCTTCGCCGAGCTGCTGCAACAGACTCGCCGCACCGCCCTGGAGGCCCAGGCCCATCAGGACCTGCCCTTCGAACAACTGCTCGAAGCCTTCCCCGAGGCTCGCGAGCAGGGCCTGTTCCAGGTCATGTTCAACCACCAGCAACGTGACCTCAGCGCTTTGCGCCGCCTGCCGGGCCTGCTCGCCGAAGAGCTGCCGTGGCATAGCCGCGAGGCCAAGTTCGACCTGCAACTGCACACCGAGGAAGACCGCAATGGCCGCCTGAGCCTGGCCTTCGACTACGCCGACGAGCTGTTCGACGCGGCCAGCATCGAGCGTCTGGCCGGGCACTTCATCAGCCTGCTGGAACACGCCTGCCAGCACCCGGGCAATGCCCTTGGTGACCTGCCAATGCTGAGCAAGGCCGAGGCGGCGCAACTGCAGCAATGGAGCGTGGCCCCCTGCGCACCGGCCGAGCACTGGCTGCCGGAGCGCCTGCACGAACAACTGCGCCAGACCCCGGAGCGCACCGCGCTGGTGTGGGACGGCGGGCAACTGAACTTTGCCGAACTGCACGCCCAGGCCAACCGCCTGGCCCACTACCTGCGGGACAAGGGCGTCGGCCCGGACGTGTGCGTGGCCATCGCCGCCGAACGTTCGCCGCAACTGTTGATCGGCCTTCTGGCGATCATCAAGGCCGGCGGCGCCTATGTGCCCCTGGACCCGGACTACCCTGCCGAACGCCTGGCCTACATGCTCGGCGACAGTGGCGTGGAGCTGCTGCTGACCCAGGCTCACCTGCTTGGCCAGATGCCTGAAGCCCCTGGTGTCAGCGCCATCGCCATGGACAGCCTCAAGCTCGACAGCTGGCCAAGCCATGCGCCGGGCCTGCACCTGCACGGCGACAACCTGGCCTATGTGATCTACACCTCCGGTTCCACCGGCCAGCCCAAGGGCGTCGGCAATACCCATCAAGCACTGATGGAGCGCCTGCAATGGATGCAGGACAGCTACCAGTTGCAGGACGACGATGTGCTGATGCAGAAGGCTCCCATCAGCTTCGACGTGTCGGTATGGGAATGCTTCTGGCCGCTGATCACCGGTTGCCGCCTGCTGATCGCCGCCCCCGGCGAGCACCGCGATCCCCATCGCATCGCCCAGCTAGTGCAGGAGCACGGCGTGACCACGCTGCACTTCGTGCCGCCGCTGTTGCAGCTGTTCGTCGATGAACCGCTGAGCGCCCAATGCCACAGCCTGCGCCGGGTGTTCTCCGGTGGCGAAGCCCTGCCGGCCGAGCTGCGCAACCGCCTGCTGCAGCAGTTGCCCGACGCACAATTGCACAACCGCTACGGCCCGACTGAAACCGCGATCAACGTCACCCATTGGCAGTGCTCGCTGGAGGACGGCGAGCGTTCACCCATCGGCCGTCCCCTGGGCAACGTGGTGTGCCGGGTGCTCGACGCCGATCTCAATCCGCTGCCGGCCGGTGTTCCGGGCGAGCTGTGCATCAGCGGCCAGGGCCTGGCCCGGGGTTACCTGGGGCGCCCGGCGCTGACTGCCGAACGCTTTGTGGTGGACCCGTTGAGCGAGGAGGGCGCGCGCCTGTACCGCACCGGTGACCGGGTGCGCTGGTGCACCGACGGCGTGCTGGAGTACCTCGGCCGCCTCGACCAGCAGGTCAAGCTGCGGGGCTTTCGCGTCGAACCCCAGGAAATCGAAGCGCGCCTGCTGGCCCAGGACGGCGTGGCCCAGGCTGCGGTGCTGGTGCGGGACAGCGTGGCCGGCCCGCAGCTGATCGGCTACTACACGCCCCATGCAGGCGATGAACACGAAGAACAGCAGAGCGCCCGGCTGAAAACCGCCCTGGCTGCCGAGCTGCCGGAGTACATGGTGCCGGCGCAACTGGTGCGTCTGGAGGCCATGCCCCTGAGCCCCAGTGGCAAGCTCGACCGTCGGGCCCTGCCGGAGCCGCAATGGCAGGTGCGCGAGCACGTTGAACCGAGCACCGAGCTGGAGCAGCAGATCGCCGCCATCTGGCGCGAAGTGCTGGGCCAGCCGCAAATCGGCCTCAAGGACGATTTCTTCGCCCTGGGCGGGCATTCGCTGCTGGCCACCCAGATCATTTCCCGCACCCGCCAGGCCTGCGATGTCGAGCTGCCGCTGCGGACGCTGTTCGAAGCCAGTGAACTGGAGGCGTTTGCCGAACAGGTGCTGCTGGTCCAGGAATCCGGTGCGCGCAACCAGCAGCCACCGATTGCCCGGGTCGACCGCAGCCAGCCGGTGCCGCTGTCCTATTCCCAGCAGCGCATGTGGTTCCTCTGGCAAATGGAGCCGGACAGCCCGGCCTACAACGTCGGTGGCATGGCGCGGCTGTCCGGGGTGCTGGACGTCGGCCGTTTCGAGGCGGCGTTGCAAGCGCTGATCCTGCGTCATGAAACCCTGCGCACCACCTTCCCCAGCGTCAACGGCGTGGCCCATCAGCAGGTGCATGCCGACACCGGCCTGCGCATGGCCTGGAAGGATTTCTCGGCCCTGGCCCCTGATGCGCGGCAGCAGCGCCTGCAACAACTGGCTGACAGCGAAGCGCACCAGCCCTTCGACCTGGAGACCGGCCCCTTGCTGCGTGCCTGCCTGGTGAAGGCCGGCGAGCAGGAGCACTACTTTGTCCTGACCCTGCACCACATCGTCACCGAAGGCTGGGCCATGGATATCTTCGCTCGCGAACTGGGGGCGCTGTACGAAGCCTTCCTCGACGACCGCGAGTCGCCCCTGGAACCCTTGCCGGTGCAGTACCTGGACTACAGCGTGTGGCAGCGCCAGTGGCTGGAGTCCGGCGAACGCCAGCGTCAGCTGGATTACTGGACCGGGCAACTGGGCCGCGAGCATCCACTGCTGGAACTGCCCAGCGACCGGCCACGGCCGGCAGTGCAGAGCCATCAGGGCGAGCTGTACCGCTTCGACTTGAGCGATGAACTGGCGGCCCGGGTGCGCGCCTTCAATGCCGAGCACGGCCTGACCCTGTTCATGACCATGACCGCAGCGCTGTCGGTGTTGCTGTACCGCTACAGCGGCCAGACCGACCTGCGCATCGGCGCGCCGGTGGCCAACCGCATCCGCCCGGAAAGCGAAGGGCTGATCGGCGCCTTCCTCAATACCCAGGTGCTGCGTTGCCAACTCGACGGGCAGATGAGCGTCGGCCAGTTGCTGGAGCAGGTACGGCACACCGTGATCGAGGGCCAGTCGCACCAGGACCTGCCGTTCGACCATCTGGTGGAAGCCTTGCAACCCCCGCGCAGCGCCGCCTACAACCCGCTGTTCCAGGTGATGTGCAACGTCCAGCGCTGGGAATTCCAGCAAAGCCGGCAACTGGCGGGCATGACCGTGGAGTACCTGGTCAACGATGCCCGGGCCACCAAGTTCGACCTCAACCTGGAAGTCACCGACCTGGACCATCGCCTGGGTTGCTGCCTGACCTACAGCACCGACCTGTTCGACGAGCCACGGATTGCGCGCATGGCCGGCCATTGGCGCAACCTGCTGGAGGCCCTGCTCAGCGACCCGCAGCGGCGCCTGTGCGAGTTGCCCTTGTTGCAGGCCGAGGAGCAGCAGCACCTGCTGGACAGTCTGGGCGTCGAGCCTGGCGAGCAACGCCTGGACCAGTGCATCCACCACCTGTTCAGCGAGCAGGCCCTGGCGCGCCACGACGCCCCGGCTCTGACCTTCGCCGGGCAGACTCTGAGCTACAGCGAGCTGGACAGTCGCGCCAACCGTCTGGCCTGGATGCTCCGCGAGCGCGGCGTGGGCCCGCAAGTGCGGGTCGGCCTGGCCCTGGAGCGTTCCCTGGAAATGGTCGTCGGCTTGCTGGCGATCCTCAAGGCCGGGGGCGCCTATGTGCCCCTGGACCCGGAGTACCCCCTGGATCGCCTGCACTACATGATCGACGACAGCGGCATCGGCCTGCTGCTCAGCGACGCGCGAATGTTCGCCGCCCTGGGCGAGCTGCCGGCCGGTGTCGGCCGCTGGTGCCTGGAAGAGGACGGCGCGCTGCTGGCCGACTACCCCACCAGCGAGTTGCCGTTCATCAGCCTGCCCCAGCACCAGGCGTACCTGATCTACACCTCCGGTTCCACCGGCCAGCCCAAGGGCGTGGTGGTGTCCCACGGTGAGATCGCCATGCACTGCCAGGCGGTGATCCGCCGTTTCGGCATGCGCCCGGACGACTGCGAGCTGCACTTCTATTCCATCAACTTCGACGCCGCCACCGAGCGTCTGCTGGTGCCGCTGCTCAGCGGTGCCCAGGTGGTACTGCGGGCCCAGGGCCAGTGGGACGCCGAGGAAATCTGCCAGCTGATCCGCCGGCACCGCATCAGCATCCTCGGCTTCACCCCCAGCTATGGCAGCCAGTTGGCCCAGCACCTGGCGACCCAGCAGCAGGCGCTGCCGGTGCGCATGTGCATCACCGGTGGCGAAGCCCTGACCGGCGAGCACCTGCAACGCATTCGTGCAGCCTTCCAGCCGAGCCTGTTCTTCAACGCCTACGGTCCTACCGAAACCGTGGTCATGCCCCTGGCCAGCCTGGCGCCGCAGCAGTTGGCCGAAGGCGTGGCCAGCGTGCCCATCGGCAGCATCGTCGGGGCGCGGGTGGCCTACATTCTCGATGCCGATTTGGCACTCGTGCCGCAAGGTGCGACCGGTGAGCTGTATGTCGGCGGCGCCGGCCTGGCTCAGGGTTACCACCGTCGTCCGGGGATGAGCGCCGAACGTTTTGTCGCCGACCCGTTTGCCGGCGATGGCGGGCGCCTGTACCGCACGGGTGACCTGGTGCGCCAGTGCGCCGACGGCCAGGTGGAGTACATCGGCCGGGTCGACCATCAGGTGAAGATTCGCGGTTTCCGCATCGAGCTGGGGGAAATCGAAACCCGCCTGCTGGATCATCCTGCGGTGCGCGAAGCCGTGGTACTGGCCCTGGATACCCCCGCCGGCAAACAGCTGGCCGGTTACCTGGTGACTGAGGTGGCTGAGCAGAACGAGGTGCAGCAGGCCAACCTGCGCGAAGTCCTCAAGCAGCAGCTCAAGACCCAACTGCCGGACTACATGGTGCCGACCCACTTGATGCTGTTGACCAGCATGCCGCTGACCGCCAACGGCAAGCTCGATCGCCGGGCCCTGCCAATGCCGGACCCGGAGCTCAACCGCCAGCAGTACGTGGCACCGAGCAACGCACTGGAGCAGACCCTGGCCAAGGTCTGGGGCGAAGTGCTGAACGTGCAGCAAGTGGGCCTCAACGACAACTTCTTCGAACTGGGGGGCGACTCGATCCTGTCGATCCAGGTGGTCAGCCGCGCTCGCCAGCTGGGGATTCACTTCACCCCGCGCGACCTGTTCCAGCACCAGACCGTACAGACCCTGGCCCGGGTAGCGAGCCACACTCAGCGCGTCAGCGCCGAGCAGGGCCAGCTCAGTGGCGAGGCGCCGCTGACGCCGATCCAGCACTGGTTCTTCGACAGCGCCATTCCCCAGCCGCAGCACTGGAACCAGGCGCTGTTGCTGGAGCCGCTGGGCGTGCTCGATGCGCAATTGCTGGAACAGGCGCTGATGGCGGTAGTGGAGCAGCACGATGCCCTGCGTCTGCGCTTCAACCAGGCCGGTGGCCAGTGGCGCGCCGAGTACCTGCCGCTGTCCGACGCCCCTCTGTTGTGGCAAGTGCGGGTGCCGTCCATGGCCACCTGCGAGGCGCTGTTCGCCGATGCCCAGCGCAGCCTCGACCTGGAACACGGGCCGCTGCTGCGGGCGGTGCTGGTGGACGGGCCCGAAGGCGAGCAACGCGTGTTGCTGGCCATCCACCACCTGGTGGTGGACGGTGTGTCCTGGCGGGTGCTGCTGGAAGATCTGCAGAACGTCTATCGCCAGCTGGAGGCCGGGCAGGCCCTGAACCTGCCGGCCAAGACCAGCGCCCTGCGGGACTGGTCGAGCCGCCTGCTGGCCTATGCCGGCAGCGAATCCCTGCGTGAAGAACTGAGCTGGTGGCAACAGCAACTGGCTGGCCCGGCCGCGCAACTGCCGGGCCTGAATATCGCCGGCAGCCAGCAGCATCAGCAGGCCCGCAGCCACAGCGTGACCCTGGATGCCGAGCGCACCCGCCAACTGCTGCAACAGGCGCCGGCGGCCTATCGCACCCAGGTCAACGACCTGCTGCTGACCGCCCTGGCCCGGGTGCTGTGCCGTTGGAGCGGACAGCCTTCGGCCCTGGTGCAACTGGAAGGCCACGGCCGCGAGGCGCTGTTCGACGAGATCGACCTGACCCGTACCGTCGGCTGGTTCACCAGCGCCTACCCGCTGCGCCTGACTCCGTTGCAGGTGGAAGAAGCAGCCGGGCAGGGCGCCTCGATCAAGGCCATCAAGGAACAACTGCGCGGTGTGCCGCACAAGGGCCTGGGCTATGGCGTGCTGCGCTACCTGGCGGATGAAAGCTGCCGCGAGGCCCTGGCGGCGTTGCCGCTGGCACCGGTGACCTTCAACTACCTGGGGCAGTTCGATCAGAGTTTTGGCGCCGATGCGTTGCTGCGCCCGCTGGATGAGTCCGTCGGCCCGGCCCACGCACCTGAAGCGCCGTTGCCCAACGAGTTGAGCATCGACAGCCAGGTCTATGGTGGTGAACTGGTGCTGCGCTGGACCTACAGCGCCGAGCGTTTCGACGCCGAGCTGATCGGCGAGCTGGCCGACGCCTACCTGGGCGAGCTGCACAGCCTGATCGCCCATTGCCTGAGGGACGATGCCGGTGGCCTGACGCCGTCGGACTTCCCCCTGGCGCGCCTGACCCAGGCCCAGCTCGATGGCCTGCCGGTACCGGCGGCGCAGATCGAGGACGTCTACCCGCTGACCCCGATGCAGGAAGGCATGCTGTTGCACACCCTGCTGGAGCCGGGCACCGGCCTCTATTACATGCAGGACCGCTACCGCATCAACAGCGAGCTGGACCCCGAGCGTTTCGCCCAGGCCTGGCAGGCCGTGGTGGCCCGCCATGAGGCCCTGCGCGCGTCTTTTTGCTGGAACGTCGGCGAAGACATGCTGCAGGTTATCCACAAGCCGGGCAGCACGCCCATCGAGTGCCTCGACTGGAGCGCAGTGCCCGAGGCCGAGCAAGAAGCCAAGCTCCAGGTCCTGCATAAACAGGAGCGCGAGACCGGTTTCGATCTGCTCAACCAGGCGCCGTTCCACCTGCGGCTGATCCGCGTCGGCGCCGCGCGCTACTGGTTCATGATGAGCAACCACCACATCCTTATCGATGCCTGGTGCCGCTCCTTGCTGATGAACGACTTCTTCGAGATCTACACGGCCCTGGGCGAAGGCCGCGAGGCCCAACTGTCGGTGCCGCCGCGCTACCGCGACTACATCGGCTGGCTGCAGCACCAGAGCCTGTCGGAAGCGCGGCAGTGGTGGCGGCAGAACCTTCAAGGTTTCGAACGAACAACGCCGATCCCCAGCGACCGGCCGTTCCTGCGTGAACACGCCGGGGACAGCGGCGGCATGATCGTCGGCGACTGCTATACCCGCCTCGATGCCCGGGACGGCGCGCAGCTGCGCGAGCTGGCGCAGCAGCATCAGTTGACCATCAACACCTTCGCCCAGGCGGCCTGGGCCCTGGTGCTGCGGCGCATGAGCGGCGATCGCGACGTACTGTTCGGGGTCACCGTGGCCGGACGTCCGGTAGAGATGCCGGAGATGCAACGCACCGTCGGCCTGTTCATCAACAGCATCGTCCTGAGGGTCAAGCTGCCCCAGGACGGTGAGCGCTGCAGCGTGCGCCAGTGGCTCAGCGGCCTGCTCGACAGCAACATGCAGCTGCGCGAATACGAGTACCTGCCGCTGGTGGCAATCCAGGAAACCAGCGAACTGCCCAAGGGCCAGCCGCTGTTCGATAGCCTGTTCGTGTTCGAGAACGCGCCCGTGGAGGTCTCGGTGCTGGACCGTGCCCAGAGCCTGAACGCCACTTCGGATTCCGGCCGTACTCACACCAACTTCCCGATCACCGCGGTGTGCTACCCGGGGGATGACCTGGGCTTGCACCTGTCCTACGACCAGCGCTACTTCGAGCAGGCGACCATCGAGCGCATGCTCGGCGAGTTCAAGCGCCTGCTGCTGGCCCTGATGCAGGGATTCCATGGCGACATGGCCGAACTGCCGCTGCTGGGTGAAGAGGAGCAGGACTTCCTGCTGGCCGGTTGCAACCAGAGCCAGCATGACTACCCGCTAGAGCGCAGCTACGTGGAACTGTTCGAGGCCCAGGTGGCGGCGCATCCGCAACGCATCGCCGCCAGTTGCCTGGACCAGCGCTACAGCTACGCCGAGTTGAATCAGTGCAGTAACCGTCTGGGCCATGCCCTGATCGCCAACGGCGTGGGCTTGGATCAGCCGGTGGCCTTGCTGGCCGAGCGTGGCCTGGAGCTGCTGGGCATGATCATCGGCAGCTTCAAGGCCGGGGCCGGCTATCTGCCCCTGGACCCGGGCCTGCCGGGCCAGCGCCTGGGCCGGATCATCGAGCTCAGTCGCACGCCGATCCTGGTGTGCACCGCGGCCTGTCGTGAACAGGCCCAGGCCCTGCTGGACGAATTCGGCTGCGCCGGCCGTCCGCGGCTGCTGGTCTGGGAAGAGCTGCAAGCCGCTGGGCATGCCCAGAGCAACCCGGGCCGCTACAGCGCGCCGGACAACCTCGCGTATGTGATCTACACCTCCGGTTCCACCGGCCTGCCCAAGGGCGTGATGGTGGAGCAGCGCGGCATGCTCAATAACCAGCTGAGCAAGGTGCCGTACCTGCAGCTGAGCGAGGCTGACGTGATCGCCCAGACCGCCTCCCAGAGCTTCGACATTTCGGTCTGGCAGTTCCTCGCCGCGCCGCTGTTCGGTGCCCGGGTGGACATCGTGCCCAACACCATTGCTCACGATCCCCAGGGCCTCCTGGCCCACGTCGAGGAACAGGGCATCACCGTGCTGGAAAGCGTGCCATCGCTGATCCAGGGCATGCTCGCCCAAGACGCCATTGCCCTGGATGGCCTGCGCTGGATGCTGCCCACCGGCGAGGCCATGCCCCCCGAGCTGGCGCACCAGTGGCTGCTGCGTTATCCACAGATCGGCCTGGTGAATGCCTACGGCCCGGCGGAATGCTCCGATGACGTGGCCTTCTTCCGTGTCGACCTGGCCTCGACCCGTGGTGCCTACCTGCCCATCGGCACGCCCACTGACAACAACCAGTTGTACCTGATGGACGAAGCCTTGGAGCTGGTGCCCCTGGGGGCGGTGGGTGAATTGTGCGTGGCCGGCACCGGTGTCGGCCGTGGGTATGTCAGCGACCCGTTGCGTACCGCGCAAGCCTTTGTGCCCCATCCGTTCGGTGCTGCGGGCGAACGCCTGTACCGCACCGGCGACCTGGCACGCCGGCGCAGTGATGGTGTGCTGGAGTACGTCGGCCGCATTGACCATCAGGTGAAGATCCGCGGCTACCGCATCGAACTGGGCGAGATTGAAGCCCGCCTGCATGAACAGCCGGAAATCCGCGACGCGGCCGTCGGTGTACAGGAAGGGGTCAATGGCAAGCACCTGGTGGGTTACCTGGTGGCCAGCGAATCGGGCCTGACACCCACCGAGCGCCTGGAGCGGATCAAGCCGCGCCTGCGCGCCGAGCTGCCGGAATACATGGTGCCGCTGCACTGGCTGTGGCTGGAGCGCCTGCCGCTCAATGCCAACGGCAAGCTTGATCGCAAGGCCTTGCCAGCCTTGGAGATCGGCCAGTTGCAGAGCGAGGACTACCTGGCCCCGAGCAGCGAGCTGGAGCAGACCCTGGCGGACATCTGGGCCGAAGTGCTCAAGGTCGAGCGAGTAGGGGTGCGCGACAACTTCTTCGAGTTGGGCGGGCATTCTCTGCTGGCGACCCAGATCGCCTCGCGGGTACAGAAGACCCTGCAACGCAACGTGCCGCTGCGGGCCATGTTCGAATGCAGCACGGTGCAGGAACTGGCCGCGTACATCGATAGCCTGGCCGGGAGTGAGATCAGCGAGGAGAAGGTCGATCGCCTGAGCGACCTGATGGCCGAGCTGGAGGGCTTGTAAGCTTTTGTGGCGAGGGAACAAGCTCGCGCTGGGTGGCGCAGCCACCCCAATGGCTGCACCTCCGTTCCTCCAGGAAGCTCGCAGACTCAGGCTTTACGGCCGCTGCGTGCCCGAGCGGTGGTAATGCCTTCCTGTGGCGAGGGAGCTTGCTCCCGCTGGGTGGCACTGCCACCCCAATGGCTGCACCTCTGTACCTCCCGGAAGCTCGCAGACTCAGGCTTTACGGCCGCTGCGCGCCCGAGCGGTGGTAATGCCTTCCTGTGGCGAGGGAGCTTGCTCCCGCTGGGTGGCACTGCCACCCCAATGGCTGCACCTCTGTACCTCCAGGAAGCTCGCAGACTCAGGCTTTACGGCCGCTGCGCGCCCGAGCGGGAGCAAGCTCCCTCGCCACACCGGGGGCTTCGGCCTGCCCGCTGATCCTTGCTATAGTCCGCCGCACATTGCCCGACAGCAGCCCTGTCGGGCTTTGTCGTTTCAGACAGTTCAAGGACCGGAACCATGGTAGAACAGCTCTATTGGCACGATATCGAAGACTCCCTGGGCCACTGGAGTGGCCTGGGTGTCGAGGTGGAACCGGGCCCCACGGACAAACCGCCGCTGTACCTGCGCACCGGCGACAATGCCCGGATCAAGCTGATGCACCACGACACGCCACTGTTCTGGGCCACCTTCGCCCGGGATCACGGCGGTGTCTGGCTGGTGCGCAACGCCCTGGCGGACGGCGCCGAATGCCGGCTGCTGGCGCCCATCGATTCACCCACGGTCGAGCAGTACGCAGCACTGGCTGCCGAGCAACGGATCAAGGCCTGGAGCCGCTATTTCGTCAGCCGTCTCAGCGAAAGCGCCCGGCACTTCCTCACCCCTGGTTTCTGGCTGGCCCAGAGCCTGCTGCCGGATCCCTCCAGCACCGCGCGCGGCCTGGACAACTGGCGCTTCAGCTCGGTGATCGACCCTTTGACCCACGTGCCCAGCTGGCACCTGTACGGCGAGGATTTTCTCGACAACCTGCAACCCCAGACCCTGGAGTGGATCGACTGGTGGCACGGCGGCGGCAAGCTCATCGGCCTGCACCGCGTCGACCCCCAGGCCGGGCGCCTGAAGTGGTGGCGCAAGAAGGCCCGAGAGGGCAGCCTGCCACCGGTGCTGTTGTGGTACGTCGGCGGACTGGCGTCCTACCTGGTGATCGATGGGCACTACCGTTTGCAGGCCGCCATCGCGGAAAATCTCGCGCCGTCCTTCATCGTCGTCAGTGCTACCCGCGCGCGGGAGTTCACGCCGAGCCTGGAACACCAGCAACGGGTCATGGATTCGCTGCGCAAGCGCGGCGACGCGGTGCCGCGCAACCAGGCCCTGAGTACCGAGAACCTCAACCGGGTGCTGATCCAGGCGTTCGACGACCGGCCGCAGTACCGCAGCGCTACCCCGGCCTGGGCCGGCAACGAGCCGGAAGCGCAGTGGTGCGACGAAGTGCGACAGTGCCTGGGCGGGCAGGGGCTGGCGGATGAGGTGGACGCGGTGATCGCCCGGCGGGGGTAGGGCGCTGGCGAACAGGTCTCCAAACCCTCTGCTATAGTCGCGCCCGTTCGCCGCAGGGCAGGTTGATGATTAGGGATCAGGGACAATCGTGGAACAGATTTTCTGGCGTGATATCGAGGATTTGGCCGGCCACTGGAACGGCCTCGGCGTGGACGTCAAGCGCCCCGCCAATGGCAAGCCGAACCTGCGCCTGCTCAGCGGCCACAACGAGCGCATGCAACTGGTACTGGGTGACCAGACCCTGCTCTGGGGCACCATGTCGCGCTGCCTCTACGGCGTGTGGCTGGTGCGCAATCACCTGCTCGAGCAATTGCCGCAAACCCTGGTCGACTCCATCGATTCCCCCATGGTGGAACAACAGGCGCGCCTTGATCCGGCGCTGCGCCTCAAGGCCTGGAGCCGCTTCTTCGTCCAGCAACTGATGCAGCACCAGCCGGACTTTTTCTACCCCGGCTACTGGCTGGTGCGGGCCCTGCGCCCGGAATCCCAGAAACCCATGCGACCCATGCTCACCGGCACCGAAGCCTGGTACTTCAAGGGCGGCGAAGATGCCCGGAGCCACATGGCGCAGTGGGCGATCCATGGGCGCAACATCCTCGACAACCAACAGCCCGGTGCGGCGCGCTGGGTCGAATTGTACGAGGGCGGCGGGGCGGTGGTCGGCCTGCACGCCGTGGACCCGCATTCCGGGCGCCTGAAATGGTGGCGCAAGAAAGCCCGCGAAGGCAGCTTGCCACCGATCCTGCTGTGGTACGTCAGCGGCCTGAACTGCCACCTGATCCTCGATGGCCATTGCCGCCTGCAGGCGGCCATCGATGAAAACCTGCCGCCGGAGTTCCTGGTGCTCAGTTCTCCACGGCTCTACCGCTATCGTCCGAATCCGGATGAACAACAGAAGGTGCTGGGGGCGCTGCAAGTGCAGGTCCAGCGCAAGAAGCTGGACACCGGGCGTTTCAACCAGCTGCTGATCAGCACCTTCGACGATCGGCCGTACCACGGTTTTGGTAGCCAGTCCTGGGCCGGCATCGCTTCGGAGCAGGTGTGGATCGACCAGGTCAATGGAATCCTGAAGGCGCGCGGTGACCTGAGCGACCTGGAGGAAATCCTCGAGCGCGAGGCGCCTGAAGAATACCGCTGAGCGTTTCCCCCCGGGATTTCCCGTGGCAACCTGGGTTTTGCAATGGCGAACGTTGATTTTCGCGACCGGCAAACTGGATAATGATAACAATTACCATTAGCGCGCCGGTCTCGATGCACAGTCCCGTAGACACCAAAGCCATAGTCGCCAACCTCTACAGCGAGAATTACCGCTGGTTGCGGGCCTGGCTGTATCGCCGATTGCAGTGTCCGCAGGATGCAGCGGACCTGACCCAGGACACCTTCGTGCGCACACTGACGGCCGGCCAGTTGGCCGATCTCAACGAGCCGCGGGCGTTTCTGGCCACCGTGGCCAAACGCTTGTTGAGCAATCTGTTTCGACGCCGCGCCCTGGAGCAGCAATACCTGTTGGAACTGGCGCGGATGCCGCAGGCCTTCAGCCCCTCCGAAGAAGATCTGGCGCTGGTGCGCGAAGCGCTGGAGTCGATCGATCGGCTGCTCGAAGGTTTGCCGCAACGGGTGCGCCATGCCTTTATCCTGCATCGTCTTGAAGGCCTGTCGCAGCCACAGATCGCCGAGCGCCTGGAGGTGTCCCTGGCGACCGTCGAACGCGACCTGCGACGGGCGTTCCTGCATTGTCTCAGCGAGTGCGCCGTATGAGCCGTACCGCTATCGAGCAAGCCAATCGCGCCGCGGTGGACTGGTTGCTGAAGCTTGAATCCAGCACACCGGGCGATGCCGTGCAGCAGGCCTTTGCCCACTGGTTGGCGCAGGGTGGTGAACATGCCGCTGCCTGGCAGCGAGTCAACGCCGTGCTGAGCCAGCCCTTGCAGCATCTGCAGGGCGCCGAGCAGCGCAGTCCCGGGCAACTGCAAGCGGCTAGCCGGGCCTTGCGTTCGCTGCCTGCACCCTCGCGGCGCAAGGTGCTGGGTGGTGGCCTGGCCCTGCTGTTGCTGGGCGGCGGCGCTGCCGGCCTGGTCAACCGCATGCTGCCCCTGGGCCATGTGTTGGCCGATCTGGATACCGCCACCGGCCAGCGCAGCGCCATGACCCTGGTCGATGGCAGCCGGATCCACCTGAATGCTCGCAGCGCGGTAGACATCCGCTTCGATGCCGTACAGCGGCGCATCATCCTGCGTGAAGGCACGGTGCAGGTCGATGTCGCTGCCGACCCTGCGCGGCCGTTTATCGTCGAAAGCCGCGATGGGCAGGTACAGGCCCTGGGCACGCGTTTCATGGTCAGCCGCAATGACCGCGGCAGCCTGGTTTCTGTGCAGCAGCACAGCGTGTTGCTGACCACCCCCCAGGGTCTCCAGCAGCGAATCGAGGCCGGGGACGCTTTCGCCTTCGATGGGCGAGGCATTGAGCGCCAGGCGCCCTCGCTGCGCACCCGGGTGGACTGGCTCGACGGCCGCATCGATGTGCGCAACGAGCCCCTGGGCGAGTTGATCGAGTTGCTGCGGCCCTACCGCAGCGGCCTGTTGCGCATCAGCCCAGAAGCGGCGCGAGTCCGGGTGTATGGGGTGTTTCCCCTGGATGACAGCGATCAGGTGCTGGTGTCTCTCGGCGAAACCCTGCCGATCCGGGTGACCCGCTATGGCTTCTGGCTGACCCGCATCGAGTTGCGCTGATTTTTTTCCAGAATAATGCCGGGACGATGAGGGGGTTGGGGTTTTCCCGTGTCCTGGTTATGGAAAGCCAACCTACAACGAGCCCTTTCCATGTCCCAGATTATTTTCCGTCCCAGCCTGCTGGCGATGGCTGTCGTTCTGAGTTATGCCGTGCTGCCCGCTGTCGTCCAGGCCGCGGCCGACCCGCAACAGGCCCAGGCCACCCGGTCGTTCGATCTGCCCGCCGGTGACCTGGGCGAGACCTTGAGCCACATCGCCCGGGACAGCGGCCGGGTGCTGTCGGTGGCCCCGGAGCTGCTCGCCGGCAAACGCGCGAGCCGGGTCAGCGGCCAACTGACCCCCGAGCAGGCCATGCAGCAGGCCCTGGCGGGCAGCGGCCTGGGCCTGACCACCACACCCAGCGGCACCTGGAGCCTCTACCTGTTGCCCACGGGGTCGACGCTGCAACTGCAACCGACCCATATCCAGGGCCAGGCCCAGGAGCAGGCCTGGGGGCCGGTGGACGGCTACGTGGCTACCCGCAGCGCCACCGCGACCAAGACCGACACGCCGATCCTGGAAATTCCCCAGACCATCAACGTGGTCACCGCCGATCAAGTGCAGACCCAGGGCGCGCGCAACCTGACCCAGGTCCTGCGCTACACGCCGGGGCTGAGTGTCAATGGCTACACCGACCGCAACACCATTGCCGACGAGATCACCAGCCGCGGTTTCGCCCCGACCCCGCTGTACCTCGATGGTGCCTACTTGCCGTATGCCGGCAGCCTTGGGGGCGCGCCGCAGATCGATCCCTACACCCTGGAGCGCATCGAGGTCCTCAAGGGGCCGTCATCGGTGCTCTATGGGCAGAACCAGCCCGGCGGCCTGGTGAACATGGTCTCCAAGCGTCCTGCCAGCACCGCCCAGCATCAGGTCAAGTTTGGCCTGGGCAGCTATGACCGAGTCAATGGCGCCCTGGACAGCAGCGGGCCGCTGGATGATCAAGGGGAGTTTTCCTACCGCCTGATCGGTGTGGCGAAGAAGGGCGGTGAGCAGGTGCTGCATACCAACAGCCAGCGCACCCTACTGGCGCCGAGCCTGAGTTGGAGTCCGAGCGATGCCACCCGCCTGACCCTGTATGCGCAGATCCAGCGTGACGACGGCCTCGCCGACTATCAGGCGCTGCCAATGATCGGCACCCTCAAGCGCGGCCCCGATGGACGCAAGATCGACCGTGACTTCTTCAACGGCGATTCGCGCTACAACGACTACAAGCGCGACCAGTACATCCTTGGCTATGACTTCAGCCAGGCCCTCAACGACGACTTGAAATGGCGCTCCACCGCGCGCTACATCGATGTGCGCGACCGTTACAAGGGGTTCTTCCTGCGGGGCTTCGTCACCGATGCTGGCGGCGTCACCGACTACACCCGGGCCACCCGTACCAAGCTCGACTGGCAACAGCACAACACCGCCTACACCCTGGACAACAACCTGGAGTATCGCTTCAACACCGGCGCTCTCGAACACACCGCCCTGGCCGGCGTGGACTACCGTCACTTCAACCGCAAGTACACCGGCTACAACGCCTATGGGGTATTGCCGGTGGACCTGTACGGCAAGAACAACTACGACACTGGCAGCGTCACCCCGGAGCTGACCACCCGCTGGGACAACACGATCAAGCAGACCGGTATCTATGCCCAGGACCAGATCAAGCTCGACCAGTGGATCCTGACCATCGGCGGCCGCCAGGATTGGGCCGAAGTGGAAAACAAGGATTTGCTGGCCCGCAGCATCGTCGAACAGCGCGATCATAAATTCACCGGCCGGGTGGGCCTGACCTACGTCACCGAGTTCGGCCTGGCGCCCTATGTCAGCTACTCCCAGTCGTTCCTGCCGACCGTGGGCACCGGGGCACCGGAGCGCGGTGCCAAACCTTTCAAGCCCACCGAGGGCGAGCAATATGAAGTGGGTGTGAAATACCAACCCTTCGACAAGACCCTGATGACCGCCTCGGTGTACCAGATCAAGCAGAAGAACGTGCTGACCGGCGACGTGGACAATCTCGAGTACCAGATCCAGGAAGGTGAGGTGCGCTCGCGCGGGGTCGAACTGGAGATCAAGTCCAGCCTGGAGAACATCGACCTGATGGCGGCAGCCACCTACATCGATTCGTTCTACACCAAGAGCAACTACGCCGAGAAAGGCAATCGTACCGAAGCCCAGGCCCCGGTATCGGCCAGTGCCTGGGTCGACTACCACTTCACCCAGGCGGCACTCAACGGCCTGACCTTCGGCGTGGGCGCACGTTACACCGGCAAGAAGCCGGGAGACTCGGGCAACACCTTCACCACGCCGGCCTATGTGGTGTACGACACCACCGTCAGCTATGACCTGGGCAAGCTCGATCCAAGCCTGCGCGGGCTGAAAAGCAGCCTCAACGTGCAGAACCTGTTTGACCGGGAATATGTCTCCGACTGCAACTACAACTTTGGCTGCTACTACGGCCAGGAGCGCGTGGCCTCGGTGGAAATGAGCTACGACTGGTAACCTTGGGCGAGCACCTTCGCGATGATTTTTTGTGGCGAAGGAGCAAGCTCCCTCGTCACCGAGAGGGCTTTATTTAGGGCCGAGGATCTGGGTCAGCTTGCCTGGGGCCGGAGCGCCTTGCTGCTGTTGCAGTTCGCCCTTGCTGTCGAGGTAGAAGATGGCCGGGGTGGCCGACAATTCCAGTTCTTCCATCAGCTTCATGTTGGCGTCGAGCTTGGCCTGCACCGCTGCGGGAATGCTGGCCAGGGGTTTCAGGGCGCTGCCCTTGCCGGCCTTTTCATGATCTTCCAGGGCTTTCTGCGGGTCCTTGGCGGCCAGCAGGGCGGCGGATTTGCCCGGGCTGTCTTCGCGGATGATGCCCACCAGGATGTGCCGCAGTTGTACCTTGCCGGCCTTGACCCAGGGCCGTGCCTGTTCCCAGAACATGTTGCAGTAGGGGCAGTTGGGGTCGCTGAACAGGTAGACGATGCGCGGTGCATCGGCCTTGCCGTCGGCGATCCAGCTGCTCTTTTCCAGGTTGCCCCAGACTTCCTTGGCCATCGGCGCGTAGACCAGCTTCTGCAACGGTTCGGCACTGAGGTCCTTGCCGTCGGCGTCGTACAGGTTGCCCAGCAGCACGTGCTTGCCGTCAGGGGTGAGGTACAGGGTCATGCCTCGGTTCTGGTACTGCGCGGCGTAGCCCTTGAGGCCGTCCGGGGCGTCGAAGCTGCCGATGATCTTGGCGCCTTTTTCCTCGATCTTGCGGATCGGCGCAGGCAGTTCTTCGGCCTGTAGCAGCGGGGCGTTGAGTAACGCCGCGCCCAAAGACAGGCTCAGCAGGTGGCGGATGAGGGGCATGGCTGTTTCCTTGAAGGGGCGACCGAAGTCGGGTGTGTGCCGTCGAAATTTTCCAGAGCCCGGGCCAGGCTGGCCTCGGACAACTCTCCCAGATGGCTGCCCAGCAGGCGGCCATCGGCGCTGTAGAACAGCGTAGTCGGCAGGGCCATGGAGCCCACGGCCTTGCCCAGGCGGCCACTGCCGTCGAACAGGACGTTGTCCAGGTTCAGCTCCTGGGTGGCGAGGAAGGTCGCGACGCTCTGCATGCTTTCGGCCTGGTTGACGAACAGGAAGGTCAGGTCCGGGCGCTGCTGCTGGGCTCTTTCCAGCACCGGCATTTCTCGCCGGCAGGGTGGGCACCAGGTGGCCCAGAGGTTGATCACCAGCGGGCCGCCCTGGTAGTCGGTGAGTTGCACGGTGTCACCGACGGCGTTGCGCAGGGCCACTTCCGGCAGGCGCGTGCCTTGGTCGTAGAGGCTCAGGGACAAGGTGGCCAGCAGCCAGAACGCCAGGCCGGTAACGATCCCGGCCCCGAGGGGGCGGCGCAGCGCCGGGCGTTTCCAGCCCCAGGCCAGGGCCGCCAGGAGCATGACGATCACCCCCGGCCAGGCGAGAAAACCACCGTCACGCAGGTCGATGATCATCCACAGGTCATGCCGGTAGTGCTTCCAGTAGGCGATGACGAAACTGACCCTGGCGGCGAGCATGCCAATCAGGAACAGTGAGAACAGTACCGACTCGGGGTTGTCACCGCCGCGCTTGGCCACGCGCCAGCCCACCAGGGTGGCCAGGGCCAGGGCACTGATCAGCAGCAGGTGATTGAGGGCGATGGCAAAGGTGCCGATGGTAAAGGTCAGCATCAACGAGCTTCCCGGGTCTGGGTCCAGCGTTGCAGGAAGGCGTCGGCATCCACTTCGCCGGTGATGCGCTGGCTGCGGCGCTCGCTGCCGTCCGGGCCGATCCACAGCATGCTCGGTGGCCCGGGCACCTTGTAGCGGCTCAGGAGTTCGCGGCCGTCGGCGTTGTCCAGGGTCACGTCCAGGCGCAGCAGGCGTACGCCCTTGAGGGCTTCCAGCACCTGGGGCTGGCCGAACACGGTCTTCTCCATGATCTTGCAGGACACGCACCAGTCGGCGTAGTAGTCCAGCAGCACCCACTGGCCCTGGGCCTGGGCGCTGTCCAGGGCGCTTTGCAACTCGGCAGGGGACTTCACGGTGCTGAAGGCATCATGGGCCGTGACGCTGCCGGCTACGCCGCCACCGCTGTAGATCTTCAGCGGCCGCCAGGGGTCGTCGCTGCCACCGGCGGCGCCCACCAGCAGCATGCCGCCCCAGACTCCGTACAGCAGCGCGACGGCTCCGAACAGGTGCACCAGGCGGCCGCTGATCGCCCGTTGCTGCCAGGTGCAGTAGGCCAATGCCAGGTTCAGGGCTCCCCACAAACCTATCCACAGGCTGGTATCCAGTACCGGACGCAGCATGTAGATGGCGGTACCGAGGAACAGGAAGCCGAACACGCCCTTGAGCAGATTCATCCACGGGCCGGGCTTGGGCAGGAAGCGATTGCCCAGGGTCACCAGCAGCAACAGCGGCAAGCCGATCCCCAGCCCCAGGGCGAACAGCGCCAGGCCGCCGAACAGGGCGTTGCCGGTCTGGGCGATGTACAGCAGGCCACCGGCCAGGGGCGCGGTCATGCACGGGCCCACCAGCAGGGCGGACAACGCGCCGAGGACGCCGCAACCGATCAGGCTGCCACCCTGGCGCTGGCGACTGGCGCCTTCCAGGCGGTCACGCAGGAACGCCGGCATCTGCAGTTCGAAGAAGCCGAACATCGGCAGTGATAGCAGCACGAACAGCGCGGCGAAGCTGCCCAGCACCCAGGGCTGCTGCAGCCAGGCCTGCAGGTTGCTGCCCAGCAGGGCGGCGATCACCCCCATGCCTGCATACACCAGGGCCATGCACAGCACATAGCTCGAGGCCAGGGCAAAGCCCCGGCGCGGGCTGGCGCCGCTGCCCACCACCATGCCGGCCAGAATCGGCAACATCGGCAGCGAGCAGGGGGCGAAGGCCAGCAGCAGGCCGAAGCCGAAGAAGGCCAGCAGGCCGAGGCCCCAGGATTTCTGTTGCAGGTCATTGGCTAGCAACTGGTCCTGGGCCGAGCCATTGCTGGTGGCGGCGATGTTGCTGGTGGCCACCGCCGACGCACCACCCAGGTCCACTTCCAGGGTTTGCGGCGGGTAGCACAGGCCGGCGTCGGCACAGCCCTGCCAGCCCAGCTTGATCTTGCCGCTGGCGGCTGCCGGCAGCTTCACTTCCAGGCCTTGGCGATACACCGTCTGGTCGCCGAAAAATTCGTCGCTGTGGGCTTCGCCCGACGGCAGGCTCGGCTGCTGCTCCGGTGGCAGGCCGTCGAACTTCAGGCGTTTCTGGTACAGGTAGTAGCCGTCGGCGATCTGCCAGAACAGCTGGGTCTCCCCCGAGGGCAGGCGTTCGGAGGTGAACACGAAGGCCTGGCCCACCGGTAGGAAGTCGGGCTTGACCTCGAACGGGTTGTTGCCGGCGTGCGCCAGGGTGGTGAGGAGCATGAACAACAGGATGAACAATCGACGCATGGTCAAGCCTTAAGCCGGTGCAAGTTGCGAGCACAATGGCCGGCCCTGATTAACCGATGATTAACCATACTTGGCTTGTGGCCGGGAAACGGCGGGCATAATGTCCGCTTAATCCACTGCCCGCCTAATCAACGCCTTTGTTACGGGACCGACCATGCACGTACTTGTCTGTGAAGATGATGAGCTGATTGCCAGCGGGATCGTCGCTGGCCTCACGGCCCAGGGCCTGACGGTCGAGCATGTGGCGACCGCTTCGGCGGCGCGGGCCATGCTCGGCGTGGCCGATTTCGATGTGATGGTACTGGATCTTGGCCTGCCGGATGAAGACGGTTTGAGGCTGCTCAAGCAGCAGCGCCAGCAAGGCCTGGAGATTCCGGTGCTGATCCTTACCGCCCGCGATTCGGTGACCGACCGGGTCGATGGCCTGCAGGCCGGTGCCGACGATTACCTGCTCAAGCCCTTCGACCTGCGCGAGCTGGCGGCGCGCCTGCACACTCTGCTGCGCCGGGTAGCGGGACGCAGCGTCAACCTGATCGAGCATGGGCGCCTTACCTATGACCCCAGCACCCGGGAAACCCTGCTCGGTGGCCAGCCGGTGGACCTCTCGCGGCGCGAGCAATCCTTGCTGCAGGCGCTGTTGCACAACCGCGGCCGGGTACTTTCCAGCGAGCAACTCAAGGACAGTGTCTACGGCTTCAACGATGAGCTGGAGAGCAACGCCCTGAATGTGCACATCCATCACCTGCGTCGCAAGCTCGGCAACGGCATCGTCGAAACCGTGCGCGGCCTGGGTTATCGCCTGGGCCCGGCCGACGGCGAGGAGAACCGCTAAGTGAGGAGCCTGCGCCTGCGCCTGAGCATGACCCTGGGCGCTGCCTTCATCCTGATCTGGGCCCTGGCTGCGGCCTGGATGCTCAGTGACCTGCGCAACCAGATGATGTTTTCACTGGACCAGCGCCTGGTGGCTTCGGCGCGGATGGTCGGTGGCCTGCTGGAGCAGATGCCGGCGCTGCCGTCCCATGGCCCGAGCAACCAGATCAACAGCGCGGCCCTGGCCATTCCCGGCGGCATGGCCTGCCAGGTCAGTTCCCTGCGCGGGCAGATCCTGGCCCGCAGCCACAGCACTCCGGAGCACCCGCTGGAAGCCGAGAAGCTGGGCTTTCACGACCAGATGATCGATGGCGCGCCCTGGCGCACCTTCACCCTGGTACGCGGCGATATGCGCATCACCACCGCCGACCGCCAGGTGGAGCGCGAAGCCCTTAACCTGTCGATCCTGCTGGCCGCTTCGGTGCCGGTGGGCGTGGCCTTGCTCGGTTGCCTGTGGCTGCTGTGGCTGGGGATCGGCCAGAGCCTAGCGCCGCTGAACCGGATTCGCGACGCGCTGATGCGTCGCAGCGCCGATTCCCTGGAGCCGCTGCAGATCCAGCCCATGCCCAGCGAGCTGCGCCCACTGCTGGAAACCCAGAACCAGCTATTCCAGCGCATCGCCAAGACCATCGAGCGCGAACGCCGCCTGACGGGTGATGCCGCCCACGAACTGCGCAGCCCGCTGACCGCGATCAAGACCCACCTGCAAGTGGCGCGCATGACCGAAGGCGCGGCTCGGGACCAGTCCCTGGCGCGGGCCGAGGAGGGCGCCGATCGCATGCACCGGACCCTGGAGCAACTGCTGTTGCTGGCCCGGGTGGAGGGCAGCCTGTCGTTCGATGACGGCGTGCATTGCACTGCCGAACAGGTAGCGCGCCTGGCGATCCAGGACGCCGCCGTGGGCGCCCGGGCCCGGGTCAAGCTGCATATGGAAGGCAAGGCCGGCGAGGCGCCGGTGGACATGCCCTCGACCCTGGCCATCGCGGCCTTGCGCAACTTGCTGGACAACGCCCTGCGCCACACGCCGGATGAATGCCCGGTGGAACTGAACCTGGAGGTCGTTGGCGGCCGCGTGCGTTTCCAGGTGCGCGACCATGGCTCGGGCATTCCCGCCGGAGACCTGCAGCACCTGACCCAGCGTTTCTGGCGTGACAGCCAGAGCAGCGGCTGTGGCCTGGGCTTGGCGATTGTCCAGGCGATTGTCCAGCGCTGCGCTTGCGACCTGCATTTCGACAGCCGGCCCGACGGCCTGCGAGTGGAGTTGACCCTGCCGGCCCGGCGCGCCTGAGCGTTTCTGGCCCGCAACGGGCCTTTGTGCAATTTCCCGATCCAAGGTGTAAATCCCGACCCTGCTGGTGCGTTTTCAGAACAGGAAAGCCTGTCAATGCGCACCCCCACCTGGCTGCGCATCCGGCCGGTGGCCGTTTTGCTCAAATTGCAGCGTGAGGGTTCCACAAATGTCAGCCGTTACCAGCCTTATGGAAGATCAGCCGGTGGGCCTTGTCGCCCCTGCGGCCGAGACGCTTTATCAGTTCGACGAGTCGCCCCTGCTGGCTCGCCAGAATCGCCAGGAATCCAATGCCCGCAGCTACCCGCGGCGGATTCCCCTGGCGCTCAAGCGGGCCAGCGGTATCCACGTCGAGGATGTCGAAGGGCGCCGCTTCATCGATTGCCTGGCCGGCGCAGGGACACTGGCCCTGGGCCACAATCATCCGGTGGTGATTGCCGCGATCCAGCAGGTGCTGGCCGATGAGCTGCCGTTGCTGACTCTGGACCTGACCACGCCGGTCAAGGACCAGTTCGTCCAGGACCTCTTCGGCCTACTGCCCGAGGCCCTAGCCGCCGAGGCCCGGATCCAGTTCTGCGGACCGACCGGCACCGATGCGGTGGAGGCTGCCTTGAAGCTGACCCGCACCGCCACTGGCCGCAGCACCGTGCTGTCGTTCCAGGGGGCGTACCACGGCATGAGCCAGGGCGCGTTGAGCCTGATGGGCAGCCTGGGGCCGAAACGGCCGCTGGCTGGCCTGTTGAACAATGGCGTGCAGTTCCTGCCGTTTCCCTATGATTACCGCTGCCCGTTCGGGCTTGGCGGCGCCGCAGGCGTCAAGGCCAATCTGAACTATCTGGAAAACCTGCTGACCGATCCCGAGGCCGGCGTGACCCTGCCCGCGGCAGTGATTGTCGAGGCTGTGCAAGGCGAGGGCGGTGTGATCCCGGCCGATCTGGATTGGCTGCGGGGCTTGCGCCGCATTACCGAGAAGGCCGGGGTGGCGTTGATCGTCGATGAAATCCAGAGCGGTTTCGGGCGGACCGGCAAGATGTTCGCCTTCGAGCACGCCGGAATCATCCCGGACGTGGTGGTGATGTCCAAGGCCATCGGCGGCAGCCTGCCGCTGGCGGTGATGGTCTATCGCGACTGGCTCGACACCTGGCAGCCAGGCGCCCATGCCGGCACTTTCCGTGGCAACCAGATGGCCATGGCCACCGGTTCCGCGGTGATGCGATATCTCAAGGAACACCGGGTGACCGAACATGCGGCGGCCATGGGCGAGCGTCTACGCGAGCATCTGTCGATCCTGCAGCGCGACTACCCGCAACTGGGTGACGTGCGGGGTCGCGGCCTGATGCTTGGCGTGGAGTTGGTGGACCCGGCCGGTACGCCGGACGCTTTGGGGCATCCGCCGCAGCATCAGCGCCTGGCGCCGCTGGTGCAGCGCGAGTGCCTCAAGCGCGGCCTGATCCTGGAATTGGGCGGGCGTCATGGCAGCGTGGTGCGTTTCCTGCCGCCGCTGGTGATCACTGCGGCGCAGATCGACCAGGTGGCGGAGATCTTCAGCAAGGCGGTGGCGGCCGCGGTGGCCAGCCTCTAATTTTCCGTCGCCCTGGTTCGTTCCTTCTACAGCATCGCCGTGCCCCGGGTGCGGCGACACTCATTCAGTGATGGAGACAAGCAATGACTTCCGTATTCGACCGCGACGACATCCTGTTCCAGGTAGTGGTCAACCATGAAGAGCAATACTCGATCTGGCCTGATTACAAGGCCGTGCCACAAGGCTGGCGCACCGTGGGCAAGAGCGGCTTCAAGAAAGAATGCCTGGCCTACATCGAGGAGGTCTGGACCGACATGCGTCCACTGAGCCTGCGTCAGAAGATGGACCAGCAGGCCGTGGCCGGCTGATCCTCGGCACCTGCGGTGCCTGCCAGGCAGCGCGAGGCTGAGAAAAGGGCCGCTGGTCCTTCAGCCTCGCCAAACGCAAAAAAGCCTGCTGAACCCTAGCGTTCAGCAGGCTTTTTCATGCCCGGCCCTCAGGCCCTGCGCTTGACGGCCTGCAGGGTGTAGCTCAACGGCAGGCGCCATGGCGCCTCCTTGAGTCGCCACTCGCCGAAATCATCGACGTCCATCTGCCCGGGCAGGGCTTCCCAGGGAATGCTCTGGTGTTCCACCAGGCCGGTGATCTCCAGGCCTTGGGCCAGCAGGGCGCTGATGATTTCGCCCAGACCATGGTTCCATTCGTGGGTCACCGTGGCCTTGAGCGCCTCGCTGGTTTCGACGTAGGTGTTTTCGTCGTCCCAGACCAGTGGCTGGTGGTATTCAAAGTAGGGAAACTCTACCTGCAGCGAGTCACTGTGTTCTTCGTTGAGTGCCCAGAGCATCGGATGGCCTTCACGGATGAACAGCCGTCCACCCGGCTTGAGCAGCGCGCTGACGGCCTGAGCCCAGGGCTCGATCTGTGGCAGCCAGCACAGGGCGCCGATGCCGGTGTACACCAGGTCGAACGTCTGTTCGGGCAGCACCTGCGCAGCCTTGTAGACCTCGGATTCGACGTAGTCGATTGGCGTTTCGCAGCGCAGCGCCAACGTGCGGGCTTCGGCCAGCGAGGCGCACGAAAAATCCAGCCCGCTCATCTGAGCGCCGAGGCGTGCCAGGGACAGGGTGTCGGTGCCGATATGGCATTGCAGATGCACCCCGCGCAGGCCGCGGATATCGCCCAGCAGCGGTCGGTCGAACTGCACCACGTCCGACAGGTAGTCGGGCTCATCGATAAAGCGCTGGACTGCATAATCGGGCGACGCGGCGTGGAGGGGCGCGCGCTCATCCCAGTTGGTCCGGTTGAGGTCGAAGGAGTCGCTCATGGTGCAGATTTCCTGTCTGGGCATCATTGACGGCCAGCAGACTAGCACCGGGAAACAACTGCGATCTTGAGGGAATATGTAAGCGCCGCCGCCTTGCCCGCTGGTTCGCCCGGCCCTGTAGCCGGTGCCTGGCCCGCGAACGGTCTAGGGGCACTCCGTCGCAGGGACGTAGAGTTTTCAAGACCGCTGGAGGTTCGACGGGAAATCGCCAGGCAAGGTCCTGCGGACCTTTGCGCAGCCTCGCAGGCTCGGCAGCGGCTACAGGATCAGGTTTGCGGGGCCAGGGCCTGGATGATCTTCTGCTGGTTGGTTTCCAGTTCGCTGGCTGGGTCGGCGCTGTCGGTTTCCAGGACCAGCAGCTGGCTGCCGCCGGCGGTGATGGTGGCCTTGACCGCATCGGATGGCTGGCGATGGTGCAGCACCAGTGCCACGTCGTTGTCCTTGAGCCGTGCCTGCAGTTTCTTCAGGGCTTCGGGCGTCCATTCGTTGTCGGCCCGGGCGTCCACCTCCAGCAGCTCCAGGTTCAGGCCGCCGATCAGGTAGCCGAAGTGTTCGGAGAGGCTCAGCACACTGAGGTTGTCGGCCTCGGCCAGGCGCGCTTCGCTGTCGGCGCTGAGCTTGAGCAGGCGTTGTTTCAAGCCGGCCAGGTTGCTCTCGATCCGGGGCTTGGCCTCGGGGGCCAGGCGGACCAGGTCGGCCGCCAGCACATCGGCCATGCGCCCCAGGTTGTTGCTCGACAGCCAGGGCTGGGCGTTCAGTCCGTCGCTTTTGCCCGGTTGCAGCGCGACGCCGGGCAGGGCGCCGTCCACGGGGCGTGCGGCGTCGATTTCGACGATACGGATATTGCTGCGCCGGGCGTTGGGGTACAGCGGGTCGTCCGGCCAGATCGAGCGCAAGCCGATCACTGCATCTGCGCCCTGTGCCAGCTTGCCCAGGGCCGGAGCGCCGCGTCCGGTGAAGTAGGCGGTCTGCCGCGAGCCTGGCAAATTGGCCGGGGCCGCCCGTTCCAACTGGATGTCCGTGCCTTGCAGGAGGAGCTGGCCGAGGCCGAAGGTCACCGGCAGGGAAGCCAGCACCGTCAGCGGTTTGCTTGAGGTGGCGCGGTGCAGCGCCGTGTTGCCCATGCCGTGGTTGGCTACCACGCGCATCGGTTCGAAGTGGTCACGCTCGGCCAGGGCCGGGCTGCTGATCAGCCCGCCAAGAACCAGGGCCAGGGCCAGGCGATGCAGCGGCAGGAGAGGTAATGAGTTGTGCATTTATCCGATATTCCCTTTCAGGCTGGGGACGGTGCCGCGGGCGATGGCGGCCAGGGCGAAGCAGATGCCGGCCACCAGGATGATCGCGGCGCCGGAGGGGACCGGCAGGTCGAAGACGATGGGCAGCAGGATGCCGCACAGGGTAGAGACGGTGGCAATGCTCACCGAGATCCAGAAGAAGCCCTTGAGCGACTGGCTGAGCAGGCGCGCCGCCGCAGCCGGGATCACCAGCAGGGCGCCGACCAGGATGGCGCCGATGACTTTCACTGCGGCCACGGTGATCAGGGTCACCAGGATGACGAACAGGTAGTCCAGGGTCTTCACCGCGACCCCGCGCACCGCGGCCAGTTGCGGGTTGAAGCTGGCCAGCATGATGCGGTTGTACAACGGCAGGCTCAGGCCCAGTACCAGCGAACCGACGATCAACAGCACCAGCAGGTCGTTGCCGTTGACGGTGAGTACCGAGCCGAACAACACGTTCTCGAGGATGTGCACGTTGATCTTGCCGGCCAGGATCAGCAGCAGGCTGGCACCCAGGGCCAGGGATACCGAGAGGAACACCCCAATCAGCGTATCCGGGGCCAGGCCGGTGCGGTTGCGCAGGTAGTTGAGCAGGATGCCGAACAGCAGGCAGTAGCCGAACAGGCTGCCATAGGGGCCGGTGTAGGGCTCGCCCAGCAGGATGCCGATGGCTACCCCGGTGAGGGCCGCGTGGCCCACGGCTTCGGAGAAGAAGGCGAAGCGCTTGACCACCACCAGGGTGCCCAGGCCGCCCAGTACCGGGCCGATCAGCAGGCCAGCGAGCAGGGCGTTGACCACAAAACCATAGGCCAGGGCTTCCGGCAGGTAACCGGAAGAAGCCCAGCCCTGGACCATCAGGCGAAAAGCTTCGTAACTCATCAGATGGCGCTCCCGCCGGCACGTGGATGGGTGGAAAACAGGCTGAGCAGGCGCTCGGGGGTGAGGGTCTGCTGCGCCGGGCCGTCGAACAGCACCTGGCGGTTGAGACCGGTGACCCGGTCGGCCAGGCGACCTACGGCCTCCAGGTCGTGCTCGATCCACAGCAGGGTGATGCCGCTCTGGCGCCAGTCCTGGAGCAAGCGTTCGAAAACCTGGGCTCCCGCCTCATCCAGGGCCGACATGGGTTCGTCCAGTACCACCAACTGCGGTGCCGGGATCAGGCCCTGGGCCAGCAGCACCCGCTGGCGTTCGCCACCGGACAGGGCGCCCATGCGTCGCTTGCGCTTGTCCTGCATGCCGACCCGCTCCAGGGCTTCGCCGATCGCCTGGGCGTAGTGCCGGCTGAGACCGAGGAAAGCCGGGCGGCGCTGGCACATGGCAGCCATGAAGTCGTCCACGGTCATGGGCAGGCCACGGTCGAACTCCAGGGCCTGGGGCACGTAGCCGATGGTGCCCGGGGCATCCGGCCACTGCAGGCGCAGCTCGCCCTGGTGGGGCATCTGCCCCAGCAGGGTCTTGATCAACGAACTCTTGCCGCCGCCATTGGGCCCCACCAGGGCATGCACGCTGCCCGGCTGCACCTGGAACGTCACCTGGTCGAGGATGGTGGTGCGGCCGAGGGTAAGGCTGACCTGGTCGAACTCGATGGCCGGGCCCCGCAGCAGGGTCTCGATGGCGGTCATGCGCCGGCCTCCTGGATGGCCCGGACCACGGTGTCGAGGTTGCCCTTCATTTCCTTTTCGTACTTGTCGGCGCTGTAGTCGCCGTAGGAAATGTGTGACAGCGGGTAGAGCTTGACCCCGGATTCGCGCTGGATGGTGTCGACGTAGGTGGACGGAAAGTCCATCTCCGAGAAGATCACCTTGACGTCCAGTTCGCGCAGCTGGTCGATGGTCTTCTTCAACTGGCTGGGGCTGGGCTCGATACCGTGGGCAGGCTCGACCACGGCGGTGACTTCCAGGCCGAATTCGCGCAGCAGGTAGTCGTAGGCGGCGTGCACGGTGGCCACCCGCAGATCGGCATTGGGTGCCTGGGTCAGCTTGGCCAGGGCGTCGGCGCGCATCTGTCGCAGGCGCTTGCCATAGGCGCGGGCGTTCTGGGTGTAGACCTTGGCATTGGCCGGGTCCATCTTGCCCAGTGCCCGGGCAATGTTGTTGACCTGGGCGATGGAGGCGCTGATAGACAGGAAGGTATGCGGGTTGACCACCTTGCCGGCACCCCGGGCGGCGATGCCGGTGGCGGCCAGCAGCGGCACGTTCTCATTGGCCTCGATCACCGGGATGTCAGGGCGCTCGCTGGTGGCGATCATGCGATCGGCGAAGTCGTCATGGCCCACGCCATTGAGCACGATCACGTCCAGGGTGCCGATGCGCTTGATGTCTTCGGCCCGAGGCTCGTAGGCATGGGGGTTGAAGCCAGCCGGAATCAGCGGCACCACCTCGGCCTTGTCGCCCACGATGTTGGCGACATAGCTGTAATAGGGGTGCAGGGTGATGCCGATGCGCAGGCGCTTGGCCGTATCGGCGCTGGCCAGGGGGCTGAGGACCAGGGCGAGCAAGCTGACCAGCAGCACCTGCAGGAATGAGCGGCGTTGAGATGAAATGGGCATGGGCTAGTGTTCTTCTCTCGGGGAAATGCATGGACTCAGTGGCGGTGCTGGCGGGTCACTCCGGCATCGAATTGCGCGACCACCTGCAGCCAGCCAGCAGCGATCAGCTGTTGTTCGCCAAGGTTGTCGGGGGCGGCAGGCGAAGGGTTGCGGTTGAGCCAGATGTCGACCCTGGCGCTGTCTTCGAGGTCGATGCGCATCAGGAAGGAGCCCGCGACCTGGGGGTTCTGGCTCAATCCCAGGTAGGCCTGGTCCAGCACTTGCCAGGCGTGGCCGCCACGACTGACCGAGCTGGCGTCCTGAGCAAACGGCGCGAAGCCTTCCTCGGCCAGTTGCCCGGGGGTGGGCAGCGCTTGTCCTTCGGCTTGCAGCAGGTGGATCTCGTCGAGGGTCACTCGCAGGTCGGCGTAGATGCCTTGTTCGCCGGCGCTCAGGTCGCGTCGTGCGTCCAGTTGGTGGGCGGCGACCCTGCTGCTGGTGTCGGTTTCGCCATGCCACAGCACCACGCTGGCGGCCGTGCACAGAATCAGCAGGCAGAGCAGCAGGACGTAGAGGGTTTCATGGCCGGCGCCGGCGGGGCGCACGACCTGGGTGGTGGCAGGGGTCATGGGGCCTCGATATCCGCTTGGTCGATCTCGACGACGTGGCCGGGGCCGGCATCGAACAGTACGTAGAACTCACTGGAGGGCTTCTTGAAGGTCAGGGTCGAATCGGTCCCCAGCTTGCCGGGCACCAGGATGGTTTCGTCGTAGCCGATCACATCCAGGGTCACGCCCGGTGCGCCACTGCCATCGGAAAACCCGCCCGTGCAGCGGATCTGCTCGGCGTCGATGGCCTTGCATTCGCACATGGGGTTGTGGGCCAGGGCGCTGTGGCTGAACGCCGCGCCGGCCAGCAGCAGGGCTGCGGCGCCGACGCGTCGGGTGAAGAGTGCGCGGATCATGGTTTGCCTCCTTGTTTTTCGAGCCAGGCCACGGTAGCCGGCGAAGCCTGGCGCAGGGGAATGGCCGCTTGGTGCATGCTGCCGTCCCAGCCTTCCATGGTGATCCACAGTTCAGCGTCGGTCTTGGTCTTTTCCGGGATCGGCAGGCTGGCGCCCATGCGGTAGGGACTGCCGAAGAAGATCACCCCGGCGGCCCGCAGGCTGCGAGGCTTGCCGATGCGCAGGTAGGTGGCCTTGACCGGATCGATACAGGCCTGGCACAGGGCGGCGTTAAAACTCTTCAGGTAACCGGCGGGTCCGTCGCTGCGAGGTGGCTCGATGCGCATTTCCGCCAGGCGCAGGCTCCAGGGGCCGACCTGGACTTCACCTATCTCGCGCTCGCCCAGGCCGCTGTCGCCACGAAACAGTGCGGCATCGGCGAAGTACTTGGGCATGAAACCCAGGGGAATCAGTACCAGCAGGATGTTCAGGTGGAAGCGCCACTTGTGCCAGAGCCGGCTCAAGGGGGAGTCCGGGGTGGCGGTCTGGGTCTTGCTCACAGGGGGCTCTCCGAGGTTTCTCTGCCCAGGACCGGGGCGGGATTGCGGTTGGGGCGTGCGCGGGCGGCCTTTTCCTCGCGCTTGAGGGCGTTGGCGGTGGCCAGGGCGGTGCGCTTGGTCCAGATCAGCAGGCCGCTGAGGACCATCATGCTCAGCACCAGGCCGAAGAAGAACCAGATCAGCTTGATCCAGATTCCGCCGAAATCACCGGTATGCAGGGGACGCATCGATTCGGTGACGAACTCCAGAGTGGAGCGGTCGCCCAGCAGGTACGAGGAATCCAGGGAGCCGGTGTAGGGGTTGATGTTGGCGGTCTGGAACATCAGTGGATACCAGCCGCGCCCGCCGACGAACAGATGGCTGTAGGCGTTGCTTGGCAAGCTGACGAAGCTGATGTCGAAGCCGGGGATCTTCTGGGTGGCGGTGCCGATGGCCTGATCCAGGCTGATCATCGGAGCCGGGGTGCCGTCGGCACTGACCGGTACCTGTTCCCGGGCGATTACCGGGACGATGGGCTCGCTGGAGATGCTGATGTGGTTGTCCGAGAGTGTCGCCTCGATCAGGAACCACGTGCCGGTGATGGAAATTACCGCGATGAACCAGATCGACCAGATGCCGCTCAGGCGGTGGAAGTCGCCCCAGAAGATCCGTGCGCCATGGCGCAGGCGCAGGGTCGGCTTGAGGAAACCCTTCCAGAATTTCTTGTAGACCACCAGGCCTGTGATCAGCGAGATCAGCATCGGCAGGCCCAGCAAGGACACCAGGTACCAGCCCCAGCTGTAGCCGTTGGTGAAGGGCACAAGCCACCAGCCGTGCAGGGCGCGGGTGAACGCCTGGAAGTCGAAATCCGGGCTGGTGCCCTGGATCGCCCCGCTATAGGGATTGACGTAGAGCGTTGGCGAGCGGCCATCTGGGTAGCTGACCCTGACACTTAGGGCAAAATGGCTTTCGTCCGGAGTGATGATGGTCTGCACCTGGGTCTGGGGTTCGGCGCGTTTGATGGCCTGGACGATCTGGTCGTAGTTGAGGGGCTGGGCGTCATCGGTGGGTTTGCTGGCGCGGACATCGGGATTGGCCAGCCAGACGATCTCCTGGCTGACCACCGCCAGGGTGCCGGTGACGCAGACGATCAGCACAAAGAACCAGATGGGCAGTGCCAGCCAGCTGTGCACCAGAAACCAGATTTTTGAACGGGATTTCTTCGACATTGAATGGACGTCTTGATTCGAGGAGTGGAGCGGCACTGGAACCGTGGCCGAGCCTGATGCAGTTCGCGCCGGGCATGGCCATGGCCAACGCGGCCTGCTGCATCTAATTAAGACGAATGAGAATCGTAAATCCCGAAAGGTGATATGAAAGTAAATGTTTCAGAGCGGATTCAAACCCAGGGGATTTTCGACGTGGCGGGCGGGAAAGCCGCAGGGCTCGAGGCTGGGCTGACCGGCGCCAGCCCCTGTGGATGCTGGCGCCGGGGGGAATCAATGGGGCTGTTGCTGGAACAGTTGTGCAGCGCGCTGGTGGATTTCCTCGACGCTCAGGTCTTCCTTGCGGGTGGCGATAAACCAGATATGGCCGAAGGGGTCGCGCAGGCTGCCACTGCGATCACCATAGAACTGGTCCTTGATCGGTGATGCCTCACTGGCGCCGGCGGCAATGGCCCGGGCGAAGACACTGTCCACATCCTCGACATATAAATGCAGGCCTACCGAAGTCTTGTGGGTGTCCGGACTCTCCATCGGGGTCTCGTCGCAGGGGGTGCCGAGCATGATGGCCGAGCCGCCGATACGCAGTTCGGCATGCCCGACGCTGCCGTCGGGCATGTCCAGGCGCATGGTCTGTTCGGCCCCGAAGGCCTTCTTGTAGAACTCGATGGCCTCGGCGGCGCGCCGGATACCCAGGTAAGGGGTGACGCCACTGAAGCCTTCGGGAATGGGTTTGACGCTCATGGTGGGGCTCCTTGTTCTTGTTGTTGGAAGCGAATCGAGCAGGTTTCACTCTATACCCGGGATGTTGCAGGACCGGGACGAGCCGACGAGGTGTTGTCCAGGCAACATCGCCGCGCTGTTCTCCGGGCTACAGCGGTTCGGCACCTGGTCCCGCTGTCGATGAGTGCTTTCTTGGGCGTGTCGGGACTGTCCCGCCTTTGAGGGCGCTCGCGATTCTTCGCGCGACGGGCGGCCACCGCCTTGGGCGAGGTTGCTAGGACGGCAGATTGTCGGTGGGGGCGTCGGGCTCCAGCAGCCGGGCTCCCGGGCCGGCTTCCCCGAGATAGTCGCCCTGATTGCGCAGCGGGCAGCCGTCCATCGACAGGCAGCCGCAGCCGATGCACAGGTTCAGGCGTTCACGCAGCAGGCTCAGTTGCTGGATGCGTGCGTCCAGCTCGCGGCTCCATTGCTCGGACAGGCGCTGCCAGTCTGCAGCGCTGGGCGCGCGATCATCGGGCAGGGTGGCCAGGGCTCGGCCGATCTCCGCCAGGGGTATGCCCAGGCGCTGTGCGACCTTGATCAGCGCCACCCGACGCAGCACCCAGCGTGGGTAGCGGCGCTGGTTGCCCTGGTTGCGCTGGCTCTTGATCAACCCCTTGGTTTCGTAGAAATGCAGCGCGGTCACCGCCACGCCGCTGCGAGTCGCCAACTGGCCGACGGTGAGTTCCTTGTGCAGGGTGTCGTGATCGATCATCGGGGCACCGAAAGTTGAAAAAACAGGCTTGACCTTTACTTAACTGGAGGTTTTACCCTGCCGTACATCCAATCGCAAGAACCTCTCCGCAGTAGGGAATGACCCATGAGCGCCTTTGAAAGACACCGCAGCTTTACCCAATTGATCGAGTTCGAGATCGAGCCTCATCAGCAAGAAGCCCTGGTATCGGCCCTGGCAGCGCAGAGCGAATGCCTGGCACTGGGGTATGACGGCTTTCTCAGTGCCAGCGTGCAAGCCAGCGATGACGGTCGCCGGGTGCTCAATTACCTGCAATGGCAAACCCGCGAAGCCGGCGAGGCGGCATTCCAGCGTTTCGAAAGTGGTGAGCAGGATTTCTGGCAGTTGCTCCTGGCGTACCAGGCCAAGACCGTGACCTTCGGTTCGTTCCAGGTGCGCACGAGCATCGCCCGCAGCCACGACGATGCGTTGCACTGCCACCTGCCAGGCTAGATCGAAAGCTGCAGGATGCGTTCGCTCAGAGTGTCGACAGGACGGCGCTTGTTCACGGCCAGTTCGCCGATGCGGATCAGTCGGCTGCGGGTGACGTTACGGCTCAGGCCCAGCAGGTTGGCGGTGTGGACCTGGTTGCAGTGACTGAAACGGTAGGCCGCGCGCAACAGGGTGTCCTCGACTTTCTCGTGCAGGGCACCGGCCTGTTCCTCGAACAGTTTCTGGAAGGCGCGCTCCAGCAGGCCTTCGGCCGAATCATCGGGCCCCGCGTGGTGATCGTCGGCCCGCTCAATGCGCATGTTCGACAAACGCAGGTCGCCCTGGGCGATGACGCCGTTGCGGCAGATCAACAGGGTGTGGTGGATGACGTTTTCCAGTTCGCGGATGTTGCCCGGCCAGCTGTAGTGCTTGAGCTTGTGTTCGGCCTCCGGGCTGATGCTGACGTTGCCGTAGCCCAGGCGCTGGCTGTAGGCCTCGATGAAATGCCGGGTCAGCGGCAGGATGTCGCCGGGACGCTCGCGCAGTGGGCTCAACTCCAGGCTGACCACATCCAGGCGGTAGTACAGGTCTTCACGAAAATGCCCGGCATTGATGGCCTTTTCCAGTTGTACGTTGGTGGCGGCCAGCACCCGTACATCGATGGGGATGCTCTTGCGCGAACCCAGGCGCACCACTTCCCGTTCCTGCAGCACGCGCAGCAGCTTGACCTGGATAGCCATGGGCAGGTCGCCGATCTCGTCGAGGAACAGGGTGCCGCCATCGGCCTCCTCGAACCAGCCGGCCTTGGCGCTGAGGGCACCGGTGAACGCGCCTTTTTCGTGGCCGAACAATTCTGCTTCCACCAGGGATTCCGAGAAGGCGCCGCAGTTCACTGCCACGAACGGCCGGTTGCGCCGGGCGCTGAGGTTGTGGATATGCCGTGCCACCAGCTCTTTGCCGGTCCCGGTCTCGCCGATGATCAGCACACTGGCTTCGCTCGGTGCCACCTGTTGCAGGTGAGCCAGCAGGGCCTGGGATTTCGGGTCCTCGAACACCTGGGCGGTGGCACGGATCGAGGTCGCGAGGGCGGGCGAGGGGGGCAGGGTCAGTAGCTGCATGGGCATTCTCCTCAGGCAGAAGGCTAGGAATAGAAGGTCGGGGTTGGCTGGACCTGGTTCAGCGCCCAGTCGCCCAGCTCATGGAGCTTGTAATCCAGCGGGTCGTGCAGGGTCTGGGTGCGCAGGTTGCGCCAATGCCGATCCAGGCCCAGGGATGCATGGGTCGAGCGGGCCCCGGTGACCTCGAACAACCGGCTGCACAGCTCCAGCCCCTGGCGGCTGGCGGCGACCTTGGCGGTGGCGATGGCCGTGGCCAGGTGTCCCCGTTCTTCGGCGCTCAAGGCGGGGCCCTTGGCCCAGGCCTGGTCGAGCAGGGTCGCGGCACGCTCCACCAGCAGGCGAATGCCCTCCAGCGCGACCCAGAACTCGCCGTAGTGGCTGAGGATGTAGGGATCCTGATGTGCCTCCCGGGCGCTGGAGCGGTGCCAGACCCGGGTTTCACCGAGGGTGTATTGCCGGGCCTCGGCGAAGGCGCCTTCGGCGATCCCGAGGAACATGTGGGTGAAAGTCAGTTGCGCGATCAGCGGGCGCAAGCAGGCGAAGGGCGTACTCAGAGGCCCTGGGTCGAGCAACAGTTCGGATTCCTCGACTCGCACTCGCTCGAAGGTGGCGCTGCCGCTGTCGGTCTGGCGCTGGCCCATGTTGTTCCAGTCGTGGTGCAGGGTAATGCCGCTGCGGCCGCTGGGAATGGCGGCGATCAGGAGCTTGCCGCCGTTGCTTTCATCTACTGCCGAGGCGATGAGCATTTCCGAATCGCTGGCCCCGGAGCAGAAGCTCTTCTTGCCCGAGAACTCGCGCCAGCCGCCCAGGTTCTTGACCACCGTACGGGTGTCCAGCGGGTTGAGGGCATTGCCCCAGAACCAGTTTTTGCGTGCCGTCTGCTCGAACCATGGCTGCCATTGTTCGGGCCGGGCGAACAGGCGCACGGTGGCCAGCATCAGATGATGGAAGCCGAAGACATGGGCGATGGAGCTGTCGACCCTGGCGAACTCCCGGACGATCTCCAGGGTTTCGCTCCAGCAGGCGCCCAGGCCGCCGAACTGACGGGGAATGCTCAGGGCCAGCAAGCCGCTCTGGCGCAAGGCGTCGCGCTCGGCCTTGGGGGTGCCGCCGCGCTCGTCGCGCTCGACAGCGGTCAGGGCAAACTCGGCGGCCAGTTGGCGGGCGGTCTGCAAGGGGGACAACAGGGCGCTTTGCGGTGTGGCAGTCACGCGGTGTTCCTCGTTCTTGGCCGTTGCAGCGGCCGTGGAAAGGGCTGTTCAGGGCCGTTGCTGGTGCCGGCAGGCAAGCTCGGTAACGGCCGGCTACGCACGTCAGCGGTTGGGCAGCACGTCGTTGGCGATCATTTCGCCGAACGGTCCGGTCAGGTTGGTGAGACCTCGGCCGGCCAGGCTGGCGTAAGGCTCCGGCAGCAGTGGAAACACCAGTTCGGCGAAGCGATAGGCTTCCTCCAGATGTGGGTAGCCGGAGAAGATGAAGCTGTCGATGCCCAGGTCTGCGTATTCCTTGATCCGTTCAGCCACCTGTTGCGGATTGCCCACCAGGGCCGTGCCGGCACCGCCGCGTACCAGGCCGACGCCGGCCCAGAGGTTGGGGGCCACTTGCAGCCGGTCGCGGCGTCCACCATGCAGGGCAGCCATGCGCCGCTGGCCTTCGGAGTCGAAGCGCGAGAAGGACTGCTGGGCGGCGGCGATGGTCTCGTCGCTGATGTGCTCGATCAGCCGGTCGGCATCCTTCCAGGCCTGGTCCTCGGTCTCGCGCACGATGACGTGCAAGCGGATGCCGAACTTCACTCGGCGCCCCTTGCGGGCAGCACGCTCGCGTACGTCGGCAAGCTTGAGTGCTACCGCAGCCGGTGGCTCGCCCCAGGTCAGGTAGACATCCACCTGCTCGGCGGCCAGTTCGTGGGCCGCCTCGGAAGAGCCGCCGAAATACAGCGGTGGGTAGGGCTTCTGCACCGGTGGGTAGAGCGCCTTGGCATTGTGTACATGCAGGTGCTTGCCCTGAAAATCCACGGCCTCGCCTTGCAGGACCCGGCGCCAGATCCGCAGGAATTCGTCGGTGACTTCATAGCGTTCACGGTGGTCGAGGAAACTGCCATCGCCGCGGTTTTCGTCCGGGTCGCCACCGGTCACCACATTGATCAGCAGGCGGCCGTTGGACAGTCGGTCGAGGGTCGCCGCCATGCGTGCCGACACCGTGGGGGAGATGATCCCCGGTCGGATTGCCACCAGGTAGCGCAGGCGTTCGGTCAGCGGTACCAGCGCCGAGGCGATGACCCAGGAGTCTTCGCAAGAGCGTCCGGTGGGAATCAGCACACCGTGGTAGCCCAGGGTGTCTGCGGCCTGGGCCACTTGCTTGAGATAGTTGAGGGTAACCGGGCGCGCACCCTGGGTGGTGCCCAGGTAATGGCCATCGCCATGGGTGGGGAGAAACCAGAACACATCCATGACCATTCCTCAGGCGATTTTCAGCAGCGTGCCCGGGTGGGCGGCAAACAGTGGCGCGGCTCGTTCGGCGGCCAGGCGGATGCGCGCCTGCAGCAGCTCGCTGGTAATCCGGTAGTCGCTGAAGTCGGCCTCGGTGGCATACACGCCAATCGGCAAGGTCAGGGCCTGGAAGAAACTGAACAGTGGTCGCAACTGGTGATCCAGGACCAAGGCGTGGCGTTCACTACCGCCAGTGGCGGCCAGTAGCACCGGGGTGTTGATCAGGGCGTTGAGATCGATCAGGTCGAACAGATGCTTGAGCAAGCCAGGGTAGGAGCCGCGATAGACCGGGGCGGCGACGATCAACAGGTCGGCGTTTTCGATGGCCTGCAGCTGGGCCTTGACTTCGTCCGACAGTTCCTGGCGAGACAGGGCCGCGCCTACTGGTCGGGCAATATCGCCCAGTTCGATCAAGTGGCTGTCGATCGGCAGTTGGGCGGACAGCTCGGCCAGCAGGGCCTGGGTCAGGACCAGGGTCCGGGATGGACGCCAGGTTCCACCGGAGAGGGCGACGACATTCAAGGGGCGGGACATGGACAACTCCTTTGTAAAGCAGTGGCTCGGTGAGCGATGGCAGGGACCAGGCCCTGAGCAAGAGCTGTACCAATGTCCGAAAGCCTTATGCCATGGGGCATGCGTCTTGACGGCGGATTTGACTGCTGTTGGCCCAGCACTGTTTTGTTGTTTGGCTGTTGCTGACACAACAGTTGCCCTGGCAACAGTTGAATGACGGAATGCGGTTGTTATAAAGACTGTTTTTTATTCCGCAAAAGAGCGTGTTTCTATATTTATAGAATTTTCAAGAATATGGCTGTTGGTTAGCGTCGATTCATTAACAGTCGATAGCGAGTATCGAGCGGGATGATTTTTGCCCCGCTCGGCCCGCGAGTAGCCTGGCTCCATCGTTCGCAACCTGCTCCAGGTGCTCGCCATGAAGGCTTTAACCGTTGTCTTGCTGTTGTTGGTTTCCAGTGTGCTGGCCGGTTGCGTCAGCCCGGGAGCTCCCGAGTTGCGGCCTTACACCGTTGAGGAATCCCGTGAGCTGGCACTGGAGGCACTGAGTCGTCGAGGCTTGTCGTTCGATGAATATCAACAGCAGAAAGCTGGGCTGATGGGGCGTTCCGCAGTCTTCGATGACCAGCGCGAGATGAGCGCCCAACGCAATGTCAGTCGCCACCACCCCGCTAGTTGACAGCAACTGTATGGGTCGAAATTTTGCCCCATTGTCCCGGGGTTTCATCGGGGCCGCAGATGAGGGGCAAGGTCCGAGATGACTCATCTGCGCTGCTATCTACCGCTCTGCATCATGGCGATGCGATCCAGTTGCTGCCCTTGGCGCAATGGCTCATTGATGGGGTTTGTTAAGTCCCACTTCAATTTTGCGCCCCTGGCCTGTTAAGCTGCCTGGCAGGAGCGTTCCTACGCACTGTTAAAAGAAGCCCTCTTCCTTTAAGCATCTGATTGGGTATCGCTTCGCTGACTGCCGTTGATGCGTCTGCTGCGATTGACGCATCGATGGGGCCTCTTTTTCGAGCCGACCCGGTCCTGGAACAAGCTCTGCAGGTTTTCAGCCATGAACACACGTCCTCTTTATTTCGACTATGCCGCCACCACGCCAGTGGATGAGCGGGTTATCCAGGTGATGCTCGAGTGCCTGGGCTTGGATGCCAATTTCGGCAATCCGGCTTCCAGCTCCCATGCCTTTGGCCAGGAAGCGCGCCGCAGCGTCGAGCATGCCCGCCAGCAGGTGGCGCAGTTGGTCGGTGCGCAGCCGGAGCAGATCGTCTGGACGTCGGGCGCCACCGAATCCAACAACCTGGCGCTCAAGGGCGTGATGCAGTTCCGTGGCCTGGCGGGTGGTCATGTCATCACCAGCCAGATCGAACACAAGGCGGTACTCGACACTGCCCGGCAATTGCAGGGCGCTGGCGTGGCGGTGACCTACCTGCCCCCCGATGCCGATGGGCTGGTCAGCCCCGAGGCGGTCAGCCAGGCCATGCGCGATGACACCGTGCTGGTGTCGCTGATGCTGGTGAACAATGAGCTGGGTACTCTCAACGACATTCCGGCGATCGGCCAAGTGGTTCGTGAGCGGGGTGCCTTGCTGCATGTGGACGCCGCCCAGGGCGTGGGCAAGGTTGTCATCGATCTCGCTGGCTGGCCGGTGGACCTGATGTCGTTTTCCGCCCACAAGCTTTACGGTCCCAAGGGGATCGGTGCGCTGTATGTCGGTCCACGGGCGCGACAGCAACTGCAGGCGCAGATCCATGGCGGTGGACATGAAGGCGGCTTGCGTTCCGGGACGCTGGCTACCCACCAGATTGCGGCCATGGGCGCAGCCTTTGCCCTGGCCGGTGAGCTGTGGGAGGAAGAGACCGCAAAGATCGTGCGTCTGCGCCAGCGGTTGCTGGAGCCTTTGGCGCAGGTCGCCGGCCTGCGTTTGAATGGCAGTGCCAGCCAGCGCATTCCCCATACCCTGAGCCTGACCTTCCACGAGGGTGAGTTCGATGCGGCGGCGCTGAGTGCGTCCATGGCGTTTTCCACCACCTCGGCTTGCAACTCGGCGAACAATGCTCCCTCCCATGTGCTGCTGGCGCTGGGGCTCGATGCCAGGCAGGCCGGCAGGACCCTACGCCTGAGTCTCGGGCGTTTCACTACCGAGCAGGATGTGGATCGTGCGGTACAACTGCTCAAGGCGACAGCTGCTACTGCTCCGGCATTCTGGGCCGGAGCCCAGACCTGAGGATCGGGCGGGCCCGATCTTCCATAACAATGATTAGCCGGTAAGGAGACACAATGACTATGCAGCCTTCGACCAACGCAGGGGTGCCCCAGCGCCTGGCGCACGTTCGCCAGTTGATGAACCGCGAGGGTATCCACGCCTTGCTGGTGCCTTCGGCCGACCCGCATCTGTCGGAGTATCTGCCGGGATACTGGCAGGGGCGCCAATGGTTGTCGGGTTTTCATGGTTCGGTCGGCACCCTGATCGTGACTGCGGACTTTGCCGGTGTCTGGGCCGATAGCCGTTACTGGGAGCAGGCGACCAAGGAGCTCAAGGGCAGTGGTATCGAGTTGGTGAAACTGGTGCCTGGCCAGCCTGGCCCACTGGACTGGCTGGCGCAGCAGACGCCTGCCGGTGGTGTGGTTGCGGTAGACGGTGCGGTCATGGCGCTGGCCTCGGCTCGTACTCTGGGCGATAAGCTGGCCGAGCGCGGAGCCAGCCTGCGGACCGATATCGACCTGCTCCAGCAGGCGTGGAGCGATCGCCCTGGCTTGCCCGATCAACCCGTGTATCAGCACTTGCCGCCCCAGGCCACCCAGAGCCGGACGGAAAAACTCGCAGCGCTGCGCGAGGCCCTGAAGGAGCGTGGTGCGGACTGGCATTTCATCGCCACCCTGGATGACATCGCCTGGTTGTTCAACCTGCGTGGCGCAGACGTGTCCTTCAATCCAGTGTTTGTGTCCTTCGCCCTGATCAACCCGCAGCAGGCCATCTTGTTCGTGGCCCTGGACAAGGTCGATGCGCACCTGCGTGCCGTGCTCGAAGCCGATGGTGTGAGCCTGCGTGATTATGCGCAGGTGGCGGCGGCGCTGCATGAGGTGCCCGGCGGGGCGGGCCTGCTGATCGATCCGGCACGGGTCACGGTGGGGCTGCTGGAAAATCTTGATCCACAGGTACGGTTGGTCGAGGGGCTCAACCCCACCACCCTGGCCAAGTCGCGCAAGAGCCTGGCCGATGCCGAGCATATTCGCCAGGCCATGGAACAGGATGGCGCGGCGCTCTGCGAGTTCTTCGCCTGGCTGGATGGCGCCCTGGGGCAGGAGCGCATCACCGAGCTGACCATCGATGAGCACCTGACGGCGGCCCGTGAGCGGCGCCCAGGGTATGTATCGCTGAGCTTCAACACCATTGCCGCTTTCAACGCCAATGGCGCGATGCCTCATTATCACGCGACTCCCGAGGAACACGCGGTGATCGAGGGCGACGGCCTGTTGCTGATCGACTCCGGCGGCCAGTACCTGGGCGGCACCACCGATATCACACGCATGGTGCCGGTCGGTACGCCCAGCGCCGAGCAGAAGCGAGACTGCACCCGGGTGCTCAAGGGTGTCATCGCGCTGTCGCGTGCGCAGTTCCCCCGGGGCATTCTTTCGCCGTTGCTGGATGCGATTGCCCGTGCACCGATCTGGGCTGAAGGCGTGGACTATGGGCATGGCACCGGGCATGGCGTCGGTTATTTCCTCAATGTCCATGAGGGCCCGCAGGTGATCGCCTACCAGGCGGCGCCGACACCGCAGACGGCTATGCAGCCGGGGATGATTACCTCCATTGAACCTGGAACCTACCGTCCCGGGCGTTGGGGGGTACGGATCGAGAACCTGGCGTTGAACCGCGAGGCGGGTAGTACCGAGTTCGGTGAGTTCCTGCGTTTCGAAACCCTGACCCTGTGCCCGATCGATACGCGTTGCCTGGAGCCTTCGTTGCTCAGCCAGGACGAGCGTGATTGGCTCAATGCCTATCACGAGGAGGTGCTGCGGCGTTTGAGTCCCTTGTTGCAAGGGGCAGCACTGGAGTGGCTGCAGGTGCGTACCGCGGCAATCTGAAAAGCAGCATCACCCGTGCAAGGCGGGTGATGCCAAGGGGCATGTTCCTGGCAACGAGGTAGCCGGGAACATGCGGCGTCAGCGTCCGTCCAGTGCTTGGCGAACGAAGTCCAGGCGGTCCTGGCCAAAGAACAGTTCATCTCCCACGAACATGCTGGGTGCGCCGAACACGCCTCGTTTCAATGCTTGCTCGGTCTTGTCCTTGAGCCTGGCCTTGACCTCTTCGTCATTGCTCAGGTCAAGGATCTGTTGTGGATCGAAACCGCCTTGTTCCAGGACCTGGGTGACGGTGGCGGGATCGTTGAGGTTGCGCTTGTCGACCCAGAGGGCGCGGAACAGGCGATCGATGAACTCGACGAAACGGTGCGGCAGGTGCATCTGCACGCCCGTGGTCGCACGCATCAATAGCAGGGTGTTGATGGGGAAATGCGGATTGAAGTTGAGTTCCACCTGGTAGCGTCGGGCGAAGCGTGCCAGGTCTTGTTGCATGTAGCGGCCCTTGGCGGGGATGCTGACGGGCGAGGCGTTGCCGGTCGTCTTGAAGATGCCCCCCAGCAGCATCGGGTGATAGACCAGTTGGCTGCCGGTCTCGGCACAGATCTTTGGCAGTTGGGTGTAGGCCAGGTAGGCGGTCGGGCTGCCTAGGTCGAAGAAGAACTCCACGCTTTTATTCATGATGGGTCTCGGTGCTTGTTCTTGTCGGAGGAGGGATTACCAGCGTTCGCTCCACGGGCGCAGGTCGAGCTCGAAGGTCCAGGCATCCCGGGGCTGGCTGTGCAAGTACCAGTAGTTCTCGGCGATATGCTCGGGGTCGAGGATGCCGTCCTGATCCTTGAGGGCGTATTTCTCGGGAAAGCTGGTGCGGATGAAATCGGTATCGATGGCACCGTCAACGATGATATGGGCGACGTGAATGTTCAGGGGACCCAGCTCCCGAGCCATGCTCTGGGCCAATGCGCGAATGCCGTGCTTGGCTCCGGCGAAGGCGGCAAAACCTGCGCTACCACGGATTCCGGCGGTGGCCCCGGTGAACAGGATGGTGCCACGTTGCCGTGCGACCATCCGCCTGGCGACCTCACGCGCGTTGAGGAAGCCTGAAAAACAGGCCATTTCCCAGATCTTGAAGTACTTGCGTGCCGTCTCCTCGAGGATGCTGCAAGGCACGTTGGCACCGATGTTGAACACGAACGCCTCGATCGGACCCAGCTGCGTCTCGATCTGCTCGATGAGCGCGATCACCTCCTCTTCCTTGCGAGCGTCGCAGGCAAATCCGTGGGCCTCACCGCCGGCCTGCTGGATGCTGTCCACCAGCGGTTGCAGTTTGTCTGCGCTGCGCCGGGTGACGCAGGCGATGAAACCTTCGGCGGCAAAACGCTTGGCAATGGCACCGCCAGTGGCATCGCCGGCACCCACCACCAGTACGACTTTCTTGTTTGAGGTCATGAAGGACTCGCTCTTTGGTAAACGATCGTTAGGTAAACGAACGTTATGCTATGATTTTTCTGTCGTCAAGAATGTCGAGGGAGTTCTTCGGAGAATGCGTTATTCAGCCAGTCACAAGCAGGAAACCCGGGATCGCCTATTGCAGAGCAGCGCGGTCCAGGCCAAGGACGAAGGTTTTTCCACGGTGGGTGTTGATGCCTTGATGAAGGCCATCGGCCTGAGTGGTGGGGCTTTCTACAGCCACTTCGCCTCCAAGGACGAGCTGTTTGGTTCGATTGTCGAGCGTGAGCTGCGCCAGAGCCTGGAGCGCCTGGGAGGGAACGGGCAGCATAATCGGGAAAAGCTGCGGCGTTGCCTCAAGCAGTACCTGAGCATGAGCCATGTGCAGCAGCCGGGCGCTGGGTGTGCATTGCCTGCGCTGGGAGCGGAGGTTTCCCGGGGGGCGGTGGAGGTACGGCAGCAGGCCGAAGACCTGATCTGTTGCCTGCACCGGGCCTGGGCGCAGACGCTGGGTAGCGAGAGCCTGGCCTGGTCGATTCTGTCTCAGTGCGTCGGGGCGCTGGTGGTGGCACGGATGCTGGTGAGTCCTGGTCTCCAGAGCCAGCTTCTGGCATCCAACCATGAGCAGATCATCGGGCAGCTGGAGCGCTTGCCCGAAGATTGATGGGGCGGGTTACTTGCAGATGACGATCATGCTGCGGCTGGTGTAACCGGCGGGGTTCAGGCCGAAGGGGTAATCTCCTGGATCCTCGACAGCATCGCCGGATTTGGCGATCACCTTGTAACCCTTGGGACCGCAGGACTCGTTTGCCTTGGTGTAGCACTTGTCCCAGGAGGAGGACAGGCCCGAGCAATTGATATGGAGCCCTTTCTTCCCTCGTTTGACTTCAGTTCTGGTCGTTGCCGTTGCCGCACAACCTGCGATGGCAAGTATGGTCAGCAGAATCAAAAATCGTTTCATCCCCGTCCTTATCGCTAGCCTCGGATCTGATGTCCGAGTGTGACTGCAGTACCTGGCATCTTTTGTGTTGGCGATATCCCTGCCAGACAGCTTCCTGTTGACGTTGATCAGATGGCTAAACATGGCCTAATTGAGTGCTAATTACCAGAGTTGCGTCTCAATCAGACGCAACTAATGGCTTGGAATCACGGCGCATGGTCATGGTGGCTCCGATCGAGGCAAAGATGATGCAGGCAATGGCCGCCCATTGTGCCAGGGACAGGTATTCGTGCAGGAACAGCAGGCCGGAAAGTGCACCGAAGGCAGGCTCGATGCTCATCAGGGTGCCGAAGGTGCGCGCTGGTATACGGGTCAAGGCGACCATCTCCAGGCTATAGGGGAGTGCGGTGGACAAGACGGCGACCCCCAGTGCCATGGGAATCAGAGAGGGTGTGAGCAGCGCGGCTCCAGCGTGGGCGATACCCAGGGGGGTAACCAGCAATGCTGCAATCAGCACGCCCAGGGCTGCTGTCTGGATCCCGTTCTCGGCCCCGGCTTTTTGCCCAAACAGGATATACAGGGCCCAGCAGACCCCGGCACCCAATGCATAGCTGGCTCCGACCGGATCGATGGCGGTCTCGGAGGCGCCGGTTGGGATCAACAGCAGCAGGCCGACGATTGCCAGGGCGATCCACAGAAAGTCCAGCGGCTTGCGCGAAGCACAGAGGGCAACAGCCAGTGGGCCAGTGAACTCCAGTGCAACGGCGATTCCCAGCGGTACGCTTCTGAGTGACATATAGAAGAGGAAGTTCATTCCGCCCAGGGCCAGTCCGTAGACCAGCACTGTCTGCAGCGCCTTGCCTGTGAATGTGGCACGCCACGGTCTTAGCAGAAGCAGCATGATGATGCTGGCGAACACCAATCTGAGGGTTGTCGTGCCTTGTGCGCCTACGACAGGGAACATGCCCTTGGCCAGAGAGGCTCCTGATTGGATCGACGCCATGGCGATAAGCAGCAAGCCAACCGGGAACAGGGTTGATGCAAGGCTGCGTGGTTGGTCATTCATGCAAGGGGCGTCCGGAAGGTGGGGGAGAAAGGCGGTGGAGTCATGATGCTCAACTGAGGACGTATGAGCAATATAGTGCGCAAAGCTTTTTTGATACTTCTATATAGACGCTGTGAGCATGCTGTTTTGCGTTGAATCATAGAAAATTCAAATTAATACTTGACGCTCGATTCTACAGGTCTATAATTCGCCCCACTTCCGGCGCAGTCGAAACGGAAAACTCCTTGAGATTCAACGAGTTACACGGTTTTCGACAGCGATAACGCTTCAGTTCATCGAAGCCCAGAAGGAGCTGATAAGGCAGCGTTTTTCGCCTTGTTAGCGTTTCGATCCTCTCGATCGAAAGCGGATAAAAAGAGGTGTTGACAGCAGCGTGTAACGCTGTAGAATTCGCCTCCCGCTGACGAGAGATCGGAAGCGCAAGTGGTTGAAGTTGTTGAAGAAATCTTCGAAAGCTTCTGAAAATAATCACTTGACAGCAAATGAGGCTGCTGTAGAATGCGCGCCTCGGTTGAGACGAAAGCTCTTAACCAACCGCTCTTTAACAACTGAATCAAGCAATTCGTGTGGGTGCTTGTGTAGTCAGACTGATAGTCAGAAAGATTATCAGCATCACGAGTGACCATGCGAGAAATCACATAGTCATTTGAGATTGCTGAGCCAAGTTTAGGGTTACTTAAAAACCCAAGCAGTATTGAACTGAAGAGTTTGATCATGGCTCAGATTGAACGCTGGCGGCAGGCCTAACACATGCAAGTCGAGCGGATGAAGTAAGCTTGCTTATGGATTCAGCGGCGGACGGGTGAGTAATGCCTAGGAATCTGCCTGGTAGTGGGGGATAACGTTTCGAAAGGAGCGCTAATACCGCATACGTCCTACGGGAGAAAGCAGGGGACCTTCGGGCCTTGCGCTATCAGATGAGCCTAGGTCGGATTAGCTAGTTGGTGAGGTAATGGCTCACCAAGGCTACGATCCGTAACTGGTCTGAGAGGATGATCAGTCACACTGGAACTGAGACACGGTCCAGACTCCTACGGGAGGCAGCAGTGGGGAATATTGGACAATGGGCGAAAGCCTGATCCAGCCATGCCGCGTGTGTGAAGAAGGTCTTCGGATTGTAAAGCACTTTAAGTTGGGAGGAAGGGCAGTAAGCTAATATCTTGCTGTTTTGACGTTACCGACAGAATAAGCACCGGCTAACTCTGTGCCAGCAGCCGCGGTAATACAGAGGGTGCAAGCGTTAATCGGAATTACTGGGCGTAAAGCGCGCGTAGGTGGTTTGTTAAGTTGGATGTGAAAGCCCCGGGCTCAACCTGGGAACTGCATCCAAAACTGGCAAGCTAGAGTATGGTAGAGGGTGGTGGAATTTCCTGTGTAGCGGTGAAATGCGTAGATATAGGAAGGAACACCAGTGGCGAAGGCGACCACCTGGACTGATACTGACACTGAGGTGCGAAAGCGTGGGGAGCAAACAGGATTAGATACCCTGGTAGTCCACGCCGTAAACGATGTCAACTAGCCGTTGGGAGCCTTGAGCTCTTAGTGGCGCAGCTAACGCATTAAGTTGACCGCCTGGGGAGTACGGCCGCAAGGTTAAAACTCAAATGAATTGACGGGGGCCCGCACAAGCGGTGGAGCATGTGGTTTAATTCGAAGCAACGCGAAGAACCTTACCAGGCCTTGACATGCAGAGAACTTTCCAGAGATGGATTGGTGCCTTCGGGAACTCTGACACAGGTGCTGCATGGCTGTCGTCAGCTCGTGTCGTGAGATGTTGGGTTAAGTCCCGTAACGAGCGCAACCCTTGTCCTTAGTTACCAGCACGTTATGGTGGGCACTCTAAGGAGACTGCCGGTGACAAACCGGAGGAAGGTGGGGATGACGTCAAGTCATCATGGCCCTTACGGCCTGGGCTACACACGTGCTACAATGGTCGGTACAGAGGGTTGCCAAGCCGCGAGGTGGAGCTAATCCCACAAAACCGATCGTAGTCCGGATCGCAGTCTGCAACTCGACTGCGTGAAGTCGGAATCGCTAGTAATCGCGAATCAGAATGTCGCGGTGAATACGTTCCCGGGCCTTGTACACACCGCCCGTCACACCATGGGAGTGGGTTGCACCAGAAGTAGCTAGTCTAACCTTCGGGAGGACGGTTACCACGGTGTGATTCATGACTGGGGTGAAGTCGTAACAAGGTAGCCGTAGGGGAACCTGCGGCTGGATCACCTCCTTAATCGACGACATCAGCTGCTTCATAAGCACCCACACGAATTGCTTGATTCATTGAAGAAGACGATAGAAGCAGCTTTAAGCTCCAAGCTGATAGCTCCAAGCTAACAGTTACAAGCTCGAAATTGGGTCTGTAGCTCAGTTGGTTAGAGCGCACCCCTGATAAGGGTGAGGTCGGCAGTTCGAATCTGCCCAGACCCACCAATTTTGTTATGGGGCCATAGCTCAGCTGGGAGAGCGCCTGCCTTGCACGCAGGAGGTCAGCGGTTCGATCCCGCTTGGCTCCACCATAAACTGCTTCGAAAAGCTTAGAAATGAGCATTCAGACACGAATGTTGATTTCTAGTCTTTTGATTAGATCGTTCTTTAAAAATTTGGGTATGTGATAGAAAGATAGACTGAACACTACTTTCACTGGTAGTGGATCAGGCTAAGGTAAAGTTTGTGAGAACAAACTTTCGGCGAATGTCGTCTTCACAGTATAACCAGATTGCTTGGGGTTATATGGTCAAGTGAAGAAGCGCATACGGTGGATGCCTTGGCAGTCAGAGGCGATGAAAGACGTGGTAGCCTGCGAAAAGCTTCGGGGAGTCGGCAAACAGACTGTGATCCGGAGATGTCTGAATGGGGGAACCCAGCCATCATAAGATGGTTATCTTGTACTGAATACATAGGTGCAAGAGGCGAACCAGGGGAACTGAAACATCTAAGTACCCTGAGGAAAAGAAATCAACCGAGATTCCCTTAGTAGTGGCGAGCGAACGGGGACTAGCCCTTAAGCTTCTTTGATTTTAGCGGAACGCTCTGGAAAGTGCGGCCATAGTGGGTGATAGCCCTGTACGCGAAAGGATCTTAGAAGTGAAATCGAGTAGGACGGGGCACGAGAAACCTTGTCTGAATATGGGGGGACCATCCTCCAAGGCTAAATACTACTGACTGACCGATAGTGAACTAGTACCGTGAGGGAAAGGCGAAAAGAACCCCGGAGAGGGGAGTGAAATAGATCCTGAAACCGTATGCGTACAAGCAGTGGGAGCAGACTTTGTTCTGTGACTGCGTACCTTTTGTATAATGGGTCAGCGACTTATATTCAGTGGCAAGCTTAACCGAATAGGGGAGGCGTAGCGAAAGCGAGTCTTAATAGGGCGTTTAGTCGCTGGGTATAGACCCGAAACCGGGCGATCTATCCATGGGCAGGTTGAAGGTTAGGTAACACTGACTGGAGGACCGAACCGACTACCGTTGAAAAGTTAGCGGATGACCTGTGGATCGGAGTGAAAGGCTAATCAAGCTCGGAGATAGCTGGTTCTCCTCGAAAGCTATTTAGGTAGCGCCTCATGTATCACTGTAGGGGGTAGAGCACTGTTTCGGCTAGGGGGTCATCCCGACTTACCAAACCGATGCAAACTCCGAATACCTACAAGTGCCGAGCATGGGAGACACACGGCGGGTGCTAACGTCCGTCGTGAAAAGGGAAACAACCCAGACCGTCAGCTAAGGTCCCAAAGTTATGGTTAAGTGGGAAACGATGTGGGAAGGCTTAGACAGCTAGGAGGTTGGCTTAGAAGCAGCCACCCTTTAAAGAAAGCGTAATAGCTCACTAGTCGAGTCGGCCTGCGCGGAAGATGTAACGGGGCTCAAACCATACACCGAAGCTACGGGTATCACGTAAGTGATGCGGTAGAGGAGCGTTCTGTAAGCCTGTGAAGGTGAGTTGAGAAGCTTGCTGGAGGTATCAGAAGTGCGAATGCTGACATGAGTAACGACAATGGGAGTGAAAAACTCCCACGCCGAAAGACCAAGGTTTCCTGCGCAACGTTAATCGACGCAGGGTTAGTCGGTCCCTAAGGCGAGGCTGAAAAGCGTAGTCGATGGAAAACAGGTTAATATTCCTGTACTTCTAGTTATTGCGATGGAGGGACGGAGAAGGCTAGGCCAGCTTGGCGTTGGTTGTCCAAGTTTAAGGTGGTAGGCTGAGATCTTAGGTAAATCCGGGATCTTAAGGCCGAGAGCTGATGACGAGTTGCCTTTAGGCGACGAAGTGGTTGATGCCATGCTTCCAAGAAAAGCTTCTAAGCTTCAGATAACTAGGAACCGTACCCCAAACCGACACAGGTGGTTGGGTAGAGAATACCAAGGCGCTTGAGAGAACTCGGGTGAAGGAACTAGGCAAAATGGCACCGTAACTTCGGGAGAAGGTGCGCCGGTGAGGGTGAAGGACTTGCTCCGTAAGCCCATGCCGGTCGAAGATACCAGGCCGCTGCGACTGTTTATTAAAAACACAGCACTCTGCAAACACGAAAGTGGACGTATAGGGTGTGACGCCTGCCCGGTGCCGGAAGGTTAATTGATGGGGTTAGCGCAAGCGAAGCTCTTGATCGAAGCCCCGGTAAACGGCGGCCGTAACTATAACGGTCCTAAGGTAGCGAAATTCCTTGTCGGGTAAGTTCCGACCTGCACGAATGGCGTAACGATGGCGGCGCTGTCTCCACCCGAGACTCAGTGAAATTGAAATCGCTGTGAAGATGCAGTGTATCCGCGGCTAGACGGAAAGACCCCGTGAACCTTTACTATAGCTTTGCACTGGACTTTGAGCTTGCTTGTGTAGGATAGGTGGGAGGCTTTGAAGTGGGGACGCCAGTTCTCATGGAGCCATCCTTGAAATACCACCCTGGCAATCTTGAGGTTCTAACTCAGGTCCGTTATCCGGATCGAGGACAGTGTATGGTGGGTAGTTTGACTGGGGCGGTCTCCTCCTAAAGAGTAACGGAGGAGTACGAAGGTGCGCTCAGACCGGTCGGAAATCGGTCGTAGAGTATAAAGGCAAAAGCGCGCTTGACTGCGAGACAAACACGTCGAGCAGGTACGAAAGTAGGTCTTAGTGATCCGGTGGTTCTGTATGGAAGGGCCATCGCTCAACGGATAAAAGGTACTCCGGGGATAACAGGCTGATACCGCCCAAGAGTTCATATCGACGGCGGTGTTTGGCACCTCGATGTCGGCTCATCACATCCTGGGGCTGAAGCCGGTCCCAAGGGTATGGCTGTTCGCCATTTAAAGTGGTACGCGAGCTGGGTTTAGAACGTCGTGAGACAGTTCGGTCCCTATCTGCCGTGGACGTTTGAGATTTGAGAGGGGCTGCTCCTAGTACGAGAGGACCGGAGTGGACGAACCTCTGGTGTTCCGGTTGTCACGCCAGTGGCATTGCCGGGTAGCTATGTTCGGAAAAGATAACCGCTGAAAGCATCTAAGCGGGAAACTTGCCTCAAGATGAGATCTCACTGGGATCTTGAATCCCCTAAAGGGCCGTCGAAGACTACGACGTTGATAGGTTGGGTGTGTAAGCGCTGTGAGGCGTTGAGCTAACCAATACTAATTGCCCGTGAGGCTTGACCATATAACACCCAAGCAATTTGCGAACTCGAAAGAGGCCAGATTGCGGTGTGTGAAGATGACAGACCGAAAGTTTGAAGCACAAACCAAACCTATTACATACCCATTTGCTGGCTCGTTGCATAAGCAACGGATCGGCTCCAGAATTTCTTGACGACCATAGAGCGTTGGAACCACCTGATCCCATCCCGAACTCAGTAGTGAAACGATGCATCGCCGATGGTAGTGTGGGGTTTCCCCATGTGAGAGTAGGTCATCGTCAAGATTAAATTCCGAAACCCCAATTGCGAAAGCAGTTGGGGTTTTGTCTTTGTGCGCGAAAAACATGCCAGTGGCCGCGATCTAGGTGAAGACGGAAAACCCACGAGTAGGAACAGCCGCCGTGAATCGTCATTCGATAAAGGGCCTTGGCAGGAACCATTGATCCGCCTCCAGAAAAATCCCGGCAAAGTACCGCGCCGGTTTTTGGTATGGTGCAGCTCTTTTTGACGGACCCTATTTCATTGCGCACGGACCAGCGTTGACCTCTATTCCAACGAGAAGCTGTAGCAATGCCCGAAGCGATTCCGATCAAGGACCACGAAAAAGAAACTCGCCTGGTCAACAAACGATTGCTGGCCTGCGCTGTATTGGTAACGGCTATCACCTGTGCCCTGGTGGGCCGCCTGTATTTCCTTCAGGTGGTGGAGTTCGATTACCACTCCACTGTCTCGGAAAACAACCGCGTGCATGTCCTGCCGATCACCCCGACCCGCGGTGTGATCTATGACCGCAATGGCGTGGTCCTGGCAGACAACCGCCCCAGTTTCAACCTGACCATCACCCGTGAGCGTGTCACCGATCTCAAGGGCGAGCTGGATGCGGTGGTCAACCTCCTGCACCTGCCGCCTGAAGACCGTGCGCTGTTCGACAAGGAGATGAAGCAGGCTCGCCATCCCTTTGTTCCCGTCACCCTGTTCTACCAGCTCACTGAGGAGCAGATCGCCGCACTGGCGGTCAACGAGTACCGTCTGCCAGGGTTGGATGTCGAAGCACAGTTCGTCCGCCATTACCCCTTGGGCACACACTTCGCCCATTCCGTCGGTTATGTCGGGCGGATCAACGAGAAGGAAGCCAAGACCCTGGACTCGGTGGAGTACCGGGGCAGCCAATCCGTCGGCAAGACCGGTGTCGAGAAGTTCTATGAGCCAGAACTGCATGGCCATGTCGGTTATGAAGAGGTGGAGACCAACGCCCAGGGCCGGGTCATGCGCGTGCTCAAGCACACCGATCCCGTCCCGGGGAAAAACATCGTCCTGAGCCTGGATGTGAAGCTTCAGGAGGCTGCGGAGCAGGCCCTGGGTGATCGGCGCGGTTCCGTGGTGGCTCTGGATCCGTCCACGGGTGACGTACTGGCCATGGTCAGCAACCCCAGTTTCGACCCCAATCTGTTCGTCACGGGCATCAGCTTCAAGGAATATGCCGCCCTGCATGATTCCATCGACCGGCCACTGTTCAATCGGGCGTTACGCGGTCTCTATGCACCGGGCTCGACCATCAAGCCGGAAGTGGCGATTGCCGGGCTCGATACCGGAGTGGTCACTGCCGCGACCCGGGTGTTCGATCCTGGCTACTACCAGCTGCCAGACTACGACCACAAGTACCGCAACTGGAACCGCAGCGGTGACGGCTGGGTGGACATGGACGCTGCGATCATGCGCTCCAACGACACCTACTTCTATGACCTGGCCCACAGGCTCGGTATCGACCGCCTGCACGACTACATGGCCATGTTCGGTCTGGGAGAAAAGGTCTCCCTGGACATGTTCGAAGAGGCCTCGGGGCTCATGCCATCCCAGGCCTGGAAACGTGCTACCCGCCGTCAGGCCTGGTTCCCGGGGGAAACCCTGATCCTCGGCATTGGCCAGGGCTACATGCAGGTCACGCCACTGCAATTGGCCCAGGCCACTGCGCTGATTGCCAACAAGGGCGTGTGGAACCGTCCGCACCTGGCCAAGACCATCGACGGCGTGGCCCCGGTGGATCCGCACCCGATGCCCGACATCCTGTTGAAGGACCCGCGGGAATGGGACCAGGTCAACCACGGCATGCAGATGGTCATGCACGACCCTCGCGGTATCGCCCGCGCGGCCGCGGCCGGGGCGCAGTATCGGATTGCCGGCAAGAGCGGCACCGCCCAGGTGGTGGCGATCAAGCAGGGTGAGCGCTATGACCGCCTCAAGACCCGCGAGCGTAACCGCGACAACGCCCTGTTCGTCGGTTTTGCTCCCGCCGAGCATCCGCAGATCGTGATCTCGGTGATGATCGAGAACGGCGAGGCCGGTGGCCGAGTCGCCGGCCCCGTGGTACGGCAGATCATGGATGCCTGGCTGCTGGACCAGAACGGCCACCTCAAGCCGCAATACGCCGCCCCCGCCAAGACCCCCGGTGACCCCCACGTCTGAGTCAGCGAAGCACCAGGCTCTCCGGCACCTGCTCGTGGATACTGAGCATGTGATGGATGCTCTGGAGAAACAGCACCTCGGCCTGACTCATCTTCTGCTCGCGATTCCACAACAGCTGGATATCGAAGTCGACCACGCCGTCTTCCGGCGGCAAACGCCACAGCAGACCTTGCTCGACGTCCCTGCGCACAAGGTGGATCGGCAAGCAGCCAATGCCGAAACCTGCACAGATCAGCCGATGAATTTCCTCGAAACTGGTGGAGGAGGCGACGATCTTGCCGGTAAAACCTTGCTGGTCGCGAAACAGCGTCAGGGGTGACAGGTTGCCCCCCAACTGATCGCTGGTGAAACTCACGAAGTTCTCCGTGGCCAGTTGCTGCAGGCTGAGGTTTTCCTGGCCGAACAGGCGGTGGCGCTGGCCGCAGAAGTAGGCATAGCGTTCGCGAAACAGCACCCGCTGCTCCAGCCTGGGTTGGGGCAAGCGGCATAGCCCGACCCCCAGGGTCGCGGTCTTCTGCAACAGCGAACTGATGATGTCCGGGCTGCCCATCACTTCCACTTCCAGCTCGATCTTCGGATGCGCGGCATGGAAATCAGCGAGAAACTCATCGTAGTGCCCGGCCTTCACTCCGCTGACGGTGAGGATGCGAATCTTGCCCACTACGTCGTCCTGGTGGCTCTGCACCACTGTCCCGAGGCGGGAGATATCACCATAGATATCGGTGGCGATGCGCAGCACTTCCTCTCCGGTCTCGGTGAGCTCGAAGCGCCTTCCGCTGCGGGCGATCAACAGGCAATCGAGCTGTTCCTCCAGGCGCTTGAGGGCTTGGCTGACCGCCGACTGGGTGATGTGCAGGCGCGCGGCGGCGCGGCTCATGCTGCCTTCCTGGCCGATCACCAGGTAGGTGCGCAAAAGGTTCCAGTCCAGGCGGTCGTTGAGAAAGCGCCGTCCGGCCCAGGCGCCAGTAGCAGGATCGAGTGTCGACATGTACGCCTCAAGTAGTAGCAGGGCTAATAGTTAAGATAAGAATTTGAAAATTGACTAATCCTGGCACGGCGGCGATAAAGCCCACAAGCGCCATAGAGCGCCCCCGTGACCCAGCCTTCAGCACCTGCCCATAACTACAAATACACAGGTCCTTGCATGCACAGCACCCCTCAACCGCGCCGCGCCGCGGCAGCGGCCTTTATCGGCACCACCATCGAGTTCTACGACTTCTACATCTACGCCACGGCAGCGGCCCTGGTACTGGGGCAAGTGTTCTTCCCCAGTGGTGATCCGGTGACCAGCACCCTGGCGGCGTTCGGCAGCTTTGCCGTGGGTTTCATTGCACGGCCCATGGCGGGCATGGTCTTCGGCCACCTGGGCGACCGCCTCGGACGCAAGAAGATGCTCCTGGTGACCATGGCGCTGATGGGCCTGGCCACCACTGGCATCGGTCTCCTGCCCAGCTATGCCAGCGTCGGGATCTGGGCGCCCATCGGCCTGATCGTGCTGCGGTTGATCCAGGGCATTTCCGTAGGGGGCGAGTGGGGTGGGGCGGTGTTGATGGCCAGCGAGCACGCTCCCGCCCGGCGCAAGACCTTCTACGCCTCCTTCGCCCAGTTGGGCAGCCCGGCCGGCCTGTTGCTGGCATTGATCGCCTTTCGCCTGGTCACCAGCCTTGAGCCCGAAGACTTCCTCGCCTGGGGTTGGCGCCTGCCGTTCCTGGCCAGTGGCGTGCTGATGATGGTGGGCCTGATGATCCGTAGCGGAGTGCATGAGTCACCGGAGTTCGCCAAGGCTCGAGACAACAAGCAGACCGCCGAATACCCCGTGATGGAAGTGCTGCGCAGCTGCTGGCGGCAGATCCTGCTGGCCGCCGCGGCAGTGACCATCGGCTCGGCCGGCTTCTTTTTCACCAATACCTTCATGATTACCTACGTCACTCAGTACCAGGGCATACCTCGGGCGACCATCCTCGACTGCCTGTTCCTGGTGACCGTGATCCAGCTGCTGTCGCAACCGCTGTCGGCATTGCTGGCCGAGCGCATCGGCGAAGGGCGCTTCCTGATCCTGGTGGCGCTGCTGTGCATGCTCACTCCGTATCCGATGTTCCTCCTGGTAGGCACCCAGAACATAGTCCTGATGACCCTGGGCATCGCCCTGGCGGTGGTGATTCTCTCGGCGCTGTATGCAGTGATCGCCGGCTACATGACCCAGGCGTTCCCGGTACACCTGCGCTACTCGGGCATCTCCATTGCCTACCAGCTCAGTTGCGCCTTGGCCGGCGGCACCACGCCGCTGCTGGGCACGCTGCTGGCCAGCAAGTTTTCCGGGCAATGGCTGCCCCTGGCGCTGTTCTTCAGCCTGCTCTCGGCGTTGTCGCTGATCGGTGTCTGCGGACTGGCGCGGATGCGTGCCAACCCAATGGTCCAACCCGCTTCCAAAGAGGTGTATTCGTGAGCAAACCTGAACACATGAGTGCTGTCGAATGGCAGGCCCGTTGCGAACTGGCGGCGCTGTATCGCCTGGTGGCGCACTTTCGCATGACCGACCTGATCGACACCCACATCACCCTGCGCATTCCCGGGCCGGAGCATCATTTCCTGATCAACCGCTACGGGGTGATTTTCGATCGCATGCGCGCCAGCGACCTGGTGCGCATCGACCAGGACGGGCGCATCGTCGATCCGCACTACAGCGGGCACCGGGTCAACGCCGCCGGTTTTGTCATCCACTCGGCGATCCACATGGCCCGCCCGGATCTCAACTGCGTGATCCACACCCACACCGCTGCCGGCATTGCAGTGTCGGCCCAGCAACAGGGGCTGCTGCCCATCAGTCAGCACGCGTTGAAGTTCTACGGCAAGCTGGCTTATCACACCTATGAAGGCATCGCCCTGTCACTGGACGAACGCGAGCGTCTGATCGCCGACCTGGGGCCGCACAAGGCCATGATCCTGCGTAACCACGGCTTGCTGGTCGGCGGCGCCAGCGTGGCGCACGCGTTCCAGGAGATCCACTTCCTGGAGCGCGCCTGCCAGGCCCAGGTGCAGGCACTGGCCGGCGGGGCAGTGCTCAACTACCCGTCGCCGCAGGTTTGTGCCCACACTGCCGAGCAGTTCGAGCGCGACGATGCCGACAACATCATCGAACTCGCCTGGGCGGCGGCCCTGACCCTGATCGAACACCAGCGCGAGTCCTACCTGTCATGAGCAGTGTGGTGTTGCTGTCCCGCGACCGCCTGTTGCTGCAACAACTGCAACAGGCCTTTGCCCGCAGCGCGCCGCAGGTACGCGCGCTGCTGGCGGATGATCCCCAGGCGGCCCATGCACCCCTGGCAGCCTGTTGGTTCCCGCCGCCAGGCAGCCTGCAGGCATTGCCCGCATTGCAGCTGGTCCATTCGGTGGCGGCCGGCATCGATCACCTGGAACACGATCCCTCCTGCCCGCCATTGCCCGTGTGTCGAGTGGTGGATCCCGGGCATCGCCAGGGCATGACCGAGTACGTGCGCTGGGCGGTGATCCATTACCACCGGGGTTTTGACCGGGTGCTGCGGCAACAGGTCGAGCGCTGCTGGGAGCGGCCGCAGCAACTGCCGGCGCAGCAGTTCAAGGTCGGGGTCATGGGGCTGGGCTCCCTGGGCGGCGCCATTGCCCAGGACCTGGCCCTTGGCGGTTACCAGGTACGCGGCTGGGCCCGCAGTGCCAAGCAGGTGCCGCAAGTACGTTGCTTTGCCGGCCCCCAGGCCCTGGACAGCTTTCTCGAGGGCCTGGACCTGCTGGTCAACCTGTTGCCCCTGACCGCCGAGACCCGCGGCATTCTCGGCCATGCCACCTTCGCCCGGCTGGCGCCCGGCGCGGCGCTGGTCAACTGTGGACGCGGCGGCCACCTGTGTATCGACGACCTGCAGCAGGCCCTGGCCAGCGGCCAGCTGCGCGGGGCCGTGCTGGATGTCTTCGAAGAGGAACCGCTGCCCGCCGACCAGCGCCTGTGGAGCTTGCCCGGGGTGGTCATCACCCCGCACATGGCCTCGGCGGCGTCTCACGACTGCATTGCCCTGCAAGTGGCGGAGAACCTGCGCCGCCTGGAGGCGGGTGAGCCACTGCTGAACTTGGCCGACCGCACCCTGGGTTACTGAGCCTCAAGGCACGCTTGCAACAGCTCGAGGAACAGCGACTCGGCGCGGCTCAGGCGCTGTTCGCGGTTCCACAGCAGGTGGATGTCGACATCGGCGATGCCCTCCTGGGGTGGCAGGCGCCACAGCAGGCCGCTGTCGACATCGGCCGCCACCACATGCTCCGGCAGGCAGCCGATGCCGAAGCCGGCGATCACCAGGCGCCGCACTTCCTCCAGGCTCGGCGAGGAGGCGACGATGCGCCCGCTGAAACCCTGCTGGTCGCGAAAGATGGTCAGCGGCGAAAGCATGCCGCCGATCTGGTCGCTGGTGAAACTGACGAAGTTCTCCCGTTGCAGGTCGCCCTCGGCCACATCCGCACGGCCGAACAGCGGGTGGTGTTTGCCGCAGAAGAACGCATAGCGCTGGCGCAGGAACAGCCGCTGTTCCAGGCGCGGCTGCGGCCTGCGGTTGAGGCTCAGGCCCAGGGTCGCGGTCTTTTCCTGCAGGGCGCTGACGATGTCCGAGCTGCGCATCACTTCCACCTCGAGGTCGACCCGTGGATGCAGGCGGTGGAAGTCGGCGAGGAAGCCGTCGAAACGCTCGTTGAAGATCCGGCTGATGATCAACAGCCGCACCTTGCCGATCACCTCGTCAGCGGGTTGTTCCAGCACGCTGCTGACCTGGGACATCTGACCGTAGATCTCCCCGGCCAGGGCGAAGATCTGCTCGCCCACTTCGGTCAGGGCAAAGCGCGGGCCGCGCCGGGCAATCAACTGCCTGCCCAGTTGTTCCTCCAGGCGCTTGAGCGCCTGGCTCACCGCTGGCTGGGTCAGGTGCAGGCGCGCCGCCGCGCGGCTGATGCTCAGTTCCTGGCCGATCACCCGGAAAGTGCGTAACAGGTTCCAGTCGAGGCGGTCGTTGAGCAGGCGGCGGGCATCGCGATCGGACATGGCAAGGGCTCTGGAACGGGTTGAAGGCCAATAATAAGCTGAAATAATAATAGAGATAACCAATAGAAAATTGACTAATTATCCAGCGAAACGGATAAATCCCCCCAGACAGGCGCCAGCAAGAGCCCCTGCGCCTGACCCTTTCTCCTGCCAAAAAAATAATCAAGGGAGCCAACCATGAAGCCTTCCGCTTCGCCCCAGCCTCGCCGGGCTGCTGCCGCCGCCTTTATCGGCACCATGATCGAGTGGTACGACTTCTACATCTACGCCACCGCCGCGGCGCTGGTGTTCGGAGCCTTGTTCTTCCCCTCGGGCGACAAGCTGTTCAGCACCATGGCCGCCTTCGGCACCTTTGCCGTGGGTTTCTTCGCCCGGCCCTTGGGGGGCATCATCTTCGGCCATATCGGCGACCGCATCGGCCGCAAGAAATCCCTGGTGATCACCCTGCTGATGATGGGCGTGGTCACGGTCTGCATCGGCCTGCTGCCGACGTATGCGCAGATCGGCGCCCTGGCGCCGGTGCTGCTGGTCCTGCTGCGCATCGTCCAGGGCATTGCCGTGGGTGGCGAGTGGGGCGGGGCGGTGCTAATGGCCGGTGAGCATGCGCCCAAGGGCCGGCGCAACTTCTTCGCCTCCTTCGCCCAACTGGGCAGCCCGGCAGGGTTGATCCTGTCGCTGCTGGCCTTCAGCGCGGTAACCCGCCTGCCCGAGGATGCCCTGATGAGCTGGGGCTGGCGCCTGCCGTTCCTGGCCAGCGCGCTGTTGCTGCTGGTGGGCCTGGCGATTCGCCTGGGGGTCAACGAGTCGCCGGAATTCCTCGCCAGCCGCGAGCAGGCGGCCAAGGCTGCGCGCCACGAACAGGCGCCGGTGATGCAGGTGCTGCGCAGCGCCTGGCGTCCCTTGCTGCTGTGCATCGGCGCCAACACCCTGGGGATTGCCGGGGTGTATTTCACCAACACCTTCATGATTGCCTACACCACCCAGCAGCTTGAGCTCCCCCGGTCACTGATCCTCGAATGCCTGTTCGTGGTGGCGCTCATCCAGTTCTGCATCCAGCCCCTGGCCGCCTGGACCGCCGAGAAAATCGGTGCCACGCGCTTTCTCTGCCTGGTGTCGCTGCTGGCCATGGCCTCGCCCTATCCGATGTTCGTGCTGGTGAGTTCCGGGCAGGCGCCGCTGATGATCCTCGGCATCGCCCTGGCGGTGGTGTGCATGGCGTCTTTCTACGCGGTGATCGCCGGTTACGTCAGCGGCATGTTCGAGACCGGGGTGCGCTATACCGCGATCTCCCTGGCCTATCAGGTCTGCGGTGCCCTGGCCGGGGGCCTGACGCCACTGATCGGCACCTGGCTGGCCCATCGCTTTATCGGCCAATGGTGGCCGATGGCAGTCTTCTACAGCCTGATCGCTGCCGTATCGCTGATCTGCGTGCTGGCCCTGGCGCGCCGTCACGCCAACGCCCAACGCCTGGAAATGGCATCCCACGCCTGACTGTCTGGAGAACCTGATGATGTTGAAGATCAATGGCGAGCGCCTCTGGGCGAGCCTGATGGCCATGGCCGAAATCGGTGCTACCGCCCGCGGTGGCAGCTGCCGGCTGGCCTTGAGTGATGAAGACCGGGCCGGTCGCGAGCTGTTTGCCCACTGGTGCACGCAGGCGGGCATGCGCCTGAGCGTCGATCCCATCGGCAACCTGTTTGCCCGCCGTCCTGGCAGCGACCCCGACGCCGCCCCGGTGATGATGGGCAGCCATCTCGACACCCAGCCCGAAGGCGGGCGCTTCGACGGTGTGTACGGGGTGTTGGCCGGCCTGGAGGTGGTACGGCGCCTGAACGACCTGGGCATCCAGACCCGCAAGCCCCTGGAAGTGGCGGTCTGGACCAACGAGGAGGGCGCGCGTTTCACCCCAGCGATGTTCGGCTCGGCGGTGTTCACCGGGGTCATGGCCCTGGACACCGCCCTGGCGGTGCGCGACGCCGATGGCATCAGCGTCGCCCAGGCCCTGCAGCGCACCGGGTATGCCGGCAGTCGCCCCTTGGGCGGGGCGGTGGATGCCTACTTCGAGGCCCATATCGAACAGGGCCCGATCCTCGAGGACAACGCCAAGAGCATCGGCGTGGTCAGCGGTGGCCAGGCGATTCGCTGGCTCGACGTGCAAGTCGAGGGCATGGCGGCCCATGCCGGCACCACGCCGATGCCCCTGCGCAAGGATGCCCTGTACGGCGCGGCGCAGATGATCCTGGCGGTGGAACAGCTGGCGGCGGATTTTGCCCCCCAGGGCTTGACCACCGTGGGTGAGCTGAGCATCGCCAAGTCGTCGCGCAATACCATTCCCGGCCTGTTGAGCTTCACCGTCGACCTGCGCCACCACCAGGATCGGCAGATCGCCGCCATGGAGCAGCAGGTCGAGGAACGCCTGCAGGCCATCGCCGGCCAGCGCGGGCTCAAGGTCAGTATCAGCCGGCATTGGGTCAGCCCGGCCACGCCGTTCGATGCCGAGTGCGTGGCGGCGGTGCAGCAGGCGGTGGATGGCCTGGGCTACCCTCAGCAGTCCATCGTCAGCGGCGCCGGCCACGACGCCATCTTGCTGGCGCGTTACTGCCCGACAGCCATGGTGTTCATTCCCTGTGTCGGCGGCCTGAGCCACAACGAAGCCGAAGACGTGTTGCCCGAGGACGTGCGCCAGGGCACCGATGTATTGCTTAACGCCGTGCTGGCCCGTGCCGGCCAGGTTGAATAAGGAGAAGGTCATGCGCAGTTTTTTCCACCCCGAACAGTTGCTCCACCATCCACGCAGCTACTACTCGCGCGGCCAGATGCGCATACCCCAGGAGGTGCCGGAGCGCGCCCAGCGCCTGGTGCAGGCCGCACACTCCTTGGGTTTTGCCGTCGAGCAGCCACGGGATGCCGGGATGGCACCGTTGCTGGCGGTACACGGCGCGCCGTACTTGGCGTTCCTGCAGGATGCGCACCAGGGCTGGAAGGACATCCCCGAAGACTGGGGCGATGAGGTGATGTCCAACATCTTCGTGCGCGAGCCCAATGCCCTGCGCGGGGTCCTGGCCCAGGCCGCGTGCTACCTGGCCGACGGCAGTTGCCCGGTGGGTGAGTCGACTTGGCGCTCGGCCTACTGGTCGGCCCAGAGCGCCATCGCCGGGGCCCAGGCGTTGCTCGACGGTGAGCCGGCGGCCTACGCCTTGTGCCGCCCGCCGGGCCACCACGCGCGGGCCGAAGCCGCAGGCGGTTTCTGCTACCTGAACAACGCGGCAGTGGCGGCCCAAGTCCTGCGGGACAAGTACGCCCGGGTGGCGGTGCTGGACACCGACATGCACCACGGCCAGGGCATCCAGGAAATCTTCTACGAGCGCGCTGATGTGCTGTATGTCTCGGTGCATGGCGACCCCACCAACTTCTACCCGGGGGTGGCCGGGTTCGCCGAAGAGCGTGGCGCCGGGGCGGGGGAGGGCTACAACCTCAACCTGCCGATGGCCCATGGCGCCAGCGAAGGGGATTTCCTCGCCCGTCTGGAACAGGCCCTGGTGGCGGTGAAGGCGTTCGATGCCGAGGTGCTGGTGCTGTCTTTGGGGTTCGATATCTATGAACTCGACCCGCAGAGCAAGGTGGCAGTGACCCGGGACGGCTTCGCCATCCTTGGCCAGCGAATCCGCAGCCTGGGCCTGCCGTGCCTGATCGTCCAGGAAGGCGGCTATCATCTGGAAAGCCTGGAAGACAACGCCCGGGCCTTCTTCGCTGACGCCGCGGCCTGGACCTTCTGAACGGAACCTTTGAACGGCCCCGCTGACCGGGCCAGGCTCTGGTTTGTTCTTGCCTGGGGAACGGATGCAGGGCGTCCGTTTCCCGGCAATCTCCTCTACGACCCTCGGGTGTTGGCAGCCGCAAGCGCTCGAGTACCCCGCAACACCATCGCCGGTGCTGCGGGAACGGGCTTGCCGAGGCGTCAGTTGGCGCTGCTGGAATACACCCGCTGGCCGCCTTTCCAGGTCTCATGCACCTTGATGTCGCGGATGCTGGTGGCCGGGACGTTTTCGTCCAGCGGGTCCTGCTCGAGGATCACCAAGTCGGCGAAGTTGCCCACGGCCAGGGAGCCGGTCCAGGCTTCGGCATTGCACTGCCAGGCGGCATCGTAGGTGATGGCCTTCAGCGCTTGCTTGCGCGTCAGGCACTCTTGGGCGTTGAGCACCGGCAGCTGTTGCGGGTCCTGCACATAGGGGATCTGTCCTGGCAGGCGCAGGCCTTCCATCTTGCGCGTCACCGCCTGCTCCATCGAACGCAGTGGGCCCAGCGGCGTGACCGTGCAATCGCTGTGCAGGGAGATCCGCAGGTCCTTGCCCAGAGCCATCTGGCACAGGTCGAGCATGGTGTCGGCGCGATTCTCGAAGATCGCCTGCTGGAAGGCGTAGCCCCAGTAGCCGACATGCCCCACCAGGAAACTGGGCGACAGCCCCAGCTTGACCATGGTCTTGAGGCGATCTTCGCTGAGCAGCGAGCAGTGTTCGATGCGGTGGCGCTTGTTCAGGCCCACCCCCTGCTCGAAGGCTTTCTGGTAGGCCTGCAGGGTGAAGTCGATGGCCCGGTCGCCATTGGCGTGGATCATCAGCGGCCAGCCCTTGGCGGCGACGGCCTGGACCAGGTCCTGATAGGCGACGGGGAGGTCTTGCGGATCCTGGTCACCCTCGTCGCAGAAGTTGAAGTTGCCCTTGGGCCGGGCGCCAGCATTGCAGCAGTAGTCGGTGGCCTGGTAACCGGTCAGCCCCTGGTTGGAGCCGTCCGAGACCAGCTTCACCGAGCCCTGGTACATGCGCTTGGCCTGTTCGCGGGTGGCCGCCTGGTAGGTCGGCAGCTGGTTGATGCTCTTGGTCGTGCCGTTGCAGGCTGCGGCGTAGCCGATGCGCAGGGTACGCGGGTGATTGAGGAAATAGGCATCCAGCAGCAGCCTGGAGATGGGGTCCATCATGGCGTCGTACAACAGGGTGATCCCGCGCCGCGCGGCGGTAGCGAAATAGTGGTCCAGGCGCTTGAAGATAGTGAGCATCTCCAGTTGCTGCTTGAGGGGAATGACCAGGATCGCCTTGAACACATCCTCTTCCTGCACTGTGCCGTTATCGACCGGGATACCGGCCTTGGCGACCAATTCGCTGGCGGCGCTGTTCAGGTAGGCGGTGTGCATCGAGGCGCTGACCAGCAGCATCGGGTGCAGCTTGTCGATGCTGTCCAGGTTGCCGACTTCTTCGTCGAAGCCACAGCCCAGGGTGATGAGCTGGTTCTCGCCCCCGGGCACCACCGTGAAGGGCATCAGCGCCGGATCGACCATGTGCCCGAGGATCCAGGTCGAGTCGTCCTTGGGCAGCTGGGCCTGGATGGTGCTCTTCAGCCAGTTCCAGTCATAGACGGGGCGCAGTCGCTGGTTCTGCTGCTCGTCGTGGTTGAAGGCCTTGCTGTCGGGGTCGGTATCGACGTCGTTGACGATGGCGCCCAGGTTCAGCCAGCCATCCATGGCACAGCTCTGCACGATGTGGGCGTGGGGTTCCACCAGGCCGGGGAGCAGGGTCCTGCCGCCCAGGTCCTGGATGGCATAGGTGATGTTCAAGTCCTGCATGCGCGCCTTGACCTCGGCCAGGGTGCCGACGGCCACCACGTCGCCGGCATGGATGCCCAGGGCCTCGACGCGGTCGTCCATGTTGCCCTCGCGCAGGGGATAGAGGATGCCATTGGTGAAGACGATGGATGCGCCGTCCGGTTCCTGCAGCGGGCCATGGTTTTCGCGGGGCAGCCCGGCCATGTAGCGGGCTGGGTCGAGACTGTGCTTCAGCGCTTCCCAGACCGGGTTGTGACACCCGCACTGGATGTAGTCGTGATCATTTCCATTTGATCCCATGATGCGTTCCTCAAGGTTCTTGGTGGTTTGAGGGGGTAAGGTCCATGAGCCCTGGGGCACAGATCCGGCTCGCCCTGAGCGTAGCAGCCGTTCGCCGAGCAAGCTGGCCCATTGCCAGGAGCGGCCCGGTCCCGTGCCTCTTGGCAAGGTCCCTGGCAGCCTGGGAGTCAGGGTTTGATCAATACCGATTCGGTGCAGTGCTCGATCGCCGCATGCCCCGTCTCCGCCTGCGGATGGCGCTGGTCGACATTGGCCGCAGTAGCGCTCTTGTCCATGGCCGCCAGGCTCTCGCTGGAGCCGGCCTGGTAGCTCAGCAAGGCGCCGAGGGTGGCCATGATCGCCGTGGTGACCGCGATCTTGCTGGCGAAGCTGTCGCTGCGGGCATGGGCGTGCTCGCTCACGTGTTCCACATGTTTTTCGTGGGGGCTGGGCACTTCGAAGTCTTCGGTCATGGCGATCGATCGGAAGGAGGGCAGGGAAGAGGTTGCGAAGTGTAGCTACGGCCTTGACGCCCGGCTGGACTGGCGCCATTTCGTTCAGCCGGGCGACAGCCCCATGGCAGGCCGAGGACTTCAGCGGCGGAGTGCAACGATGTGCAATTCCTTAATATGACCATTTTGCGATAATAAAAAGGATATTCTCGTTAGACGGTCGTCAGGGGCCTTCATAAAGTGGGTGCATCGAACCATCGAGTACCCGTCATGCCTATTCATCGTGGGCCCGTGCTGGCCCTGTGTGCCCTGCTGGGTGCCTGTAGTGTCGGTCCGCAGCGACCGCCGAGCACGACCTTGAACCTGCCCGCCGCAGCCGTTCCGACCTCGCCGCCCGAGACCGAGCAGTGGTGGCGCTTGTACCGGGAGCCGGGGTTGAACGCCGCCGTGCTGGAGGCGCTGGGCCATAACCGCGACCTGCGGGTGGCAGCGGCCAACCTGCTGCAGGCCAAGGCCCTGCTGCGCGAGACCGATATCCTGGACCAGCCGCTGACCCAGGTGTCGGCCAGCGCCGGTTATGGCAGTACGGCGGACGACCAGTTGGAGGCGGCCCTGGGCGACAGTCGGCGTATCCGTACCGGGACCCGCTACGGTATCGGCCTGGACGTGCAGTGGGAAATGGACCTGTTCGGTCGCCTGCAAGGGCTGGAACAAGCGGCCCGGGCCGACGCCGAAGCCGCCCGGGCTGCCGAGGATGGCCTGCGTGTGGTGGTGGCCGCCGAAACCACCCGCGCCTGGTTGCAGGCGTGCAGCTATGGCCAGCGCCTGGATGTGGCGCGCCAGTCCCTGGCGCTGGTGGAGCAGGGGCGGGAGTTGACCGCCGAGCTGCATCGTTCCGGTGTTGCGCTGGCGCTGGATGTGGCACGCGCCGAAGGCCTGGTGGGGCAGGTCCGGGCCAGCCTGCCGCCACTGGAGGCTGGGCGCCAGCGCGCGCTGGCCGAACTGGCGGTGCTGCTCGGGCGCCTGCCCGGGGATGTTCCGGCGCCGGCACAGGCCTGCCGGCGGACACCGGCGCTGATTGCCGCCATGCCCGCTGACGATGCCCTGGCCATGTTGCGTCGGCGTCCCGACGTGAGCCAGGCCGAGCGCCGGCTGGCAGCGGCCACCGCGCGGATCGGGGTAGCCCGGGCCGATCTCTATCCGCGTATCAGCCTGGGCGCCGGGATCGCCAGCTCGGCCCATCATCCCAGTGGTTTCGATGAGCGTGATGCCTCGGCCTGGCGCCTGGGACCGCTGCTGTCCTGGAGTTTTCCCAACTTCAATGCGGTCCGCGCCCGCATCGCCCAGGCCGATGCCCGGGAGGGCGCGGCGCTGGCGGAGTTCGACCGCAGCATCTTGCTGGCGCTCAAGGAGCAGCGCCAGGCCCTGAGCGACTACCAGGCCGCCGGACAGCGCCGGCAAGACCTGCACCTGGCGGCCGAGCGCAACCACGAAACCCTGCGCCTGGCCGGGCTGGCCCGCGCCGCGGGTGCATCCAGCGCCCTGGACTATCTCGATGCCCAGCGCACCGATGTGGCCTCGCGAGCCGCGGCGGCACGGGCCGATGCCCAGCTGATCGATACCCAGGTCCTGGTGTTCAAGGCCTTTGGCGGCGGCTGGCGCGATGCTCCGCCGGTGATCCTGCCCACGCCATCCTCCTTTCGTACCTCTTCTTTTCAAGCTCCTTCCCTTCGAGCTAATGGCGAGACCCCGCAATGACCGATACCGCTGCTACTCCCGTTCCCGCTACCCATGGCCTGACCCGGCGCCGCCTGCTGCTGTGCATCGCGCTGGTCCTGGGCCTGTTGTTGATCCTGGCCTGGAGCCTGTACTGGTGGTTCAACGGCCGCTTCCTGGTGGAGACCGACGATGCCTACCTGCGGGCCGATATCGTCACGGTCGCGCCCCGGGTGGCCGGGTACCTGACTCGCGTCGAAGTGCGCGACAACCAGTTGCTCAAGGCCGGCGATCTCCTGGCCCGAATCGATGACAGCGATTATTTGGCCCGGGTCGAGCAGGCCGAGGCCATGCTGGCCGAGGCCCGTGCCGAACAGCGCACCGGCCAGGCCCGGTTAGCCAACCTGGAGGCGCGCCAGCAGCAACAGCAGAGCCTGATCGGTGAAGCCCAGGCGCGCGTAGGCGCTGCCGAGGCCGAGGCCTTGCGGGCCGGTCAGGAAGGGCGCCGGCAACGGCACCTGGCCAGCCAGCAGGTCAGCAGCGTGCAGCAATTGGAAAGCGCCGATGCCCTGGCCCGCCAGGCCGATGCCGCGCTGGTGGCGGCCCGGGCCACCCTGGCCGCTCGCCGCCAGCAGGTGGCAGTGCTCAATACCGAACAACAGAGCGCCCGGGCCCAGTTGGACAAGCTCGAGGCCGGTGTGGCCCGCGTGGTGGCGCAACTGCAACTGGCCCGCATCGACCTGGCGCGGACCCAGATCCGCAGCCCGGTGGACGGCATCGCCGGGCAGCGCAGCCTGCGCCTGGGGCAGTACGTGGAAGTGGGTGCGCCCTTGCTGGCAGTGGTGCCTCAGGAGGCCTACGTGGTGGCCAACTACAAGGAGACCCAGGTGGACGGCATGCGCCCCGGGCAAGCGGCACGGATCGAGATCGATGCCCTGGGCGGCCAGGTGCTCACCGGCCGGGTCGACAGCTTTGCCCCGGCCTCCGGCGCGCAGTTCGCCTTGCTGCCACCGGACAACGCCACCGGCAATTTCACCAAGATCGTGCAGCGCATGCCGGTACGCATTCACCTGGACCCCGGGCAGCCGCGCCAGGGTGAATGGCGCCCGGGCATGTCGGTGGTGGTGACCGTGGATACTCGCCATGACTAGCGCCGAACGGGTGTCCGAACCGGTGGCCGAGGCAGTGCCGGCCATCAGCCTGCGCACCTGGGTGGCGGTGCTGGGCAGCGTGGTCGGCTGTTTCATGGCCGGGATGAACGTGCACGTGACCAACGCCTCGCTGCCCGATGTGCGCGGCTCCCTGGGCGCCACCTTCGAAGAGGGCTCGTGGATCACCACCGCCTACCTGGTGGCCGAGATCATCATCATTCCCATGACGGGCTGGCTGGTCTCGGTGTTTTCCATGCGCCGGGTGCTGATGGTCGGGACTGCCGGTTTCGTACTGTTCTCCATTGCCTGTTCCCTGGCGCCGAACATCCACAGCCTGATCCTGGCGCGGGTGCTGCAAGGGGCCTTCGGCGGCGTGCTGATCCCCTTGTCGTTCCAGCTGATCGTCACCGAACTGCCGGCGGCCCGCCATCCGATGGGCATGGCGCTGTTCGCGGTGGCCAACAACGTCGCCCAGGCGGCGGGACCGTCCTTGGGGGGCTGGCTCACGGATGCCTATTCCTGGCGCTGGATCTTCTACCTGCAAGTACCGCCCGGGCTGTTGCTGCTGGCCGCCATCGGCTGGTCGGTGCGGCCGCAGCCGATGGTCCTGGAGAAACTGCGCCAGGGCGACTGGGGCGGCATCGCCAGCATGGCGGTGGGCCTGGCGGCCTTGCAGATCATGCTGGAGGAGGGCGGGCGCCATGACTGGCTGGCTTCGTCGTTCATCGTCAATTGCGCGGTGCTGGCCTGCGCCGGCCTGCTGGCCTTCGTGTTCATCGAGTTGCGACGTCCCCAGCCATTGATCAACCTGCGCCTGCTGGCACGCTACAACTTCGGCATCGCCAGCCTGATGCAGTTCACCTTTGGCGCGGTGGTGTTTGGCGTGGTGTTCCTGGTGCCCAACTACTTCGCCGAGATCCACGGCTACAACGCCCGGCAGATCGGCCTGATGATGATCCCGTATGGCCTGATCCAGTTCGCCATGTCCTTCGCCACCCCGCGCCTGATGCGCTGGACCAGCGCGCGCACCATCATCATTGCCGGTTTCGCCATTACCGGCATCGGTTGCCTGATGAACATGCACCTGAACCCCGATGCTTCGGTCAACGTCATCGTGCCGTCGCTGGTGATCCGCGGCATTGGCCAGTCGCTGGTGGTAGTGGCGCTGGGCGTGATGGCCATCCAGGGGCTGGAGAAAGACCAGGTGGGTTCTGCCTCGGGCCTGTTCTCCATGGTGCGCAATGTCGGTGGCGCCATTGGGATCGCCCTGTCCAGCCAGGTGGTGGTGGAGCGGGAGAAGTTCCACGGCCAGCGCATCGGCGAATCGGTGAATCTGTTCACCCAGGCCACCCAGGAGCGCCTGGTGGAGTGGGTGCGCAAGTTGTCCGGGTCGTTCCTGGACCACGCCAGCGCGCTGCACTCGGCGGCGGCGGCACCGCTGCGCCGCCAGGCCCTGGAACTGATGAACCGGGTGCTGCACCGCGATGCCTTGCTGATGGCCTACAGCGACGCCTTCCTGCTGGCCGGGCTGGCCATGCTGCTGTGCGTACTGGCTGGGTTAATGCTGCGCCGGGCCTGAGTCGTCAGCGGTAGAACTCCGACGGCGGGGTGCCGAACTGACGCTTGAAGGCGGCGGCGAAGGCGCTCTGGCTATCGTAGCCGTGTTGCAAGGCCACCTGGACCACCGGCATGCCCTGGGCCAGGCACTCCAGGGACATCAGCAGCCGCGCCTGCTGGCGCCAGCGGCCGAAGGTGATGCCGGTATGGCGTTGGAACTGGCGGTGGAAGGTCTTGGCGCTCATGGCCAGGCGGTCGCTCCACTGCTCGGCGGTGCGACTGTCCGCGGGGTCATCGGCCAGGGCCTGGCAGACGTGGAGCATGCGCGGGTCCTGGGGCCAGGGCAGGCTGAACGGCAGCACCGGCAGCGAGCGCATTTCATCGAGGATCAGGCGCATCAGGCGGCCATCGCGGCTGTCGGCCTGGTAGTGCTCGTCCACCTGGGACGCGGCCAGGATCAATTCGCGCAGCAAGGGCGAAACCTCGATCACGCAGTCATGTTCAGGCAAGCCGCTGATGGCGTCGACGTTGACGAACAGGCTGCGCATGCGCACCGCGCCGCGCATGCGCACCCGATGCTCGACCCCGGCCTGCAACCACACCCCGCGGCTGGGGGGCACGACCCAGCGTCCGGATTGGGTATCGATCACCAGCACGCCTTCGATGGCATAGGCCAGTTGCGAACGGGGATGGCTGTGGGAGGGGATCGTGTGGCCATTGGGATAGTCCACGGCAATGCTGGTGACCGGCACCGCGAGGCTATCGATGGACGAAACCACCAGCAGGTCGGACATGGGACGGGGCGCCTCCGGGCAGCGGGGAACAAGGAGGCACATCATAAAGCCGAGTGTCTGTTTCAAGACAATAAAAGCGAAATCAGCGCAGGACTTGCAGCCGACGGCGGGCTGCAGGCCAGGCAAAAAAAAGCCCGCCAAGGGCGGGCCAAATGGGATTCGTTCAGGAGTGCTGCTCAATCTACGGGAGGGGAGGTGAAAGAGCCGTGAAAGAAAGGTCGTGCTGAGGAAAAAACGCATCGGTTTTTTCCACAATCCCTCACACTTCTAGGATTTATCCGATAGGGCCATCCAGGGAGTCTCCGTAACATGGCCTCCTGCTCGCCCAGCCAAAGGGGGGCTTCGGCTTAAGATGCCATGGCCGAAGTGATGGGCGAGCACCCTTTCCTCCCTCCCTCTCGTCAATCCCTTCGCTGTTGCTTGCTCCCGTTCCTTTCCTTGCTTCCCACCCTTCGTGCCAGGGTCAGGCTGGCCGTTCGAGCCGCCGCTGGATTTCGGCCCACAACTGCGGATCATTGAAATCGCCAATCACTCGATGGGCTCCGGCGTCCAGCAACGTCGCGGGCGGCTGGCTGGTGGCCAGGCCGAAAGTGCAGATACCGGCGCCGACTGCCGCGGTCAGTCCGGGGACCGAGTCCTCGAAGGCCAGGGCGTGGCCGGCTTCGGCATCCAGGCATTGCAGGCCGCGCAGGTAGGGCAGGGGGGCGGGTTTGGCCCGGGGCAACTCCTCGGCCACCAGGACAATGGGCAAGCGCTGCACAAGGTCCAGGGCCTGGAGCATGTGCTCGGCATTGGCGCGTGGTGCATTGGTCACCACGCAGGTGCGGATGCCGTGCTGCTCGGCGAAGTCCAGCAGGCGCAACAGGCCGGGGATGGGGGCCAGTCGGGGGGACAATTGGCGAAAGCGCTGTTCCTTGCGCTCGGCAAAGGCTTCATGTTCGGCCACGCTGCGGCCTGGAAACAGGTAGCGGCAGAGGTTGGCGTTGGCCTGGCCGCTGACATGGACCATGAATTCTTCGTGGCTGAAGATCCGGTCTTCTTCTTCCAGCAGCAGCTGTTGCAGGGCCAGCAGGTGCAGGGCGTCGGTATCGGTCAAGGTACCGTCGAGGTCGAAGAGCAAAGCGTTGAGCATGGGAGACAGTTCCTGTCGGGCCCATCGGGGCCGGTTGGCTGAATCGATCAAGCCCGCATGCTAGCAGGCTTGATCGCAGCCGTGGCCGGTGCGCGGGGCTCAGCCCTGGGCCTGGTCTTCGTCGTCAGGCGCCGGGCAGTGATCCTGCGGGTTGGTTGGCCACAGCACTTTGCCCTGGCCATCGAGGACCTGCTCGGCGCCGCAGTCGACCTGGGTCACCTGGAAGCTCGGGGTGCCGTCCAGGCGATACAGGGCCTTGATGCTGCGGGACTGGTCATCGCCCAGGCCTTCCACGGCAAAACCGAAGATCGCGCCACGGGCTTCGTCCACCACCAGCTCCTGCCACTTGCTGGAGATCAGGCGCTTGCCCTTGAGGTCCAGCAGCGCGACGGTCGCCAGTGGCGAGGTGTCTTCGCTGGCCAGCAGGTAGTGGCCTGTGTCGTCCAGGCGGATGTCCACGTACTGGCCAGGCTCCATCAGGACCTTGCCGCTGGCGTCCATCAGGCCCACGGTGGCGATCTTGGTCGCTTCGCCGAACAGGGTGACCGGCTTGGTCGGGCTCTCAGGCGTGCTGAAGGCGAACAGGTCGGGGGTGATCGCGCCGATATTGGTGTAGGTCGGCTTGAACAGTTCGACGCCCTTGTCCACATCGAAGATGCCGAAGGTCGCGCTGAAGGCGTTCTGCAGCACGGCTACCTGGTTCAGCCCCGGAACCTGGGAAAACAGGCCATTGGGGCTGAAGCCGGCGGGCTCTGCCGAATCGTATGCCGGTTGCACCTTCCATTGGCCCTGCTGGTCGATCATGCCGACCTTGCCACTCTCGCCTTCGGCGTTCCTGGCCGCAACCAGCGCGCCCTGCTTGCCGAACACTTCACAGTTGGCGAACTGGGCCTGGATGACCGTCTTGCCTTGCATGTCCAGGTAGCCGCAAGGACTGTCGTACTTCTCCTTGAAGGCCACCCGGTTTTCGCCCGGCACGCCCAGCCAGTAGTAATGGTTGCTGCCGATCAGTTGCGCCTGGGTATCGGCCAGGGCCTTGCCCCGCTCATCGCTGACCACCAGGTAGCCGTTGGCGGCACTGTCGATGCTGTCGAACTCGACCTGCTTCTGTTCGTGGGTCTTGAGGTTGTACGCCCACTTTTCATTGCCGCGCTCGGCCGTCATCCACCCGCCGCGCTTGGCGAAGTTGTCACGCACCACGCTGCTGTCATACAGCGCCTGGGTCAGCTCCTGGCCCTGGGTGTCCAGCAGGCCGCGCTTTTCATTCAGCTCGTAGACGATGAAGTCGTCCTGGCCGCCGACGTACAGGTCGTCGAAGCGCGCAGGCTGGACCTGCTTGCCGGTCTGGTCGATGACGCCCACCTTGCCATCCTTGCCGAAACCGAAATACCCGGGCGTCAGCAGGCGCAGGTCGTCGGTGAAGTCGGCCAGCAGGATCTGCTTGCCATCGCCGCTGGCCAGGTTCCAGGTCCCGTCCTTGGCGAACAGGAAGCTCTTGTCCAGGGGCAGGGTGACCACGGCGTCATAGTCGTTGTCGGCGCTGACCAGCACGGAACCGTTCTGGTCCAGTACTGCACATTCACCATTGGCGCACACCGGAATCACCATGGCCGCAGGTGCCGGGGCAGGCGCGGTGGCCACCGTCTTGGGACTGGATTCTTCCTTGCATCCAACCAGGGTCAGAGCAGACAACGAGAGGATCAGCGAGCCGAGACGGGCACTGGCGCTTCTATCCATGAACTTCAGGTTCCTTGTAATAGGGGGAAATGCCGAGCCTGCTGGCGAGCGGATGGGCGCGGCGGGGTGATTCTGCGGTGGCGACGGATAAATGCAAGGTCCAATTGCAAAGAAAACCTCCAGTACAGCGGCGCGAGCTGTCTCAGGCCGCGCCCCTGGAACACTGCTATTGCTGCATGGCCTTCAACCGGGCCGGGAACAGGACCCTTCTACAGCCCCAGCACCGGGCAGCTCAGATCACCTTCCTCGCAATTCCGGTAATGCTTGAGGTTCTCCACACGGGCCTTGGTCAGTGCCGTCATGCACTGGCTGTAGGCCAGGGGATAGAGGCTGCCACTTTCCACAACGGAGGTGGCGTAGCTGCACTCGGCATCGCGGAACGCCACCCAGGCGCGCTGGGCGCTGACCAGCCGCTGCTTGGTCTGGGCCTGGTTTTTCAAGCCTTGGCCGATTTCTTGGTAAAGGCGGTTCAGCTCCTTGTCCGCAGTCTTGTACTGAACGCTGGCGCACTGGTTCAGAGCCGCCTGGGTGGGCGCATTGCTGCACTCGTCGGCGTGGGCCAATGACACAAGCAGCAGGGGGGCAAGGGCCAGGATCAGGGTCGGGCGCATGGGAGGTCTCGCTATCGATCAATGGGGTAGAGAGGCAGTCTAGTCGCGGCTGGGTGGCCACTGCGGCCAACTGTCCAGGCCTGCGTGAGCCAGCCAGGGCACGTCGTGGGATGTCCAGATATGCACCTGTGGCGTCTGCCCCGGATCATCGTCCAGGGTCGCTACCCGCAGGATCACATGGGGCTGCCCCACGCGTTCGGCCAGCAGATGAGAGCCGCAGACCGAGCAGAAGTGCCGCAGCTTGCCCGGGGACGATTCGTAGCGGCTCAGGTGCTCCTGGCCACGCAGCCACTGGAAGTGCTCGCGCATCACCCCGGCCGTGGAGGCAAAGGCGGCGGCGTGAGCCTTGCGGCAGGTCTGGCAATGGCAGTGGCCGATGGGCATGTCCAGGCGCTCGACCTGGTATTGCACGGCCTTGCACAGGCAGCTGCCGTGCAACGGCCTGGCAGGCGCGTGGCGCTGGGCCGCGGCCAGCAGGTCGTCGGCCATGGCCTGGATCTCCTGGCCCATGTGCAGCTGGGCCAGCCAGTGCGCCGGTATGCTCTGGATACCGTAGAAGGCCCCGGCCAGTTGGCCGACGATGGCGGCGGTGGTGTCGGCATCGTCCCCCAGGTTGGCTGCGGCCAGCACGGCATCCGCGTAGTTGTCGCTGTGCTGGAAGCACCACAGCGCGGCCTCCAGGGAGTCCACGCAATAACCGTTGCCGCGGATCGCTTCGCGGCTCTTGTTCCGGTAGCTGCCGCGAGCCAGGGCGCTCACCTTGGCCTGTTCGAAGGGCATGTCGTCCACCTCCAGCAGCTCCTGCTTGGAGGCGCCGCCCAGGGCCCTGGCGATCAGTGTGGCGAACAACTGGCAGCACTCGATGGCCTCGGCGGCGCCATGGGTGGTGCGCGAGCTGTCACCGGCAAACTGCCGGACCCGGGCGAGGTCGGGATGGAAGAACAGCACCACGGGCGCCAGGCGCATCAGCGAGCCGTTGCCGGCGGTCTGGGGATCGCTGGAACCGGCGAAGGGCCGGCCATGCTCCTGGTAGTCGGCCAGGGCCTGGCGCACCGTCATGCCGATGTCGAAGCATTCGCCAGTGGCGCTGAGGTAGCCCCATTGCCACCAGTTCAGGTAGCGACCCATCTGGTCGGCGGCATCGAAACCCTCCTTGCGCAGCAGGCTTTCCCCCAGACACAGGGCCATCGAGGTGTCGTCGGTCCACTGGCCGGGCTTGAGGTTGAACGGCCCGCCGCCTTGCAGGTCAGTAACGGGTGGGAAGCTGCCACGGGGCTTGAACTCGACGCAGGTGCCGACGGCATCGCCGCAGGCCAGGCCCAGCAGGCTGCCGCGATAGCGGTCGATAAGGGCGGTGGGCATGGCAGGTCCTTTGCTTTGGCGATGGGGCGCTGACAGTAGCATTTTTCCTGGCGTCGATCAGGCGGCTCGCGGTCCGCCAAAGGTTGCGCTCGGCCCAGGGCGCACTAGTGTTGATCACTGGAGGTGACTTATGAATTCTTCAAATCGCATCGAACGCAAGATCCTGCTCCAGGCCAGTCCGGCGCAGGTCTGGGCCGCGCTGAGCGAGGCCGAGAGTTTCGGTCGCTGGTTTGGCGTGACGCTCGCCGACCAGCATTTCGCACCCGGCCAGAAGGCCCGCGGCGCCATCACGTATCCCGGTTATGAACACCTGATGCTGGAGGTACAGGTCGAGCAGATGCTGCCCGAGGAACTGTTCTCCTTCCGTTGGCACCCCTATGCCGTGGACCCGGCCGTGGACTACTCGAGCGAGCCTACTACCCTGGTGCAGTTCGAACTGGAAGAGCACGGCGCCGCGACCCTGTTGCGAGTCACCGAGTCGGGTTTCGACGGCATTGCCGCCGACCGTCGGCTCAAGGCGTTTCGCATGAACAGCCGCGGCTGGGACGAGCAGATGGGCAATATCGAGAACTACCTGCGCCAGCGCTGATGCCGAGGCGGCCAGGCTTGCGCGTGTGCCGGGCGGCGATTGAAACTTGCAGCTTGTCGTTGACTGCCTGGAGCTGCTGTTGTGTTTGCTGCCTATATCGAACGTTGGCACCTGGTGCCCGATGGCGAGCCCATCCTCACCCCGGGTAGTCGCCTGTTGCCGGTGCGCCTGGAGACGGGGGCACCGGCGATGCTGAAGATCGCCCTGGACGAAGACGAACAGGCTGGCAACCGACTGATGGCCTGGTGGGCCGGGGAGGGCGCGGCCCGGGTGCATGCCCAAGAAGACGATGCGCTGCTGATGGCGCGTGCCATGGGTGCTGGCTCGTTGATGCGCATGGCCCTTGCCGGGCAGCATGATGCGGTCAGCCAGGTCGTCTGCACGACCCTGGCACGCCTGCATGCGCCACGGGCCAAGCCGCTGCCGCCGTTGCTGGCGCTGGATCACTGGTTCAAGGATCTGCGCGAGGCGGCGCGGCAACAGGGTGGCCTGTTCCTTGAAAGCCTGGCCATGGCGGAACAGCTGCTGGCCACCCCTCGGGATGAAGTGGTGCTGCATGGCGATGTGCACCACGACAACGTGCTGGATTTCGGCGAGGCGGGCTGGTTGGTCATCGACCCCAAGCGGGTATACGGCGAGCGCACCTTCGACTTCGCCAACCTGATCTGCAACCCGGACCTGCCCAGCGCCACCGATCCCCGGCGTTTCGAACGCCAGGTGCAGGTGATTGCCCAGGCGGCCGACCTGCAACCCCGGCGCCTGGTGCAGTGGGTCCTGGCTTTCAGTGGCCTGTCCGCTGCCTGGTTTCTCGAGGACGATCATCACGCCGCGGCCCGCCATCAGCTCAAGCTTGCGGCCCTGGCGGTTCAGGCGCTGGCGCGATGACCTCAGGGATTGCGTAGGTGCGCTGTAGTCAATTTCCTACACGCGCTGTACTTCAATGCGCCTTCTGCACCTTGGGTCGCGTGTTTAATATCTCTTCCCACAACTGCAGCGCAGGACGCGCTCAGGATCACGGAAGATCGACCATTAGCACGGATGCTGCAGACAGGATGTCATGATGGTCTTGAAAGAAACCCGCTTCGGCGGGTTTTTTTTCGCCTGGATTCTGCCTGTTCCGATACGCCATGGGTTCCAGGCCACGTCATGTCAGCGGGTGATTTCGCTGCGGACCTTTTCCAGGGCCTGCTCCAGCTGCGGCAGGCCGATCGAGCCCAGGGCCAGGCGCAACGCCTGGGGCACGTGGGCGGTGGTGGCGAAGGGTTCGGCCGACGTCACCGTGACCCCCTGATGCGCCAGGGCCGCCACCACGGCACTGGCCCGCAGCCCATCAGGGAGTTTCAGCCAGAGAAAATACGAGGTGGCATAGGCCTGGCAGTCGCAGCCCTCGAGCACCCGCCTGGCCAGTTGCTGGCGGCTGCGGGCATCCTCGCGCTTCTGCTCTTCCAGGCTGTCCACCAGCCCCGACTCGATCCACCGACACCCCAGGGTCACGGTCAGGGTCGGCGTGCTCCAGCTGGAGACGCGAATTGCCCGCTCCAGGGCCGGGATCAACGCCAGCGGCGCGACGATGAAGCCGATGCGCAAGCCCGAGGCGACGCTTTTCGACAAGCCCGAGATGTACAGCGTGCGCTCCGGTGCCAGGGTCTGCAGGGGGGCAGGCGCAGGTTCGGCCAGAAAGGCATAGGCCCCGTCCTCGAGCAGCCAGAAGTCATGCTCGCGGGCCAGTTGCACCAGGCGCTGGCGCTGGGCCAGGGGCATCACCGTGCCGAGCGGGTTGTGCAGGGTGGGCATGCAGTATAACGCGCGCACCGGCCGCCGGCGACACAGTTGCTGCAAGGCATCGAGGTCGGTCAGGCCATCGATCTGTGGCAGTGGCTCCAGGTCCAGTCGATGGACCTGGGCCAGGGTCTTCAGGCCCGGGTAGGTCAGGGCGTCCACCGCCAGGATGTCCCCGGGCTGGAGCAGCGCCAGCAGGCTGACTGCCAGCCCTTGCTGTGCCCCGTTGACGATCAGCACCTGTTCGGCGCCGACCCGGATCTCGCGGTTGCGCAGGTGCCGGGCGGCAGTCTGGCGTTCATGGCGACGTCCACCCTGGGGGGCGGAGTGCAACAGGGCGTCCAGGTCGCCGGAAGCGGCGATGGCCCGCAGGCCTTCACGCAGGTTCTGCTCCTGGCCGGGCAGGGACGGGTAGTTGAAGGCCAGGTCCACCGAGGCGTCGCTGGCCGGTTGCTGTTCCAGGCCCATGCCCCGGGGCAGGGTGCTGTCGCGGACAAAGGTTCCGCGCCCGGCTTCGCCCACCACCAGGCCAATGGCCTCCAGCTCCTGGTACACCCGCAACGCGGTGGCCAGGGCCACGCGCTCCCTGGCCATCAGCGCTCGCACCGTGGGCAGCTGGGTACCCGGGGCCAGCTGGCCGGTTCGGATGCATTGGGCGAAGTCATCGACGATGGCCTTGTAGCGAGTGCGGCGCATGCTTGGGCTCCCGGTGTATCTAGAACAGTTTTTTGTTTGTATCAGGATGAGCTCCTAATCTACCGGCTTTCCGCAGGAGCGCGCGAGCATGCCGGACTGGACGACCCTATCGATCTTCATCGGTGCCGTACTGTTGTTGCTGTTGTCACCGGGGCCGAACATGGCCTTCGTCATCAGCCAGGGCATGGCCTATGGCTGGCGTGGAGGGGTCGTGTCCGGGCTGGGGATCGGGATGGCGGATATCTGCCTGACCCTGCTCACCGCCTCCGGCATCACCGCATTGGTGGCCAGTTGGCCGCCGGCCCTGGACCTGATTCGTTATGCCGGGGTCGCGTACTTGCTGTGGCTGGCCTGGAAAGCCCTGGGCAGCAGGGCTGGCTTGAAGCTCGCCAATACCCCCCGGGTGCCGCTGGCTACCGTGTTCATCCGCGCCATGGGCAACAGCCTGCTCAACCCCAAGGCCCTGTTGTTCTTCATGGTCTTCCTGCCGCAGTTCGTCAGCCCCGGGCAGGGCAGCATCGCCTGGCAACTGGTGGTCTTGGGGCTGGTACTCACCCTGGTCAGCGGGGTCTTCCACACGGGCCTGGGAATCTGCGGTGCCGCCCTGGGACGTGGCCTGGCCGCCCGCACGGCAGGTGTCGCCAGGTTGCAGTCCTGGCTGCTGGCGGTGGTGTTGCTGGCCCTGGCCTTGCGTCTGGCGCTGGTGCCCCAGACAAACTGATTCATCCCCCCAATGGAGTTCGAGCATGTACATCGCCGCCTTTATCTATAAGCCGGGCCAGGCCGACGAAGAGTTCCAGCGTCTGAGCGCGATCATCGACGAAGTCGCCGCCAGCCTGCCGGGTTTCGTCGGTGCCCAGTCCTGGGCCAACGCTGACCAGGGGCTGGTCAATGCCAGCTACTACTGGGAAGACGAGGCCTCGATCCAGGCCTTCGCCCGTCACCCCAGGCACCTTGAAGCCAAGCGCCAGTACCGGCGCTGGTACGCCGGTTATCAGGTGGTGATTTCCCGGGTCGAGCGGGTCTACGGTGATGGCGGCATCGACCCATTGCTGGCCAACGACCGCCACGGCCAGGTGCGCCGTGCCTGACGCTGGCCGGATCAGCCGGCCTGCAACCGGGCGGCGGCACGCAGGGTGATTTCCCGGCGCTTGCCCAGGGAGGCCGCAGTAGCTTGGCGGGCCTGTTGCACCAGGGGGGCGGGAGCGGTGTCCGGGCTGCCAGAGTCGAAGGGCGGGGCCGGGGCGTATTCCAGGTCCAGTTGCACCCGCTGCGCGGTCTCCGGGCCGAACAGTTCGGCGGCGAGGGTCAGGGCGAAGTCGATACCTGCGGTGATACCGCCACCGGTGAACAGGTGGCCGTCGCGCACCACACGTTCATGGACCGGGATGGCCCCCAGCGGCGCCAGCAGTTCGTGATAGGCCCAATGGGTGGTGGCACGCTTGCCCTGGAGCAGGCCGGCCGCCCCCAGTACCAGGGAGCCGGTACAGACCGAGGTCAGGTAACGCACCTGGGCGGCCTGCTGGCGGAGAAAATCCAGCACCTGTGGATCTTCCATCAACGCGCCGACGCCGGCGCCGCCCGGCACACAGAGCACATCCAGGGGCGGGCAGGCGGCGAAGCCGGTGGTGGCTTGCAGCAGCATCCCGGCACTGGAGCTGATCGGCCCCGGCACCTTCCACAGCAGGTGCACTTGCGTATCCGGCAGTGCGGCCAGTACATCATAGGGCCCGGTCAGGTCCAGTTGCTGGACTCCGGGGAACAACAGGAAACCGATCTGTACGGCCATGGCGAGTTCCTTGTATCGATGGGGTGGACGAGCTGACTCTAGCCTTCTAGGATTTGGCGCACACGCCAACTTGCCCTCGATTTACGCCAATCATGTCCCTGACTGCGAAAACCGTGTTTGTCCTGGCCTTTGCCGATGCCCAGTTGCTGGATGTCACCGGGCCGTTGCAGGTGTTCGCCTCGGCCAATGATCGGGCCCGCGAGCAGGACCGGCCGCTGCCCTACCATCCCCGGGTGGTCGCCAGCCCGGGCGGGGCGGTGCTCAGTTCATCGGGGCTGGCGCTGCTGGCCGAGCCGCTGCCGGGTCCGGAGCAACCCTGCGATACGCTGGTCGTCGCCGGTGGCCGAGGCGTCTACGCAGCCGCCCACGACCCGGACCTGGTGGCTTGGGTCGCAGCTAGGGCCAGCACGGCGCGGCGCGTGGCCTCGGTCTGCACCGGGGCTTTCCTGCTGGCCGCCAGCGGCTGGCTCGACGGGCGCCGGGTAGTGACCCACTGGACTCGCTGCGAGCAGTTGGCCGAGCAATATCCACGACTGCGGGTCGAGGCCGATCCGATCTTCATCAACGACGGCCCGGTCTGGACGTCGGCCGGGGTCACGGCCGGCATCGACCTGGCCCTGGCCCTGGTGGAGGCTGACCTGGGGCGCGAAGCGGCACTGGACGTGGCTCGGCAACTGGTGGTGTTTCTCAAGCGCCCGGGAGGGCAGGCGCAGTTCAGCGTGACCCTGGGGTTGCAGAAGGGCGGCGGGCGTTTCGACGGGCTGCACGCCTGGATCGCCGAGAACCTCAATCGTGACTTGACGGTGCCGGTCCTGGCCCGGCAGGCGGCCATGAGCGAGCGCAGCTTCGTGCGCCACTACCGTGCCAACACCGGCCAGACTCCGGCCCGGGCCATCGAGCTGATCCGCGTGGAAACCGCCCGCCGGCTGCTGGCCGACACCGGCCTGCCGGTCAAGCGCATCGCGGTGCAGTGCGGTTTTGGCAGCGAAGAGACCCTGCGCCGCAGTGTGCTGCGGGCCCTGGGCGTAACGCCCCAGGCCTATCGCGAACGCTTCGCGGCACCCTTGCCGCCCGGTTGAACCGGGGGCTTGGCTCAGTCCTGGACCAGGCTCAACTGGCCATCGCTGTAACGCACTTCGCGGCCCATCCAGCTTGGGTCCACCTGGGGCAGCACGGCCGAGGGCTTGCGCAGCTCCCGCAGCAGGGTCGAGCCGTGGGACAGGCGTCCGCCCATGCGTGCGATCACCGCCCTGGCCTGCTGATAGTGGGCGTGTCGGCCCGGGTCGAGGGTCTCTTCCAGGAGGATCTCCACCCCGAGGATGCCCTGGGCCTGGCCCGGGTAGATCAGGAAGCCGCTGGCCTGTTCGCTGCCCTCACGGCCGTCCTGCCAGAAACTCCCGCCCCGGCTGCGCACCTGTTCATGGGGAGCGAACCAGTACGCGCGATCGGCCTCGGGCACCGCATGGTGCAGGCGCATGAAGATGCGCATCAGGTTGTCCCGGTACCACTCGCGCACTTGCAGGTAATAACCGCGCATGCCCGGCACGCCCAGGCGGTGGGCCAGGGTGATGGTCGGATTCCAGTGCGGGAACGCTTGCAACGGCAGTGGCCCGCATGCTGGGCGCGGGGTGCCGGGGTCCGTCTCCCAGGGCAGGCGATGGGGACTGTTGTCCAGGTTGTCGTAGGCGGTGGGCGGGCGGCCGAGCAGGGCGCCGCCGCTGCTGGCCAGGGCGGTGGCGATGCACAGGTTGCCCTGGACCACGAACACATAGAACCGGCTGAACCAGTCCGCCAGCTGCTGGCCATCGGCGCCGCCTTCGTGCAACTGCGCCAGCTCCCGATCGAAGCGCCGCAGGCCAGGTTCCAGGGTCAGCAAATGGCCCCGGGCGATGTGCTGCATGCGCAAGAAGCGCGGCAGCGACCGCAGCAAGCGCAAGGGCCGCAAGGGCAGGGCCGGAGCGGCGCCCCCGACTTCCGCGGCGTAACCGGAAGAAGGCAGGCCCCAGTCGGCCAGCCGGGCCAGGAACAGATCGTTGTTGATGTACGAGGCACCGCCGAACAGCGCGGTGAAGGGCTCGTTGTTCTCCAGCACCCGGGCGTCCCAGCGGGCCATGATCGCCGGGATGCTCGCTGCTGCCCGGCGCTGGCCGTACTCGACGAAGCGGCTGGGCTGCGGTGGCAGGATCTCGGCGATGTTGGCCGCGGTCAGGTGCCGGCGCCAGCCATAGTCACTGATCGGGCGGTATTGCAGCAGCCACAGCTGCTGGCCGTCCCAGGCCCATTCGATGTCTCCGGGCACATAGTGGAAGACCTTCAGCACCCCTTGCAGAAAATCCCACAAGACCTTGGCGGACAGGCCATGGCGGGTGGCGAAGGTGCCGCTGGCCCAGGCCTCGCCCAGGCGTGACAGCACGGCTCGCTCGGGGCTGACCTGGCCATCGGCGAGGCTTTCCAGATGACCCTCGACCCACTCCAGCTCCACCGCCAGGTGGCGGACGAAGGCGATCCCGGACAGGGTCGGCTGGATGAAGCGCTGTACCACCACTTCCTCGACCCCGGCGTCGCGCAGTTCGCCAATGCGCCGGGGCACCTCGGCGCTGGCCACTCGCAGGTAGGTGGTACTGAGCCCGGCATTGGCCGAGTCGGCCTGATCTTCACCGTAGCTGGAGGAGCGCACGGCCCACAGGGCATCGGGCTGGCTGGCGAGCAGTGGGCCGAGCCGCGGGTCGTTGGCGCTGTCCAGGGACAGGGCAGCCGGCACCGGCTGGCCGGCCAGTTCCGCCAGGCGCAGGCGGCCGCCCTTGGTATGGGCGACAAAACCTTGGTCGCCGGCTTCGAGCCAGGCGACGAACTCGGCGGGTGCGTCGATCCAGGGGTAGTGGCCCCAGCCCGGCTGGAGGCTGACCCGCAGGTCGGCGCGGGCCAGGATCGCCGACCAGGCTGCGGCCTGGGCAATCCCCAGCAGCCGGTCCTGGTCACCCCACACCAGTTCCACCGGGTCCTTGATCCACTCCAGCAAGGGCAGTGCGGTGTCGGCTCGCAGTTGTTGCCAAAGCGGCACGAAGGCCCGGCAGCGGGCATAACCGGCGCCCATGCGCCGGTACTGTTGCGGGCTCCAGGGCTGGCGCGAGAACTTGTGGGCGAACCAGGTTGGCTTGTGGCTGAGCAGGCCATGGATCAGCAGCCGTGCCGGCAGCGGCGACATCAGCGCGGGCAGGCGGCGCTGCCAGAGAAAGGCACCCACCGGCGACAGCAGCACGCTGCGGGAGAAATGCCCGGGGCGGCGCTCCAGCGCATGCAGCACCACCAGCGCACTGACTCCTACCGCGACAATCGCGCAACCTGGCGTGGTCAGCGCCAGCAGGGCCTCGGCGTACTGCCCCAGGTCCTCGCAGGGCGGCTGGGGGTTGTCGCCAAAGCCGGGCAGCTCCAGGGCCTGCACCTGGTAGCGGCGAAAGTGGGGTGTGGCATCGTCCCACCAGTCGGCGGCGCTGCCGTTGCCCGCCAGCAAGTACAACAGGGGCTTGCTCATCGACATTCCTCGGTTCGGCTCAGGCCAGGTCGCGCAGGGCGCTGTCCAGGGTCGGGTAACGGAAGCGGTAGCCGGCCTGCAACAGCCGCGCCGGCACCACCTTCTGGCCATCGAAGAACAGCTGGGCCATTTCCCCGGCCAGGGCCCGTACCGGCGCCGCCGGCACGTGCAGCCATACCGGACACTTGAGCCGTTTGCCGACGCTCTCGGCGAACTGGCCCTGGCTCACTGCATCCGGGGCCACCAGGTTGTAGGTGCCGTTCAGCGAGTCGTCGTGCATGGCGCGAGCCATGACCTGCAGGACATCGTCGCGATGCACCCAGCTCATGATCTGCTGGCCATCGCCCATGCGTCCGCCAAACCCGAAGTAGAAGGGCATCAGCAGTGGCTTGAGGGCGCCGCCGGGGCCAAATACGATGCCCAGGCGCAGCACCACCTGGCGCACGCCGAAACGACTGGCCGGCTCGGCCGAGGACTCCCAGCGGGCGCACAGGTCGGCCATGAAGCCTTCGCCGCGCTCGGCGTTCTCATCCAGCGCCTGGCTGGCGTCGCGCACCCCATAGAAGCCGATGGCCGACGCCTGGATCCACAACTGCGGCTTGTGTTGGGCGTGCTGCAGCCAGTTGAGCAGGGCTTCGGTGGTGCCGACCCGGCTGGCCAGCAACTGGGCCTGGCGCTTGGCCGACCAGCGCGGCCCGGCCACCGGGGCGCCGGCCAGGTTGATGATCACGTCGAACACTTCGCCGTGGCCCAGCTTGTCCAGGGAGCGCAGGCAGCGGGCGCGGCCGTCGAACAGGTAGGCGGCGCGCAAGGGGTCCCGGGCCAGCACGCTGACCGTATGGCCGGCGTCGAGCAACTGGTTGACCAGGGTTTCGCCGATGAATCCGGTGCCGCCGGTGACCAGCACGCGCTTGCCGGGCCCACCGGTAAACGGATTGACCGCCTGCCCCTGGCGTTGCAGGCGCAGGGCCGCCAGGCCGTCGCGAATCCCCGAGGCCGTCACCCCGACGGCGAACAGGCTCAAGGCCCAGCCCTGCCAGCCCAGGTCGATGGGGGCCAGGGCACTGGGCAGGCGCGACCACTCCAGAAGCTGCGCACCGTACAGGGCGAAGAAGGCACCGGCGTTGATCGCCAGCACCGTGTGCATGATGCGTTCGATAGCCGGCAGTTTGCGGCTGCGGTCCTCGACCACGAAGTCCCACAGGGTCAGGCAGATTTCCAGGCCGAACAGCAAGGCGATCACCAGCGCCCAGGTCCCCTGGAACGCCAGGTTGGCGATCCCCATGAACAGGATGCCGTAGAAGCAGGAGCGCAGGGCATGGATGCTCAGTTCCTTGCGGGCGCTGTGACGCTGGGGCAGGGCCACGGTGAGCTCGTGATGATAGAGCGTGTCGAGGGCGCCCAGTACGCCTTGGGCGAGCAGCAGGGCGACGGCCCACTGCAGGAACGGCAAGTCAGCCACGATGGTGAAATCCTTTTACGAAAGAGAACGAGGGGAAAGGCGGTCATGCCGGTGCAGCCACACAAGCGGTGGCAGCAGGACCAGCAGGGCGAAGCTGTCGATCCACAGGTGGGCATGCATGCCCTTCTGCCAGGACAGCCACATGTCCTGGGGCGCCCACAGCAGGATCCCGGCCATCAGCCAGGCCCAGGCTGCCGGCGCGCGCAGGCGATTGCCCAGGTGCACCAGGCCCAGCAGGTACAGGGAGTAGCTTTGCAAGGTGGCGCCGAACAGGCCCAGCCACCAGATCTGCTGGGCGCGCCCTGGCGCCGGGGCAGCAGTGCCCCAGAAGGCTTGCTCGATGTGGGTCAGGTAGTCGTTGAACAGTGCGTGCTGGCCGGCCCAGGTCAACAGCAGGCCGGCGAGCAGATGGCCGGCGCCGGCGGCATACAGCCAGAGCACCAGGCCCCGGCGAAGGCCGGAGCGTGAAGAGGAGGCGGCGGATAACATTCCATGTCCTGTGGGGGGATCGAGGCGGCGCAGTGTACCGGCTTTTCCCCCCGCATGGCGTGCGCCAGTCGCGCTCCTCAAGCGTCCCGCAGCAACTCCAGCACGGCCTCCAGGGTGGCCTGCGGAGCCTCCTGCGGCACGTTGTGGCCGACCCCAGGCAGGATCCGCCGCTCATATCCCCCCGTGAACAGCGGGCCGTCGGGGTCCGGCTCCAGCGGCGGGCCGACGCCATCGTCGGCGCCGCACAGGGCGATGGTCGGCACCTGGATCGGTGGCTGGGCCAGGAGTGCCTGCTCGATGGGTTCCAGGGCCGGATCGCCTGGCGCGTAGCCGAAGCGGTGGCGGTAGGAATGGATCACCACCTCGACGAAGTCCGGGTTGTCCAGGGACGGCGCACTCGCCCCATAGAGCCCGGGCCCTTGTTGCCAGGTCGGCGACCACAGGCGCCACAGCAGCTCGCAGAATTCCCGGCGGTTGGCGCGCAGGCCGTCCACCCCGCGCTGGGTGTTGAAGTAGTACTGGTACCACAGCCGCAGCTCGGTTTCCGGAGCCCGGGGCTCACAGGCCTGGGCGATATCCTGGATGTTGTAGCCATCGGCGCTCATCAGGCCGCGCACCCGTTGCGGCCAGAGAGCGGCGACGATGCACGCCGCGCGTCCGCCCCAGTCGTAGCCGGCGAGCGTGGCCCGGGGCAGTTGCAGGGCATCCATCAGGTCCAGCAGGTCCTGGGCCAGGGCTGCCTGCTGCCCGGAGCGCATGATCCTAGGGTGGGTGAAGCGCGTTGGCCCGTAGCCGCGCAGGTACGGCACGATCACCCGATAACCGAGTTCGGCCAGGGGCGGGGCGATTTCATCGAAGGCTCGCGGGTCATAGGGGAAACCATGCAGCAGGATCACCGGCTCGCCACTGCGCGGGCCGTGTTCCTCGTAGGCAATGTGCAGGCTGGAGGTCGTGACGTGATGCATCGAGGCTGGACTGGGCATCGTGACTCCGGGTTCGGTGGCTCGCAACACCCTAGCGCAAAAATGGCTTGCAGGTGATCTACAGCGATTCGTACTGGCCCTCATCGTCCACATAGAACACTTCGCTGAGGTACCAGCGCTGGTCACGAAAGATCAGCTGGTAGTGGTAATCGGCGGCAAACCCCGTACCGGGACTGATCGCCCGGGTTTTCACCAGCGCGCGATCACCGGTCCGGCTGCTCGAGAGAACCTGCTCATAGCCCGTGCCATGACTGGCCGGGGAGGTGAAGGCAATCGGCTGGCCCTGGAAGCCCGGCAGGCAGAACTTGGCCAGCAACCGGGCGTACTCCTGCTGCGCCAGGTCGAGCGATTGCAGGGGAGCGTCCACCGGCTGGCGTGCGCTGGCGTTGTCGCTCCACTGCTGATAGTCGGCAATGAACTGGCGCACCAGGGCTTCGGGGGAATCGCTGAACGAGGCACACAGGGCGACGTTGCTGAATAGCAGGGCAAGCAGGGCGACCAGTGTTTTCATCGGGGTGGTGTCACTCGTGGTGGTTTTCGTGGCTCAGGCTTCATGCAGCCCTTCGGCGTCGCGCCAGTAAAGCGTGGATTCGTACTGGAACGAGAGGATGAACATCGCCTCGCTGCCCTGGGCAATGCTGTCCAGCAGTCGTCGGAGGTCATCCAGGGCGCTGTGGCCCTCGGGTTCGGGCCCCTTGATGCGCAAGCCGCAGCGCAGGCCGACGGCGAAGTCGCAGCCTTTGCGGTCTTCGGCGCGGATCTCGGGCTCCAGGTTCGAATCCTCGCTGTCAAGGCTCAGCCCTGACGGGAAGGTCGCCTGCAGGCCTCTGGACGCAGCGGCCATTTCGGCTCCCGCAAGACCCTCCAGCAGACGGCCGAGCAGCGCCGAGGTCAGGCGCTTGTCGGCTTCAAGGTGCAACTCCAGGCTCATGAGGGGTCCCCAGGGGAAAGTCGAGGGGCGGATTCTAGCGCGGTGTCGCTCGCCGCACCGGCTTCACTTGCAGGTCGGCGCTGTGGACCCGCTGCTTGAAGGAGGAGCGCCATCTTTTACCTCAGGCCAAGGGTGCCGGCTGGCGCAGGCCGATGCAGTTGCCCCAGGGGTCCTGCACCTGGCAGATCCACTCGCCACCCTCGATGGCCATGGGGCCGCGATACAAGCGGCCGCCCAGGGCAGACAGGCGCCGTACTTCTGCCGGCAGGTCCTGGACGCGCCAGTACACCACGGAGCCGGCCGGGCCCTGGTCGACCTTGGCGTCGCAGGGAACGATTTCCAGCGACAGGCCGGCGAGCTGCAGATGGCCGAAGTCATCCGGTTCATGAACGATCCGGCGAGCGTCGGGAAAGGCCTGGGCGTACCAGGTGGTAGCAGCACGCCAGTCGGCGGCATGGATCATCACCGCGATGATCGGGGAGTCGGGCATGGGAGCACTTCCATTGCTATTGGCGAGGACAGGGCCCCGGGTCGGCCAGGGGTAGGCTCAAGGTTGCCAGACGCCCTTGTCACGGCTCAAGCGCCGGTCGAGAAAACTGGCCGCGCTGATCAGCGCCAGGTGGGTCAGGGCCTGGGGCGTGTTGCCCAGGTGACGGCCATGGCTGTCGAACTCCTCGGCATACAGGCCCAGGGGGTTGGCGTAGCGCAGCAACTGCTCGAACTCCAGGTGAGCCTGTTCCAGGCGCCCGGCCCGGGCCAGGCACTCGACGTACCAGAACGAGCAGGCGGCAAAGGCCCCCTCGGTGCCATCCAGGCCGTCGATCCGGCTGTCATCGTTGCGGTAGCGGTAGACCATGCCGTCGCGTACCAGGCTGTTCTCGATGGCTTGCAGGGTGGAGAGCCAGCGCGGGTCGCGGGCACTGACGAAACGCACCAGGGGCATCAGCAGCATCGAGCCGTCCAGGGCGGTGCTGCCGATGTGCTGGACGAAATGCCCGCGCTCCTCGTTCCAGAACTGGCTCCAGATGTCGTCGTAGATGGCCTGGCGTGCCTGGTCCCAGCGGGCGAACGGTGCCGGCAGCGAGCGCTTGGACGCCAGGCGGATGGCCCGGTCCACGGCCACCCAGCACATCAGCCGCGAGTGCAGGAAATGATGCTGCTCGCCACGCATCTCCCAGATGCCCACATCCTTGTCCTGCCAGAGGCTGCAGACCCGGTCCACCACGTGCACCGTGTGTTTCCAGCCTTCGTGGGAGATCGCTTCGCCGTACTTGTTCACCAGGTACACCGCGTCCAGCAGCTCGCCGAAGATGTCCAGTTGCACCTGCTCGTAGGCCTGGTTGCCGATGCGCACCGGTCGCGCGCCGCCATGCCCCGAGAGATGGGCAAGCTCGACTTCCGGCAGCTCCTGGCGACCATCGATGCCATACAGGATGTTGAGTTTCATCGGCTTGCCATGGCAGTCGCTGACCCGTCCGCGCAGCCAGCGCATGTAGTCGTTGGCCTCATCGACGAAGCCCAGGCGCATGAAGGCGTAGACGGTGAACGAGGCATCGCGCACCCAGGTATAGCGGTAGTCCCAGTTGCGTATCCCGCCCGGGCTTTCCGGCAGGCCGAAGGTCGCCGCGGCGAGGATCGCGCCGTGGCGCCTGGAGGTCAGCAGCTTGAGCGCCAGCGCCGAGCGGTTGACCATCTCGCGCCAGCGCCCGCGATAGTTGGAATGGCCGATCCAGTCGCGCCAGAACTTCAGGGTGCGGACCAGGTGCAGGTCGCTGGTGCCGCAGCGCACCCTGGGGTCGTCGATGCCCCCCAGGATGAACTCGGCGCTCTGGCCCTGTTCCAGCACGAACCCGGCCACGGCGGCGTCCTGTTCCAGCTGCAACGACTGGTCGCCTGCCAGGCGCAGCGCTGGCTGGCCGGGGGCCTCGAAACACACCGTGGCGCCGTCCATCCGCGCGCGGGTCGGGGCCCGGGCATAGTCCAGCCGGGGGGCGCAGTGCAGGTGCAAGCGGGCCTGGCCGCTGACCACCCGGACCCGGCGAATCAGCAGTGGCAACAGCTCTGCGTCTTCATCGATGGCCAACAGGTCGGTGACTTCCACCACCGCCTCGTTGCCCAGCCAGCGGGTCTGCAGCACATTGCTGTCGGGCAGGTAGATCTGTTGGCGGCGGGCATTGGCCAGCACCGGTGCCAGCTGGAAGATTCCAGCGTGGGGGGTGTCCAGCAGGGAGCAGAAGATCGTCGGGCTGTCGAATTCCGGCCAGCAGAAGAAGTCGATGCTGCCCTGGTCATCCACCAGGGCGGCGCTGCGCATATCGCCGATGATGCCGTGGGCGTCGATGGGACGTTGGGTCACAGGGTGCTGGTCAGCCATGGCCGCAGGACTCCGGGTTCAGGCCGGGCCGACGGGCCCGGTCTCTGTTGAGCTGACCTGCACAGCACCCCGGGAGTTCAGTTCAGGGGTTGGCTCGCAGGCCTCGCAACAGCAGTTCCAGGCCCTGCAATGCCTGCTCCAGGCGGGCAGCGGGCGCCTTTGCCGCGGCGATCCACAGGGCGGTGTCCACCAGGCTGCCGTTGACCAGGCGGGCCAGGGCCTGGCTCGGCGCGGGACTGATGAGACCGGCTTCGGCCAACTGCTGCAGGCGGCGCCCCAGGGAGTCGATGCAGTGTTCCTGCGCCGGCAGGCGCTCGCCCAGCACGGCGCGGGCGTCCTGCAGGACGATGCGCTGGATTTCCGGCTCCTGGGCCATTTCCAGGTACGCCCGGCAGCGCCGGGTGAAGCCTTCCCAGGGATCGCTGGCCTGGTCGCAGACTTCATCCAGGCGGGCGTCCATCTCACTGTCGATCTGTTCTACCACCGCCGCCAGCAGCCCCTGTTTGTCACCGAAGTGGTGATACAGGGCGCCTCGGGTCAGGCCGGCCTCGGCCGTCAGGTCGTCCATGGAGGTTCGGGCGTAGCCCAGGCGGGCAAAGGCCTGACGGCCACTGGCAATCAGCTTGGCGCGAGTGATTTCGATCATCTCGGCGCGCGGGCGGCTGCTCATGAACACAATTCCCCAACATCTGGTGGATTGACATACGAGGCGTATATTTTCATGCTTTTTTAACATACGCGGCGTATGTGCTGCTACCTGCAAAGCCAACCTGGTGACCCCCAAGGAGTCGTTGTACATGGCAAATCCCTACCGCGAGTTGTTCAAGGCCCCCGGCAGCCGCGCGTTCGTGCTGGCCGGGATGATCGCGCGCATGCCGATCTCCATGACCGGCATCGGCCTGATCACCATGCTCGCGCAACTGCACGGCGGCTACGCCCTGGCCGGCTCGGTGGCGGCTACCTTCGCCCTGGCCACGGCCTTCTGTGCTCCCCAGGTCTCGCGCCTGGTGGACCGTTTCGGCCAGGGCCGGGTACTGCCCCTGGCGGCTGGCCTGGGCGGTGGTGCGCTACTGGCGCTGTTGCTGTGCACGCGTCTGCAAGCTCCGTACTGGACCCTGTTCCTCTGCGCGGCCCTGGCCGGTTGCATGCCCAGCATGTCGGCCATGGTCCGGGCTCGCTGGACCGAGCTGTACCGTGGCCAGCCGCAACTGCAGACTGCCTACGCCCTGGAATCGGTGCTGGACGAGGTGTGCTTCATTGTCGGTCCGCCGATCTCGGTCGGCCTCAGCGTCGGCCTGTTTCCCGAGGCCGGGCCGCTGGTGGCGCTGCTGATGCTGGCGCTGGGGGTGGCGCTGTTCGTGGTGCAGAAGTCCACCGAGCCGCCGGTGCACCCACATGACGAGCAGCATTCGGGTTCGATCATTCGCTCGGCGCAGATCCGCCTGCTGTTGCTGCTGATGACCGCCATGGGCGTGATCGTCGGCGTGGTGGACGTGGTCAGCGTGGCCTTCGCCCAGCAGCAGGGCCAGCCGGCGGCGGCGAGCATCGTGCTGTCGATGTACGCTGCGGGTTCGTGCCTGGCGGGCATTGCCTTCGGGGCGCTGAAACTGTCCACGCCGTTGCCCCGGCTGTTCATGTACAGCGGCATCGCCACTGCGTTGACCACCTTGCCGCTGTTGCTGGCCGGCAACATCCTCGGCCTGTCGCTGGCGGTGTTCGTCGCCGGGCTATTCTTCTCGCCAACCCTGATCGTTGCCATGGCCCTGGTGGAGCGCATCGTGCCGCCGGCCAAGCTGACCGAGGGCCTGACCTGGCTGGTGACCGGCCTGGGGGTGGGCGTCGCCCTGGGGGCCGCCGGTGCCGGCGGCCTGGTGGACCAGTTCGGCGCCCCCAGCGGCTTCTGGCTGGCCCTGGCCGGCGGCGCGGTGGTGCTGGTGGCGGCCCTGCAGAGCTATCGGCACCTGCGCTGAAGCGACGGGGACTAATTTGTCCGCGTCGCGCTGCGTTTTTTCTCTGGAGCCCCTGAAAAGGTAGCCGGCCACGGGAGCGAGCAATCCCCGGTCGGGCTGGCGCAGCAGTCTTTCAGGGGCTGCCGACCGATCATTTGTCGAGGGAAAACCGTGACTCAGTTGAACCTGCTGTGCCTGCCGTACTCCGGAGCCAGCGCCATGGTCTACAGCCGCTGGCGGCGCAAGTTGCCGCAATGGCTGCACCTGGCACCGGTGGAGTTGCCCGGGCGTGGCGCCCGTTATGTCGAGCCCCTGCACACCGACATGCGCGAACTGGCCAGGCAACTGGCCGGGGAAATCCAGGCCACCTTGCGCGCGCCCTATGCCTTGTTCGGCCATAGCCTGGGAGCGCTGCTGGCCTGCGAACTGGCCCATGCCCTGCGGGCCCTGGGCTGTCCGGAACCGGTGGCGCTGTTCGCCTCGGGAACCGCCGCGCCGACCCTGCGTACCGAGTACGACCGTGGGTTTGCCGAGCCCAAGACGGACGCGCAGTTGATCGAGCAACTGCGCACCCTCAACGGCACCAGCGAGGAAGTGCTGGCCAACCAGGAACTGATGAGCCTGACGTTGCCGATCCTGCGGGCCGACTTCCTGTTGTGCGGCCGTTTCCGCCCCGTGCAGCGTCCGCTGCTCAATTGCCCGGTGCACGTGCTGGGCGGCAAGGCCGACCGTGCCACCACCGAGCAGTTGATCGGCTGGAGCAAGGAAACCAACGGCAGTTTCTCCGTGGACATGCTGGCCGGCGGGCATTTCTTCATTCATGAGCATGAGACCAAGGTGCTGAGCTTGATCAAGGGCCACCTCGACGTGCACCGGCGCCGCCACCTGCCAGAAATGGCCCTCTCCCTGTAGCTGCTGTCGCGCGCGGGTTGGTTGAGGTTCCAGCCTTGCCGGCCGGGGATCAGCCCAGGGAGGTGCCCATGCGCCAGTAGCCCATCAGGGTCAGGTTGCGTCGCTCCTGGCCGCGCTCGTTGATCAGGTGGCGGCGAATGTTCATCACCGTGGCCGACTCGCCGGCCACCCAGGCATAGAAATGATTGTCCGCCGGAGTGGCGGTTTCCCAGGGGCGCTCGAGCTCCTCGCGTCCGGCCTTGACCGGCCGGCGCCCGGCGCTCGCCGGTGGCAGCTCGGCCAGCTCCCGGGCCGCGTGGATCAGCGGTTCGCCATGGTGGGCGGCGAGTACATCGCGGGGCAGCCAGCTCAGCCGGGTCAGTGGATGGCAGTGCAGGTCGACGCAGTCGCTTTCGCAGGGCACCTCGATGAACACCTGCACATCCGGATAGTCCGGGTACTCCTTTAGCTCCTCGAGAATTCCGGCAATCGCCGGCAGGGCGGTTTCATCGCCCATCAGCAGGACCTTGCGAATGCCTGCCGGCGGCTGCCACTCATAACCGCCAGGATCGCCGCTGAAAGCCTTGTTCGGCACCACCATCTGCAGCCGGTCACCGGGTTGCGCGCAGGTCGCCCAGCTCGACGCCGGCCCGTTGACCCCGTGCAGCACGAAGTCCACATCCAGCTCCGCCGGCTGCAGGCGCAGGGCGCGGATGGTGTAGGTGCGCATCGGTGGTTGCTGCTCGACCGGCAGCTTGCGCCGCGCGGCATGCCAGTCACCTTCGACCGGCACTTGCGGCAGGCTGCCATCGGCGGCGGGAAACAACAGCTTGATGCGCTGGTCCGGCGCCAGGGTGCGGGCCTGGGCGATGTCCTCGCCAGCGAACACCAGTCGCACCAGGGATGGACTGAGATCGATACGCTGCTTGAGCTCGACATTGATCACCCGGTAGCCCTTTGGTTTCGATCGGTGGATACCGGTCAGTTTGCGTAAGCCTTGGGCGAGGATGTCAGTCAGCGATTGGGCGGAGGACATGGGCTTTACCTGCTGCAGTAAATATTAAGGAAGGAACGAAGGGTTGCCGGCTGGATTTACCGGCGATGCCGTTCGTCGGACTGGTCTGGAGGGCTTGTGCATCGGTTGTTCGGGCGGGCCAGGGGGTTAATTTTTCCGGGTCTTCATCCGTTCCGTAGGGATGACCGAGCCAACGCTCGAAACCCAACAAGTAAGTACGGATGCCCCCGATGAATGCAGATGACTCCTTGAAGCTCGCCCGTAGATTCATTGAACTGCCGCTGGAAAAGCGCCGGCTGTTCTTGAAGGCTCTGGACAAGGAAGGCGTCGACTTCTCTCTGCTGCCGATTCCTGCGGGGGTCGCCGTGCCCGATCGCCAGGCCCTGTCCTACGCGCAGCAGCGCATGTGGTTTCTCTGGCAACTGGACCCGCAGAGCGCGGCCTACAACCTGCCCAATGCGGTCCGCCTGAACGGGCCCCTGGATCGGGCAGTGCTGGCACAGGCCTTCGACTGGCTGCTGGAGCGGCATGAGAGCCTGCGCACGGTCTTCGGCCTGGAGGACGATGAACCGCGGCAGGTGATCCTGGAGGCGCGGGTTGACATCGACTATCGGGATCTCTGCGACCTCGAGCCGGTGCAGCGTGAAGTCCGGGTGCAGCAGCAGGCCGACGCCGAGGCGCGCCGGCCTTTCGATCTGCAGCAGGGGCCGTTGTTGCGGGTCTGCGTGCTGGGCCTGAGCGAGCAGGAGCATGTGATGCTGCTGACCCTGCACCATATCGTCGCGGACGGCTGGTCGATGGGGGTCTTGATCGAGGAATTCCTGCATGCCTACGACAGCCTGCTCCAGGGTGAGGTGCCGAATGTCCCGGCGCTGCCGATCCAGTACCGCGACTATGCCCTGTGGCAGCGCAGCTGGCTGGAGGCGGGGGAGCAGGAGCGGCAACTGGACTACTGGCGGGCGAAGCTGGGTGACGAGCATCCGCCGCTGAAACTGCCCACCGACCATCCACGGCGTGCCCATTCCAGTCGCCAGGGCCGCCGCCTGGATTTTGCCCTGGAGCAACCCCTGGCCCAGCAACTGGGCGCCCTGGCGCGCCAGCAGGGGGTGACCCTGTTTGCCGTGCTGCTGGCCGGTTTCAAGCTGCTGCTGTCGCGCTACAGCGGCCAGCAGGACATCCGGGTCGGCGTGCCCATCGCCAACCGCACGCGCCAGGAGGCCGAGGGGCTGATCGGCTTCTTCGTCAACACTCAGGTCCTGCGCACCGAGCTGAGCCCGCAATTGACGGTGCAGCAACTGTTGGCCGACATCCGTGAGACCACCCTGGGCGCCCAGGCCCATCAGGACTTGCCCTTCGAGCGCCTGGTGGAGGCCTTGCACCTGGAGCGCAGCCTGAGCCACAGCCCGCTGTTCCAGGTGCTGTACAACCACCAGCCACAGGTCACCGAGCTGACCACCCTGCGCAGCCGCTCCGGCCTGGAGGTGCAGGCCTTGCCGCGCAACGAGCGCACGGTGCAGTTCGATTTGACCCTGGATACCTTCGAGCGTGGCGGCCAGTTGCAGGCCGCGTTCACCTACGACTGCCAGCTGTTCGAAGCGCAGACCATCGAGCGCATGGCCGGCCACTGGCAGAACCTGCTGTGGGCAATGGTGCGCGAGCCGCAGTCGGCGCTTGCTGAACTGCCGCTGCTCAGTGTCGAACAGCATCGGGACATCCTGGCCCAGGGAGTTGGCGCCTCGCAGGTGTTCAGTGCCGAGTCAGTCCTCGAACTCTTTGCCCGCCAGGTCGCCGCGCAGCCCGAGGCGCCGGCCCTGGTATTCGCCGGGCAGAGCCTGAGCTACTGCGAACTGGACCAGCGTGCCAGCCGTCTGGCTACGGCGCTGGTGGCGCGTGGTGTGGGGCCGGAAGTGTCGGTGGGCATCGCCGTGGAGCGCTCGCTGGAAATGGTGGTGGGCCTGTTGGCGGTGCTCAAGTCCGGTGGCGCCTATGTGCCGCTGGACCCGCAATACCCCGAACAGCGCTTGAGCTACTTGCTTGAAGACAGCGGTGTACGCCTGTTGCTGAGCGAGACGGCGGTGCAGCCGCGGCTGCCGCTGGAGCCCCGGGTCGAGGTGCTGTTGCTGGATCAGGTAGAGGCCTGGGCGCCGGCCAGTGACGCGCTGGCAGCATTGCCCGGGATCGCTGCCGGGAACCTGGCCTATGCGATCTATACCTCCGGCTCCACCGGTGCTGCCAAAGGCGTGACCATCACCCACGGGGCCCTGGCCAACTACGTGCAGGCGATCATCCAGCGCCTGCCGCTGGGAGCCGCACGGACCATGGCCGTGGTCTCGACCATCGCCGCGGATCTTGGCCACACCACGCTGTTCGGTGCCCTGTGTTCCGGCAGTTGCCTGCACGTGATCGGACTGGATACCGGGTTGGACGCTGACGCCTTCGGTGCCTATTTGCACACCCACCAGATTGATGTCTTGAAGATCGTCCCTTCGCATTTGCAGGCACTGATGAGCGGCGAAGAGCCGGCCCGTTCCCTGCCGCGCCAGTGCCTGGTGCTGGGCGGCGAGGCTTGCCCGGCAGCGCTGGTTCGCAGAATCGCGACCCTGGCGCCGGAGTGCGCGGTGTTCAACCACTACGGCCCCACGGAAACCACGGTCGGCGCCCTGACCATGACCACCGCTGCGCTGGCGGACAAGCTGGCGGTGGTGCCCCTGGGTCAGCCCCTGGCCAACGTCCGCGCCCGGGTCCTGGATGCATCCCTGCAACCGGTGGTGTCCGGCACCTCGGCCGAGCTGTACCTGGGTGGCGCCGGCCTGGCGCGGGGTTACCACCAGCGTGCGGCCTTGACCGCCGAGCGCTTCGTGCCGGATCCCTTCAGCGGCGATGGGCAGCGCCTGTACCGCACCGGTGACCTGGTGCGCTATCTGGACGACGGGGCGATCGACTACCTGGGTCGCATCGACCATCAGGTGAAGATCCGCGGCTACCGCATCGAACTGGGGGAAATCACTGCGGCCCTCAAGCAACTGCCCCAGGTCGAGGACGCTGTGGCGCAGGTGGTCAGTGTGGCGGGTGAGTCGCAAGTGGCGGCCTATGTGGTAATGGCCAAGGCTCAGGAACCGGAGGCGGCGTGGCAGGAGATTCGCCGGCAACTGGCGGTGGCGTTGCCCGACTACATGCTGCCGATGCATTTCCTGGCGTTGGACGGCATGCCCTTGACTCCCAACGGCAAGCTCGACCTGCGGGCCTTGCCGCCCTTACAGCAGCAGGCGCCGGTGGAGGCATTTGTGGCGCCGGTCAGCGAGTTGCAGCAGGGCATCGCGGCGATCTGGCAGGCGGTGCTCAAGGTCGAGCGGGTGGGCCTGGGCGACAACTTCTTCGCCCTGGGCGGCCATTCACTGCTGGCGACCCAGATCATGTCCCGGGTGCGTCGCCTGCTGGGGGCGGACGTGCCGCTGCGGGTGCTGTTCGAAACCTCGCGCCTGGACGAATTCGTCGAACAGGTACAGGCCTGCGCGGGCGCCGCGGCACTGCCGCAGATCGAGGTGCTGGAGCGTGATGAGCCCTTGCCGGCCTCCCATGCCCAGCAGCGGCAATGGCTGTTCTGGCAGATGCATCCGCAGAGCACTGCGTACCACACGCCGATCGTGGTCCGTTTGCAGGGCGAGTTGGACCAGGCTGTCTTGCAGCAGACCTTCGATGCCCTGGCCCAGCGCCATGAAGCATTCCGCACCACCTTCACCCAGCATCAGGAGCGCCTGTGCCAGGTGGTGCATGCACAGGGCGCGATCAGCGTGGCCTGGGAGCGGTTGACGCCGGGCTTGCCCCGCGAAGCCATCCAGGCCCGCGCCCTGGAGGAGACCCAGCAACTGTTCGACCTGGAGCGCGGGCCCCTGTGTCGGGCCCGGGTGCTGCAGATCGCCGAGCAGGATTGCCTGCTGGTGGTGACCTTGCACCACATCATTTCCGACGGCGCCTCCATGAGTGTGCTGGCCCGGGAATTCGTCGCGTTGTACCGCGGCTTGATCCAGGGGCAGGCGCCGCAGTTCGAGCCGTTGAGCGTGCAGTACGCCGACTACGCCAACTGGCACCGCAGCTGGCTGGAGCAGGGCGAGCAACAGCGCCAGCTGGATTACTGGCGCCAGCAGCTGGGGCTGGAACATCCGGTTCTGGAGCTGCCCCTGGATCATCCACGCCAGGCCCTGGTCAGCCATCGCCAGGAGCGCCTGGGCCTGCGTCTGCCAGCGGACCTGGAGCAAGGGCTGCGACGCGTGGCGCGGGAACATGACATGACCCTGTTCCAGCTGTTCCTGGGGTCGTTCGCGTTGCTGCTGCACCGTTACTCCAATCAGCCGGATATCCGCATCGGGGTGCCGGTGAGCAATCGCCGCCACCAGGAAATGGAAGGGGTGATGGGCTTCTTCGTCAATACCCTGGTGATGCGCGTCGAGTTGGCGCCGAGCCTGCCGGTGGGGCAGTTGCTGCGTCAGGTCAAGGCCACGGCCCTGGCCGCCCAGGCCCATCAGGACCTGCCGTTCGATCGTCTGGTGGATGCCCTCAAGCCCCAGCGTGCGCTGGACCAGAACCCGTTGTTCCAGGTGATGTACAACCACCTGAGCATTGCCGGGGAAAGCACCGACGGCACCAGCCTGCCGGGCCTGCAAGCCGAGGAAATGGTCCTGCAGGGCGGTACCGCGCAATTTGACCTGACCCTGGAAACCCTGGAGACCGACGCCGGGATCAACGCTTCGTTCATCTATGCCGGCGAATTGTTCGAGGTGGCCACCGTCGAACAGTTGGCCGACCACTGGCGCAACCTCCTGCAAGGCATGCTTGAACCGCAGCTGGCCCTGGGCGAGCTGCCGATGCTGGGACAGGACGAGCAGCGGCGCATTCGCCGGGAGTGGGACCACACCGATGTGGTCTACCCGACCCACCGTTTTGTCCACCAGCTGTTTGCCGATCAGGCGGCCAAGGCCCCGGACGCGCCGGCAGTGTTCTTCGCCGAGCAGCGCCTGAGCTATCGCGAGCTGGATACGCAAGCCAACCAACTGGCGCACCAGCTGATCGAACTGGGCGTTGGCCCGGAGGTGCGGGTGGCCATCGCCATGCCGCGCTGTGCGGAAATCATGGTGGCCTTCCTGGCCGTGCTCAAGGCCGGTGGGGTCTATGTGCCGCTGGACATCGAATACCCCCAGGACCGCCTGCGCTACATGATGCAGGACAGCGGCGCGTGGCTGCTGCTGACTCAGAGTCATCTGCTGGATCGCTTGCCGATCCCGGACGGTTTGCCGACCTTGTCGGTGGAACGGGCCGCAGATTTTGCCGGCTACCCGGCCAGCGCCCCCCAAGTGGGCTTGGCCGAGGAAAACCTCGCCTATGTGATCTACACCTCCGGTTCCACCGGCTTGCCCAAGGGCGTGGCGGTGTCCCATGGCCCGCTGGCCATGCACAGCCTGGCCACCGGCGAGCGCTATGAAATGAGCCCGGCGGACTGCGAGCTGCACTTCATGTCCTTCGCCTTCGACGGCTCCCACGAAGGCTGGATGCACCCACTGATCTACGGCGCCAGCGTGCTGATCCGCGACGATAGCTTGTGGTCGCCGGAATTTACCTATGAGCAGATGCACCGCTATGGCGTCACCGTGGGGGTGTTCCCGCCGGTATACCTGCAGCAACTGGCGGTACACGCCGAGCGCGACGGCAACCCGCCTGCGGTGCGGGTCTACTGCTTCGGCGGCGATGCCGTGCCGCAGGCCAGCTATGACCTGGCCTGGCGGGTGCTGCGTCCCAAGTACATCTTCAACGGCTACGGCCCGACCGAGACGGTGGTTACGCCGTTGATCTGGAAGGCCAAGGCGGGGGACCCGTGCGATGCGGCCTATGCGCCTATCGGCAACATCGTCGGCAACCGTAGCGCCTATGTGGCCGATGCCAACCTCAATCTGTTGCCGGTGGGCGTGGCGGGCGAGCTGTACCTGGGTGGCCTGGGCGTAGCCCGGGGTTACCTGGATCGTCCGGGGCTGACGGCGGAACGCTTTATTCCTGACCCCTACAGCACCACCGGCGCCCGGTTGTACCGCAGCGGCGACCTGACCCGCTACCGCACCGACGGGCTGGTGGAATACGTGGGCCGTGTCGACCATCAGGTCAAGGTGCGGGGCTTCCGTATCGAGCTGGGCGAGATCGAAGCGCGCCTGCTGGAACAGGACCCGGTGCTGGAAGTGGCGGTGATCGCCCAGCCAGGGCCGAGCGGCCAGCAACTAGTGGGCTACATCGTGCCGGTGGACGCTGAAGTGGTATTGAGCAACGAGCGCCAGGCGCAGTTGCGCGAAAGCATCAAGGCGCGCCTGCGGGACAGCCTGCCGGACTACATGGTGCCGACCTACCTGCTGTTCCTCGAAGCGCTGCCACTGACGCCGAACGGCAAGCTGGACCGCAAGTCGCTGCCGAAGGTCGATGCGCAGCTGATGCAGCAGACCTACGTGGCGCCGCAGAACGACCTGGAGCAACGGATTGCCGAGATCTGGGCCGATGTGCTGAAGCTTGAGCAGGTGGGCGTCACCGACAACTTCTTCGAGCTGGGCGGCGACTCGATCATCTCGATCCAGGTGGTCAGTCGTGCGCGTCAGGCCGGTATCCGCTTCACCCCCAAGGACCTGTTCCAGCACCAGACGGTGCAGGGGCTGGCCACGGTGGCGGAGCAGGGCGAGGGCGGTTTGCAGATCGACCAGGGCCCGGTGCGCGGGCAGATGCCGCTGCTGCCGATCCAGCAATGGTTCTTCGACACCCCGGTGCCGGAACGTCATCACTGGAACCAGTCGGTGCTGCTCAAGCCGTTGAAAATCCTGAGTGCCGAGGCGCTGCAGCAGGGCTTGCAAGCCTTGCTCGAACACCACGACGGCTTGCGCCTGAAGTTCGTGGAAGAAGGCGCAGCCTGGGTCGCGACTTATGCTCCGCTGGGGCCGGTGACTGCGGCACCGTTGGCGGCGATGCAGGCCGATGCGCTGCTGTGGCTGGCGGACGACGTCACTGAAGATTCGTTGCAAGCCCTGTGCGATACCGCACAACGCAGCCTCGATCTGCAACAGGGGCCTCTGCTGCGTGCCGTGCTCTTCACGTTGCGTGATGGCACCCAGCGCCTGCTGCTGGCCATTCATCACCTGGTGGTGGACGGGGTGTCCTGGCGGGTGCTGCTGGAGGATCTGCATCAGGCCCTGGTACTGCAGGCTGCCGGGCAAGCCATCAAGCTGCCGGCCAAGACCAGCTCTTCCCAGGCCTGGGCCGGGCAGTTGCAAGCCTATGCCCGCAGCGCGGCGCTGCAGCAGGAGCTGGGTTACTGGCAGGCGCAACTGCGGGATGTCGAATCCGCTCTGCCTTGCGACCGGACTACCGATCAGGTGCTGATCCAGGACGCCCTGAGCGTCAGCACCGAGCTGGACCCCAGCTATACCCAGCGCCTGTTGCAGGATGCGCCGGCAGCCTATCGCACCCAGATCAACGATCTGCTGCTCACCGCCCTGGCCCGGGTCATCACCCGCTGGACCGGCGACAGCAGCGCCCTGGTGCAACTGGAAGGCCACGGCCGCGAAGAGCTGTTCGACAGCATCGACCTGAGCCGCACCGTGGGCTGGTTCACCAGCGTGTTCCTGGTGAAGCTGACGCCGCAGCCGGCCCTGGCCGACTCGATCAAGCTCATCAAGGAACAGCTGCGTGCCGTGCCCAACAAGGGTATCGGCTTCGGGGCCCTGCGCTACCTGGGGGATGCCGATGCGCAGGAGGCTCTGGCGGCCTTGGCCGTACCGCGCATTACCTTCAACTACCTGGGCCAGTTCGATGGCAGCTTCGATGAGCCGGATGCCTGGTTTGCCCCCAGCGCCGAAGCCAAGGGTGCCGATCAAGGCGCCCAGGCTCCGCTGGGCAACTGGCTGAGCATCAATGGCCAGGTCTATGGCGGCCAATTGAAGCTGGGCTGGACCTTCAGCCAGGCGATGTTCGATACCGCCACCATCCAGCACCTGGCAGACGAGTATGCCAAGGAACTCAAGGCGCTGATCGAGCATTGCAGCCAGCCCGAGCACCGTGGCGCGACCCCGTCGGACTTCCCGCTGGCGGGCCTGAGCCAGCAGCAACTGGACCAGTTGCCACTGGCCCTGGCCGAGGTCGAGGACCTCTATCCGCTGTCGCCGATGCAACAGGGCATGCTGTTCCACACCCTCTACGAGCAGGGCGCGGGCGACTACATCAACCAACTGCGAGTGGATGTGGACGGGCTTGATCCCGAGCGCTTCCGCCAGGCCTGGCAGGCGGCCATCGACAGCCATGACATCCTGCGCAGTGGTTTCCTCTGGCAGGGCGAACTGCCGGCGCCGATTCAGGTGGTGCACAAGCGTATCCGCTTGGACTTTGTCGAGCATGACTGGCGGGCGAACGAGGCCGTGCCGAGCGCCCTGGATGGTTTGGCCGAGGAGGAGCGCCTGCGTGGTTTCGACCTACTGGCCGCGCCACTGCTGCGCCTGACCCTGGTGCGCACTGGCGAACAGCGCTACCACCTGATCTACACCAACCACCACATCCTGATGGACGGCTGGAGCAACTCACGGCTGCTAGGGGAAGTACTGCAGCGCTATGCGGGGCAGTTTGCCAGCCAGGCACCCGGGCGCTACCGCGACTACATCGCCTGGCTGCAACGCCAGGATGCCCAGCTCAGCGAGACCTTCTGGAAACAGCAGCTGGCGACTTTGGATGAGCCAACCCGTCTGGCCCAGGCCATCAGCCGCGGTGGCCAGGCCCTGGCCGGGAAGGGCTACGCCGCCCATCAACAGCACCTGGACCTGCAACAGACGCAACGCTTGAGCGAGTTCGCCCGGCAGCAGAAGGTCACGGTCAACACCCTGGTGCAGGCTGCCTGGCTGCTGTTGCTGCAGCGTTATACCGGGCAGGACAGCGTGGTGTTCGGCGCCACGGTCTCCGGCCGTCCGGCGGAGCTCAAGGGCGTGGAGCAACAGATCGGCCTGTTCATCAACACGCTGCCGGTCGTAGCTGCGCCGCGTCCGGACATGCCGGTCAGTGACTGGCTGCAGCTGGTGCAGGAACGCAACCTGGCCCTGCGCGACTTCGAACACACGCCGCTGTACGACGTGCAACGCTGGGCCGGCCTGGGGGGCGAGGCGCTGTTCGACAACATCCTGGTGTTCGAGAACTACCCGGTGTCCGAGGCCCTGGCCCAAGGCGCCCCGGCGCAGTTGAGCTTCGGCATGGCGGCCAACCATGAGCAGACCAACTATCCGCTGACCCTGTCGGTGTACCTGGGGCAGACCTTGGCGTTCGACTACAGCTATGCCCTGGAGCATTTCGCCGAGGCGAACATCCGGCAAGTGGCGGGCTACCTGGAGCAGGTGCTCATGGCGCTGGTGGAGCAGGCGCAGTCGAGCATCGGCGAGTTGGCGTTGACTGGCGCTACCGAGCGCCGCTTGATCGAGGAGCAACGCAGCCGTACTTCGGTGCGAGACCTGTCGCCGCTCTGCGTCCAGCAGTTGATCGAGGCCCAGGCCGCGCGCACTCCGGATGCCGTGGCGCTGCTGTGCGCCGGTGAGCAACTGAGCTATGGCCAGTTCAACCAGCGGGCCAACCAGTTGGCCCATGCGTTGATCGAGCAGGGCGTGGGCCCGGATGTGCGGGTGGGCATTGCCGTGGAGCGCGGGCTGGACATGATTGTCGGCCTGCTGGCGGTGCTCAAGGCCGGTGGCGCCTACGTGCCGCTGGACCCCGAGTACCCCCAGGACCGCCTGCACTACATGATGCAGGACAGCGGCATCCAGCTGCTGCTGACCCAGTCGCCGCTGCTGGAGCGCCTGCGCGACGGAGTGGCTGTGCCCCACCTGTGCCTGGATCAGCAGGGCCTGGACGGCTATGCCCGGAGCAACCCGCAACCACGGGCGCACGGCGCCAACCTGGCGTACGTGATGTACACCTCCGGTTCCACCGGCCGGCCCAAGGGTGTGGATATCAGCCACAGTGCCTTGAGCCAGCACGCCCAGGTTTCCCGAGATTACTTCAACATGAGCGTGGCCGATCGTGGCTTGCAGTTCTCCACCTTCAACTTCGATGCCTTTGTCGAACAGCTGTATCCGGCGCTGATCTGTGGCGCCTCGGTGGTGATTCGCGGCAAGGAGCTATGGGACAGCGAGACTTTCTACCGCGAGCTGATCGAGCAGGGCATCAGCTTCGTCGACTTGAGCACCGCCTACTGGTTCATGTTGGGCAAGGATTTTGCTGCCGGCGAACCCCGTGACTTCGGTCGTCTGCGCCAGCTCAACCTGGGGGGCGAGGCGATGGCGGCGGAAGGCGTGGCCGCGTGGAAGAAGGCCGGGCTGAAGGATGCCTGCCTGCTCAACACCTATGGACCCACCGAGGCCACGGTGAGCGTTACCACCCATGATTGCAGCCGCTACCTGCAGGACGGTGAAACCCTGCCAAGCCAGATACCGCTGGGCAAGGGCTTGCCGGGCCGTGCCATCTACCTGCTGGACAACAGCGGCAACCTGACCCTCAGCGGCGCCACGGGTGAGCTGATGATTGGCGGCGAGCTGCTGGCCCGGGGTTACCACGACCGGCCTGCGCTGACCGCCGAACGTTTCATTCCCGACCCGTTCAGTACCGATGGCGGGCGCCTGTACCGCTCCGGCGACCTGGCCCGTTATGACGCCGAAGGTGTGGTCGAGTACGCCGGGCGCATCGACCACCAGGTGAAGATCCGCGGTTTCCGTATCGAAATGGGCGAGATCGAGGCGCGGCTGCTGGAGCTGACGCAAGTACGCGAGGCGATTGTCCTGGCCCAGGAGGCGGCCGGTGGTCCACAGCTGGTGGCGTACATCGTTGCGGCTGCGGGCGTGGCGGTGGAAAGTCAGGAAGAACAGGCGCAGTTGCGCGAACAATTGAAAACGGCCCTCAAGGAGGTGCTGCCGGACTACATGCTGCCGGCCCATCTGCTGTTCCTCGACGCGCTGCCGTTGAGCCCCAACGGCAAGCTGGACCGCAAGGCGTTGCCCAAGGCTGACGCCAGCCTGTTGCAGCAGGCCTACATCGCCCCACAGAGCGAACTGGAACAGCAAGTCGCGGCGATCTGGGCCGAAGTGCTGGAGGTCGAGCAAGTGGGCATGAACGATAACTTCTTTGAACTAGGTGGGCATTCCTTGTTGGTAACCGCGATGGTCTCTCGAGTCCAGCTCAAGCTTGGGCGCCAGGTCAGTGTGCAGATGGCGTTTGAATTTCCCACCCTGGGGCTGTTCGTCAGCCAGTTGCAACAGACACCCGGACAGGTGCAAGGCGCCGACCTGAGTGCGCTGGAACTGTTGCTCGACGAAATGGAGGCTGTGTAATGGACAACACCACCGCGCTGAAAATTGTCAAAGGCTTCATCCTGCTGCCCCTGGAGAAGCGCAAGGTCTACCTGCAGAAGATGCTCGAACAGGGCATCTCCCCGGCCAACCTGCCGATTCCCGAGGTGCGCCTGAGCCAGGAGCGCCTGCCGCTGTCCTATGCCCAGCAACGCCAGTGGTTCCTCTGGCAACTGGCGCCCGAGAGCACCGCCTATCACATTCCCAAGGCCCTGCGTCTGCGCGGGAAGCTGAACGTCGAGGCCTTGCAGCGCAGCTTCGACAGCCTGATCGCCCGCCATGAAAGCCTGCGCACGCATTTTGTCGAGGAGGCCGACACGGCGCTGCAGGTGGTCGCCCCCGAGGCGCACCTGGAACTGCTGCGCCAGGTACTGCCGGCCCAGGCGAGCGAACAGCAGATCCAGGCGGCCGTGCAGGACTTCGTCCAGGCCCAGACCCGGCAACTGTTCGATTTGCTGGCCGGGCCGCTGCTCAGGGTTGGTCTGTTGCAGGTGGCTGAGGATGACCATGTGCTGGTCCTGACCCAGCACCACATCGTCTCCGATGGCTGGTCGATGCAGGTCATGGTGGATGAACTGATCGCGCTCTACATCGGTTTCTGCCAAGGGCAGACGGCGTCATTGCCGGCGCTGCCGATCCAGTATTCCGACTACGCCCTCTGGCAGCGCCACTGGATGGAAGCCGGTGAAAAGGACCGGCAACTGGCCTACTGGACGGCGCAACTGGGCGGCGAGCAACCCTTGCTCGAGCTGCCTCTGGATCGCCCGCGCCCTGCGGTGCAGAGCCATAGGGGCGGGCGCCTGGAGCTGGCCCTGGAGCAGCCGTTGAGTGAAGCCCTGGGCAGCCTGGCCCAGCGGGAAGGGGTGACCCTGTTCATGCTGTTGCTGGCCTCCTTCCAGGCATTGTTGCACCGCTACAGCGGCCAGGCCGATATCCGCGTCGGTGTACCCATTGCCAACCGTAACCGAGTCGAGACCGAGCGCCTGATCGGCTTCTTCGTCAATACCCAGGTGCTCAAGGCCGAGATCGACGGGCAGATGTCCTTCAGCCAGTTGCTGCAGCAGGTACGCCAGACCGCCCTGGCGGCGCAGGCGCACCAGGACCTGCCGTTCGAGCAGTTGGTAGAGGCCTTGCAACCGGAGCGCAGCCTGAGCCACAACCCGCTGTTCCAGGTGATGTTTAACCACCAGGTGGAAGCGGCAGGCACAGGCAAACCCCTGAACCTGCCGGGCCTGAGCATCGAGACCTTGGACTCCCAAGGGCAGTCGGCGCAGTTCGACCTGACCCTGGACACCGTGGAAACCCAGGGCCGGATCGCCGCGTCCCTGGTCTATGCCAGCGATGTGTTCGACGCCGCCACCATCGAGCGCCTGGCTGCCCATTGGCGGCAGTTGCTGCAAGGTGTGGCCAGCCAGCCCCAACAGCGCATCGGCCTGTTGCCATTGCTTGAGGTCGACGAGCAGGCGCAGATCCTTGGCCAGTGGAACCGGCTGCAGCAGGCATTCCCTTCCCGGGCCTGCGTCCATCAGCTCATCGAGGCCCAGGCGGCCACAGCGCCCCAGGCCATTGCCCTGACCTTCGGCGGGCAGAGCCTGGACTACCAGCAGCTCAACGAACGGGCCAATCGCCTGGCGCACAAGCTCATCGAGCAGGGCGTGGGGCCCAATGTGCTGGTGGGGCTGGCGGTGGAGCGGAGCCTGGAGATGGTCATCGGCCTGCTGGCGATCCTCAAGGCCGGCGGCGCCTATGTGCCGCTGGACCCGGCCTATCCCCAGGATCGCCTGCAGCACATGATGCAGGACAGCGCCATTGTGCTGCTGTTGACCCAGGGGCATCTGCTGCCGGGCTTGCCGGCGTTTGCTGGCAGCACCTGGTTGCTGGAGCAGCCGCTGGACGGCTACCGGGCCGACAACCCCGAGGTCGGGGTAACGCCCGAGGACCTGGCCTATGTGATCTACACCTCCGGTTCCACCGGCAAGCCCAAGGGTACCTTGCAGCCGCACCACAACGTCCTGCGCCTGTTCGCGGCCACCCAGCAGTGGTTCCAGTTCGGGCCCGAGGATGTCTGGAGCCTGTTCCACTCCTATGCGTTCGACTTCTCGGTGTGGGAGATCTTCGGTGCCCTGCTGTATGGCGGGCGGCTGCTGATTGTGCCCCAGGAGGTGGCGCGCTCGGCCCAGGACTTCTACCCGCTGCTGTGCAGCGAGGGCGTGACGGTACTCAACCAGACGCCGTCGGCGTTCCGCCAGTTGATGCACGTGGCCTGCAGCGCCGAGCCTGCGCATCGGCTGCGCTACATCGTGTTCGGTGGCGAGGCCCTGGAGGTCAATACCCTGCAACACTGGTTCCAGCGTTTCGGCGATCAGCGCCCGCGGCTGGTGAACATGTACGGCATCACCGAAACCACGGTGCACGTGACCTATCGTCCCTTGTCCGTGGCGGATCTGAGCCTGGCGGGGGCCAGTCCGATTGGCGAGCTGATTCCCGACATGTCCTGGTACTTGCTGGACGCTAACCTGCAACCGGTGCCCAAGGGCTGCATTGGTGAGTTGTATGTCGGGCGTGCCGGGCTGGCCTGGGGCTACCTGAACCGCGGCGACTTGAGCGCGACGCGGTTTGTCCCGGACCCGTTTGGCGAGGCCGGTGGGCGTCTCTACCGCACCGGCGATCTGGCGCGCTACCAGGCTGACGGTTCGATCGGCTACATCGGCCGAATCGACCATCAGGTGAAGATTCGCGGTTTCCGCATCGAACTGGGGGAGATCGAGGCGCGGCTGCTGGAATTGCCGGCAGTGCGCGAGGCGGTAGTGCTGGCCCAGGAGGGCCCCGACGGTCCGCAGCTGGTGGCCTATGTGGTGCCCGCCGGCCTGGACTGGGACAGCCAGGACCTGGTTGCCGGGCAACTGGCACTGCGCGACGACATCAAGATCGGGCTGCGCGAGCACCTGCCGGGCTACATGGTTCCGGCCCATGTGCTGTTCCTCCAGGCGCTGCCCCTGACCGCCAATGGCAAGCTCAATCGCACGGCCTTGCCGGCCATCGATGGCAGCCTGTTGCAGCAGGCTCATGTGGCCCCGCGCAGCGAGCGCGAACGACAAGTGGCCGGGATCTGGGCCCAGGTGCTGAAACTGGAACAGGTTGGCTTGACCGATAACTTCTTCGAGCTCGGCGGCCATTCACTGCTGGCCACCCAGGTGATGTCGCGCATCCGCCAGGAGCTGGGCATCGATGCCCCCCTCAAGCTGTTGTTCGAAGGTGAATCGCTGGAGGATTTCGTCCGCCTGCTGGGGCCGGAAACCACCCAGCAACTCCAGTCGATTCCCCGGGTGGACCGGCAACAGCCGCTGGCGGTGTCTTACGCCCAGGAGCGCCAGTGGTTCCTCTGGCAACTGGATGCCGACAGCAGCGCCTATCACATTCCCATGGCCCTGCGCCTGCGTGGCGTGCTGGATAGCCAGGCCCTGCAAAGCAGTTTCGATGCCTTGATCGCCCGCCATGAAAGCTTGCGTACGCACTTTGTCGAGACCGCCCAGGGCCTGACCCAGGTGATCGCGACCCAGGCCCGTTTGCCCATCAGCCAGCAGGACTTGTCCCTGCTGGTGGAAGCCGGCACCGCCGATGATCTGATCAAGCAGGTGATCGAGACCCAGGTACGTCAGGTGTTCGACCTGCGCCAGGGGCCGTTGCTGCGGGCCACCCTGGTACGCCTGGCAGCGGACGAACATGTACTGGTACTGGTCCAGCACCACATCGTTTCCGATGGCTGGTCGATGCAGTTGATGGTGGAGGAACTGATCCAGCTCTATGGCGCCCATAGCCAGGGGCAACAGGCCGAGTTGCCGGCGCTGGCGGTGCAGTACGCGGACTACGCGGCCTGGCAACGGCAATGGATGGAAGCCGGTGAGCGCGAGCGGCAACTCGATTACTGGTTGCAGCAACTGGAAGGCGGCGCCCAGGTGCTGGACCTGCCCCTGGATCATCCGCGGCCGTTGCAGCAAAGCCACAAGGGTGCGCGCCATGGCATCAGCCTGGAGGGCGCCTTGCCGGGTGCCCTGAAACAGCTGGCCCAGCGCGAAGGGGTCACGCTGTTCATGCTGTTGCTGGCCTCGTTCCAGGTACTGCTGCATCGCTACAGCGGCCAGGCCGATATCCGCGTCGGTGTACCCATTGCCAACCGCAACCGGGTCGAGACCGAGCGTCTGATCGGCTTCTTCGTCAATACCCAGGTGCTCAAGGCAGAGGTCGACGGGCAACTGAGCTTCAGCGACTTCCTGCACCAGGTCAAAGGGTGCGCCCTGGATGCCCAGGAGCATCAGGACCTGCCCTTCGAACAGCTGGTGGAAGCCCTCAAGCCCGAGCGCAGCCTGAGCTACAGCCCGCTGTTCCAGGTGATGTTCAACCACCAGGCCGCCGCCCGCCAAGGCGCTGCAGTCCTGGAAGTTCCAGGGTTGCAGGTGCAGATGCTCAGTGGCGAGGACAGCACGACCCAGTTCGATCTGAGCCTGGACACCTTCGAGTCCGAGGATGGCCTGTGGGCCTCCCTGACCTATGCCACCGACCTGTTCGAGGCCTCCACCATCGAGCGTCTGGCCCAGTCCTGGGTGCAGTTGTTGCAGGGGATTAGCCAGCAGCCGCACCAGCGCCTGGGGGACTTGCCGCTGTTGGCGGACGCCGAGCAGAACAAGCTGCTGCATGAATGGGCAGCGGTGTCTGTCGCGTTTCCGAGCGAGCACTGTGTGCACCAGTTGGTGGAGATTCAGACGCGGAAAACTCCCGATGCCGAGGCCTTGTTATTCGCCGGACAGCGCCTGAGCTACCGGGAACTCAATGCCCGGGCCAACCGCCTGGCGCACAAGCTGATCGAGCTGGGCGTGGGGCCTGAAGTACGGGTGGGCGTGGCCTTGCAACGGACCCCGGAAATGGTCGTGGCCCTGTTGGCCGTGCTCAAGGCCGGTGGCGCCTATGTGCCGCTGGACCCGGATTATCCCCAGGACCGTCTAGCCCACATGCTGCGCGATAGTCAGGCGCAGATCCTGCTGACCGAAAGCGCCTTGCTGTCACTGCTGCCCTCCGTGGAGTCCCTACAGGCCCTGCAACTGGATGCCCAGCCGGGCTGGCTGGAGGGGTACTCGACAGATGACCCGGCGCCACGCGCGACCCCGGACAATCTGGCCTATGTGATCTACACCTCCGGTTCCACCGGCCTGCCCAAGGGCGTGGCGATTGCCCATCGCAACGTGCTGGCACTGATCGACTGGTCGAACCGGGTGTACAGCACTGAAGACTTGCAAGGGGTGCTGGCCTCTACCTCGATCTGCTTCGACCTGTCGGTGTGGGAGCTGTTTGTCACCCTGTCCAGCGGCGGTTCCATCGTCCTGGCGCGCAATGCCCTGGAACTGCCGGAACTGGTGGACCGCGACCGGGTGCGCCTGATCAATACCGTGCCCTCGGCGATTGCCGCGCTGCAGCGCAGCGGGCAGATTCCGCCCAGCGTGCGGATCATCAACCTGGCGGGTGAGCCGCTGAAACAGGCCCTGGTGGATAGCCTTTACCAGCAGCCCGGGCTGGTGCATGTCTACGATCTGTACGGCCCTTCGGAAGACACCACCTACTCGACCTACACCCGGCGCGAGGCGGGCGGCCAGGCCAATATCGGCCGGGCCATCAGCAACACCCAGAGCTACATCCTCAGCCCGGACCTGCAACCGGTGCCGGTGGGCAGTGCCGGCGAGCTGTACCTGGCCGGTGCCGGGGTCACCCGTGGCTACCTGGCACGCCCGGCGCTGACCGCCGAGAAATTCGTGCCCAACCCGTTCTCCAGCGATGGGGGCCGGGTCTACCGCACCGGCGACCTGACCCGTTACCGCGCCGATGGGGTGATCGAGTACATCGGCCGTATCGACCATCAGGTGAAGATCCGCGGCTTCCGTATCGAACTGGGGGAAATCGAAGCGCGGCTGGTGCAGCAGGCGGCGGTGCGTGAGGCCTTTGTCCTGGCCCATGACGGCGAGAACGGCCAGCAACTGGTGGCCTACATTGTGCCGAGCGACGCGGCAATGGCCGTCGCCGGGGATGCCCAGGCCACCCTGCGCGAGAACATCAAGAGTGCACTCAAGGAACACGTGCCGGACTACATGGTGCCGGCGTACCTGCTGTTCCTCGAAGCGCTGCCCCTGACCCCGAATGGCAAACTCGATCGCAAGGCCCTGCCCAAGGTCGACGCCCAGCAGATGCAGCAAGTCTACGTGGCACCGCAGAGCGAGCTGGAGCAGCAGATCGCAGCGATCTGGGCCGATGTGCTGAAGCTGAATCGGGTGGGCCTGAGCGACAACTTCTTCGAACTGGGTGGCCATTCCCTGCTGGTGGCCCAGGTCGTGACCCGGGTCAAGCAGCAGCTTGGCGTGGATATTCCCATCAAGTCGCTGTTCGGCGCGGAGAGCCTCGCGGCCTTTGTCGAGAAGGTTCAGGCCCTGCGGCAGACAACTTCTTCGCTGCAGGATGAATTGGCTAAATCTTTGGAGGCCCTCAAACGTTTATCTCCCGATGATCTTGAAAAAATAATTTCTTAGGCGAGGTAGTACATGCAAGCTTTAATCGACTCGGTAGGCACGCTTTCTTCCAAAGAAAGAAAAGCCCTGGCGATTTTGCTTAAAGAAAAGGGCATCAACCTCTTTGGTATCGCTCCTATCTGCAGCCGCGGCGCCGACGAGGCGCCGGTTCTCTCCTATACCCAGGAAAGCCAATGGTTCCTTTGGCAACTGGAACCCGACAGCACCGCCTACCACATCACCACGGCGCTGCGCTTGACTGGAGAACTGGACCTCGACGCACTGCGCCATGCATTCGATACCCTGATTGCCCGGCATGAAACCCTGCGCACTACCTTTTCCGAAGACGATGGCACGGCGGTACAGGTGGTTCATCCACCGGCACCGCTGGACATCGAGGTCATTGAATTACACACCGATGGCCTGTCCTATGAGGCCCAGGTCCATGCCCTGACCGACAGCAAGAGCCAACCGCCCTTCGATCTGCGTAACGGCCCGCTGTTGCGTGCCAAGCTGCTGCGGGTGGCAGCAGACGAGCATGTGCTGGTCCTGACTCAGCACCACATCGTTTCCGATGGCTGGTCGATGGGGGTGATGGTCGACGAGCTGATCCAACTTTATGCCGGCTACCGCCAGGGGCGCCCGGTCAGCCTACCTGACCTGCCGATTCAATACGCCGACTATGCCAACTGGCAGCGCCAGTGGATGGACGCCGGCGAGCGTGAACGGCAACTGGACTACTGGCTGGAGCAACTGGCCGGGGAGCAGCCCTTGCTGATGCTGCCGCTGGACCATTCACGCCCGGCAATCCAGAGCTATCGGGGGGCGCTGCTGGATATCCCGTTGCCGGAAGAGCTGCGCCTTGGCCTCAAGCAATTGGCCCAGCGCGAAGGCGCGACTCTGTTCATGCTGTTGCTCGCCTCGTTCCAGGTATTGCTACACCGCTACAGCGGCCAGGCGGACATCCGCGTCGGGGTGCCGACCGCCAACCGCAACCGGGTGGAAACCGAACGCCTGATCGGCTTTTTCGTCAATACCCAGGTGTTCAAGGCCGAGGTGGACGGGCAGCTGGGCTTCAATGATTTCCTGCAGCAGGTCAAGCAGACCGCGCTGATGGCCCAGTCCCACCAGGACTTGCCTTTCGAGCAGTTGGTGGAAGCACTGCGCCCCGAGCGCAGCCTGAGCCACAGCCCGCTGTTCCAGGCGATGTTCAACCACCAGACCGCGGTCAAGAAGGGTGGGCAGAGCCAGCGTCTGGACGACCTCAGCATCGAGACCCTGAGTTGGCAGGGGCGTGCCGCGCAGTTCGACCTGACCCTGGATACCTTCGAATCCGAGGACGGCCTCTGGGCCTCCCTGACCTACGCCACCGACCTGTTCGAGGCCTCCACCATCGAGCGTCTGGCCCAGTCCTGGGTGCAGTTGCTGCAGGGCATCGTCCAGCAGCCGCGCCAGCGCCTGGGAGACCTGCCGCTGCTGGGCGCTGCCGAGCAGCACCAGTTGCTGCACGAGTGGACCCCGGCCACCGGTGAGTTCCCCAGCGATGGTTGCGTGCAGCAGTTGGTGGAAGCACAAGTACTGAAAAGTCCCGATGCCGAGGCCTTGTTATTCGCCGGCCAACGCCTGAGCTACCGGGAACTCAATGCCCGGGCCAACCGCCTGGCGCACAAGTTGATCGAACTGGGCGTGGGGCCTGAAGTGCGGGTGGGCGTGGCCTTGCAACGCACCCCGGAAATGGTCGTGGCCCTGTTGGCGGTGCTCAAGGCCGGTGGCGCCTATGTGCCCCTGGACCCGGATTATCCCCAGGACCGTCTAGCCCACATGCTGCGCGACAGTCAGGCACAGATCCTGCTGACTGAAAGCGCCTTGCTGTCGCTGCTGCCGTCCGTGGAATCCCTGCAGACCCTGCAACTGGATGCCCAGCCGGGCTGGCTGGATGGCTACTCGACAGACGACCCGGCGCCACGCGCGACTCCGGACAATCTGGCCTATGTGATCTACACCTCCGGTTCCACCGGCCTGCCCAAGGGCGTGGCGATTGCCCATCGCAACGTGCTGGCATTGATCGATTGGTCGAACCGGGTGTACAGCACTGAAGACCTGCAAGGGGTGCTGGCCTCTACCTCGATCTGCTTCGACCTGTCGGTGTGGGAGCTGTTTGTCACCCTGTCCAGCGGCGGTTCCATCGTCCTGGCGCGCAATGCCCTGGAACTGCCGGAACTGGTGGACCGCGACCGGGTGCGCCTGATCAATACCGTGCCCTCGGCGATTGCCGCGCTGCAGCGCAGCGGGCAGATTCCGCCCAGCGTGCGGATCATCAACCTGGCGGGTGAGCCGCTGAAACAGGCCCTGGTGGATAGCCTTTACCAGCAGCCCGGGCTGGTGCATGTCTACGACCTGTACGGCCCATCGGAAGACACCACCTACTCGACCTACACCCGGCGCGAGGCGGGCGGCCAGGCCAATATCGGCCGGGCCATCAGCAACACCCAGAGCTACATTCTCAGCCCGGACCTGCAACCGGTGCCGGTGGGCAGTGCCGGCGAGCTGTACCTGGCCGGTGCCGGGGTCACCCGTGGCTACCTGGCACGCCCGGCGTTGACCGCCGAGAAGTTCGTGCCCAATCCGTTCTCCAGCGACGGCGGCCGGGTGTATCGCACCGGCGACCTGACCCGTTACCGCGCCGATGGGGTGATCGAATACATCGGTCGCATCGACCATCAGGTGAAGATCCGCGGCTTCCGTATCGAGCTGGGGGAAATCGAAGCGCGGTTGGTGCAGCAGGCGGCGGTGCGTGAGGCCTTTGTCCTGGCCCATGACGGCGAGAACGGCCAGCAACTGGTGGCCTACATTGTGCCGAGCGACGCGGCAATGGCCGTCGCCGGGGATGCCCAGGCCACCCTGCGCGAGAACATCAAGAGTGCACTCAAGGAACACGTGCCGGACTACATGGTGCCGGCGTACTTGCTATTCCTCGAAGCGCTGCCCCTGACCCCGAATGGCAAACTCGATCGCAAGGCCCTGCCCAAGGTCGACGCCCAGCAGATGCAGCAGGTCTATGTGGCGCCGCAGAGCGAGCTGGAACAGCAGATCGCGGCGATCTGGGCCGATGTGCTCAAGCTGGAGCAGGTGGGGGCGACCGACAACTTCTTCGAGCTGGGCGGTGATTCGATCATCTCGATCCAGGTGGTCAGCCGTGCGCGGCAGGCCGGTATCCGCTTCACCCCGCGGGATCTGTTCCAGTACCAGACGGTCCAGGGGCTGGCGGCAGTGGCCGAGCAGGGTGAAGGCGGGGTGCAGATCGACCAGGGCCCGGTGCATGGCGCGACTGCGTTGCTGCCGGTGCAGCAGTGGTTCTTCGAGCTGCCCATGAGCGAACGTCATCACTGGAACCAGTCAGTGCTGCTCAAACCGTCCCAGCCGCTGTGTGCCGAAGTGGTAGAGAGCGCCTTGCAGGCGCTGCGGGTGCAGCATGACGCCTTGCGGTTGCAGTTCCGCCAGGAGGCTGATGGCTGGTCGGCGCGTTTTGCCGATGCCAGCCAGCGGCCGCAGCTGCTCTGGCAGGTTGCGGTGGATAGCGCCCAGGCCATGGAGCAGTCGGCGGTCGAGGCGCAGCGCAGCCTGAACCTGCAGGACGGGCCGCTGCTGCGGGCCGTGCTGTTCAGTCTGGAGGATGGCAGCCAGCGTCTGTTGCTGGTGATCCACCACCTGGTGGTGGACGGTGTGTCCTGGCGGATCCTGCTGGAGGATCTGCAACTGGCCCACACTCAACTCAGCGCCGGCCAGACCCTGGCGTTGCCGGCCAAGACCAGCTCGACCCAGGCCTGGGCCGAACAGATGCAGGCCTATGCCCAAGGTGCAGCGCTGCAGGAAGAACTCAAGTACTGGCAGGCCCAGTTGCAGGGCGTCGAGTCGAACCTGCCGCAGGATCGCCCGGTCACCGAATTGCAGAACCAGCACGCCAGCAACCTGAGCTCACGCCTGGACAAGGCCCATACCCAGCGCCTGCTGCAGGACGCCCCGGCGGCCTACCGCACCCAGATCAACGATTTGCTGCTCACCGCCCTGGCCCGGGTCATCACCCGCTGGACCGGCGAGGCCAGTGCCCTGGTGCAACTGGAAGGCCACGGCCGCGAAGACCTGTTCGACAGCATCGACCTGACCCGCACCGTGGGTTGGTTCACCAGCATGTTCCCGGTGAAGCTCACGCCCCAGGCGTCCTTGGGCGACTCGATCAAGTTCGTCAAGGAACAACTGCGGGCGGTGCCGAACAAGGGCATAGGCTTTGGTGCCTTGCGCTACCTGGGGGATGCTCAGGCGCAGCAGGCCCTGGCAGCCCTGGCCGTGCCGCGTATTACCTTCAACTACCTGGGCCAGTTCGACGGTAGTTTCGACGAGCAGGATTCCCTGTTCAAACCCAGCGGTGAAGCCAAGGGCGACGACCAGAGCCCACTGGCCCCGCTGAGCAACTGGCTGAGCCTGGATGGCCAGGTCTATGGCGGCGAGTTGAGCCTGAACTGGACCTTCAGCCAGCAGATGTTCGATACCGCCACCGTGCAGCGGCTGGCCGACGACTATACCGAGGAGCTCAAGGCGCTGGTGGCGCATTGCTGCGCACCGCAGCAGGCGGGCGCGACCCCGTCGGACTTCCCGCTGGCGGGCCTGAACCAGCAGCAACTGGATCGTCTGCCGGTGTCGATGGCCTCTGTCGAAGACCTCTACCCCCTGTCGCCCATGCAGCAGGGCATGCTGTTCCATACCCTCTATGAGCAGGCGGCGGGCGACTACATCAATCAACTGCGGGTGGACGTGGACGGCCTCGATCCGCTGCGCTTCCAGCAGGCCTGGCAGGCGGCCATCGATCGGCATGACATCCTGCGCACCGGCTTTATCTGGCAGGGCGAGGTGTCGACGCCGCTGCAAGTGGTGCACAAGCACATTGCCCTGGATTACACGCTGCATGACTGGCGCGGCCAGCCACAGCAGCAGGAGGCCCTGGACACCCTGGCCACCGCCGAGCGCCAGCGTGGCTTCGAGCTGGATGCGGTGCCCTTGTTGCGCCTGACCCTGGTGCGTATCGACGAGCAGCGCTACCACCTGATCTACACCAACCATCACATCCTGATGGACGGCTGGAGCAACTCGCAGCTGCTCGGTGAGGTGCTGCAGCGCTATGCCGGTCAACTGCCGAGCCACGCGCCGGGCCGTTACCGGGACTACATCGCCTGGCTGCAACGCCAGGATGCCCAGGCCTGTGAAAGCTTCTGGAAAGAACAGCTGCAGACGCTGGATGAACCGACCCGCCTGACCCAGGCGCTGTCCCGGGTCGCGGACATTCCGGCCGACACCGGCCACGGCAAGCATCATCGCGAGCTGGACCTGGCACAGACGGCACGCCTTGGCGAATTTGCCCGGCAGCAGAAGGTCACGGTCAATACCCTGGTGCAGGCGGCGTGGCTGCTGTTGCTGCAACGTTGCACCGGGCAGGAAAGCGTGGTGTTCGGCGCCACGGTGGCGGGGCGCCCCGCTGAGCTCAAGGGCATCGAGCAGCAGGTAGGCCTGTTCATCAACACCTTGCCGGTGGTGGCCACGCCACGCCCGGATATGACCGTGAGCCAGTGGCTGCAGGCGGTACAGAACCGCAACCTGGCGCTGCGTGACTATGAATACACGCCGCTGTACGAAGTGCAGCGCTGGGCCGGGCTGGGCGGGGACGCGCTGTTCGACAACATCCTGGTGTTCGAGAACTACCCGGTGTCAGAGGCCCTGGAAAAAGGCGCCCCGGCGCAACTGCGCTTTGGCGCGGTGGGCAACCACGAGCAGACCAACTACCCACTGACGGTTGCAGTCAACCTGGGGGCGAGCCTGTCGTTCGAGTTCATCTATGCCCGTGAATCCTTCTCTGAACCTTCGATGGTGCAGTTGGGCGGGCACTTGCAGGGCCTGTTGCTGAGCCTGATGGAGCATGCGCAAACCGGCCTGGGTGAGTTGCCATTGCTGACTCGGGACGAGCAGCGGCGCATTCGCCAGGAGTGGGACCACACCGATGTGGTCTACCCGACCCACCGTTTTGTCCACCAGCTGTTTGCCGATCAGGCGGCCAAGGCCCCGGACGCGCCGGCAGTGTTCTTCGCCGAGCAGCGCCTGAGCTATCGCGAGCTGGATACGCAAGCCAACCAACTGGCGCACCAGCTGATCGAACTGGGCGTTGGCCCGGAGGTGCGGGTGGCCATCGCCATGCCGCGCTGTGCGGAAATCATGGTGGCCTTCCTGGCCGTGCTCAAGGCCGGTGGGGTCTATGTGCCGCTGGACATCGAATACCCCCAGGACCGCCTGCGCTACATGATGCAGGACAGCGGCGCGTGGCTGCTGCTGACTCAGAGTCATCTGCTGGATCGCTTGCCGATCCCGGACGGTTTGCCGACCTTGTCGGTGGAACGGGCCGCAGATTTTGCCGGCTACCCGGCCAGCGCCCCCCAAGTGGGCTTGGCCGAGGAAAACCTCGCCTATGTGATCTACACCTCCGGTTCCACCGGCTTGCCCAAGGGCGTGGCGGTGTCCCATGGCCCGCTGGCCATGCACAGCCTGGCCACCGGCGAGCGCTATGAAATGAGCCCGGCGGACTGCGAGCTGCACTTCATGTCCTTCGCCTTCGACGGCTCCCACGAAGGCTGGATGCACCCACTGATCTACGGCGCCAGCGTGCTGATCCGCGACGATAGCTTGTGGTCGCCGGAATTTACCTATGAGCAGATGCACCGCTATGGCGTCACCGTGGGGGTGTTCCCGCCGGTATACCTGCAGCAACTGGCGGTACACGCCGAGCGCGACGGCAACCCGCCTGCGGTGCGGGTCTACTGCTTCGGCGGCGATGCCGTGCCGCAGGCCAGCTATGACCTGGCCTGGCGGGTGCTGCGTCCCAAGTACATCTTCAACGGCTACGGCCCGACCGAGACGGTGGTTACGCCGTTGATCTGGAAGGCCAAGGCGGGGGACCCGTGCGATGCGGCCTATGCGCCTATCGGCAACATCGTCGGCAACCGTAGCGCCTATGTGGCCGATGCCAACCTCAATCTGTTGCCGGTGGGCGTGGCGGGCGAGCTGTACCTGGGTGGCCTGGGCGTAGCCCGGGGTTACCTGGATCGTCCGGGGCTGACGGCGGAACGCTTTATTCCTGACCCCTACAGCACCACCGGCGCCCGGTTGTACCGCAGCGGCGACCTGACCCGCTACCGCACCGACGGGCTGGTGGAATACGTGGGCCGTGTCGACCATCAGGTCAAGGTGCGGGGCTTCCGTATCGAGCTGGGCGAGATCGAAGCGCGCCTGCTGGAACAGGACCCGGTGCTGGAAGTGGCGGTGATCGCCCAGCCAGGGCCGAGCGGCCAGCAACTAGTGGGCTACATCGTGCCGGTGGACGCTGAAGTGGCGTTGAGCAACGAGCGCCAGGCGCAGTTGCGCGAAAGCATCAAGGCGCGCCTGCGGGAAAGCCTGCCGGACTACATGGTGCCGACCTACCTGCTGTTCCTCGAAGCGCTGCCACTGACGCCGAACGGCAAGCTGGACCGCAAGTCGCTGCCGAAGGTCGATGCGCAGCTGATGCAGCAGACTTATGTGGCGCCACAGAACGAACTGGAGCAACAGATCGCGGCGATCTGGGCCGATGTGCTGAAGCTTGAGCAGGTGGGCGTTACCGACAACTTCTTCGAGCTGGGCGGCGACTCGATCATCTCGATCCAGGTGGTCAGCCGGGCCCGTCAGGCCGGTATCCGCTTCACCCCCAAGGACCTGTTCCAGCACCAGACGGTGCAGGGGCTGGCCACGGTGGCGGAGCAGGGCGAGGGCGGTTTGCAGATCGACCAGGGCCCGGTGCGTGGGCAAATGCCGCTGCTGCCGATCCAGCAATGGTTCTTCGATACACCGGTGCCGGAACGTCATCACTGGAACCAGTCGGTGCTGCTCAAACCGCTACAGCCCCTGCAAGCCCAGACCCTGGAAAGCGCCTTGCAGGCCCTGACGGTGCAGCACGATGCCCTGCGCCTGCGCTTTGCCGAACATCAGGGCACGTGGAGCGCAGCCTTTGCCGATGCCGATGAGCCGGTGCAACTGCTGTGGCAGGCCAATGTCGCCGACGCCCAGGCGTTGCAACAGTTTGCCGAGCAGGCCCAGCGCAGTCTCAACCTGCAAGAGGGGCCGTTGCTGCGGGCCGTGTTGTTCACCCTGGCCGACCAGAGCCAGCGCCTGTTGCTGATCGTTCATCACCTGGTGGTGGATGGGGTGTCCTGGCGGATTCTCCTGGAGGATCTGCAAGCCCTGTTGGGCAATCAGGCACTGCCGGCCAAGTCCAGCTCGACCCAGGCCTGGGCCGGGCAGCTGCAAGCCTATGCCGGCAGCGCGGCGCTGCAGCAGGAACTGGGTTACTGGCAGGCGCAGTTGCAGGGTGTCGAGTCGAACCTGCCCTGCGACCACGGCCACGACGGGTTGCAGAACCAGCACGCGAGCAGTGTCGAAACCCGGCTGAGCAAGGGTGATACCCAGCGCCTGTTGCAGGACGCGCCGGCGGCCTATCGCACCCAGATCAACGACCTGCTGCTGACCGCCCTGGCCCGGGTCATCACCCGCTGGACCGGCGACAGCAGCGCCCTGGTGCAACTGGAAGGCCATGGCCGCGAGGAGCTGTTCGACAGCATCGACCTGAGTCGCACTGTGGGCTGGTTCACCAGCGTGTTCCCGGTGAAGCTGACGCCGCAGCCGGCCCTGGGCGACTCGATCAAGTTGATCAAGGAACAATTGCGGGCGGTGCCGAACAAGGGCATCGGCTTCGGTGCCTTGCGTTACCTGGGGGATGCCAGTGCGCAGGAGGCGCTGGCGGCCTTGGTCGTGCCACGCATTACCTTCAACTACCTGGGGCAGTTCGACGGCACTTTCGATGACCAGCAGGCTTGGTTTGCCCCGGCCAATGAAGCCAAGGGCGACGACCAGAGCCTGCACGCCCCCCTGGGCAACTGGCTGACCCTCAACGGTCAGGTCTATGGCGGTGAGCTGAGCCTGGGCTGGAACTTCAGCCAGGCGATGTTCGATACCGCCACCATCCAGCGCCTGGCGGACGAGTATGCCAAGGAGCTCAAGGCGCTGATCGAGCATTGCAGCCAGCCCGAGCACCGTGGCGCGACGCCGTCGGATTTCCCGCTGGCGGGCCTGAACCAGCAGCAGTTGGACCGCTTGCCCCTGGCACTGGCCAAGGTCGAGGACCTTTATCCGCTGTCGCCGATGCAGCAGGGCATGTTGTTCCATACCCTGTACCAGCAGGACGGTGGCGATTACATCAACCAGTTGCGGGTGGATGTGGACGGGCTCGACCCCGAGCGCTTCCGCCAGGCCTGGCAGGCAACCATCGAGCGCCATGACATCCTGCGCAGCGGTTTCCTCTGGCAGGGCGAACTGCCGGCGCCGCTCCAGGTGGTGTACAAGCAGGTCAGCCTGGAGTGTGCCGAGCACGACTGGCGCTCGACAGAGCAGACCCCGCAAGCCCTGGACGCCCTGGCTGCGGTCGAGCGTCAACGAGGCTTCGATCTCGCCGCTGCGCCCCTGCTGCGCCTGACCCTGGTGCGCACTGGCGAGCAGCGCTACCACCTGATCTACACCAACCACCACATCCTGATGGACGGCTGGAGCAACTCGCAGTTGCTCGGTGAAGTACTGCAACGTTATGCCGGCCAGTTACCGCACCATCCGAGCGGGCGTTACCGCGACTACATCGCCTGGCTGCAACGCCAGGATGCAACGCTCACCGAGACCTTCTGGAAACAGCAACTGCAGGGGCTGGAGGAGCCGACCCGGCTGGCCCAGGCCATGGTTCCTGGTGCACAAGCGTTGCTGGAGGAGGGCCATGGCCGCCATGACTGCAGCCTCGACGAGGTCCAGACCCGCAGCCTGGGCGAGTTTGCCCGCCAGCAGAAAGTCACGGTCAACACCCTGGTGCAAGCCGCCTGGCTGTTGCTGCTGCAACGCTGCACCGGGCAGGACAGCGTGGTGTTCGGCGCCACGGTGTCCGGTCGTCCGGCGGAGCTCAAGGGCGTGGAGCAGCAGATCGGGCTGTTCATCAACACCTTGCCGGTAGTGGCTGCACCACGCCCGCAGCAGTCGGTAGGCGACTGGTTGCAGGTGGTGCAGGAGCGCAACCTGGCCCTGCGCGACTTCGAACATACGCCGCTGTACGACGTACAGCGCTGGGCCGGCCTGGGAGGCGAGGCACTGTTCGACAACATCCTGGTGTTCGAGAACTACCCGGTGTCCGAGGCCCTGGAAAAAGGCTCGCCGGCACAGCTGCAATTCGGCGCGGTCGGCAATCATGAACAGACCAACTACCCGCTGACCCTGTCGGTGTTCGTCGCTGAGCGCCTGTCGTTCGACTACAGCTATTCGTGCCAGCACTTCAGTGCCGCCGCGATCCAGCAGTTGGCCGAGGGCCTGCAACAGCTGCTGCTGGCCATGATCGGCAACCCCCGGCAGTGCCTGGGAAATCTTTCGCCGCTCAGCGACGGGCAACGGGCGGCCGTTGAACAAGAGTCCTGCCAGGCGGTCGGCCAAGTGGGCCGGGACCTCAGTATCCACCAGTTGATCGAAGCCCAGGCCACACGCACTCCGGATGCCGTGGCGCTGCTGTGCGCCGGTGAGCAACTGAGCTATGGACAGTTCAACCAGCGGGCCAACCAGTTGGCCCACAAGTTGATCGAGCAGGGCGTGGGCCCGGATGTGCGGGTGGGCATCGCCGTGGAGCGCGGGCTGGACATGATTGTCGGCCTGCTGGCGGTGCTCAAGGCCGGCGGCGCCTACGTGCCGCTGGACCCTGAATACCCTCAGGAGCGCCTGCACTACATGATGCAGGACAGCGGCATCCAGTTGCTGCTGACCCAGTCGCCGCTGCTGGAGCGTTTGCAGGATGGCCTCGCGGTGCCGTACCTGTGCCTGGACCAGGCCCCCGCCTGGCTGGCCGGTATGGCGCAGGGCAACCCGCCTGAACGCAGCAGTGCAGAAAACCTGGCCTACGTGATGTACACCTCCGGTTCCACCGGCCGGCCCAAGGGCGTAGGCATCACCCACAATGCCCTGAGCCAGCACGCACGGGCCACCGCCAGCCATTTCAACATGACGGCTGCGGACCGTGGCTTGCAGTTCTCTACCTTCAACTTCGACGCCTTTGTCGAACAGCTGTACCCGGCGTTGATCCGTGGTGCGTCGGTGGTGATCCGCGGCAAGGCGCTGTGGGACAGCGAAACCTTCTACCGCGAGCTGATCGAGCAGGGCATCAGCATCGTCGACTTGAGCACCGCCTACTGGTTCATGCTTGGCAAGGACTTCGCCGCCAAGGGGCCACGGGACTTTGGCCGCCTGCGCCAGCTCAACCTGGGGGGCGAGGCCATGCCGGCGGAAGGCGTGGCTGCGTGGAAACAGGCCGGCCTGAAACACGCCTGCCTGCTCAATACCTACGGGCCTACCGAGGCCACCGTGAGTGCCACGGCCCATGATTGCGGCGCCTACCTGGATGGTGCTCAGCCGATGCCAGCGGTAATTCCACTGGGCAAGGCCCTGCCGGGTCGCTCCATCTACCTGCTGGACAACAGCGGCAACCTGCCACTCAACGGTGTGATTGGCGAGCTGATGATCGGTGGCGACCTGCTGGCCCGGGGTTACCACGACCGCCCAGGCCTGACCGCCGAGCGTTTCATTCCCGATCCGTTCAGCAGTGATGGCGGTCGTCTGTACCGCACCGGCGACCTGGCCCGTTATGACGCCGAAGGCGTGATCGAGTACGCCGGGCGCATCGACCACCAGGTGAAGATCCGCGGTTTCCGTATCGAAATGGGCGAGATCGAAGCGCGGCTGCTGGAGCTGACGCAAGTACGCGAGGCGATTGTGCTGGCCCAGGACGGCGCGAGCGGTCCGCAGTTGGTGGCTTACGTAGTGCCAGCCGCGCAGGTGGCGGCCGATACGCCGCAGGCCCAGGCGCAATTGCGCGAGCAATTGAAAGCGGCCCTCAAGGAGGTGCTGCCGGACTACATGTTGCCGGCGCACCTGCTGTTCCTCGACGCGCTGCCGTTGAGCCCCAATGGCAAGCTTGACCGCAAGGCCCTGCCCAAGGCCGATGCCAGCCTGCTGCAGCAGGCCTACAACGCTCCAGAGAGCGAACTGGAACAGCAGATCGCCGCCCTCTGGAGCCAGGTGCTGGGCGTCGATCAGGTGGGCCTGGACGACAACTTCTTCGAGCTGGGTGGGCATTCCCTGGATGCCTTGCGCCTGATCGGCGCCATCAACCAGGCACTGGCTGTGCAACTGAGCATCAATGCGCTGTTCACGGCGCCAACTGTGGGGCAACTGGCTGGCGAGATCGCAGCCGGTCAGCCCGTCAGTGCGCAGAATGTCATCGCCCTGGGCGGTTCCGGCCAGCCGCTGTTCTGCTTCCACCCGGCGGGGGGCAGCGTGTATGGCTACCTGCCGTTGGCGACGCAGTTGCGCGACCATTGCACGGTGTATGGCGTGCTGCATCAGGCCTACCTGCAAGCCGACTGGAGCGAGGTTTCGTGGCTGGCCATGATTCAGCGCTATGTCGCCAGCATTCGCCAGGTGCAGCCGAGCGGTCCCTACTATCTGGCGGGCTGGTCCCTGGGCGGATCCATTGCCATGGACGTGGCCAGCGAACTGGAGGCGGCGGGAGAGACAGTGCGTTTCCTTGGCCTGCTCGACCCGACACCGCCCCAGGGTGCCGGGGACGATCAGGTTCAGGCGCAGGAGGCGCCGGTCACTGTGACGATCGAGTCCGAGTGGCGGGCGATCATCGACAAACTCTGCCAGCAGTTCCCGGGCAGTGCAGGGATGATCGAGAGCCGCTTGAAGCGTGAAGCCGAGCTCGACTGGCAGAGCGTCCATGACTGGGTGGCCGGCAATATCCCTCTGGCTCCCGGCGAGCTGGAGCGGGTGGTGGGACTGTTCAAGGCCGAGTTCGATGCTTCGTTGGTCAGTAGCGTATTCAATGACTTGAGCAGCTTGTCCGCAGCTTATGCTTATCGTCCATTGCGGGTTGTGCCACAACTGTGGTGGTCCCGTGATTATCAGGATGAGCAGATTGTGCGGATGGAGCGGGCCATGGGTAGCGAGGTGCTAGACAGAGAGGTCCTGGATTCGTTCAGGACCTTGGCCCGCCATGAGGAAATGGCCGCTGACCCTCGCTTGCTGGAGCGCTTCGAGGAGCGGTTGCTGAGCTGCTTGAGCTGAGTCACCGACAAAGGCCTGGATCGGTAGCGGTCCAGGCCTTTGTCGTTTCTGGAGTATGGCACCGGCCACAGATGGAGTAGGTCGCACACCTTCTCCTTCATTCAGGCACTGGAGTGGCTTGGACGCTGAGCCGGCAGCCGCTCATCCCGCGCGCAGTCGGCTACTTGCAACCTCCGGCAACGAAGGCGCTAGCGCGTTTGTACTGAGCGCTTGTCTCGGGAATCGGCAATAGGGAGATAGATCGCTAAGGAGCAGAGGCCTCAGGCCGTTCGAGGGCGGTATCAGGCTGATGCCGGTGGTGCGGTGCCATGGGGACCGCCCTGGTCGAGGGCGGTCTCTGGCGAGGTTGGAGGGATCAGAGGGACCAGCGGACGGTGACCATCGCGTTGCGCGGATCGCCGTACAGGTTGTTGCCATAGTCAGTGTTGCTACCGATGGTCTGGTAGTAGCGCTTGTCGAAGATGTTGTTCAGGTTCAGGCGAACGTCCAGGTTTTCCGTGGCTTTGTAGCTGGCCATAAGGTCGACGAGGGTGTAGGCCTTCTGTTCTATGCGGTAATCGTATGGTGGTGGGCCATCGTCACTGTTGGCGCCCTTGTTGTAGATGGTGTTCTGGCTATACATGCCACCACCAATGGTCCAGCGATTGAGGTCGCCTGGAAGCTGGTAGGTGGTGAATACCTTGAAAATGTGCCGAGGGATGTCGGTGCTGAACAGGCGTCCCTCCTTGTTCTTGTCGCTATCCTTGGTGTACTTGGCGGCAGCATAGGTATAGCCCGCGCCCAGCTCCCAGCCTGGTATCAGCGAGCCGTTGATTTCCAGGTCGATGCCTTCGCTGCGTACTTCACCTGCTGCCTCATAGCATGTGGTTCCCCGCGGAGTACATTGATTGGAGTTCAGCTGTTTGGCGCGATTTTGCTGGTCGATACGGAAAATCGCCGCGCTGGCATTCAGGCTGCCGTCAAAGTATTCGCCCTTGATGCCGATCTCGTAGTTCTTGCCCTCGATAGGCTTGATTGCGCCGTTGGACGCGTCGAGCTCGGTCTGCGGCTTGAAGATATCGGTGTAGCTGACGTAGACCGAATGGTGCTGGTCCAGGTCATAGATGGCCCCTGCATAGCGGGTCAGGTTACGCGTCACTTTATTGGGACGGCTGGAAGAGTAGGGCTTGCCGTCCCAGGCGGTGTAGACGTCATAGTCGTACCAGTCCAGTCGGCCGCCGAGAATCAGTTTGAGGTCGTCGGTAATGCTCAGGCGAGTAGTGACATAGGCCGCTTCTTCGTCGCTGGTACGGCGTTGCACCCAGGGAGTGGCGCTCATGTCTGGCTTGGTTATGCCGCTGGGGTTGTAGATGTTCGTATGGGTCGGAAGGTCGATGGGGTTGCCCTTGCCCTTGAACGAAAGATCACGCCTGCTGGCACCGACCACCAACTCGTGGGTACGCCCGAACAGCGAGAAGGGGCCGGTGACATAACCGTCGTAGCTGTTCTGCTGGTCTTCGTATTCGTAGCGCCCGATGTTCTGGCCGAATTCGTCGTAGTTGGTACCCATGCGCAGCGGAATGGAACCATGCATTTTCAGGTCCGACCAGCTCTTGCTGGCGGCCAGGAGCATTTTCCAGCTATTGGCGAAGCGGTATTCCAGTCGGGTGAACGCGGTAGTGTTGTCCTGGTCCCAATATTCCCAGTCGCTGCCCAGGTAGCTGGAGCGCTTGAGATGCAGGTCGCTGCCGTCACGTCCCACGGGCAGGCCGGCCCAGGCGCTGTTGTTGTTAGCGTTCTGGTTGGAGGCGCCGAAGGTGAAGGTGGTATTTTCATTCAGGTCCGCCTCGGTGATGGCGTAGAACACCGAACGCTCGGAGCTGACGAAGTCCTGGAAGCTGTCCTTGGTCTGATAGGCGGTCACCACGCGACCGCGCAAGGTGCCGCTTTCGTTGAGCGCGTTGGAAGCATCGAACTCAGTACGATAGTTGTCCCAGCTGCCGGCGCTACCGGTGATGGTGACCCGTGGTGTGGCGGTTGGACGTTTACGCACCATGTTGATCGCCGCCGATGGGTTACCCGAACCTTGCATCATGCCGGTGGCGCCACGCACTACCTCCACTCGATCGAAGATTGCCATGTCCGGAGCGGAGTTCATGTCCCGGGTCAGGTAGTGGCTCAAGTCGTTGGGCAGGCCGTCGGTCATCAGGTTTTCAACGGCGAAACCACGGGAGTAGAAGGTCGAGCGTTGCGGGCCTGCCTTGGTCACCGCAATGCCCGGGGTAGCCCTGAGCACGTCCTCCAGGGATTTCATGTTCTGGTCATCCATGCGCTGGCGGGTGATGACCGTAACCGATTGCGGGGTTTCCCGGGCTGATAGCGCAAGCTTGCTGGCGGTCTGCATCTGGCCGGTGGTGTAGGAGCCAGTGTCTTCGGTGGTGGTTCCCAGGTTCTGGCCAGAGATGGTGCTGGTTCCCAGTTCCAGCGAACCGACGGTGGCACGATTGAGAATGGTGATCGAGTTGCCCTTGAAGGTGTAGGCCACCCCCGTGCCATTGAGCATTGCCGCGATGGCCCGCTCCGGCGAATAGCTGCCGTTGAGGGCGTTGCTGCGCTTGCCCTGCACATCGTCGGGACTGTAGAGCACCTGCATGTTGGCCTGGCGTCCGAACTCCTGCAGGGCAGAAGCCATGGATTGCGAGGCGATGCTGAATTGGATTTCCTGGGCCTGGACCTGGGCCATCAGGGGCAAGGTCAAGGCCAGGCCCAAGGTGCGGGAAGCCATTTTTGGCGAGAACGCTTGGCAAAGCAGCGCTTTCGTCAAAGGAGACAATCGATGTTGTGCGGGCATGCTCATATGCTCTTTTAGATCCGGCAGGTGTAGTGGTTGTTAATGCTAGTGATTCTCAATTCCTGTAATAGGACGCACCAGCTGCCATAAACCGGAAATAATCATGCGGGCTGCAACTGAGTCATGATGCGTCCAGCCTTCATGCGCACCAGTTGGTCGGCGATATCGAAATAGCGGTCGTCGTGGCTGATCACGATGATGGTCTTGCCCAGGCGCTTGAGGTCGGGCAACAGCTCGGTATAGAAAATCCGCCGGAAGGCCGGGTCCTGGTCGGCGGCCCATTCGTCGAACACCAGCACTGGTCGTTCTTCCAGCCAGGCGTTGACCAGGGCCAGGCGCTTGCGCTGGCCGGTGGACAGGTCGGTGGTGGTGAAGGCGCCATCCTTGACGCTGACCTTGTGGGCGATCTCCAGGCGATCCAGGTATTGGGTGGCGACATCCAGCGACTTGCCGGCATTGCCCTGCACCAGGTCGTCGAACAGGTAGTAGTCGGAGAAAACGGTGGTGAACAGTTGCCGGTAATCGTCCCGGGCCTGGTCGGTCACCGTTTCGCCGTTGAGGCGGATCTCTCCGGACTGGGGTTGGTACAGGCCCAGCAGCAGCTTGATCAGGGTGGTCTTGCCGCAGCCGTTCTCGCCGACGATGAACACGATGTCGCCCTGCTTGATGCTCAGGTTGATCGGTCCCAGGTGGAACGGCTCGCTGCCTTCCACTGGCGGCGGGCTGTAGCTCACCCCGCGCAGTTCCAGGCTGTGCACCACGGGCTGGGGCGCTTCGCTGGCATCCATGAGCAGATGCGGTTCGGGGGAGGAGAAGCGCTCGGACAACTCGCTGATACGGGCGAACGCAATCTTCGCCTTGCCGACGATGGGCAGGTAACCGACCACATGTTCAAGTGGCCCCTTCATGTACAGCAGCACCAGCACGAAGCCGGTGATCACGGCAGGGTCCGGATTGGGGTAGTAGGCTTGCATCGCCAGGGCCAGGCCGATGACGACGAAGAACAGCATCGAGCCGAAGCTCTTGGCCAGGATGTAGATGTTCACCGAGCGCACCTGGATGTCGCTGATGCGGTCTGCGGTTTCCTGGATGCGATGGGTGTTCATGCGGAAACGCCGTGGCCGGTGGATGCGCAGTTCCTTGGCGCCCGAAGCAATGGCGTTGTAATAGCGCTGCAGCTCATCCTCGTGATCACGTGCCTCATCGAAACCCTTGATGCCCTTGCCGCCGGCCACCACTTGCACGCTGGTACCGATGATGATCGCCACCACCATCATCAGGAACATCGGCACCGACAGGTATGCCAGGTAGCCCAGGCAGCCCAGGGTGACCGTGGCGGCGATGGCCAGGGGGGTGAAGGCGAAGGAAAAGTCGCTGATGGTGTCGACGTCGTGGGTCAGCACCGGAATCAGGCGGTGGGAGCGGTAGCGCTCGATCTGGGTGATGGGGGCCGAGAGCACCTTCTCGCCCAGGTCCTTGCGCAGGGCGGCGATGATCCGCTGGCCTACGTAGTTGGTGCCGATGTCCGAGACGATGGCGCTGATCAGGGCCAGCACGCACAGCGCGGCGAAGGTCAGGACCACGCCCTGGGTCATACCGCCGTCCGAGTGCAGGGCATTGTTGATAGTGGCCAGCAGCAGGGTGATGGCCAGGCCTCCGGCCATGCCCAGGGCCACGGAAACCAGCACGATGGTGCGAAAGGGCCTGAGCAATGCGAGCAAACCTTGGAGGGCGCCGCGCTTGGGGTCGGTCATAAGTACTTCCCAGAGAGTGGATAGAGGGTCGGGCACACGGACCCTTACCCCTGAACAAACGAAGCGTCGCGGCGACTATTTAGCTTTGCCTGCCACCGCCGGGCGGCGGCGTCCCGGATAAATTGCCCGGAGCCTGGTTCGTTCTTGTTCTGTGGGCGCACGTGTATCGACGCAGTGCCTGATCCATTGAGCGAGAGCGAACGAATGACGAAGAAGAATCTGGTTTATGTCTGGTCCCTGCGAAACGCCGCGGCCGACAAGGCGGGGCAGCCGGTGGCCTACAAGGACCACGAGCGCTACATGAAATCGGTGCTGGAGTCTCTGGTGGAGGCGTTGAACCAGACGTCCCTGGGCGAGGCCTACAACCTGGTGGGCGTGGTCTACGACGATGACGAGCAATCGCCGCGGGACCAGAAACTGGTGAGCGACTACGGTTTTGCCTACCAGCCGGGGCGCCAGTGGCTGTATCCGGCAGATCTGGCTGTGCAGGGGCGATTGGTCAACGATCTGCTGCTGAGCGTGCCATCCACTTATCGCCGCCATCCGCGGGGCAGCGCCGAGCACATTGCCGGCAAGCAGGACTTCGAGCGTCGCCTGCACGACACCCTGGTGGAGCTCAAGGCCGATATCGTGGTGCTGGACGGTCTGCTGGTGATTCTCGATGAGCTGGTGCGTCCGGGTGCACCGTTCGCTCGGCGGATCATGAACATCCACCCGGGCATCACTCGCATCGAATCGCCTTATGAGCGCCGTGGCGCCTACGCCACCTGGAACGCCCTGCATGGCGCCCGGGGAGAGAAAATCGTGGACTGGACGACCCGGGAGACCGTGCCGACCGAGCCCCTGTATCTCACCGGGGCGTCGTTCCACTATGTGGACAACGGCATCGATTCCGGCGAGGTGTTCCACGATGTGCTCAACACCGTGATATCCCCCGAGGACACCATCCTTGAGCTGCGCTGGAACAACTTCAACAACAGCCTGTTCCCGGCTTTGCACGAAGGGTTGGCGCTGCTGGCCAAGCAGCTTGAACCGCAGCCGGTTACCCAACCCTTGGTCGAGGTCTGAGGCTGACGACGGTCAAGCGCAGTGTCGCGCTTGACCGCCATCGAGCGAGCTTGTCACGGGTGGCTGGTCCCTGGTTGTTCAAGTTCGCGCACCACCCGGAAACTCAGCCAATCGCCGCGGACTTCGCGTTTACGGCTGTTGCGGTTGCCCGAGCGCGAGAATACCGGTGCTTCGCCCCAGTCATTGCCGCGGATCTGGGCATCCAGGCAGACCCCTTCAGATGCTTCCATCCAGGCGCTGCCATCGTCAGGGGCGCCGATATAGTCTGGATGCCAACAGTCGGCGACCCACTCATAGGCGTTGCCATGCATGTCATACATGCCGAAGGCGTTGGCCGGATAGCTGCCCACCGGGGCGGTGAAGCTGAAGCCATCCTTGGGCCCGTAGGTATTGGCATGCTTGGTGATCTGGTACTGGCCGTCTTCATCGAACGGGAAGGGGAACGAGCCTGTACTGCCGGCTCGTGCAGCGTATTCGCGTTCGGCTTCGCTGATCATTCGGTAGTGTTTGCCGGTCTTTTTCGACAGCCACTGGGTGTAGGCCTGTACATCGGCATAGTCGACGCATACGGCGGGCTGGCGCGGTCCTTGTGTGTAGCTTGGCTTGCTGGCCTTGCACAGGCGGCCGGGGCGGTCGTCACCATCCTTGATCACGGCCCCCGATTCGCGGATATAGGCGTCCAGCTCGGCGGCGGTCACGTGGAAACGGCTCATGGCGAAGGCTTTCTTGAAGGTCACGGTATGTTGCGGACCTTCATCGGGTTCCCGGCCGACTTCATCTTCAGGGGTGCCCATGACGAAGTTCCCGGCGGGCAGTACCACCATTTCCGGGCAGTTCTTGCAATCCTTGAATACGCTGCCGGGCTTGGGTGGTTCTACCGCTTGTGCATTCAGGCTGATCAGGCAACCGACCAGCGCAGCCAGTGAGGAGTAGGCGATGGGTTTCATTCGTCAATAACCTTCAATGTTAGGAAACGGGCAGGTGTCAGACGCTCTTGCTGCGCAAGCGCTTGCCAAGTAGGTCCATGGCACGGTCGATGTCTTCTGTGCTGTTGAGCAGCCCGGGAGCCATGCGCACCACTGGTCCGGCATCGCGGTGCACGGCGTCGACCAGGACGCGGTTCTTGATCAACCAGGCGGCGGTGGCATCGGTATCAAGGTCCTTGCCGCGGAAGAAGGTGAAGCCGGCCGAATGCTCCGGGCTCAGTGGGGTCACCAGTTCGATGCCGGGGTGTTCCTGCAGGCGTTGCTTGAGATAGCTGTTGAGCTGGTGGATACGGGACTGGATGTTGGCTTTGCCCAGCTTCAGGTGCAGTTCAAAGGCCTGGTCCACGGCCCAGCGGTGTTCGAAACTGTGGTAGCCGCCAGGGGTCATGGTGGTGGCGAAGTCCTTGTTCTCGGAGAAGGTCGCCACCATCGGAGTCAGGTGCTTGAGTTTTTCCGAGCGTGAACAGAAGATCCCGGTTCCGCGGGGGCCGAACATCCATTTATGGGTGCCGGCGACGAAGAAGTCGCAGTTGAGATCGGCAAATGTGATGTCTTCTACCCCCAGGCCATGTACGCCATCGACGCAATAGAGAATCCGGTCGCGTTCGTCTCTATTGCGGTTGTGATGGTCCACCAGCTTGCCGATCTCGCCGATTGGCAGCTTCACCCCGCTGCCCGACTGTACCCAGGTCATTCCCAGTACGCGGGTGTTCGGGCGAATGCTGCGATCGATGTTGCCCAGCACTTCGTCGGCGGACATGAGGTGAGCCGATTTGAACAGTTCAATGGTGCGTACCTGGGTGCCTTCGCGCTGTGTGCGGTACTTGAGTGCATTGCGGGCCGAATAATGCTCATGCACCGTTGTCAGTATTTCCTGTCCAGAGCTCACCTGTATGCCGCCGTAGAGCATGGCCAGGCCTTCGGTGGTGCTGCCGGTCAGGGCTATCTGGGAGGGTTTGATCTGCAGATAGCGTCCGACGCTATCACGTACCTGAGCCTCGCGTTGCCAGGTGTACTCAGTGTCGTAGTCCATTGCCAGGGCCGGGTTGCGGTCCAGCACTGCGCGGTATTTCTCGATGGCCTCGCGTACGGGCCTGGGGTGCGAGGTAATCAGGAAGTTGGAGAGGTGGATATAGTCCGGGTCAAGATCGAATAACTGGCGCAGCTGGCTCCATGTCGAAGTGCTGGTTGCCGGCGGACGGGCCGCCTGTGCGGAGGCTAGCGCGAGGTTGCCCAGAGGCATGGCTGCGGCCAGTAGGCCTGCTTGCTTGAGGAAGGTCCGGCGATTGGTCACGGGAATTCTCATGATCATGGTTCAGCCGGCGGTGCCGGGCTGTATGGAGGTCTTGGCGGGCTTGGCCAGCTTCTGCACTTGTTCCCAGACGCGCAGGTAGTTTTCACCCCAGAGCTTGGCGATCTCGATGTCCGTGTAGCCGCGTTGAATCAGCTCTGCGGTGACGTTGCGGTTGTCCGCCACGCTCATCCAGCCGTTGACGCCGCCACCTTCGTTGAAGTCGGAGCTGATGCCGACGTGATCGATGCCGACCTTCTTCACCGTGTAGTCGATGGCATCGATATAGTCCTTGAGGCTCGCCTTGGGTTCTTCGTCGAGGATGCCGTACAGCGAACTGGCATATTCGCCAAAGCGTTGTTCCGGCCAGATAGTGATGACAGCGTCTCCTGGCATCAGGGCGTTTTCCAGTCCTTGCAGTGGGCCCAGATCGAAGCGCTGGCGCAGTGCGTTCAGCTTGTCCAGGGTCGGCTGGCTGAGTGGGCGCAGGTAGGTGGAGAACCCCACGACCTGGATGACGCCTCCTGTAGCCTTGATGACTTGTAGTTCCTTGTCGCTGAGATTGCGTGGGATATCCACTAGCGACCTGGGTGCGGAGTGCGAGGCCACTACCGGAGCTCGGGTCAGGGCTGCAACATCCTCCAGGGCCTTGCTGGACATCTGCGAAACGTCGATCACCACCCCCAGGTCATTGAGCCGCTCCACGGCCTGCTTGCCGATGGGCGAGAGACCTCCGAGCGCGTCCCGGGTGTCATTGAAGAATGGCAAGGGGCGCGAAGAGTCGGCCCAGTCGTTGTTGCCGACATAGCTGAAGCCGAACAGGCGCATGCCGCGGGCGGCCCACTTGTCCAGCTCGTCGAGATCGTTCCCCATCGCATAGGCGTTGAGCAGGCTGATCACCACGGCCAGCTTGCCTTCGGAGGCGATGCGGCGCAGATCGGCGGGGGTGTAGGCAATGGCGGCCTGATTGGGGAAATCGCGCACCATGCCCTGGATGATCCGGTAGCGGGTCTCGCGTTGGTGACGAGCTTCTTCGGCGAAACCGGCGGTGGGGTGGTGGGGGGCGTTGGGGCCATTCCACATCTCCGGCCAGGCGAGGATGCTCAGGGCCGCGCCGGACATCCTGCCGCGTCCGGCCTTGACCAGGTCGAACTGGCGATGAGTGTCCTTGTCGGCTTCAGTGCCTTCGGTGCCGAAATCCAACGGCACGGTGATATGGCTGTCGAAGGAAATGATGCGTTCCTGCAGATCGTTGGCATGTTTGACGATTTCGCTGGGGTAGGACACGCGGTCCTTCCAGTAGTAGTGCCAGGCGGTTCCGGCTCCGGCACCGAGGGCGGCGACGATCAGTATCAGCAGGCTCAGATAGAGGGTTTTCTTTCCAGATATTTTGCTCATTGCTATCCCAGTCGCAGGCGGGCTGATGACGAGGCGGGGCGTGAGGATGCAGCGCTAACAGGCCCGACCTTTTTGTGCACATCTATCCGCGATAAACGAGCTGGCGGGTGGCAAATTTAGCCATCCGGATTCGGCGCGCCGGTAAATTTCCCTGCAAATCCAACGTTCTAGCTAGATGCGTGACGCGCCACTGGATAAAGGTAGAGCGATGAGGTTTTCGAGACGAGGATTTTTGACCGGTCTGGCGGTGACGGGGGCGGCTATCCCCGTGGCGATCTATACCCAGAAGGAACTGCTGCGTCAGGATGTTCGCCGTAAGGAAGAGCAGGAGATCACCCCGGGGGAGGCCAAGCTGGAAGTGGCCCAGGATCCTGGAATACGCCTTGCCGATCACCTGAGGGGTATTTGGGATATTGAGTTCCTGGACGCCGATGGTCCTCACTCCCTGCCTCGTCGTGGTTGTGAGTTATTGCTTGACGCCGGGCCTGCCGGACGCGGCCTGCGAGGCTTCCTGGGACGTCCGGAAAGCCTGCGCGGAGACAAGGATGCGGAGTTCCTGGTCCTGGGCGACCTGGCGTCGTTGGACGCTGCGAAGCTGCGTTGGCGGCTATATCCTGATGGGCAGATTGCCGGTTCTCCTACTCATGAGTGCCGGGTAGTGCTCGATGAAGTCTGGGCGAATTGGGGTAATGCTGGCGCTGGTACCTTGAGTGGTAGTGTGCAGTCCTTGCAGCTTTCTCCCTTGGCTCCCGTGCCGGCCGGACGTTTCGTCGCTCGCAAGCGGCTTTTCCCTGCTGCACGAGAGCAGGCTGGCCTGAGTCCCGCCTTGTTGGCATGGTTGGTCTCTGCACAGCACCGATTGTTTCATCAGCTCTGGCACGCCTCCCGTGATCGCTGGCATACCTTGCCCAAGGAAAAACGCAACAGCCTGCGCGGGCTTGGTTGGCAGCCAGGGCCGGTGAATCATGAGCGCGGTGCTCGCGGGCGGCGCAAGCATCGTAATGCCTCAGGTATCGATTTTCTGTTCATGCATCGGCACATGTTGTTGCATGCACGCTCGCTACAACCTGACTTGGTGTCGTGGCGTCAGATACCGCAACCATCAGCTCGCCTTGAGCAGGATCGACAGGCTTTCATTCGTTACTACGAGAACCGTGATGGCTGCTCGGTGCCTCCTGCATGGATATCCGAGGATGATGACGAGTTCACCCAGTGGCTGCATGGTCTCAAGAGCGATGCAGCCTTCTATGGCAACTTTCAGGTTTGGGAGTCGCAGTACCAGGATCCGGAATACCTGAGTCGCATGACCTTGGGCGAGTTTGGTTCCGAGATCGAGCTGGGCATGCATGACTGGTTGCATATGCGCTGGGCGGATGTTGCTCGTGATCCTTCCAATGGTATGCCGGTGATGGAGGCGCGCATGTCCTCGGACTTCGCCGGGCGCTGGTACCTGGCGCCGAATGATTTCCTCGGTGATCCGTTCTCGTCCCATGTCCATCCGGTGTTCTGGAAGTTTCATGGCTGGATCGATGACCGGATCGACGACTGGTTTCGTGCGCACGAACGCTATCACCCTGGTGAAGTATTGCGCCGGGAGGTCAATGGCGTGCCCTGGTTCGCCCCTGGGCGTTGGGTAGAGGTCGACGATCCCTGGCTGGGGGCCTCGACCCATGGCTGCGGCCCCCTGGGCAACGCTCCGGGCGAAATGTCGCTGGAGATGGATCAGGAGGTCATGAAGCTGGCCCTGCGCATTGCCCTGAGCCGTGACGAGGAAGTACCTGACTTGCTCAAGCGGGCACCGCGTCGTCCCTGGTATGCACAGCACTTGAAGCTGTAAGGCGTTGACGGACAGTCGGATTCAGTTGGCAAGGGCCACTTCGGCCAGGAAGCTGAACAGTCCTGGGTATCGAGTGGCTTGCCATTGTTCAAGGCCATGGTCGAAAAACAGCACCTGTTCCAGGCATTGGCCGTTTTCTATCCTGAACCCGTAGAAGTCGCCGCAGCCATTGTCTGAAAACAGCAGGTGGTTGCTGCCAGAGGTCCGGTGTGCGCGGTTGATTTCCAGAAGATTGAAATCGCTGGTCTGGTCCAGTGAATACACGGTGCCCAAGGCAAAGTAGCCGCCGCCATAGGTCTTGAGGAAGCGCCGGTATTGGGCGGGCAGCCGTAACGCCATCAGCTGTTCGAATTCAATGATTTCAGCTTCGGTGGCGACGCTGTCCGAGGGCAGTTCAAACCAGATGGGGTTGGCGCTGCGCTTGTTGTCCAGCAGTTGCTTGAAATCCTCGAAGTCCATTGTCCAGTCCTTTGATGTGTCGGGTAATCAGTCGTCGGCCAACAGCTTGTCGATTCCGTGGCGGTGCAGGCAGCTGGTCAGCGCTTCGATCGCCTCTGGGCTCGGTTTTGCCAGGGTCACGGCCTGGTGGAGGTCATTCAGCACGCGCTCGGGGTCCCGGTGGGTCAGTTGCGCCACGACCTGTGCCAGGTTGCGATCGGAAAAGTGCTCATACAGGACGGTCAGCAGGGCGTAGTAGTCGGATGAACCGACGCCGTCCGGGAAGGCTTTGTGCAGCATTGACACGACTTCGGCTAATGGTTCGTCCAGCTCGGTTCTGAGAGGCATCGCAGGTTCTGCTTGGGATGGGGAGCGAGCCGTCGATTCTAGGCGAACAACCGACTGGTTGTCCTGGTGGCTGGCGATGCGCAAGGCTTCGCCAGCCGTCCGGCGACTAGCTCCGTAGCGCCTAGCGCGCAGGTGCCGTGGATACCTGCCAGCCGCCACCCAGTGCCTTGTACAGCGCAATGCTGGACTGCAGTCGCGACAGCCGCAACTGCACGTTCTGGTCCTGGGCGGCATACAGGGTGCGCTGGGTTTCCAGCACTGTCAGCAGGTCTTCGGCGCCGGCCTGATAGCGGCTCTGGGATATCTCGAAGGCTCGTTGCGCCTGCTCCAGTTCTTCACTCTGCCATTGCCGTTGCTGGTCCAGGCCGCGAATGCTGTTGAGGGCTTTTTCCACGTCGGCAAAGCCATTGATGATCGCCCCGCGATAGGTTTCCAGCAGCTCCTCCTGGCGTGCCGTGGCCCGGTCGCGTTCGGCGCTCAGGCGCCCGGCATTGAAGATCGGTGCCACGAGGCCGGAGGCGAGGTTGTAGAAGGGGTTGCGCAAGATATCGTCGAACTTGTCGGCGTTCGAGCCCAGCTTTGCCGTGAGGGTCACGGTGGGCAGCATGGCGGCCCGGGCTACGCCGACATCGGCCTGGGCTGCCGCGAGCCGGACTTCGGCGCTGGCGATATCCGGGCGGCGGGCCAGCAGCTCGCTGGGGATTCCGGCGTCGATATCCGGCCATGTCAGCTCGGCGAAAGGTTGTTCGTTCAGGGACAGGCTTTGCACTGGCCGGCCGAGCAAGGTGGCGAGGGTGATCAGGGCCTCTTCGGCCTGCTGCCGCACTAGCGGTATCTGGCGCTGCTGGGAGGCCACCAGGCTCTTTTGCTGGGCCAGTTCCAGGGCCGTGGCCGAGCCTGAGTCGTAGCGGGTTTGAACCAGGCGCAGGACGCTTTGTGCGTTGGCCAGGTTGAGTTCGGCGATCCGGTTCTGTTCCCGTAGCGCAAGTAGCTGGGCGTAGTTGTTGGCCACGCCGCTGAGCAGGGTCAGCTCCACGGTGGCGCGGTCGAATTCGCTGGCCTGGGCGCTGAGCAGGGCGCTGTCGCGCGCTGCGCGCCGGCCGCCCCAGAAATCGATTTCATAGGTGGCGCTGAGTCCGGCATCGAACGCATTCTCGGTCTTGTCGCTGCTGGTGCTGTCCTGCTGGTTGCTGCCTTTGCCGCCCATGCGTTTTTGCCGGCTGGCATTGAAGCTGCCTTCGACCGAGGGCAGCAGCGGGGCGCCGGCCACGATGGCGCTGGCCTGGGCCTGGCGGACCCGGGCCATGGCCGCCGCCAGGTCATGGCTGCCGGTTCGCGCTTCGGCAATCAGGCGGTCCAGTTCCGGGCTGCCGAAGCGGGCCCACCAGCGTGGGTCCTGTTGCTGGCCTTCGGGGTGGTTGGGGGCATGCCAGGCCGTTGGCGCTTGCAGGCCGCTGTCCGGGTGCGGGGTGGAGCTGCTGCAGGCTGCCAGCAATACGCTGGCGGCCATCAGGGTCAGGGTGGTCTTCATCGATCGATCATTCACTGGTAAGGGCCGTGACCGGGTCGAGCCGGGCAGCTTTGCGGGCCGGCATGAAGCCGAAGACGACGCCGGTGACCAGGGCGCAGGCGAAGGCGCCGAGGACCGCGGCCAGGGAAAACGCTACCGCCACTTCGCTGAGGATCAGCACGCCGCCAATGATCAGGGCCACGCCGATACCGGTCAGGCCTCCGACCACCGAGAGCATCACCGCCTCGGTGAGGAACTGGCGCAGGATGTCCCGCTGGCGGGCACCGGTAGCCATGCGAATACCGATCTCGCGGGTGCGCTCGCGCACGGTCATGAGCATGATGTTCATCACTCCGATGCCACCGACCAGCAGGGAGATGGCGGCGATGGCGCCGAGCATCAGCGACAGGGTGTTTTGCGTTCGTGCCTCGGCCTGGATCATGGCGGCGTTGTTGGTCAGTTCGTAGTCGCGCTTGCCGTTGTGCAGGCGCAGCATCAGCTGGTCGATGGCCTGCTCGGTCTCCTTGACCTTGCTGGCATCGGCGGCGGCGATGGCCACATATTCCGGGTTGCGGCTGCCGAACAGCCGGGTGCTGGCGGCGGAGTAGGGCACCGCGATGCGGTCGTCGCTGTCGCTGTCGCCGGAGCTGGCACCTTTGCCCACCAGCACGCCAACCACCTGGAAGGGCACGTTCTCGATCAGGATGTATTGGCCGATGGGGTTGGCCACATCCTGCAGGAGCTTTTCGCGGACCTTGTGGCCGATCACCGCCACGGGAGCGGCGGAATGTTCATCGGCTTCGCTGAAGTAGCTGCCCTCGACCACCGGCCAGTTGAAGATATGCGGGAAGTTGGTGTCGTTACCGCCCACATAGGCCATGTAGTCGCGGTTGCCGAAGCGCACTCCGGCCTCGGCGCCATTGACCGGCATGATGCGCTTGACCTGGGGCAGGGCGCCCAGGGCGGCCACGTCATCCAGGGTGATGATCCCGGCGGGAGCCCGGGGGTTGGACGAATGTCCGCTCAGATAGATGATGTTGGAGCCAAAGGCTCCCATCTGTGCCATCACCTGGCGCTTGCTGCCTTCGCCCACGGCCAGCATCACCACCACCGAAGCCACGCCGATGATGATTCCCAGCAGGGTCAGGGCGGTGCGAAAGCGGTTGATCCACATCACTCGCCATGCCGCTTGCACCGCCTCCACCAGTTCGCCTTTCCAGGCTCCGGTGGGTTCGCTGCCCTGCGCCAGGCGCTGGCGCAGGTCCACAGCCTGCAAGGCGCCGGTATTGGCACTGGCCTGGACCGTAGGGTCGGTATCGGCGGTGTCGCTGATGATCTCGCCGTCGCGGATCTCGATGATGCGCTTGGCCCTCGCGGCCACTTCGCGGTCGTGGGTGATGAGGATCACCACGTGGCCCTGGCTGGCCAGCTCGTCCAGCAGGGTCATGACTTCCGCACCGCTGTGGCTGTCCAGGGCGCCGGTGGGTTCGTCGGCGAGGATGATGTGCCCGCCGTTCATCAGGGCGCGAGCGATGGACACCCGTTGCTGCTGGCCCCCGGACAGCTGGTGCGGACGGTTGCCGGTGCGGCTGCCCAGGCCCAGGCGCTCCAGCAGGGCGGCGGCACGGGCATGGCGCTCGGCCGCCGGGATGCCGGCATAGATGGCCGGCATCTCGACGTTTTCCTGGGCCGAGCCCGAGGGAATCAGATGGTAGCCCTGGAACACGAAGCCGAAGGCCTCGCGGCGCAGCCAGGCCAGTTCGTCGCTATCGAGGTGGGCGACGTTCTCGCCGGCGAACAGGTATTCGCCGCAGGTCGGCCGGTCCAGGCAGCCGAGGATGTTCATCAGGGTCGACTTGCCGGAGCCCGAAGCGCCGACAATGGCCACGAACTCCCCGGCATGGATCGACAGGTCGATGCCGCGCAGGACGTCGACCTGCGGACTGTCGCCGCCACCGTAGGATTTGCGGATGTTCCTGAGGTCGATCAGAGGCGTCTGCATTCAACCCCCGCTGCTGTTGGCAGGACCGATCAGCAGGTGATCTCCTTCGTTCAAGCCCTCGAGCACCTCGATTCGCAGGCGATCGCTGATGCCGACCCGGACCTTGCGCTCACTGACTGCGCCATTGTCCGCCACGACTCGGGCAATCTGCTGGCCCGGCGCCTCGCCTTCCTGCAGGGCGGCGATGGGGGCGGTGAGCACGTCCTTGACCGAGCTGGCGACGAAGAACACCTGGGTGGTCATTTCCGCCATCAGTGCGTTGTCGGCGTTGTCCACGTCCAGCAGTACGGTGTAGAGCACAACGCGGCCGCTGCCGCTCTTGCTGGTATTGCTGGGGCTGCCGCCGCCCTGGCTGGTTTCGTTCAGCGGCTTGGGCGGGATCGGCAGGATCTGCCGTACGGTGCTGGTCCAGCGTCGGCCACCGCCGCTCAAGGTGGTGAAATAAGCGCTCATGCCGGGTTTCACATGACCGATGTCGGCTTCGGAGACCTCGGCCCACACCGTCATTGGCGAGAGCTTGGCGATCCGCAGGATCAAAGGGGTCTGCTGCTGGGCATTGAGGGTCTGGCCTTCGCGAGCATCCACCGCCACCACGGTGCCGGACATCGGCGCATAGATGCGGGTATAGCCCAGTTCGGCCTGGTCGCTGCGCAGGCTGGCCTGGGCCTGGCGGATCTGGGCCTTGTACATGTCGATCCGCGCCTGGGTGGCCTTGAGCTCGGCCTGGGCGGTTTGTACGTCCTCGTCGCGGGTCGCGCCGCCGGCAGCGAGGTTCTGCTGGCGCTGGTACTTCTGGCGGGCCAGTTGGTTCTGGGCGTACTGCTCCTGCAGTTGGGCTTGCAGGTTCTCGATGGCGAAGCGGCTGGCATCGAGCTTGGCCTGCTGGGTGGACGGGTCGATTTCCACCAGCAGTTGGCCTTCCTTGACGGCGTCGCCGGCTTCCGCGTGGATCCTGCGGATCTGTCCGGAGGCCTGGGCGCCGACGTCTACATAACGGCGCGGCTGCAAGGTGCCCAGGGCGGTGACGCTGCTTTCGATATCGCCACGGCGCACCTGCACGGTGGTGAACTGGTCGCGGCCCGAAGGAATGAATTTCCAGGCGGCGATGGCAACGAGAGGAATCACACACAGTGCGGCAAGCAGGGCGCGTCGGGTATTTCTAGGACGTTTCATGCAGGGTTCCGGCCAGAGGTATGGTCCGTCATGGTGGCCGGATGCAGTGGGCGATCCGGCTCACGTTGCCGCATACACGGCAGGGACGGGGGAGCTGTCAGGTAAACGAGAGGCCGCAGGGGGAATTTAACTGCCGACATATGGCGTTACAGCTGCCCTGGCACTGAAATAAACCCACTGCGACCCTGCGGTACTTTAAATCTATATGAGAATTACTATAAATTACGCTGGTTCAAAACTGCCATCATTGAATCACTGGGCCAACCGGCTGTCGCCGGTGTCGCTCAAGGACAGAATCGCCGAGGGGGCGGTTGGGAGCCATGTTGGAAAGTTACTATCGCGAGCTGATGTGCTTCCTCCATGCCAAGCTGGGTAATCGCCAGGTGGCCGAGGATGTTGTGCACGACGCTTACATCCGGGTACTGGAGCGCTCCAGCGACACGCCGATCGAGCAGCCGCGGGCGTTCCTCTATCGTACGGCGTTGAACCTGGTGATCGATGGCCATCGGCGCAACGCCCTGCGCCAATCCGAGCCCCTGGAAGTGCTGGATAACGAAGAGCGCTATTTCAATCCTTCGCCGCAAACCAGCCTGGACCAGGGCCAGCGCCTGGAGATGCTGCAACGGGCGCTGGCCGAATTGCCCAGGCTGTGTCGCGAGAGCTTCCTGCTGCGCAAGCTCGAGGGAATGTCCCATCCGCAGATTGCCGAGCAACTGGGGATTTCCCGCAGCCTGGTGGAGAAACACATCGTCAATGCCATGAAACACTGCCGTGTTCGCCTGCGTCAGTGGGAAGCCCAATAGGTCAAGCGCATTGCGTCTTATTTAGTTAAATTTTTTTTCATTGTCCTCGTCCCTACTCAACAGACGATCTGCTGCGCTGCATGGGCCAGTCGGGTCACCGTGACACTTTATCCCCCGCGTTGAGGCGGTTTATCCAGAGGACACTGGAAATGACACAGGCAATTGCATCGGCCCACGTTCACGATTTGATCGGTATCGGTTTCGGCCCCTCGAACCTGGCGCTGGCCATTGCGCTGGAAGAGCGCGGTCAGGAGCACGGTCCACTGGACGCGGTGTTCCTCGACAAGCAGGCGGACTATCGCTGGCACGGCAACACCCTGGTGACCCAGAGCGAGCTGCAGATTTCCTTCCTCAAGGACCTGGTGACGCTGCGCAATCCCACCAGTCCCTACTCCTTCGTCAACTACCTCAAGCACCACGATCGCCTGGTGGACTTCATCAACCTGGGCACCTTCTATCCGTGCCGCATGGAGTTCAACGACTACCTGCGCTGGGTGGCCGGGCACTTCCAGGAACACAGCCGCTACGGCGAAGAAGTGCTGGGCATCGAACCGGTGCTGCACAGCCAGCAGGTCGAGGCGCTGCGAGTGATCTCCCGTGACGCCCAGGGCGTCGAGCAGGTGCGCACCACCCGTTCGGTAGTGGTCAGTACCGGTGGGACGCCGCGGGTTCCGGAGATCTTCAAGGGCCTCAAGGGCGATGCCCGGGTCTTCCATCATTCCCAGTACCTGGAACGCATGGCCCAGCAGCCTTGTGTCAACGGCAAGCCGATGAACATCGCCATCATCGGCGGCGGACAAAGTGCTGCCGAGGCCTTCATCGACCTCAATGACAGCTTCCCCTCGGTGCAGGCCGATATCATCATGCGCGGCTCGGCCCTCAAACCGGCCGATGACAGCCCGTTCGTCAACGAAGTGTTCTCCCCGGCCTTCACCGACCTGGTGTTCCAGCAGAACAACAGCGAGCGCGAGCGTCTGGTCAGCGAATACCAGAACACCAACTATTCGGTGGTGGACATCGACTTGATCGAGCGCATCTACGGGATCTTCTATCGCCAGAAGGTCTCCGGTATCGCGCGTCATGCGTTCCGTACCCTGACCACGGTGGAGAAGGCCACGGCCACCGACCTTGGCATCGAGTTGATCCTGCGCAATGCCGCCACCGGCGAACGCGAGGTTCGTCATTACGACGCCGTGGTCCTGGCCACCGGCTATGAGCGCAACCTGTACCGCGACCTGCTGGCGCCGCTGGATACCTACCTGGGTGACTTCGAAGTCGATCGCAACTATCGCCTGGTCACCGATGAGCGCTGCAAGGCCGGCATCTACCTGCAAGGCTTCAGCCAGGCCAGCCATGGCTTGAGCGATACCTTGCTGTCGGTGCTGCCGATCCGTGCCCAAGAGATTGCCGATTCGCTGTACGAACATGGCAAGACCCGTGGCCAGAGCCGCTCGGTTCGCGACATGCTGCTGGCCACCGCCAGCTGAGGCACCAGCCGCTGCCGCAGGCCTGCGGCGGCGGCTGGCGTGCAACAAAAGCGTTATGTTTTGTCTTTTCCTGAACCCTGGCTGAAGAACTTTTCAATTCCCTCGGCCAGGGTTTTCCCCAGGTTTACTCTGCAAAAAGCGCGGCGTAAGCTGCGCGCGTTTTCAATCAATGGAGGCCCGGTGTGGGTACTTGTTCGAGTGACAGGAGTCAGCCGGTCTCGGTAACCGGCGCGGTCCCGGCAAGATAGCGCGCAGCCTTCGTTCCTGCCGTTGTCTCGCCATCCAGCGAGAGGCGGCATTACGGTCGCGACCCCGTCGGGTCGTTCCCGATCTCCCTTCCTGATGACTCCGATCAACGCCCGATCCGGCCTGGTGCCGCTTCGTGGCGGCTTCGACGCGCAAGTCTCCCGGGGCCTGCGGGCCGTTCTTGCGTGGGCGTCAGGCGCGCCACGCGCAAGCTTCGGCGGTACCTGTCCGGAGCATCTCCAGCGCCGCCCGTGCAGGAGTCATCATCATGAAGCTCACCCTGTTGAAAGAGTTCTTCGCCGGTTTCCTGCGGACCCGGCATTTCGCCCGGCACTTCCGCCGCCTGGCCCTGCTGGAAAGCTTCAGCGATGCCAGCGTCAGCCGCGACGTACCGCCAACCCTGGCCCAGACCCTGGTGGCGGCGGCCAACAGCGGTGCCACGCAGTTGCTGGACCAGCTTGGCAGCCACACCGATGGCCTGAGCACCGAGGAGGCCGATGCCCTGCGTGAGCAGTACGGGCTCAACGAGGTCGAGCATGAGCAGGCGCTGCCCTGGTGGACCCACCTGTGGCACTGCTACAAGAACCCCTCCAACCTGCTGCTGACCCTGCTGGCGGTGATTTCCTGGCTGACCGAGGACATGAAGGCGGCCACGGTGATCTTTTCCATGGTGGTGCTTTCGACCTTGCTGCGCTTCTGGCAGGAAACCAAGTCGAACAAGGCCGCCGATGCCCTCAAGGCCATGGTCAGCAACACCGCCACCGTGATGCGGCCGGACTCGGCTCCCCTGGCCGGCCCCGGTCGCCTGGCAGCCGAGGCCGGCGGTGCGCGGCGTATCGAACTGCCCATCCGGCAACTGGTACCGGGCGACCTGATCCTGCTGTCGGCCGGCGACATGATCCCCGCCGACTGCCGGGTGCTCAGCGCCAAGGATCTGTTCGTCAGCCAGGCCGCGATGACCGGCGAGTCCATGCCGGTGGAGAAGTTCGCGCGTCAGCAGGATGCCGACACCAGCAATCCCCTGGACTTGGACAACATCCTGTTCATGGGCACCAACGTGGTATCCGGTGCTGCCACGGCGGTGATCCTGGCCACTGGCAACAGCACCTACTTCGGCGCCCTGGCCCAGCGGGTCAGTGCCACCGATCGCGCACCGACGTCGTTCCAGCATGGGGTCAACAAGGTCAGCTGGCTGCTGATCCGCTTCATGTTCGTGATGGCCCCGCTGGTGCTGTTCATCAACGGCTTCACCAAGGGCGACTGGATGCAGGCCCTGCTGTTCGCCTTGTCCATCGCCGTGGGCCTGACCCCGGAAATGCTGCCGATGATCGTCACCTCGACCCTGGCCAAGGGCGCAGTGTTCCTGTCGCGCAAGAAGGTCATCGTCAAGCGCCTGGATGCGATCCAGAATTTCGGCGCCATGGACGTGCTATGCACCGACAAGACCGGCACCTTGACCCAGGACAAGATCTTCCTGGCGCGCCACGTCGATGTGTGGGGCGAGGAGTCCGACGACGTGCTGGAAATGGCCTATCTCAACAGCTACTACCAGACCGGGCTGAAAAACCTGCTGGACGTGGCGGTGCTGGAGCATGTTGAAATCCACCGGGAGCTCGAGGTCGGCACCGCGTTTCGCAAGGTCGACGAGATCCCCTTCGATTTCACCCGCCGCCGCATGTCGGTCGTGGTGGCGGAACAGGGCCTGCCCCCGCTGCTGATCTGCAAGGGCGCCGTGGAAGAAGTACTGGCGGTCTGCCGCAATGTGCGCCACGGCGAAGCCGAGGAGGCCTTGACCGAGGAATTGCTGGCGCGCATCCGCCGGGTTACCGCCGACCTCAACGAAGAGGGCCTGCGGGTGGTGGCGGTTGCGGCGCGGCCGATGCACGCCGGGCGGGATACCTACAGCCTGGCGGACGAGTGCGAGCTGACCCTGATCGGTTACGTGGCCTTCCTCGACCCGCCCAAGGACAGCACGGCGCCAGCCCTCAGGGCCCTGGCCGAGCACGGGGTGGCGGTCAAGGTGCTGACCGGCGACAACGAGCTGGTCACGGCCAAGATCTGCCGTGAAGTGGGCCTGGAACAGCAAGGCCTGCTGATGGGCAACGACATCGAGCGCATGAGCGACGAGCAACTGGCCAAGGCAGTGGAGACCACCAATGTCTTCGCCAAGCTGACGCCGACCCACAAGGAGCGCATCGTCCGCCTGCTCAAGGCCAATGGGCACGTGGTGGGGTTCATGGGCGATGGCATCAACGATGCGCCGGCGCTGCGTACTGCCGACATCGGCATCTCCGTGGACAGCGCGGTGGATATCGCCAAGGAAGCGGCGGATATCATCCTTCTGGAAAAGAGCCTGATGGTGTTGGAGGAGGGCGTGCTGGAAGGCCGCCGGACCTTCGCCAACATGCTCAAGTACATCAAGATGACGGCCAGTTCCAACTTCGGCAATGTGTTCTCGGTGCTGGTGGCCAGTGCCTTCATTCCGTTCCTGCCGATGCTGCCGATGCATCTTCTGGTGCAGAACCTGTTGTACGACATTTCGCAGATCGCCATTCCCTTCGATAACGTCGACGACGAGATGCTGGCCAGACCCCAGCGCTGGCAGCCGGCAGATGTCGGGCGGTTCATGGTGTTCTTCGGGCCCATCAGCTCGATCTTCGACATCACCACCTTTGCGCTGATGTGGTACGTGTTCGATGCCAATACCCCGGACCACCAGACGCTGTTCCAGTCCGGCTGGTTCGTGGTGGGGCTACTGACCCAGACCCTGATCGTGCACATGATCCGCACCCCGAAGATCCCGTTCCTGCAAAGCCGGGCGGCCATGCCGCTGATGGTGATGACCGGGGTCATCATGGCGGTGGGGATCTTCCTGCCGATGGGGCCGCTGGCGCACTACTTCAAGCTGCAGGCGCTGCCGTCTTTGTACTTCGTGTTCCTGCCGGTGATCCTGTTGGCCTACATGGCTCTGACCCAGGCCGTGAAGGGCTTCTATGTCCGGCGTTTCGGCTGGCAGTAAGGCGCAGCAATGGCTCGCCGCGAGCGGCAGGTTCCAGGGGCCGGTGTGCTGCTTGTAACCTGCCGCGGGTAACTTGCCGCATGTCGCCAAGAGGATCTACGCCATGCAAGCCCTGCACAACGTCAACCTGGACTCGCTGATCGATACCCTGGTCAGCCTCAGTACGGCCTTCATCCTTGGAGGCCTGATCGGCTTCGAGCGTCAGTTCCGCCAGCGTACCGCCGGCCTGCGCACCAACGTGCTGGTGGCGGTGGGCGCAGCGATCTTCGTCGATATGGCCAACCGCCTGGGGGGAGCCGAAGGCGCCGTGCGGGTGGTGGCCTACGTGGTCTCGGGCATCGGTTTCCTCGGGGCCGGGGTGATCATGCGCGAGGAGGGCAATGTGCGCGGCCTGAACACCGCCGCCACCCTCTGGGCTTCGGCGGGGGTCGGCGCTTGCGCCGGTGCCGACCTGGTCCTGGAAGCCTTGCTCGGGACCCTGTTCGTACTGGCGGCCAATACCCTGCTGCGCCCCATCGTCAACAACATCAACCGCCAGCCACTGGATGTGATCTCTGCCGAGGTCACCAACATCGTCTATGTGATTACCCATCGCTCCAGGCAGAAGACTGTGTTCGCCTTGCTGGAGTCTGAACTGGCGCGCTGCAACTACCCGGCCAGCGACGTCGACGTGCAGGCCTTTGGCAGCGAGGACGTGCAGATCGAGGCCACCCTGGCCACCACCTCGGTGGACGGTGATGAACTCGATGCCCTGGTGGCGCGGTTGTCGGGCTCGCCCCTGGTGCAGCAGGCGTTCTGGAGCCCGAGCACCACGGAGTAATCCACGTGGGGAGGGCTGACAGGGAAAGCCCTTACGGGATATTAAGAGCTTTCGCACAGCTGGCCTGGCGCTGAAAGCATCGGGTGTCGGTTGACGGCGATGCTCAGTCTTGTCGTGGGTCGTTCATGCACCAGCACAAGGGTGAAATCGGCGGATTTTCAGAACAATCTCATGGCAGCGTCACGGACGCTTCCCTCAGCCTTCCACCGATTCAGGAGGCCCGCACCCACCGGGCACAACTCACCAGCTGGATCGAGACCATGTCCAACAGAGCGCTGCGCATATTGATCGCCGACCATCAGCACTTTCACCGGATGCAGATCGAAAGAACCCTCAACCAATTGAACTACTACCGGGTGGTCCCCGTGCATCGGCTGGAGGAGTTGCTGACGCTGGTGGACTACGCCGGTGAACCCTTCGACCTGCTGATCATCAATGGCGCCCTGGCGCTCCACAGCGGATTCGATCTCCTGGCGTTCTGCCTGGACCATCCGCAACTCCATCAAGTGCTGATCTATGGCAGCGGGTGTTTCCCGCCGTTTTCCAGCCAGCGGCACGAGCGGGTCCGGGTCATCCGGGCCGAGCTGCCGGACCGCGACGCGATCCGGCAACTGATGTTTTCCATCGATCCTCCGGGAAACCGGCTCTCGCCGGCCTAGGCGTTCAACTGCGCAGCGGGTGGCCGTGGCGGGCATCCGGGATGCCTCAGGCCATGTCGCTGTGGCTGAACTCCTCGCCAAGAAAATCGATCAGGCTGCGCACCGAAGGCAGCAGGCCGCGGCGCGAGGGGAAGATGGCGTGGACGATCCCGCAGCGCGGTGCCCAGCCCGGGATCAGCTCGTGCAGGCGTCCGGCGTCCAGGTCCTCGCGTACCACCACCTTGGGCAGATGGGCGACGCCGATTCCAGCCAGTACCGCGTGGCGCAGGGCGATCAGATCATCGGTGACCATCCGCGGGCGATGACGGATCGACGCCTCGGCTTCGTCCGGGCCCAGCAATTGCCAGTGGTAGTCACGTTGCGCCGCGCCCCAGTGCAGGCTCGGCAAACCGCTGAGGTCGGCTGGCGAGGGCGGGTTCGAGAGGCGCTGCCGAAAGTCCGGATGACCCACCAGGCACTGGGTACTGTTGCCCAGTACCTTCATCACCAGGTCGGTATTTTCCAGGGGCGGAAAGCGCACCCGCAGGGCGATGTCGAAGCCCTCATGGATCAGGTCGACCCGGCGGTTGGTGCTTTCGATGAACAGTTCCACCAGCGGGTACTTGAGCATGAAGCGGGTGAGCATCGGCCCGACCCAGGAGTTGAGCAGGGCGGTGGGGCAGGCCACGCGCACCAGCCCCTGGGGTTCGGAGCGGTTGCGCTCGATGACTTCCGCCGCGCCTTCGGCCTCGACCCGCATGGCCAGGCAGCGCTGGTAGTACTCCTGGCCGATCTCGGTCAATGAACAGTGCCGGCTGGTGCGCTGGATCAGGCGCACGCCCAGGCGCTCTTCCAACTGGGCGATGCGCCGGCTGAGCTTGGACTTGGGCATGTCCAGGGCCCTGCCGGCGGCGGCAAAACCGCGATGCTCCACCACCTGGGTGAAGTAGTAGAGGGTATTGAGGTCTTCCAATATCGTTCTCCAAATAGAACGCTAAGGGTGATTTTTGCAGTCTAGCGTGGCAAAGGTGTGAGTTTTAAGGTGTGTCCATCAGAAAGTTCTGGAGGACTACATGAAAAACATCATCGGTATCTACACCAGCCCCAGGCCCCATTGGGTGGGTGACGGTTTCCCGGTCCGTACCCTGTTTTCCTACGACCAGATGGGCCAGCACATCAGCCCGTTCCTGCTGCTCGACCATGCCGGCCCGGAGCAGTTCAGCCCCACCAGCGCCCGGCGCGGTGTTGGCCAGCATCCCCATCGCGGCTTCGAGACCGTGACCATTGTCTACGATGGGGAGGTGGAACATCGCGACTCCACCGGTAGCGGCGGCAAGATCGGCCCCGGCGACGTGCAGTGGATGACGGCTGCATCGGGCATCCTCCACGAGGAGTTTCACTCTGCCGATTTCGCCCGCCGTGGCGGCAACCTGGAGATGGTCCAGCTGTGGGTCAACCTGCCGGCCCGGGACAAGCTTGCCGCTCCCGGCTACCAGACGATCCTGGCCAGCGATATCCCGCAACTGCCGTTACCAGGCAATGCCGGCAGCCTGCGCCTGATTGCCGGCCAGTTCGCCGGCCGCCAGGGCCCGGCCCGGACCTTCACGCCGATCGACGTCTGGGACCTGCGCCTGCGGGCCGGCAAGTTCCTGGACCTGGAACTGCATTCGGGGCGTAACACGGCGTTGGTAGTGTTGCGTGGCACCTTGCAGGTCAACGGCCAGGAGCAGGTGCGCGAAGGCCAGTTGGTACTGTTGGAGCGTGATGGCGACCTGATCGGCCTGGAGGCCGATACCGATGCGATTGTGCTGTTGCTCAGCGGCGAGCCCATCGACGAACCCATCGTCGGCCATGGCCCGTTCGTGATGAACAGCGAAGAGGAGATTCATCAGGCCTTTGTCGATTTCCAATCGGGACGCTTTGGCCGGATGGACGCTGTCGGTCGTTGACCGCCAGCGTTGGCGCGGTGTGCAGGGCTGGCCCTGCACGCCACGTGCTACACCCCGCTGCCCACCACTTTGTGGTGGTGGGCACCACGGGTTTCACTCAGGCCGGGTTGCCCGGCATCGATCATTAGCGAGGACTTCATCATGACTACTGCTTACAAACGCCTGGACAAGGACAACGCCGCCGTTCTGCTGGTGGACCACCAGGCCGGCTTGCTGTCGCTGGTGCGCGATATCGACCCCGATCGCTTCAAGAACAACGTCCTGGCCCTGGGCGACCTGGCCAAGTACTTCAAGCTGCCGACCATCCTCACCACCAGTTTCGAGACTGGCCCCAACGGCCCGCTGGTGCCGGAACTCAAGAGCCTGTTCCCCGATGCCCCGTACATTGCCCGCCCTGGCCAGATCAATGCCTGGGACAACGAAGACTTCGTCAAGGCGGTCAAGGCCACCGGCAAGAAACAGCTGATCATTGCCGGCGTGGTTACCGAAGTCTGCGTGGCCTTCCCGGCGCTCTCGGCCCTGGAGGAGGGGTTCGAGGTATTCGTGGTCACCGATGCCTCCGGCACCTTCAATGAACTGACCCGCGACTCGGCCTGGAACCGCATGTCCAATGCCGGCGCCCAGTTGATGACCTGGTTCGGCCTGGCGTGCGAGTTGCACCGCGACTGGCGCAACGACATCGAGGGCCTGGGTACCCTGTTCTCCAACCACATCCCCGACTACCGCAACCTGATGACCAGCTACAACACCCTGACCCAGGGCAAGTAAGCCCCCGCAGCCGCTGCCGAGCTCGCGAGGCTGCGACCGGGTGCGCAGCGCCCGCCAATGCGCGGTACCCAGGTATCGCGCAGGCAGGTTTGGCGGCTCGCGCCGAGCCGTGCGCAGCCTGCGGCAGTGGCTACACCTGATGTGCGAGTGCCCGGGATGCCTCTCGCGCCTGCCCGCCATGCTCCAGCTTTTGCGGCTATACCTGCTGCAACCTCTTTCGTGCGATCTTGCCGTCCTCGTCTTGCTGGAGCGCCTCGATGTTTTCCCTGTTCGCCGATCACCCCCTGTTGGCCGCGCTGTTCCTGCTGTTCCTGGATATCGTGCTCTGGCGCGTGATAGGCGCCCGTGGCGAACACTGGAAACTGGCGGTTCGGGTGCTGATCTTCTGTCTCTACAGCCTGATGCTGTTCAACCAGGGCATGAACCCCATGCAGGCCGCGCCCTGGCCGGACGACGTGCCGCTGCACCTGGCCGCCACCGGCTTGCAGATCGGCTGGTGGCTGTTCGGCGCCCGGACCCTGACGGTGCTGCTGGGCACCCTGATGATGCAGCAGGTCGGCCACACCGGGCGGCTGCTCCAGGACCTGATGGGCGCGCTGATCTTCCTGATCGCCATCATCGCCGCCCTGGCCTATGTACTGGAGTTGCCGGTCAAGGGAGTGCTGGCCACCTCCGGGGCGTTGGCCATCATCGTCGGCCTGGCATTGCAGAGCACCCTCAGCGACCTGTTTTCCGGGATCGTGCTCAACACCACCAAGCCGTACCAGATCGATGACCAGATCTCCATCGATGGCACCGAGGGCCGGGTGGTGGATATCGATTGGCGAGCCACCCGGCTGCAGACCTCACAAGGCAGCATGGTGGTGATTCCCAACTCCCTGGCCTCCAAGGCCAAGATCACCAATTTCAGCCGCCCCAGCGATATCCACGGGTTGGCGGTGAGCGTGCAGGTCAGCCCCCATGCGCGTCCGCAGAAGGTCATCGAGGCCCTGGAGCGTGCGACCCTGGGCTGTCGGTTCCTGCTCGCCAGTCCAGGCGCCAGCGTCGCCATGAAGAGCACCAGCAGCGGCGGTGCGGAATACGAGATCAGCGGTTTTGTCGCCAGCATGGGACAGAAACGCGAAGTGCGTAACCAGCTGTTCGACCTGGCGTTCCGCCACTTGCAGGCCAGTGGCATCAGCCTGTTGTCGAGCAACGAGGCCAGCCAGCCAGCGGCCTTGTCCCGGCCCCGGGCATTGCTGGACGCCTCGAGCATCTTTTCCACCCTGCGCCAGGAAGAGAAGGACACCTTCAGCCAGAACATGCAGCTACAAACCTTCCGCGCCGGCGAAATCATCCTGCCGGCCGGCGAGGTCAGCGATCATCTGTTCATCATCGAATCCGGTGTGGTGTCGGTGACCATGCAACGCGAAGGGGCGCCGTTCGAGGCCGGGCGCATGGGGCCGGGCGAGGTGATCGGCGAAGCCGGCGTGGTATCCGAGGAAGCGACCCAGGCCCAGTTCTCGGCCAAGACCTTCTGCAGCCTGTATCGCATCGACAACGAGTTCCTCAAGCCGTGCCTGGATGCTCGCCACGACATCAACGACGCCATGAAGAACCTCCTGGACTTCCGCCGGCACATGGCCCAGAGCCTGACCCAGGCGCAGCCCAAGCCGGTGCTCAAGAAAGGGTTCCTGCAGTGGCTGCGCAGCCGCACCTGAGGCCCACTCGTGCGGCAGCGGCCACACGAAACCGTGCCAGCCCTTGTAGCCGCTGCCGAGCCCGCGAGGCTGCGCACGGGTGCACCGCACCCGCCGATACGGAATCCAGGCCCACCGCAGCGGCGACAGAAAACACCGAGCATTGGTCTATTCAAGTTCCGCCGGATTGGTCATTGGCCACTGCCATGGGCCGACGTAACTTAGCCACATCCTGACTGACCCGGAGTTTCACCCATGCAACCTCGCCTGGATTTCTACACCGCCTCGCCCGAGGCCCTCAAGGCCATGCTCGCCCTGGAGGCCTCGGTCTCGCGGCTACCCCTGGAAAAGCCCCTGGTCGAGCTGGTCAAGCTGCGGGCTTCGCAGATCAACGGCTGTGCCTTCTGTGTCGACATGCACAGCCTGGATGCCCTCAAGCACGGGGAAACCGAACGTCGCCTGTTCGCCGTAGCGGTCTGGCGCGAAAGCCCGTTCTTCACCCCGCGCGAGCGTGCCGCCCTCGCCTGGACCGAAGCCCTGACCCGGCTCAGCGAGACCCAGGCGCCGGACGCCGACTACGAGTTGTTGACCAGTCAATTCAGCCCCAGCGAGTGCGTGGACCTGACGATGGCGATTTCCACCATCAACAGTTGGAATCGCCTGGCGGTGGGTTTTCGCAAATTGCCCCAGGCCTGAATGCCCTGTGCTTCACTTGAAATAAGCCCGGGGCGTGGTGCCCGTCATGCTCTTGAAGAAGGCGATGAAGATGCTGTCGCTGGCAAAGCCCAGTTCGAAGGCGCTGTAGCCGATGCTGCGGCCGGTGGCCAGCAACTCGATGGCGCGCATCAGCCGCCATTGCTGGCGCCACTGCTGGTAGCCCAGGCCGGTCTCGCGCTGGAAGATGCGGCCGATGGTCCGGCTGCTGGCGCCGACCCGGGTGGCCAGTACCTGCAGTTCCGGTGGCAGGCGTTGCAGGTCCTCCAGCAAAGGTTGCAGGCGCTTGTCCCGGGGCAGGGGCAGGGACAGCGGCTGGTGCGAGGCCGTGCTGATTTCTTCCAGGCACAAACCCAACAGGTGAGGGTAGCGGCCCTGGCTCCAGTCGCAATCGAACGCAGCCTGGGCCATGGGCTCCAGCACCGCGTGCAGCAACGGGCTGACGTCGATCACTGTCACTTCAGGCGGCAGCCGCAGTGCCAGCTCGGGGCAGAAGTACAGCGAGCGATAGTCCACGCTCTGTTGCATCTGGGCACGGTGCTGGACGCCCGAGGGGATCCACGCCGCTCGCGAGGGTGGTAGCAGGCACAGGCGGTCGGCCAGGGTGATGCGCGTGCAGCCCTGGCGGGTGTACAGCAACTGGCCGCGCCGATGCCGGTGCAGGCCGGAGTCGTGATCGCCCAGGGTCGCGGCGACACCGAGCACTGGTGCGCTGAAGGTGTCCGGGTCGAAGTGCGCCTGGGGCTCGAGCCATGCCATGGTTGTCTGGTTTCCGATAGTTTTTGGCAAGAGTTCGATAATACGCCAATAGCGGCTGCCTAGAATCGCCGGCATGTGTTTCCTGCCGAGTTTCCTGCGATGAATCCCCGTACCTTGTTGCCCCTGGCCATGGCCCTGCTGATGTTTCCGCAGATCGCCCAGACCCTCTACAGTCCGGCGCTGGCCGATGTCGGCCAGGCGTTCGGCGTGGCTGCGCAGCAGGCGGCCCAGAGCCTTTCGGTGTTGCTCCTGGGATTTGCGCCCGGGGTGGTGTTGTGGGGCCGCCTGAGCGATCGCTGGGGTCGACGTCCGGCCCTGCTGGGCGGCCTGGCGCTGTATGCCCTGGCCCAGTGCCTGGGTCTGCAGGCGGACAGCTTTGGCGCCTTGTTGTGTTGCCAGGCTTTGGCCGCCCTGGGTGTGGCGGCGGGGTCGGTGGTGACCCAGACCCTGTTGCGAGACCTGTTCCAGGGGCGTGAACTGATCCGCGTGTTCTCGCTGGTGGGCATGGTCCTGGCGGCCAGTCCGGCCATCGGCCTGTTCGCCGGCTCCGCCCTGGCCCAGGCCTTTGGGTATCGTGGCACATTGGCCGGGCTGCTGGTCCTGGCCCTGATCCTGCTGGCCTGGAGTGCCCACTCCCTGCCGGAAACCCGCCCGCCGGCCCAGCCTCTGCCACCCCTGGCCGGCACGTTGGTGCAGATGCTGCGCGATCGCGGTATCTGGCGTTCGGCCGTGCTGGTGGCACTGTTCAACATTGCGCTGCTCAGCTACTACAGCCTGGCACCGTTCCTGTTCCGCGACCTGGAGCAGGGCGAGCGGTGGTTTGGCTACAGCGGTGCGCTGCTGGCCCTGGCTTCCGGTTGTGGTGCCTGGTGCAACCGCCATCTGCTGGGGCGAGGCTGGCACAGCGGGCAATTGTTGGTGCTGGCGGCCCTGGCGGTGCTGGTCGGAGGGTTGGGGGTGCTGGCCCTGCAGCACAGCCTGTGGCTGGTATTGCCGATGGGGGCCGTGGTGCTGGGTTTCGGCCTGGCGATCCCGAATATCCTCGGTTCGGCCCTGGCTGCCTACAGCGATCGACTGGGCAGCGCCGGGGCGCTGTTCGGGTTGTTCTATTACCTGTTGATCGGCATCGGGCTGTTGCTGGTGGGCTGGGCCCAGGCCCTGGGGATCAGCCTGTGTCTGTGCGGCGTCCTGGCCCTGGCGCTGTGCCTGAAGGGCGCGCGTGGCTGATCCTGGCCGCAAGGCCGCTTGCCGTTGATACGTATCAAGGCGCCCGGGCTCGACAGGCTCGACACTCAAGGTCATAGCCAAACAAGGAGGTGCACCATGAGCCAGTACCAGCGTCTGTTGCTGATCGCCGATCCCCAACAGCACCAGTCTCCCGCTGCTCGCCGGGCCGCCGCCCTGGCCCGGGCCAGCGGCGCCAGGCTGCATGCCCTGCTCTTCGTCGAGCCACCAGCACGTACCTACCTGTGGGAGGAGCACCTGGAGGACAGTGAGCGCCAGGCTTACCTGAAACGCCATGAGCGCTGGTTGCAGGTGGAGGCGCAATGGATGCGCGAACAGGGAGTTGAGGTCACCACCCAGGTGATCTGGAGCACCCAGGTGCTCAAGGACATGCTGGACTGCATCGCCGAAATCAAGCCTGACCTGCTGATCAAGGACGTGACCCTGGAATCGGTCCTCAAGCGGGTCTTCGTGACGCCGCTGGATTGCCACCTGCTGCGCGATGCGCCCGTGCCGGTGCACCTGGTCAACGATGCACCGAACAATCTGCCACGGCGGATCGTCGCGGCCGTGGACCCGGCCCAGTCCGACACCCAGATCAGTGGCCTCAACGCCCAGATCATCCGCACCGCCAACGCCCTGGCGTTGCAGTGCGATGCGCAACTGCACCTGTTGTATGCCTACGACCTGATGCCAATGATCGACGGCGTGGCCCCGGTAGCCTCCACGGCCTGGAGCGCCAGTTGCCTGGACGAACTGCGCGACTCCTTGCACAAGGAGTTCGAGCGCCTGGGGGATGCACACAACGTTCCCCAGGAATTCCGTCACTTCATCATGGGGCCGCCGGTGCCGGGCATCGCCCAGTTCGTCGATGAGTACCTGGTGGACGCCGTGGTCATGGGTACCGTGCACCGCACGGGCTTTGGCCGGCTGATCGGCAGCACCACCGAACGGGCGCTGTACTCGATGCCGGGCAGCATCCTGGCGGTGAAGTCCATGGATCGCCAATGACCGCCTACGCAACCCCCTAGCCGCTGCCGAGCGGGCGAGGCTGCGACCGGGGGGGGGCGCAGCGCCCGCCATCGCGGTGTTCCAGGCTGGACGCGCAAGCCCCGGGCAGTCCGTGCCGGACCGTGAGCAGCCTGCGGCAGCGGCTACACGAAGCGCTGCGGGCGTGCCCAGGAAAAATGTAACGGTCATTTTCCATGGCGTTGCCGGCTGTTAATCTTGCGCCCCATGACTCGCACCTCACCCCATCGCCACCACGTTGCCTGGACGCTGTATTTCTGCGTGCTGTTCAACGTGTTCGTCTGCGGCCTGGGTCATGGCCAGGTGGCCGGCCTGGAGCTCAATGGCGTAGGCGGGCAGTTCTGCTCCGCCATGGGCAACCAGGGGCCGAGCGTGGACACCGACTTCAGTGACCAGGCGGGTGCCGGTTGGCTCAATACCCTGGTCTGTCCCCTGTGTTCGGCCGTGACCCTTGGCCTGGGACTGCTGTTTTGCCTGGCCTGGCTATTGCGCCGCCAGCGTCCGCAACGACCCAGGGTCGCGCGGCATGACAAGGCGCCGCCACGCTATGGCTGGCCGCCCCTCAACCCTCGGGCTCCCCCTCTGAGCTGACCTGGCTCCCCGGCGACCCATCGCGGTCGCGTCCTTGCCGTTCCTGGCCTGTTGCCGTGCGCTCGCTCGCGTGGCCACGGGCGGGTGGCATTCGATGGTTTTTTCCGAGTCCGAGACTATGAAGTACCTGTATCGCTCTCCCCGTTGCGCGGCATTGTGCTGCGTCCTGTCTTTCAATGCCCTGGCCGAGGGCACGCTGGAACTGCCGCAGATGCGCATCAGCGCCGATGAAGAGAAAAAGTTCGGCTTGCAACTCGATGCCCAGGGCACCACCGGTTCGCGCCTGGGCCTGACCCCCAGGCAGACCCCGGCGTCGATCAGTGTGGTCGAGCGCCAGCAGATCGAGCAGCGCGGCGCCACCACTACCCAGGACGTGCTGCTGGGCATGCCGGGCATGAACGCCGCCTCGTCACCAGGCATACCGGGGTTCGTGTCCTATCGCGGGTTCTCCGGACCGCAGATCACCCAGCTGTTCAACGGCATCAGCGTGCAGTACGACTCCATCGCCGCACGGCCGGTCGACAGCTGGATCTACGACCGGGTGGAGGCGGTGGGCGGGCCGTCGAGCTTTCTCCATGGCGCGGGTGCCGTAGGGGGTTCCATCAACTACATCACCAAGCTGGCCTCGCGCAGCGAGTCGTTCAACGAAGGACGCATGAGCTATGGCTCCCATGATCGTCGCGACTTGTCCCTGGGTTTCAACCACGCCCTCAACGCCGGTCCGGGCCCCCGGCACTACGCGCGGCTGGACCTGAACCAGAGCACCAGCAATGGCTACATCGATCGCGAACAGCGTGATGCCTGGACCCTGGCGTTTTCCCTGCTGACGGACGTCAACGACCAGCTGTCCCATACCCTGGCCTTCGAATACCAGGATGAGCGCGTCGACAGCCCCTATTGGGGCACACCGGCCCTGGCCCCCCTGGAAGGCAAGATGCAGGTGGACCGCAGCCGACGCTTCGAGAACTACAACGTCAGCGACGGCCGTTACGAGCAGCGGGTGCGCTGGCTGCGTTCGATCATCGATTACCAGGTCGATGATGCCACCTCCCTGCGCAATACCCTGTATCACTACAACGCCGATCGCGAATACCGCAACGTGGAGAACTACGCCTACAACGACGACAACACCCAAGTGGTGCGATCCGGCATCTTGCTCCAGCGCCATGCCCAGGAGCTCAATGGCAACCGCTTCGAGCTGCTGCACCACGCCAGCCTGTTCGGCCTGGACAGCCAATGGTCGGCAGGCGTCGACTACAGCCACAACGTCATGAGCAACTACCCGCTGTCCTTGCCTGGCCCGGTGGACAGCCTCGACCCGGACCGCTTCGACCCCGGCAGCTTCTGGAGCTTGCCAGGGGTACGCCGCAGCTTCGAGAAGAACCGCAGTAACCAGGTGGATACCTGGGCGCTGTTCCTGGAAAACCGCCTGCAACTCACCGAGCGCCTGTCGCTGCTCAGTGGCCTGCGCCACGACCGGATCGACCTGCAAGTGACCAACTACCGGGCCGTCAACGAAGCCAACCCGGCGTTCTTCCAGCGCAAGTACCGGCCCACCACCGGGCGCCTGGGCCTGGTCTACGAGCTGACGCCGACGGCCAACGTCTACGTGCAATACAGCACCGCGGCCGACCCGCCGGCCGGTGTCCTGACCACCGCCAGCTATGGCCAGGTGCGCAACTTCGACCTCAGCACCGGCAACCAGTGGGAGATTGGCAGCAAGTTCGATTTCCTCGAGGGTCGTGGCTCGGCCACCCTGGCGGCCTACCGCATCGAGCGCAAGAACCTGTCCACCGCTGACCCGGCCAATCCCGGCAACAGCCAACCGGTGGGCCAGCAGTCTTCACGCGGGGTCGAGCTGGCCGCGTCCTTGCGGGTCACGCCCAGGCTGCTGGCCGAGGGCAACTTCGCGTATGTCGACGCCCAGTACGACGAGTTCTATGAAAACGTCGGCGGCCGGCCGGTGTCGCGCAAGGGCAACCGCCCCACGAATATCCCCGAGAAGGTCGCCAACCTGTGGCTGACCTATGACCTGACGCCGTCCTGGCAGGTGGGCGCCGACAGCCGTTATGTGTCGTCGATGTACGCCAATGCGGCCAACACCCGCTACGCGTCGGGTTATGCCCTGTTCGGTGCATTCGTCGGGTACCGGATCGATGCCGACACGCGGATCACTGCCCGGGTGCGCAACCTCACCGACCGGGTGTACGCCCGCAGCACTGCGTCTACCCAGCTGTACCTGGGAGCGCCGCGGACCTTCGAACTGGCGCTGCAAACGCGGTTTTGACCTGAACCTGCGAGGTGCCTGAAGGCACCCCGCGCCTCTGCGAGATGCGTGTTATGAAGCGTTACCTGTATCTCTGGCACCGATGGCTGGGAATCGTCGCTTGCCTGTTCATGGCCCTGTGGTTCGTTTCCGGGGCCGTGATGCTGTATGTCGGTTATCCCAAGCTGACACCCGCCGAACACCTGGCTCATTTGCCGCCCCTGGTCCTGGACGAGGAGGGCGCCAGCCTGGGCCAGGTGCTGGTGGCAGCCGCAACCGGGCAGCCACCCACAGGCATTCGCCTGCTTACGGTGGCCGGAGCCCCGCGTTATGTCCTGCAGTACCCGGGCGGGCGCAAGGTGGCAGTGGATGCCCGAAGTGCGCTGCCCGCTCCCCCGACTGATCTGCAACAGGCGCTGGCCGCGGCTCGCCAGTTCGCTCCCGGGGTGGCGGCGAGCGATCGTGGTGTGGTCGAGCAGGACACCTGGAGCCTGTCCCGGGCCCTGGACGGCGACAGGCCCCTGCATCGGGTGGCGGTTGCCGATGCCCAAGGGCGGCTGCTGTACGTCTCCGGCAGCACTGGCGAAGTGGTGCGCGATGCCACGGCCAATGAGCGCGCCTGGAACTGGATCGGTGCCTGGCTGCACTGGTTGTATGCCCTGCGAGGTATCGGCATCGATGGCGCCTGGGGGCCGATCGTCATTTACCTGTCCCTGGGGGCGACGCTGATGGCGGTGCTCGGCCTGGCGGTCGGGGTGCTGCGCTGGCGCTTCGGGCGGCCTTATCGCAACGGCTCGCACTCACCCTACCAGGGCTTCGCCCGTTGGCATCATGTGGGCGGCCTGCTGTTCGGGGTGCTGGTCATTACCTGGGTTTTCAGCGGGCTGATGTCGATGAATCCGTGGAAGGTCTTCAGCAGTGCCCGGCCGCTGTCGCTGGCGGCATACCAGGGGGCGGCGCTCGACGCGGCGGCCTTTCCCTTGAGTGCCCGCCAGGCCCTGCAGCGTTTTGCCGATGACGGGCTACGTGTGCGGGAGCTGGAGTGGCGGATGATCGCCGGCCGGGGTTATGTGATCGGTTTCGACGGCGCCGGGCACACACGAATCCTGGACATGACCACCGACCGGGTCCTGCACCAGTTTGCCCCGCAGACCCTGCAACAGGCGGCCCAGGCCATGGCTCCCGAGTGGGCGGTGCAGGCCGAGCAACTTCAGGCCTACGACTTCTATTACTACGCCCGGGAGCCCCAGAGCATGCTCGGTCACCTGGAGCAGCGCCTGCCGGTGCTGCGACTGCGTTTTGATGATCCGGCGCGTACCTGGTTGCACCTGGACCTCTACACCGGCGCGGTGGTGGGGCAGCTGGATCAGCCACGGCGAGCTTCGCGCTGGCTGTTCGCCCTGCTGCACAGCTGGGACTGGTTGCCACTGCTGGGCAACCGGCCCCTGTGGGACGTGTGGATGCTGCTGTTCAGCGCCGGCGGTTTGCTGATCAGCGTCAGCGGCGTGGTGCTGGGCTGGCGGCGCCTGGGCCGGTCGCTGCGGCCCGGGCGCCGCCAGGGAGACCGGGGATGAATACACCGACCTGGATCAATGCCTTGGGATATTTACGCCCTGGCCGGCGAATTTCGTCACCGATTCGCCAGGCAGCGGTGATAATGCCCGCCCCTTTCTTCAGCCAGTGGAGCCCATCGCGCCATGTTCGTCATCACCCCCCAGGACCCTGAGCTCTACCGTCGGCAAACCCGCCGCAGCACCCTGATCATCGCGCTGGTGTTCATTGCCCTGGCCATGCTGTTTGCCAGCACCGCCGTGGCGCTGTTCGGCCAGAGCGGCGGTGACAACCTGGTCTGGAACGCCTTGGGGGTCGGCGTGGGCTTGCTGGTCTGCGCGGCCCTGGTGCGTTGTGTGTTCTGGCAGCAACCGTGGATGGCGGCGGCGGTCTATGGCTGGCGCCTCAAGCGCAGCCTGATGCGGGTGACCAACGTCATGCACCAGGTCACGGCCGGGGTTGCCGCCGGTGACCCGGCGGCCCTCAAGCTGCTGCGTTTCTATCATCTGGGGCTGGCCCAGATGCATCAGCTGGACGCCAACTCCAGCGCCCATGGGCAGATGCTCGGCGAGGTGGAGCGGCACCTGGCGCTGCTGGCAGAAAAGGACATCGACCCGCAGCAGGAGCGCCTGGACGCGCAGTGGCTGGAAGCGGTCAAGGCGCATCGGCCGCGCTGAGGTCGGCGGTTTCACGCTCTGACTCGTTGCCGTCGAGGTAGCGCCAGAGGGCCTCGGCCATTTCATTGGCTTGGCCACTCTGGCCGAACAGTGCCTGGCCCATCTCCAGGCCCAGTTGCCGGTAGCTTTCGAACTGCGCTTCGTCGAAGAACTGGTCCACGGTGCTCTGGTGGGGAAAGCCCGGGTTGTTGCGGGCGTAATTGAGCACGTCAGGGGCCAGCCGGGCGATCAGGCGTGGCTTGAGTACCAGGATCCGGCAATGGGGCTGGGCCGCCATGCCCGCCTCGCATCCCGCTGCACGGGCATGCACGTTGAGCAGCAGTGCGCACTGGCGGCTGGCGGTCGTCGCCGGCTGGCGGAACTCCTCCTGGCTGGCGAACAGCGCCTTGAGCTGCGGATGCTGGAGCACGCCCGGGTCCTCGCGGATTTCCAGGGCCTGGTCGATACGGGCCAGGCGCACCAGGTTGGCCAGGTCGTCGAAGCGGTAGTCCGGATCGCAGCCACTGTCGCAGGTCACGATCAGCCGGACCTGGCGATCCCGGCGCAGCAGCTCGTAGGTGGCGGTGTTCTCGAAGTGCCCGCCGTCGGACAGGTACTGGTAGTCGCGGCGGTAGCCGTGGAATCGCGCCGTCAGCTCATAGAACAGATAGGCCTGGGTGCTGTAGTACGTCCAGGGCTTGAGGTCCTGGCGGACCCAATGCTGCTGGCCAGGGTCGAGGAAGCGGCTGGGCCACCAGATCCCCAGGCGTATGTTGGCCAGCCCCAGCACCAGTGACATGCCCAGGCTGGTGGCCCGGCCCAGGCCGGTGCTGAAGGCGGCGCCCGAGACGCCGATCCACTGGCCCAGGCTCAGGGGCAGCATGATTTCCGAGGCCGGTGCCTGGCGCAGGTCGCGGCGGTAGGGCTTGCCGTCCAGGGTGTAGCCTTCGGCCGGACCGTCGCAGGGCATGCAGGTACCGTCCAGGGCGGGGGCCCAGTTGGGGGCGATGCACAGCGGCTGGCCCTTGCGATCGCGCTGGACCAGCTGTTCGGCGGGGTCCACCGTCAGGTTCATGGTGATGTTGATCAGGTGCACCGGCCCGGCGCTGGGGGTGGCGTAGTACTGCTGCAGTGACAGGTCGTCGCTGGACATCGGTTCGGCGACGCTCAGGTAGGTACGGCGTTGCTGCGCCGGACCGTTGAAGCGCCGGCCATTGGACGCCCCGAGATAGGCCCGGGTCAGCCGCGCGCTGTAAAAGGCCTGCAGCGACGACGTATTGAGAAAACCGATGAAACGCCCGCTGGCACAGACCAGCAGTGCCGCCAGCAGGCTCAGGGCCAGGAGGCGCCAGGCCGCCGCCGAGTCATAGGCCACCACGCCACCGTCGTGGGCCACCCACTGCACCAGCAACGCCCAACACAGGCACAGCAGGGTCAGCAGCAGGCCACCGGCAATCAGTGCCAGCACGTCCAGGGGCAGCTTGCGCATCCAGCCCGGCAGCGGTTTTTCGTCCTTGAGCAGCACCAGGCGGCGGACCAGCCACAGGACCCCCACCAGCAATGCCATGGCCCCCAGGGCCCGATACGCCTGCAGGTAGCCGTACAGCAGCTGCGCGCCACTCACCAGCAGGGCGAGGAACGCCAGGCCCGTGACCGCGACCATGGCCCGGCCCAGGGCGCGGGTGATCTGGACCCGGTAGTTGCGCACGCAGTTCTGGCACCGGCTGTCCTTGCCCGGGTCGCGGTTGTTCGCCAGGCTGCGCACCAGCCGGCGAGTGATCAGCAACGCGTTGCTGCCGATCAGGGCCCCAGCCAGGGCCAGGCCGCCCGCCGCCTGCCACTGGGCCACGCCATAGGCCAGGCCGCCGGCCAGCCACAGGCCGGCGACGATCGCCAGCAGGCTGCGGTAAGCGGCGTTGGCCAGTTGGGGGGGCTGGTCCAGGTCGCCGCGGGGGATCACCAGCCAGTACGCCACGGCGCAGGGCAGGGCGAAGAGCAGGGCGGCCATCAGCGGCCAGAGCAGCAGGCTGCTGTGGCTCAGCACCTGGAACAGGCTCAGCAGGCTGAGCACCAGCAGGATCGGCAGGCCGAGCATGGCGTGCAGCGACAGCCAGTTGCGCCAGGTCATGGCCAGGGCATACAGCATGTCGCCGGCGCCGGTGGGCGTCAGGTAGCGGCCGTTTTCCCGCAGCCAGGCCGCTGGGCCCTGGCCTACCGGGCGCTCGGCGTAATCGACACCGGTGCTGATGCGTCCCGGCGGTTCGTAGCGCAGGGTCTGGTAGGCGTCGCGTGCCGCCTGGCCCACCGGGTCCTGGGCGTCCGCGGGCCGCAAGCGGCCAGGCAGGAACAGGCTGGAGAAGAAGCTGCCGGTGTAGCCGCCGCCACTGACCGTGGACAGGTAGTCGAAGCGCGACAGCAGGCTGTTCTCCCGGGCGCTTTGCCCAGGTTGCGCAGCACCGTCGGCAGGGGTGCCGGGGGCCGGAGCCCGCGCCATCGCCTGCAGGACCCCGAGGCAGAAGGTGGCGCTGCGGATGCCGCCACCGGACAGCGCCAGTCCCCAGTTGGCGGCTTCGGGCTGCTGGTGCAGGCTCAGGCGCCTGAAGCGAATGCGTTGCTGTTCGATCAGGTAGGGGGTGTCGGCGGATGTCATGGGCCTTCCTTGGGAGCACGGGGCGCGCTGGGCCGGGCATGCCGGCGAGCGCCCAGCAGGATACCGGATGCGCTGGCCGGGGTATGCAACCGGGCGCGGGGACGCCATGGTGCGCTGCAGTCAGGGAGCGCAGCAGGCGGTGTAGCCGTGTACGGGATGCAAGCAGCGCTGCCGTGGCATGCGCCTGGCGCATTGAAGCGGGTTGGCCGGTTATAACGTTAGATTTTATTCATATAAATGGTCATAAGCTTTAGCCGCTATGCTGCCGCCAGTTTTTCACCTGGCCGCGTGATGTGTAGGGCTTTATTTGATGGATGTGGGTAATTTCGGTTTTGTCGTCGCAGGCCTGATCGTCGGGTTCATCGTGGGTATGACAGGGGTGGGGGGCGGTTCGTTGATGACCCCGATCCTGCTGTGGTTCGGGATCAATCCAGCCACGGCCGTGGGCACCGACCTGCTGTATGCCGCCATTACCAAGTCCGGTGGCGTGCTGGTGCATCAGAAGCATCGCAACATCGATTGGCGCATCACCGGCTGGCTGACCCTGGGCAGCGTGCCGGCGGTGCTGCTGACCCTGTGGTTCCTGAAGAACCTGCACACCGATCCCCAGTCCCTCAATGCGGTGATCAAGCAGGGGCTGGGGGTGGTCCTGCTGCTGACGGCCCTGGCCATCGTGTTCAAGAAAAGGCTCATGGCCTTCGCCCAGCGCCATGGCGGCGACTACCGGCCAAGCCCCAGGGGCCTCAAACTCCTCACCGTGGTGACCGGGTTGATCCTGGGCTGCATGGTTGCCCTGACGTCCATCGGCGCCGGGGCCCTGGGCACCGTGGCGCTGTTCCTGCTCTATCCGTTCCTGGCGACCAAGCGCCTGGTGGGCACCGAGATCGCCCATGCCGTGCCACTGACCCTGGTGGCGGGCCTGGGCCACGCCAGCATGGGCAACATGGATTGGCACCTGCTGGGTTTCCTGCTGATGGGGTCGCTGCCAGGCATCTGGCTCGGCAGCCACATGACCGGCCGGATCTCCGATGAGATCCTGCGTCCGTGCCTGGCGGTTATGCTGTTTTCCATCGGCTACAAGCTGGCGTTCTGACCTTTAGCGCCGGGCACCCGTCATGCCGCACCCCGTCTCTCTCAGGTCAAGGTCGCTTCGATCACCAGGACGTTGGCCGATGGGGTGCGGACGTTGAACTGGCGCCAGGGGCTGATGGTGGCACCCGACTCGATCAGAACCTCCTGTTCATTTTCCATGCCTGCCCCGCCTTTGCGGTAGATCACCGCTTTTTTGTTGCCATAAGGAGCTTCCAGGATCCATATCGCGGGGGCAGGGTTGGGGGCAGGCAGCAGGTCGTTGTAGGCATGCCAGGCGGCTATCTGTGGGCAGAGCGAGGTCGATAACGGACGGTTGGTGACGAAGGATTCGACATCATTTGGCCCGCAGGAGCCACCGTGGAACAGCACCTGGCGGGGAGCCAGGAGTTTGCCGTGGCGCCTGACTTCATCGTTCAACGTCGCCAAAGGAAACTTGTCCGAGCCTTTTTGATACTGCCGCAGTGGCTCGGAATCCTTCAGGTAGGGCATTTCCGACTTGGCCTGCTGCAGATGAGGGTGGGCTTTGAGCTGGCGGTGCAGCTCACTGATGATTCCCGAGAGTGAGTAGTGGTGCAGGGTATGGATGACCAGTTCCCGGGCATCGTTGACTGTCTGCTGTTCTCTTAATGGCTGGGTGGGCCAACCGTTCTGGAGAGCCGCTTGATGCAAGCTGACTTCCCATGGCGAGGGTGGCTCATCGCTGATGGGATAAAGATCGATAAGTGGCAGGTGGCTCATGTGTTTCCTGGCTCGGCAGTCGTTGTCGACAGCCTACCGGATACGCATCATGGGCTGAATGGAAGTTGCGAGCGCAGACATGAGGGAAGGAGGCCTCAGCCTCCTTCCCTCTCTAAAGTCATTGTTGATGGCGTCGCTTCAAGAACCCTTGCCCAGCCACTCCTGCGCCGAGCGCCATAGGCAGATCCCGAGGAAATAGGCCGAGGCGGCCAGCCACAGGCCCATGATCGCCGGGTTGTGCTGCGGGTGGCCGAGAATCAGCAGGGCGCCGCTGAGCAACCAGACGAAGGTGACGATGATGTTCAGCGGCATCCACTTGCGCACCCGGAACGGATGCAGGAACTGCACCCGGGTCGCCGTCAGCAGGGCCAGGATGAAAATGCTCAGCAGGCTCGTCCAGGGGCCCGGCTCGATCAGGTAGAAGCACAGGGCGACCACGTTCCAGGCTGCGGGGAATCCCTGGAAGTAATTGTCGTGGCTCTTCATGTTGACGTTGCAGAAGCACAGCAGCGACGATAGCAGGATCAGCGAGGTGGCCAGCAGGGCGCTGTATTCCGGCAGGGGAATGTAGCGGTAGATGAACAGCGCCGGGATGAACACGTAGGTCAGGTAGTCGATCACCAGGTCCAGTACCGAACCGTCGATGTTGGGCAGCACCGAGCTGGTCTTGACCTTGCGTGCCAGGGAGCCGTCGACACCATCCACCAGCAGCGCCACTCCCAGCCACAACAGGCAGGCCTTGGGCTGGTTATCGAACAGCGCCAGGGTCGCGAGCAGGGCGCTGACCACTCCGGTCGCGGTGAAGCCATGGGCACCCCAGGCTTTGATTCTGGCGATTTGCATTGTCGTGATCACGGGGGCGTCTCTCCGGCGGCTGAAGTACCCGGCCGGTCACCGGCGCGAACACGCCGGCACCCCGGGCCTGGTTGCAGTTATCGACCGGAAAGCGGCGTGGAAGGTTCAGCGCACAGGCCCGGGCCCTGACATTCCTGGGGCGCTGGAGCCATGTCGTGGCGCGATAAATCCACCTTTGTCCAACGTCGCCCGGGTAAACGGTCGAGGGGATTCCTTGAGTCTAGGCGCCACGGCCGAGGCGACAAGCCAGGCGCCACGCTGCCGTTGTCGGCGCGTGGCGTCTGGTCATGCCGCGGTGCTGGGCGTCAGGTTGCGATCCGTTACCTGGCGCTGTCCAGGGCTCCGAGAATGGCGTGGGCGGCCCTGATCCGCTCCTCATTGGGGTAATTCTTGTTGGCCAGCAGCACGATGCCGATCTGCTTGCCCGGCACGAACAGGACGTAGGCACCGAAGCCGTTGGTGGACCCCGTCTTGTTGTACAGCGCGTCGGTCTTGGGCGGCTGGGCCGGGTTCAGCCATTGCACCGGGTGGGGTTCGAGGGCCATCTGCGATGAGTTGCCGGCCATCAGGCGCGCCAGGGGTACAGGGTATGCATAGCGTTCCCAGCCCAGGCCCTGGGTCATGTCGCCTACCTGGTAGTAGCCGCTCTGGGTGCTGGCCAGGGCTTTTTGCAGGGTGTCGTCGAGCTCGCCCGGCTGCAGGTTGTCGGCAACGAACTGCAACAGGTCCGGCGCACTGGTCTTCACCCCGTACGCCTGGGCATCCAGGGGGCCGGAGCCGAGGCGTATCGGCTTGTCCTGCTTGTCATAGCCCAGGGCATAGTGCTTCAACTGGTCCTTGGGTACGTGGATGTAGCTGTGCTTGAGGGCCAGCTTGGGAAACAGCGTGCCCTCCATCAACTGGTCGAATGGCTGGCCCAGGCTGCGGGCAGCCAGGTAGCCGAACAGGCCGATGCTGGGGTTGGAATACTGACGCTGGGTGCCGGGTTCGAAGCGCGGTTTCCAGGTGCTGTAGTAGTCCTGGGTCTTGGCTTCGCCCTGGACTTCGTCAGGGAATTGCAGCGGCAGGCCACCGGCGGTGTAGGTGGCCAGTTGCAGCAGGCTGACACCGTCGAAGACGCTGCCGCGCAGGGCTGGCAGGTACTGGCTGGCGATGTCCTGCAGGGCCAGCTTGCCGCTGGCCTGGGCATAAGCGCCCAGGGTGGCAGTGAAGGTCTTGCTCACCGACCCCACCTCGAACAGGGTGTCGTTGTCCACCGGCTGCTGATTGTCCTTGGACGCAACACCGTAGTTAAAGTAATGTCGCTGGCCGTTGCTCATGATCGCCACCGCCATGCCGGGGATGCCCTGCTGGTGCATCAGGGGGCGGATGGTGGCGTCAACGGTGGTTTTCAATGAGAGGTCGGCGCTGGTTCCGGCCAGGGCCTGGGAGGCGCCGAGGAGCAGCGCGCAGGCGCTGGTCAGGGTCAATCCGGTCAAGGTTGTTTGCCGCATGATGGCTGGTTTTCCATGTGTTCTGATTGTTTTGGCCGCGGTGTTCCAAGCGGCTCTCCGACCTTGGGGGGCTGTTTGGCTACCCCCAGGACACGTGACTCGTGCAGGTTTGCTGGCTGGCAGGAGCGGGCAGGGTGCTGAGCGAGCGAGGCTAATCTAGGCAGTCTGCGTGTGATCGACAAACGACGATATTTCGCAGGAGCCATTAGAAAAATTAAGGTATCGGTATGCTTCGTCCTCATTTGCCGTTGAATGCGCTGCGAGCCTTCGAAGCCTCGGCGCGCCATTTGAGCTTTACCCGCGCGGCCATCGAGCTGTGCGTGACCCAAGCCGCCGTCAGCCACCAGGTCAAGAGCCTGGAGACGCAGCTCAACGTCACCTTGTTCAAGCGCTTGCCCCGGGGGCTGATGCTTACCAGCGAAGGCGAGACCCTGCTGCCGGTGCTGCGCGAATGCTTCGACCGCATCGCCCAGACCCTGGGGCGCTTCGACGGCGGACATTATCGCGAAGTGCTGACGGTGGGGGCGGTGGGCACCTTTGCCGTGGGCTGGCTGCTACCGCGCCTGGCGGATTTCCAGGCGCGTTTCCCCTACATCGACCTGCGCCTGAGCACCAACAACAACCGGGTGGACGTGGCGGCCGAGGGCCTGGACTATGCCATCCGTTTTGGCAGCGGGGCCTGGCACGGCACTGATGCGATGCAGCTGATGCAGGCGCCGCTGTCGGTGTTGTGCATCCCCGAGATCGCCCGCCAATTGCAGACCCCCTCGGACCTGTTGGGGCAGACCCTGTTGCGTTCCTACCGCACCGATGAATGGCCGCAATGGTTCCAGGCAGCAGGTCTGGGAGCCCATGCGCTGTTGCCCCAGAGCATCGTTTTCGATTCGTCCCTGGGCATGCTCGAAGCCGCCCTGCAGGGCATGGGCGTGGCCCTGGCGCCGCCCCTGATGTTCGAGCGGCAACTGGCCAGTGGCGCCGTGGAGCAGCCCTTCGCTGTGGGTATCGTCACCGGCAGCTACTGGCTGACCCGCCTGCAATCCCGGGCCGAGACCGCTGCGATGACGGCCTTCAGGGGCTGGCTGCTGGAGCAGATGGCCCGTCACGTTCCCTGAGAACTTCTGCGGCTCCATGGATCGCCCTTGGCCAGGGCCTGGATGCTGGGCACAATGCCTGGCCGTGCCGCGCAGCCTTGGTCGCCGCCAGGGGCATCGAGCCACGAGACGTGAGGGCAGGCTGCCATGTTCAACCAGCAAGACGAACTTCAGGATCCGGACGCCATCCCGCGTCCGGTGTGCGCTTTGCGGATCTCGGCCCAGGCGGAGCGTTGGGAGCAGCCCTGGCACAGTCACCGCAAGGCGCAGTTGCTGTTTCCACTGGCCGGGGTGTTCATTTGTGAAAGCGCCGAGGGCCTCTGGTTGGCCCCACCGCAGTGCGCCGTGTGGATTCCCAGCAGCATCGCCCATCGGGTCCAGGGGCTGGAGCATGCCCAGGGGTACTGCCTGTTCGTCGAGCCGGAACAGGCTCGGGACCTGCCCGATGCCTGCTGCACCCTGGCGGTGTCACCGCTGTTGCAGGAGCTGTTGCGGCGTTGCGCGCAGTTGCCGCAGTTGTACAACCTGGACGGCGCCGAGGGGCGGCTGATGGCGGTGGCCCTGGACGAACTGGCCGTTGCTCCCAGGGAGCAGATCCACTTGCCCATGCCCCGCCACGCCCAGTTGCGCCGTCTGGCCCAGCAGATCCTCGAGCAGCCGCAACGGCGCCATAGTCTCGAGCAGTGGGGCGAACTGATCGGTCTCAGCGAGCGCAGCCTGAGTCGCCTGATCCTGGCCGAAACCGGCCTGAGTTTCGGTCGGTGGCAGCGCCAGTTGCATATCCTGCTGGGGCTCAAGCAATTGGGACGCGGCGACTCGGTGGAGCGAGTGGCGCTGACCCTGGGCTACGACAGCGCCAGTGCCTTCATCCGCATGTTCAAGAAGGCCGTGGGCCAGCCCCCGGGGCGGTTTTTTACCGAACGCCGACAGATCCTGGACCACGACCTGTGAACACGCTTACCCCGTATCCCCTGTAACCGCTGCGGCACCTGGCCGGCCACCTGGGATTTACGAGCGCTACGCGCCCGTGCGCAGCCTGCGGCAGCGGCTACACGAAGCGGCGGTGCGATCTGTAGCCGCTGTCGAGCTTGCGAGGCTGCGCCAAGGCCCGCAGGGCCTTCAGCGATCGGCCGACCGTCTGGGATCTAAGGTCGCTGGATGTGGAATGCCCAGCTTTGGCTGGATTGATCAATAAATTGTCGATATTGACTGATGCAGACATTTTTTCTCTCGAAGATGATAGTGATTCTTGTTTAAGCTCTTTCGAGAGGTGTCCCATGTACTTCGATCACCAGCATTTTCCCATGGTCTGGATGCGTCATGCCGCCCCGGACCCGGCGTTTGAAACCGACCCGTTCCAGCAACTCGAACAACTCATGACGCGCGGGCATGCCTTCGTCTTGTTGAGCGAGGGCATGCCCGATCCACAGGAGCGTGCCAGCGAGCAAAGCCGGGCCCGGCTCAAGCAGGGGGCGTTGTGGATGAAACGCAACAAGGCAACGATCCGGCGCTGGATCAAGGCGATGATCGTGATCGCCCCGGACCCGCAAGCCCGGGCCGGCGTCGAGGCCTTTGCCGGCAATTACGAGAAGTTCTGGGGTTATCCCTTGCTGCACAGCGCCTCGCCCCTGTCAGCGGTGCACCTGGCCCAGCAACTGCTCAGCTCATCACGCAACAACCAGCACAATTGGTAGAGACGAGCGCGACCGTTACTCGTGCTGGTGGCCGGGCCAAGTTTCCGTGGGGAAGTAGGCTTCCAGGCCAGGCTCCAGGTGCTCGATACCGGCCTTGACCCAGTAGCAGGTCAGGCGCGAGTAGTTGTCCAGGTCGCCACGCACCAGGCAGGTGGAGCTGTGTCCCGGCCAACTGAAGCGCAACACGTTGGCCTCGCCCATCACTGCCCGTTCCACCTTGCCAATGGCCGTGGTGGTCTGGCCATTGAGGGTTTTGACCAGGGTCAGGGCCTGGTTTTCGAAGCGGATCACTGCCGTGCCGGAATAGGTCGGGCCACCGTCGGGCTCCTTGCCGATGAACAGGTAATGGCCGGGCACCATGCTGTAGTAGATATGGGGTTCGGGAGCCTGGGCGGCATTGGCGGCCAGGCTGCCCAGCAGCAGGCCGAGAAGGGCAGTGGCCAGGCGGGGTAGAGGTGGCATCGAGGCTCGGTCCTGTGGCGGCAAAACCCTGATGATTCCAGAATTGGCCGCCCGGATAAATGCCTGTTTTGCCGTGGCCCGGTCCCGGTGCCTAGGGGTGTTCCATCACGATCAGCGCCAGGGTGTCGGGCTCCAGGGCCTCGAACAGGTGGGCGCTGCTGGCGCTGTACTTGATGTAGTCCCCGGGTTCCAGGCACAGGGGCTGATCCAGGGGGCCGGCCAGGGCCCGGCCGCGACACAGCAGAACATGCTCCACCGTGCCCGGCGGGTGGGCCCGGGACAGGCGTTGCCGACCGGGTTGGGCGAGCACTCGGTAGAGGTTGCGCAGGGCGCCGGGCGGGCAGTTGTCCAGTAGCGTTGCGGCGTAGGGGGCGTCCTCGGCGTGCACGGTCACGCCTTCGTTGGCGCGGATCACCTTCAACTGCGGTGTGGGCTGTTCCAGGAACCGGGTGACTTGCAACCCCATGGCCATGGCCAGGGCCCACAGGGTCTCGATACTGGGGTTGCCCACCCCGCCTTCCAATTGCGACAGCGTGGATTTCGCCACCCCGGCCCGCTTGGCCAATTCCGAGACGGACAGCCCAGCGTTCAGGCGCTCGCGCTTGATCGCCATGGCCAGCAGGCCGATGGGGGAGGAATGCGGCAGGTCGTTCGTTTTATCGTTCATGGCGTCTATTAAATCATCCTTGAAAGGCTTGACGGGCATAATTCGGGATGTTCATTATGGCGGTCGATCGTTCATTTTAATGAATAGTGCTCGCTGCGCCCCGGAGTTTCTCATGCCGGTGCGCCGCTGGCGCCGGCAAGCGGGACGCACAGGATGGATATGAAGACTCGGGGAACCCTGGAGATGGTCGCGGCCATGGTGATTTCCGGCACCGTGGGCTGGCTGGTGGTGGGTTCGGGACAGGCGCCCTGGATCGTGGTGTTCTGGCGCTGTGTCTTCGGAGCACTGGCGATGCTGCTGGCCTGCGCCGCCCTGGGCCTGTTGCGCGGCCTGCGCCTGAGCGGGCGGCAGTTGGCGCTGATCGCCCTGGGCGGTTGCGCCCTGATGCTCAACTGGATGCTGCTGTTCAGTGCCTACAGCCAGGCGTCGATTGCAGTGGCCACGGTGGTCTATCACACCCAGCCGTTCATGCTGGTGGGCTTGGGCGCGCTGCTGTTCGGCGAACGCCTGACGCTGGGCAAGTTCGGCTGGCTGGCCCTGGCATTCGCCGGGATGCTGTTCATCGTCTGCGCTCGGCCTGATTCGGGGAGGGGCGAGGGCAACTACCTGGTCGGCATCCTGCTGGCTTTGGGCGCGGCTTTCTTCTATGCCATTGCCGCGGCGACCACCAAGCAGTTGCGCGAGGTTCCTGCACCCTTGATCGTGCTGATCCAGATGCTGGTCGGCCTGCTGCTCAGCGCTCCCTTCGCGCTCGGGGCCCGCGCGGTTCCGGCCGGGGAGGCGTGGATCTACTTGATGACGATCGGGGTGATTCACACCGGGCTGATGTCGACCTTGCTTTATGGGGCCATCCAGCGGCTGTCCACGGTGCTGGTGGGGGCCTTGTCGTTCATCTACCCATTGATGGCGGTGCTGGTGGACTGGCTGGCCTTCGATCACCGGCTGGACGGGCTGCAGATCCTGGGCGGCGTGGCGATCCTCCTGGCGGCCGCCGGACTCAACCTCGGCTGGAGCCTGCGCTTGAACGGCGTTCGCCGACACGATGCAACATGGGATTAAGCCTGCGCCTGCTGGATTTTCCCTATGCCCAGGCATGGCAACTCCTGTATTGCCTGGCGCACCTGCAACCGTGCCTGGGGGACTGGCTGGTGGCCGGCCAGACCCACCTGTTTGTGAGGCAGTGAGAGATATGGCACTAAAGGAAACTGGTGGGAAGAAGAGGGAAGAAACAGGGTGAGGTAGGAAAGACGGGGGGTGGAGCCTGTTAGGTAGGAAATATCAGTGCCAAATGAGGTGCGAAAGCAAAATTC